>NZ_MVID01000030.1 GCF_002086815.1 Mycolicibacterium parafortuitum
CGGCTACTCCGGCCACCCGAGGAACCCGAAAACAGCAGTCCGGCAGCCGAACCCGGTGGCCCCGCACCACCCGAAGACCACGCGGCCTGACCGCCGGCTGCTCGCCGGACCCAGAAACCACAAAACCCGCCCCGACCGATGGTCGACGCGGGTTCTGGATGGTGGAGCTAAGGGGAATCGAACCCCTGACCTACTCGATGCGAACGAGTCGCGCTACCAACTGCGCCATAGCCCCTGGTGCCGGTACAGGTTATCAGTCCCCGGCCACCGGCAGAAATCGGTGTCTGGCTACTGGCCCGCCGCCCGCGGCAGGTCGTAATGACGCGAGAACGGCACGTAGTCGAGGTGCTCGAACGCCGGATCCTCGTCGTCGATCTCCAGCACCGCGGCACCGGGCCTACGCAGGCGTGACGGCGCTACGTCCGACTCCCGGTCGAAGGTGTTCTCGACCCCGAGGCGCGACCGGGCCATCCGCTGCGCGCGACGACGGCGCACCTGCTCCTCGATCCGGGTCTGCCTGCGCAGGTAGGCGAGATACAGCAGCGTGACAGCGGCGACGGCCACGGTCGCGTACCACATCGTCGACGACCAGGTGAACGCCGCGACGGCGCTGGTGAGCATCAGGACCGACATCACCGTGATCGTGCGGGCGCGGAACCGGTACTTGCGCGCCTGCACCGCAGCCGCGGTTGTCGACTCCCGGCGACGGCGCCGCGACTCGCTCAGCGAGCCGGCGATCCGCGGATCGGTCTCAGACGCCTCGTCGTCCTGCGATGACTCGTCGGCGTCGTCGACGTGCTCGGCGGCAGGCTCCTCGCCCGTCTCGTCGTCCTCGCCGCCATCTTCGTACTCGTCGTCGATCACCGAGTAGACGCCGGTGTCCTCGCCGGTGTCCTGCGGAACGTCCTCGGCGACCACCTGCGACTGATCGACCTCGTCGTGATCGGCCTCGTCATCGAAATCCAAAGTCAGTTCGTCGTTCTCGACGGGCGCGGGGGGCTCTTCGGCACGGACTTCCGCGACCGGCAACGCTCCGGAATCCTCGACCACGTCGACATCGAGGTAGTCGGGTTCGTCGTCGGCATTGCTCGCTTCAGCGGCGACCATCACCACCGAGCGGCTCGGCGCCTCGGCGTAGTCGTCGGCGTCCTCCTCCGACGGCTGCCAGTCCGGGTCACTGCGATGACCGGCGGCCGGCCCTCGGCGGCGCAGCCGGGTGCGCGCACCACTGTTGAGCACGCGGGTGGCCAGCGCGACATCGCTGGTGCGGCGAACCGCGTCCCGCTTGCTGATCAACATCGGAACAAGCACGAAGAGCCAAAGCACGACGAGCGAGATCCAGAGAAGAGATTGGGGGATGCTTGGCATGGCGCCTGCTCCTTTCCCCATCAGGCTAGGTCTGTGACCAGCGCATCCGTGAGCGGCGCGCCGAGACAATTACACACCTGTAATTCGCAGGAGACAAGCACCAAACGTCACACGTGTCACATTAGTAACAGCGGAGGACGCGTGTCAGGTCCAGGAGGCCCGCCCGGCACGCACCAGCGTGGACGCGACCGAGCCGTTGATCTCCTCGACCGTGATCGCCACCAGCAGGTGATCGCGCCACGCCCCATCGACGTCGAGATAGCGCTTCAGCAGTCCTTCCTCCCGCAGCCCCGCCTTTGCCAGCACCGCTCGGCTCGCCGCGTTCTCGGGACGGACGGTGGCCTCGACGCGGTGCAGCATCACCGGCCCGAAGCTGTGGTCGAGGCCCAGTGCGAGCGCCGCGGTCGCGACCCCACCGCCGGTCGATCCACTCGCCACCCAGTACCCGATCCACGCCGACCGCAGCGCCCCGTGGGTGACGTTCCCGATCGTCAGCTGACCGGCGAACTCGCCGTTGAGCTCGATCGCATACGGCAGCATGCGCCCCTTGCGGGCTTCGGCCCGCAAGCCCGAGCACACCGAAGGCCATGCCGAAACCGAGTGCCGCAGTTCCCAGTTCATGTCCGTCGACGGTTCCCAGGGTTCCAGATGGTTACGGTCGGCCAGGCGGATCCTGCTCCATTGCGCCGCATCCCGAAGTCGCACCGGGCGCAGCCGCACCAGCCCCGCGGGTACCCGCAGCGGGCCCACCGGCAGCGGCCACCCGGGGTGCTGCGACCGGGAACTGAAGAAGTTCATCACCGCTGGGCCGTGCGCTCAGCCGCGCTGCGCCAGGAAGGCGACGTCGACGATCTCGCCGGTTCTGATCTGCTCGGCCTCGCTGGGAACGATCACCAGACAGTTTGCTTCGGCGAGCGTGGCCAGCAGATGCGACGAGGCGCCGGGCGCGCCGCCGAGCGCCTGCACGAGGTACTCCCCCGTGTCCTGGTCGCGCATCAGCTGCCCCCGCAGATAGCCCTTGCGGCCGGCGACGGAACTGATCGGGGACAACGCGCGCGCCGACACGATCCGCCGCATCGCCTGGCGCTTGCCGAGCGACAGCCGGATCAGCGGCCGCACCATTACCTCGAATACGACCAACGCGCTGACCGGATTGGCGGGCAACAGGAACACCGGCACACCGTCGGGACCGAGCTGGCCGAACCCCTGGACCGATCCGGGATGCATCGCGATCCGGGTGACCTCCATGTCCCCGAGTTGCGACAGCACCGTCCGCACCCCTTCCGCGGCGGCGCCTCCGACCGCACCGGCGATCACGACGATCTCGGCACGGCTGAGCTGTCCCTCGACGACCTCGCGCAACTGATGAGGATCGGTGGGCACGATGCCGACCCGGTTCACCTCGGCGCCGGCGTCGCGTCCCGCGGCCGCCAGCGCATAGGAGTTGACGTCGTAGACCTGCCCGTTGCCCGGAGTACGCGAGATGTCGACGAGCTCGCCACCGACGCACATCACCGTCAGCCGCGGTCGCGGATGCACCAACACCCGCTCGCGGCCGACCGCGGCGAGCAGACCGACCTGGGCCGGGCCGATGATCGCGCCTGCGCGCACCGCGACGTCGCCGGGCTGCACGTCGTCGCCGGTGCGCCGCACGTAGGCACCGGACCGAACGCCGCGCAGGACCCGGACACGTGATTCGCCGCCGTCGGTCCAGCGCAACGGAAGCACGGCGTCGGCGAGGGTCGGCATCGGGGCGCCGGTCTGCACTCGGGCCGCCTGCCGGGGCTGAAGCCTGCTGGGCGTCCGGGCACCGGCCTCGATCAGCCCCATCACCGGCAGGCTGATCTCACGCGGCCGTCCGCCGTCGCCGGCCTCATCGTCGTCGTCCTCGCCGTTGGCGGCGCCGCCGAGCCCGAGCACGTCGACGCTGCGCACCGCATAACCGTCGATCGCGGCCTGGTCGAATCCCGGCAGCGGACGCTCGGTGACCACTTCCTCCGCGCACATCAACCCCTGGGCCTCGGCAATCGCGACCCGAACCGGTCGCGGCGCAACCGCGGCAGCTGCCACCCGAGCCTGCTGCTCCTCCACCGAACGCACAGTGCGCCTTTCTTCCGTCGAACCGGCGGGCGTCGACCGGCTCGCTCGGCGGTGCAGTTGCTCGCTAGTCCTCGGTCGTGCCCGGAGCGAGGCCGAGTCGCTCGACCAACCACCGGCGCAGTTCCGGCCCGTAGTCGTCCCGCTCCAACGCAAAGTCAACCGCAGCCTTGAGGTAGCCCCCGGGATTTCCAAGATCGTGTCGAGATCCGCGGTGGACGACGACGTGGACGGGATGGCCCTCGTCGATCAGCAGCGCGATCGCATCGGTGAGCTGTAGCTCGCCGCCCGCGCCGCGCGGAATCCGCCGCAGCGCGTCGAAGACCGCCCGGTCCAGGATGTAGCGGCCCGCCGCGGCGAACAGCGACGGCGCATCCTCGGCCTTGGGCTTTTCCACCATGCCCTTGACCTTGAGCACATTCGGGTTGGCGGCATCGGGCACGACCTCGACGTCGAAGACGCCGTAGGCGCTGATGTCCTCGCGGTCGACCTCGATCGCGCACAACACGGTGCCACCGCGCTTGGCGCGAACCTTCGCCATGGTCTCCAGCACTCCGGTCGGGAGCACCAGATCGTCGGGCAGCAGCACCGCGACGGCGTCCTCACCGGGCGCGAGGCTGGCCTCGACGCAGCCGACGGCGTGGCCGAGACCCAGCGGCTCGGCCTGAACCACGGATTCCACCTTGATCAGGGCGGGCGCGCGCCGCACCTTCTCGAGCATGGTCTTCTTCCCGCGGGCTTCGAGCGTGCCCTCCAGGACGAGGTCTTCGACGAAGTGCGCGACGACGCCGTCTTTCCCTTCGGAGGTGATGATGATCAGGCGCTGGGCGCCCGCCTCGGCGGCCTCCGCGGCGACGAGCTCGATCCCTGGGGTGTCGACGACGGGAAGCAGCTCCTTGGGCACCGTTTTGGTGGCAGGCAGGAAGCGCGTTCCGAGGCCGGCCGCAGGTACCACCGCGGTGTACGGCACAGGAACATCAGGCCGATTCATCGTTCACACACTAACCTCTCTGCGTCGGTTGTTCTCCCCATACCCGAGCTTGGAAGGACTACCCGGTGGCACTGGCCAAATCACAAGCACGGGCGGCCATTTTGGCTGCTCGGCGCTCATTGAGTCGGCAAGTACGCGACCGCGAGGCCGCGCAGCTGGCGGCCCACCTGGTAGCCCTGCTCTCGCCGGGCACAATAGCCTGCGCCTATATCCCGGTCGGTTCGGAGCCTGGGTCTGTCGCCCTCGTCGAGGACGCCGCCGCTCGCGACGTCACGGTGCTGCTGCCCGTCGCCCGCAACGACGACCAGGGCACTCCGCTCCCGCTGCGGTGGGGCCGCTACGAACCCGGCCGGCTGGTGCGCGCGCCGTTCGGTCTACGCGAACCCTCGCCGCCGTGGCTACCGCCCGAGGCGATCGCGGACGCCGCCGTCGTGCTGGTCCCCGCGCTGGCGGTCGACCGCGACGGCGCGCGACTGGGCCGCGGCGCCGGATTCTACGACCGGACGTTGCCGCTGGCCGATCCGGCCGCGTTGCTGGTGGCGGTGGTTCGCGACGAGGAACTGGTCGAGCGGTTGCCCGCGGAGCCGCACGATGTCGCGATGACGCACGCACTGACCCCGCAGCGGGGTCTCGTCGCGCTGCGACGGCGCACGCAGTCGGCGACACCGTGGGAATGACCACAGCCAGCTGGCGGTTCTAGCACTTGAGCCGGTAGAGTGCTAACAAGTTTGACCACCTCGGAGGTTTGTGTGCCCACCTATTCCTATGCGTGCACCGAGTGCAACAACAAGTTCGACGTGGTGCAGGCGTTCACCGACGACTCTCTGACCGAATGCCCGAAGTGCGCGGGACGACTGCGCAAGATTTTCGGCAAGGTCGGCGTGGTGTTCAAAGGCAGCGGTTTCTACCGCACCGACAGCCGCGAAGCCGGGAAGAACACCGGCTCGACCACCTCGAGCGGCAGCGAGTCGTCGTCATCCTCGTCCTCGGACAGCTCGTCGAGCTCCAGCAGCTCGTCCTCGAGCAGCTCGAGCTCGAGCAGCTCGTCGTCAACCAGCTCGCCCGCGCCCGCCGCCGCCTCCAGCTGACCGTCGAGTTATCCACAGCCGCCTGATCGGCGGCAGACGGACGCTGCGCCGACGACCTAACGTGACCCCATGGGGGATTCGCTGGACCCGACCGCGATCGACCGGCTGGCGCGCATGCTGCGTCCAGACTGGTCCCGCACTCCCGCCGCACGTCGAATCCTCGCCGGTTTCCTGGTCATCCTGGCCGCGGTCGCCGCGTGGCGCGGTGATCCGGACGCCGATCGCGCCGAGGTCGTCGTCGCGGTGCGCGACCTCTCCCCCGGTGTCGAACTCACCGCCGACGACGTCCGGGTGGAGTCACGTACGGCGCCCGCGATTCCCGATGGCGCGCAGTCCGACGTCGGTACCGTCGTCGGCGCCACACTCGCCGGTCCGACTCGTCGCGGCGAGGTGCTGACCGACGTGCGCCTGCTCGGCCCGCGGCTGGCCGAATCCACGGCGGGCCCCGATGCGCGGATCGTCCCGATACCGCTGGCCGACGCCGCGCTGACGGATCTGGTCCGGCCCGGCGACGTCGTCGACATCGTCGCCGCACCCGCGGACGAGACCGCGGAGGCACGCCTGGTGGCCGGCGATGCAGTCGTTGTGCTGGTGTCCGCCAAGGAAAGTGGCGTCGGAGCCCGGGGCGCCGGGCGGGTGGTGCTGGTCGCGCTGCCCTCAGCTGCGGCCAAGACGGTGGCCGGAGCGGCTCTCGTGCAGGCGATCACGCTCACGCTGCATTGACCCGCATCGAGCGGCAGCGAAAAGCAAAGTGCCCCCGGGATTCCCGGGGGCACTTTGGAAGTTCAGATCACCAATCGCCGATCGCCGGACCGACCGGGTAGGCACCCGCGAACGCGGAGGCCTTCGTGCCGACGACTGCCTTGATGTTGTCGCGCACCTCGGTCGAACCCGTGCCGACGGCGTGGATCTCGCCGGCGTCCGCAAGGCGGGCTTCCGAGATTCCGCGGGCGACGCCGAGATCGTTGATCCGGATCACGGAGTTCTCCGAGGCCTGGCGGCTGGTCACCACGGGAGTGGGAGCGACCTCGTCCGCGTTGGCCGTACCAGCGCTCAGACCGGAGAAAGCTGCGGCGATAAAGAACGAGCCCAGGCCGACGGCGCCGAGCTTCTTCGCACTCCGAGCGGGCGCCTTGGCATGTCGTGCCATGAGCATTCCCCTTTGAATAGAAGGACACAGGTGTCCTTGTTTACGTTTTCAGGCCTTCACAGACTAGCAGTCGCGGCGGCATTGCGCGTGCCCAGTGACAAATTCTTATTCGGGCCTCCGGGTCCATTCCCAGCTTTTTCCCAGGATTCCGAAATGACTTGCGCCACTTGCTGTTACGCAGACGAAATGACCCCGGTCACACATTATCGCCGGACGTAAATAAAGCCCGCATATTTGCCTTGCCGGACCCGCGGTGGACACTGAGTTCGGTGCGCCGACTCGCGCCCCTGAAACGAAAGGGTCATCGCCATGCTGAAAGGCTTCAAAGAGTTCATCTCGCGGGGCAACGTCATCGATCTGGCGGTCGCGGTCGTCGTCGGTGCCGCGTTCACCGGACTGGTCACCGCGTTCACCGAAAACGTGGTCCAGCCGTTGGTCGACCGGATCGGCGCGGGCCCGGACACCGAGTACGGAATCCTGAAGATCCCGCTGGGCGCGGACCAGTTCGTCGACCTGAACGCCGTGCTGTCGGCGGCGATCAACTTCCTGATCGTCGCCGCGGTCATCTACTTCGTGATCGTGGCTCCGTTCAAGAAGCTCAAGGAACGGGACGCCAAGGTGGAGTCGAGCGAAACCGAACTGACACTGCTGACCGAGATCCGCGATCTGCTGCAGGCCCAGTCCGACGGAACCGTCACCACGAAGAACCACACCGAGCAGGACGCGCCACCCACCGACAGGTGACGCTGCATCGCTCCCCGAAGACGGAAACAGCCCCCGGCCGAAGCCGGGGGCTGTTTCGTAGAGCGAGGCTCTGTGTCAGTTCATGTTCCACGGCTCGCCGTAGGTGCTGACGCTGTCGCCGGTCGAGGAGATCAACCGGGCGAACGGACGCAGCAGCACACCACCGGCGGCGCCGGTCACGGTGCCGTGAGCGTTCGAGACGACAACCGAACCACCGGGGCCGGCGACGTCGACCGAGAAGGTCGCGACTTCCTGGATACCGGGGCCGTTACCGAGGTCGGCCGAGATCGAGACACCGGGGAACAGCGGCGGGGTCACGATGGAGTCCAGCGTGCCGAAGTCGGGGTCACCGGTCGGCGCGAAGGCCCAGCCGTCGTACGCGATGTTCGGGGTGGTGTAGCTGAAGTTGATGCCGACGCCCAGCGACCAGGGGAAGCCGACCTGGTAGCCCAGCTCCAGCGTGCCCTCGAAGTCGTCGGCGCCTTCACCGGCCACGATGTAGCTGGCCTTGCCGGAGTGGAACCACTCGCGGGTCAGGCGGTTGCGGTCGAGGGGGAAAACACCGTTGAGGAACGTGTCCCACTGCTGAACTGTCAGCGTGCGGCCCTGGCCGTCGACGACACTCAGCTCATTGTCCAGACCGGCGTTGGAGGTGCCAGTGCTCACGAACAATGCCGCGATGGACGCCACCATCGCGATCAGCACCCGAGTGATTGCCTTCATGATCTCCCTAGCTATGCGTAACGAAGCCCCGGTCGGGGCTCCGAGATGTCCGTGCCTGGCTGTACTTCTTCACCACACACCTCGCAAGAGCTTGATGTGAGGAGAATTAAAAACCTCACATGTCGTTCTTACGATTAGCTCATCGTTGACACGAGGAACATAACGGGGAGGCATCTGACCGGCAACGCGTGGCCCCGGTGGTGATGTTCGGGACGCAAAGCCGCGCGTCGTTTGCTGGAGTTCCCCTGGTGTTCCCTAACCCCCTCCGTGCGGCGGCGGGGGTTGGTCGAGAAAAGCGCCGCGGATCGTGACCCCGCATCGACGTATTCGTCAATGAGAGTGAATGTGTTACGCCAGGGGCAGCTGGGAGCCCGGCGAGTAATCACAGGTCACTCGTGGTGCGGCGGGATGTTGTCCCGCAACCATCGCTCGCGCGCATCGATGTCTTCGGGGGCCACCGGTTCCCGCTCGGTATCCGGTACCTCGGGGAACGCCTTCTTCAGCAGCTCGTTAACTGAATCGCGGCGGTTCTTCGGTGTCTGTGTCACGACAATTTCTCCGTGTGATCAAGATCACAAACTTACGGGGGCGTCTGTTCACCTGTACTTAACATTGCAGATGAGACGGGTGTCAAAAAAGACGAAATCCGCACGAGGTGGAGGTGCCCACCCCGGCGGATTCCGGACTAACCGCTGACAGCGCAACGCGCTTAGATCTCCAAACTGGATAGCTGCGCGATGATCTGGCCGGCCAGGGGCCCAAGTGTCGCCATCCCGTCCCGGACCGCGGCCCGGGATCCGGCGAGATTGACGACGAGTGTGCTGCCCGAGATCCCGGCGAGGCCGCGCGACACTCCGGCGTCGATGATGCCCGCGCTCAGGCCCGAGGAACGCAACGCTTCGGAGATTCCCAGCAACTCCCGGTCGAGGAGGTCCAGCGTGGCTTCCGGGGTCACGTCACGCGGTGTGACACCCGTGCCGCCCACCGACACCACCAGATCCACGCCGCCGATCACCGCGGTGTTCAATGCGTTGCGAATCTCGACCTCGTCGGAGGAGACCACCACCACCCCGTCGACGACGAATCCGGCCTCACCGAGCAGCTCGGTGACCAACGGACCGCTGTGGTCCTCTTCGTCGCCGTGAGCTGTGCGGTCGTCGACGACGACGACGAGGGCACGACCGACCAACGCGTGTGGCTGCTCCATGAGCTCAACCGTATATCTCGGGGCGGACAACGGTGCAGCCACACGGAGGTCGGGCCGCGACTCCGCCCGATTCCGGCCGAGGGTCGCACTCACTGCTTGGCCTTGCCGAGCGTGACGTCGACGGTCTGCGGCTTGCCCGACGAATCCAGGAACGTCAGCTTCACCTTGTCTCCCGGCGCCTTGGAGCGCACCGCGGCGACGAGCGCGTCGGCGCTGCTGATCACCCGGTCGTCGAGTTTGGTGATGAGCACTCCGCTGGGCAGGCCCGCCGCGGCCGCGGCACCGCCGTCGGTCACCTCGACGATCTTGGCGCCGTCCACCCCGGCGTCGTTGCCGACCTGCACGCCGAGCGAGGCCCGCGACGCGCTACCGGTCTGGACGATCTCGTCGGCGATGCGCTTGGCCTGGTCCACCGGGATCGCGAAGCCCAGCCCGATCGAGCCGCCGCGGGGGCCACCGGCGTCGGCGCCCATGGTCGCGATGGCGGAGTTGATGCCGACCAGTTCACCGTTCATGTTCACCAGCGCGCCGCCGGAGTTGCCCGGGTTGATCGCCGCGTCGGTCTGGATCGCGTCGAGCACCGTGTTCTGGTTCTTGGCGTCACCGCTGGCGGCCACCGGCCGGTTCAGCGCGCTGATGATGCCGGTGGTGACCGTGCCTTCCAGGCCGAGGGGCGAACCGATCGCGACCACGTCCTGACCCACCCGCAGGTCCGCCGACGAGCCGACCTCGATCGGGGTCAGGTCCGACACGTTCTTGGCGCGCACCACCGCGATGTCGCTGCTGGGGTCGGCGCCGACGACGGAGAACGTGGTGGCGCTGCCGTCGGCGAACGTGACCTTGGTCTGCGCGGGCGGGCCGGCGTCACCGGCCGCGGCGGCCACGACGTGATTGTTGGTCAGAATCAGACCGTCCGAGGACAGGATCACGCCGGAGCCCTCTTCGGTCGCCCTGCCCTGGTTCACCTCGAGCTTGACCACGCTGGGCACGACCTTGGCGGCCACCGCCTCCACCGAGCCACCCGGCACGCTGGCCGCGGGCATCGACGGCGCGGCCCCGCTGGCGCTGATCCCGCCGACGCTGTGGTCCGGGTGCACCAGCATCGCGACGCCACCGCCGACACCTGCCGACAGCAGCGACAGGGCCAGCGCGCCTGCGATCAAACCCGATGCGCGCGAACGCTTCCGGGGTCCGGGCGGTGGGGTCGGCGCACCGGGACGCGGGTACTGGCCCGGGCCCGTCGGCATCTGCGCGCCGGGATAGGGGTCGTAGGGGCCCCGAAAGGCTTGCCGCTGTTGCTCTGTCGCGTAGCGCCAGTCCCAGTTGCCGGTGCCCTGCGGCTCATAGGAGCCCGACCGCGGCGACCCTGCGGGGCCTTGGGGCGCCTGTCCGGGGTAGCCGGTCGGACGACCCGGTTGCGGAGTCGGCGAGTACCTCGGGTGGTTGGTCATATCGCTGCAGTGCTCTCCCTCGAATTGATCGTGTCCGGTACGACAACGACCGTTGCTAGCTCAGCGTGCCCAAACGTACTGAGAAACGGCTTAGAGTTCGATTGCCTTTCCGACAACTTTTGAGCCCATGCCCCGAGTACGCCCGTCTCAACCATTCTGGTCGGTGAGCCAGGTCACCCGCACGACCGGATTCCGCGTGTCGCGGGGCTACTCGTCGTCGGCGGTCCCGATCGAGGGACGGCCGGGCAGGACCACGCGCATCGACGTTCCGGGGGGCTGCCCACCCGGCACGGTGTCCTCGATCCGCAGTGTTCCACCGTGTTTGAGCACCACCTGCTTCACGATCGCCAGGCCGAGACCCGAGCCCGGCATCGCCCGCGCGGTGGTCGAACGGTAGAACCGCTCGAAGACGAGATCGCGCTCCTGGGGCGGGATTCCGGGCCCGTGATCGGCCACCACCAGTTCGGCGGCCAGCGGGTCGACCTGGGTCAGACTCACCGCGACGACACCGCCGGGCGGGCTCCACTTCGCGGCATTGTCGAGCAGGTTGAGCACTGCCCGTCCCAGTCCCGCCGCGTCGCCGAACACCTGCCACGGGGTCACCGACACGGTGAACTCGATGTCGTTGCGGCGCCTGCGGACCCGCTCCAGCGACCGCTCGATCACCTCGGACAGCTCGACCGTCTCGTGCACCGCGTTGCCGGCTTCCTCGCGGGTGAGGTCCACCAGGTCGCCGACCAACGTCGACAGTTCCTCGATCTGCCCGATCACGTCGCTGCGCAGCTCCGCCATGTCCTCCTCGGGGATCTGCGGCGCACCCGGTTTCATCGAGCTCATCAACAACTCGACGTTGGTGCGCAGCGACGTCAGCGGGGTCCGCAGTTCGTGCCCGGCGTCGGCGACCAGTCGGGCCTGCCGTTCCCTGGACTCGGCCAGCGCGCGCAGCATCATGTTGAAAGCCTCGGTGAGGCGGGCGAGTTCGTCGTTACCCACCACCGGGATCGGATGGAGGTCGTCGGTGCGCGCGACCCGTTCGGCGGCCTGCGTCAGCCGGCCCACCGGTCTGAGTCCTGCGCTGGCGACGATCCCGCCGGCGATCGCGGCCACCGCGACCCCGATGCCGCCGACGATGAGCAGGACGGTGCCGAGCCGTTTGAGCACCTGGCCCGTCGGGGCCAGGCTCTTGGACAACAGCAGCGAGTTGCCGCTGGCCAGGTGCACGGCGAGCACCCGCTGATGTTCGACGGTGCGCAGCGACATCCACAGCGTGCCGTCCATGACGTCCTGCTCGGGACGGCCGACCGGCAGCGTCTGGCCCTGCTGGTTGGCGGTGTACTTGCTGCGGCCGGGGATGTAGAACATCGCGTTCATGTCCGAGTACGCGGTGCCCTCGATGGCCTTGGCCGGGTTGGCGTCCAGCGAACCGCTCTCGATGAGCATCTGGGCGCGGGTGCGCAGTTGGTTGTCGATGTCGTCGTAGAGGGCCCGCGTCACCACCGCGTAGCCCGCGACACCCATCATCACGACCGGGATCACCGCCATCGCCATCGCCAGCAGCATCACCCGCCAGCGCAGCGAGATCGAACTCGCCGGCGGGGGCGGTGGAGCAGGCGGGGCGTGTCCCGTCCACGATCCGGCTCGGTCGTCCACCACGATCAAGGCGGCGTCTCGCGGAGTACGTAACCCACTCCGCGCACGGTGTGGATCAGCCGCGGTTCACCTTCGGCCTCGGTCTTGCGGCGCAGATATCCGACGTAGACCTCGAGGGCGTTGCCGGAGGTCGGGAAGTCGAAGCCCCAGACCTCCTCGAGGATGCGGCTTCGGGTCAGCACCCGGCGCGGGTTGGCGATCAGCATCTCCAGCAGGGAGAACTCGGTGCGGGTCAGGCTGATCGGACGGTCGCCCCGGGTCACCTCGCGGGTCACCGGGTCCAGGGTCAGATCCGAGAACGTCATCGCCGCCGAGTCGGCGTCGCCGTCCACCGGGCTGGTGCGGCGCAGCAGCGCCCGCATACGCGCGAGCAACTCCTCGAGCGCGAATGGCTTCGGCAGATAGTCGTCGGCGCCCGCGTCGAGCCCGGCCACCCGCTCGGAGACCGAGTCGCGGGCGGTGAGGACCAGGATGGGGAGGTCGTCGCCGGTGCTTCGCAGCTGCCGGCACACCTCAAGGCCGTCCAGTCGCGGCATCATCACATCCAGCACCACCGCATCAGGGCGATCACTGGCGATCAGATCGAGGGCTTCCCGGCCATCCTGGGCGAGTTCGACGGAGTATCCGTTGAACGACAGAGACCGGCGCAGGGATTCGCGCACGGCGCGATCGTCATCAACGACAAGTATGCGCACTGCCACAGTTTCAACCCAGTGTCTGAGAGTGACCTGAGAGGCGCGCCGTCAATCCGAAGGTTTGCCTGAGAGTTAGCGGCGGTCGAGGTCGACCAGGCCCAGACGGGCGGCCTTGAGCAGGCGACGGGGCACCTTGCGCGGCTGACCTGCGACAGTCACGGTCACCAGGTTGGCGGCCTCCGCTTTCCACTGCGCGCGCCGGCTACGGGTGTTCGCGCGCGACATCCTGCGCTTCGGCACAGCCATGATCGAGCTCCATCTGTTCGGGGTGAGGATGCCTGCGCGAGTCTTGGACACAACTCTGGCACTGGCAATTGCCGTTCAGGATAACCGGTGGGCTCGGTGCGCTCCAAACTCCGCGGCCCGCTCCGACGCCGTAAGGGTCAAAACCTTGACTTGATACCGGCGGTACCTATTAACCTACCGGTTGGTTGGTTGCTGTGACCGGATTCACGGGCGAGGAGCGGGTGTGACGACTGCGGTGGACTCCGGGCATTCCGGTGTCGCGGGCCGCACCCCCGCGCGCATCGGGAACTGCTCGGGCTTCTACGGGGACCGGTTGGCCGCCATGCGGGAGATGCTCACCGACGGCGGACTCGACTACCTGACCGGCGACTACCTCGCCGAGCTCACCATGCTCATCCTCGGCCGCGACCGGATGAAGAATGCGGACCGCGGCTACGCCAGGACGTTCCTGCGCCAGCTCGAGGACTGCCTCGGCCCGGCCAAGGACCGCGGGGTCCGCATCGTCACCAACGCCGGCGGGCTGAACCCGGCCGGCTTGGCCGACGCCGTCCGCGCGCTGGCCGACCGGCTGGGCATCGCGGTGGCGGTCGCCCACGTCGAGGGCGACGATCTGTTGCCGAGGGCTGACGCACTCGGCCTGGGGGCACCTCTGACCGCGAACGCCTACCTCGGCGCGTGGGGCATCGTCGAATGCCTCGCCGCCGGCGCCGACGTCGTCGTCACCGGTCGGGTCACCGACGCGTCCGTGACCGTCGGCGCGGCGGCCGCGCACTTCGGCTGGTGCAGAACCGATTACGACCGCATCGCCGGTGCGGTGGCGGCCGGTCACGTGATCGAGTGCGGTACGCAGGCCACCGGCGGCAACTACTCCTTCTTCGCGCGCGACTTCCCCGACCTCGCCGCGCTGGCCCACCCCGGCTTCCCGATCGCCGAGATCCACCGCGACGGGTCCTCGGTGATCACCAAGCACGACGGCACCGGCGGGGCGGTCACCCGCGACACCGTCACCGCCCAGCTGCTCTACGAGATCGCGGGCGCCCGCTACGCGAACCCGGACGCGACACTTCGCGTCGACAGCATCACCCTGTCGGCCGACGGTGCCGACCGCGTCCGGATCAGCGGGGCCAAGGGCGAGCCGCCGCCCCCGGCGCTGAAGGTGTCGCTGAACAGCCTCGGCGGCTTCCGCAACGAGATGACGTTCGTGCTGACCGGGCTCGACATCGACGCGAAGGCCGATCTGGTGCGTCACCAGCTGGAATCCAGTCTGACGGTGCGGCCGGCCGAGCTCGACTGGGCCTTGGCGCGCACCGACCACCCCGACGCCGACACCGAACAGACCGCGAGCGCGCTGCTGCGCTGCGTGGTGCGCGATCCCGACCCGAACACCGTGGGACGACAGTTCTCGTCCGCCGCCGTCGAACTCGCGCTGGCCAGCTATCCCGGGTTCACGACGACCGCTCCCCCGGGCGACGGACAGGTCTACGGCGTGTTCACCGCCGCGTACGTACCGGCCCACGAGGTCCCGCACCTCGCGGTCCTGCCGGACGGCACCCGCGTCACCGTCGACGCCGCGTCGGAGACCTTGGAGCTCGCGCCGGTACCGGAGCCGGACGTCGCGCTCCGCAGCGACTCGGGGCCGACGCGCCGGGTCCCGCTCGGCACCATCGCCGGAGCCCGCAGCGGCGACAAGGGCGGCAGCGCGAACGTCGGGGTCTGGGTGCGTGAACCCGCGCAGTGGTCATGGCTGGCCCACACGCTGACCGTGGACAAGCTGCGGGAGCTGTTACCCGAAGCCGCGGACCTGCCGGTCACCCGCCACGTGCTGCCGAACCTGCGGGCGGTGAACTTCGTGATCGACGGGATCCTCGGTCAGGGCGTGGCCTACCAGGCACGGTTCGACCCGCAGGCCAAGGGGCTCGGCGAATGGCTGCGGAGCCGGTATGTCGACATTCCCGAGGAGCTGCTCGAATGAGCATCTGGACCACCCCCGAGCGGGACGCACTGCGAGAAACGGTGCGGGCCTTCGCAGAACGCGAAGTGCTACCGCACGTCGACGAATGGGAACGCTCCGGTGAACTGCCCCGTGCCCTGCACCGCGCCGCGGCGCGGGCCGGACTGCTCGGGGCCGGCTTCCCGGAAGCCGTCGGGGGTGAGGGCGGTGACGGCGCCGACGCGGTGGTCATCTGCGAGGAGATGCACCAGTCCGGCGCTCCGGGCGGGGTTTTCGCATCACTGTTCACCTCAGGGATCGCGGTGCCGCACATGATCGCCTCCGGTGACCAACACCTCATCGACACCTATGTCCGCCCGACGCTGCGCGGCGAGAAGATCGGTTCGCTGGCCATCACCGAACCCGGCGGCGGCTCCGACGTCGGCCATCTGATCACCCGAGCCCAGCGGGACGGGCCGGACTTCATCCTCAACGGCGCGAAGACCTACATCACCTCCGGTGTGCGCGCCGACTACGTCGTCACCGCCGTACGCACGGGCGGACCTGGGGCCGCGGGTATCTCGCTGATCGTCGTGGACAAGGGCACACCCGGCTTCGAGGTGACGCGCAAGCTCGACAAGATGGGCTGGCGGTCCTCGGATACCGCCGAACTGTCCTACACGGACGTGCGGGTTCCGGCCCATAACCTGGTGGGCGCCGAGAACACCGGCTTCCTGCAGATCGCGGCCGCGTTCGTCTCCGAGCGTGTCGGCCTCGCCGCCCAGGCGTATTCGAGCGCTCAACGGTGCCTGGACCTGACCGTCGACTGGTGCCGCAACCGTGAGACCTTCGGCAGGCCGCTGCTCAGCAGGCAGTCGGTGCAGAACACGCTCGCCGAGATGGCGCGCCGCATCGACGTGGCCCGGGTCTACACCAGGCACGTCGTCGAACGGGAGCTCGCCGGAGCCGCCCCGGCGGCGACATCAGGCCCCGGTGAGACAAACCTGATCGCCGAGGTCTGCTTCGCCAAGAACACCGCCGTCGAGGCCGGTGAGTGGGTCGCCCACCAGGCGGTGCAGCTGTTCGGCGGTATGGGCTACATGGCCGAGTCCGAGGTCGAGCGCCAGTACCGCGATATGCGCATCCTGGGAATCGGCGGCGGAACCACCGAAATCCTCACCTCGCTGGCCGCCAAGACGTTGGGATATCAGGCATGAGGCTCACGTCGGCTGTCGACCTCCGCTCCCCCGCCTATATCGAGGCGGCCGATGCGATGGCGGTCAAACTCGCCGAACTGGACTCCGAGCACGCGAAGGCGTTGGCCGGCGGCGGTGAGAAGTACGTCGCCCGACACCATGCCCGCGGCAAGATGACCGCCAGGGAGCGGATCGAGGCGCTGCTCGACCCCGATTCGCCGTTCCTGGAGCTCAGCCCGCTCGCGGCGTGGGGCACCGACTTCACCGTCGGCGCCAGCGTGGTGACCGGCATCGGCGTCGTCGAAGGCGTCGAATGCCTGCTCGTCGCCAACGACCCGACCGTCAAGGGCGGTACCAGCAACCCGTGGACACTGCGGAAGATCCTGCGCGCGAACCAGATCGCGTTCCAGAACCGGCTGCCGGTGATCTCTCTGGTGGAATCGGGCGGGGCCGACCTGCCGACACAGAAGGAGATCTTCATCCCGGGCGGGCAGATGTTCCGCGATCTGACCCGACTCTCGGCGGCGGGCATCCCGACCATCGCGCTGGTGTTCGGCAACTCGACCGCGGGCGGCGCCTACATCCCGGGCATGTCCGATCACGTCGTGATGATCAGGGAACGCTCGAAGGTGTTCCTCGCCGGCCCGCCGCTGGTGAAGATGGCCACCGGCGAGGAATCCGACGACGAGTCACTCGGTGGCGCCGAGATGCACTCCCGCACCTCCGGTCTCGGCGATTATCTCGCCGTCGACGAGCTCGACGCGCTGCGTATCGGACGCCGCATCGTGGCCCGGCTCAACTGGCGCAAACAAGGCCCGGCTCCCCGG
The DNA here is from genome assembly GCF_002086815.1 of Mycolicibacterium parafortuitum. Taxonomy (GTDB): domain Bacteria; phylum Actinomycetota; class Actinomycetes; order Mycobacteriales; family Mycobacteriaceae; genus Mycobacterium; species Mycobacterium parafortuitum. The sequence continues at coordinate 17,364 of NZ_MVID01000030.1, forward strand.
CCGTTCGCCCCGCCGGTGTTCGACGAAGACGAGTTGATCGGCATCGTGCCACCGGATCTGAGGATTCCCTTCGACCCACGCGAGGTGATCGCGCGGATCGTCGACGGATCGGACTTCGACGAGTTCAAGCCGCTCTACGGCGGCTCGCTGGTGACCGGGTGGGCCAACCTGCACGGCTATCCGCTGGGAATCCTGGCCAACGCGCGCGGGGTGCTGTTCAGCGAGGAGTCGCAGAAGGCCACCCAGTTCATCCAGCTCGCCAACCGCTCCGACACCCCATTGTTGTTCCTGCACAACACCACCGGCTACATGGTGGGCAGGGCCTACGAGGAACGCGGCATGGTCAAGCACGGCTCGATGATGATCAACGCGGTGTCCAACTCGACCGTGCCGCACATCTCGCTACTCATCGGGGCCTCCTACGGCGCCGGGCATTACGGCATGTGCGGGCGCGCCTACGATCCGCGGTTCCTGTTCGCCTGGCCCAGCGCGAAATCCGCGGTGATGGGCGGCACCCAGCTCGCCGGGGTGCTGTCCATCGTGAACCGCGCGGCCACCGAGGCCCGCGGTGGACAGGTCGACGAGGCCGCCGACACCGCCCTGCGGGCCGCGGTCGAGGCGCAGATCGAGGCCGAGTCGCTACCGATGTTCCTGTCCGGGCGGCTCTACGACGACGGCGTGATCGACCCCCGCGACACCCGCACCGTGCTGGGGATGTGCCTGTCCGCCATCGCCAACGGCCCGATCGAGGGGACGTCGAACTTCGGCGTCTTCCGGATGTGAGCGCGATGTCCGCGGAGGAGACGCACATGATCACCCGGGTTCTGGTGGCCAACCGCGGTGAGATCGCCCGCCGGGTGTTCGCGACCTGCCGACGTCTGGGCATCGGCACCGTCGCCGTCTACACAGATCCGGACGCCGGGGCGCTGCACGTCGCCGAGGCCGACGCGCGGGTGCGGCTGGACGGCACGCGCGGCTATCTCGATTCGGCACAGCTCATCGACGCCGCGCTCGCCGCCGGTGCCGACGCGATTCATCCGGGCTACGGGTTCCTCTCGGAGAACCCGGATTTCGCCGCCGCGGTACAGCAGGCGGGCTTGACGTGGATCGGACCACCGGTGGCCGCGGTGGCCGCGATGGGGTCGAAGATCGAGGCCAAGAAGATCATGTCGGCCGCCGGGGTGCCGGTGCTCGACGAGCTCGACCCGGCCGCAGTGACGGCCGAGCTGCTGCCTGTGCTGGTCAAGGCGTCGGCAGGGGGCGGCGGCCGCGGCATGCGGGTGGTCCGTGATCTCACCGAGCTGGACGCTCAGGTCGCCGCGGCCAGCCGGGAGGCGCAGTCGGCGTTCGGCGATCCGACGGTGTTCTGCGAGCGCTATCTCGAGGCGGGCCATCACGTCGAGGTCCAGGTGATGGCCGACGCGCACGGCACGGTGTGGTCGGTCGGCGAGCGGGAATGCTCGATCCAGCGCAGACACCAGAAGATCATCGAGGAGGCGCCGTCCCCGCTCGTCGAGCGTCATCCGGGCATGCGGGACAAGCTGTTCGCCGCGGCGCGGCTGGCCGCGACCGCGATCGGATACACCGGGGCCGGGACGGTCGAGTTCATGGCCTCCGGGACGGGCGACTTCTACTTCCTGGAGATGAACACCCGCCTCCAGGTCGAACATCCGGTCACCGAGCTGACGACCGGACTCGATCTCGTCGAGCTGCAGCTCGCGGTCGCCGAGGGCACCCCGCTTGCCCCGACACCGCCGCCGGCGCGGGGCGCCTCCATCGAGGCACGGCTCTACGCGGAGGATCCGGCCAACAACTGGCAGCCGCAGGCGGGCACGGTGTCGCACTTCGCGGTGCCGGCCGCGGGTACCGAGTTCGGCCTGATCGAGCGGGCCGGGGTGCGGCTGGACTCCGGCGTCACGGACGGCTCGGCCATCTCGGTGTTCTACGACCCGATGATCGCCAAGGTGGTGTCCTACGCCCCGACCCGTCGCCAGGCCGCGGCGCTGCTCGCCGATGCGCTGACCCGCTCCCAGATCCACGGGGTGCGCACCAACCGCGATCTGCTCGTCAACGTGCTGCGCCACCCAGCGTTTCTCGACGGGGCTACCGACACCGCCTTTTTCGACGCACACGGGCTCGATCTGCTGGCGCGTCCGGTTGCCGACGAGCGGACGGCCGCGTTGTCGGCGATCGCTGCCGCGCTGGCCGACGCGGCGCACAACCGCGCCACCGCCGCGGCGCTCGCCTCGGCGCCGAGCGGGTGGCGCAACATCATATCGGGCTTCCAGCGCAAGGACTTTCAGCAACCCGGCGGCGAACTGCACGAGGTCCGGTACCGATTCACCCGCACCGGGGTGGTGATCGACGGTCACGACGACATCGATCTGGTGTCGGCAGCTCCCGGACACGTCGTGCTGACCGTCGCCGGGGTGGACCGGCCGTTCGGCGTGTGCCGGCACGGATCGGACGTCTATGTCGATTCCCCAGGTGGCTCAGTGCATTTCACCGCGGTTCCGCGGTTCCCCGATCCTGACGACGCACTCGCCCACGGGTCGCTGCTGGCGCCGATGCCGGGCTCGGTGCTGCGCGTCGGCGCCGCGCAGGGCGACACGGTGCGGGCGGGACAGCCGCTGGTCTGGTTGGAGGCGATGAAGATGGAGCACACCATCGCCGCGCCGGCCGACGGTGTGCTGGTCGAGTTGAACGTGTCGACGGGACAACAGGTCGAGGTCGGCGCCGTACTGGCGCGGGTGGATTCAGGAGAGGTAAGCCGATGACGGGTTTCGTCGAGACCGAGGAACAGCAGGCGCTGCGCAGCGCGGTGGCCGCCATGGTCGCGGGCTACGGGCAGGAGTACTACCTGGACAAGGCCCGCAGCGGCAGGCACACCGACGAACTCTGGGCCGAGGCAGGAAAACTGGGCTTCATCGGGGTCAACCTGCCGGAGGAGTACGGCGGTGGCGGCGCGGGCATGTACGAGCTGAGCCTGGTGATGGAGGAGTTGGCGGCGGGCGGTTCGTCACTGCTGATGATGGTCGTCTCCCCGGCGATCAACGGCACGATCATCGCGAAGTTCGGCACCGAGGAACAGAAGAAGCGCTGGCTGCCCGGGATCGCCGACGGCACGCTGACGATGGCGTTCGCGATCACCGAACCCGATGCGGGCTCGAACTCACACCGCATCACCACCACGGCGCGCCGCGACGGCAACGACTGGATCCTGTCCGGGCAGAAGGTGTACATATCCGGGGTGGACCAGGCCCAGGCGGTGCTGGTCGTCGGCCGTACCGAAGACCACAAGACCGGCAATCTGAAGCCCGCGTTGTTCGTCGTCCCCACGGATACACCAGGTTTCACGTACACGAAGATCCCGATGGAGATCATCAGCCCGGAGTTCCAGTTCCAGGTGTTCCTCGACGACGTGCGGCTGCCCGCCGACGCGCTGGTCGGCTCCGAGGACGCGGCGATCGCCCAGCTGTTCGCCGGCCTGAACCCCGAGCGCATCATGGGCGCGGCCAGCGCGGTCGGGATGGGCCGGTTCGCGCTGGGCAGGGCCGTCGAATACGTCAAGGTCCGCCAGGTGTGGAAGACACCGATCGGCGCGCATCAGGGGTTGTCACACCCGTTGGCGCAGAACCACATCGAGATCGAGCTCGCGAAACTGATGATGCAGAAGGCCGCGGCACTGTACGACACGGGTGATGACGCGGCCGCCGCCGAGGCGGCGAACATGGCCAAGTACGCCGCGGGTGAGGCGTCGGCGCGGGCGGTCGACCAGGCCGTCCAGTCCCTCGGCGGCAACGGGTTGACGCAGGAGTACGGCGTCGCGGCGATGCTGACGGCGTCGCGGCTGGCCCGCATCGCACCGGTGAGCCGCGAGATGGTGCTGAACTTCGTGGCGCAGACGGCGCTGGGCCTGCCCCGGTCGTACTGATGACGAGCACCCTGGTCCGCTACGAACGCGACGGCGCGGTGGCACGGCTGACACTGGATTCGCCGCACAACCGCAATGCGCTGTCGTCGGCACTTGTCGGGCAACTCCACGACGGCCTGACCCGCGCCGCCGCCGACGACGGAGTACGCGTCGTGGTGCTCGGCCACACCGGCGGCACCTTCTGCGCGGGAGCCGACCTGGGCGAGGCGGCCGGCCGGGACCCGTCGGAGTTGGCGCTCGACCGGGCCCGGGAGATGACCACGCTGCTCCGCCGGATCCTGGAGCTGCCCCTGCCCGTGCTCGGCGCGATCGACGGGCATGTCCGGGCCGGCGGGCTCGGTCTGATCGGCGCGTGCGACATCGTCGTCGCCGGGGCCGCGAGCACGTTCGCGTTGACCGAGGCGCGGATCGGGCTGGCGCCGTCGATCATCTCGCTGACGTTGCTGCCGAAGCTGACCGCCCGGGCGGCGGGGCGTTATTTCGTCACCGGCGAGAAGTTCGGGGCCGCCGAGGCCGCCGCCATCGGGTTGGTCACGATGGCCTGCGACGACGTCCCCGCGGCGGTCGCGGACCTGACGGGCGCAATCGTGCAGGGTTCGCCGCAGGGGCTGGCCGCGTCCAAAGCGTTGACGACGGCGGCGGTAATCGGCGACTTCGAGCGCCGCGCAGAGAAATTGACACAGGAGTCGGCAGCGCTGTTCTGCTCTGCGGAGGCCCGCGAGGGGATGCAGGCGTTCCTGGAGAAGCGGCCGCCGCGCTGGGTGGGCTGACCAGCTCACAGTTTGATCAAGGCACTTGCATGTGCCGACGTTCGTCGTAGGCTCGTGGGCGATGTGCGCAGCGACGAGCTTGAGGTCACGGTGAGCACCCCCGCCTCCCGCAGTGGGTCGATGCGCGCTGCCGACACCGACCGCATCGAGGTTGCCCAGTTACTGACTGACGCCGCCGCCTCCGGAAAGCTCGGTCTGACCGAGTACGAGAGCCGCCTGAACAGGGCTTACGCGGCACAAACCTATGACGAGCTGGACCGGCTGGCGGCCGATCTGCCCGGTGCGGTGACCCGCGGCCGCAGCGGTCCTTGCCGGCCCGCGCCGTCGAGCGTGCTGCTGGCGCTGCTGAGCGGATTCGAACGCCGCGGCCGCTGGAACGTGCCGCGGCGGCTGACCACCATCGCGTTGTGGGGCGGCGGTGTGGTGGATCTGCGCTACGCCGATTTCACCGCCCCCGAGGTGGAGATCCGCTCGTACTCGATCATGGGCGGGCAGACGATCCTGGTGCCGCCGGAGGTCAACGTGGATCTTCGCGGGATCGGCGTGATGGGCAGCTTCGACGACAGTGTCGACGGCGACGGCTCCCCCGGCGCCCCAGTGGTGCGCATCCGGGGACTGTCGGTATGCGGCAGCGTCACCGTCAAGCGCAAGAAGCGCAAGCCCGCGAAGGCCTGACCCGCGCCCGCCCAAACCCTCCCGGCGAACTCCTCAACGCGACTCGTCCCTCGCCGCTTGATCGTCGTCCGCGCAAACCCTCCCGGCGAACTCCTCAACGCGACTCGTCCCTCGCCGCTTGATCGTCGTCCGCGCAAACCCTCCCGGCGAACTCCTCAACGCGACTCGTCCCTCGCCGCTTGATCGTCGTCCGCGCAAACCCTCCCGGCGAACTCCTCAACGCGACTCGTCCCTCGCCGCTTGATCGTCGTCCGCGCAAACCCTCCCGGCGAACTCCTCAACGCGACTCGTCCCTCGCCGCTTGATCGTCGTCCGCCCTGTCACCGCCGGCGCTTCGCGCTCAGGTAGTCGCCGACCACCGCCGCGCCCAGGCCGTCCAGATCCGGCACCACCACCCGGCCGCCGACCCGGCGGGCCACCTGGTCGATGAAACGGGCCAGGCCCGGGTCACTGCCGAGCCGGAAGATCGTCACCTGCGCCCCCAGCCGGGCCACCTCGTCGAAGCCGCGCACGGTGTGCGCGATGGTGCGCGGGTGCGGCGGGTAGTCGAAGAACACTGAAGGACTCCCGTTGCCGTCGAAGTCCTCCAGATGCGCGGTGGGCTCCCCGTCGGTAACGACGAGGATCACCGGCTGCGCATTGGGGTGCCTGCGCAGGTGCCGAGTGGCCAGCGCCAGCGCGTGGTGCAGGTTGGTGCCCTGCTCGTAGACACCCTCAAGCCCGGTCAGTTCGGCGGCGGTGACGGTGCGGGCGTACCGCCCGAACGCGACGATCTGCAGCGCATCCGACCGGAACCGGGTACTGACGAGATGGTTGAGCGCCAACGCCGTCTGCTTCATCGGCAGCCACCGGTTCTCCATCACCATCGAGAACGACGTGTCGACCAGCAGCGCGACCGCGGCTTGGGTGCGGGTCTCGGTCTCGGAGATCTCGACGTCCTCGACGGTGACCCGGATGCGCGGTGCCGGCCGCGCCGCCTCGCCCGTCCCTGCCTCCCGCAGCACGGCATTGGTCAGCGTCCGGGTCACGTTCCACGGTTCGGTGTCGCCGAACTGCCACGGCCGGGTGGCGCCGGTCAGCTCCCCGGCGGCACCGGCGCGGCGGGTGTCGCGTTCGCCGTGCCGGCCCGACAGTTGTTGCGCCACATCCCGTAACGCGGCTTGGCCGAGTTGGCGCATCGCCTTCGGCGACAACCGCCACTGCCCGTCCGAACCGCGGTCGAGGAAGCCCTGGTTCATCAGCGCCCGCTCCAGCTCGGCCAGCGTGCGCGCGTTCACCGCGGCCTCGTCGCCGAGCTGACGGGCCAGCATGTCCAGGTCGACGTCGTCCATCGACGCCCCCGAATAGCTCTGCGACAGTTGCTCGGCGAGCTGCTCGAGCTCGGCGATGTCGGCCAGCGCCTGGGCCCCCTCGCCCATGCCGAGCGGGTCGTCACCGGAGAACCGCTGCGACCCCGACCAGTCCTCACCGGGCCGGGCGGCCTGTAGGTGCGAATCGAGACGGTTCAGCGCGTTCATCAGCGACGGCGAGCCGAAAGCCTGCTGCGCCAACGCATCCAGTTCGGCACGCTGTTGCTCGGACAGGCTGTTGCGGAAGCGCTGGGCCGCCGCGGCGCGCTGGGCCAGCGAATCGAGCAACTGGTCGATGTTCTGCGGGTTCTCCGGGAAGAACTCGCCGTGCTTGGCCATGAACTCGTCGAAATCCTGTTGCGAGTCCTCGCCGCGGGCGTGCTTGTCGAGCAGATCGTTGAGGTCGTCGAGCATCTCGTTGACCCGCTGGCGGTCCTCGTCGGTGGCGTTCTCCAGCGCCTGCTTCATCCCGGCGAAGCGCTGGTCGAGCATCTCCCGACCCATCAGATCCTTGATCTGGTCGTACTTCTCGCGCGCCTCCGCCGACCGCCAGTCGTACTCGGCGAGCTCCTGCACGGCCTTGGCGGGTGACGGCGACAACGATTCCAGTTGCAGCTCACCGAATCTGGCGTCGTCATCGAGGGCCCGGGCCAGTTCCTTGCGCTCGGCGAGCACCGCCTCGTCGAGCAGCTTCTTGATCTCGGCGAGCGTGCCGTCGAGGTTGTTGCGCTGCAACAGTTCCCGTCGTCGGCGGTTGGCCTCGGCGGCGAGTTTGTCGGCACCGGGCATGTTCCGGGTGCCGCGTCGCAGCATCTCCGCGAGCGCACGCCGCGGCGAGGTGCCCTCCATGACGTCCTGACCGATCGCCTCCAGCGCCTCCCGAAGGTCGACGGGAGGCGCCAGCGGGTCCGGGCCGCCGGTGTAGCGCGAGTACCGCGACGTCCTGCTCATGCTCAGCCGTAGACCGTCTCGCCCTGGTCGGACACCTTGTCGATCCGTTTCGCCAAATACAGCGCCTCCAGGGCCAGCTCGATCGCGGCGGCCCGCTGACCCTCGGACTGCGCGCCGAGCCGCTGCTGGATCTCGGCGACGGCGGACACCTCCGGCAGCGCGGCCAGCACCTGGCGGGCCGACACCCGGTCGCCGGTGGTGACCGGCGAACCGCCCTCGACCGCGGTGACGATCGGGCCGACGTCGATCCCGCCGAGCAGACGCTGCGCGGTCTCGGCGGTCGCACGCCGCAACAGATGCTCGAGGATGGCCTGTTCGCGGCCCTCCTCGCCGGACTCGAACTCCAGCTTGCCGCGCAGCACGTCGACGATCGAGCCGAGGTCCACGACGCGCGCGACGGGCTCGTCCTCACCGAGCACCGCGGCGCGGTGGCGTGCGGAGGCGGCGACGGTCTCCGCGGCCGCGATCGCGAAGCGCGCGGACACCCCGGAGCGCTGGTCGATCGAACTGGACTCACGCAGCGCGCGGGCGAACCGGGCCAGGATCTGCAGCAGGTACTCGGGCACCTCGGCGGCCAGGTGCGCCTCCTGGACGATGACGCCGACCTCGGCGTCGAGCTCCTGCGGGTAGTGGGTGCGGATCTCGGCGCCGAACCGGTCCTTCAGCGGGGTGATGATGCGGCCGCGGTTGGTGTAGTCCTCGGGATTGGCGCTGGCGACGACGAGCACGTCGAGCGGCAGCCGCAGCGTGTAGCCGCGCACCTGGATGTCGCGCTCCTCCATCACGTTGAGCATCGAGACCTGGATCCGCTCGGCGAGATCGGGCAGTTCGTTGACCGCGACGATGCCGCGATGCGCGCGCGGGATCAGGCCGTAGGCGATGGTCTCGGGATCGCCGAGGCTGCGGCCCTCGGCCACCTTGATCGGATCGATGTCGCCGACCAGGTCCGCGACGCTGGTGTCGGGGGTGGCCAGCTTCTCGGTGTAGCGCTCGCTGCGGTGCTTCCACGCGACCGGCAGGTCGTCGCCCGAGTCGGCGGCCCGGCGGATCGACTCCGGGGTGATCGGGCTGTACGGGTGCTCGCCGAGCTCGGATCCGGAGATCACCGGCGTCCACTCGTCGAGCATCCCGGTCAGGGCGCGCAGCAGGCGGGTCTTGCCCTGGCCGCGCTCGCCGAGTAGCACGATGTCGTGCCCGGCGATCAGTGCCCGCTCCAGCTGCGGGATGACGGTGTCCTCGAAGCCCAGGATGCCGGGCCACACCTCGTCGACGGGCGCTCCCGAAGCCAGCGCGGCCAGCAGGTTCTCCCTGATCTCGGCCTTGACGCTGCGCTCGCGATGCCCGGACGCCCGCAGTTCACCGACGGTGCGGGGGAGGTCGTTAGGTGAAGTCACCTCTCCAAGCTACGACGGTCGGCGACATCAAGCACGAACTGTCTGCTTTCAGCGCAACGAACCGGCTGCCGGGCACCGTTGGGCCAGAAGGGGGATTCGGCCCAACGGTGCGGTCCGGCGGCCTACTCCGCGGCGGGCGCGGCACCCACCTTCTCGTACTTGCGGACGTCGTTGACGACGTCCAGGCGCTGCTCGGTGGTCCAGTCGAGCTGCGTCTTCGGGGTTTCGGCACCCTCGAAGGCACGCTCGTAGGACAGCAGGTCCCAGCCGTACTCGTGGGGCAGGTAGTCGTTGCGGATGAACCGGGTGCGGATGTCGTCCGGGAAGGTCTGCACCTGGCCGTTGAGGATCACGGTCTCGACCTTGCCGGGCTGGTACAGCACCTTGATGTCGGCCACCGGGTCCCCGTCGACGACGATGATGTCGGCGAGTTTGCCCTCGGCGAGGACGCCGAGATCGCCGGGCAGCCCCATCGCGTTGGCGCCGTGTTTGGTGCCGGCCTGGATGGCCTCCAGCGAGCTCATGCCCGTGTAGAGCATCAGCATCTCCAGCTCGCGGGCGTGCCACTGGCCGTACGGAACCAGCGAGAAACCGCTGTCGGTGCCCATCGCGAACTTCACCCCGGCCGCATACGCGCGGTGCAGGCTGTCCATGGTGGCGTCGTTCATCCGCTTCGTCGCCTCCGAGATCGACGGGCGCACCCGCAGCGTCTCGGCGAACTCCACGATGTGATGCATCAGCAGTTGTGTCGGCGCCAACGGGATCTGGCTCTTGGCCAGCTTCTCGATCGTGGCGTCCGACATGTGGTTGCCGTGCATGATGTGGTCGAAGCCGGCTTCCACCGCCGCGTTCATCTCACCGTCGCCGCGGGCGTGGATGGTGATCTGCATGCCCAACTGGTGGGCCAGATCGGCGCACAGCTTCAGCTCGTCGTTGGTGAACGCCTGGTAGTCACCGAACGGGCTGTCGGCGAGCTTGATCAGGTCGACGCCGGCCTTCTTCTGGCGCCTGATCTCGGCGATCATCTCGTCGGGGGTGTTGGTCAGCTTGCCGGTGCTGGACTCCGGATTGCCGGTGGCATCCGGGAACCAGTCGGTCAGGCCGTTGCTGGTGGTGAGATACCTTCCCGCCGAGGTCATCCGGGGACCGTGCACGATCCCGCGTTTGATGCCCTCCCGCAGCCCGACGCCGATGTAGTACGAACCGCCCGGCTGCGAGATGCTGGTGACGCCTGCGGCGAGCACCTTCTCGATGTTGGCCGCCGCGATCAGCGTCCGGACCTCCGGCGGCGTGTACATCGAGATCTCTTCCTCGGTGCGCGCCAGCCCATAGGTCATGTGGCAGTGGATGTCGATCAGGCCCGGCATCACGGTCTTGCCGCGGGCGTCGATCACCTCAAGGTCGGCACCCCGGGGAATGTCGGTCTCCCGGTCGACGGTGCCCATCTTGACGATCCGCGCATCGCGCACCAGCACCGCGCAATCCGGGATCGGCGGATTGGCGTCGCCGTCGACGACGGTGCCGTTCTCGATCAGCAACCAGCGATCGGTCATCTCAGTCCTCCCACACCGTGTTTGCGGACCAGTTCGACGAACAGGTCCGGGTTCTCGAAGTACGGGGCGTGCCCGCAGCCGGGCATCAGCTCCAGGACCGCCCCGGGCAGGTTCCGGCTCGCCTCCTCCCCCATCGACGGCGGGGTCCACTTGTCGTCGGCACCCCACACCAGCAGCACGGGGAGCTCCGGCAGCAGCTTGGCCAGCTCGGCGTCCTGCCGAAAAGCGTTGCAGTCCTTGTCCAGCCACTCCGACACCTTCAACAGCGCCTGCTTGGCCCCGGTGGAGGAGTTGATCATCGACTCTTCCCGCACCCACGCCTCGGTCACCATGTCCGGATCCGAGACCAGGAACGTCAGCTTGCGCCGCACACCCTCGACGCTGCCGTCGGAGAGCACCTCCGGCGGCGTGTGGAACTCCTGCGGGAAGTCACCGACGCCGACCGATCCGATCAGCACCAGCCCTGCCACGAGATCGGGCCGTTGCACCGCGATCGCCGCGGCGACATGCCCGCCCAGCGACGTCCCGAGGAACGTCACCTTGGTCAGCCCGAGGGAATCCAGCACGCCGGCGATCACGTCGGCGAAACCCTGACCGGTGTAGTCGATGTCCTCGCGCTTCTCGGCCAGGCCGTGGCCCGGGAAGTCGATGGCCAGCACACGGAAGCCCTCGGCGACCAGACCGGGCATCACGGGCACGAACCGGTCGGCACGCGACCCGGCGCCGTGCAGGCACACCAGCACGTGGTCGCCGGAACCCGACTCGACGACCCGGGTGGTGACGCCCGCACCGGTGACGGGGTAGGAGATCACCGTCTCGCGCCCGTGGTGGAACGGGTAGCGGCGGTACTGCTCGGTCACGATGCGGCCGGGCGCACCGCGAGCGCCTCGATCTCGACGCGCGCCGCTTCCTCAACCAGGCCACCAATGATCAGCAGCGTGTTCGGGGGGTACACGCCGGAGGGGTAGATCTCGGGGAACTTCTCCATCCGGCCCTTCATGAAGTCCGGGACCATCTCGCGCCCCACCAGGTAGGTGCGGAAGCCGATGACGTGCTCGAAGCCCAGCCCGGCGGCGGCCAGGGCGACACCGAGGTTGTCGAAGGTGGCCTTCACCTGCTCGACGCCGTCGGAGGTCGGGAAGTTCCCGTCGGCGTCGGCGCCCAGTTGCCCGGACAGCACGACGATCTCGCCGGGCTTTCCGATCCCCAGCGTGGAGTAGTTGCCGAACTTGGGGAGGGGGGCGTCCTGGTAGGTAATCACTGATCTATCTCTTTTCTTCGCTGTGTTTTTCGGTGTTGCTGTGATTTCGGTGTTTCAGGCGGGGTAGCGGACCGCGCCGGTGCCGCAGATCCACGCCGGGGTGGGTTGGTAGGTCAGGACCTCGCACGCGGTCCCGCCCATGGCTCCGGCGACGGCCATCCAGTTGAGGATCTCGTGGCCGCCGTGGCCGCCCTGCTTCTCGATGTCGTCGTAGGTCCAGGTGAACAGCGACTGCATGTCACCGCGGGACAGCAGATCCAGGAATTCCCGGTCCCACTCGGGGTTCACGCACGCGTCCCCCATCTCCTCGGCCATCTTGATCTCGTAGGGACCGATGTCGGTCCACAGATCGGGGTCGCGCTCGAGGTAGCCGCGGCCTTCGTTCTGGAACGTCTTCATCCGGGTCAGGAAGTCGTCCGATCCGCGGCTGGGCTCCCAGATCGGCGGCCAGTGCGACAGACCGCCGGTGCCCCAGAACATGATTCGCTTGTCGCTGTCCTCGACGGCCGCGCGCACCGCGGCACCGACCTCGAAGGCGCGCTGCATCGTGATCAGCGGCGGCGTGAACACGTTGATGTACACCGGGATGATCGGGATGTCGCCTTCGGGCCGCAGCAGTCGCATCGGCACCATCAGGTTGTTGCCGAACTCCGCTGAGCCCATCCGTGCCGCGTCGATACCGGAGGCCACCAGGGTGCGCAGGATCTGCTCGGCGAGATCCTTCTCACCGCCGAAGGTCTGCACCGCGTCGAACTTGAGCAGCTCGAGCAGGTGTTCCCCGGGACCGGTGTGCTCCTCGGCCACCGCGACGCTGACCGACGGCATCAGGTTGCGGAAGTGGTTCTCGAAGTGATCGTCGAGGAACGCGATGATCACGTCGGGGCCCGCCTCGGCGACCGTCTGCCTCAGCGTGTCGTAGGCAGCGAACACCGCCTCGTTCTCAGCCGCGGTGACGTCGTCCGGCCAGCCCAGGATTCCGGGCGCGTGCGAGGCCGAGATCGCTCCGACGACCGGCATATCAGCACTCCGTCCGGACCGTGTTGGAAATCTTTCCGACACCGGCGATCTCGACCTCGACGACGTCGCCCTCGCGGAGGAACTCCGGCGGGTTGCGCTTGAAGCCGACACCCGCCGCGGTGCCGCTGACGATGATGTCGCCGGGCAGAAGCGGTGTCACCTGGGAGATCTCGGAGATCAGCCGCGGGATGTCGAAGATCAGGTCGCGGGTGAACGCGTTCTGTTTGACGACGCCGTTGACCCGGCAGGTGACTTCGATGTCGGGTTTGATGCCGACGGTGTCGCGGTCGACGATCCCCGGCCCGATCGGGGTGGACGCGGGGGCGTTCTTGCCGAGTGTCCACTGCACGTGCCGGACCTGACGGTCCCGGACCGACACGTCGTTGACCACCGTGTAGCCGGCCACCACATCCCAGGAGTCCTCTTCGGAGATGTTGCGGGCCGGTGCGCCGATCACCACGCCGAGCTCTGCCTCCCAGTCGAATTCGACCGACAGCGAGCTGGGCAGGTCGAGCTGGTCGAACGGTCCGGCGATCGAGGACAGATCCTTCATGAAGACCACCGGAGCCTTGGGCACGGTGGCCAGGAAGACATCCATGGACTCCTGCTGGTGATCCAGGTAGTTGATCCCGATGCAGAAGATGCGGCTCGACGGGGTCACCGGAGGCAGCAGGACCACATCGCTGAGCTTCACCCGGCCGTTCCGGGCCTCGGTGATGCGTTCACCCTGTCCCGCGGTCAGCAGAACCAGCGCATCGCGCAGCGACCAGTCCAGTTCGACGACGGTGGCATCGTCGCCGTCCCCCTCGACGAAACCGCACCGTGTCGCACCGTGGTGGACGAATTGAACTAACTGCAACGAACCTCTCCTTCGGTATCCGTGGTTTCGGCGGCAGCCACGAGGGCTTCTTCGGTGCCGCCGAGGAAGATGTGCGAGAAGCTGGGGTCGGCCCGCAGTTGCGCCGCCGAGCCCGACCGGCGCACCCGGCCGGTCGCCAGTACATAGGCCCAATCCGCTGATGCCATCGCGAGATTGGCGCGTTGTTCGACCAGCAGCACCGCGACGCCGTCGGCCTTGAGCTCAGTGAGCTGTTCGTCGAGCAGCCTCGACGCCATCTCCTCGGTCAGCCCGGCGGTGGGCTCGTCGAGCAGGAGCACCGTGGGCTCCAGCATCAGCACCCGCGCCATCGCCAGCATCTTGCGCTCGCCGCCCGAGAGCACTCCGGCGTGCCGCTTGAGCATCGATTTGAGCCGCGGAAACAGCTCCAGGACACGCTCTTTGTTGGCCGCGACCTTGCTCCGCGACAGCGTGTAACCGCCGATGACGATGTTCTCCTCCACCGTCAACGGTTTGAACACGTCGTCGATCTGCGGGACGTACCCCATGCCGTTGACCGCCCGCTCGGCGGTGGACATGCCGGTGATATCACCTCGGCCGACGAGGTCGACGACACCGCCCATCGGCTTGACCAGCCCGGCCAGTCCCTTGAGCAGCGTGCTCTTGCCGCACCCGTTGGGCCCGACCACACAGGCGGTGGTCCCGGCGACCAGTTCCAGGCTGACGTTGTGCACGATCGGTACGCCGTTGTAACCGACCGTGAGATCTCGGACTCCGAGCACCGGTGTGCCGGAGTTCATTCGGGAGCCAACCGGCGATTCATCCGGCGACATATGCGTCCACCACTTCCTTCTCCCGGCGCGCGGCCGCCATCGACCCTTCGAACAGCACCTGACCGCGAGCCATCACCACCACGGCGTCGGTCAGCCGTTCGACCGCGTCGAGTTCGTGGGCGACCATCAGGATGCTGATCCCCCGGTCCCTGAGCTGGACGAGGAAGTCGGAGATGCGCTCGATGATGCTGGCGTGCACTCCGGCGAACGGCTCGTCGAGCAGCAGCATCCGCGGTTCGGTGGTGACCGCGCGCAGCAGCTCCAGGATCCGCCGCTGACCTCCGGAGAGATCGCCCATGTAGTCGTTCTCCTTGGCTTCGAGCCCGAACTCGGCCAACAACTTCCGGGCCCGCGCCACCGCCTCCCGCTGCCCGGGCAACCAGCTGCGCCGCGGCCGGGTGAAGACCTGAGCGAACCCGGTGCCACCCACCGAGCGGTCGGCCAGCAGCAGGTTCTCCAGCACGGTGAGCCTGCCGAAGTCGGCCGGCATCTGGAAGGTCCGCATGATGCCGCGGCGCGACCGCTGGTACGGCGCGAGTCCGACGATGTCCTGTCCGCCGAACAGCACCCGGCCGGCCTGCACCGGGGCGGTTCCGGCCAGCGCGTGCAGTAGTGTCGACTTGCCCGCGCCGTTGGGCCCGACCACTGCGGTGATACGGCCCTCGGGGATGTTCAGCGAGACGTCCTCCAGCACCCGGATACTGCCGTATCCGACCGTGAGTCCTTCGATGGTCAGGATGTGAGCGTCGGTCATCACAAGGCTCCCTGCTTGGCTTGCGTGCGGTCCCAGAACGGCACCGGGTTTCCATCCACGCCGAATGTCCGCTTCCGTTCCGGGAACACGCCCTGCGGACGCCACCAGAGGAAGGCGATGATCACCAGTCCGACCACCACGTACTGCAGCGCGTCCACGGTGCCTGGCGCGCCGAACTGCGGCAGGTAGCGGGTCGCCTCCGTCAGCCCCACCGGAATCAGCAACGCGCCCATCAGGACTCCGAACCGGTTGCCCGCCCCGCCGACGATCACGGCGCCCATCAGGATCAGCGTTTCCTGATAGGACCAGTCCGCCGGGGCGTAGGTCCCGATGAACGCGGCCAGGATCGCGCCGCTGAGCGCGCCCAGCCCGTTGCCGACCGCGAACGCCGTCAACCGCACCGGGGTGACGTTGATGCCGAGTGCATCTGCGGCTTCGGGGTTTTCCCGCACCGCCCGCAGCACCCGCCACACCGGGGCCCGGGAGATCCGCAGCACCACCCATGCCGCCAGTGCCGTCAGCAGCAGCGCGAATCCGGCGTAGAACCAGGAGTATTCGTCGGAGCGCAACCCGAGTTCGGATTTGAGCGGCGCCGGGATCAGGTACAACCCGTGTCCGCCGCCGAGCATCCCGGGCATCGCCACCACCAGGGCCGCGGCGATCAGCGCGATCGACAGCATCGCGACGGCCTGGTAGTCCGACCGCAGGCGCCGCAGGGCGACGAGGCCGATCGGCAGCGAGATCAGCATGCCCGCCAACACCGCGCCGACGAACGGCAGCGGGAAGGGCAGCGCAGTTCCCCAGAAGTACTCCTGAACCACGGTGCCGCTCTTGTCCTCCGGCGGCCCCAGCGACAGGAGCGCGACCGTGTACCCGCCCACGGCGACCGACACGATGTAGCTCAGGTTCAGCAGTCCGGTGTCGGAGTACTGGAGCTCAAGGCCCCAGCAGCCGATGACGGCGACGGTGGCGTACACCACCAGCGTGACGATGTAGAAGCTCAGATCCGCACTCATCGATGACCCGCTCCCGTGCTCATACCTGCAACGCCCTGCCTGTCGAGAACTCCGCCCGGATGCCCTGAGGCCGCACCATCAGCACGCCGATGAGCACCAGCAACGCGATCGCGATCTTGAAGCTGGGATCCAGCCACACCGCGGTCAGTTCGGTCGCCAGACCCAGCACCAATGCGCCGAGCATCGCCCCGTAGGCGTCCCCGATGCCGCCCAGAACCGCCGCTGCGATCACCAGCACGATGAAGGTCCGCCCCGAGGTCGCCGAGAACGACGAGCTGATGGTGAACAGCGCGACCCCGGCCAGTCCGCACAGCGCACCGGAGATCGCCCATGCCGTGGCGACCACGCGTTGGGTGCGGATGCCGCACGACTGGGCCAGCCCGCCGTCCACCGACGCCGCGCGCATCGCCATACCCAACCGGGATCGCTTGAGCAGCAAGTGCATCCCGATCATGGTCACCACCGCCAGCAGGATCACCGTCAACTGCAGGTCGGTGACCGCGGCGCTGGCGACGGTGAACAGCACGGTCGGACTCGCGTCGTAGTGGAACGACAGTGGACCCACCACCGCGAGCAGCGTGTTGGCCAGGACCAGGCTCACCGCCAGGCTGATCACCAGCATCTGGAACACCGACACGCCGCGCCGGGCGAACGGTTGGTAGACGAACTGGTTCAGCAGCAGTGAGACGACGGCACCGGCCGCGACACCCACCAGCGCCGCGCCGGCCAGCGGAATCCCGGCCCGGTTGGCGGCCAGTGCCGCGAAGCCGGATACCACCATCGTCTCGCTGAAGGCGAGGTTGAAAACGTTGGAGACGCTGTACTGCAGGGTGAAACCGACCGCGGCCAAGGCCAGCACCGCGGCGATCACCACCCCGAATACAGTCGCGGAGACGACGAGATTCACTGCTGTCAGCGCTGCCCGCTGGCCAATGCCTCGAGCTCTGCGGCCGGCAGCTGGTTCACCAGGCGCAGCGACTTGGTCGACGGATCCCAGTCGTAGAAGGCGAACGCGCCGATCACGTTGTGGAACTCGTTGAGCCGGTACTCGCCGTTGGCGCCGACGTACTGGACGTCCTTGCCTTCCTTGATCGCATCGACGCCGTCGGCGTAGTTGCTCACCACGGTCTTGCCGTCTCCGGCTGCCAGCAGCTCGGGAATGGCGGCGTTGTAGTCCTCGGGCTCAACGGAATCCGTCTTGGTCGCGGCGAGGCCGGCCAGGATCACCCCGTCGTATGCGGCGCGCGAGTAGGCGCTGTCCTTGAACGACGGGACATCGATGCCGTCCTGCCCGTCGAGCGACTCGAGCGTTTCGACGTAGGTCTCGGTGCCCGCACCGCCCTCCTGGGCGTAGCGCACGACCACCTGCAGCGACTTGGCCAGCGCATCGTCGCCGCCGTAGGCGGTCACCGCCGCCTTCTGCCAGTCGCCGGTGGTGGCCAGCGTGTTGGTGACGACCGGAATGTCCCCGCCGCCGGCCTGATTCAGCTCCGTCAGGAATGTCCCCGCCGAGACGGCGTCCGCCTCGAAGACGATCGCGGCAGGCCGGTTCTGCAGGATGCGGGCCACCTCGGTGCGGTACGAGGGCTGCTCGGGCTGGATGGTGAGCGCCTCGGTGACGGGGATGCCCAACCCGCCGAGCGCCTCTTCGAGCGGCGGAATGTTGGCCTGCGCGGACGCGCCGCCGACGAACACCAGCGCGACGTTGCCGAAGCCCTGCTGCTTGGCATGCAACGCCATAGCTTGGGCCCCAACGGAATCCGAGGTGATCAGGCGGTAGTAGTAGTCGAGCTCGGTGCGGTCGAAGCGTCCGTCGCCCGCCGGGGAGAACATCACCTGGGTGGCCTCTTCGAGGACCGGTGCGGCCGCGACCGCCTCGGCGGTGCTGGGACCGAGCACTGCGAAGAGATTCGAGGTGGTGCTCAGCATCTGCCGTGCGGCGGGCACGGAATCGCTGGCGGTGCCCTTGGTGTCGAAGGCCTCACACTCGATGGTGCGTCCGAGCACACCACCCGCGTCGTTGATCTCGGTCGCCGCGGGGAGGCACCCGTTGACGACCTCGGCCCCCTCGACCGCGGTGGGCCCGCTGAAGGCCATCAGCATCCCCACCACCAGTGGGTCGTCCTCGCCGCCCTGCGAGCAGGCGGGGACTGCGAGCAACACCGCAGCAGCCGCAGCGCTGGACCAGACCTTCGTCGCTTTGTTCATGTCTCTCCCACAGAGTGTGTTCGCAACCAATGTGTAACCATTCCGCGCCCAATCAGCGTAAGTGGTTGGGGTCGTGCCGTGAACACAATCACGCAAAGTCAGCGCGCGCCACCGATAGTTGCAATTGATTTAAGGCGGTGTCAGGGTCGCGGAACCTGAGCCGTATCGCGCAGCGCCACCTCCGCCGCCAGTTCGACGCACGCCCGCGCCAGCACGTCCTGCCGCCACACCTCCGGGGTGCGCGCCCGCACCCGCGAAAAGAGCGCGCCGCCGGATTCCGCCCCACCGCCGGCGGACTCCACGGTGACAACCGCGGGGGCGACGGCGCGGGCCAGTGCCGCGGCATCGACGTCCGCCGCGGACACCACGACGTGGGCGGCCCCGCTCGCACGCACGAGGTCGACCGCGGCCCCGAAAGCGTCACCACCGACGTCGCACCCACGCAGCTGCCCCGTCTCACGATCGGTGATCCACCAGCACTCCGGCAGCCCTCTCGTCATATATCGGTGCAGCTCAACGGCCCGTATGGAGGAATCACCCAGGGTCGCGCGCGCGGTCCTGCGCGCGAGCGCCGCCAATGGCTCGGCGCCTAGTCGCGCTCTCGCCCGGGTGACGGCCCCACTGGTCGGCTTCGGATGCGCCAGCCCGCGCCCGGTCGCCGCGGGCAGGGTCGTCCACAACAGATCGGTGACGTCGTCGTAGGTCATCGCCGGGCGCATCGCCGACGCCAGCACGTGATAGGTCGTGACCCACGGCGGCAGGGCCCGCACCCGACGCGCCGCCAGTCCGCAGTCCCGCAGGACATCCTCGACGGCGACGACTGGCAGTGCCCGCACCAGCGCGGCGAGCGCCAGCCTGTCTGCCGCGTCCGGACCGGACGAACCGGACATACACCTCCTTA
The DNA here is from genome assembly GCF_002086815.1 of Mycolicibacterium parafortuitum. GTDB lineage: Bacteria > Actinomycetota > Actinomycetes > Mycobacteriales > Mycobacteriaceae > Mycobacterium > Mycobacterium parafortuitum. The sequence goes on from NZ_MVID01000030.1 coordinate 36,818, forward strand.
AATCAATTTGATTACGCACATCCCGCGGCAAAGTTTACGCACGCGTTACTCGTCCAGATTGGTCACGATTGGTTGCACTGCGTAGGGTCTTCCATGACACACCCCAGATTCGGTCGCATTGGTTACAGTTGTTCACGCACGTTCGGAAGGGGGCCTCGGATGGTGTTCGACACCAGACCGCTCAGCGATCGCGACATCCGTCGCATGATCGACGAGCAGGTGCTGACCGGCCCGTTGCCGCCCGACGGACGGATCCCGGCCGAGCGCAACATCGCCGAGCAGCTCGGATGTTCCAGGGCCCAAGTCCGCCGGGTGATGGCCGACCTCGAGCGTGAGGGTCGCGTCGTCCGCGAAGTCGGTCGCGGCACCTTTCTCGCTCCCGAGGGCGGCGCCGCATCGTCCGGGCCGGGCGCGTCGTTCGCGCCGGCGGCGATCATGACGGCCTCGCTGCTGTTCGAGCCCGAGGTGGTCTCGCTCGCGGCGCTGGCGGCGACCGAGGAGGACTTCGCCGAGTTGCATCGTTGCCTCGAACGGGGTTCTGCCGCCACCGATTACGAATCCTTCGAGCAGTGGGACATCTCGCTGCACCACGCGTTCGCCGTGGCCACCCACAACACGCAGATCGTGGCGATGGTCGACGTACTGAACTCGACACGCAACAACCCTGTGTGGGGGCGACTCAAGCGCGACAGTTTCACCCCGCAGAATCGCGAGGCGATCGAGCGTGAGCACCGCGAGATCGTCGAGGCGCTGCTGCAGCGCGACCGGCGCCGCGCCGCCAGCGCGATGACCGAGCACCTCCGGTTCGTCAGTTCGGTGGTCACCGGACAATGACACTCGCTCCCGGGGATCGCGAGGCCGATCCGAACGCGGTCGCCCGATATCTCGACGACCAGTTGCTCTCCGGTGAACTCAAACCCGGCGGCCGCGTGCCCACCGAGCGTGCGCTGGCCGGCCTTCTCGGCTGCAGTCGCCATGACGTACGCCGACAACTGGATGTACTGGAACGCCAGGGCCGGATCACCCGGGAGGTGGGCCGCGGTACCTTTCTCACCGAGGACGGCACCGCCTCCCCCGACGCCGTCAAGACCCCGGTGCAGCTCAGCCCGCTGGATCTGATCGACGCCCGCGCGGCGTGGGAACCCAACCTGATGACACTGGTGGCGGTGGCCGCGACCGCGGAGGACTTCGCGGAGATCCGGCGGTGCCTGGAACGTGGCGAAGCGGCGCAGAGCCCAGCGGAATTCATGATGTGGGACATGGCTTTTCACCGAGCGCTGGCCTTGGCCACCCACAACACCGTGGTGGTCGCACTGCACGAGATGGTCGAGGCCGGGCGCCGCCACCTGGCCGGCAGCGCACTGGACAACCGCCCGTACACCGAAGAGAACAGCACCGTGTGCCAGCGCGAACACCGCGAGATCGCCGACGCCATCTTCGACCGCGACGCCCACCGCAGCCAGGCGGCGATGCGCAACCACCTCAGGACGGTGCGCCGGCAGCTGCTGTCCGGACTGCCCTGACGGATCAGCCCGCGCCCGGCGGCAACATCTGGAAGCCGTCCAGGATCTGCGCGGCGTCGCGCTGATACTCCGGATCGTTCTCGTCGGCGCTCTGCACCGTGACCGCGACACCGAAGGTGCGGCCCTTGGCGTACATCACCGCGCTGAGCAGTTCCGCGCGGCGCGAACCCGCGGCGCCGATCGTCGGCGACATGTAGTGGCCGCGCACCGCGGGCAAGCCGCAGAGCGTGGTGTCGTTCAGCACCAGATCGGTCACCCCGAGCCGGGTCACCTGGCGGCGCTGCTCGTCGAAGAACGACCGTGCCGAGAGCTCACCGCGGTGCGATTCGAGCGTGACGACCGCCGTCGGCGCGAGCCCGCGTGAGGCGAGCTTCTCCGCGCGGATCACGAACCGGATCATCGGCGAGTCCAGCGCCGAGATCCGCTTCCACCCGTCGGGCACCGGGATCCGCAGCACCGGGTCCCTGCCCGCCGCGACACCCGCCGGGGTGGGCACATCGACGAGGTCGGCGTCCACCGGTGTGCAGTCCTGCTCGGATGCGTACGACCCGAACACCTGACCCGGCTGGGCGGCCACGCCCCGCGCGTCGTCGACGACGCGCGTGCAGGACGGCACCAGAAACGTGCACAGGACGGTCAGCACCGCGATCGCGGTGCGGCGCGACGTCGTCAGCCGGGTCATCGGTTCAGTGCGCGAAATGTCGTGCGCCGGTGAGGTACAGCGTGATCCCGGCGGCCTCGGCGGCCGCCGTCACCTCGTCGTCGCGAACCGAGCCGCCCGGGTGCGCGACAGCCTTGACGCCGGCATCGATGAGGGTCTGCAGACCGTCCGGGAACGGGAAGAACGCATCCGACGCGCCGACCGCGCCGCGGGTGCGGTCCCCGGCGCGCTCGACCGCCAGCCGTGCCGCGTCGACGCGGTTGACCTGGCCCATGCCGACACCGACGGTCGCGCCGTCCTTGGCCAGCACGATCGCGTTCGACTTCACCGCACGGCAGGTGCGCCACGCGAACACCAGATCGGCGAGCGTGGCCGGGTCGGCGGGGGTTCCGGTCGCCAGCGTCCAGTTGTTCGGGTCGTCGCCGGCCGCATCGAGCGCGTCGCGCTGCTGCAGCAGCAGACCGCCGCTGACCTGACGGAACTCGGTCCCGCCGGGCTGCGGTTCCGACGCGACGAGCACCCGGATGTTCTTCTTGCGCGCCAGCACCTCGACCGCGCCGGGTTCGTAGGCCGGCGCGATGATCACCTCGGTGAAGATGCCGGCGACAGTCTCGGCCATCTCGACGGTGACCTCGGTGTTGGCGGCGATCACGCCCCCGAACGCCGACAGCGGATCGCATTCGTGGGCCTTGCGGTGGGCGTCGGCCACCGACACCGAGGACACCGCGATGCCACACGGGTTGGCGTGCTTGATGATCGCAACGCAGATGTCCTCATGGTCGAACGCGGCGCGCCACGCCGCGTCGGCATCGGTGTAGTTGTTGTAGGACATCTCCTTGCCGTGCAGCTGTTCGGCCTGGGCGAGCCCCGGCCAGCCGCTGTCGTCGCGGTACAGCGCGGCCTTCTGGTGCGGGTTCTCGCCGTAGCGCAGCACCGAAGTGCGCCGGAACGTCGAACCCAGCCACGGCGGCAGCTGCGGGTCGGCGCCCGCCGAGTCGGGGCCGCTCTCCTCCGGCGCGAGCACCGTCTCCATCCAGGACGCGACGGCCACGTCGTATTCGGCGGTGTGCCGGAACGCCAGCGATGCCAGCTTCTTGCGCTCGGCGTAGGTGAAGCCGCCGGAGCGCACGGCGGCGAGCACGCCCTCGTAGCCGATCGGTTCGACGACGACCGCGACGCTCGGGTGGTTCTTCGCCGCCGCACGCACCATGGACGGTCCGCCGATGTCGATCTGCTCCACGCACTCGTCGACGCCCGCGCCGGAGTTCACGGTCTGGGTGAACGGATACAGGTTGACCACGACCAGCTCGAACGCCGCGACACCGAGTTTCTCCAGCGCCGACACGTGCTCGGGCTTGCGCTGGTCGGCCAGCAGGCCGGCGTGCACGTGCGGATGCAGCGTCTTGACCCGGCCGTCGAGGACCTCGGGGAAACCGGTGACGTCCTCCACCGGGGTGACCGGAATCCCGGCGGCGGCAATGGTTTTCGCGGTCGATCCGGTCGAGACGATGTCGACGCCCGCCGCGTGCAGCCCCTCCGCCAGCGGCACCAGGCCGGTCTTGTCGTAGACGCTGATCAGGGCGCGCCGGATCGGCCGCCGAAAGTCGTTGTCGCTCATCCTAATATCGCCTTTCGTCCTGACCACGTCACGCCACGGGTCGCCACTTCGGCCACCACGTCCACGAGAAGTCGTCGTTCGATCACTTTGATCCGCTCATGCAGGGTTGTTTCGTCGTCGCCGTCGAGCACCGGCACGGCCTGCTGCGCGACGATGGGGCCGGTGTCGGTGCCGGCGTCGACCAGGTGCACCGTGCATCCGGTGACCCGCACCCCGTAGGCCAGGGCGTCGCGGACCGGGTGGGCACCGGGAAACGCGGGCAGCAGCGCCGGGTGGGTGTTGAGCACGCGGCCCGGGAACCGTGAAAGAAATTCGGTGCCAAGGATCTTCATGAAGCCGGCCGAGACGACGAGGTCCGGCCGGTGGGATCCGGTGGCCTCCGTCAGCGCGGCGTCCCACGCGGCCCGGTCGGGGTGGTCGGCGATCTTGACGGTGAACACCGGTATCGACGCCCGCGCCGCGATGTCGAGGGCGGCGCACGCCCGGTCCGTGCCGACCGCGACGACGCGGGCGGGGAAGTCGGCGACCGCGGCGTCGAGCAGCGCGGACAGCAGCGAGCCGGCGCCGGAGGCCAGCACCACGACGCGGGCCGGCGCGCTGGGAGGCACGCTGATGGTGGACTGCTCGTCGCGTCCATCGGCCTCTGGCTGCACGATGGAATCCTAGTGGTCGCGGTATCCCGGTCCGCCGTGGCCACCGCCCGAAGGCGGGGTCTCGTCGCCGTCGACCACGAAGTGCTCTTCCGGATCGAGTTCGTCGGGCGGCGGGGCGACGTCGACGGGCGCACGGTCGAAGGGCTCGGGATCCTCGGGCTCGGGATCGTCGGGCGCGGGGACCGGATCCTCGGCGGCGATGACCTCGGTGACGGGTTCGTCCCCGATTTCGGGGGCGGCGTCGAGCTCGAGATCGTCCGCGAGACCATCGACGTCGTCGTCGGTGGTGTCGGTCGGCACGGGTTTGGGTTTGCGCACCCGTGGGGTGACACCGCCCGACATCACCGTGGTCAAACCGCCGATACCGGCGAACCACAGGAACACCGCGGGCGCGAAGGTGGACTGGTCGACGCCGACGTCGCCGAAGTTGCCGAGCGGTCCCCCGCCGGCGAATCCGAGCAGCGCCATCACCGTCGCCGCCACCGCCGCGGCTACTGCGACCTTGGCCAGCGCGGGCAGCAACGGCAGCGGCCGGCGCGCGCACTGCTGTCCCAGCGCCACGGCCGACACCGCGGCGATGATCATCAGCGCGACCCACACCGGCCCCAGCGGCGGTGTCGGGACGGCGGCCAGCACCGGTAGCGCGGGGATGTCGCCGCCGAAGACGGTGAACGAGCTGAACGTGGCCAGCCCGATGTGCGCACTGGACCCGACCGCGACCGCGGCCGCCCCGACCATCACGTTGGGCAGGTAGAGCACCGACAGCACGGTGAGGCTGAACTGGCCGAACATCGATTCGGTGATGGAGTACAGGTCGTGCATCGTCGACCAGTGCACGATCAGTGACCCGGCGACCACCGCACCGGAGAGCCCCATCAGGGCGATGACGCCCGCGGCCGCCGCGCGCAGCGCGTCGGGAATCCAGTTCGGTAGCGGCGAGACCGCCAGCAGCCGACCCCCGACGCGGGAACCGACACCGGCGACCGCGCCGATCGCGTGGACCACGAGCACCCCGCCGAAGGCGCGCAACGAGTCGGGGGTCTGCAGCTCGGTCAGCACCGACGCGGCGTCGTGGATCACGGCGAGGCAGATCGCGGCGATCAGCAGCGGACCGCCCAGTGCGGAGGCGACCACCCACCTGGTCACGAACCACGACGAGCTGATCGTCGCGGCCGCGGTGGTGCGGGCGGTGCCGTAGATCATCAGCAGCACCGGCAGCAGCGGCATCACACCCAGTGCGGAGCCGGCGATCGACACCGGCACCTGGTGCACACCGAGCCACATGCTGGCGATCGCGCCGAGCGCTCCGGTCATGTCGCTGTTGGCGATCAACAGCTGCAGCAGCACCACGGCCGCGATCACGACCAACGCGACGATCGACGGTCCGAATGCCACCCGAAGCAGGTCACGCGCCTGGCGTGTACCGACCGGCCGGGTGCTCACGGGTTTGGCCACTCCTCGCAGACGCTCGGGCGCGCGACGTTCGCGCACGCGCGGCTCAGACTACGACGAGGACTGATCCGACTGCGAGGATGACTGGCCCTGGTGCGTCGTCGGGGTCTGGGTGGTCGGCGTGTTGCTCGCGGGCGGCTGACCGTAGGTCGGGAAGCCGGTGGGCGGGGTCGGCGGGCCCGACGGCTGCTGCGCCTGGAAGCCGCCGGTCGTCTGACCGGAGCCGCCGTACGCGCCGTACGGCGTCGGGTAGCCGGGCCGCTGCTGCTGGGGAGCCTGCTGGTGCTGAGGGGCGTGCAGTTGCTGCCCGCCGTGCTGGCCGGGCTGACCGTAGTAGCCGGGGTACTGGCCGTACTGCTGCTGTTGGTCGTACTTGGGCCGCGGCACCGGCGGGGTGATGATCCCGGAGTCGAACAGCAGCACCACGACGGCGACGGCGGCCTGCAGCAGCGTGAACGCGACGACGAGGTAGACACCCCACCCGACGGTGGTGCCGTCGAATCCTTCGAACAGCGTCGAGATCGCGATCAGGAAACCGAGCACGGACAGCGCGGCCACCGGTGCGGGGCGCACGACCTGCTTGGGCAGCAGCCCGATTCCGGCGATCAGCGCGGCCAGCACCGCTGCCGCGACCGCGAGGTCGAACCGGACGGGTGAGATGGACACGTCGATCGGCGCGTCGGTGAGCGTGAGCTTCGGACCGAAGCTGGCCAGGTAGACCAGCAGGCCCAGCACCGCGGTCGCGGCGCTGAGGTAGGTGGGCAGCTTGGCGGGGCCGTCAGCGGCGGGTTCGGTCTCGCCGAAGGTGTTGAACTGTTGCGTCGGCGCGGAGAACTGGGTTGTCGGCTGCTGCGCCGGCGGGAATCCAGGTCCTCCGGGCGCGCCTTGTGGGTACGTCATGACCTCTCCTGTGCTGTGCGGGCATCGGAACCGACGGGGACGCCATAGGTGACGACGTTGTCGACGAGCGACGGCGATAGATCCGCCTGAGCGTTTCGATCAACCCACGCTAGCGCACGGCCGGGTGGCCCTGTCCATGCGCGAGACGCCGCCGCGACGGTCGCGGCGGTGCCCGCGGCCGGTCAGACCGGGGCGAGAACCGGCGCGTCGACGGAGTTCTGCTCGGCCTCCTCGATCTCGCGCACCAGCGGCAGCACGCGGGCGCCGAAGTACTCGATCTCCTCCTGGAAGTGCAGGAATCCGCCGAGGATCAGGTCGACGCCGCGCCGGCGGTACGCCGCGATCCGCTCCGCGATCTGTTCCGGTGTGCCGATCAACTGGGACCGGAAGCCGTCGTTGTATTGGACGAGATCCTCGAAGCTGGAATCGGCCCACATTCCGCGTTTGTCCGCGGTCGAGTTCCCGGCCTGCTGGACCGCATCGCGGAAGCCCTCGACGGCAGGCCGGTTCGCCTTCGCGACGATCTCGCGGAGGACGTCCCTCGCTTCTTTTTCCGTGTCGCGGGCGATGATGAACCCGTTCAGGCCGAACTTGACCTCGCGGCCGGCGTCGCGGGCGTGGTCACGGACCTCGACGAGCTGTTCGGTGACCCCGTCGAAATCCTTGCCGTTGGAGAAGTACCAGTCGGCGTGACGGCCACCGTTGCGACGCGCCGCGGCGGAGTTGCCGCCCTGGAACAGTTCGGGATTCGGGCGCTCGGGCGTGTTGAGGGGTTTCGGTTTCAGCGTGAAGTCGTGGATGCGGTAGAAGTCGCCGCGGAAATCCACGTCGTCCTCGGTCCAGATCCTGCGCAGCACCTGGAGGAACTCGGCGCTGCGCCGGTAGCGCTCGTCGTGTTCGAGCCACGGCTCGCCGAGGTGGGTGAACTCGTCCTTGAACCACCCCGACACGACGTTGACCGCGAACCGGCCGCCGGACAGCTGGTCGGCGGTGGCCCCGAGCTTGGCCAGCACCGCGGGCTGCCACAGGCCCGGGTGTACCGCGGCGATCACCTTGAGCCGCTCGGTGGCCAGCAGCAGTGCGAGGCTGAAGCTGGTCGATTCGTGCTGGTACTCCGCGCCGTAGCTGGCCTCGTACCGCACCTGGGACAGCGCGTATTCGAACCCGTTGTTCTCCGCGGTCCGGGCGAGTGTGCGGTTGTACTCGTAGTTCCAGTCGGTGCGCTGCTCGATGTCGCTGGTGACCAGGCCGCCGCTGACGTTGGGGACCCAGTACGCGAACTTGACGTGCTCGGCGATGCGTTCGGTCGTCATGGGGCCATGCAACCGCCAGCGGCCGGCCCGGTCATCGGTATGGATCGCGGTGAAGGAAATGCACCGCGCCGCCCGCGCCGCGACGGTGCGACGGAAGGACCCCCTTGCGGCCACAGATTGGAACACGTTCTAATTCTCGGTATGAACTATGGGCTGGTGCTGTTCACCTCCGACCGGGGCATCACGCCCGCGGCTGCCGCGAAGTTGGCCGACGAGCACGGCTTCGAGACGTTCTACGTCCCCGAACACACCCACATTCCGATCAAGCGGCAGGCTGCTCACCCCACCACCGGCGACGAGACGCTGCCCGACGACCGCTACATGCGCACGCTGGACCCGTGGGTGTCCCTCGGGACGGCCGCGGCGGTGACGTCGCGGGTGCGGCTGTCCACCGCGGTGGCGCTGCCCGTCGAGCACGACCCGATCACGCTGGCCAAGTCGATCGCGACGCTCGATCACCTCTCCGGCGGCCGGGTGTCCCTCGGCGTCGGCTTCGGCTGGAACACCGACGAGCTGGCCGACCACAAGGTCCCCCCGGGCCGCCGGCGCACGATGCTCCGCGAGTACCTCGAGGCCATGCGGGCGCTGTGGACGCAGGAAGAGGCCGAATACGACGGTGAGTTCGTCAACTTCGGGCCGTCGTGGGCGTGGCCGAAGCCGGTACAGGCACACATCCCGGTGCTGGTCGGCGCTGCGGGCACCGAGAAGAACTTCAAGTGGATCGCCCGCTCGGCCGACGGCTGGATCACCACGCCGCGGGACTTCGACATCGACGCACCGGTGAAGCTGCTGCAGGACACCTGGGCCGCTGCCGGACGCGACGGCGCGCCCCAGATCGTCGCGCTCGATTTCAAGCCCGACCCCGAGAAGCTCGCGCGCTGGCGTGAACTGGGGGTCACCGAGGTGCTGTTCGGCCTGCCCGACAAGCCCGAGGCCGAGGTCGCCGGTTATGTCGAGCGGCTGGCGGGCAAGCTCGGCGCGCTGACCTAACGCAGGACGGCGCGGTTCCCGTTGTCCGTGGGCGTGACAGTGACTTTCGCGCCGAGCGGGTCGCCGTCGCTCATCAGCGCCACCAGGTCGGCGTCCTCGGTCGTCGCCATGAACCGGGAGCCGTCGGCGTCGAGCCTGCCGACGATGATCCCGGTGCGCACGGGCCAGTCGTAGCGCACCGAGTACGTCTCGATGGTCCCGGCGCCGTCCGGCGTCTTGACCACCGGGACCGCGGGACGCTCGGCGATCTGCGCGTTCAGGTCCGCGCTGCGCGAGGTGCGCCAGTCGACCGGGGTGGTCGAGTAGATGCCGACCGAGTACTTGCTCATGATGCCGCCGTTGGCGCCGACGAGGCCGAATTCGCCTGGTGTGTCCCGCATCCGGGATACGGTCTCGGCGATACCGTGCAGCGAGTAGCTGTTTCCGGGGCCACCGAAGTACGGCAGGCCGCCGGTCAGGGTCAGACCCCGCGGATCGTCGGTGGCCAGTCCGAGCGCCTCGCAGATCACGAAGACCGGGAACGGGAAGCAGCTGTACAGGTCGAAGGTGGCGATGTCGTCGACGGCGATGCCGGCCACGCGCAGCGCCTCGCCGGCGGCGTGCACCGCGGCCGGGCTCGCCCCCAGGTCGGCGCGTGCCAGCAGCGGCTGCTCGACCAGGTCCGAATGGCCGTGCAGGTAGACCCATTTGTGTTCCGGCACAGCGAGTCCGCGCGCGGCCTCGACGGACATCAGGATCGCGGCGGCACCCTGGTTGACGGTGTCGCGGGCCACCAGCAACCGGGGATAGGGATCGCAGATCATCCGGTTCTCGTCGGTGACCGTCTCGACCTCTTCGACCGAGCGCTCCACCGGAGACGACGAGAACGGGTTCTTCGCAGCCACTTTGGACATCGGGGCGAACAGTTCGGCCATCTGATGGCGGTATTGCGCGACGCCGAGGCCGAGGCGGGCGCGCCTGGCGTTGTCGAGCAGACCGTACTGCACCGGGGCGCCGGTGAGCCCGTGCGCGACGGTGTATTCGTCGATGTAGTTGAAGATCTGGTGGCCACGGTCTTCGAGTTGACCGTCGACGTCCTCGGTGAAGTCGGGCTTGTCGTCACGGGAGGCGAAGTACTTGGCCGTCGACCCGGGTTCGGATCCCATGATCATCACGACGTCGGCGTCGCCACCGACGATCAGTGCGCCCGCCTCGGTGACGAGCTTCTGCGGCCCCTGTCCCCCGACGGGTTCCAGCACCACCCTGGCCGGGTCGCCGCCCACTCGCCGCATCACCGAGCGCGGGTAGTTGTTCGACTTGCCGAGGACAGCGGGCATCGGGCCCGAGATCTCGAACTGCCGGAGCCCGAAGACCGTGTCGATCGCGGCGGCGACGGCCGCCGAGTCGGCACCGGTGTCGGCCAGTGCGGCGGTGACGGCCGCGGCGGCCAGGTCGACCGCCGACATCCCGCGGTATCCGGGGTCGTCGATGCGCTCGGTGAACTGCCCGACGCCGACGATCACCGGGGTTCGTGGATCCACTGCCATGCTGCCGCCTTCCAGTTACTTCGAAAGGCTAATAGAACACGTTGCAGAGCGGCCAGCGGGCCAGATAGCAGTCAGAATTGACGTACATCAGCCTTGATGTACGTCTGGCCAGACGTACACTTGGTGGCGTGAGCTGGGAACCGCGCCCGATGTCGCTCGTGGTCGGTGGCGTCGTCCCGACCGAGGACGTCGTCGGCCGGGTCCGCGAATCCAACGAGGTGCTCGCCTCGCTGCCGCACTCGGGTGCGGTGCTCGTCGGCGACCGCAGACACGGCAAGACCTCCCTGGCACGGCTGGTCCAGCGGATGGCCGCCGATTCTGGCGCCGTCGTCGTCTCGGTCAGCGCCGAACGGGAGAGCTATGCCGAGTTCGTGTCCGCGCTACTCGCCGAACTCGGCCGGCTCGACCCGGCGTGGGCCCAGGAACTGGCCAAGATCCGGCTCACCCTGACCGCGGGCCCGGTACAGCTGCAGCGCGACAGCCGGGCCGCGGCCACTCTGGACGATCTGCTGCACCGCGCCATCCGGCGGGCCGACGGACGCATCCTGGCGCTGTTCATCGACGAGGTCAGCGTGCTGGCCCGCAACCTGGAACGCGCCGCTCCGGGATCCGGGGACACGTTCCTGCATCTGCTGCGCCGCGTCCGTCAGGAGAACCCCGGCCGCGTCGCGACCGTGCTGTCCGGATCGATCGGCTTTCACCACGTGTCGGCGGACGCCCCGAGCACCGTCAACGACATCCCGAAGATCGCGGTCGGGCCGATCCGCTCCGACCACGCGACCTATCTCGCCCAGTGCCTGCTGCTGGGCAGCGGCACCCCGACCACAGATCAGTACGCGGTGGCCGCCGCGATCGCCGCGGCGGCCGAGAACGTGCCGTACTACATCCAGCATCTGGTCGCCGCGGCACGCAAGTCCTGGCACGACACCGGGGTGGCGCCCTACCCCGAGCTGGTGGACCTGCTGGTCCTCGACGCGATCGGCAACCCGTACGACCCGTGGGATCTGCGGCACTACCGGGACCGGCTGCCGCACTACTACGGCGACGACGCCCCGGCGATCGCCGGGGTGCTCGACATCTACGCGCACGCCGGCGGACCACTGGACGTCGACACCGTGCTGATGCGGCTGCGCAGCGAGGGAAGTCCGATCGCCGACCGCGCTCAGCTGGTGTCCTTCCTCGAGCGGCTCACGCTCGACCACTACCTGACCCGCGCCGGGGATGCCGACCGGTTCTCGTCCCCGCTGTTGCAGCGCGCGTGGAAAGCCATGCGCCGGTGAGCCGTCCGCTGCTGTTCACGCCCGCCGCGGCGAACGCGGACGAGCTCGACGAGCTGACGGTCGGACGCACCGATCTCCTCGAGACGCTGACCGACCGCATCGTCTCGTCGGCGCGCGACGGCTCCCGCCCGCACACCCTGCTGGTGGCGCCGCGGGGCGCGGGAAAGACCCACGCGCTGCGCGTCGCGGTGCACCGGGCGCTGTCCGACCCGGCAACCGCGAAAGCCGTTCTGCCCGTGCCGATCGCCGAGGACTCACTGGCCATCGGCTCGTATGCCGATCTGCTGGCCGAGGCCGCCCGCGCGATCGGGCCGGCCCTCGCCGACGAGGTCGCACCGATGCGCGGCATCCGCGACACCGTCGGGATGGAGGCCGCGATCCTGGCCGCGGCGGCCGGAAGGATGGTGCTGCTGACGATCGAGAACCTGGACCGGGTGTTCGAGGCCATCGGCGATAAGGGGCAGGGCAGCCTGCGCGCATGGGTCGAAACATCGACGGCGGTAGTGGTTTTCGGGACCGCCCCGGCACTGTTCCCCGGCGTGGCGTCGCGCGAGTACCCGTGGTACGGGTCGTTCATCGTCGAATCGGTGCCCGCATTGACCCCCGGGGACGCCGCCGATCTGGTGCGGCGGATGGCCCTTCGGCGCGGCGACACCGCTCTCGAGGCGTTCGTCGCCTCGGCGGACGGGCGCGACTGCGTCGCAAGGATTCACGACATCATCGGCGGCACACCGCGGCTGTGGCATCTGCTGGCCGAGACCGCCGACGCGGGCGCGCTGGCCACGGTATCGCCGGCCGTCGACGCGCTACTCGACCGGCTCGCACCGCACTATCAGCATCTGCTGTGGGGGCTGCCCCCCGGCGAGCAACGCCTGGTCGTCGAACTCGCCCGCGGCACCGGTCCGCGGTCGGTGTCCGATCTCGCTGCCGCCGTGGGGGTTTCGAACCAGTCGGCATCGGCGGCGCTGGGTCGGTTGGCGGCCGGGCGGTGGGTGCACTCGTCGAAGGCCGACGGGGACCGCCGCACGTCGTGGTATGACCTCACCGACCCGCTGCTGCGGCGCTATCTGCAATTCCGGGACCGCTGAAACGCAGGACTTCTCACACGCAACGAGCGCGCGCATTTGCACGGTTGCGACGGGTTGTCGCGGTGCAAACACGCGCGCTCGCGGTGCGGCGAAAGTTACAGGCTCTCGAAGATCTCGCGGGCCAGCTTGGCGGTCTCCGAAGGCGTCTTGCCGACCTTCACGCCGGCGGCCTCGAGGGCCTCCTTCTTGGCGGCCGCGGTGCCCGACGAACCGGACACGATGGCGCCGGCGTGGCCCATCGTCTTGCCCTCCGGTGCGGTGAAGCCCGCGACGTAGCCGACGACCGGCTTGCTGACGTTGGCCTTGATGTAATCGGCCGCACGCTCCTCGGCGTCGCCGCCGATCTCGCCGATCATCACGATGACCTTGGTCTCCGGATCCTTCTCGAACGCCTCGATCGCGTCGATGTGGGTGGTGCCGATGACCGGGTCGCCGCCGATGCCGATGGCGGTGGAGAAGCCGAGATCGCGCAGCTCGTACATCATCTGGTAGGTCAGCGTGCCGGACTTCGACACCAGGCCGATCGGGCCCTTGCCGGTGATGTTGTTCGGCGTGATGCCGACCAGCGACTCACCGGGGGTGATGATGCCCGGGCAGTTGGGACCGATGATGCGGGTCTTCTGCCCCTTGTCGACGTTGTAGGCCCACGCGTAGGCGCTGTCCTGCACCGGGATGCCCTCGGTGATGACGACCAGCAGCGGGATCTCGGCGTCGATGGCCTCGATGATGGCGTCCTTGGAGAACGCCGGCGGCACGAACGCGATCGACACGTCGGCGCCGGTCTCCTTCATCGCCTCGGCGACCGAGCCGAACACCGGGAGCTCGATCTCGTTGCCGTCTTTGTCTTCGTGCTTGACGGTCGTGCCGGCCTTGCGGGCGTTGACGCCGCCGACGACCTGGGTGCCGGCCTTGAGCATCAGCTTGGTGTGCTTGGTGCCCTCGCCGCCGGTGATGCCCTGGACGATGACCTTGGAGTCCTTGTTCAGATAAATCGACATAGCTGTGTTTCCCCTAAGTCCGCTACTTGTTCGCCAGCTCGGCGGCCTTGTCGGCGCCGGAGTCCATGGTGTCGGCCTGGATCACCAGCGGGTGGTTGGCTTCGGCCAGGATGCGACGGCCTTCGTCGACGTTGTTGCCGTCGAGGCGGACCACGAGCGGCTTGTTGGCCTCGTCACCGAGGATCCGCAGCGCCTTGACGATGCCGTTGGCGACCGCGTCGCAGGCGGTGATGCCGCCGAAGACGTTCACGAACACGCTCTTGACCTGGCTGTCGTTCAGGATCACGTCCAGGCCGGCGGCCATCACCTCGGCCGAGGCGCCGCCGCCGATGTCGAGGAAGTTGGCCGGCTTCACGCCGCCGTGGGCCTCACCGGCGTACGCGACGACGTCCAGGGTCGACATGACGAGCCCGGCGCCGTTGCCGATGATGCCGACCTCGCCGTCGAGCTTGACGTAGTTGAGGTCGTTCTCCTTGGCCTTGAGCTCAAGGGGATCGGTGGCGTCCTTGTCCTCGAACTCGGCGTGGCCGGGCTGGCGGAAGTCGGCGTTGGCGTCCAGGGTGACCTTGCCGTCCAGGGCGAGGATCTGATCGTCGGGGGTGCGCACCAGCGGGTTCACCTCGACCAGGGTGGCGTCCTCCTTGGTGAACACCTCCCACAGCTTCTGGATGGTGACCGCGGCGGCGTCGAGCACCTCGGCGGGCAGGTGGCCCTTCTCGGCGATCTCGCGGGCGAACGCCAGGTCGACACCCTTGACGGCGTCGACGGGCACCTTGGCCAGCCGTTCGGGCTTGGTCGCGGCGACTTCTTCGATCTCCATACCGCCCTCGACCGAGCACATGGCCAGGTAGGTGCGGTTGGAGCGGTCCAGCAGGAAGGAGATGTAGTACTCCTCGGCGATGTCGCTGGCCTCGGCCACGAGCAGCTTCTTGACGACATGGCCCTTGATGTCGAGGCCGAGGATGTTCTGTGCGTGGGTGAACGCGTCCTCAGGGGTCGCGGCGTACTTCACGCCACCGGCCTTACCGCGGCCGCCGACCTTGACCTGCGCCTTGACCATCACGGGCTTGCCGATTTCGGTGGCGATGGCCTTCGCGTCCTCGGCGCTGTCGGTGACGCGGCCGGGCGTGGTGGGAACGTTGTGCTTGGCGAACAGCTCTTTCGCCTGATACTCGAAGAGGTCCATTGACTTCGGAACATCCCTGTCTGTGAGCGGCTAGAGGTAAGGCCCGACGGGCTCGGGCTGACTGTATCGAGCCGAGTGGGTGGCGTTGTCATCGCCTCCCGCTCATGTGGTCGATCTCACCGCAGGCCGAACCGTGATTCAAGTCACATTCTGGGTGGGAATATCGTCTCGGGTTGCCACTCGTATTGGAATTTGGTTAACGTCCACTGGTCTAAGTAACGGTCTGATCACGACGACTCCCCGAACGTTAAGGACTTTTCAGGTTGCCTCAGCATCGTCTGCCCCGCTCCCGCGAGGCCTCCACGACGCCCGGCTCAACTGAGGTCACCGAGATCATCCCGTTCGACGCCTTCGGCGAGTTCGCCGATCTTGACTGCGCAGATTCTTTGTCGCAGGGGCCTTTTGACCGCGACACCGAAGTGATCCACGCCCCCGAACTCGACGACCTGTTCGACGACGACGATCCGATACCGGTGCATCTCGTCGTTCCGAGCGAGTTCCGCGCCGATCCCGCCGCCGAGCGCCGCTCCGCCTCCCGCGCATACCGCGACAGCCACACCGATTTGAGTGACGGCGCAGCAAAGACCGACAAGATCGATATGCGGGCCCGTAAAGGCCAGCATCGCAAGCAGGAAGTGCCGGTGAAGGGCCGCCTGGTGGTCGCGGCGATGGCTGTCGGAGCAACCGCCGCCGGCGCGTACACGATGACCAAGAACGCTGCCGCCGAACCTGCCGAGACCGTGCTCGCGGCGGATCAGACCACGCTCGGCGACGGAACCGTCATCACCGGGTCCGAGGGTGGCATGCAGGTCATCTCCGTCGCCCCGGCCTCCAATTCGATCGTGCACGCCGAGGAGATCACCAAGGCCGCGGCGTTCGCCCAGGAACGCGCCGAGCGCGAAGCCCGCCTCACCAAGCCCCAGTTCGCGATGCCGACCACCGGCGTGTGGACGTCGGGCTTCGGCTACCGCTGGGGTGTCCTGCATGCGGGCATCGACATCGCCAACGCGATCGGGACACCGATTCAGGCCGCCGCCGACGGCGTCGTGATCGCCGCGGGCCCGGAGGGCGGCTACGGCAACCTGGTGAAGCTGCGCCACGCGGACGGAACCGTCACGCTCTACGGCCACAACAGCTCGGTCCTGGTCAACGTCGGCGAGCGGGTGATGGCCGGCGACCAGATCGCCAAGATGGGCAACACCGGCAATTCCACCGGTCCGCACTGCCACTTCGAGGTGCACCTCAACGGCACCGACCGGGTCGACCCGGTCGGCTGGCTGGCCAAGCGGGGGCTCTCCCCCGGCGGCTACGTTGGCTGAGTGGCCGACGAGTCTTCTGATTCCACCGAAGAGACGCGGATACTCCGCCGCGCGCCGCTGAACACCGGTTCGCAGCCCGTCAGCGCCTCCGCTGATCCACCGACGGGCATCCTGCGGCGTCACCCCACGGGCGCCCTCCCCATCCTCGCCGGGCCTGTTTCTGAGCCCGCCACCCAGGCCGTCCCGCACATCGGGCCCACCGCGCCCGACCCGAGGTTCGCGATCGCGACGACGGTCTTGAGCATCGTGTCGGGGTGGGGCACCGCCGTGATCGCGACCGACCTGATCACCGGCTGGTGGGCGACGGATCCACTGTTCTGCATCGCGATGGGCTTCCTGGCGGCGGTGTCGGCCGCCGCGTCGATCAGCGGGGTGATCGCGCTGCTGCTGCGCAGGCGCACCGCGCGCCTGCTGATCGTGGTCGGCGCGGTGATCGCGTTGCTGATCTTCGCCGGCCTTTTCGTCGCCGGGGCGGCGCTGCCGGCACCGGTCTACGCACTGCCGCTGTTGCCCGCGGCGTCGATCGTTTCCGCCGCGCTGCCCGGCACGGCGCGGTGGAGCCGCACCGACTGACTAGAGCTTCGAGATCGGCGCGTGGTTGTGCATCAGCTTCACCCGGCCCGCGCTGCCGAAGTCGATCAGCGACATCGCCGATTCGCCGACGCCGGAGACCTCTTCGACCCGGCCCAGCCCGTACTTGTCGTGGGTGACGCGATCGCCCGGCTCGAGCACGATCAGCGGCCTCTTCCCCGCCGCCGGACGGTTCGGTGACGGCCGCGGCGTGCCGTAGCGGCCGGCGTTGCCGACCGGCGCGGAGAACGACGACGCCGGCGCCTCGGTGCGGCGCCAGTCGATGAGCTCCGGGGGGATCTCCCGCAGGAAGCGCGACTCGGGGTTGAGCATCGGCTGTCCCCACGACGAACGCACCTTCGCGCGGCTGAGGTAGAGACGCTGACGGGCGCGGGTGATCCCGACATAGGCCAGCCGCCGTTCCTCGGAGAGTTCGGCGGGATCGCCGAGGGCCCGCATGTGCGGGAACATGCCGTCCTCCCAGCCGGTCACGAACACCACCGGGAACTCCAGCCCCTTGGCGGTGTGCAGCGTCATCATCGTCACCACCCCCGAGCCGTGTTCGGGGATGTCGTCGGCGTCGGCGACCAGCGACACCCGCTCCAGGAACGCCGCGAGCACACCGGTGTCGGGGACGTCCTCGTCCGCGGCGTCGGCACCCTGCGCGTCGTCGGCTTCGGCCAGTGCGCGCGCGTTGGCCAGATCGGTACTGAATTCGTGTGCGACGCTGACCAATTCGTTGAGGTTGTCCAACCGGGCCAGGTCCTGCGGATCGCTGGAGGACTCAAGCTCGGCGCGGTAGCCGGTGCGGTCGAGGACCGTCTCGACGAGGTCGCCGAGCTCGCCGTCGAGACCGCCGCGCAGTTCGTCGAGCAGTGCGACGAAACCGGCGATGGCCTTCTCCGAGCGCGTGTTCAGCATCGGCACCTTGCCCGCGGCGGCGTCGGCGAGCGCGTCGTTGAAGTTCAGGCCGGTGTTCTCGGCGTGTACCGCCACGCAGGCCTCGGCGCGGTCACCGATGCCGCGGCGCGGGGTGTTGAGGATGCGGCGCATGCTGACCGCGTCCCCGGGGTTGTCGAGCACCCGCAGGTAGGCGACGATGTCGCGAATCTCCTTGCGCTCGTAAAAGCGCACTCCCCCGACGACTTTGTACGGGATGCCGGCGCGGATGAAGACTTCCTCGATCGCCCGCGAGGAGTTGTTGGTGCGGTAGAAGACGGCGACGTCGTTGTAGGAGAAGCCCGGGATGGAGTCCGACAGCGAGTCGATCTCCTGGGCGACGAAGCGTGCCTCGTCGTGTTCGTTGTCGGCGACGTACCCGACGATCAGCTCGCCCTCACCGGCGTCGGTCCACAGCCGCTTCTCGCGCCTGCCGGTGTTGCGGGAGATCACCGAGTTCGCCGCGTTCAGGATGGTCTGTGTGGAGCGGTAGTTCTGCTCCAGCAGAATCGTTGTGGCGTTGGGGAAGTCGCGCTCGAAGTCCTCGATGTTGCGGATCGTCGCCCCGCGGAACGCGTAGATCGACTGGTCGGCGTCGCCGACGACACACAGCTCGGCGGGCGGCACCCCGTCGGGATTGTCGTCCGAGGCGGCCGTTCCCACGAGCTCGCGTACCAGCACGTACTGCGCGTGGTTGGTGTCCTGGTACTCGTCGACCAGGATGTGCCGGAACCGGCGCCGGTAGTACTGCGCGATCTGCGGGAAGGCCTGCAGCACGGCGACCGTCTCCCCGATCAGGTCGTCGAAGTCCAACGCGTTGGCGGCGCGCAGCCTGCGCTGGTATTCGCCGTAGACGTCGGCGACGATGCGGGCCAGGTCGTCGGCGGCCTCGGAGGCCTCGGCGGCCGCCTGTGCGGGGCCGATCAGCTCGTTCTTCAGGTTCGAGATCGCGTTGGCCAGCAGCCGCGGCGAATGCCGCTTGGTGTCCAGGCCCATGTCCTTGCCGATCATCAGCAGCAGCCGCCGCGAGTCGTCGGCGTCATAGATCGAGAAGTTGGAGTTCAGCCCGGGCAGCAGCGAGGCCTGGTTGCGCAGGATCCGCACACACGTCGAGTGAAACGTCGACACCCACATGTTGCGGGCCCGCGGCCCGACGAGCCCGACGATGCGCTCGCGCATCTCGGCGGCCGCCTTGTTGGTGAAGGTGATCGCCAGCACCTGCCCGACGCCGACGTCGCGCGCGGCGAGCAGATACGCGATGCGCCGCGTCAACACCGCCGTCTTGCCCGAGCCGGCGCCCGCGACGATCAGCAGCGGGGTGCCCTCGTGCAGCACCGCTTGGCGTTGCTGCGGGTTCAGGCCTTCGAGCAGGTCGTCGCCGGTCATCGGCGTGGCGTCGTTCAGCGTCAGGTGCACACTCATGTCGCACCCAACTTACCGCTGCGGGCGGACATCGCCGCCATGGCGCGAGGCCCCGGGTGGCGCGGGTGTCCGCGTCACCCGGGGCCTGCGCACACCAGTTAGTCGTCGTCGCCCGAGTCCCCGATGCGGCCCGCGGTGCCGTCGGCTCCGTCGGCACCCGAGCTGCCGCCGAGCCCCCCGGAACCACCGGTTCCGCCGACGCCGCCGGTGGCCTCGCCGGTCCCACCCGGCTCGGCCGGGATGGTGGCGTCACCGCCATCACCGCCGTCACCGCCCTTGCCGAAGAAGATGCCGCCGCGACCGCCGTCGCCCCCGTCGCCGCCGTACGCATCCTCGTCGGAGACATCCTCGTCGTCGCCCAGGACGATGGCGAGGCCGCCGTCGCCGCCGCGGCCACCCTTGCCGATGATCCCCGCGTACGCGCCGTCACCGCCGTGTCCGCCTTCAGCCTGGCCGTTGTCGGCATCGCCGACACCGCCGTTGCCGCCCCAGCCGCCGTCGCCGACGTAGGTGGCACCGCCGCCACCACCGTCCCCGCCGACCGCGTCGGCGTCGTCGTAGGCCCAGCCGTCGCCGCCGGTGCCACCGTCGCCGCCGTCGCCGACGTAGGTCAATCCGCCCTGGCCGGCGTTCCCGCCCCACGCGATGGTGCCGTCCTCATAGGCGATGCCCCGGCCGCCGTCGCCGCCCTGGCCGCCGGCGCCCACGACCGCGTTCCCCCCGGTGCCGCCTTCACCTGCGTAGGCATTGCCGTAGTAGGACTCCGCATCTCCGCCGTAGCCGGCATCGCCACCGTTGCCGCCGAAGAGGCCGCCTCGGCCGCCGTTGCCGCCCCAACCGCCTTCGGCGTCGTTGTCCTCCGGATCCTCGTACTCCAGCTCGTTGACGTCGTCGCCGCCGTAACCGCCCCAGCCGCCGTTACCGAACAGGATTCCGCCGCGGCCGCCGTTGCCGCCGTCGGTGGCGGCCCACTTCTCGCCGGTCTCTTCGTCGTAGGAGGCGTCGAGTCCGTTGCCGCCGTCACCGCCGTTGCCGAACAGGAACCCGGCGTTACCGCCGTCCCAGCCGTAGCGGCCGTCGCCGCCGTTGCCCCAGAGCAGGCCGGCGTTGCCGCCACGGCACGCGCTGCCCTCGCAGTCCTCGGCGGCGTCGAACCCGTTACCGATCAGCCATCCGCCGGGGCCGATGACGGGCCGCAACGCGGGGTTGGCCGACGCGAGCGCCGGCGGGGTGGGATTCCCGCCGGAGCCGAGCAGCGTCACACAGTTCTGCGCCACCCCGGTCAGGCATTCCGGCGCGAGCGCCGACTCGGTCGAGACCAGCTGCACGTCCATCGCGACGCGGGGCGCGCGGTCGGTGTCCGCCCCCGTCGTCAGCCCGATTCCGGCACCGACCATCGCGGTGCCGAACATCCCCACCGCCAAGCAGCGACGGACCGAGCCCGCCGACCCCGAGTGCGCGAGTTTCGCCATTGAAGACCCCCAACTGTTTCGTGCCCGCCGAGCTGCTGTGGCGGGATGGTGTGCGCCGGGACGTTCCCGCGCCAAATGCACAGTAAGTTCCCAGCTGGCTAATCGTCAGGCAAACACTCAGATCTGTTGATGGGGATTCTCGCCGCGCTGGGTCAGAAGCTAAATGCGCGTGGTTGCACTGCTTTATCCATGGCTCCGCGGGGCGCCCAGACCCTCACTGATTGAAGCAGCAAACAGTTGATTGTTTAAAGCAAACTTTCACCCAGGCTCGCGCGCAGCGTTGACCCCGGCCCGTCGGCCCGTCCGGCGCACACGCCGGCGTTCTGGTGAGTCCCCCAACCCCCGTGGTGATGTCGAGCACATCCGCTACCGCGAACAATATCTACGAGCGCGTCGACAGCAAACGCTTTCGGTGGAGAAAAGTCGGAATTGTCCGTCTGGAGCAGCGCGCGGGCGCACAGAGCGGACATCCAGCGAAATCGTGATCCGCGATACGAATACGCACCCGCCGGAGCGATCGTCTCCATCGGTTCTCCGGGCGGCTCTTTGCACCACATCGGCCGCTGGTGGCACACTGGCCAGGTGCTTTACGCGCAGTGGCGATTTTTCTACGGGTACCGATCCGCGGTGCCCGTGGCATAGCTGCTTCCCATCAGCCCCGCGGTCCGCTTCTGCGATCCGGGGCTCGTCTCTTTGTTGAGGCCCGACAGCGGAGCGATCAGGGCCGACACAACGAGAATCGGAGACCAAGATGACCACGCCTGCAGGGACGGAAACCGCCCAGTTGCCCGATATCGACGAGCTGCGCCAGGAGATCGACCGCCTCGACGCGACGATCCTCGAGGCCATTCAGCGCCGCACCGAGGTGTCCCAGATGATCGGCAAGGCCCGGATGGCCTCCGGCGGCACCCGTCTGGTGCACAGCCGGGAGATGAAGGTCATCGAGCGCTACAGCGTGCTCGGCGAGGAAGGCAAGAACCTCGCGATGCTGCTGCTGCGCCTCGGCCGCGGACGCCTCGGCCACTGACGCGATTTCGGCGTAGTTCGTCAACGTCAGCATGACCAACTACACCCGAATCACTTCGTCTTGAGCGCCTCGACCAGCCACGGGGTCAGCCATTCGACTGCTTCCGGGGTCGGGTGCACGCCGTCGCTGCGCACCCGGAGCCCGTCGACCTTCGTCTGGTAGTACCCGTTGGGGCTGAGCTTCTTGTTCAGGTCGAGCACCGTCGCGTTGGGCCGCTTCTCGACGGCGTTGCGCACCATGGTGTTCCAGCGCTCGACGCGTTTGGGCTGATCCTCCGGATAGAGGCTGCCGTCCGGCTTCTCGGCCCGCCGGTTGTACGGCTCGGTCGCGACGACCAGTCGCGCACCCGTGGAACCGAGGATGTCGAGTGCACGGTTGAGTTCGCCTTCGAGGTACGCGTCGTAGCCAGGCTCGCCGATATGGGTCCAGGAACCCTCGTTCATCCGGTCGACGACCTCCCACCGCCCGACCATCAGCAGCACCACGTCGGGTTTCGCGTAGCCGATCCGCTGCGCCCACCGCGCCGGCCATTCGTCGCACTCCGGTTTCTGCGGCAGTTCCTGTCCGACGTACTCGTAGGGCCCGCCGCGCGCGATGCCACACCCGATGGTGGTGAAATCGGAGAAGTCCAGCCCTGGCGTATCGGGCAGGTAGCGCATCATCGTCCACGCGATCGAGTCGCCGAACACCGCCACCCGCAGATCTCCCGGCGCGAGCGGTTTCGGCGCACGCGTCACCTCCACCGGGATCTCGGGCGCCACCAGTGCGGCGTTGTCGATCATCGGACCTGGCTGCGGGGTCTCGGGGAGCACCCGCACCGGCAATACCGTCATCGCGACCACCGCGGCCGTCGCCGCGGTCGCCCCGGCCAGCGGCAGCATCGGCACGAACGCCGGGCGCCACTCCCGGATCGGTTGTTCGATCGCCCACCACGAGACCGCCGCGACAGCCACCGTCGCAGCGCAGCGCAGCGCGAACAGCTGCCAGCCCGAGGTTCCGGTGCGTTCACCGTTGAGCAGCAGGAAGATCGGCCAGTGCCACAGGTACACGCCGTAGGAGATCGCACCGAGCCCGACGAGCGGGCCGACCGACAGCAGTCGCGCGACCGGGCCTTCCTGGGCGAGGGCGACCGGCGCGATGACCAGGATCGCGGCCAGCGCGACGACGATGAGCAGTCCGCTGCGGAACTCCTCGACGCTGCCCGTGGCGATGCGTGCGGCCAGGAACAGCACCACGAGGCCGATCACCGGCAGCGTCCACGCCACCCAGCGCGCCCAGCGGGACCGGAACATCTCCAGTCCGGCGGTCAGTCCGCGCCAGTCCCGGACCAGCAACGCCGCCGCGGCGGCGCCGACGAGCAGCGCCTGGACGCGGGTGTCGGTGCCGAAGTAGACGCGGTTGAGTGTCGCGTCCGAACTCAGTGCCATCGTCGCGGCTGCGGACGCGACGACGCCGCCGGTCGCGAGGACGAACACCGTCGTGCGCACCGCGCGCTGTGACAACGTCACCCCGCGCCGGTACGCGATCGCGCCGAGCGCGGCGATGACCCCGGCGATCAGCAGCGGCCACAGCACGTAGTACTGCTCCTCCACCGCCAGCGACCAGGTGTGCTGCAGCGGCGACGGAGGCGCCCCCTGGGAGAAGTAGTCGGTGCGCTGCGCGACGAACACCCAGTTCGACATCCAGAACAGGGTCGCCACGGCGTCCTCGCGCAGGGTCGCGGTGGACTCCGGTGAGAACAGTTCCCGCAGCGCGACGACGGACAGCACCATGACCACCAGTGCGGGCAGCAGCCGGCGGGCCCGGCGAACCCAGAAGCCTTTCAAGCCGATTCGGCCTGTCCGGCCGATCTCGTCGAGCAGCAGCGAGGTGATCAGGAATCCGCTCAGCACGAAGAAGACGTCGACGCCGAGGAAGCCGCCGGACAGACCGGGGACGCCGCCGTGGTCGGCGAGCACCAACGCGACGGCGATCGCCCGGATACCGTCGAGCGCCGGGATCGACTGCCCCGGCCCGACATACCGCCGCGGGCCCACGCGTATCGGCGCCGCACTCACGGCTGTCACTGTCGGCGGTCCTCCTCGCTGTCCGAGCAACGAAGTCTATGGGCGCGCGGGCAGCGGATCCGGAAGGCGCGCGGGGGTCCCGAGATCTCGGCCGAGCAGACACAAACTCGGGCGAGTCGCGCGCGTGTCATGCGAGTTCGCGCCTGCTCGCGGGCGGGAGGTGACCCCCAGCTCGCGCTACTTCGTGAGCGCGATGTACTTCGTGTCGAGGTACTCCTCGATGCCCTCGGTACCACCCTCGCGGCCGAAGCCGGACTCCTTGATGCCGCCGAACGGTGCGGCGGCATCGGAGATCACGCCGCGGTTGACGCCGACCATGCCGGATTCGATGCCCTCGGCGACCCGCAGCGCCCGATCCAGCGACTGCGTGTAGACGTAGGCGGCCAGGCCGTATTCGGTGTTGTTGGCCGCGGCGATGCCCTCTTCCTCGGTGTCGAACCCGGCGATCGGGGCGACCGGACCGAACACCTCTTCTTTGAGGATGCGGGCGTCGGCGGGGACGTCGGTCAGCACGGTGGCGGGGTAGAAGTTCCCCGGACCGCCGGGGGCGACGCCGCCGACGGCGACGGTGGCACCGCGCGAGACCGCGTCCGAGACGAGCTCGGTGACGGTGGCGACCTGCTTGGAGTTGATCAGCGGGCCCAGCGTGGACTTCTCGTCGAGGCCCTTGCCGAGGGTGAATTCGCTCATCCGCTTGACGAACTTGTCGGTGAACTCCTCGCGCACCGCGTTGGCGACATGGAACCGGTTCGCCGCGGTGCAGGCCTCACCGCCGTTGCGCATCTTGGCCAGGATCGCGCCGTCGACCGCCGCGTCGACGTCGGCGTCGTCGAACACGATGAACGGCGCGTTGCCGCCGAGCTCCATCGACGTGCGCAGCAGCTTGTCCGCCGACTGCTTCACCAGTGCCTTGCCGACGCCGGTCGACCCGGTGAAGGTCAGCTTGCGCAGCCGGCCGTCGTTGATCAGCGCCTCGGTGACCGGGCCGGGGCTGCTGGTCGGCAGCACCGAGAGCACGCCCTTGGGCAGGCCGGCCTCGTCCATCAGCTTGGCCAGCAGCAGCATCGTCAGCGGCGTCTCCTGGGCCGGCTTGACGATCATCGTGCAGCCGGCGGCGAACGCCGGGCCCATCTTGCGGGTGCCCATCGCCAGCGGGAAGTTCCACGGGGTGATCGCGTAGCAGGGGCCGACGGCCTGCTTCGTGACCAGGATGCGGCCGGTGCCCGCCGGAGCCGCGGTGTAGCGGCCCTCGATGCGCACGGCCTCCTCGGCGAACCAGCGGAAGAACTCGGCGCCGTAGGCGACCTCGCCCTTGCTCTCGGCGACCACCTTGCCCATCTCCAGGGTCATCAGCGCGGCGATGTCGTCGGCGCGGGCGGTGATGGTCTCGAAGACCGCCCGCAGGATCTCGCCGCGCTTGCGCGCCGGCGTCGCGGCCCACTCCCCCTGCACGGCACATGCGGCGTCCAGCGCCGCCCGCGCGTCGTCGGCGGTGGCGTCGGCGACCGACGTCAGCACCGTGTCGTCGCTGGGATCCAGCACGTCGAACCGGCTCGCGGCCTCGCGCTGCTCACCACCGATCCACAGGCCCGTCGGTACCGATGCCAGCAGCGCGGAAGTATCCATACCTTCATCATTTACCCCTTCGTCCGCCGGCCCGCACTAGGGTTCTTCACATGGGTTCTGACATCACCGCGACACCGGCATGGCAGGCACTGTCCCGACATCACGACGAAATCGCCGCCACGGATCTGCGTGCGCTGTTCGCCCAGAACCCGGGACGGGGCTCCGAGTTCGCAATGACCGTCGGCGACCTGTACATCGACTACAGCAAGCACCGCGTCACCGCGGAGACGCTGTCGCTTCTCGTCGATCTGGCCCGCGCCGCCGGGCTGGAGACCAAGCGGGCCGCGATGTTCGCCGGCGAGCACATCAACACCTCTGAGGACCGGGCGGTGCTGCACACCGCGTTGCGGCTGCCGCGCGATGCGTCGCTGACCGTCGACGGTCAGGACGTGGTCGCCGATGTGCACGAGGTGCTGGACCGGATGGGCGAGTTCACCGACCGGCTGCGCAGCGGGGACTGGCGCGGCGCCACCGGTGAACGCATCACCACGGTGGTCAACATCGGCATCGGCGGCTCTGATCTGGGGCCGGTGATGGTCGACCAGGCACTGCGCCACTACTCCGACGCCGGCATCTCGGCGCGGTTCGTCTCCAACGTCGATCCGGCCGACCTGGTCGCCAAGCTCGCCGGGCTCGAGCCGGCCACGACGCTGTTCATCATCGCGTCCAAGACGTTCTCGACACTGGAGACGTTGACCAACGCGACCGCGGCGCGACGGTGGCTCACCGAGGCCCTCGGTGATGACGCGGTGTCGAAGCACTTCGTCGCGGTGTCGACGAATGCGAAGCTGGTCGCCGAGTTCGGCATCGACACCGACAACATGTTCGGCTTCTGGGACTGGGTCGGCGGACGGTATTCGGTCGACTCCGCGATCGGGCTGTCGGTGATGGCGGTGATCGGGCGGGAGCGTTTCGCGGAGTTCCTGTCCGGCTTCCATCTGGTCGACGAGCACTTCCGGACCGCGCCGCTGGACGCCAACGCGCCGGTGCTGCTGGGCCTGATCGGGCTGTGGTACAGCAACTTCTTCGGCGCCGAAACCCGTGCGGTGCTGCCGTATTCGAACGATCTGGCGCGTTTCGCGGCCTATCTGCAGCAGCTGACGATGGAGTCGAACGGCAAGTCGGTGCAGGCCGACGGGACCCCGGTGCACACCGGCACCGGCGAGATCTTCTGGGGCGAGCCGGGCACCAACGGCCAGCACGCGTTCTACCAGTTGCTGCACCAGGGCACCCGGCTGGTCCCGGCGGATTTCATCGGGTTCAGCGAGCCGACCGACGATCTGCCGACCGCCGACGGCACCGGCAGCATGCACGACCTGTTGATGAGCAACTTCTTCGCCCAGACGCAGGTGCTGGCGTTCGGCAAGACCTCCGAGGAGATAGCTGCCGAGGGCACACCGTCGAATGTGGTGCCGCACAAGGTGATGCCCGGTAACCGGCCGACCACGTCGATCCTGGCGACGAAGCTGACACCGTCGGTGGTGGGTCAGCTCGTCGCGCTCTACGAGCATCAGGTGTTCGTCGAGGGCGTGATCTGGGGCATCGACTCGTTCGACCAGTGGGGTGTCGAGCTCGGCAAGACGCAGGCCAAGGCACTGCTTCCGGTGATCACCGACGCCGAATCACCTGCAGCACAGTCCGATTCGTCGACCGACGCCCTGGTGCGGCGCTATCGGGCCGAGCGGGGCCGCTCGGCCTGAGTCGCTGCGATTTCGGCGCAGTTCGTCAACGTCACATTGACCAACTACGCCGAAATCGCGTCAGGCGAAGTACTTGGTGAAGCGCGGGGGCAGCACCTTCATCACCTCGACCAGCGGCCACCACGGCCACCCGGGGACGACGGCGCGGCCCTTCTCCTTCTCGATCGCATCGACCATGGCCTTCACGCCGGTCTCGTTGTCGACCATGAGCATGGTGGAGTTGGACTTGGCGGTCATCTCCGACTCGATGTAGCCGGGTTCCAGCACCGTGATCTTGATGGGGCCCGACGGGTACTCGGCCCGCAGCGATTCTCCGAGCGAGGTGACGCCCGCCTTGCTCGCGGAGTAGGCGGCCTTGAACCCGGGAACACCGACATTGCCGAGCACCGAGGACACCAGCACCAGGTGACCCTTACCGGCGGCCTTGAAGATTTCCAGCGCGGTTTCGATCTGCACCAGCGCCGCGACCAGGTTGGTCTCCAGAGTGGCCTTGTTGGCCCACATCTTGCCGCCGCCGAGCGGGTAGCCCTTGCCGATGCCGGCGTTGACGATCACGCAGTCGATGCCGCCGAGTTCGTCGCTGAGCTCGTTGAAGACCTTCGGTACCTGCTCGTGGTCGTTCACGTCAAGCGCGGCGACCGCGACCTTGATGTTCGGGTGGCGGGCCTGCAGCTCGGCCTTGAGCTCGTCGAGATTGTCGACGCGGCGGGCGCACAACGCCAGGTCGCGACCCTTGGCGGCGAACTGGCGGGCCATGCCGGCACCGAGGCCCGAGCTCGCACCGGTGATCAAGATCTTCTGCCGAGTCATGCGGGCAGGATAACCGAGTTACACAGGTGACGAGTAATCCCGAGCGCCTACTTGAGCAGCCTCGACATCCGCCGGTCCGCGAGTACCTTTCCGCCGGTCTGACACGTCGGGCAGTACTGGAACGATTTGTCGGCGAAGGACACCTCGCGCACGGTGTCGCCGCAGACGGGGCACGGCATCCCGGTGCGCGCGTGCACCCGCAGGCCCGAGCGCTTCTCCCCCTTGAGCGTCGCGGCCTGTTGCCCGACCGAACGGGTCACGGCGTCGGTGAGCACCGAGATCATCGCGTCGTGCAGATCCGCGAGTTGCGCGGCGGTCAGCTTGTTGGCCGTCGCGAACGGCGAGAGCTTCGCCACGTGCAGGATCTCGTCGCTGTAGGCGTTGCCGATCCCGGCGATCACCTTCTGATCGGTGATGACGGTCTTGATGCGGCCGGTCTGCCCCTTCAGGACATCCGCCAGCGCGCCCGGGTCCAACGACAGCGCATCCGGGCCCAGGGACGCGATCTGCGGCACCGACATCGGGTCGGTGACCAGCCAGACCGCGAGGCGCTTCTGGGTGCCGGCCTCGGTCAGGTCGAACCCGGGCGCCTCGCCGGGTGTCCCGAGGTGCACCCGTAACGCGATCGGCCCCTTGCCGGGCTTCAGTGGCGCCGCGGCCAGCTTGTCCGACCAGCGCAGCCACCCGGCGCGGGACAGGTGGGTGATCAGGTGCAGGTCGCCCGCCTGCAGCCCGAGGTATTTGCCCCAGCGGTTCGCGGCCGTCACCTCGTGGCCGGCCAGCGCGGACACCGGCGGATCGAACGTCTTGAGCACCGAAAGGGCGGACACGTCGACGCGGCCGACGGTCCGTCCGACGGCGTGGCGGCGCAGATGATCGGCGAGCGCTTCGACCTCGGGGAGCTCGGGCATAGCACTCAGTCTGCCTGGACGACCAGCGACAGGAGCCAACTCACGATCGAGAGCACGATCGCGGCCCAGATGGCGGTCCACCAGAAGTCGTCGATCGCCAGCCCCCAGTGGGTGGTGTGCTCGGTGATCCACGAGGTGATCCACAACATGAACGCGTTGATCACGATGTGGAAGAGGCCGAGCGTGAGGATGTAGAGCGGAATCGAGATGATCTGGACGATCGGCTTGATGACCGCGTTGACCACACCGAAGATCACCGCGACGACGAAGATGATGCCGATCCGCGCCGCTGTCGAGTCGCCGCCGACGAACCCGATTCCGGGCACCAGCAGTGTGACGACCCACAGCGCGACGCCGGTCAGCGCGGCCCGCAGCAGAAAACTACCCATGCGATCATGATCCACCCGCGCCCGTGCCTGTGATGCGACGACGACGATCGTTCACCCCGGTGACTCCCGACGGGCCCGACGTCCGTCCACAACGCCACCGCGGCAGGACCACCCTGGCGACGCCACACCGGGCGCCGACCACCGACGACGAAAGATGTTGGCCGCCAACATTCGACGCCGCTTCGAGAGCGCCCGACAGGGCGCGAACGGAGGCGACGCCGCCCTACCCAGGGCTGTGCGATCGCGCGACGGTCTCGCCGGAGGTCCCGGCGTGCGGAATTCCGACACGCGCATACTAGAACGTGTTCTAGTATGCGGTCACCGACGAGCAGGAGACGACGTGCGATTCACCTTTGCCGAAGCCATGACCGATCCGACGTATTACATCCCGCTGGCGAAGGCCGCCGAAGCCGCCGGCTACCACGCGATGACGATCCCCGACAGCATCGCCTACCCGTTCGAATCCGACTCCAAGTATCCCTACACCCCCGACGGCAACCGGGAGTTCCTCGAGGGCAAGGCGTTCATCGAATCGTTCGTGCTGACCGCGGCGCTGTGCGCGGTCACGACCAAGCTGCACTTCAACCACTTCGTGCTCAAGCTCCCGATCCGCCCGCCCGCCCTGGTGGCCAAGCAGGCCGGGTCGCTGGCGGCGATGTTCGACAACCGCCTCGGCCTCGGCGTCGGCACCAGCCCGTGGCCGGAGGACTACGAGCTGCTGAACGTCCCGTTCGCCAAGCGGGGTAAGCGGATGGACGAGTGCATCGACATCGTCCGCGGCCTGACCTCGGGTGAGTACTTCGAGTACCACGGCGAGTTCTACGACATCCCGAAGACGAAGATGACGCCAGCGCCGTCGAAGCCGGTGCCGATCCTGATCGGCGGGCACGCCGACGCCGCGCTGCGCCGCGCCGCCCGCAACGACGGCTGGATGCACGGCGGCGGCGATCCCGAGGAACTCGACACCCTGCTCGCGAAACTGGCGAAGTTCCGCGAGGAGGCGGGCACCGCGGACCGCGACGATTACCAGATCCACGTGATCTCACTCGACGCCTACTCCCTCGACGGCATCAAGCGCCTTGAGGACAAGGGCATCACCGACGTGATCGTCGGCTTCCGCATCCCCTACATCATGGGTCAGGACACCGAGCCACTGGACGCGAAGATCCGCAACCTGGAGATGTTCGCCGAGAACGTCATCGCCAAGGTCTGACGGCTAGGCGCCCGCGCAGCGTTTGAGGGCGTTGGCGATGGAGTCGACAGGGGTGGACGCGTCGATCGCGGCCTGGATCCGGCGGGCCGCGGCACGGTAGCGATCGTCGTCGCGGACGCGGTCCACCGCGGCGCGGATCGCGTCGGCCGACGGCGCGAAGGTGCCCAGGTCGACGCCGACACCGCTGTAGTCGACGCGTGCGGCGACCTCGGCCTTGTCCGACGTCTCACCGGCGACGATCAGGGGCACACCGTGCGCGAGTGCGTACTGCACGCCCCCGTAGCCGCCGTTCGTGACCATCACGTCGACGTGGGGCAGCAGTGCGGAGTATGGAATCCATTCCGCCACATGGACATTCGCAGGAGTTTCACGTTCAATACGCTGGCCGGACCGACCACCGGTGGTCGCGACGACGAGGATGTCGTCGCGCCCGCCGAGGGCGTCGAAGGTCGGCACGAGCAGTTGGTTCAGGTCGGCGTTGTCGAAGGTGCCCTGGGTGACGTGGACGACGGTCCGGTCGCCACGAGTCACTTCGGGCCACCAGGACGGCGGCACGAATTGCCCGGCGGCAGCAGGTAACACCGGCCCCACGAATTCCACCGTGGACGGCAGGTCGGAGCGCGGGTACTCGAACTCCTGCACCGACAGTTGCAGCACCGCATCGGCGAGGCGGGGCCAGTCGCTGATGAACACCGGAGATCGGCCTGACCCGGCACGGCGGAGCGCGGCGTCGAACCGCCGCTGACTGGATCGCATGATCACCCGGTGCGCGACCGTGGTCATCGGGCGGTAGTCGACGCCCGGCTCGGGCTGCCAGGCCATCCCGAACGGGGGCGTGTCGGCGCTCGACAGCGTCAGCGGACCCACGCCGCACACCACGACCGGTGGCCGCGGCGGGTCCTGCAGCAGAACGGGAACCAGACCGGTGAACGTGATGTCGGCGACCACCGCGTCGAAACGCCTGTCATGGAGCAGTGCGCGGACCGAATCAGCTTCTGCGGCAAGCGGTTCAGCGAACACATCTGCCAGTTCGGCCCGCCCCAGCCAGAACCGGCGCGCCGCCGCAGGCAGACTGCGCAGCCATCGCGGCGCGGCCGCGGGTGGGTCGATCACCACGCTGTCGGGCAGACACCGCAGCGTCAACCCCGCGTTCTCGACGAGGGCACCGAACTCCGCCCCGGTCAACACCGTCACGTCGTGCCCGAGCTTCTGCAGTCCCGCGCCCAGGTCCACCATCGGCATGACATGGCCACGGATGGGGCTCACCGCGAGCAGATATCGCGCCACACCTATTCCTTTGCCGCAACGGAGCATGCGCTCCTCGACCAGTGGCGCATACCCGCGAAACTACCCGAGACCGCCTGGCCCGCGCCGCCACCCACCATCGACCCTAGATGACCCGTCATACATATGTCACAACCGGTTTCGCAGCGCTCTCACACACCCCCGGCAGCGCCACGACCACGTCAAATGCTGCTGACACCTGCCGTTCACGCGCCGAACAAGACTGTGGCGCTTGTGAACTGACGAGGTAACACTGATCCCATGTCGATGGGATCGCGCGCGTGGTGAGATGGAACGGCGCGCGGTCACCAGGCGAGGATCCGGACAGACGGGGGTGCGCATGCTTAAACGACCCGGTTTTGGGTATCTACCCGCACCGATGACACCCGGTGCGCACCCCACGGTCGAGGACGATCGGCCGGGGACAGTTGACGGCTTCGCCGCGCGGCCTTCGGCCGCCGTGGCAACCGCCCGCGACGACCTGACGTGGCACGCCGGGGTCCGCGATCGCGTGTTGCGCGCGGTCGACGAATTCATCGACCTGGTGTGCGCCGACTCGTTGTCCGAAGGCCCGGTGGACATCGCCGAGACCGTGCTGCGCTCTTTGCTCGCCGAGGGCAAGTGTCTGCGTTCGACGTTCCTCTACGTCGGGTGGCGCTGCGGCGCCGCCGACTCCGACGCCGCCATCCGCGCGGCGGCGAGCCTTGAGTTCCTGCACGCGTTCGCGCTGATGCAGGACGACGTGATGGACGGGTCGCCGATGCGCCGCGGACGTCCCAGCGCGCACCGGGTGTTCGCGGGCTGGCATCACGGCCGCGGCCTGTCCGGTTCGTCCGCCCGGTTCGGTGAGTCCGCGGCGGTGCTGCTCGGCGACCTGTGTCTGGTGTGGGCCGAGCAGATGTTGCGCGACAGCGGCCTCGACGACGCGGCGCTGCGGCGGGCCTGGCCGCGCTACGACACGATGCGCACCGAACTCGCGGTCGGGCAGTTCGCCGACCTGGTCAACGACAGCGCCGGATTCCCTTCCCTGGACGAGGTGCTGGACGTGGCACGGCGCAAGTCGGGCAACTACACCGTGCGACGGCCACTGGAGATCGGCGCGGTGCTGGCGGGATGCCCGGAGCGGCACCTGGCGGCGCTCGGAACCTACGGCAGTGCGGTCGGCGAGGCATTCCAGATGCGCGACGACCTGCTCGGGGTGTTCGGGGCTCCGGAGATCACGGGCAAGCCCGCCGGTGACGACCTCGCCGCGCGCAAGGCCACGACCGTGGTCGCCGCGTCCTATCAATTGGCCACCGACGCCCAGCGCCGCAGGCTGCGCGCGTTCATGACCGCCGGGCATCTGACCCCGGCCGACATCACCCACTGGCAGGGCCTCATCGCCGAGGTCGGCACCATCGAATGGATTGAAGAGTTGATCGAACGACGCCTGAACTGGGCGATGGACACCCTCGATATCGCCGGTCTGGACGGTGACGCGCACGCCGCGCTGACCGCGATGGCCGCCGCCTGCGCGAGGCGGTTGGCGTGATGAGGTCGATCCCGGGATCCACCGACCACGTCGTGGTCGTCGGCGCTGGGCTGGCCGGTCTGTCGGCCGCGCTGCACCTGGCCGGGCGGGGCCGGCAGGTGACCGTCGTCGAACGCGGTGCCCACCCCGGCGGGCGGATGGGCCGCGCCGATGTGTCGGGCTACCGGCTCGACACCGGCCCGACCGTGCTGACCATGCCCGACATCATCGACGAGACGTTCGCCGCCGTCGGGGAGTCGACCGCCGACCGGTTGACGCTCGACCGGGTAGAGCCGGCCTACCGTGCGTCGTTCGCCGACGGCTCCAGCCTGGACGTCCACACCGACGCCGCGGCGATGACCGCCGAGATCGAGCGTTTCGCCGGTCCCGACGAGGCCGCCGGCTATGCGCGGCTGCGGCAGTGGCTGGGCCGGCTGTACGAGTTGGAGTTCGACGGCTTCATCTCCGCCAACTTCGATTCCCCGCTGTCGCTGCTGACCCCGCAGTTGGCGCGGCTGGCCGCCATCGGCGGCTTCCGCCGGTGGGAGCCGATGGTGCGACGCTTCATCACCGACGAGCGGTTGTTGCGGGTCTTCACCTTTCAGGCGCTCTACGTCGGGGTGCCGCCCCGTCGCGCGCTGGCCGCATACGCGGTCATCGCGTACATGGACACCGTCTCCGGTGTGTACTTCCCGCGCGGCGGCATGCGCGCGGTGCCGGATGCGATGGCCGCCGCCGCCGCCGACGCGGGCGTCGAGTTCCGGTACAACGCCGGTGTCTGCGCGCTGGATCGGGTCGGTTCGCGCGTGACGGCGGTGCGCACCGACACCGGTGAGCGGATTCCCGCCGACGCGGTGGTCCTGACCACCGAGCTGCCCGACACCTATCGGCTGCTCGGCCGCACCCCGCGACGGCTGCTGCCGCTGCGGCCGGCGCCGTCGGCGGTCGTCGCGCAGTTCGGCGCGAAGGCCCCGCAGACCACGGCAGATCAGTCGCATCACACCATCCTGTTCGGCGGCGAGTGGGAGCGCACGTTCGACGAGATCATCGACCAGGGCACAGCGATGGCCGATCCGTCGCTGCTGGTCACCCGGCCCGCACTCGGCGATCCGACGCTCGCACCCCCGGGCAGGGACCTGCTGTACGTGCTGGCTCCGGCACCGAACACCGCTGTGGGACACCGGGACTGGGATGCCGACCGGGAGCGCTACACCGCTCACATGCTCGACACCGTCACCGCGCGCCTGCCTCATGTCGGCGAGGACGCGGAATTGCTGCACGTGGTCACCCCGCAGGACTGGGCGCGCCAGGGTATGGCGGCGGGCACGCCGTTCGCGTTGTCGCACACGTTCGCCCAGACCGGGCCGTTCCGGCCCGCCAACACGCTCCGCGGCATCGACAACGCGGTGCTTGCCGGGTCATCCACCGTGCCTGGCGTCGGCATCCCCACCGCCATCGTCTCGGGCCGTCTGGCCGCCGACCGGGTCACCGGGGTCGGGAGCCGAACACAACCACGAATAGTCACGCAATGATTGGGGCACAACGATGATCGGCTCAGAGCTGGACGCCGCGGGCGTGCGGGACGTGAATCTGCGGCGGGCCTACCGGGAGTGCCGGAAACTCAACGCCCACCACGGCAAGACGTTCTTCCTCGCCACCAGGCTGCTGACGCCGGCGCAGCGGCCCGCGGTGCACGCCCTGTACGGCTTCGCCAGACGCGCCGACGACGTGCTCGACGGTTTCGACGACCGTACGGTCGCCGACCGCGCCGACGAACTGCAGGGGCTGGCGACCGCACTGTTCACCCGACTGGTCGAGAAACGGCATTGCGGCGACGATCCCGTCCTGGACGCGGTGGTCGACACCGCCAGCCACTACCGGATCGACTGGCAGCTGTTCGACGACTTCCTGGCCTCGATGCGGATGGACCTGGCCGTCACCGACTACCCGGACCGCGCCGCGCTGGACCGGTACATGTACGGCTCCGCCGAGGTGATCGGCCTGCAGATGCTTCCGGTGCTGGGAACGGTGGTGCCCCGCGAGGAAGCCGCGCCGTACGCGGCGGCGCTCGGCAAGGCGTTCCAGCTCACCAACTTCCTGCGGGACATCGACGAAGACCTCAGCCGCGGCAGGGTCTACCTTCCGGCCGACGAACTGGCCGCCCACGGTGTCGATCGCGAGGTGCTGTCCTGGTGTCAGCGCAATCGCCGCACCGACCCGAGGCTGCGTGCGGCGCTCGTCGAACAGCACGCCCTGACCCGGCGCGTCTACCAGCAGGCCGAGCCCGGCGTCGCGATGCTGCACCCGCGGTCGCGGCCGTGTGTGGCGGCCGCGCTGACGCTGTACTCGGAGATCCTCGACCGGATCGAGGAAATGGACTTCGCGGTGTTCGCGCAGCGCGCCACCGTGCCGACGGGGCGCCGGCTGCGGGTCGCCTCCGTCGGACTGGCCCGCGCGCTCACCGCACGTCTGCGGCACCGGGAGGCTTGACATCGACAAGTACCAGTACCTGCTGTTGATGCTCGGCTGCCTGGCCATCACCGCACCACTGGAGGCCTTCGGGTCCGGGGTGTACCGGCAGCCCCGCCGCACCGCGGCCGCGATCATCCCGGTCGCGGTCGTCTTCGTCGTGTGGGATCTGCTCGCGATCCTCGCCGACGTGTGGGACTACAACCCGCGCTACATCACCGGACTGCACATCGGGGTGTTCCCGATCGAGGAGTTGATGTTCTTCATCGTGATCCCGCTGTGCGCGCTGTTGACCTTCTCGGCGGTCAGCACGATCCTCGGCTTCCTGGCCAAGCATCGGTCCCGGCGCAAGGTCAGCCGGTGAGCGGCCTCGGCTATACGGTGCCCGCCGTCCTGGCCGTGGTCGTCGTCGTGGTGTGGGAATTGCGGTTTCTGCGTACCGGCCTGTTCCGGTCCGCCGCATACTGGATCTCGATGGCGATCGTGACCTTTTTCCAGGTGCTGGTGGACGGCTGGCTGACCAAGCTGAGCGCCCCGATCGTGCTGTACGACGAATACCATTCGACCGGTATCCGGTTCCCGTGGGACATCCCGGTCGAGGACTTCCTGTTCGGTTGGGCGATGATCACCGCGGTGCTGCTGCTGTGGGTGCGCCGCGGTGCGGCGGACCGGCACGGAGCGCGCTGACATGCCCACCTACGACGTCCCCGACGCGTTCGACGCCGGCGCCGAGACCTACGACGGTCTGGTCGGATCCAATCCGGGATATCACCAGCACCTGCGGTTGTCGGCCCGCCGGATGCAGCTACCCGATCAGGGCCGCGGCCTGTCTCTTCTCGACATCGGCTGCGGCACAGGGGCTTCCACTGCTGCCCTGCTGCACGTCGCACCGCACGCCCAGATCCTGGGCGTCGACGGATCGGCCGGCATGCTCGCCTGCGCGCGCGACAAGGACTGGCCCGCGACGGTGTCGTTCGCCCACAGCCGTGTCGAGGACCTGGCCGCCGCCGGTGTCACCGGTCCGTTCGACGGCATCCTCGCGGCGTACCTGATCCGCAACGTGGACGACCGCGACGGTGTCCTGCAGTCCCTGCGCGCGCTGCTGCGCCCGGGTGGTGTGCTCGCGGCACACGAGTACTCGGTCCGCGACTCCGTGGCGGCCACCGCCGTCTGGAACCTGGTCAGCACCGCGATCATCATCCCGATCGGCCGGCTGCGCTCCGGCGACGCGGGGCTGTACCGGTACCTGCGGCGCAGCGTCAACGAGTTCGACGGGGCCGAGCAGTTCCGGGACCGACTGCGGCGCAACGGGTTCGTCGATGTCCACAGCGACACCATGCCGGGCTGGCAGCGCGGCGTCGTGCACACGTTCCTCGGGAGGGCACCTCAGTGAACGATCCCCGCCGCGTCCTGCATCCTGCCGCCCCGGGCCTGCCCGGCGCGGCCGACCTGGTGTCGCGGCCGACCGTCGCGGTCGTCGGCGGCGGCATCGCCGGGCTGGCCGCCGCCACCGCACTGGCCGAACGCGGTGTCGCGGTGCGACTCTACGAACGACAGCCCTATCTGGGTGGCCGGGTCGGCGGATGGCAGACGCAGCTGCCCGACGGCACGTCCGCCGCGATGAACCGCGGCTTCCACGCGTTCTTCCGCCAGTACTACAACCTGCGCGACCTGCTCCGCCGCGTCGACCCGACGCTGTCGATGCTGGGCCCGCTCGACGACTACCCCCTTGTCGACGCGCGCGGCAGGCGCGACACGTTCCGCGGACTGCCCCGCACGCCACCGTTCAACGCGATGGCGTTCGCGCTGCGCAGCCCCACCTTCCGGGTGCGGGACCTGATCCGCCTCGACGCCCGCGCGGCGGCACCGCTGGCCGCGGTGTCGGTGCCGGGCACCTATGACGAGCTCGACCACCAAGACGCCGAATCGTTCCTGCGCGACATCAACTTCCCCGATGCGGCCCGCCACCTGGCGTTCGAGGTGTTCTCCCGGAGCTTCTTCACCCGGCCGGCCAAACTGTCGGCCGCCGAACTGGCCACGATGTTCCACATCTACTTCCTCGGCTCCAGTGAGGGCCTGGTCTTCGATGTCGCGACGTCCAATTTCGATGCGGCGCTGTGGAATCCGCTGGGCAGCTACCTGGAGCGGCTCGGGGCGCGGGTGCAGACGGGTTCCTCGGTGCGCAGTGTCGAACCGACCGCGGACAACGCCTTCGTCGTCACCGACGACGCCGGCGAACAACTCCGCGCCGACGGTGTGGTGCTCGCCGCCGACGTGTCGGCGCTGCAGGCCATCGTCGCCGGATCCCCGGCCCTCGGGGACCCCGGCTGGCGGGGCCGGATCGGGCGTCTCGGCACCGCGGCGCCGTTCGTGGTGCAGCGCCTCTGGCTGGATCGCGCGGTGCGGTCAGACCGTCCGGCGTTCATGGGCACCGGTGGCCTGCCGCCGCTGGACAACATCAGCGTGCTGGAGCGCTACGAGCGCGAAGCCGCCGAATGGTGCTCGCGCACAGGCGGTTCAGTGGTCGAGTTGCACGCATACTCGGTCGACGAGGACACCCCGGCCCTGCGCGAGGCGTCGATCGCGCGGATGCACGCGCTCTACCCGGAGACGGCACAAGCCCGGATCGTGCACGAGGAGACGTTGTGCCGCAACGACTGTCCGCGACTGGCGCCGGGCGACTTCGCCGAACGGCCGTCGGTACACACCCCGCATCCCGGTCTCGCGCTCGCCGGTGACGGCATCCGCATCGATCTGCCGGTCGCACTGATGGAACGCGCCGCGACCACCGGCATCAGCGCCGCCAACACCCTGCTCGCTCATTTCGGGGTGAAGGGGCACGATATCTACACCGTTCCGGTGCGCGGCCGCTCCCCCGTGCTGCGGCACCTGGCCGGCCGTGTCGAAAGGCGGGTTCCCCGATGAGCGCTGTGGGCCGGTTCACCCGTTCGGTGAAGAAGGCCTGGCCTTTCGAGGTGCTTCCGCGCACCCCCTGGGCGCGGCAGACCCCGACGTACCGGCAGGCGTCCCCCCAGCTGATCTCCGCCGCGCTCGCCCGCTCCCAGGCCCGCCCCAGCGGCAACTGGTACGTCGTCGGGGCCAGCACCGACATCGGCGCGAAACCGTTCGGCGCCAACGTCGCCGGGGCCGAGCTGGTCTGCTGGCGCGACACCGGAGGCGAGGTGCGCATCGGCCCGGCCGGATGTCCGCATCTCGGGGCCGACCTGTGCACCGGCACCGTGGACCGCGGGCACCTCGTGTGCCCGTGGCACGGCCTGCGTCTGACCGGCCGGGCGCGCCCGGACTGGCCGTCGCTGCCCACGTTCGACGACGGGGTGCTGGTGTGGGCGCGACTGGACCGTGTCGGCGGCGAGGAACCGACCGACGCGCCGATCGTGCCGGCCCGGCCCGAGCCGCCCCGGCTGGCCGCGGTGACGACGCTGCGCGGCACGTGCGAGGCCGTCGACATCATCGCCAACAGGATGGACCCGTGGCACGGCGCCTGGTTTCACCCGTACTCGTTCACCCAGCTCGAAGTGCTCAGCGCCCCGGGCGAGGACACCGACATCCCGGAGGAACTCGACCGCTTTCTCGTCGCGGTGACGTTCCGCATCGGCCGGCTCGGCGTGCCGGTCATCGCCGAGTTCACCAGCCCCGAACCGCGGACACTCGTGATGCGGATCCTCGACGGGGAGGGTTCGGGCAGCGTGGTCGAAACCCACGCCGTGCCCAACGGTCACGGCCGGGACGGACTTCCGCGCGCCACCGTGGTCGAGGCCGTCGTCGCACACTCGGACCGGCCCGGTTTCGCACGGGCCATCCGGGTGGCGCCGCTGATCACCCCGTTCATGCGACACGCCGCGAACCGGCTGTGGCGCGACGACCTGGCCTACGCCGAACGGCTGAACATCGTGCGCGAGCAGAAGGCCGCGGGGACAGCCGAACTGCTCACACCGATGCGCGAGACCACTCGGGCAGACCGGCGGCCTCCAGCAGCGGCACCTGGCTCTGCGCCCACGGACTGATCGCCCACCCGAGCGCGGCAGCGGTCCGCACCTCGGCCCACTGCGCCCAGACCAGGTCCATCACCTCGTCGGGGGACGGCGCGACCGGGCCGTCGACGAGCGCACAGAACACCGGGCACACCTCGTTCTCGACGGTGCCGTCGGCGGCCTCGGCGCGGTAGCGGAAGTCAGGCAGCACGCACACCACGTCCCGCACCGCCGCGCCGAGTTCCTGCCGGGCGCGGCGGTGAACCGCGTCGACCATGGCCTCGCCGGGGGCGGGATGTCCGCAGAACGAATTCGTCCACACCCCGGGCCACGTCTTCTTGCCCAGCGCGCGGCGGGTCAGCAGCACCCGGCCGGAATCGTCGAACAGGTAGCAGGAGAAGGCCAGATGCAGCGGGGTGTCCCGGTGGTGAACCGAAGACTTCGCGGCACTGCCGACGCGGTTGCCGTCGTGGTCGAGCAGCACAACCAGTTCGTCACTCACGTGTCATTCCTACCCGCCGGACCGCCACGGAAACGGCCGTGCGCCCTTACGGAGTTGTGACCAGCGCGTCGACCGCGGCTGGGCCGAGCACGTTGTCCAGCACCATCATCGCGCTGCCCATGCTGCCGCTGCGGTCCCCGAGGTAGGCGGGCAGGATCTGCAGGTTCTTGGTCGCCAGCGTGGTGGCGTTGCCGTACAACGTCTCCCGCAGCCCGGCCACGAAGATGTCGTAGGCGCCGCAGATGTCGCCCCCCACCACCAGAGCCTCGGGGTTGAGCAGGTTGACCGCACCGGCGAGCACCTCGCCGACGTATCGTCCGCTGTCGCGGATCAACCTGCGGGCCAACGCATCTCCGGTGTGCGCCAGTGCGACCACCTCGCGCAGGTTGTGTACCGTCCTGCCTTCGTCGCGCAGCTCCTGCACCAGCGCCCAGCCCGCCGCCACGGTCTCCAGGCAGCCGACGTCACCGCACCGGCACGGCCGGTCCGCCGCGGCGGCCGTCTTGTTGTGGCCGAACTCCCCGGCGGCACGTTGGGCGCCGCGCTGCAGCATCCCGCCGCTGATGATGCCGGCGCCGAGACCGGTGGAGGCCTTGAGCACGAGCAGGTCTCCGAAGCCGCGACCGGCGCCCGCGCGCCACTCGGCCAGCGCGATCACGTTCGCGTCGTTACCGAGGATGACGGGTGCGGAGGTCAGCTCGCGGAAGTACGGGAACAGCGGCACGCCGTCCCATCCGCTGAGCACCGGGGTGTCGACGCTGCTGCCGCGTTTCTGGTCCACGGTGCCCGGCAGGCTCAGACCGATTCCGAAGACCTGCTCACCGCGATGCCGGGAGCCGACCAGCAGATCCTGCAGGCAGGCCACCACATCGGGCATCAGATCTTCTGGCCCGAAGCCGGGCTCCCGGTCGATGTCGGCGGCGCCGAGCACATCGCCCGCCAGATCGCACACCGCGAGCCGGGTCCGGCTACCGCCGACGGCCGCGGTCAGCACCACCCCGGCGGCGGCGTTGAACCGCAGCAGGGTCGCCGGCCTGCCTCCGCTGGACGGCGCCTGCGCGTCTTCGACGACCAGCCCCCGGGCGGTGAGTTCTCTCACCCGGGCGGTCACCGCGGTCCTGGACAAACCGGTGAGTTTGCCGAGCTCTGCGCGCGTCGCCCCCCGCTTATCCCTGATCAGGGCGTACAGCTCCCCCACAGTGGTTGCTGCTGACGTCCGGAAGAGCGGCACGCACCGAGCGTAGCCTCAGCCACTTATGTCTTTCAAGTGCAAAAGTATCGTTGATAAGTACCTTAATCCCGACTACGGTTGCCCTATGAAGGAACCCAGATCGCTGCTCGACGTCGCACCCGTGATGCCGTTGCTGCGTATCCACGACGCGGGGCAGGCCGCCGATGTGGTTCCTGTCGCTCGCGCCATCACGGCCGCGGGGCTTCCGATGGTCCACATCGCGCTGGACGGACCGCACGCCCTCACCGCGATCGAACGCCTGGCCACCGACGCATCCGACGTCATCGTCGGTGCCGGCGAGCTGACCGACGCGGCGCAGCCCGCGCTCGCCCGCGCGGCGGGGGCCGAATTCCTCGTCGCCGCCGACGGGACCCCCGAACTGTGCGCGGCGATGCGGGCTTCCGAACTGCCGCACCTTCCCGGCGTCCGCACCGATCTCGACGTGGCCCGTCTGCTCGACGACGGCTACACCGACATGGTGCTGACCGGTGGCCGCCGCGTACTCAAGTCGCTGGCCTCGTTCGCCCCCTCGGCGCGGTTCGCCGTCGCGGGCGCCGCCGCCGCCGACGTCGCCGGCCATCTCGCCGCACCGAACGTGCGGTGTGTGGTCGCCGACTGGCTCGCACCGGACGCGGCGG
The DNA here is from genome assembly GCF_002086815.1 of Mycolicibacterium parafortuitum. GTDB lineage: Bacteria > Actinomycetota > Actinomycetes > Mycobacteriales > Mycobacteriaceae > Mycobacterium > Mycobacterium parafortuitum. The sequence continues at coordinate 79,096 of NZ_MVID01000030.1, forward strand.
TACAGCAGCGCGACTGGGACCGCGTCCGGCGTCTGGCCGCCGTCGCGCTGACCCTCGGCTCACCGTCCGTCGCGGCCGTCCGGGCACTGTGACGGTGACGGTCGACCGCACCTCCGGGCCGCCTTCGGTGGTGGCCCCCGACCCCGTCGTGCGCTGGCTGGCCGTGGTCGCACTCGCGCTGGGCGGCTTCGGGATCGGCACCACCGAGTTCGTCGCGATGGGCCTGCTCCCCGACATCGCACACAGCCTCGGCGTCTCCGAACCGACTGCCGGCCATGTCATCTCGGCCTACGCGCTGGGAGTGGTGGTCGGCGCACCGCTGATCGCTTCGGTCACGGCACGGATGGGACGGCGCAAGCTGCTGCTGGCGCTGATGGTGGTGTTCACACTCGGCAACCTCGCGAGCATGCTGGCACCGACCTACGGGACGCTGATCGCCGCGCGTTTCCTCGCCGGCCTGCCGCACGGCGCGTATTTCGGTGTGGCCGCTCTGGTCGCCGCCCATCTGATGGGGCCGCAGCACCGGGCGAAAGCGGTCGCCTACGTGTTGACCGGTCTGACGGTCGCCACCGTGCTCGGCGTGCCGGTGGCGTCGTGGCTCGGCCAATCCCTGGGCTGGCGAGCCGCTTTCGGTCTCGTCGTCGCGGTCGGGGTGCTGACGCTGGCGGCGTTGTGGTTCTGGCTGCCGTTCCAGCTGCGTTTCATGCAGACCACCAGCCCGATCGCCGAGCTCGGCGCACTGCGCCGCTATCAGGTGTGGCTGGCACTGTTCGTCGGCATGATCGGTTTCGGCGGAATGTTCGCCGTGTACACCTACATCTCCACCACGATGACCGACGTCGCGGGCCTGCCACGCGGCCTGATCCCGGTGGCGCTCATGGTGTTCGGGATCGGCATGTTCTTCGGCAACCTGGTGGGCGGACGACTCGCGGACCGCTCTGTGGTGCGCGCACTGTACCTGTCGATGGGATCCCTGTGCGTGATGCTGGCGCTGTTCGTGGTCGCGTCCCGAAACCCCTGGACCGCACTGATCGTGTTGTTCGGGATCGGCCTGACCGGCTCGGCGGTCGGGCCCGCGCTGCAGACCCGGCTGATGGATGTCGCGCGCGACGCCCAGACGCTGGCCGCCGCGCTGAACCATTCGGCGCTCAACATCGGCAACGCGACGGGGGCCTGGGTCGGCGGTCTGGTGATCGCCGCGGGCTACGGCTACAGCGCGCCGGCGGCCGCGGGGTCGCTGCTCGCGCTGGTCGGTCTGGTGATCCTGACGGGGTCGGTGCTGCTGCAGAAACGGTCTAGCGCCGCGACAACCGGATGATCGGCAGCTCCCGGTCGGTCTTGGCCTGGTAACCGGCGAACAGTTTCGACTCGTCGGAGATCCGGCGCCACGCGCGCTCGCGCTCGTCACCGTGCAACTGCTCGGCGACCACGTCGTGGGTCTGACCGTCGAACTCGATGCGCACTCGGTCCGGATGGGCGGCCAGGTTGTAGTACCACGCGGGGTTTCTCGCTGCGCCGGCCGCGGACGCGACGATCAGCCATGTCCCGCCCGGCTCGGCGAAATACGTGACCGGAGTGCTGCGTTCGGTTCCGCTCCGGCGTCCGACCGTGGTCAGCACCAGAGCACGGGTCCCTTCGAAGAACTTCTTGCCGGCCCTCGCCCGCCTGGCCGCCCACCGGTTGATCAGGCGAGGCAGGAAACCGCCGCCGGGCTGGCGAGCGCCGCGCGTGCCGTTGGTGGTGGAGAAGCTCACGCACGCATTCTGCCCGCGTTACCGTGCGATTAATCAGGAGTCCATCCGGGCACTCAGCAGCATGGCGTTCAAACTCACATATTCCGATGGTCAGGAGTCCGAGCACGACGACGACACCGTGTGGGAGATCGACGACGGTGTTCTCATGCTGGGCCGCGAGAAAGACAAGTGGTCGGTGTACCTGTCGCCCAGCCACTGGGCCGTGCTCGAAGTCGGTGCCTCAAAGCCGAAGGACAAGAACTCGGACGACGACGACTCAGAGGACGACTCGGACGACAAGAAGTCCGACGAGAAGTCCGACGAGGACAAGAAAGAGGACGACAAAGAGGACGACAAAGAGGACGAGGACAAGAAGAAGGATTCCTCGGACGACTGACGTCCCCGCCGGGCGCTACAGTCGGAAATCTCCGCAGCCGTTCCACGCGGACGCGACGAAGGGATGACCGATGGGTGACACCGATTCCTCCGACGACTTCGCCGGGCGTCATCTGGCGTCGTATCTGGAATCGGGCGGCGCTCGCGGTCATATCCTCGACCTCTCGGCCGTCGGCGGTCGTGCGTTCACCACGCACTGCCTGCTCCGTTCCCGAGGCAGGCGATCCGGCAACCCGTACGTGACGCCGTTGATCTACGGGAACTTCGGCGGCGAGATCGTGATCGTCGCGTCGAAGGGCGGCGCCGACAGCCATCCTGACTGGTATCACAACATCCGCGCGAGCTCGACCGTCGACGTGCAGGTGGCGACCGAGGCCTTCGAAGCGGCGTGGCGGGAGCCCGACGACGAGGAACGCCATGACGTCTGGGAATACATGACGCACCTCTATCCGCCCTACATCGCCTATCAGCAGTCGACGAGTCGCCGAATCCCGTTGGTGATGCTCGCCATCGGCAAGCCGATCGACGTCTTCACCGCCTGACCCTCTCGTGGCCGTCACCCTCGCCGAGTTGGCGATCGCCGACTCCGCAGACGCCTGGACACAGGCCGGGTTCACCACCGACGCCGACGTGTGCCGGGTCGGAAGCGTCGGGCTCCGGCTGGGTGCCGAGGGCAGGGGTATCGCCGGCTGGGCGTTGGCCGGGCTGGAGTCGGACGGCGTCTGCGACATCGACGGTGTACCGACCACGTCCGCGGCGACGATCGCCACCGGTCCGGTCGCGCACCCGAACGGTGTCATCGCGATCGATCACGTCGTGCTGTTGTCGCCGAATCTCGGCCGGACCGTCGAGGCGTTCGCCGCGATAGGTGTGGCCCCGCGCCGCGAGCGCGACGCCGAACTCGGCGGGCGTGCGGTCAGGCAGATCTTCTTCCGGCTCGGGGAGGTGATCCTCGAGGTTGTCGGCGCGCCGGGCGACGCCGGAGCAGGCCCGTCGACGCTGTGGGGTGTCACGTTCACCGTGGCCGACGTCGATGCCACCGCGGCGTTCCTCGGTGAGCACACCACCCCGGTCAAGGATGCCGTGCAACCGGGCCGACGGATCACCACGCTGCGGCACCGGGAGGTCGGCATGTCGGTGCCGACAGCATTCATCTCGGCGAGTCGATGAGCGCCCCCGCCAGGGGCACGCCTATCCTCGGCGGGTGACCGACACCGCCGCGCCCAGCCCCACCGAGGACGTCGTGGTCATCCATACCGACGGCGGTTGCCGGCCCAACCCCGGCCCTGGCGGCTGGGGTGCGGTGCTGAGGCACCGCCACCACGTCCGGGAGATGTTCGGCGGCGAACCGGAGCAGACGAGTAACAACCGGATGGAACTGACCGCGCCGATCATGGCGCTGGAGGCGTTGACCCGGCCGGTGTCGGTGCACCTGTACACCGACAGCACCTACGTCCGTAACGGCATCACCCAATGGGTGCTCGGCTGGGAGCGCAACGGATGGCTGACCGCCGCCAAGCAGCCGGTGAAGAACGCTGATCTGTGGCGCAGATTGCGGACCGCCTGCGCGCAGCACCGGGTCGAATGGTTCTGGGTGAAGGGACATTCCGGCATCGCCGACAACGAGCTGGCCGACGTGCTGGCGACGCGCGGATTGCAGGAAGCACTCGCCGCGTCCGTGTGAGTACCGGTCAGCCTTTGAGCTGTTCCGCCAACACGTACTGACCGGTCGGTGGCGCCACGTCGACCGTGATTCACCACGCGCCTTTGCGGAGAGAACAAGGAATGTTGGCCCGCAACGCAGATCGAAGACTGCCTGCATGCCGCAGTTGATCGGCTTGCCTGCACGCCGCGGCGTGCCGCATCCACCGGACGCCATGGTCGTCAGCGGCGCGGCAACGGGCCGGCGGTCAGGCCGCGTGGTCTTCGGGTGGTGCAGGGCCGCCGGGTTCGCCGGGGCTCGTATCGCGGTCCTCGGGTTCGGTTGCCGCGCTGTCGGTTTGACTCGGGCTTTCGGGTTCCTCGGGTGGCCGCAGTAGCCGTTCGGGGCGGTGGTAGGTGTTGACGCGGGCCTGGCCAGTGTCGAGGTGCTCCGGTGGGATCCATTCGACCTCACCACGGGTGTTCATCCGGGTGGTCCAGGCGGTGGGATCCTCGTTGTTGACGCTGCGGTTGTCCGGTGGGCAGGCCAGGCCGAGGTCGTCGATGTTGGTCAGACCGCCGCGGGCCCAGTCGCTGACGACGTGATGAACCTGGGCGCCGTAGGCGCCGACGGGGCAGCACGGCTTGGTACAACCGCCGTCGCGGGCGATCAACATGATCCGCTGTTCTGGCGAGGCGATGCGTTTGGTGCGGAACAGATCCAGCGCCGACCCGGTGGCCTTGTCGAACACGGCGAGGTAGTGGTTGGCGTGCGAACCCATCCGGATCACGTCCTTGATGGGCATCCTGGTGCCACCGCCGGTGGTGCCGACCCCGGCACGCGATTCCAGGTCTTGCAGTGTGGTGCGGATGATGATCGACACCGGCAGCCCGTTGAGTTGGCCGAGTTCCCCGCTCATCAACGCGATCCGCCCGACCGCGATCAGCGCATCATGCTGGCGCTGCGCCAGGCTGCGGTCATCGCCGTCGATCTGCGCCTGACTTGGGGTGCCTGACGTGCAGGGTTGCGGATCGGCGGGATTGCACATACCCGGGGCGGCGTACTTGGCGAAGATCGCCTCCCAGACTGCGCGGGCTTCCGGGGTGAGGTGTCCGGTGATCGCGCTCATCGCATCGACGCCTTGGTTACCGAGCGAGACCCCGCGGCGGCGGGCGCGTTCGGTGTCATCGGGTTCGGGGCCGTCCTGATCCAACAGAAACAAGGTCAGCTCGGCGGCGTCCTTCACCTCCTTCGGCCCGACCCCGACCGCGGTACGCACCAGGTCGACCTCGAACTGCTCGCGGGTGGTCACATCGACCCAGGTGGGTAGTTTGTCGACCGCTTTGCGGATCACCTCGACGTGCTCGGGATTGATCAGTCCCCGCGACTGGGCGACCGCGGTGGCGGGTAGCAGCGGCGGCAACGCCGGCCCGGTGACCGAGGGCCGCGGCGCCAACAGGGAAGCTTCAGTCAACCGCCGGTTGGCTTCACTCGTCGAGATGCGCCACCGGATCCGCAGCACGTCTTTCCAGGATTTCGCGCCCATTTCCCGGGCGGTGGTTTCGGTCTGCAGCCGCGCCAACAATCGATGACCGATCCCGGGAAGCTGACAACCCAGAGCTTCCAACTCGTCCATGACCTCGACGAGCTCGTCGCGGGTCAGCAGGTCGAGATCACAGGCGGCGACGGTGTCGAAGGCGGCGCGCAGCGCGCCGACCGCGTCCCGCAACTCCGCCCTCGACATAATTCGAACATACGTGCGACCACCGACAAATCCGGGCCGGGTCCGCCGAGTCTGAAGAAGATGCCCACATGCGGCCGGCGGGTTCAAGGGGTGTTTGCAACAGTCTCTGCTTGAGAGGCTGTTATGCGTC
>NZ_MVID01000031.1 GCF_002086815.1 Mycolicibacterium parafortuitum
TGCGTTGCAGGCGAAATATCCTGGTGCTCCGGATATTCCGGCTTCTGAGCTTGCGAATCTGCGGACTCTTCAGGATGTCGTCGACACGGTGGCGGGTTTCGCCGGTAGTGCGCCGGCGCCTGCTGCTGCTGCGCCGGTTGCGGCCGCTGCGCCGGTGGTGCCGACCGGTGATGTGGTGTTGGCGATTGTGTCGGAGAAGACGGGTTATCCGGCGGATATGTTGTCGCTGGGGATGGAGATGGAGGCCGAGCTCGGCATCGATTCCATCAAGCAGGTCGAGATATTGGCTGCGTTGCAGGCGAAATATCCTGGTGCTCCGGATATTCCGGCTTCTGAGCTTGCGAATCTGCGGACCCTCCAGGATGTCGTCGACACCGTCGGCGGCTTCGCCGGCGGAACCTCCAGCGACACCACGTCGGCCGAACGGCACGGGTCGGCCGACGAGCCCGACACCGCCGGCGCGCCGTCGGGAGGTCTGTCGTGCACCGAAGCGCCCCTGCGGCAGGTGCCGCCCGGGGGCTTCGCGATGGCGGGTCTGCGCGACGGCGAGGTCTTCATCACCCGCGAGGATCCCCAGTTCGCCGACGAGCTCGAAAGCACACTGGTCGAACACGGCATCAAGGCCAAGTCCGTCGACGAGGTTCCCGAGCAGGCGAGCGCGGTGATCAGCCTCGCCGCGCTGGGCCCGGCGTCCACACCCCAGGACTGTGTCGACATGCACGTGCGTGCGTTCCACGCCGCACGCAGCGTCGCGCGCGGCGACGCCGAGTCGCGGTTGTTCGTCACCGTGCAGTCGACCGGTGCGGCGTTCGCCGCATCCGCCACGCCGACCGGCGTAGCGAGCCTGGTCAAGACCGCCGCGTGGGAGTGGCCGAACGCGTCGGTACGCGCCATCGACATCGAGGCACTCGACGCACAGCGACTGGTCGCCGAACTGCTCGGGGGCGGCAGCGGCATCGAGGTCGCGCTGAGGGCGGACGGTTCCCGCCTGGTCGCCGTCGACGAGGTCGCGTCCTCGGTCGGCTCCGGCGAGACGATCGAGGTACCCGAGGGCGGTGTCGTGGTGGTGACCGGCGGCGCCCGGGGTGTGACCGCCTCGTCCGCGCTGGCGCTGGCCAAGCAACACGGGCTGAGGCTGGCCCTGCTCGGTCGCACCCCGTTGCGGGACGCGGCCGCCGACGAACCGACCGGGACCACGGCCACCGAGATCGCCACCGCGCTCGCAGCGGCGGCGCGCGCTCGCGGCGAGCAGCTGAGCCTGCCGCAGGCCCGCGCCCAGGCGGAGGCGCTGCTGGCGGAGCGGGAGGTTCGTCAGACGCTCGCCACGGCGGAGCGGCAGGGCACCCCGGCGCGCTACTTCTCGGCCAGCATCACCGATCGGGCCGCGCTCGACGGTGTGCTCGACGAGGTACGCAGGGACCTGGGGCCGATCGTCGGGGTGGTGCACGGCGCCGGCGTGCTGGCCGACAAGCGCATCGAAGATCTCGACGACGCAGGTTTCGTCAAGGTGTTCACCACGAAGCTGGTCGGTGCCGAGGCTCTCCTGGACGCCACCGAATCCGATGACCTGCGGTTCATCTCGCTGTTCTCATCCATCGCCGCACGGGCCGGAAATCCCGGTCAGGCGGCATACGCGGCGGCCAACGCGGCGCTTGAGTCCATCGCCGCCCGCGAGTCCGCGCGCCGTGGCGACGCATGTGTGGTGCGCGCGTTCGGGTGGGGCCCGTGGGACGGCGGCATGGTCGACGAGACCCTCAAGAGCCGCTTCCTCGACTCCGGGGTGAACGTCATCCCGATCGACGAGGGCGCACGGTTCTTCGCCGACACCGCGCTGCGCCGCGCCCCGGCCACCGCGGTCGTCGTCGCCGCCCCGGCGCAGCGCCGGTTGCGTGCCGCCCACCTGGAATGGGATGTGTCGACCGCGACCCTGCCGATGCTGGAGGACCATCAGGTCCGGGGACAGATCGTGGTGCCCGTGGTGATCGTGCTCGACGCGATGCTGCGCGCGGCGCGAGGACTGGTCGCCGACACCGGGCTGGTCGTCCGCGACTTCCAGGTGCTGTCCGGCGTGACGTTCGCGGCCGCCGAACACCAGGATCTGGCCATCGACTTCGAACCCTCCGGGACCTCCTACACCGTCACGGTGCAGGACTGTGAGGGCCGGGCGCGCTATCGTGCCGTGCTCGAACCGGATACCGGTGCGCCGGCTCTGGCGGTGCCTCAGATCGACGGCGGCAGCTGGCCGTTCGGCGTCGCCGACGCGTACGCCGGTCCGCTGTTCCACGGGCCCCGGTTCGGGGTCATCGAATCCCTCGACGGGTTCGGCGAGGCGGGCGGAGCCGCCCGGCTCAAGAACCGCGCGGATCTGGGCTGGCCTCAGGACAACTGGGCCATCGACGCGGCCAGCGTCGACGGCGGGCTGCAGCTCGGAATCCTGTGGGCCAACGCCCACGGTCGCCCGCTCGTGCTGCCCGTTCGCATCGCGCGGGTCGTGCTGCACCAGTCGTTCGCCGACGCGGGGACGCTGCGGTGCCGGCTGGCGGCCCACCCGGTCAACGACAAGCGGGTCGACTTCGACATCACGCTCGAAACCCCGGACGGCGCACCGGTTGCGACGCTCGAGGGCGTGGAGTTTTATGTCGCAGGCACCGGGTCGTGAGCGGGTTCGACCCAGTCGCCATCGTCGGTCGCAGTTGCGTACTGCCCGGTGCGAGCACGCCTGAGGCGTTGTTCGACGCGACCCTGGCCGGCCGCTGTCTGCTCACGCCGACCCCGCGGGACCATTGGCGCGGCGTGGACCCCGCGGCGCTGCTGGCCGGTGACGAGCCGGGGCTGAGGGTGTCGTCGGCGACCGGAGGTTACGTCCAGACATCCTTCGATCTGGCCCACTTCGCCTCGCAGATCACCGATTTCGAGCGCCTCGACCCGCTCGTATGGTGGCTGGCGCACTGCGCACAGCAGGCGCTCGGCGGACCTGTCGCGGCGCCTCGCACCGGGCTGATCATCGGCAACCTGTCCTATCCGAGCACGATGAACACGGCGTTCGTCGAGAGTGTGTGGACCGGCGACGGTGACGTCGATCCCCGCAACCGATTCAGTTCGGGGCTGCCGGTGCACCTGGTCGCCGGGGCGATGGGCATGGCGGGGCCGGCGTACGCCCTCGACGCGGCGTGCGCGTCCTCGCTGTACGCGATCAAGCTGGCCTGCGACGCGCTGCACGATGGCACCGCCGACGTGATGGTCGCCGGTGGGGTCAACGGCTCCGACGACCTGTTCCTGCACCTCGGCTTCACCGCGCTGCAGGCGCTGAGCGTGACCGGCCGGTCCCGGCCGTTCCACGCCGACGCCGACGGGCTGGTGCCGTCGGCGGGCGCCGCGCTCGTCGCGTTGAAACGCCTCGAGGACGCCGAACGCTCCGGCGACCGGATCCTCGGTGTCATCACGGGTGTCGGCTTGTCCAACGACGGCAGACAGAGCGGATTCCTCGCCCCCGCGGTCGCCGGTCAGACCAGGGCGATGCTCGCGGCCCTGGAACAGGCCGGTGTCACGCCGGGCGACATCGACTACCTCGACTGCCACGCCACGGGCACGCCGCTCGGCGACGCGACGGAGTTGCGCAGCATCGCCGCCGCCTACGGTGACGTTCCGCTGAAACTCGGTGCGCTCAAAGGCAACCTCGGCCACACCATCACCGTGTCCGGCGCGGCAAGCCTGGTGAACGTGCTCTCGGCGATGCAGGCATCGGTGATCCCACCTGCGCTGTGCGACAAGCCGATCGAGACACTGACCGACAGCCCGTTCACGCTGCCGACCACCCCGACCCCCTGGGAGGGCGCGGTCAAGCGGGCCGCGGTCAGCAACTTCGGGTTCGGCGGGAACAACGCACACCTGATCGTCGAGAGCTACTCCGGTCCGGCGACCCGTCGCGAGCCGAGCCGGCCCGCGCCACCGCACGACGACATCGTGATCTGCGGGATGGGTGTGGTGACCGGCGACGCGTCGGACGCCGAGAGCTTCCGTCGCCGCGCGTTGGGCCCGCAGACCCCGGCATCTCCGTTGCAGACGGTGGAAGTCGGACTGCGCGGCCTCGGATTCCCTCCCAAGGAGCTCCAGGGCAGCCTCACCCAGCAGACGGCGATGCTCGCCGCCGCGGCCGAGGCACTCGAGAACGTCAGCACCGAGCCAGAACGCACCGGCGTCGTCGTCGGTATGGGCTGCGATGCGACCATCGCGCGGCAGCGGCTGCGCGTGCGCAACATGGCCGACGACGCGTGGCTGTCCGCGAACCGGGACTCGGCGCCGCAACTGACCGCCGACGGCGTGATCGGGACCATGCCGAACATCCCGGCCAACCGGATCCACGCCCAGCGTGATTTCCGGGGCTTCGGGTTCACGGTCTCCGGCGAGGAACTGTCCGGCGTGGACGCGATCCGCATCGCGGTCCGGGCGCTGCGCCACCGTGAACTCGACGCAGTGGTCACCGGTGCGGTCGACATGTGCTGCGAACCCGCACATGCCCGCGCCGCCGATGCGCTCAGCCCTGATCCCGGTACCGCCCACGGCGACGCCGCGGTGGCGTTCGTCCTCAAGCGCCGGGCCGACGCCGTGGCAGCCGGTGAGGAGATCATCGCGATCGTCGACGTGGACGGCGATGCCGCCGAGGACGGTTCCGCAGAACCGAATTTCGCCGCTCAGAGGTTCGGCCGGACACACGCCGCGACTGCCGCCGCAGAGGTGGCCGCCCGCGCCGCCGCAGTGCGCACCCGCGTCCGCGTCGACCAGAACGGGGCGCAACCCGCCCCCGGCGCGATACGCAGCGCCGCACGTCTGCACTCGATCGGCGGCCGGGCCGACGCGGTCACCGTATCCGCGGCCGACGGACCCCCGGTCCCGTTGGCGATCGGTGCCGTTCCGGTCTCCGAGCGGTATGCGGGCGACAGCCGGGACGACCTGCTGAGCCGGATGCGTCGCGGGGAACCAGGGGGCAGCGGCCCGGTGCGGTGCGCGGTGGTCGGTGGCAGCCAGGCAACCGTGGACAATCTGCGGGAGGCAGCCGTGCAGCGGTTCGACCGCGGCGAGGTTCCGGTGCTTCCCGGTGTGTCGTTCGCCGACGCGCCGGTGACCGGCGAGCTCGCGTTCACGTTCACCGGCGCCGCGGCCGCCTACCCGGGTGCCGGCCGCGAACTGCTGCTGGCGTGGCCGGAACTCGGCGATGCTCTCGCCGAACGGTTCTCGGGCGTCGGGGAACTCGCCCGCGCGTTGTACGGCGCGGGTATCACGACGCTGTCCCCGCGGACGCAGCTGACGGGCTGCGCTCTGGTGTGCCAGGCGCAGGCGGAGTTCTCCCGCACCGTGCTCGGACTCGAGCCCGCCGCGGCCATCGGGCTGTCTTCGGGGGAGACGAACTCGCTACTGGCGTTCGGTATCTGGCAGGACCTGGAGCCGATGCTCGACGAGATCGAGGCGTCGGGGATGTACGGCGACGAGCTGACCGGGGAGTGCCGGGTGGCGGCGCAGGCCTGGGGGTTCGACGATCTGTCCGCCCCGTGGGAGAACTGGCGGATCACCGCGCCGCGGGCGGCGGTGGAACGGGCACTGGAGTCCGAGCCGCTGGCGTACATGACGATCGTGCAAGCCCCCGACGACTGCGTGATCGGCGGGGATCCCGCGGCGTGCCGCAGGATCATCGACGCGATCGACGGCGCGCGGGCGATGCCGCTGGGTCTGGACATGGTCATCCACTGTGAGGCGGTCGGACCGTTCGCCGACACGTGGCGCACCATCCACACCCGCGAGACCTACCCGGCTCCCGACGTCCGGTTCTACACCAACGCCGTGAACCGCGCCTACACCCCGACCCGGGAAGCCGCCGCCGAAGCGATCACGCGACAAGCGTTGGAGCCCATCGATTTCCCGGCCACCGTGCTCCAGGCCTGGGAAGACGGTGTGCGGGTGTTCGTCGAACACGGCCCGCGGGCCATTCTGACCGGCGCGATCCCGAAGATCCTCGGCGACCGTCCGCACGTCGCGGTCGCGCTCGACCCGCAGGAACGGCGCGGCCTGCGCGCGCTCGGCGAAACCGTGTCCAAGCTGTGGGTACACGGCCTGCCGGTCCAGGTCGACGCCTTCGACGAGCGCATGCGGAAGCTGCGCGAGCAGAACGCACCCGCGCCGGCGACGAATGCCCGCGCACTGACACTCGCCGCGCACTGGCCCGACATCGTCGATGTCGCCGAGGCCAGGCCGGCGCCGGAGACCGTGTCCGCCGTGACGCCGGAACCACCCCAGGAGAGGAACCCGGAATTGGATTCCGCCCATCTACAGCCCATGCCCGCGGCGCCCGCAAGCCTGCCACCGCTCGTGTACACCGGCGCGGCGGCCGCGTCACCCGAACCGGCGCCCCTCCGTGCCACGGTGATCACCGCGCCACCGGCCGCGCCCGCCGCCGCGGCACTCAGTGACCGGACGACCGCCGCGTTGAATCTCGTCGCTTCGGTCAGCGAGACCCACACCGCGTTCGTCGAGCGCCAGGCGCAGGCGCACGCGTCGTTCCTCCAGGCGCGCGGCGCGTTTCTGGCCGCTGTCACCGGGGGTGCGCTGCCCGCGGGCAGCGCCCCGGCCGCGGCTGCGCAGGCTGCGGTCGCCGCGGCGCCAGTCGCGTCCGCTCCGGTCGCCGCGCCTCCGGTGATCCCGGCACCGAAGCCACTTCCCGCCGCGGTGGTGAGCGCTCCTGTCGCCGCGCCGCCGGTCGCACCTCCGGCCCCGTCGACGCCCGCCCCCGCGCCACCGCCACCGCGACCGCCGCAGCCGGTCAGCCGGGAACCCCTGTGGAATCGCGCCCAGCTCGAAACGCTTGCCGGCGGCAACGTCTCGGAGGTCCTCGGGCCGATCTTCGCCGAACTGGACCAGTACGAGCGGCTGGTCCGGATGCCGGAACCGCCGCTGCTGCTGGCCGACCGGGTGATGAGCATCGACGGTGAGCCCGGCACGATGGGGACGGGCCGCATCGTCACCGAGACCGACGTCGACCCCGACGCGTGGTACATGCACAACGGCCGGATGTCGCCCGGGGTGGTCATTGAATCCGGCCAGGCAGACCTGCTGCTCGCGTCCTGGCTGGGTGCCGACTTCAGCAACCGCAGCCAGCGCGTGTACCGCCTGCTCGGTTGTGACCTGACGTTCATGGGTGGTCTACCGCAGGGCGGCGAGACGCTGCACTACGACATCCACATCGACGGGCACGCGAAAACCGGTGACACCCGGCTGTTCTTCTTCCATTACGACTGCTACATCGGTGACCGTCTGGCGATCTCGGTGCGCAACGGCCAGGCCGGGTTCTTCTCCGACGAGGAACTCGCCAATTCCGATGGCGTGCTGTGGGACGCCGCTGACGACGCCCCCAGGGACGGCGCCCGCCGCGACGACCCGCCGCAGGTGACGCGGAAACGTTCCTTCGACCGCACCGACATCGAGGCGTTCACGAACGGGAACTCGTTCGCCTGCTTCGGTACCGGCTTCGAGATGGCCGCCGCGCACTCCCGGACCCCGTCGCTGCCGAAGGGCAAGCTGCGGTTGTTCGACGAGGTCGCCGAGTTCGACCCGGACGGCGGGCCGTGGGGCAGAGGGTATCTGCGCGCGAGGGCCTCGGTACCCACGGACGCGTGGTTCTACGACGGCCATTTCAAGAACGACCCGTGCATGCCGGGCACCCTGATGGCCGATGCGGCGACCCAGGCGCTGTCGTTCGCGATGGCTGCCTACGGGTTCACCATCGAGCGCGACGGGTGGCGGTTCGAGCCGGTGCCCGAGGAGATGGCGCGCTTCGTCTGCCGGGGGCAGGTCACCCCCGACGCCGACCACGTCCTCGACTACGAGGTGTTCGTCGAGGAGATCATCGACGGGCCGACTCCGACGATCTTCGCGTCGCTGCTGTGCAGTAGTGACGGGTTCAAGGTGTTCCATTGCCGCCGGTTCGGGATGCGTCTGGTCCCGGACTGGCCGATGCCTCCGGGTGCGCCGGGTCCGGTCCGAATCCTGGAGGGCACCAAGGACGTCCGCGGTGATCAGGGGGCGCTACTGGCGTGCGGGCGGGGTATGCCGTCGGACGCGTTCGGCGCGCTGTACGCCCCGTTCGACGGCGCGCGGCGCGCGCCCCGTCTGCCGGACGAGCCCTACCACTTCATGTCGCGCGTGCTCAGCGTCAGCAGTCCGCCCGGGGTGCCGACCAAGGACGGCGTCGTCGTCGCGGAGTACGACGTGCCCGCCGGCGAGTGGTATTTCGAGGCCGGCCGCTCCGATGCCGTGCCGCTGTCCGTGCTGATCGAGATCCTGCTGCAGCCGTGCGGCTGGCTGTCCTCGTACAACGGCTTCGCCGCGAACCGTTCCGACGACGTGGTGTTCCGCAACCTCGACGGCGGCGATATCCTGCTGCACCGGCCGGCGCGGGTGGGCACGCTGCGCGTCACCTCCCGGTTGGAGCGCTTCGCCGAGGGCGGCGGCTCGACGATCGTGTTCTTCGAGGTCGTGTGTACCCAGGGCGACGACATCGTGATGACGATGAAGACGGCGTTCGGGTTCTTCAGCCCCGAGGCGCTCAAGAACCAGGTCGGCCTACGCGTCGAACCCGGTGTGCTGGAAGCACTCTCGGAGCCCGCGCCGGTGACGCTGTCCTACCGTGACACGCAGCTCGACGGCGCACCGTGGCTGGCCCAGGATCGTCTTCAGGTGATCGACCGGGTGAACTTCTGGCCCGGAGGTGGCCAGGCCGGCCTGGGCAGGTGCGTCGCAGAATTCGACGTCCGTCCCGAGGCGTGGTTCTTCAAGGCCCACTTCTTCCAGGACCCGGTGCAGCCCGGATCGCTCGGGCTGGAGGCCATGCAGCAGGCGGCCCGCGCGGCGGTCCGGCTGTCCGGGCTCGCCGACGGCGCCACGGCGTTCGAACCGGTGGCCTCGGGTCAGTCGTTCAGCTGGAAGTTCCGCGGACAGGTCATCCCGACCAACGGCCGCACCCGCTCGGAGATCGAGATCCAGTCGGTGACACAGGAAGACGACGCGGTGCTGGTGGTGTTCAACGGCCGGTTCTGGGTGGACGACCTGTGCATCTACGAGACCATCGGGATGGGTGTGCGGGCGCGGTAGCCCGCCCGCAGCGCCGCGAAAAGCCCGGCCCCATTGTGGGGACCGGGCTTTTTCGTGTGGGTCTGTCCGAATCCGTCAGGGCCGCAGCCGTGGCAGTGTGGCCACTCCGCCCGTCGAGATCGGCATGGTGACGGCATCGTCGAAGTCGTCGACCACCGGAGCAGGGCTGGGCCGTTGGTCTTCCGGAGCTGCCGGGGCCGGCGTGCGCTGTCCGGTGGACGTCGTCGAGCTGACGGGACGGTCCGTCACCGAGGCCGACAGCTCCCTGGCGGGGCGCGGGCGGACCACCATCGGCCACCAGAACCAGCGGCCGATCAGCGCCGCGATCGACGGGGTGAGGAATGCGCGAACGATCAGGGTGTCGAACAGCAGACCGATCCCGATGGTCGTGCCCACCTGGCCGATGACCTTCAGATCACTGAAAGCCATGGCCGCCATGGTGAAAGCGAAGACCAGTCCGGCATTGGTGACGACCTTGCCGGTGCCGCCCATCGCGCGGATGATCCCGGTGTTGATGCCGGCGCCCAGTTCCTCTTTCATCCGGGATACCAGCAACAGGTTGTAATCCGATCCGACGCCCAGCAGCACGATCACCGCCATCGGCAGCACCATCCAGTGCAACTCCATACCGAGGATGTACTGCCAGATGAGCACCGCCAACCCGAAGGACGCGCCGAGCGACAGCGCCACCGTGCCGACGATCACCAATGCGGCGACCAGGCCACGCGTGATCAGCAGCATGATCAGGAAGATCAGGCAGAGCGCGCTCACCGCGGCGATCAGCAGGTCGTACTTGGAGCCTTCCTGAAAGTCCTTGAACGTCGACGCGCTGCCGCCGATGTAGATGTGCGCGCCTCGTAGAGGAGTCGTCTTGAGTGCTTCCTGGGCTGCGGCGCGGATCCGGTCGATACTGCCGATGCCCTCCGGCGACCCGGGATCGACCTTGTGCGAGATGATGAATCGGGCGGCCTTGCCGTCGGGGGACAGGAACGAACTCATGGCCCGCTGGAAGTCCGGGTTCTGGAAGACCTCCTCCGGGAGGTAGAACGAGTCGTCGTTGTTGGCGGCGTCGAACGCCTGACCCATCGCTGTGACATCCGCGGCGGATTCGTCCATCACGCTGAACGTGCCCTGCATGGTGCTGTGCATGGTGAGCAGCATGCTGCGCATCGACTCCATGATCTGAATGGTCCGAGGCATCTGCGCGAGCAGTTCGGGGAGCAGCCTGACGAACTCGTCGAGATCGTTCTCGAGTTCGTGCAATTTGCCGGCGAGCTTGTCGACGCCGTCGAGCGCGTCGAAGACGCTGCGGACCGAGAAGCACAGGGGGATGTTGTAGCAGTGCGGTTCCCAGTACAGGTAGTTGCGGATCGGCCGGAAGAAGTCGTCGAAATTGGCGATGTTGTCCCGCATTTCGTCCATGACGACGATCAGCTCTTTGGTCACCTCGACCGATCTGATCGTGGTGTCGGTGATCTCGCCCTGAAGCTGGTACATCCGCTTCGCCAGCTCGATCTGCCGCCCGATCATGTCGGCTTGTGTGCCCATGTCGGCGACGCGGTCCTGCATGTGCCGCATCATCTGCTGCTGGCCGGCGTTCTGCATGCTGATCAGGAACGGGATCGACGTCCGCTCGATCGGGGTGCCTTCCGGCCGGGTGATGCTCTGGACCCGCGACACGCCGGGAACCTGGAAGATGGCCCGGGCGAGCTTGTGCAGCACGATGAAGTCCGCGGGATTGCGCATGTCGTGGTCGGACTCGATGATCAGGATGTCCGGCATCATGCGGGCCTGAGAGAAGTGCCGGTCCGCGGCGGCATAGCCGATGTTGGCCGGGACGTCGTCGGGGATGTAGCGGCGGTCGTCGTAGCTCGTCCGGTAGCCGGGCAGTGCGACGAGACCGATCAGCGTCACGGCGATGGTGGCGATGAGGATCGGACCGGGCCAGCGGACGATCGCGGTGCCGACCCGCCGCCAGCGGCGGGTGGCCAATACGCGGGTGGGATCGAACAGCGCGGCGCGCCCGCCGATGGCCAGCACCGCGGGGACCAGGGTCAGCGCCACGGCGACGGCGACCAGCATGCCGACCGCGCAGGGCAGGCCGACGGTCTGGAAGATCGGCATCCGGGTGAAGCTCAGGCACAGCAGCGCACCGGAGATCGTCAAACCCGATCCCAGCACCACCGGGGCGACGCTGCGGTACGTGGTGTAGAAGGCGGTCTCCCGGTCCTCGCCCGCGTTGCGCGCCTCCTGGTACCGGCCGAAGAAGAAGATCCCGTAGTCGGTCCCGGCGGCCATCGCGAGCGCGACCAGCATGTTGATCGCGAACGTCGACAGCAGGAAGAACTCGTTGTCACCGAGGAAGGCCACGATGCCGCGGGCGGCGAACAACTCGATGCCGACCGTGATCAGCAAGGCGATGACCGTGACCACCGAGCGGTAGACGATCATCAGCATCACGAAGATGATCAGGGCGCCGATCAGGGTGAGCTTCAGGATGGAACTCTCGCCGCTGTGTTGCATGTCGGCCAGCAGCGGCGCCGCGCCGGTGACGTACACCGAGATTCCGGCCGGGGGTGGGGAGCGGTCGACGATCTCCCGGACCGCGGCGACGGATTCGATACCGGCTGACGAACCCTGGTCGCCGACCAGATTGAGCTGCACGTAGACGGCTTTGCCGTCCGGGCTCTGCGCTCCCGCAGCCGTGAGGCGATCTCCCCACAGGTCCTGCACGTTCTCGATGTGCGCGGGATCCTTCTCCAGTTCGGCGACCAGGCCCTCGTAGTACAAGCGCGCATCGTCTCCGAGCGGTTCCTGACCTTCGAGCACGATCATCGCGGTGCTGTCGGAACTGGACTCCTGGAACAGCCGGCCCATCTGCGACATCGCCTGCACCGACGGGGCGTCCTTGGAACTCATCGGCACCGATTGCTCTCGGCCCACGGTCTCCAGCGACGGCACCGCAAAGGTGACGAGAAGCGTCAGCCCCACCCACACCAGGACGATCAGCGGCGCGAGCCCGCGGATGGCCCGGGCCACGAGGGGGCGTCCCCGGTGCAGTTGATGGTTGCTCACGGCGCACTCACCACGTGTGAGGCCTGTTCGAGTCGCGTCACTTCGGCTGCTGGCCCTGGCTCTGCAACAGGGCGCGCACCAGCGGACGTGGGCCGGTGGGCCGCAGGAAGGCGCTCTCGGGCCGGGTGCGCACCGGCTGCGGCCACCAGAACCAGCGGCCCAGCAGCGCCGCGATGGCCGGTGTCATGAAGGCGCGCACGATCAGCGTGTCGAACAGCAGTCCGAGCGCGATCGTCGTACCGACCTGACCGATACTCCGCAGGTCACTGACGACCATCGATCCCATGGTGGCGGCGAACACGAGACCGGCGGTCGTGACGACCTTGCCGGTGCCGCCCATCGCGCGGATGATCGCGGTGTTGATGCCTGCGCCGAGTTCGTCTTTGATGCGGGCGACCAGCAACAGGTTGTAGTCGGATCCGACCGCCAGCAGCGTGATGACAGTCATCACGAGGACGGCCCAGTGGATCTGGATGCCGAGTACGTACTGCCACACGAAGACCGACACGCCGAAGGCCGCTCCGAGCGAGACCACCACGGTGCCGACGATGACCATCGCTGCGACAAGGCTTCTCGTCATGATCAGCATCACGATGAAGATCAGGCAGATGGCGGCCACCACCGCGATCAGCAGATCGTACCGGGATCCCACCACCAGGTCTTTGGTGATCGCCGCGGTGCCGGTGAGATAGATCTTCGATCCCTCCAGCGGCGTGCCCTTCAACGCTTCCTCGGCCGCGCTCTTGATGTCGGCCACGCGCGAAATACCTTCGGGGGAGGCCGGATCGCCCTGCTGCAGGATCAGCATCCGGACCGATTTGCCGTCCGGTGACAAGAAGATGTCCATGACCCGCTGAAAGTCCTTGTTCTCGAAGACTTCCGGCGGAATGAAGAATGTGTCGTCGTTCTGGGCGGCGTCGAATGCCTTGCCCATCGCGGTCGGGTTCTCCCCGGCACTGCTGTCCATCTGGCTGAAGATGCCCGACATGGTGCTGTGCATGCTCAGCATCATCGTGCGCATGCTCGACATGATCGCGATCATCTCGGGGAACTGCGCGACGATCTGGGGCAGCAGCACGGTCAGCTGATCGAGGTTGTCGACCATGTTGTCGAGCTTTTCGGACACCTGGTCGACGCCGTCGATCACGTCGAACACGCTTCGGATCGAGAAGCACAGCGGGATGTTGTAGCAGTGCTGTTCCCAGTACAGGTAGTTGCGGATCGGCCGCCACATGTCTTCGAAATTCGCGATGTTGTCCCGCAATTCGGCGGTGATGTCTTGAACCTCGTGCGTCGTGCCGACCATGTTGTTGGTCGTCGCGACCATCTGCTGCATCAGGCCGTACATGTTCTGCATGATCCCGATCATCTCGGCGAGCATGCTCGCCTGCTGGAGGAGATCGTCCATCCGCGTCTTCTGGAACTGCATGTACTGCTGTTGGCCGGCCTGCTGCATGCTGAGCATGTACGGAATCGTCGCGCGCGCCATCGGAATTCCCTCGGGGCGGGTGACAGCCTGGACGTTCGCGATGCCGGGGACCGCCAGAATGGCCTTCGCGAGTTTGTTCAGCACCAGGAAGTCGGCCGGGTTGCGCAGATCGTGGTCGCTCTCGACCATCAGGACCTCGGGCGACATCATCGCCGACTCCGGGAAGTGCCGCTTCGCGGCCGCCATACCTTCGTTCGCCGGAATGTTCTCGGGCAGGTATTTCTGGTCGTTGTAGCTGGGCTTGAATCCAGGCAACGCCAGCAGGCCGAGCAACGTAACGGCCATCGTCGCGACGAGAATCGGTGCGGGCCAACGCACGATCGCGGTACCCAACCGGCGCCACCCGCGCACCTGCAGGTTGCGCTTCGGGTCGAACAGGCCGAAGCGGCTTCCGAGCACCAGAACCGCAGGGAACAGCGTCAGTGCCACCGCGACCGCGACCAGGACCCCGATCGCGGTCGGCAGGGCCAGCGCGTTGAACAACGGCAGGCGCGTGAAACTCAGGCAGTAGAGGGCGCCGGCGATGGTCAGCCCGGAAGCCAGCACCACCTTCGCCACCCCGGCGTAGGTCGTGAAGTAGGCCGTGATCCGGTCTTCACCCGCCTGGCGCGCCTCCTGGTACCGGCCGATGAAGAAGATCCCGTAATCGGTCCCCGCGGCGATGCACAACGCCACAAGGAGATTCACACCGAAGGTGGTCAGTCCGAGCAGATCGTTGTGGCCGAGCAACGCGACGATGCCGCGGGCGGCCTGCAGCTGGATGCCGACGACCACCAGCAAGGCGATCACAGTGACGACCGACCGGTAGACCAGCAGCAGCATCACGAAGATGACCGCGACGCTGACCAGGGTGACCAGGATGACGGTCCGGTTGCCGCTCTCACCGACATCGGTGGCGATGGCGGCCGGGCCCGTGACGAAGGCCTTCACGCTGGGCGGTGCCGGAGTGTTCTCGACGATGTCGCGCACCGCGGCCACCGACGCCGATGTCGAGGCCCCGCCGGGCTCGCCGGTCAGCGTCACCTGGACGTACGCGGCTTTGCCGTCCGCGCTCTGCGCCGCGCCTCGGGTGAGGGGGTCACCCCAGAAGTCCTGGATGGCGAGCACGTGCTTCGGATCGTCCCGCAGTTGGCGGATCATCTCGTCGTAGTAGCGGTGTGCCTCGTCGCCGAGCGGCTCCTGGCCCTCCAGCACGATCATCACGACGCCGCCGCCACCGTCGGTCGAATCGAACGCGTCGCTGATCCGTTCGGATGCCTGCAGCGCCGGCGCGTCGACGGGGTTCAGCGAGACCGAATGCTGCTGTTCGACCTCTTCCAGGGATGGCACGGCGATGCTCAGCGCCGCGACGATTCCCAACCACGCCAGGATGATCGGGACCGCCATCCGCTGGATCGTGCGCGCCACCAGCGGACGGCCGTTCTGCAGTTGATGGTTGCTCATGCGGCCTTCAACATGCAGGCGGCGAAGGTGCTGGCTTCGTGCGTCTCGTACTTTTCGGACTTCACGACGTCGTCCACCAGGATCCGGCAACCCAGACTGTCGCTGTCACCCTGAGCCGCAACGCTTCCCACCCCTGCTGCACCGGTGATCGGGAACTCCAGTGTCCAGGGCAACGGCACCGCCTCGAGGAACTGCGGATCGCCGTTGCCGTTGAAGAAGCTGATCTGGGCGATGGTTCCCGGCGGGCCGAAAACCTCGTATTTCATGATCTTGGGATCGACGGGCTTGCTCTCCTCGGTGGCGGTGTCGCCGTAGGTCAGCGAATCGTCCGAGCCGAAGATCCCGTGCAGGCGCGACACGGTGAAACCTCCCGCGGCGACCACGATCACGACGACGAGCGGGATCCACAACCGGCGCAGGAGCGTGAACATGACGGAGGCGAGCCCGCGCCTCGGCCTGCGGGCCTCGCGCGGTGCGGCGGCGGACAACTGGTCGGTCGGATGGTCTGGGCGATCCTCGACGGCGACGTCGGACGGCGCTGGCTCCACCCCTGATTCGACGGCTCGACCGTCTACGTCGGGCAAGCTGCCGTCGACCACAGAACCCACCTTCCACCTTTCTGCCGGTTTCACCGTCATGGCGCGGCCAGACGGTCGGAGTCGCGCGCCGTGGCCGTGCGCCGCGGCTTCACGCGATACGGCGTCGGGCACGCCACAGCAACTGCGAGCATTTGACGCCAGAGTCAATCACGGTTGAAGCCACCGTAGGCGGGTTTTTCGCAAACGCGCAAGTGCCTCGCCGTGCGCGTGGCGGCAGGTTTCCCGGCGGATCCCTGCTCTGGGTCGCCCCCGCTTCCCGACGGAACCACCTTGTGAGCACAACCTGCGACTTTGCCGGAGACGGGCGGGCGACCGGCTGGCGCCGGGCGTCGAGCGGGGGACTGTTGCGAGGCGGTGCCCGCCACACCACAAGGGCTGACAGCCTCACCCTGAACCCATCGCTGGCAATCCCGAGCCGCTCTGCCTGGTCAGCGCGAGTCACGCGGCGGACAGGACACGGCCTGGACAGATTGTAAATATTCGAGCGCGTCATTTTCCGCCGCGCGGTCGGTGCCCCGACTGCTACAGTCTGGCGCTACGGCGGCACTCCACGACGCAGAGCGGGGCACTATCGATGCCGGCTGAAACGCCCGCGCTGCAGGCAACAGGGAAGAGACTCCCGACTTGGCTGCGGTCTCGACAGTTCCTGGGACCGGTCGTCGCGATCGGCGGCGTGCAGTTGGTCGCGGCGATGGACGGACCGATCGCGGTCTTCGCGCTCCCCAGGATTCAGGAAGAACTCGGGCTCACCGATGCCATGCGGGGATGGGTCGTCTCGGCCTACCTGCTGACCTTCGGCGGGCTGATCCTGCTCGGAGGTCGCCTCGGCGACACCTTCGGCCGCAAACGCGTCTTCCTGGCCGGAGTCACGCTGTTCGCGTTCGCCTCGGTGCTGTGCGGGATCGCGTGGAACGGTGAGTCACTGGTCGTCGCCCGGCTGTTGCACGGAGTGGCCGCGGCTATCGTGACCCCGACCTGTACCGCGTTGCTGGCCACGACATTTCCGAAGGGGCCGGCCCGCAACACCGCCATCGCGGTCTTCGGCACCCTCGCAAGCCTCGGTGCGATACTGGGCCTGGTGGTGGGCGGGGTTCTCACCGAAGCATCCTGGCGGTTCGCATTCCTGGTGAATGTGCCGATCGGCATCCTGGTCATCTTCGTCGCCCGGCGCATGCTCACCGAGTCGCTGAAGGAGCCGATGAAACTCGACGTGGCCGGCGCGGTGCTGGCCACCGTGACGATCACCGCCGGGGTCTTCGGTCTGTCGACGGGACCGGAGATGGGCTGGCTGTCGCCGATCACGGTGACGCTGGGTCTGGCGGCGGTGGTCGCGTTCGTCGCGTTCGTCGTCGTGGAACGGTCGGCGGTCAACCCCATCGTGCCGTTCGGCCTGTTCCGCGACCGGGACCGCCTCGCCTGCTTCATCGCGGTGTTCCTCAGTACGGGCGTGAGCTTCACCCTCACCGTGGTGGTCGCTTTCTACGTCCAGAACGTCATGGGCCACAGCCCCGCCCAGGCCGGCGTCGGGTTCATCCCGATGGCCGTCGCGATGGCTGTCGGGACGGGGGTGTCGTCTCGGCTGGTGATGAGCTTCGCGCCGCGGGTCGTCGTCATCTCCGGCTGCGGCCTCGTGCTGGGAGCGTTGGCGTTCGGCGGCCTCACGTTGCACAGCGCATCGCCGTACTTTCCGGGTCTGGTGGTGCCGATCGTGGTGGGGGCGTTCGGGATAGGTCTGATCAATGTGCCGCTCGGTTTGTCATTGGTGGGCAGTGTCGGTCCCGACCGCATCGGCCCGACCGCCGCGATCATCGTGATGATCCAGAGTGTCGGCGGGCCCGCGGTGCTGATGGCGATCCAGGCTGTCATCACGCTGCGCACGCTCCGCATGGGCGGTACCACCGGGCCTGTCACCGGCATGACCGATGTGCAACTCGGCGTCCTCGACAACGCCTATACGCACGGCGTGCTGTGGTTGGGCGGGGTTGCGGTGCTGCTGGCCTTGGTGGCGCTGTCGATCCGTTACAGCGCACAGGACGTCGCGCACGCACGGCAGGTCCAGCAGGTCTTTCCGGATGAGGACGCGGCGCCGGATAGGGACGCGGCGCCGGACAGGGACAAGGAGCCGGACCAGGAACTGGCCCACTGACTTTCGGCTATTCGAGCACGCCGGACAGCCCGAAGTCAGCCGTCACCGCCGCGACCGTCTCGCGCAGGCCGGCCTTGTCGTCCACCGATCCAGGGCGGAACGCGCACACGTAGATGGTAACCATGTTCATCTCGACGGCCGTGCCGTAATAGACGTGCGCCTGGCTGCCGATGCGCTCCAGCCAGCGCCGGGTCAGGTGCTGGCTCGCCCCCCGCGCGAATGCCGCGTCGCACAACGTCCCATCAGGCCGGATCGCCGCGGGGCCGGTGTCGCCGAGGTTCGAGCAGACGGCGGGTTGGTCGGGGTCGTTGCGCGCGTAGTCGGCGAGTTGGCGCCACATCCGCTGTGGCGTGTACGGCGTCAGCGGCACCAGGTCCGCGGCGGGGTCGTGGGTCTCCTGCGCGGCCTTGAGCGCGTCCTTGATCGCGGCGCGGGCGCCCTGCAGATCGGTCGTGAGCCCGTGCGGATCGATGTGCACGCGGACGAAGGAGACCGCGATCGCCCGGGCATCGTCGCCGGAGGTGCGGTCGTTGACGGTGAGCAGCACCGGGATCGTGCCGACGCTGCCGTGGGTGCGCCCCATGCGCTCGTCCAGTCGCGCGGTGAACGCCGCCGCGAGAGTGCTGTGGGTGCCACCGAGTTCGGCGGCCTTGGCGTTCCACTCGTCCTGTTTGAAGCGGATCCAGATGCTGGGCGCGACGACCGGCTGGTCCGTGCCCCCGGCCGGCGCGGCGGGCGCCTGCGCCGTCGCCGGCCGATCGTCCTCCTCCCGGCGTCTGCGGGCCTCGGTGATCGCCGCCGTGAAAGCCCGTACCGCGGACGGGAACTCCTGCGCGGTCTCGCGGAGGTCCTGCAGCACGGCCTGCCCGCGGGTACGGCAACGCGGTGGCGGATAGCCCAGGTCGCGCGGCAGTTGCAGAATAGCCTCGGTGACGGCGACGGCACCGCCGATCCCGTCGATCACGTAGTGGGACAGCACCAGGCTGACCGCGGTCGATCCATCGGTGAGGGGAAGCACATCGATCCGCCAGCCGGGCCCGGCCTCGGGATCGATCGTGAGCTGCGTGCATTCGTCGAACCAGTCGCCGAGTTCGCCGCGGGGCCGGGCCCGGGCGGCGATGTCGAGAGGGCCCGGGCCGGGTGCGCGTACCCAGCGGTGCCGTCCGAACGGTAGCGAGGAGCGCTCGATGAGCCGGCCGAGCAGACCGTCGGCGAGGTTCTGCTGGAACCGGGTCAGCCCTTCGAGGTCGACCGGACGCTCGTACACCCAGCCGACCTGCATGACCTCTTTCTGGCCGGCCGCCCGATGTCCTTCGTAGAAGGCTTGATCCAGCAGCGCGAGCCGGTTGTCCGCGCGTGCGCTGCCGTCAGATGAGCCGCCGTCGACGGATGACCGCACGGAGTGATTCCGGACTGCCACTGATTAGCCTCCGATGACCATGAGCTCCGGCCGCGGCGCTGCCCGGCCGCCGGGAGCGACGTCGCACAGCCCGCGCGGTGCGCTCGGAACGTTTGTCACGGTGAGAGTAGCGGACCGGACCGAGCAGTCTCAGCGAAAATTTGCTTTACCGTCAACCGGCCTGCCCGGAGGCGCCGCGCCTGCCCGCCGCGGGTTCTCCGATTTCCTTGCCGAAGCGGTTGAGGTGTCCATATCCTGTCGCCGTGAACTGGAGCCACCCTGACGCGGCGCGAGACGATCTCATTTCTTCGGCCAGGATGGTCGCAGTACGGTGCGGCGCGCGGCGCGTTCGCCGGCCCGTCGAAGCACGCAGCTAACACATGCACGAAGAGCGCTCGGGCGCACCACAAGTCGGAACAGACCGCCCCGTCGCCCTGTTCGTCCTCGGGTTCGGGCGGTCGGGGACCTCGGCGCTGGCACGGGTTCTGTCGCTGTGCGGGGCAACGCTGCCGCCGAAGCTGTTGGGGGCGACCAAGGACAATCCGCGCGGCTTCTGGGAGCCGCGCGCCGCGATCCATCTCAACGAGGCGATCCTGCGCAGTCGCGGGAGTTCGGCCTACGACCTCGCTCTGCGCCCCGAGCAAAGTCGATCGTCGACCGCCGCGGACGAGGCGTCGATCGCCAAGATTCGCTCCTACTTCCAAGCGCTGCCGCCGGCGCGACTGGTGGTCATCAAGGAACCCAAGATCACCGCGTTGATCGAGCTGTGGTTCGAGGGCGCCCGGCGGGCGGGATTCGACCCCGCGGCCGTGGTGGCGATGCGCCATCCCGCGGAGGCCTCCGCGTCGATCGAAGAGCGCGCGAACCGGCAGAACTACGTCAGGTCGTCACTGGAACTCGGCAGCGCCTGGTGGCTGAAGTACACGTTGCTCGCCGAACGGGACACCCGCGACGTGCCGCGCGTGATCGTGGAGTTCGCGAACCTGCTCGAGGACTGGCGTCGTGAGGTGAAGCGGATCGGGACCGCGCTCGGCGTCGACCTCGACAGCCCCGACGAGGCCGCGATCGACGGGTTCCTGTCACCGGGGCTGCGCCATCACCGGCACACCGGACCCATCACCGAGCCGTTCGGCACCGACTGGGTCACCACGGTCTACCGGCAGCTCGCCGCGGCGGGTCGCGACGAACCCTGGGAGCAGGGCGTTCTCGACCGCGTCTTCGAGGAGTACCAGACGACCGAGCGGGGGTTCCGCACCGCTGTGGACGACTCGCGCCGTTATCTGAACCTCAATCGCCTGATGCCCCCGCCGTTGGTGAGGGTCGCCCTGGAGGTGCTCGCGCTGGCACACCGGCGCCGGGGTACCTGGGCATAGGGCGTGGGACGCGGCGTGATCGGGGGAGTCGCCCGATGAGGGTGGTGCTGGCGTTCTACGGCACCCGCGGCGATGTCGAGCCCGGCATCGCGCTCGGCCGTGAGCTCGCGCGCCGGAATCACCAGGTGTGTCTGGCCGTGCCGCCGGACCTGCTCGGGTTCGCCGAGTCCGCGGGACTGGAGGCGGTCGGGTACGGACCGGACAACCAGGCCTGGCTGGAGTCGACACGCAATTTCTGGGCCCGCTTCTTCCGCAACTTCTGGCGTCTCCCCGAGCTCAAGAAACTGCTCGCGGAATCCCGTGAACCCGGCACCCGCGCGTGGGCGGAGATGAGCACCACGCTGGCCGCGCTCACCGACGGAGCGGACCTGCTCGTCACCGGGGTCAGCTATCAGGAATTGGCTTGCAACGTCGCCGAGTTCCGGGCGATACCGCTGGCGACGGTGTTGTGGTTCCCGATCCGGGTCAACGGGCACGTCGTGACGGCAGTGCCCGCCCCGCTGGTGCGGGCCGCGATGAGAAGCTACGACTGGCTGGTGTGGCGTGGGGTCAGGAACGTCGAGGATGCGCAGCGTCGCGAACTCGGGCTCCCGCCGTCGCCCGGTCCAGCGCCACGGCGTATCACCGACCGGCGCGGACTGGAGATCCAGGCCTACGACGACATCTGCTTTCCCGGGCTGGCCACCGAATGGGCGGGGGTGCGCGACCTGAGGCCGTTCGTCGGAACCTTGACGCTGGAGTCGCCGACCGCTGCCGACGACGACGTCATGGCGTGGATCGCTGGCGGCACACCACCGATCTTCTTCGGGTTCGGCAGCATCCCGGTGGAGTCCCCGGCCGCGACCGTCGAGATGATCGCGTCGGCCTGTGCGCGGTTGGGCGAGCGGGCGCTGATCGGCGCGGGGTGGAGCGATTTCGCCGACGTTCCCGGCTACGAACATGTCAAGGTCGTCGGCTCGGTGAACTTCGCCACCGTGTTCCCGGCGTGCCGCGCCGTGGTCCATCATGGCGGTGCGGGCACGACAGCGGCCAGCCTGCGTGCCGGCGTCCCGACGCTGATCTTGTGGATGGCCGATGTCCAGGTCGTCTGGGGAGCTGCCATCAAACGACTCAAAGTCGGTGCTTCCCGGCGCTTTTCGAGCACCACGGAGAAGACTCTGGTGGCGGACCTGCGCACCATCCTGGGCCGGGAGTACCAGGTCCGCGCCCGCGAGATCGCCGAGCGCATGAACACACCCGCCGACAGCGCGGCCGCGGCCGCCGATGAGGTCGAGAAGTTCGTCCTCGGGTGGGGTGCGCGCTGACGGCGGGGGAGAGTATCGCCACAACTATGTCGCATGCGTCAATTTACGGTTCGAGCGCCCTCGAACCCGCCTATCATCGGCTCTCGTGATCGAGCTAGACGGTGTGGCGAAGACCTTCGGCGCCTCCATCCATGCGTTGCGGGACGTCAGCTTCGCCGTCCCGACCGGCACGGTCTGCGCGGTACTCGGTCACAACGGGGCGGGCAAGACGACCACGATCAAGATCCTGTCGACGTTGTTGCGGCCGACGTCGGGCCGCGCAGTGGTCGCCGGCTACGACGTGGTCCGTCAGCCGGGGAAAGTGCGCGAGAGCATCGGCACCACAGGCCAGATGGCGGCACTCGACTGGCAGCTCACCGGGCGGGAGAACCTCGTCCTGTTCGGGCGTCTGCGGGGCCTGCGGCGGAAGGCCGCACGGCGCAGGGCTGACGAGTTGATCGATCAGTTCGACATGGCTCACGCCGCCGACCGCCGGGTGATCAACTATTCCGTGGGCATGCAGCGCCGCATCGACATCGCCGCCGCGCTCGTCGTTGCGCCGAAAGTGCTCTATCTCGACGAACCGACCACCGGCCTGGATCCGCGCAGCCGGCGCGCCGTGTGGGACCTGGTGTCGGCGTTGAAGACTCAGGGTGTCACGGTGCTGCTCACCACCCAGTATCTGGAAGAGGCGGACCTGCTCAGCGATTCGGTGGTCGTGATCGACCACGGACAGGTCATCGCCACCGGCACCGCCGAAGACCTCAAACACCGCGTGGGTTACAGCTATTGCACCGTCAGCCCGGTCGATCCGGCCGACCTGGCCAGGATCTCCGATGCCGTTGCCGACCTGGACGGTCCCGAGGTCGACGTCGAGGCGAACACGGTGTCGGTGCTGGCGCCGGACGGCGTGGCGACACTCGGTGAGGTGTTCCGCCGGGTCGATCGACTCGGCGTGGAGTTGGCCGACATCTCGCTGCGCAGGCCGTCCCTGGATGAGGCGTTCCTGCACCTGACCGACGACGCGTTGGCCGGCGGCGCCGGCGCCCACCACGGCGCCCTGCCGAGTGACAGCGCCATCGCGTGACCGCCCTGGGTGCGCTGACCGAACGCATGGTTCTCGGTCAATGGCGAGACGATCTTCCGTTCGCGATCGCGGCTCCTGTCGGGTTTTTCGTCGTGTTCCATTTCGCGCTGCGTCATGTGATCGACACCGGTGAGACCAGTTACGCCCAGTACTTGCTGCCGGTGACGATCGTCCAGGTCCTCATGCTGAGCGCGCTGGTCACCGTGGACCGCGCGGCGGTGGACCAGCAGTCCGAATTCGGCGTTCGCCTTCGCACGCTGCCCATCTCGACGGCGGCGCCACTGGTCGCGCGGATGGTGTACTGCCTGTTCCTCGGCTCGATCGTGCTGATCGTCGCGGTCTCGGCCGGGTATCTGTTCGGATTCCGGATCTTCGGCGGGATCGGGCACATGGTCGCGTTCGTCGTGCTGGTCCTGGCGTTCACATTGGCGTTGTCGTTGGGCGCCGATGCCGTCGGCGCCGGGTTGGCCAGATCCGAGATCGGCAGAAGCGGCACATCCAGCCAGATACTCCTGGTCCCGCAGTTGCTGTTGATCATGCTGTCCACAGGAATGGCGCCGCTCGAGTCCTTTCCCGACTGGCTCCACCCGTTCGTGCACTACCAGCCGGTATCTCAGGTGACCGACACGCTGCGCGGCTTCGCCGGCGGCCAGGTCGTCGCCGACAATCTTCGGATCAGCACGGCGTGGTGTGTCGGACTGCTGCTGGTGTTCGGCGCCCTCGCGGTGCGGGTCCAGAGGCGGCAGCGATGACGGCGCCGATGATCCGGCGCGGCTCCCTGCTGACGGAGAGTGCCCTGTTCGCCGGAAGGCTGTTCACCCACTGGAGGCGGCAGCCCACCGTCCCGGTCCAGGCTCTGCTGTTCCCGACGTTCCTGTTGATCACCTACTACCTGCTGGTCGGTGAGTCGGTCATGAACGTCACGGGCGTCGACAGCCTCTACGGGCTGGTGCCCACGTGCGCCGTCGCCGGTGCGATGTTCGGGGCGCTGGCGGCCAGCCTCAGTGTCCGGATCGAACGCGAGTACGGATTGCTCGGCCGCCTGTGGACCTTGCCGGTGCACCGGTACAGCGCGCTCGGGGGCCGGCTCCTGGCGGAAGCCGCGCGCACGCTCGTGGCCTCCGCGCTGATCACTGCCGTCGGGGTCGGTTTGGGCCTGAGGTTCAAGGGTGGGTGGCTCGATCTGATCGTGTACCTGTTGATCCCGGTGGTCGTCGGCGTCATCTTCGCGGCGGCGCTGATCGCGATCGCGGTGCGCACAACCAAGGGTGCTGTTCTGATGTGGTTGGTGATTCCGGCGATCAGCGCGGTCTTCGCCAGCTCGGGTTCCCCTCCGCCGGAACTGCTTCCGTCGGCGGTGCAGCCGTTGATCCAATTCCAGCCGATGGCGGCGACGATCGGTGCGATGCGGGCGCTGGCGCAGGGCGAGTCCGCGGTGGGGCCGATCGCGGTTGCGTCGTTGTGGGCCATCGCGCTGACCGCGGTGATCCTGCCGCTGGCCGCGCGTGGTTACCGCGCCGCCGCGGAGCGCTGACCCCCGCGGCCTGAGCGGCACATATCTAACCTTCGCGTTAATTCACTGGAAACATATCTGCAACGCATCTAGCTGCACTGATACTTGAATCACGCCCAATAGTCGGCTTGCTGGCAAGTAATGTGTGGAACGTTTTCTCGAAAAGTCCGAATCGCGCAGTTCAAGGATGTCTAGACTCTGCCGCGGAGGGGGAGTAGGTACACGAGATTGGGCAGCTTCTTGACTGTGACCGACAACGGCGTTCAACCGCTCTATCTAGATCTATTGCGGCGCAACCTCACCCGTTACGGGATGCGAGAGCGCGTCCCCTCGAAGTGGCCCCTGCGACGCAAAGTTCTCTACAAGGCCGTCAACACGCTCAGCCCGCTGCGTCTGGGACTGAGCCCCTTCACGGAGAACAAGCGCGAACTCGGCCTGGACTGGCCGGCCGAGGCCGAGACCATGATCGGCATGAAGCGTCTGACCAATCTGCAGGAATGTGTCGAGACGGTCCTCAAAGAGGATGTGCCGGGCGACCTGATCGAATGCGGCGTATGGCGCGGCGGCGCGTGCATCCTGATGCGTGGAGTGCTGGCGGCCTACGGGGATGACACGCGGCGCGTGTGGCTGGCCGATTCCTTCCAGGGCGTTCCTCGATCGGATCCTGACAACTACAAGGCGGACAAGGGAATCCGAGCCGATTTCGCCGCGGGCATCCTCGGGGTGTCCGAGGATGAGGTGAAGGCGAACTTTGAGCGTTACGGCCTGCTCGACGACCAGGTCCGCTTCCTGCCCGGCTGGTTCAAGGACACCCTTGCCGACGCGCCGATCGAGAGTATCGCGGTGCTGCGCCTCGACGGGGACCTGTACGAGTCGACGATCCAGGCGCTCGACGCACTGTATCCGAGGTTGTCGCCCGGCGGCTTCTGCATCGTCGACGACTACCGCGCCGTGAAGGCGTGCGAGATGGCGGTCACCGACTACCGCACCAAGCACGGCATCACCGCTGAGATCGTCGACATCGACGGCACGGGCGTGTTTTGGCGCAAGTGACGACCGTCGGCCCGGTCGGCCGCGCTGGTGTCTGAGCGCGCCCCCGGGTTGCGGATCGGGATTCTGGGTGCGGCCAACATCGCTCCCCAGGCGCTCATCGACCCGGCCCGGGACAACGCCGACGTGGTGGTGGCGGCGATCGCCGCGCGGGACGTGTCCCGCGCGGAAGCCTTCGCCGCCAAGCACGGCGTGGCACGGGTGCATCGCAGCTACGAAGCGCTGATCGCCGACCCGGACATCGATGCCGTCTACAACCCGCTACCGAACGGTCTGCACGGCAGGTGGACTCGGCACGCGATCGCCGCGGGCAAGCATGTGCTGTGTGAGAAGCCGTTCGCGGCGAACGCTGACGAGGCACGTGAAGTCGCGGAACTGGCGGCGCGTTCGGGTCTGGTCGTCATGGAAGCGTTCCATCATCGCTACCACCCGTTGATGCTGCGGGCCGAGGAGATCGTCGCTTCGGGCGAACTCGGCACCCTGCGGCGGGTAGACGCGGCGTTCTGCTTTCCGCTACCGAAGTTCTCCGATATCCGCTACGACTTCGCACTTGCCGGTGGTGCCACCATGGACGCCGGTTGCTACGCGATACACATGTTGCGGACACTCGGTGGATCTACTCCCAAAGTCGTGGCTGCCCAGGCCAAACTGCGCGCCGCGGAGGTGGACCGCGCGATGACCGCCACGGTGCACTTCGCGGACGGTCATACAGGTTCGATGAGCTGTTCGATGTGGTCGGCCTCGCTGCTGCGGGTGAGCGCCACGGTGGCCGGCGACCGTGGGCAGCTTCGGGTGATCAATCCGGTGCTGCCGCACCTGTTTCACCGGCTCACCGTCCGGTCCGGCGAAGGTGTGCGGACCGAACGTTTCCCGCGGCGCACGTCGTATGCCTACCAACTCGACGCGTTCGTCGCCGCGGTCCTGCACGGCGAACCCGTCAAGACGACCCCGCAGGACGCGATCGAGAACATGGCGGTGATCGACGACATCTACCGCGTCGCGGGTCTGTCGCCACGCCGGCCGACGTGAATGCAGGACGGCGCGTCAACGGACGGCGATCTGACTCGGGAGATCGGCATTCGTGAGCCAGCACCGCAGGGTGCGGCTGAACAGTTCCGGATACCGCAGCGGCCAGTCGTGGCGCATACCGGCGGCGACGGCGTTGACTCCACGCGGCATCCTGCGGGCGAGTTCGCCCGCACTGCGATGAGCGGGCCAGGGTTCTCCGGCGCCGGTGATGAACAGCGCCGGCACCTCCGATGTTTCGAGACCGTCCGGCACCGTGAAGCCGGCTGATGCGGAGACGATCTGGGCGGCATCTTCACTGAGGGCCAACCGCATGTCCTCGCGGTAGTCTGCCGTCCTGTTCGCCGCGACCTCCAGGGGGCGGGCGTTCCACAAGTAGGAGACCAGCCGCCGGGACCAGGCCGTGCGGGCCAGCGCACCCACGAACCGCGCAGAGGGCTGCACCAATGGAAGAGTGTTGACGAAGGTCCCGCACAGCACCGCGCTGGCGAACAGCGCCGGCTCTCTGGCAAGTAGGTCGATCCCGACCTGCGCCCCGAGGGAGTATCCGACGAGGTGCACGCCTGCTGTGCCGAATCGGGACCGGATCGACGTCGCGACGGCCTCTGCGGCACGATCGATCCGGAACGGCCCCAGCGCAACGCTTTTCCCGAACTGTGGCAGGTCCGGGGCAACGCAACGGTATCCGGGCAATCTGGCGATCACCGGCTCCCAGGACCAACCGCTCACCCGTCCGCCGTGCAGAAAGACCACGGCGGGCGCCTGCAGCGGACCTGTGTCGCGGACGAACAGATCCATGTCGGCGATGGTACGTCCGCCACACGGAGAGTGTGATCTCCCTTGCACTTTGGCGTTGGCGAAGATCGGCCGACAGTGCCGGTGAACTGCTAGCGTCAGATCCATGCCTGACAGCTTGGGGCCGGTGCGCATCGGTGTTCTCGGCGCATCCAGCTACGCGCCGACCACAATGCTCAACCCGGCCAAGGACAACCCCGATGTTGTGGTCGCGGCGGTCGGAGCCCGGGACGACGCGAGTGCCGAGGAATTCGCCGCCACGCACGGAATCGCCCGTGCCCACGGTAGCTACGAGGCGCTGATCGACGATCCCGAACTGGACGCGATCTATGTCCTGGTGCCCACCAGCATGCACGGGCGGTGGACGCGCGCGGCGCTGGACGCGGATAAGCATGTGCTGTGCGAGAAACCGTTCACCGCCAACGGCGATGAGGCCCGGGAAGTGGCCGAACTCGCCGCGACGTCGGACCGGGTGGTGATGGAGGCGATCCAGTTCCGCCACCACCCGTTGACGCTGCGGGTCGAAGAGATACTCGCATCAGGGGAGTTAGGCAGACTCGAACGCGTCGACATCACGCTGTGTGTGATGCTCCTGCCGTTCAGCGCCAACTGCTACAACTACTCGATGGCCGGCGGAGCGATGATGGATGCCGGCAGCTATGTGGCCAACATGGCCCGGACTTTCGGGGGTTCGACACCGAAAGTGGTCTCCGCCCAGGCGAAGTTGCGTGACCCCCGGGTGGACGCGGCGATGACCGCCGAAGTGCAGTACGCCGAAGGGCACACCGGCAGGCTCAAATGCGCGCTGTGGTCGTCGGACCTGTTCCGGGCGCGCGCCAAGATCATCGGTGAGCACGGCGAGATCAACGTGTTCAGCCCGGCCGCACCCCACCTTCTGCCCCGGCTCTCGATCCGATCGAACGGGCGCAAACGAGTGGAGCGGTTTCCACGGCGCGCGACCTACGCCTATCAGTTGGACGCGTTCGCATCCGCGGTGCTGCGTGGCGGACCGGTGCGGAATACGCCGCAGGAGGCGGTGGAGAACATGAGTTTGATCGACGACATCTATCGCGCGGCAGGGCTTCCCGTCCGCCAGCCCAGCTGATCGCGGGCGCCCGAGTGCGCCGCGGCGCGATCAGTTCGCGAAGTGGACGTCGTCGATGTGCGCAGCCACGCGCAACGCGTTGGCGGCAACGGTCAGGCTCGGGTTGAGGCCCGCGCTGGACGGGAAGAACGACGTGTCGACGACGTAGAGGTTGTCGACCTCGTGCGCCCTGTTCTGCGCGTCGAGAACACTCGTGGCGGGATCGGTCCCGAACCGGCATGTCCCGCATACGTGACCCAGATTGGCATTGTCTCTGCCGTTTCCCAGTCGACGGGTGCGAAACGGTGTGAGCATATCGGCGAACAGACGCATGAACGCCTTGTGGCGTTCGATCTCGCCCGCGTGCAGGCGGTACTGGATGCGCATCCGCTGGCGGCCGTCGGAACCGGGGTTCGGACTCGGCGTGACCCGATTGTCGAGATAGGGGAGGTCCTCCATCATCGCGGCCAGCACCAGCCCGCCGGTGAAGAACCGGTTGTACACCTGACGCACCAACGGCGATATCGCGCGTAGCGCCCGGCCCCGAGTGCCCGGCCGGTTGATCAGCCACTCCATCGGCGGTATCGCGCCGAATGACTGGACGGTGCCGTACTTCTGGCCGTCGAACAGATAGAAGTCGTTGAGCCCGATCTCCTTGTTGGCGGCGGTGATGGCCGAGTCGGCGTGCGGCCAGATCTCTACGGGATCGAGCAGGTGCCGCATCAGATTGCGCCCCACGTAGTCCGAGCCGTTGGCCAGCCCGCGGGGCCAGTCACCCGAGCGGGAGTTGAGCAGCAGAGTCGGCGTGGCCAGCGCCCCGGCCGCAAGCACCACCAGCCCCGCCTTCAGGGTCAGGACCTCACCCCGGTGCTCGCAGATCACCGCCTGCACCCGCCGGTGATCGGCGTCCAGTCGCAGGACTCGGCACTCGCTCAACAGCGCGGCGCCGTGTTCGGTGACGGCGGGCAGTATGCAGTTGCCCGCGGCGTCGTTCTTGCATCCCCGGTCGCAGAGATAGGTCTGACACGTCGTGCAACCGTCTGTGTAGTCGCAGGCCATCGGAAGGTGGTACGGGTGCAGACCCCGATCCCGCAGATGGTCGACCAGGGGCTGGTTGTCGGCCGAAAACGGCGGTGCGGCAGGTAAACCCACGGATGCGGCCTCAGGCCGGAGGGGATCGGGCTGACCGCGCACCCCGAGCAGTCTCTCGGCCTGCGCGTACCACGGCGCCATCGCTTGGTAATCGACCGGCCAGGCCTCGGGTACCGAAGAGTCGCCGGGGTCGGTGAAGTTCTGCCGCGGCGTGAAGTCCGACGCGAAGAAGCGCTCGCACACCATGCCGTAGAGCGCCGAGGATCCGCCGGTGCCGCTGCCGATGAACGGTGTGAAGCGCTTCGCGAAACGGCCGCTTATGTCCTCGATCTCGTCGGTGGTGCGCCCGGACCGGGCCAGCGCGTCGTAGTAGGCGGTGTGTGTCCGGGCGGCCTCGGGTTCCGCGAGCTCGGCGACGGCCCCCCGGATCGTTCCCGGTGTTCCGGGCAGAGTGGACCGCCCCTTCTCCACGAAGAGCACCTTGCGCCCCGACCGTGCCAGTCGATGTCCCAGCACGCCGCCGCCCATACCTGCGCCGATGACGATGACGTCCCACGACACGCGTTCTGCGAGATGAGCGTCCAGATCGCCCTCAGCCAAGTCGTGCTCCTCCGCGTGTCGGCCCGAAATGGTGTACCACCTGGGCGATTCGGGATCGTATCAACGTTGCGGCGGGCACATCGCCGGAACGCTTACTCATGCGTCAAAATGAAGCGATAATGGCCGGACTGTCCGTCGGGCACTGCGACGAACGAAAGGCCGGCAAGTCCAGATGAACTCCCCGAAGAACCTTGTGCTGTCGAGCTACGGCGGTCGCGGGGACATCGAACCCGCGGTCGTCGTCGGCCGCGAACTCCTGCGTCGCGGCCACGATGTGCTGATCGCGGTCCCGCCCAACCTGGTGGGCTTCGCCGAGGCCGCGGGACTGCCGGCCGTCGGCTACGGCCTGGACTCGGGCCCCATCCTCGAACTGCAGCGCGAATACTTCACCTGTTACTCCCGGACGCCGTGGAAGCTCCGCGAGATCAGCCGGATGGCGCGCGAGACCGAACAGTTCGCGGCCGAATGCTGGGCCGAGATGACCAGCACGCTGCATCAGATATCCGCGGGCGCCGACCTGCTGCTCACCGGGTTGATCTTCGAGCAGCCCGCCGCCAATGTCGCAGAAGCGCACGATATTCCGTTGGCGCTGCTGCAGTACTTCCCGTGCCGGCCACACGGCCAACTGCTGCCGTTCCTGCCTGCTCCGCTGAGCCGGCTGCTCATGGCGGGCAACGACTGGGCGGCGTGGCGGGGGACGCGCGGCGCCGAGGACGCGCAGCGCCGGGAGATCGGACTGGGCCCCGCGCGCGCGTCTGCGCCGCGGCGCATCGCGGACCGTGGTTCGCTGCAGATCCAGGCTTATGACGTGCTGTGTTTCCCCGGCCTGGAAGCCGAGTGGGACAAGTGGAATCGACAGCATCCTGCGAAGCGTCCGTTCGTCGGCGCGCTGGCGATGGCCTCGCCCACCGACGCCGACGACGACGTCGCCTCGTGGATCGCGGACGGAACGCCGCCGATCTTCTTCGGATTCGGCAGCGTTCCGCTGGGCTCACCCGCCGACACGATCACGATGATCGCCGACGCGTGCCGGCAATTGGGGCACCGCGCCGTAGTGGGGGCCGGTGGAACCGATTTCGGCGCGTTACCGCAGTTCGACCACGTCAAGGTGGTGGGCCAGGTCAACTACGCGACGATCTTCCCGCTCTGCCGGGCGGTGGTGCACCACGGCGGCTCGGGCACGCTGGCCGCCTGCCTGCGTGCAGGTGTGCCCCAACTGGTCCTGTGGACGTTGCCGGATCAGCCGTTCTTCGCCGCACAGTTGAAGCGCCTGAAGGTCGGGGCCGGCCGGAGATTCTCGACCACGACCCCGAGGACCCTGATGGCCGACCTGCGCCGGATCCTCGCCCCCGAGTATCTGGAGCGGGCTCGCGGGATCGCTGCGCGGATGACGACCCCTGCTCAGAGTGCGGCCGCGGCGGCCGATCACGTCGAGGACTTCGCGAAGCTGGCGAGCACTCTCTGACGATCTCGGCTCCCGGGGACGTGCCCCGGGTTTGCCGAGCCGCACCGAGGGGTCAGTTCCGGATCATGAAACCGTTCGTTGCGAACGTGAATCCGAATTTGTCCTCACGTTCCGCGTCGTGGGTGTAATCGTCCGGGAACTCCTGTTCGTATGCCTTGATGGCCTCAAAAGGCCCTGGGCCCCACCCGGGCAGAACGGGATGGCCGTTGACGCACGAATCTTCGACCAGGAGATAGTCACCCGGGGAAAGCAACGGACGCAGCAACTTCATCTCCGCCAGCACATGATCTTTCGAATGATCGCTGTCCAGAATGGCGAAAATGCGGCCCGGATATTCCTCTTTGAGTTGCTTGATCTGCTCGGCGATCGCCGGTTCGATCGATGACGACTCGACGAACAGGATGTCGGGGTCGTTCTTGGCCGCGGGGTCGAGGCGCTGGTGGCTGATGTCCACCGAGAGCACCTTGAACGGTATCCCCACACGCTGCATGACATGGGCGAAGAACAACGCCGATCCACCGCGGTTGGAACCGAATTCGATGATCAGCGAAGGCTTCAGGTCGACCAGGATTTCCTGGTAGTTCCACATGTCGGCGACCGACTTCCAGCATTCGATACCGAGCCAGGTCGTCTTGTTCCAGACGAAGGTGTTGTAGTACCACTTGTGGTACTCCTCGCCTTCGGTCCCTTTGGGTTGGTAGAGGAATATGGACACCGCGGAATTCGTCACACGGCGCAGTGATTTGAGCGTATTCACCGCGATACGCCCGAGGGCTTTCATGTCCATTTCGCCGGGCTTGTAGGCGGGTCCCTCACGCCTCAATGCCAGGTTCGTGCGACCGGGAGCCTGCTCTTCATTTTTCTGACGCCATTGCACGGGCGCAGAGTAGCAGCACGAGTCTGCGCCGGCGGCTGTCTGAGCGAACTCGATCGGACAAAAGGCACGCGGCGGCCCGGTCCGTTCCTCGGCGTGCGCACCGCGGGCCGGGATCTTCGCCAAAAATCTCATTCCGAGACCATTGACGCATCCGTTAGTTAGACTGCCGCCGGTAGCCGAACCTCGCGGGAGGGGCTGAAGGGCACCGAACGGCACTGGAAGGCACCGGAAAGGCTTGGTACCGCATGGCTAGGGGCGCGTTCGGACGCAGCGACGCCGAGATCGATCTGCTGGTGCGCGGCATGCGGTCGGGGATCGCCGTCGTCGGGTTCGGCTATATCGGCACCGTGATCGGTGCCGTGCTCGCCGACCGCGGTTGGCCGGTGACCGGGATCGATGTCCGGCAGAGCGTCGTCGACGACATCAACATGGGCAGGACGGCGGTCGCCGAGCCCGGGCTCAGCGAGATGGTGGCCAACACCGTGCGGATCGGCCGGTTGCGCGCCACAACGGATTTCAGCGCGATCGCCGACAACGATTTCGTCATCGTGAACGTCGGCACCCCGCTGGGTCCCGACTACGAACCCATCGTCGACGACATCAAGGCGGCGGCACGCGCCCTCGGTGAGCACCTGCAGCCCGGCCACGTGGTGATCCTCAAGAGCACAGTGCCCCCGGACACCACCGAGACTCTCGTCCGTCCGATCCTCGAAGAAACCTCAGGTCTGCGCGCCGGTGTCGACTTCGGGCTCGCGTTCTGCCCCGAACGGCTCGCCGAAGGCCAGGCGATCCACGAGCTGACCTCGATTCCGGTGGTCGTCGGTGCGGTGGACGAGTGCAGTGCCCGCGCCTGCGCGACGTTGTGGCGTCACGCCCTCGGGGTGGAATCCGTCATCGTCGAGGACCCGCGTACCGCCGAGATGGTCAAGCTCGCCGACAACGTCTGGGTCGATCTGAACGTCGCCCTGGCCAACGAACTCGCGAAGATCTGCGACAAGCTCGGGATGGACGCGCTGCAGGTCATCGACGCGGCCAACACGATGCCCAAGGGCGGCAGCCCGGTCAACATCCTGCGCCCGAGCATGGGGGTCGGCGGGTACTGCCTGACCAAGGATCCGTGGTTCGTCAACCACCTGGGACAGTCGCTCGGCCTGGACCTGTCGATCCCGCGCACCTCGCGGACCGTCAACGACACCATGCCCGGCTATACCTACAGCCTGCTCGAACAGCTTCTCGCCGACCAGGGCAAGACCGTGGCGCAGAGCAAGGTCGCGGTACTGGGAATCGCGTTCAAGAACAACACCGGCGACTGCCGGCTCACTCCGACGAAGTACATCGTCTCGCTGCTCGAGGAGTCGGACTGCGACCTGTCGATCCACGATCCGTGGGTGGCGGACGAGGAAGCGTTGTCGGTGACCAGCATCCCGATGACCCCTGACATCGAGTCGACGGTCAAGGATGCCGACGCGCTGGTCGTCCTTGCCGGACACCGCGAGTTCCACCGTATTCCGCTGACGCGGCTCGCCGAGCTGACCTCACCGAAGTGTGTGTTCCTCGACGGCCGCAACAGCTTCGACCCAGCAGCGGTGCGCGCGGCCGGTTTCATCTACAAGGGGATCGGCCGCTGACGCGGCACCCTCTGCGAACGGAAAGAGAAAGCATGTCCAACGTCGTCGTCACGGGCGGCTACGGTTTCGTCGGTACCCACCTGGTCACCGCGTTGCTCAAGCGCGGAGACTCGGTCACAGTCTTCGACTACGCGAAGAACACCCGCGACACCAGCCTCGGCTTCGACGGGCACCCCGGGTTCCGCTTCGTTCAAGGGGATGTGACCGATCCGCAAGCACTCGCCGCGGCGATCACACCTGATGTCGACACGGTGTTCCACCTGGCCTCGGTGGTCGGTGTCAACAAGTACGTCGAGAACCCGCTGCGTGTCGTCGATGTCAGCGTGATCGGCACCCGCAACGTCCTTGAGTTGTGCCACAAGCACGGCGCCCGGCTGGTCTTCACCAGCACCTCCGAGGTGTTCGGGAAGAATCCGAACACGCCCTGGGCCGAGGACGACGACCGTGTGCTGGGTTCGACCAGGACCGCCCGGTGGAGCTACAGCACCAGCAAGGCGATGGCCGAGCACATGGTGTTCGGCATGCACGACGCCTACGGGTTGCCGGTGACCGTCGTGCGCTTCTTCAACGTGTATGGGCCGCGCCAGAACCCGATCTTCGTGATCTCCAAGAGCATCCACCGGATCCTCAACGGCCGTGAACCGTTGCTCTACGATTCCGGCGACCAGACCCGGTGTTTCACCTACGTCGACGATGCGATCGCCGGCACACTGCTCGCCGCCGACAGCGATGCGGCGATCGGCGAGGTCTTCAACATCGGCAGCATGACCGAGACCTCGATGCGCGACGCCGTCGATCTGGCGATCAAGATCGCCAATGTGGATTCGGTGTCGAGCACCGCGGCCTTCGACACCGCGCAGAGCTACGGTGCGCGCTACGAGGACATCCCGCGCCGCGTCCCCGATTCCACGAAGGCGCAGCGCGTTCTGGGTTGGCGGTTGCAGGTCGACCTCGAGGAAGGGCTCCGCAGAACCATCGACTGGGCACGCGCCAATCCGTGGTACCTCGAGGAACCCGGCGCGGACACGGCCTGACGCCGAGCGGACATGGGTTTGACTCTTGAGGGGGGACTTCCGGCGTCGTCCGCCACGTATATGCACGTTCGGTACCGGCCGCAGGTGCTGGGCCGGAGGCCTTCGCCTGCGTGGCTGCGTGGCCGGGGATTGAAGGGGACGACGTCTTCGCGATGAGAGTAGTGCTGGCAAGCTGGGGGAGCCGCGGCGAGATCGAGCCGGTGGCAGCTGTTGCCCGTGAGCTGACGTATCGCGGGCACGATGTCCAGATCGCCGTTCCGCCGGACCTGGTCGAGTTCACGGCGTCGGCCGGTTTGAACGCGGTCGCATACGGGCCGCACTGGCATCCGTTCAGCGACGCGTACCGGGACTACTGGTCGTCGTTCTTCCGCCAGCCGTGGCGAATTCCGAAGTTGGGCCGGATGTGGCGAGAGGTCTCCGATCCTCTGATGAAGGCCCGGCCACAGATCAGCGACCGGTTGTGCTCGCTCGCGCAGGGAGCCGACCTGCTGCTCACCGGGATGAACTTCGAAGAGACAGCCGCCAATGTCGCCGAGTACCACGACATTCCGCTGGCGACACTGCACTGGTTCCCCTTTCGTCCCAACCGGCATCTGATGCCGTTCCTGCCGGCGGCGCTGGGAGCGCCCGCGATGATGACGTTCGAATGGCTTTCCTATCTGGGGGCGAAGCGAACTGAGGATGCCCAGCGACGCCGACTGGGGCTGAAGAAGGTCAACACCCCTTGGCAGGTGCGCATCGCCAGGCGCGGTGCGCTGGAAATCCAGGGCTATGACGAGGTGTGCTTTTCGGGGCTGGCCGACGAATGGTCGCAGTGGAATGCACAACGCCCCGCGCGCAGGCCGTTCGTCGGGACGCTCGCGCTTGAGCTCGCCACCGACTCCGACGAGGAGGTCCTGTCGTGGATCGCGGCGGGTGCTCCGCCCGTCTTCTTCGGGTTCGGCAGCATGCCGCTGACGTCGCCTGCCGAGACGATCACGATGATCGCGTCGACCTGTGAGCGGCTGGGGCAGCGCGCCCTGATCGGTACCGCGGGCGGCGATTTCGGCGATCTGCCGCAGTTCGAGCATGTCAAGGTCGTGGGTGTGGTGAACTTCGCGGCCATTTTCCCGGTCTGCGGCGCCGTGGTGCACCACGGCGGGGCTGGTACCACCGCCGCGAGTCTGCGCGCGGGGGTACCCGCGCTGATTTTGTCGATGGACCTCAACCAGGCGCTCTGGGGCCGGCAGATGAAGAAGCTCGGCGTGGGGTTCACGAGGCTGTTCTCGAGCACGACCGAGGAGTCGCTGCTCGAAGACCTGCGCCGCATTCTGGCACCCGAGTATGCGGCGGCAGCCCGCGATGTCGCGTCTCGGATGACCAAGCCCTACGAGAGTGCGGTGGTCGCCGCTGATCTGGTCGAGGAGTATGTCCGTGCGAAATCGGTCGGCTCATCATGACGGCTGCCTCGGTGGCGCCTCCGCGCTCTGTGCTGCGGAGTGCATTCGACAAGCGAAAGGCCTCTGACGGGTCATGAAGTTCGTACTGGCAAGTTGGGGAAGCCGCGGGGAAGTGGAGCCGTGTGCTGCAGTGGGCCGCGAGTTGGTGCGCCGGGGCCACGAGGTTCGTATGGCTGTTCCGCCGGATCTGGTGAGTTACGCCGCGGCGGCGGTGCCCGAGACCGTCGGGTTCGGTTCGGATCTGCAATCGATGATGGACGCCTACCGCGATTTCTGGACGGGATTCTTCCGGCGACCCTGGCAGCTCCGTGAGATGAACAAGCTGCTGCACGAGATGTGGCAACCCCTCAACGAGAGTTGGGGCGAGATGAGCAGGACGTTGACCACGCTGACCGACGGTGCTGATCTGCTGCTCACCAGCAATGTCGGCTTCGAGGTGCAGGCGGCCAATGTCGCCGAATATCAGCGGATCCCGCTGGCCACCCTCCACTGGTATCCGATGCGGCCCAATGGCCAGTTGGCACCGTTCCTGCCCGCGCCGCTGGCTCGCTCGGCCATGGCCACCTACGACTGGCTGTCGCGCGGGGGGTGGGCGAGGAAGGTCGAAGCCGAACAACGCCGTGAACTGGGGTTGCCCAAAGCGGGCGGTCCGTGGCCACAGCGGGTTGTCGACCGTGACCCGCTGGAGATCCAGGCCTACGACGAGGTGTGCTTCCCCGGTCTGGCTGACGAGTGGTCGACGTGGCGTACCCAGCGTCCGTTCGTCGGCGCGTTGACACTGGAACTGGACACCGACGCCGACGACGAGGTCGCATCCTGGATCGGCGCGGGCGCTCCGCCGATCTTCTTCGGCTTCGGCAGCATGCCGGTGGAATCGCCCTCGGAGACGTTGGCGATGATCGCGTCCGCGTGTGCGCGGCTCGGGGAGCGCGCTCTGGTATGTGCCGGTTGGGACGACTTCGGGAGCATCGACCAGTACGACCACGTCAAGGTGGTGGGTGTGGTGAACTTCGCGGCGATCTTCCCGCTGTGTCGGGCCGTGGTCCACCACGGGGGTTCGGGTACGACCGCGTTGGGCTTGCGGGCGGGGGTCCCGACGTTGATCCTGTCGACCGACGCGAACCAGGCTTTGTGGGGATCGCAGATCAAGCGACTCAAAGTCGGTACCGGACGGCGATTCTCGGGAGCCGACGAGGAGACGTTGGTGTCCGACCTGAGGACGATCCTG
The DNA here is from genome assembly GCF_002086815.1 of Mycolicibacterium parafortuitum. Classification (GTDB taxonomy): domain Bacteria; phylum Actinomycetota; class Actinomycetes; order Mycobacteriales; family Mycobacteriaceae; genus Mycobacterium; species Mycobacterium parafortuitum. The sequence goes on from NZ_MVID01000031.1 coordinate 37,864, forward strand.
CAACCGCGATACCGCACCCGCGTCCGCGAGCTCTCCACCCAGATGACCAAACCCGCCGAGGGAGCAGCGCTGGCGGCCACCCTGGTCGAGGACTTCGCACGATCGAAAACGGTGGGGGCCCGATGAGATTCGTCCTGGCAAGCTGGGGCAGCCGCGGTGAGGTCGAACCGTGTGCAGCGGTCGGGCGCGAGCTACTGCGGCGCGGTCACGAGGTGCAGATGGCGGTCCCACCCGACCTCATCGACTTCACCGAGTCCGCCGGTATCCCCGCCGTCGCGTACGGTCCCAAACTCCAAGACATCGTGGACGCATACCGCGACTATTGGACATGTCTGTTCCGCACGCCCTGGAAGATCCGCGAGTTGGTCCGGTTGAACCGCGCCATCTCCACTCCGCGCGCGAGTTGGGCCGGCATGAGTACGACGTTGACGGCACTGACCAAAGACGCTGACCTGTTGTTCACGAGTAACCTGGCCTTCGAGCGGCTGGCCTCCAACGTCGCTGAGCATCAAGGCATTCCGCTGGCCACCCTGCACTGGTTCCCGACCCGTGCCAACGGCCAGGTGCTGCCGTCCATCCCCGCGCCGTTGTTGCGGCGGGCACTCACCGTGTACGAATGGCTGTCGCGGGGCGGTTCCGAGCGCAAGGTCGACGCCGCGCAGCGCCGCGCGCTGGGCCTGCCGAAGGCCAAGGGGCCGTGGCCCTGGTGGATCGCCGCCCGGGGAGGTCTGGAGATCCAGGCCTACGACGAAGCCTGTTTCCCCGGCCTGGCGGCCGAATGGGCGAAATGGGGTGACACACGGCCGTTCATCGGCACGTTGACCATGGAACTGCCGACCGACGTCGACGAGGAGGTCGCGTCGTGGATCTCCGCGGGGACACCACCGATCTTCTTCGGGTTCGGGAGTATGCCGATAAAATCCCCGGCGGACACCATCGCGATGATCGCCGGCGCGTGCGCACAACTCGGCGAGCGGGCTCTGGTCGGCACCGCCGGCGTCGACTTCGAGGACGTCCCTGCCTATGACCACGTCAAGGTGGTAGGAGCGGTGAACTATGCGACGGTGTTCCCAGCCTGCCGCGCCGTCGTACACCACGGTGGCACGGGTACCACCGCGTTGGGTCTGCGCGCCGGGGTGCCGACACTGATCCTGTCGACGGACATGCACCAGACGCTTTGGGGAGCTCAGCTCAAGCGACTCAAAGTGGGTGCGGCGCGGCGATTTTCGGCGACGAACGAGAAAACCCTGACAGATGACCTGCGCACGATCCTGGCCCCGCGGTACAGCACGAATGTCCGCGAACTGTCGAAGCGGCTGGCCACGCCCGCTGAGAGCGTGGCCGGTGCGACCGATCTGCTGGAGGAACTCGCGGGCCGCTACGCCCGGACCAGATAGCCTCTCGGCGCCCAGGTGAAGCCGAACTTCGCCTCGCGCTCTTCGTCGTGGATGTAGTCGTTCGGGAATTCCGACTCGTACGCCTCGATGGCTTCGTAGGGCCCAGGCCCCCACCCCGGCGCAACCGGATGCCCGTTGAGGACGGAGTCCTCGACCACGAGGTAATCGCCGCTCGACAGTATGGGACGCAATGCCTTCATCTCGGCGAGCACATGGTCCTTCGAGTGATCGCTGTCCAGGATCGCGAAGATCTTTCCCGGATACTCCTTCTTGAGCGCCCGAATCCGGTCGGCAACCTCGGAGGCGGTGGACGAGGATTCCATGAAGATGACGTCGGGATCGCGACGCGCTTCCGGCCGCAGGCGGGAATGGTCGATATCCACCGAAAGAACTTTGAAAGGCTTTCCGATCTCCCTCATCACGCTCGCGAAGAAGAGGGCCGAACCGCCACAGAAGGTGCCGAACTCGACGACCAACGACGGCTGCTGGTCGTGCAGTACCTCCTGGTAATTCCACATATCGCTGACGGACTTATAGCACTCGATTCCCATCCAGGTGGTTTCGTGCCATACCAACTTGTTGAAATACCACTTGTTGTACTCCTCCGGCTCCGCGCCGGTGGACTTGTAGGTATAGAGCGAGTAGACCTCGGGGTTGTAATAGATCACCCGAAGCCTGTGCAGACGTTCGGCGATCTCGTTGAATGGTTTCGCAATCCGCGTGGCCGCAGTGCTCGAAATCCGCCGGGCGGCACCTAGGATATCCGTACCGGACGCCGAACCTGCGCCAGCGTATTCCTCGCTCTGCCAACTCATTACGACATCCTAACAGTGCCCGAAGTGGGCAAATCGAGTTTTATGATATTGGGTCCGAACCTGGTCGAACGGACTGTTGCCGAGAATTCCCCGTCGCTCACGCTTGACGCAATCTGCGCTAATCCGGCTGGGTGGCAATCCAATTCAGGAGTGCATTCAGACCGTCTTCGAGGTACCACTTCGGACGCCAATCCAGTTCCTGCATCGCGGAACGGATGTCGCACTTGGCCGCTCGCACATCGCCGTCCCGAAACTTCCCGACGACGCTGGGTTCGGGCGCACCGCAGAGAGCCGCGGTCATCGTGGCCAGCTCGTGAATGGTGGTCGGCACACCGGAACCGATGTCCACCCGGCGTGTACCGTCGGCAGGGCGCCGGATCGAGGCGAAAAGTGCATCGACGACGTCGTCGATGAATACGAAGTCCCGCACGATTCTGCCGTCTTCGTACACCTCCAGGGGAAGGCGCTGGCGCGAAAGGCGGGCGAAGAGCGCGACGATGCCGGTGTACGAATTCGTCAGGGATTGCCCGGGGCCGTATACGTTCTGCAGGCGCAGAACGCTGAGATTGCTGTCATGAGCCGATGCCCACGCCGCCAGAATGTGTTCCTGGGCGAGTTTGGTCGCGGCGTAGACGTTGGTCGGTCGCGGCTCTGTCTGTGTGGCCGCGCTCGCGATCGGCGCGGCTTCCTCGCCGGAAGGGCCACGGGGATCCCACTGTCCAGCCAGCAATTGGGCATGGTCGCGTGGGGACGGATAGAAGACGTGCTCCCCGGCCCTCCATGCGCCCTCGCCGTAGACGGCTCTCGAAGACGCGAGAACGAAATGCTCCGGGACGTAGGCCGCCCGACTCAGCGCGTCGAGGAGTTGCGTCGTACCCACCACATTCACCGCACCGTGCCGCGTCGCTTCCGAGAGTGACTGAGCGGTACCGGTTTCGGCTGCCAAATGCACGATCTGGGAGGGCCGGAACAACCGGAGCACGGCGTCCCAGTCCGGAGCGTGGGTGACGTCGCCGGTGAAGAAGCGCACCGCCGGTGGAAGGTCCACCGCGACGTGTTGGCCGTGCACCTGTGGATGCAGGATGTCCATCACCGCGACGTCGTAGCCGGCATCGACAAGTCGACGCGCAAGCGCGGACCCGATGAATCCCGCCCCGCCACTGATCAGTACGGATGTCGACATCAGCTGCCCCTTTCGGTTTCCTCTGGAGGAAACGAGGTGACCTACACGCGATCCCAAGGGTGCGGTCCGGGTAATAATACCGGGAGCGTCAATTATAGGGATGCGGGTTCACCCGCATGCGGAACCAGTCAGCGATGGCGCGCACGAGCGAGTGAAACAGGGGTGCTGATGGTTGCCAGTGATCGTCGGTCGTCAGACCACACGAACCTGCATCGACTGTGGAGGCTGATCGCCATCGCCATGGCGGTCGGTGTGGTTGCGGTCGCACCCATGACGTTGGTGGTGGTCGGGGTGGCGGCTGTCCTGCTCGTGTGCGGACGCATGGTGTACCGCGGTCGAGACCGCTTCATCCCGAACCTCTACTCGCGCGACATCTCGGTGTACGAGGCTGCCTATCGCACCTTCATCGCAGACTCGCTCACGTCCCTGCGAGACCGCAAGATCCCAGGGCACACCCTTCTGTGGGAGGCGTCGAGGCTGCCGGCTCCGTCGCGAGATACGGCCGACGAGTTGCTGCTCGATCTGGGGGTGTGGATCGGATGGTCCACAAGGCTCACCGCTGAAGCGTCGGGTCGCAGGGTCTACGGATTCGACACGTTCACCGGGCTTGTCGAAGATTGGCAGATCGATGACCACGTCGTCATCAACAGCGGGACGTTCTCCCTGGCGGAACCTCTTGCGCGGCAGCTGATGCGCGATACCGGGGTTGCCCTGGAGGACGGGGTTCCCAGCGCGCTCGGACGTGACGTGCAATTCGTCAAGGGAAGTACCTACGACACGCTGGCTCCGTTCCTGGCCGCTCGACCCGACGTGCCGATTCGGCTCTTTCACATGGACCTCGACACCTATGAGAGCTGTCTGCATGCGCTGGAGACCTGTAAGGACCGTTTCGTCGAAGGGTCCATCCTCGTCTTCGACGAATACCTGGTCACCAACGGCGAGATGCGGGCGTTCTACGAGTTCCAGGAAAAGTACGGACTCGAATGGCGCTACCGCGCCTGGGGTCTGGAAGCCATGGAGATGAACGTCCGCATGGTCAGATCGCCCGTCAAACGGCTCTGGTACTACACGGACTGGATCTCCCGGTATTGGTTGAGGGGGGACGGTCGCTTTGTGTGGCAGTTCGTCGACAAGCGATTCTGGCGCTTCTGGCTGGGTGCGCCGGCAGGGGACATCGCGTTCATGCTCGGTGCCGCGGGCCAGCGCAAGTCTGTGAGCCTGGAGATCACCGGACTGGGTCGGCTGGGTGAGTAGTGATCGACGTGCCACGCGCTGACGCGCGGAGCGCCCGACCAACAATTTTCACATCCGTCAGTATCTGGGCTCGAGTGGGCCAAAATTCCGGCTCGACGCCCTAGTCTGCTAGCCGAGAGCTTGGAGGAAACGGTGAGCGTAGTCGACGGACACACAGCGGACCGCACGAGAAAGCGGCCCGTCGATCGGACCACGCTCCATCGCGTGTGGCACGCGCTGCTGGCGGTGATCGTGCTCGCGATCGCCACGCTGTGCTACTTCTTCCCGGTCCTGCTGGCCGTGCTCGGCGGCCTTGCGCTGCTGCTCGGCTGTGCCCGGCTGATCTACCGGGGCCGCGACCGCTACATCCCCAACCTGTATGCCCGCGACACCCGGGTCTACGAGGACGAGTACCGCGGGTTCATCCGGCAGACGATGGAGAGTCTGCGACGGTGTAAGACACGCGATCACGTGCTGTTGCGCGAGGCGGCGCAGCTGCCGCCGCCGTCGCGCGAGGACCCCGAGGAACTACTCCTCGACCTGGGGGTGTGGATCGGATGGTCGACCCGCCTGGCCGCCGACGCCAGCGGCAGGCAGGTGTATGGATTCGACACTTTCGAGGGTCTGGTCGAGGACTGGCAGGTCGACGACCAACTCGTCATCAAGCGCGGAACCTTCTCGCTGACCGAGCCACTCGCGCAGCGCTTCATCGCCGACACCGGCGTGACCCTGCAAGACGGTCTGCCGCCGGCGTTGGGCCGCAAGGTCGAGTTCATCAAGGGGATGACCTACGACACGCTGGCGCCGTTCCTCGCCGAGCGGCCGGATGCGCCGATCACGTTGTTCCACATGGATCTCGACACCTACGAGAGTTGCCTGCACGCACTGGAGACCTGCAAGGACCGCTTCGTCGAAGGATCCGTCCTGGTCTTCGACGAGTACCTGGTGACCAACGGCGAGATGCGCGCGTTCTACGAATTTCAGCGCAAGTACGGGCTGCAGTGGCGCTACCGCGCGTGGGGCTTGGAGATCTGGGAGATGAACGTCGAGATGGTCACCTCCCGCTGGAAGCGTTTCGCGTACTACCTGATCCTGATCACCGGGTACTGGAGCCTCGGAGACGGGCGGTACGTGTGGGCGTTCTTCGACAAGCGGTTCTGGCGGTTCTGGCTGGGCGCTCCGCTCGGCGACATCGCGTTCATGCTCGGCGCCGCGGGTCAGCGCAAGTCTGTGAGCCTGGAGATCACCGGGCTCGGTGCGCTCGGCGCTGACGGCCGATAGCCTACGGCGTCAACGGTTCTCGTCGATCCAGGTGGTGGTGAAATCCATCACCGACGGGATGTTTCTGGCGAGGTCGGTTCCGATGGCCTTCTCCAGATTCCCCGCCATCAGCGGGATCTTGACCTCGACGCGGCCGTCGAACCGCAGCGCGGAACCGGTGGCGGTCGGCTCGAGTCTCGTGGTGGCGTCGCACGATCCCAGCCCGCCCGAGACCGACACCGCGATGTGGCCCGCGACCACCTGTTCCCTCGGCGTCCAGGTCTCCTGGTAGCGCATCGTCACGTCACCGGGCAGGAGTCTGGCCACCATCCCCGGCAGCAGCTGACGGCCGACGTCGAGGGTGTAGCGCACCACGATCGTGCCGTCGTCGCCGACATCGAGATCGTCGAGGGTCGTCACGGCCTCGCTCGTGGCGAGCCGATCCCGCCAGTAGTCCTCGCTGCCGAACGCGGCGTGGATCTCATCGACCGGAGCCGTAGAGTCTGCCGAACCGGTGAACGCTCGTGCCATCGGTGCCTCTTTTCTTGAAGTCAGCCGCAGTTGGCGTGTTTTATGAACAGGATCGTCAATTTACGGGCAGGATCGTCGCGTGAGTATCAATAACGGGCTGGTGATGTTGGCAGACGCGCTGCCGGGCATGAATCGGATCAAGGCTGTGCAGCGCGCGCTCCACGGTCGCACGAATCCGGTGTACCTGGAGATCGGTGTGTCGCGGGGCCAGGCGTTCCAGAAGATCAGCGCCGATGTGAAGATCGCGGTCGACCCCGCGTTCCGGCTGACCCAGCGCACCCGTGAACTCGCCGATGCGAAGGGTCGCGAGACCCACTACTTCGAGACCACCAGCGACGACTTCTTCGAGAACCAGGCCGATTTCCTCGAACGGCATCCCGTGGACGTCGCGCTGATCGACGGCCTGCACACCTACGAACAGGTGGTGCGCGACGTCGAGTACACGGTGCGCCACCTTCGCGAGGACGGCGTCATCTTCCTGCACGACTGCAATCCGCCGTTCGAATTGGCCGGCCGGCGCGCGGAGTCCTGGGAGGACTTCATCGCCCAGCAGAAGGGGCCGCTGGTCATCGGGCTGTGGAACGGCGATGTGTGGAAGGCGATCGTCCACCTGCGCAGCACCCGTCCCGATCTGATGGTCGGTGTGCTCAAGTGCGACCAGGGCGTCGGCTTCGTCCGCAGGGGAACTCCGGAATCGACCCTGTCCTACACACCAGAGCAGGTCGCGGCGCTGACCTACGACGACCTCAAGGCTGACCGGAAACGCCTGCTCAACCTGAAGCCGCCGCGCTACGTCGACGAGTTCCTCGCGGCGGGCGCCGGCTCGTCACCCAAGTAGGCGCGGCCGTACACGATGAGATTCGTATTGGCGACCTGGGGTAGCCGCGGGGACATCGAGCCCTCGGCAGCCGTCGGTCGCGAGTTGGTGCGCCGCGGCCACGACGTCACGATGGCGGTCCCGCCCGATCTGGTCGGTTTCACCGAGTCGGCCGGGATCGAGACGGTCGGGTTCGGGCCGAAGGCCGAGAGCATCCTCGATGCGCACCGCGACTTCTGGACGTGCTTCTTCAGCACTCCCTGGCGGTTGCGGCGGATGTTCCGGTCACGCGTCGAGATCGCCGGACCTCTGCTGGAGGGCTGGCAGGAGATGAGCGACACCCTGGTGGAGTTGGCGGACGGGGCCGACCTGATCTTCACCGGAATCAACTTCGAGGACGCCGCCGCCAACGTCGCGGAGCATTACGACATTCCGCTGGCCACGCTGCATTACTTCCCGCTGCGCCCGAACAGCCGGATCCTGTCATCCCTGCCCGCGCCGTTGGCGGAGGCCGCGGTGCGGGCGTTCTGGTGGCTGTCGTGGCGGGTGACCAAGAAGGTCGAGGACACCCAGCGCAGCGCGCTGGCGTTGCCGCAATCGACCGGGTCGGCGCCGCGACGCATCACCGAACGCGGGTCACTGGAGATCCAGGCCTACGACGAGGCGTGCTTCCCGGGGCTGGCCGAGGAGTGGTTGGAGTTCGCGGCGCAGCGGCCGTTCGTCGGGACACTGACGCTGGGGTTGGCGACAGATGCCGACGCGGACGTCGTCTCGTGGATCGACGCGGGGACGCCGCCGATCTACTTCGGCTTCGGCAGCATCCCGGTCGAGTCGCCCGCCGACACCGTGGCGATGATCAGTTCGGCCTGCGCGCGGCTGGGTGAACGAGCACTGATCGGGGCAGCGGGTAGCGATTTCAGCAAAGTCGCGGTCTCAGACCACGTGAAGGTGGTGAGCACCCTCAACTACCCGGCGATCTTTCCCAAATGCCGCGCATTGGTCCATCACGGTGGATCGAGTACCACCCCGATCGGCATGCGCGCCGGTGTTCCGCAATTGATTCTGTTCTGGGATATGGTGCACGCCGTCTACGGCGGGGCGGTCAAGCGTCTGAAGGTCGGTACCGCCCGCCGATTCTCGACCGCCACCGAGGAAACCCTGGTGGCGGATCTGCGCGCGATCCTTGCCCCGGACTACGTCGCACGTGCCCGCGAGCTCGCCACCAAGATCACCGAACCTGCCAAAAGCGCAGCTTCAGCCGCTGATCTGCTGGAGATGGCCGTCCGGGCGCAGCGTGTCGAGTAGCGCCCTCGGGCGTGGCGGCGCGGATTAGCTCGTGACGGAAAAAATCTTCGAGAACGTGAATATTTGGCAGCCGCACCGCTACCATCCGTAGCGGAAGTGAGCGACCGAACGCGCTGACAGACCCGATTCCGCAGTCACCGCGGCAATGGCCCCACCAGACGCCGCGGCGTCGACGACCGATACGGAAAGCGAATTAGCTGTAACCCGCCGAATATGCGTGATTTCCGGTGACAACGGTCACAGTCAGTGACAGGGGTCACAGGCAGCAGTAAAGTTGGCAAACTGTTACTGGTACGTCAATAACGAGTATGGAGACGCGTTGAGCACCAATCCGTTCGACGACGAACAGGGCAGCTTCTTCGTCCTGGTCAACGACGAAGGGCAGCACAGCCTGTGGCCCACCTTCGCCGACGTTCCCGCCGGCTGGCGGGTGACGCACGGTGCGGCCGGCCGCGTCGAGTGCCTGGAGTACATCGAACAGAACTGGACAGACATCCGGCCCAAGACTCTGCGTGAACGGCTGGCAGCGGGCGGAGTGTCCGATAAGTAGAGCGGGTGGCTCGGGGAGACCGATGGAGAGTAACGATCGCGCATTTCCGCTGACGCGCGCACAACTGGACATCTGGCTCGAGCAGGAAATGGGCCACTTCGGCGCGGAGTGGCAGTTCGGGCTGCTGGTGCGGATCGAAGGCCCGGTGGAGATCGACGCGCTCCAGTGGGCGATCAGCCGGGTCATCCAGGAAGCCGAACCGGTCAGGGTGGCGATCTTCGAAGAGGACGGTCGCGTCCTGCAGAAGGTGGTCGACCATCCGGACGTCGAACTCGAATACCACGATCTCAGCGACTCGCCGGACCCGGAACTCGCGGCCCGCGAACTGGCGCTGACGATGCAGCGCACCCAGCTGCCGTTCGACGGCCCGCTGTTCCGGTTCGCGCTGCTGGAAACGGGATTCGACGAGTACTACCTGTTCGGCTGCTTCCATCACATCGTGACCGACGGTGCCGGCCTCGGCTTGATCGGTAACCGGATCGCGTCCGTGTACTCGGCGATCGTCGCCGGTGAACCCGTCCCGGCCGCGTTCTTCGGCACGCTGGCCGACCTCGTGGACTGTGAGGCCGAATACGAGTCTTCGAGCGACTACCGCGACGACGAGGCGTACTGGTCGGCCCATCTGCCGTCCGCCGGCCAACCGGGCCAGCTGTCCGACGCCCGCGCCGACGCTGACCCGAATGCGCTGTCCACACCGGTCCGGTTGGACCCCACCGTGATTCGTCGGACCCAGGAACTGGCCGACAGGTGGGACATGCCACGCGCCTCGGTGCTGACCGCCGCGTGCGCGCTGATGATCCCCGGGCGCAGCGCCGCCGACTCCGAGGTCGTGCTCGACTTCCCGGTGAGCAGGCGGGTGCGCCCGGAGTCGAAGACCCTGCCCGGCATGGTGGCCGGCGTGGCGCCCCTGGTGTTGACGGTCTCGGCGGCGGCGTCGGTCACCGAGTTCTGTGCGCACACCGCCGCACAGATCCGTGACGCGCTGGCGCACCAGCGTTTTCCGGTACACGCTCTGGAGCGCAAGTCCGGCGGCGCCGACCAGCGGTCGAGCCGGGTGGTGCTGGACTTCCTTCCACACGCGTTCTCGTTGGACTTCGGCGGCGTCGCCGCATCGGCGTCGATGACGAATTCCGGCTTCGTCGGCGGCTTCGGCATGATCTTCTCCGGCACCGGCGACGACGTCTTTCTCAGCACGCTGGGAGCGGGCGAACTGTTCCCGGACTCCGACATCGCCGGGCTCGCACGCCGGTTGGAGCGCGTGCTGATCGCGATGGCCGCCGATCCGGAGCGGCCGCTGTCGTCGATCGACATCCTCGACGAGGACGAGCGCACCCGGCTGCAGGAATGGGGCAACCGCACCGCACTGATCCGCCCCGCCGCGGATCCCGCCTCGATCGCCGAGCTGTTCGAGGACCAAGTCGCCCGCACCCCCGAGGCCGTCGCGGTCACGTTCGACGGATCGTCGCTGACCTACCGCGAACTCGATCAGATGTCCGGGCATGTCGCCAGGGTGCTGTCCGGTCGTGGGGTGGCCCCCGGGCAACGCGTCGGGCTGTTGATGCCGCGTTCGCTGGACGCGGTCGTCGCGATGCTGGCCGTCGTGAAGACCGGGGCGGCCTACGTGCCGATCGATCCGGCGGTCCCGGCTGCGCGTCGCGAGTACGTGCTCGACGACTCCGCCCCCGCGGCCGTGCTCACCACCGCCGAACTCGCCGATCAGCTGGCCGGGCAACAGGTTCTGGTACTGGACATCGCGGCCGTCACCAGCGATCCGGCCGGCAACTCGGATGTCGTGCTGCCGCGGCCACACCCGGACGACACCGCCTATCTGATCTACACCTCCGGCACCACCGGGAAGCCGAAGGGCGTGGCGATCCCGCACCGCAACGTGACTCGGCTGCTCGCCACCCTCGATGCGGACATGGGCCTGGCCGGGCACGTCTGGTCCCAGTGCCACTCGCTGGCCTTCGACTTCTCCGTCTGGGAGATCTGGGGAGCCCTGCTGTTCGGTGGCCGCGTCGTCGTGGTGCCCGATACGGTGGTGCGCTCGCCCGAGGACCTGCACGCCCTGCTCGTGTCCGAACAGGTCACGGTGCTCAGCCAGACCCCGTCGGCGTTCTACGCGCTGCAGGCCGCCGATGCGCTGGCCCCCGATCTCGGCCGCGACCTCGCGCTGCAGGCCGTGGTGTTCGGCGGCGAGGCCCTCGAACCGCACCGGCTCACGTCGTGGTTGGAGGCGCATCCGGATTCGCCACGGCTGATCAACATGTACGGCATCACCGAGACGACGGTGCACGCGTCGTTCCGGGAGATCTTCGCCGGCGACGTCGCCGGATCCGTGAGCCCGATCGGGGTGCCGCTGGCGCATCTGGGCTTCTTCGTGCTCGACAGTTGGCTGCAGCCGGTGCCCCCCGGGGTGGTCGGAGAGCTCTACGTCGCCGGTGCCGGCCTCGCCGACGGCTACGTCGGCCGCGCCGGGCTGAGCGCGACGCGGTTCGTCGCGTGTCCGTTCGGGGCGCCCGGCGAGCGGATGTACCGCACCGGCGACCTGATGTGCTGGGGCTCCGACGGCGAACTGCGCTACATGGGCCGCTCCGATCTGCAGGTCAAGATCCGCGGGCACCGCATCGAACTCGGCGAGGTGCAGGCCGCGCTGGCCGCGCTCGACGGGGTCGGCCAGGCCGAGGTGATCGCGCGCGAGGACCGGCCAGGTGACAAACGGCTCGTCGGATACGTCGCGAGTTCGTCAGTCGCGTCCTCGGTGGAACCGGATCCGGCGGCCCTGCGTGCGCAGCTGGCGGAGCGGCTGCCCGCCTACATGGTGCCCGCCGCGGTGGTGGTGATCGACGCGATACCGCTGACGGTCAACGGCAAGCTCGACACCCGCGCGCTGCCCGCGCCCGAGTACCGCGACACCGAGCGCTACCAGGCGCCGGCCGATGCCGTCGAGGAGATCCTGGCGGGCATCTACGCCCAGGTGCTCGGCCTCCAGCAGGTCGGCGTGGACGACTCGTTCTTCGAGTTGGGCGGCGACAGCATCCTGTCGATGCAGGTGGTCGCCCGCGCGCGGGCGGCGGGCGTGTTGTGCCGTCCGCGTGACGTTTTCGCCGAACAGACCGTCGCCCGGCTCGCCCGCGTGGCACGGGTGGTCGACAGCGGCGCCGAGACGGTCGACGACGGTGTCGGACCCGTCCTGGCCACGCCGATCATGCGCTGGCTGGCGCAGTCCCCGGGCCCGGTCGACCAGTTCAACCAGACCGTTGTGGTGCAGGCGCCGGCCGGTGTCACCGAAGCCGATGTCGCAGTGCTGCTCCAGGCGCTGCAGCACCGGCACCCGATGCTGCGGCTGGAGGCCACCGTCGGCGACGGTCAGTGGACCCTCGACGTACCTGAGGCCGGTGCGGCGCAGGGACATTCCTGCCTGACCACGGTGGAGGCGCTGACCGTCGACGCGGTCGACGCCGCTCGCGCGCAGCTCGACCCGGCCGCCGGGCGGATGATCAGCGCGCTGTGGGTGCCCGCCACCGGACAGCTCGCCGTGATCGCCCATCATCTGGTGGTCGACGGCGTGTCATGGCGAATCCTGCTGGAGGACCTGAACCTCGCCTGGACCCAGCACCGATCCGGGCAGCCGGTGGCACTACCGGAACCCGGTACGTCGTTTGCGAGGTGGGCCGCGCTGCTCGCCGAGTACGCGCACCGGCCCGATGTGGTCGCCGAGGCCGGCGTGTGGCGCCGGATCGCCGCCGTTCCGGCGGAACTGCCTCCGCCGGACCGTGATTCGGACACCTACGCCACGGCGGGCACGCTGTCGGCCGAACTGGACGCCGACACCACGGCGATGCTGCTCGGCGAGGTTCCGTCGGCATTCCACACCGGGGTCAACGACATCCTGCTGATCGCGTTCGGTCTGGCCTACGCCGAGTTCTTCGGCGCACTGGGCGCGGTACCGGCACCGGTGTGCATCGACGTCGAGGGCCACGGCCGACACGAGGAACTCGGCGGCGACGGTGCCGAGTCCGACGACGCGGTCGACCTGTCGCGCACGGTCGGCTGGTTCACCGCGAAGTACCCGGTCGCGATGGAACTCGGCGGGCTGAGCTGGCCGGAGGTGGTCGGCGGTGACGCGCGACTGGGCACCGCGGTCAAGGCCGCGAAGGAACAGCTTCGCATCGTGCCCGACGGGCTGACCTACGGAGTGCTGCGTTACCTGAATCCCGACGTCGACCTGAACGCCGCGGATCCACCCGTCGCGTTCAACTACCTTGGCCGCCAGGGCACCTCGGCCAGTCAAGGCGCCGGTGACGAATGGCGGATCCAGCAGGACGGCTGGGCGGTCACCGAAGCGGCGGCGGCGGTACCGATGCCGCTGCCGCACACCCTGGAGCTCAACGCCGCGACCGTCGACACCGGTGACGGGCCGCGACTGCGGGCGGGCTGGACCTGGGCTGCGTCGGTGCTCAACCAGGCCCAGGTGGGCCGGTTGAACCAGCTGTGGTTCGACGCCCTGGCCGGGATCTGCGCGCACGTGCGTGGTGGCGGAGGCGGCCTGACACCGTCGGACATCGCGGTCGGCCTCACCCAGGCGCAGATCGACGAGCTTGCGCGGCAATATGCGGATCGCTGACGTACTGCCCCTGACACCTTTGCAGCAGGGGCTGCTGTTCCTTGCCGGAACCGCCGAGACCGGCGACGACGTCTACGCCGTCCAGCTGTACATCACGCTGCGTGGCCCGCTCGACCGCGAGCGGTTGCGCGACGCGGTGCAGTCCGTCGCGATCCGGCACCCCAACCTGGCGGCGAGGTTCTCGCAGAAGTTCGCCGAACCGGTCCAGATCATCCCGGCTGATCCCGAAGTGCCCTGGCAGTTCCTCGATCTCGCCGAGACCGACGCGCGTGACAGAGACGAGCGGATCGACCGGCTGTGTACCGAGGAGCGGGTCGCGGTGTGCGACCTGGCCGACGAGCCGGTGTTCCGCGCCGCGCTGATCCGCACCGCACCCGACGAGCACCGTCTGGTGCTGACCAACCATCACATCGTGCTCGACGGCTGGTCCCTGCCGATCCTGCTGGGGGAGTTGTTCGCCGGCTACTACGGCAGGCGACTGCCTCCGGCGGTACCGTACCGGCGGTTCGTCGGCTGGCTCGCCGGCCGCGACCTCGACGCGGCACGCGCGGCGTGGAGCCGGGTGCTGTCCGGATTCGAGACCCCGACGCTCGTCGGCCCACCGGGACAGGTCCAGCAGGGCCGCCGTGAGGTGGCCACATTCGAGACCTCCGAACAGCTCACCGCGGCCCTCGGCGAGCTGGCCCGCTCGTGTCACACCACCGTCAGCACAGTGCTACAGGGTGCGTGGGCTCGGGTGCTGGTCGCGTTGACCGGTAGCGCCGACGTCGCATTCGGCACCACGGTCTCGGGACGTCCTGACGAGATCTTCGGCGCGGACGCCATCGTCGGGTTGCTGATCAACACGGTTCCGGTGCGGGCCACCGTCACCGCGTCGACCACGACCGCCGACCTGCTGAACCAGCTGCAGGACGCCTACACGGCCACCCTCGACCATCAGCACCTGGCGCTCAACGAGATTCACCGTCTCACCGGCCAGGACCACCTGTTCGACACCTTCTTCGTCTACGAGAACTATCCCGTCGACGCCGCGACCCTGCCCAGTGACGACGGCCTGGCCGTCGCCGAGTTCGCCCACCGCGAATACAACCACTACCCGCTGGCGGTGCAGGCGCTGCCCGGAGAACGACTGCGGCTGCGCGTCGAGTACGACACCGAGGTGTTCGGTGCGGCCGACGTCGCGACCGTGATCGACCGACTGCAGCGGGTGCTGACCGCGATGACCACCGATCCGGCGCTGCCGCTGGCCGCGGTCGACATCCTCGATGACGCCGAGCTGTCGCGTCTGGACCAGTGGAGTAACCGCGCCGTACTGACCCGCCGCACCGCCGACCCCGCGACGATTCCCGCGCTGTTCGCCGCCCAGGTGAACCGTGTCCCGGACGCCCCGGCTCTGACGTGGGGTCAGCAGACGTGGACGTACCGCGAACTGGACGAACTCACGGAGCGCTTCGCCGGCGTGCTCGCGGGCAGGGGTATCGGCCCAGGGCAGCGGGTGGCGCTGCTGTTGCCCCGCTGCGCCGATGCGATCGTGGCAATTCTCGCGGTCCTGAAGACCGGTGCGGCGTACGTGCCGGTCGACCCCGCGGCGCCCGCGGCCCGGATGCAGCTCATCCTCGACGACGCGGAACCGATTGCCGCGATCACCAACGCCGAGTTGGCCGACCGGTTGGCCGGGCGCTCCATGCTGATCGTGGACGCCGACGAGATCCGTTCGGCCACAACACAATCGGATGTGACACCGGTCGGCCCGGCACCCGACGACATCGCGTACCTGATCTACACCTCGGGCACCACCGGCGTGCCCAAGGGAGTGGCCATCGTCCACGACAACGTGGCCCAGTTGCTCGGCGCGTTGGAGCCGCACCTCGACATGGCCGGGCAGGTGTGGTCCCTGTGGCACTCGCTGGCGTTCGACGTCTCGGTGTGCGAGATGTGGGGAGCGCTGCTCTACGGCGGCCGGCTGGTCGTGGTGCCCGAGTCGGTGGCGCGGGTGCCCGAGGAGTTCCACGCGCTGCTGGCGGCCGAACAGGTCACCGTGCTCAGCCAGACCCCGTCGGGTTTCTACGCACTGCAGACCGCCGACGCGCTGGCCCCCGACCTCGGGAGCCGGCTCGCCCTTGACGCGGTCATCTTCGCCGGGGAAGCGCTTGAGCCGCAACGGCTCCGGACCTGGCTGGAGCGCCATCCGGACAGGCCGCGGCTGCTGAACCTGTACGGCACCACCGAGACCACGGTGCACGCATCGTTCCGGGAGATCTTCGCCGACGACGTCGAGGCCGACGTCAGCCCCGTCGGGGGGCCCCTCGACGACCTCGCGTTCTTCGTGCTGGATCAGTGGTTGCGTGCGGTGCCCGCCGGCGTCGTCGGCGAGTTGTACGTGGCCGGTCCACAGGCCGGGCTCGGCTACTGGCGCCGCTCCGGGTTGTCATCCACGCGGTTCGTCGCGTGCCCGTTCGGCGAACCCGGCGGGCGGATGTATCGCACCGGGGACCTGGTGTGGTGGGGTGCCGACGGACAGCTGCGCTACGTCGGCCGTGCCGACGAACAGGTCAAGATCCGCGGCTACCGGATCGAGATCGGTGAGGTGCGCGCAGTCCTGGCCGAGGTGGCCGGCGTCGAGCAGGCCGTGGTGATCGCCCGCGAGGACCGGCCCGGGGACAAGCGCCTGGTCGGTTATGTCACGGGAGCGGCCGGCCCGCTCGATCCCGCCGCGGTGCGCGCCGCGGTGGCGCAGCGGCTGCCCGAGTACATGGTCCCGGCGGCGGTGATGGTGATCGACGAGCTGCCGCTGACCGTCAACGGCAAGCTCGACCGGCGAGCGTTGCCTGCCCCGGAGTACCAGGGTGCCGACGGTTACCGTGCCCCGTCGACCGCGGTCGAGGAGATCCTGGCGGGCATCTACGCGCGCGTGCTCGGCCTGGAACGGGTCGGGGTGGATGACTCGTTCTTCGACCTGGGCGGGGACTCGCTATCGGCGATGCGTCTGATCGCCGCGGTCAATTCCGGTCTGAACGCCAATCTTTCGGTGCGCACGCTGTTCGAGGCACCCGCGGTCGCCCAGCTCGCGCCGCGCATCGGCGGCGACACCGGCGGGCTCGCGCCGCTGACGGCGGTCGAGGAGCGGCCCGCGGTGGTGCCGCTGTCGTTCTCGCAGAACAGGTTGTGGTTCCTCGATCAGTTGCAGGGACCCTCGCCGACCTACAACATGCCGGTGGCCTTGCGGCTGCACGGCGGGCTCGACGCCGACGTGCTCGGCGCGGCGCTGGCCGACGTGGTCGGCCGCCACGAGAGTCTGCGCACCCGGTTCGCCGCGCCGGACGGCGTGCCGCAGCAGGTGGTGGTCCCGGCCGAGGAAGCCGACTTCGGTTGGCAGATCGTCGACGCCACCGGATGGTCGGAGCCCGACCTGGACAAAGCCGTCAACGAGGTCGCCCAGCATCCGTTCGACCTCGCCACGGAGATCCCGATGCAGGCGCGGTTGTTCCGGGTCAGCGACGACGACCACGTGGTGGTCGCCGTCGCGCATCACATCGCCGCCGACGGCCTGTCGGTCGGCCCGCTGGTGCACGACCTCGGGGTGGCCTACCTGTGCCGGCTGGCAGGACTGCCTCCGATGTGGTCGGCGCTGCCGGTGCAATACGTCGACTACACGCTGTGGCAGCGTGCGCAATTCGGCGCGCTGGAGGACAAGAACAGCCTGATCGCCCGGCAGCTCGCGTACTGGCAGGACGCGCTGGCCGGGGTCCCCGAACGGCTGCAGCTGCCCACTGACCGGCCCTATCCGCCGGTCGCGGATCAGCAGGGCGCCAGCATCTCGTTCCGCTGGCCGACCGATGTCCAGGAACGCATCGCCAAGGTCGCCCGAGAGCACCACGCGACCAGCTTCATGCTGGTGCAGGCGGCGCTGGCCGTGCTGTTGTCGAAGCTCAGCGCGAGTCCCGATGTCGCGGTGGGCTTCCCGATCGGTGGCCGCCGGGATCCGGCACTCGACGAGCTGGTGGGTTTCTTCGTCAACACGCTGGTGCTGCGCGTCGACCTGACCGGCGATCCGACCGTCGCCGAGGTACTGGCCCAGGTCCGCCAGCGATCGCTGGCCGCCTACGAGCACCAGGACGTGCCGTTCGAGGTCGTGGTCGACCGGCTCAGCCCCAGCCGGTCGCTGACCCACCACCCACTGGTGCAGGTCATGCTCGACTGGCGCAACCTGCCCGCCGAAGCCAGCGACCAGATCGTGATGGCGCTGGGAGATCTGCAGATCACCCAGATCCCGCTCGACACCGGAACCGCCCGGGTGGACCTGGCGTTCTCGTTGAACGAGCGCTGGACCAAGACCGGCGAACCGGTCGGTATCGGCGGTGCGGTCGAGTTCCGCACCGACGTGTTCGACACCGCAAGCATCGAAGGACTCGTCGACCGATTGCTGCGGGTCGTCGAGTCGATGACCGCCGATCCCGCGCAACGACTTTCGGCGGTGTCGGTGCTCAGCGAGGACGAGCGCGGGCGGCTGGACACCATCGGCAACCGCGCGGTGCTGACCGCGCAGGCACCCGTCCCGATGTCGATCCCGCAGCTGTTCGGCGCCGTCGCCGCCGCGGCCCCGGACGCGATCGCGGTCAGCGACGGCGGTCGCCACATCAACTACCGCGAACTCGAGGACTCCGCCGACAGGTTCGCCCGCGTGCTCGTCGCCCGCGGGGTGCGGCACGGCGATTGCGTGGCACTGCTGCTCGAGCGCTCGGCCGAGGCTGTGGTCGCGATGCTGGCGGTGCTCAAGACTGGTGCCGCCTACCTCGCGATCGACCCGGCGCTGCCGGACTCCCGTATCGGGTTCATGATCGGCGACGCCGCCCCCGGTGCGATCGTCACCGACGAGGCGCTGGAACCCCGGATCCGCGACTACGACCTGACGGTCGTCCGCATCGACGAGACCGTCCCCGACGATGCGGCGACGGTGCTGCCGGTCCCGCATGCCGACGACATCGCCTATCTGATCTACACCTCGGGCACCACCGGAACGCCGAAGGGCGTCGCGCTGGCTCACCGAAACCTGGCTCACCTCGCCGACTCACCACCCAAAGGGCTGCCCGCCCAACAGGTGTGGACGCAGTGCCACTCGTATGCGTTCGACTTCTCGGTTTGGGAGATCTGGGCCGCGCTGCTCGGTGGCGCTCGGCTGGTGGTCGTGCCGGACACGGTGGTGCGCTCACCCGACGATTTCCACGCGCTGCTGGTCGACGAGCAGGTCAACGTGCTCACCCAGACCCCGTCCGCGGTCGCGGCGTTGCGGCCCGACGGACTGGAGTCGGTGGCCCTTCTGCTCGGCGGTGAGGCATGCCCGCCGGAAGTGGTGGAGCAGTGGGCCCCCGGGCGGGTGGTGATCAACGCCTACGGCCCCACCGAAGCGACGGTGTACGCGTCGATGAGCGCACCGCTGCGGGCCGGGGCCGACGTGCCGATCGGCTCGCCACCGCCGACGGTCGCGCTGTTCGTTCTCGACGAGCGCCTCGGCCTGGTCCCCGAAGGGGTGGTGGGGGAGCTGTACGTGGCCGGCCGTGGTGTCGGGATGGGCTATCTCGATCGCACCGGGCTGACGGCGTCGCGGTTCGTAGCGTGTCCGTTCGGGCAGGCCGGCGCGCGCATGTACCGCACCGGTGATCTCGTGCGCTGGCGCGCCGACGGTCAGCTGGAGTACGTCGGACGTGCCGACGAGCAGGTCAAGATCCGCGGCTACCGGATCGAACCCGCCGAGATCCAGGCCGTGCTGGCCGGTCTCGACGGTGTCGAGCACGCCGTGGTGGTCGCGCGCGCGGACCGGCCCGGCGATCCCCGGCTGGTCGGCTACATCACCGGATCCGCGGCACCCGCGGCGGTGCGTGCCGCGCTGACCGAACGCCTGCCCGCCTACATGGTCCCGGCCGCGGTGGTGGCACTGGACGCGCTGCCGCTCACGGTCAGCGGCAAGCTCGACCGGCGGGCCCTGCCCGCGCCGGACTATCAGGACGCGGACAACTACCGGGCACCGGGCACCGTGACCGAAGAGATGCTGGCCGGCATCTTCGCCGAGGTGCTCGGTGTGGAGCGCGTCGGGGTGGACGACTCGTTCTTCGATCTCGGCGGTGATTCACTGTCGTCGATGCGCCTGGTCGCCGCGGTCAACGCGACGATGGGTGCATCGCTGGCCGTGCGCACGGTGTTCGAAGCACCCTCGGTGGCCCAACTGGCCACGCGGCTCGGCGTGGCCGCGAACCAGCTCGAACCGCTGACACCGCAACAGCGCCCGGAGATCATCCCGCTGTCCTTCGCGCAGAGCCGGCTGTGGTTCATCGACCAGTTGCAGGGCCCGTCACCGGTGTACAACCTCGCGGTGGCGCTGCGGTTGCGGGGCCATCTCGACGCCGCCCTACTCGGTGCGGCGCTCGCCGATGTGGTCGACCGCCACGAGAGCCTGCGGACGCTGTTCGACGCGCCCGACGGCATTCCGCGGCAGGTGGTGCTCGATAGTGAGCGTGCCGACTTCGGCTGGCAGGTGGTCGACGCCACCGGCTGGCCGGCCGACCGGCTCGAGCGGGCGGTCGAGGAGACCGCACGCCGGACGTTCGACCTGTCCGCCGAGATCCCGTTGCGCTCCGAACTGTTCCGCGTCGCCGATGACGAACACATCTGGGTCGCGGTCGTCCACCACATCGCGGCCGACGGGTGGTCGATCAGCCCGCTGGTGTCCGACCTCGGCGCCGCCTACGCCGCGCGGTGCGCCGGACACCCGCCGCGCTGGACTGATCTGCCGGTCCAGTACGTCGACTACACGCTGTGGCAGCGCACGCAGTTCGGTGAGCTCGCCGACGGCGAGAGCCGGATCGCGGCGCAGCTGGACTACTGGCAGCGGACGCTGGCGGATCTGCCCGAACGGCTGGCCCTGCCGACCGATCGGCCCTACCCGCAGGTGGCCGACCAGCGCGGCGCGACGGTGTCCGTCGACTGGCCTGCCGACCTGCAGCGGCAGGTGGCCCGGGTGGCCAGAGATCGCGGTGCCACCAGCTTCATGGTCATGCAGGCCGCGTTGGCGGTGCTGCTGTCCAAGCTCAGCGCGACTTCCGATGTGGCCGTGGGTTTCCCGATCGCCGGCCGGCGCGATCCGGCGCTCGACGGGCTGGTCGGGTTCTTCATCAACACCTTGGTGCTGCGGCTCGACCTGGCCGGAGACCCCAGCGTCGCCGAGGTGCTCGACCAGGTGCGCACCCGATCGCTGGCGTCCTACGAGAACCAGGACGTGCCGTTCGAGGTCGTGGTCGACCGGCTCAACCCGACCCGGTCGCTGACCCACCACCCGCTGGTCCAGGTCATGCTGGCCTGGCAGAACCTGCCCGCCGACACCACCGACCCGGCGACCGCCGGCCTGTCCCTGGGTGAGTTGGAGGTCAGCCAGCTGCCGATCGACACCGGCGCCGCACGGATGGACCTGTCGTTCTCGCTGGCCGAAAGGTTCTCCAGCACAGGGGAACCCGCGGGTATCGGCGGGTTCGTCGAATTTCGCACCGACGTCTTCGACGCGTCGACCATCGAGACGCTGATCGACCGGCTGCGCCGGGTTCTGGACACGATGACCGCCGATCCGGCGTTGCGGTTGTCCTCGATCGACGTGCTCGACGCCGGCGAGCATGCCCGGCTGGACCGGTGGGGCAACCGGGCGGCGCTGACCGCGCCGACGGCACCCGCGCCGTCCATTCCGGCCTCGTTCGCCGCACAGGTCGACCGCACGCCCGACGCGGTCGCGATCCGGTGCGGAAGCCGGTCGTGGACCTACCGGGAGCTCGACGACGCGTCGAACCGGTTGGCGCATCTGCTGATCGAGCGTGGCGTGCGGACCGGGCAGCGGGTCGCGCTGCTGATGCCGCGTACGGCCGAAGCGGTGCTCGCGATCCTGGCGATCGTCAAGACCGGGGCGGCCTACGTGCCGATCGATCCGGCGGTGCCCGCGGCGCGCCGGGAATTCGTGCTCACCGACTCCGCGCCGGTCGCCGCGATCACCACCGCCGCGCTGGCAGGCGAACTCGCCGGCCGCGACCTCACGGTCATCACCTACGACGATCCCGCTGTCACCCGACAGCCCGCTGCCGCGCTCGCCGCGCCGGACGCCGGCCAGATCGCCTACATCATCTACACGTCGGGCACGACCGGCACTCCGAAGGGCGTGGCGATCCCGCACCGCAACGTGACGCGTCTGCTCCAGACGCTGGACGCCGATATGGGGCTGGCCGATCAGGTGTGGACGCAGTGTCATTCGCTGGCGTTCGACTACTCGGTGTGGGAGATCTGGGGCCCGCTGCTCTACGGCGGACGGGTCGTCGTGGTGCCCGACCCGGTGGTCAAGTCCCCGGAGGATCTGCACACGTTGCTGGCCGCCGAGCAGGTGACGGTGTTGAGCCAGACCCCGTCGGCGTTCTACGCCCTGCAGGCCGCCGACGCGCTGCAGCCCGAGGTGCAACTGGCCCTGCAGGCCGTGGTGTTCGGTGGGGAAGCGCTTGAGCCGCAACGCCTGGCGTCGTGGCTGGAGGCGCATCCGGATTCCCCGCGCCTGATCAACATGTACGGCATCACCGAGACCACCGTGCACGCGTCGTTCCGGGAGATCTTCGCGAGCGACGTCACCAGCATCGTCAGCCCCATCGGGGTGCCGCTGGCCCACCTCGGGTTCTTCGTGCTCGACGACGCGCTGCGGCCGGTGGCCCCGGGGGTGGTCGGCGAACTCTACGTCGCCGGTGCGGGGCTCGCCTACGGCTACTTCGGCCGGGCCGGTCTGAGCGCCACCCGGTTCGTCGCGTGCCCGTTCGGGGCGCCCGGGGAGCGGATGTACCGCACCGGGGACGTGATGTGCTGGGGGCCCGACGGTGAGCTGCGCTACCTGGGCCGCGCCGACGAGCAGGTCAAGATCCGCGGGTACCGCATCGAACTCGGCGAGGTGCAGGCCGCGTTGGCCGCCCTCGACGGGGTCGGCCAGGCGGAGGTGATCGCGCGCGAGGACCGTCCCGGGGACAAACGGCTGGTCGGCTACGTCACCGGCGCCTCGGACGCCCTCGATCCGGTCGGGCTGCGCGCCGCGTTGTCCGACCGCCTGCCGGAGTACATGATCCCGGCGGCGATCGTGGTGGTGGACGCGATGCCGCTGACGGTCAACGGCAAGCTGGACAAGCGCGCGCTACCGGCGCCGGAGTACCAGGACGTCGACTCCTACCGTGCGCCGGCCGACGCCGTCGAAGAGATTCTGGCCGACATCTACGCCCAGGTGCTCGGGTTGGCCCGGGTCGGCGTCGACGAGTCGTTCTTCGAGCTCGGTGGCGACAGCATCCTGTCGATGCAGGTGGTCGCCCGGGCCCGGGCGGCAGGTGTGTTGTGCCGTCCGCGTGACGTTTTCGTCGAACAGACTGTCGCCCGGCTGGCGCGGGTGGCGCGGGTCGCCACCGGTGGTGACGACGCCGTCGACGAGGGCGTCGGAACCCTCGCCGCGACCCCGATCATCCACTGGCTTCGCCAGGTGCGGGGCCCGGTCGACCAGTTCAACCAGACGGTGGTGGTGCAGGCTCCGGTCGGCGCCACCGAGGCCGATGTGGTGCTGGTCTTGCAGGCCGTACTGGATCGCCACGCGATGCTGCGGTTGCGGGTCACCGGCGGTGACGAAATCGGCAGTCGCGATTGGACATTGGAAGTGCCCGACGCGGGCACGGTCGACGCGCACGACTGTCTGCACTCCGTCGACGAGCTCACCGATGACGCCGTCGTCGCGGCCCGCTCGCGCCTGGATCCGGCGGCGGGGCGGATGCTCAGCGCGCTGTGGGTACCGGGCGCCGGAACCCTGGTGATCATCGCGCACCACCTCGTCGTCGACGGGGTGTCGTGGCGCATCCTGCTGGAGGACGTCAACCTGGCCTGGGCGCAGATCCGCGGCGGCCAGCCGGTCGAGTTGCCCGCACCCGGCACCTCGTTCGCGCGCTGGGCCTCGGTGCTCACCGAGCAGGCCCATCACCCCGACGTTGTCGCGACGGCGCAGGCATGGCAACAGATCACGGCGGTGCCGCCGCGGCTGCCCGCAGTGCAGCCCGAGGTCGACACCTACGCCAATGCAGGCAGTCTCACCGTCGAGATGGACAGCGAGACGACCCGTCTGCTGTTGGGTGAGGTGCCTGCGGCGTTCCACGCCGGCATCAACGACATCCTGCTGATCGCGTTCGGGTTGGCGCTGGCGGAGTTCTCGGGAAGTCTCGGTGACCCCTCCGCCGCGCCGATCGTGATCGACGCCGAAGGGCATGGCAGGCAGGAGGATCTCGTCGGCGGCAGTGCCGACGACGCGGTCGACCTGTCGCGCACGGTGGGATGGTTCACCACGAAGTACCCGGTGTCGCTGGCCGTCGGTGGCGGCCTGACATGGGAGCAGGTGCGATCCGGCCACCGGGACCTCGGCCGGGTCGTCAAGGACGCCAAGGAGCAGTTGCGCACCCTGCCCGACGGGATCACCTACGGGCTGCTGCGCTATCTGAACGACCGCGTCGATCTCGACGGCGCGGACCCGCCGATCGGGTTCAACTACCTGGGCCGGATCGGTGCCGGCGCCGGCGAGGTGTCAGGCGACATCTGGGAGATCAGGCAGGACGGCTGGACCGTCACCGGTGCGGCCGCGGCGATCCCGATGCCGTTGATGCACACCGTGGAGCTCAACGCCGGGACCGTCGACACCGAACACGGCCCGCGGCTGCGCGCCGGGTGGTCGTGGGCGCTCTCGGCGCTCGACCACGGCCACGTGAACCGGTTGAGCGAGCTGTGGTTCGACGCACTGGCCGGCATCTGTGCCCACGTTCGCGAGGGCGGCGGCGGTCTGACGCCGTCGGACATCCTGCCCGCCAAGCTGTCCCAGGCGCAGATCGACGAGGTGTGCCCGCCGCGTCAGGTGGCCGACATCCTGCCGCTGACGCCGCTGCAGCAGGGCCTGTTGTTCCACGCCGACGTCGCGCACGGTTCCGGCGACGACGTGTACGCCGTGCAACTGGACGTGACGCTGACCGGCCGGCTCGACCCGCACCGGCTGCGCGACGCGGTGCAGCTCGCGGTGCAGCGACACCCGAACCTGGTGGCCCGGTTCTGTGGCAGGTTCGCCGAGCCCGTCGCGCTCATCCCGGCGGATCCCGAAACACCATGGACGTACGTCGATCTGCGTGACCGGAGTACCGGCTCGGAGACCGGGAGGGACGCCGAGCTCGAGCGGGTCTACGCGGCCGAACGCGCCGCGGTGTGCGATCTGACCGCCCATCCACCGTTCCGCGCCGCGCTGATCCGCACCGCGACCGACGAGCACCGGTTCGTGCTGACCAACCACCACATCGTGCTCGACGGGTGGTCGTTGCCGGTGCTGCTCGGCGAGATCTTCGCCAGCTACTACGGGCAGTGGCTGCCCGCCGCGGTGCCGTTCCGCCGCTTCGTCGGCTGGCTGGCCGAGCGCGACGTGGCCGCCGCCCGTGCCGCGTGGTCCGAGCAGCTCAGCGGTATCGGCGCACCCACTCTTGTGGGCCCGCCCCGACTGAGTGCGGCAGGCCCGCGTGAGGTTGTCGCACAACGGCTTTCCGAGCCCACCACCCGCGCGCTGGGGGAGCTGGCCCGAACCCACCACACCACCGTCAGCACGGTGCTGCAGGCGGCCTGGGCGCAACTGCTGGTCTGGCTGACCGGACAGCAGGACGTGGCGTTCGGCGCCGTCGTGTCGGGCCGGCCCGACGACCTCGTCGGTGCGGACTCGATGGTGGGCCTGTTCATCAACACGGTCCCGGTGCGGACGGCGATGACCTCGACGACCACCACCGCCGATCTGCTCGACCAGCTGCGCAACGCGCGCAACCGCACGCTGGAGCACGAACACTTCGCGCTGCACGAGATGCACCGCGAGACCGGGCACAGGCAGCTGTTCGACACCGTCTTCGTCTACGAGAACTACCCGACCGACGCCGCGAAATTCTCAGGTGACGACGGACTGGCCGTGACCGATGTGTTCAACCGCGACTACTACCACTATCCGCTGGCGGTTCAGGCGGTCCCGGGCCCCGAACTCGACCTGCGCATCCAGTACCGCGCCGACGTGTTCGACGACGATCGCATCGGGGCTTTGATCGAGCAGTTCAAGCGGATCGTGGTCGCGATGATCACCGATCCGAGCGCACCGCTGATGTCGGCGGAACTGCTCGACGGCGCCGGATCGCGAACCGCCCCGGACGCGGTCGGCGACGGGATGCCGGTGAGCCGTCGCGCTCCGGCGCCCGGCGTGGAACAGGTGCTGGCCGGGGTGTTCGGGGAGGTGCTCGGCGTCGATCAGGTCGCGGCCGAGGAATCCTTCTTCGACCTCGGCGGTGACTCACTGGCCGCGATGCGGGCGGTGGCGGGCGTCAACGCGACGCTGCACACCGAGTTGCCGGTCACCGCGCTGTTCGACGCGCCGACGGTCGCCGCGTTGGGCCGGGTGGTGGACTCAGCGGGCTGAGCGGCTCACCACACGCACGGAACGAGGCGGTAGCGCACCTTCTGCGTGTAGTCCCGGTATCCGGAGAGTTCCTGCGCGAGCAGGGTTTCCTCGTCGCGGATCCGGGAGGCCAGCACGAGCAGGCCGGGGATGACGAAGACCAGCGCCCAGTAGGAGCCGAGCGCCAACGGGATACCGACCAGCATGATCGTGTTCGCGGTGTACATCGGGTGCCGGACCACGCCGTACAGGCCGGTGGACACGACGTTCTGGCCCGACTCCACCTGCACGG
The DNA here is from genome assembly GCF_002086815.1 of Mycolicibacterium parafortuitum. GTDB lineage: Bacteria > Actinomycetota > Actinomycetes > Mycobacteriales > Mycobacteriaceae > Mycobacterium > Mycobacterium parafortuitum. Next base: position 64,370 of record NZ_MVID01000031.1, read on the forward strand.
TCGTCGACGCGTAGTGGTTCTGGGTGATGACCAGGACCACCGCGCCGATCCCGACCGCGACCAGCACGGCGCCGACCAGGCACAGCGCGGGCGGCATCGCCGACCACCCGAACCGGCGGTCCAGGCCGCTGACCACACACATCGCCCCCAGCGACAGGTACAGACCCGCCATCACCAGCTTCTGCACCGGTCTGCCCTCGGCGACCGGTCCGCCGCGCATCCGTCGTTGCAGCGCATCAGGATTCGTCACCTGCAGGTACAGGCTGGGCAGCCACGCCGACAGCGCGAAGACCGCCAGGAACAACCACGCCTGCCAGTAGTCGACGGTGCCCGCGGGGACGAACACCAGCAGGCCGAGCGCGACCGCCTGGAACAGCCCGGACAGCAACACCTTAGAGAGGGCTTTCATCGTTCTCCTGCGTCGGTGCGAGCTTGTCGCACAACAGTTCCGCCAGGCCCCGGATCGTGCCGACGGCAAGCTCACTGGAGGCCAGCCGGATACCCGTCTCGGCCTCCAGTCGGGTCCGGAGTTCGAGGGCACCCAGCGAGTCCACACCGTACTCGGCGAGGGGCCGATCGGGGTCGACATTGCGGCGCAGTACGAGGCTGATCTGTTCGGCGATCAGCTTCCTCAGTAGTGCGGGCCACTCCTGCGGTGCGGCGTCGCCGAGAACGGCTCGCAGTTTGTCGGTGCCGGAGCCGTTGTCCGCGGCGCGGTACGCCTCGGCGAACGGGGAGCGCTGCGTCGGCCCCGCGGGCCACGACGTCCCGGAGACGGGCACATAGCCGCTGTAGGTGCGGTCGTGACGCAGCAGCATCTCGAATGCGTACGCACCCTCGTCGGCGGTGATGTCGGCGCCGGACGGCTCGCTACCGCGGCCGATCCGATCCCACGAACCCCACGCGATGACCGTCGCCGGTTGGCCCTGGGCGCGGCGCCACCGTCCGAACGCGTCGAGCCAACTGTTCGCCGCGGCGTACGCGGCGCGCCCGGGTGCGCCGATCAGCGCCGCCGCCGAGGAGAAGGTGCAGAACCAGTCCAGCGGTTGTCCGGCGGTGGCCGTATGAAGATTCCACGCACCGTAGACCTTTGGTGCCCAGTCCTGCTCGATGACGTCGTCGGTGAGTTTGGCGACGGTCACCTCCGCGACCGTGGCGGCCGCGTGCAGAACACCGCGCACCGGGAGACCCGTCGCCGTCGCGGTCTCGACCAGGCGTACGGCGGTGGCCGGGTCGGCGATGTCGCCGCAGTGCACCACGACGTCGCCGCCCATCACCCTGATCATCTCGATGGTCTCGAGCGCCTTGAGTGTGGGCTGGGAGCGTGAGGTCAGCACGATGCGTCCGCAACCGGCGTCGGACATCTTCTCGGCGAGGAACAATCCGAGGTCGCTGAGCCCGCCGGTGATCAGGTAGGCGCCGTCGGCGCGGAACACCGGGGCGTGTGCGGGCGGGGTCACCGCCTCGCTGTGCCCGGTGCGCGGCACCTCGAGGATGAGCTTCCCGGTGTGCCGCGCGGCGCCCATCTCGCGGATCGCCACCGCGGCGTCGGTCAGCGGATAGTCCGTGTGCTGCGCGGGCGGCAGGTCACCGTCGGCGACCAGCCGGTACACGGTCCGCAGAAGGTTCCCGGCGCGCTGGGGCTGATGCAGCGACATCAGCGCCAGGTCGACATAGGAGAACGTCAGGTTGCGCCGGAACGGGAACAGGTCGAGCTGGCTGTTGCCGTAGACGTCGCGTTTACCGATCTCGACGAACCGGCCACCGACGGCCAGCAACTCGATGCCGGCGCGTTGGGCGGCGCCGGTCAGCGAGTTGAGCACGATGTCGACGCCGTACCCGCCGGTGTCCTGCCGGATCTGTTCGGCGAAGTCGACGCTGCGGGAGTCGTAGACGTACTCGATCCCCATGCTGCGCAGCAGGTTCCGGCGCTCGTCGCTACCCGCGGTGGCGAAGATCTCGGCACCGGCGGCGCGTGCGATCGCGATCGCGGCCTGGCCGACGCCCCCGGTGGCGGAGTGGATCAGGACCTTGTCCGCCGCGGTGATCCTGGCCTGGTCGTGCAGGCCGTGCCACGCGGTCGCGGTCGCCGTCGCCACGGCCACCGCCTGATGGTCGGACAGGCCGGTCGGCAGCGGCACCGCCAGTCGCGCGTCGCACGAGACGAAGGTGCCCCAGCACCCGCTGGGGGAGAAGCCGCCGACCCGGTCGCCGATCCGGTGCTCGGTCACACCTGACCCCACCGAGGTCACCACCCCGGCGAAATCCATTCCCAGCTCCGGCATCTCGCCGTCTATGCCGGGGAATCGTCCCATCGCCACCAGGACGTCGGCGAAGTTGATCCCCGATGCGTGCACGGCGACCTCGATCTGCCCGGGCCCCGGCGGGATCCGTTCGCAGGACACCAGTTCCAGGGTTTCCAGATCGCCGGGCGTGCGGATCTGCAGTCGCATTCCGTCGCTGTCGTGGTGGGCGAGGGTGGTTTGGCGTTCGTCGGGGCGCAGCGGCGCCGGCCGCAGCCGTGCGGTGTACCACGCACCGCCGCGCCACGCAGTCTCGTCCTCGTCGGACTCACCGAGTAGCTGGGCGGCCACCAGATCGGTCCCGGTGGCCTCGTCCACGTCGATCTGGGTGACCCGTAGGTGCGGGTATTCGGCGCCGATCACCCGTACCAGACCGCGCAGCGCGCCGTGCTCGAGATTCGGTACGTCCTCGGGCAGCACCGGCTGAGCGTCCCGGGTCACGACGACGAGGTGGGGGAGCCGTCCTTCGCACTTGGGGACCTCGCGGGCGATACGCACGAGGTGCTGGGCGTACTCCAGCGCCACCGACGGACACTGCGCGATGTCACCACCAGTTGTCGGCCCGGCCAGGATCGCCACACCGGCGAGCTGGCGATCACGCAGGTGTCTGGCGAGCTCCTCGGCGTTCGCGACGTGGTCCGCCTGCGCCGGCCAGCACATCGTGGTGCATTGGGCGGCACGGTTTTTCAGCGAGTCCGCCAATGCCGCGGCCGTCACGTCGGCGGTGGCACCGGTGCTGACCAGCAGCCAGGCGCCAGTGGCGTCGGCGGAGTCGGGCAGCGTCCGCTGCTGCCAGTCGATGCTCATCAGCCGTTCGTCGAGGATCCGGTCGCGGCGGGTGCTGTCGGCGGCGCCGGTGTCGAAGGTGAGCCCGTGCACACTGAGCAGCACGGCGCCGTCACGGTCGAGCACGTCGAGGTCGGCCTGTACGCCGTCGCCGTCGACTGTGGTGACCCGGGTGTAGCAGTAGCGGGCGTCGCGTGCCGAACCGTACAGCCGCAGCCGCTGGACGCCGACGGGCCGGCCCAGCGCCTGGTCGCCGAGAGCATCGACGTGCGGACTGGCCGCAACCGATTGGAAGCAAGCCTCCAGCAGCGCCGGATGGACACCGAAAGTGGCCAGCTGAGAACGGAGCTGGTCCGGAGCGGCGAGTTCGGCCAGCACGGAACCCGCGGCGTCCCGGCCCACGTGGACGGTGCCGAGTGCGGCGAATGCCGAGCCGTGGTGGACGCCGAGCTGCCCGAGTCCGGCACTCACCTCGGCACCGTCGGCCGATTCCGGATGTGCGGCCAGCAGTGCGTTCACGTCGTAGCGGGGCGGCGTCACCGCCTCGGCGACGCGCAGCACCGCGGTGGCGTGGCGTGCGTGGTCGCCGTCGTGGCCGGATTCGGCGACGAAGCCGGCCACGCCGGGAGCGGACAGGGTGGTCGACGCCCCGACCGTCGTGTGGCCGTCCAGCGGAAGCGGGCGGATCAGCTCGAGGTCGCTGACCTCGGCGGCCTCCCCGAGCGCGACACGCGCCGCGGTGAGCGCCATTTCGCAATAGGCCGCGGCCGGAAGCACTGCGACGTCGTGGACGCGGTGTTCCGCGAGCCAGGGTTGCGCCGATGTGCCCACCTCGGCCTGCCAGACGTACCGCTGCGGTTGCTGTGTGAGACGCACGTGCGGCCCGAGAAGCGGATGTGCGGCGACGCTGTACCCGCCGACGGTGGCGTCCTGCTCGACGTCGCCGCCGAGTCGCAGCGTGCGGTGTGTCCAGGTCGGCAGCGGGACGTCCACCAGCGCGCCGGACGGATAGGGCACGGCGAAATCCACTGCGGCACCGGCACTGTGCAGCGCGGCGAGAAAACCGGCGGGCCCGGCTTCGCCGGGGCCGGCCATGGTGGCCAGCGGGACGTCAAGACTGCGGGCGGTCTCCTCGATGGCGTCGGCGAGCAGCTGCTGCGGAGCGAGCTCGGCGAAGACCCGGTAGCCGTCCTCCATCGCGGCGCGCACCGCGGCGGCGAACCGCACCGTGCGGCGAAGGGCCTGCACCCAGTATCGGCCGTCGCACCTGGGCTGTTCGCGCGGATCGAATCCGGTGGCCGAATAGAACGGCAGGCTCGGAGTGCGCGGTTCGATGTCGGCGAGCGCGGCGGTGAGTTCCTTGACGATGGGATCGAGCTGCGGGGAGTTCGCTGCCACGTCCACGGGAATCTCCCTGACCGCGATGCCGCGGTCCTGCCAGTCGGCGACCATCTCGTGCACGCGGGTGCGGGCGCCGGCGATCACGGTGGTCTGCGGCGCGGCCACCACGGCGATCGCCGCGTCCTTGGCCGAACGCATCGTGAGCTCGGAAAGCACCTGCTTGGCAGGCAGTTCCACAGACGCCACGGCGCCGGAACCGGCGACCGTCGCCATCATCCTGGCGCTGCGGCAGACCACGCGCACACCGTCCTCGAGGGAAAGCGCTCCGGCGACCACCGCCGCGGCGATCTCTCCGGTCGAATGACCGATGACCGCACCGGGTACCGCGCCGAGTTCCGCGAGCACGGCGGCCGCCGCGATTTGGATGGTGAACACCGCAGGCTGTATGCGGTCGTAGCCGGCGGACCCATCGCGCCCGGTGATGACCGCGGTCACGGAGAAGCCGGACTCCGCGGCCACCAGGGGCTCGATCTGCGCCACGGTGGCCGCGAAAACCGGTTCAACGGTGAGGAGTTCGGCACCCATCCGAGACCATTGCGCGTCCTGCCCGGAGAACACCCACACCGGTCCGCGGTCGTCGCCACCGACCGCGGGCCGGAAGTCGGCGTGGCCCTCGGCGATCCCGCGCAGCGCGGTGATCAACTCGGTGCGGTCGCCCGCTTGCACGGCGGTGCGGACCGGGCGGTGCGCACGGCGGCGCGCGAGCGTGTATCCGAGGTCCGGCAGCGCCACCTGCTCATGGGCCTCGATCCAGTCGGCGAGACGTCCCGCCGTGCGGCGCAGCTCAGTGGCCGACGTGGACGAGAGCGGGAACACCAGAGGTGTCCGCGCATCCGTCGGGGAGGGCACGGCCGGACCCGGCTCGGGAGCCTGCTCCAGAACGGCATGGACGTTGGTTCCCGACGTGCCGTACGAGGAGACCGCCGCGCGGCGCGGGTGCTCGGTGCCCGGCCATTCGGAAAGATGTTGCGGGACGAACAGATTCGTCTCGATCCGGGCCACGGCATCGGGCAGCCGGGTGAAGTGCAGGTTCTGCGGTACCGCGCCGTGCTGCAGCGCGAGGACCGTCTTGAGGAGACCGAGTAGTCCGGACGCCGACTGCGCGTGACCGACATTGGTCTTCACCGACCCCAGCGCGCACGGGCCCGCGGTGCCGTACACCTCGGCCAGGCCCGCGTACTCGATCGGATCGCCGTCCGGGGTGCCGGGACCGTGCGCCTCCACCATGCCGATCGTGTCCGCGGCGACGCCGGCGGTCTCGAGCGCGGCCCGGTACAGCGCGGTCTGCGCCCGAGCCGACGGGGTTGAGCGGTCGTCGGTGGTCCCGTCGTGGTTGACGGCCGTTCCACGGATCACCGCCAGGATCCGGTCGCCGTCGCGCTGGGCGTCGGGCAGGCGTTTGAGCACCACCACCGCGACGGCCTCGCCGGGAACGTAGCCGTCGGCGTCGGCGTCGAAGGCATGGCAGCGCCCGGTGGGGGACAGGGCGCTCTGCGCGGTGCCCGAGACGAACTTGCGGGGTTCGAGCATCACGAACGCGCCGCCGGCGAACGCCAACGCGCTCTCGCCGTCGTTGAGGCTGCGGCATGCCATGTGCACGGCGGTCAGCCCGGACGAACACGCGGTGTCCAGTGTCAGCGCCGGTCCCCGCACCCCGAGGGCGCGGGCGATGCGCCCGGAGGCCATCCCGAGGGTGTTGCCGTCGAAGCCGTGCGGGCCCGCCATCGCGTCGGAGTCGGCGTTGACGAGTTGGTAGTCGATGTGGCTGAGCCCGACGAACACCCCGGTCGGTGAGTCCGCCAGCGCGGCGGGCCGCAGGCCCGCGTGCTCCATCGCCTCCCAGGAGGTTTCCAGCAGCAGGCGGTGCTGTGGGTCGAGGGCGGAGGCCGCATCGTCGTCGATGCCGAAGAACTCGGAGTCGAATCCGTAGATGTCGTCGAGGAAGGCGCCCCACTTGGTCGCGGTGCGGCCCGGCACACCCTCGGCATCCCAGCGGTCCCGCGGAACGTCGGTGACGAGGTCGTCGCCCCTCAGCAACGCCTCCCAGAGCTGTTCTGGGGAGTCGATGCCACCGGGCAGCCGGCAGGACATGCCGATGACGGCAACCGGGGTGAACGGGCTCCTCGTCATCGCGGGGGGAGGATTCGGCGCACCGGGCGATTTGCCCGTTCCTGCATCGCGTCGAATGTAGCCATTTCGTCTCCTCACAAGAGCGACTGCGGCGTTTCGCTGTCGATCGCTGCTCTGGGCCCCCCGACCCAGAGCAGGGATCAATTGACGCAGACGTAGGTTACACGCTCTCTTCGGCGTTGATCAGTCGCTCGGCGGTTGTCGTGACCCGGACCCGAGATTCAGCAAGCTTGCCGGAATCGGCGTCAGCCAACTTCTGTTTTCGAAGATGCAGCATTGACGCCTACGGTAATTTGCTTCGCGTGACAGAGGTCGTTGAGACATCCATCCCGGCGCTACTGCGTGAGCGGGCCAGCCTGCAACCCGACGACACGGCGTACACGTTCGTCGACTACGAGCGGGATCCGGCAGGCGTCGCCGAGAGCCTGACCTGGCCGCAGTTGTACCGCCGGGTGTCGAACGTGGCGCGCGAACTGCGTTCGTGTGCCGCGCCCGGCGACCGGGCGGTGATCTCTGCGCCCCAGAGCCTGGACTACATCGTCGGCTTCCTCGGCGCGCTGGAGGCAGGGCTGATCGCGGTCCCGCTGTCGGTGCCGCAGGGCGGGGTCGCCGATGAGCGCGTCGACTCGGTGTTGCGCGATGCGGCGCCCGCGGCGGTCCTGACCACCTCGTCGGTCGTCGGCGACGTGGCCGCGCACGTGACCGCGGGGCCGGGGGAGTCCGCACCGGCGGTGCTGGAAGTCGATCGCCTCGACCTCGACGCGCCCGGCGCCGGGTCGTTCGGCGGATTCGACGACGACGAGGACTTCCAGAGCACCGCGTATCTGCAGTACACCTCGGGCTCGACCCGCAGCCCGGCCGGGGTGATGATCTCGTACAAGAACCTGCTGACCAATGTTCAGCAGATCACCACCGACTACGCCGTCGACCACGGCGGTGTCGCGCCACCGGACATGACGGTGGTGTCGTGGCTGCCCTTCTACCACGATCTCGGCCTGATCATGGGGATCTGCACCCCGGTCTACGGCGGCTACCGCACCGTGCTGACCAGCCCGATCGCGTTCCTGGAGCGTCCGGCGCGCTGGATGCAGCTACTGGCGAGCAACCCTCAGGCGTTCTCCTCGGCGCCCAACTTCGCCTTCGAGCTGGCGGCACGCAAGACCTCGGACGCCGACATGGACGGGCTCGACCTGGGTGACGTGTTCATCATCCAGAGCGGGGCCGAGCGGGTGAACCCGACGACCATCAAGAGGTTCACCGACCGGTTCGCCGCGTTTAATCTCGACGAGCGGGTGATCCAGCCTTCCTACGGCCTGGCCGAGGCCACGCTCTATGTCGCGACCGTGCGACCCGGCCTCCCCCCGAACGTCGTGAACTTCGAGCCCGAGGAGCTCACCGAGGGCGTGGCGAAGCGGTCGCCGAACGGCGGCGGGACGCCGTTGGTCGGCTATGACACCCCGCTGTCGCCGCTGTCGCCGACGGTGCGCATCGTCGATCCGGACACCAGGACCGAGGTGGCCGACGGTACGACCGGCGAGGTCTGGGTGCACGGCGACAACGTCGGTGTGGGCTACTGGCACAAACCCGAGGACAGCGAGCGGGTCTTCCGGGCATCCCTTGCCGCGCCGTCACCGGGCACCCCCGAGGGGCCGTGGCTGCGGACCGGTGACCTGGGTTTCGTCTCCGAGGGCCAACTGTTCATCGTGGGCCGGATCAAGGACCTGTTGATCGTCTACGGGCGCAACCACGCGCCCGATGACATCGAGGCGACGATCTCTGAGATCACCAAGGGCCGGTGCGCGGCGATCGCGGTTCCGCGTGACGGCGTCGAGGAACTGGTCGCGATCGTCGAGTTCAGGAAGCGCGGCGATTCCGACGAGCAGTTCGCCGTCGCGACCCGCGAGATCACCTCGGCGATCTCACACGCGCACGGTCTGGCGGTCGGCGACCTGGTGCTGGTCGCGCCGGGTTCCATCCCGGTCACCACGAGCGGCAAGATCCGTAGGCAGTCGTGCGGACAGCTGTACCGGCAGAACGGATTCACCCGGCTGGACGGCTGAGCCGGCCGGCGTCGGTCAGCAGTCGGCCTGGATGCGGAACTTCGCCGCCACCTCGCCACTGGGCTTGTCGTCGAAGGACCCGTCCGCGGTCCCGGTGATGGTGAAGGAGCCGTCGGCTCCGGTGACCTCGGCGTTGCCGACGTTGTCGGCCCAGTAGGAACCGGTGAAGCCGCCGAACCCGCGGAATTCGACGGCCTTGGCCGTCACGCCGCCGCCGGTGGCCAGTATCGCGGTGAAACCGTGCTCCTTCTCCGGTGTTTCGATGTACCACGACCACCCGGTTTGGCGGCAACGCACCGCATGGGCGCCGCCGGTGTCGTTGCCGTCGATCGACACGGTTGCGGTGGTGCCGCCGAGGGCGGGCTCCGGGGTCGAACAACCGGCAGCGCCGAGGACGACGGCGCTGCCGGCGGCGGCCGCCACGAGATGTCGGGTCTTCATGGCGCCCGACTTTAAACGCTGCGGCGCTCGTGTTCGGCCGGAATGCCGGTGTATTCCGGATTGGGTGGCACCGACAGCGCGATCCCGATGCGGTTGGTGGCGCCGATGAAGGCGGCGATCGAGATGCCTTCGAGGATCTCGTGATCGTCCAGACCGAGTGTGCGTAGGTGTTCGAAGTCGGTGTCCCGCAGGGACTGCGGATCGTTGTTGACAGCGACCGCGAGGTCGGCCAGCGCACGCTCCCGCTCGGTCAGCTCGGCGACCTGGTGGTGGTCGATCGCGACCCGCTGGCCGAACGACCAGTCGCCGGCGACCTTGCCGAGCTTGTTGGCGTGGTTGGTGTGGCAGTAGGCGCAGCGGTTCTCGCCGGACACGACGGTGGCGATCACCTCGCGTTCGCGGGCGCTGAGCCCGCCGCGGCCGTCGGTGCCCAGCAGTGGCAGCAGGTAGCCGTTGAGTCGTTCCAGGTCGGATTCGTTGAGCGACAGTGCGCGGAACCAGTTGGAGGTCAATCCCTCTTCGCGCAGCTGGCGGTTGAAGAAGCCGCGGACCCCGGGGGATCTCAGCTCGTCGAGTTCGGGGACGGCCAGGCGGGAGATCCGGGGCGGGGTCAGGGGCGGGGCGGGGCGGATGTCGGCTGTTGCGGTCATGGGCACACGGTCGCGCACCGCAGGGCGCCGGCCAAGAGTTCTGTACGCCGCGATGCGAATTCCTCGCGGCGTCACCGGAGGGCGGCGGCGGTGGCGTCGTCGGCGGGCAGAAACGCCTCGATGCTGAGCTCGGCCGCGGTCAGGTCGAGAGCGGTTCCGAACGTCGTGACCATGCTGAGGAAACGCAACGTCCGTCCGTCGGCGGTGTCGAGCACCAGCGGCACCGCGATCCCGCCCAGATCCTGGGAGTGTTCGAATCCGCCGGGATAGGACTCCAGCTCGGCGAGCAGTTCGGTCAGCTCGGCGCGGCTGTCGGTGGCGACCTCGCGGCGCATCCGCGCGATCAGGTGTGTCCGCCATTGCGCCAGGTTCGCGATCCGGGGAGCCAACCCGTCCGGATGTAGTGCGATACGCAGCGCGTTGGGGCGCTGCAGCAGGTGCGGTGCGACCCCGTCGAGGAGCACCCCGGCCCCATCGTTGACCTGTCGGATCCACCAGCCGCGGTCGACGACCACGCACGGGAACGGGTCGTAGGCGTCCAGCACCCGCTGCACACCGGCCCGTACCGCGGCCATGTCGGGCGCATCGAGCGGACGCTCGGCGTAGGCCGGTGCCAGCCCCGCGGCGACCAACATCCGGTTCTGTTCCCGCTGCGGTACGTCGAGTGCGTCGGCGAGCCGTAACACCATGGCGCGACTGGGTTTTGACCGTCCGGTCTCGATGAAACTGACGTGCCGCGTCGATACGTCAGCCAGCAGCGCGAGGTCCAGCTGGCTGCGCCGTCGACGCTGCCGCCAACTGCGCAGCAGGGCGCCGAAGCCCTCGGTCGGTGTCTCGTGGACCGTGTGCTCGACCGATGTCACCAGCCCAGTGTGGCCAACATTGCGCTGTCAGGCCATTACCCGAGAGGTAATTGCGGCGGCTACCCGCAACCCGGACGCTGGGAGCCAGGGACCCGGGGGCATCGAGAGAGGAATCCGGATGGCACCGAAATCGGACGGGGTCGCGGGCGGGGCGTCGGTGCTCGAGGCGATCCCGAAGTGGTTGCGGCTCGTGCTGATCTGCGACCGGGCCGGGTCGTCGTGGTACGTCGGTACCGGGTTCTTCTTCGCGCCGGTGCTGATCCTGGTGTCGCCCTGGCCGGCCCTGACCGCCGCACTGTGGGTGTTCATCGCGCTGGCCGGACTGTGGCTCGGGCTGCTCGGAGTCGCGATGGCCACGGGCCTGGCGATCGTGCTGCGCACCGGCGCCGAGATCCCCGAGGACTACTGGCGCAGCATCATCGACTATCCGCGAGTCACGAGCTGAGCAGCTGCTGTCGCGGCGCCGAGGCTGCGACCGGTCAGTGCGCGACCGGGCATCCCCGCCCGGTGTAATCGACCTGCCAGTGCTTGATGCCGTTGAGCCAGCCGGAGCGCAGCCGGTCGGGTGTGCCGATCGCGCTGAGGTCGGGGATGTGGTCGGCGATCGCGTTGAACATCAGGTCGATCGTCATCCGCGCTAGGTTCGCCCCGATGCAGTAGTGCGCTCCGGTACCGCCGAAGCCGACGTGCGGGTTCGGGTCGCGCAGGATGTCGAAGCGGTTCGGGTCTTCGAAGACGTCCTCGTCGAAATTCGCCGACCGGTAGGACATCACCACCCGCTGGCCCTTCTTGATCTGCACGCCGGACAATTCGTAATCGGTCAGCGCCGTGCGCTGGAACGACGTCACCGGGGTCGCCCACCGCACGATCTCGTCGACCGCGGTGACCGGCCGTTGCTGCTTGTAGAGCTCCCACTGGTCCGGGTGTTCGGTGAACGCGATCATGCCGTGGGTGATCGAGTTGCGGGTGGTCTCGTTCCCGGCCACCGCGAGCAGCACCATGAAGAAGCCGAATTCGTCATCGGAGAGCTTGTGCCCGTCGACGTCGGCTTCGAGGAGTTTGGTGACGATGTCCTCACCGGGGTTGTCCGCCCGCTCGGCGGCCAGCTGCATCGCGTACATGATGAGTTCGGTTGCGGCGTTGCGATTGTCATAGTGCGCGTACTCGGGATCGTCGTCGCTGACCATCTGGTTGGACCAGTCGAAGAGCTTTCTGCGGTCCTCGATCGGCACACCGAGCAGTCCGGCGATCGCCTGCAGCGGGAGTTCGCACGACACCTGCTCGACGAAGTCGCCCGCCCCCTCGGCGGCGGCGTCCTTGGCGATCGCCTGGGCGCGGGCGTTGAGGTCGTCGCGCAGTCGCTCGACCGCGCGGGGGGTGAAGCCACGGGAGATGATCTTGCGTAGGTGGGTGTGCCGGGGGGCGTCCATGTTCAACAGGACGAGGCTCCCGGTCTCGATCTGCTCGCCGGTCGAACCCTCCGGGTAGCGGGGGAGCGCGGTCTTGAGCTCGCTGGAGAAGACGTCGCTGCGCTTGGAGATCTCCTTGACGTCGTGGTGGCGGGTGACCAGCCAGAAGCCCCCGTCGCCGAATCCCCCGACAGCCCCGGGCTGTTCGTTCCACCAGATCGGCGCACTGCGCCGCAGCTCGGCGAGTTCTTCCACGGGGAGTCGCTCACGGTTGAGGTCGGGGTCGGTGAAGTCGAAACCGGGGGGCAGGGTAGGAGTCGCCATACGTTCGCTCCTCATGGTCAAGTGGCCGTACAGCATTGCTACCACCGCTGCGCGCCCTGCGAGGGAGGTTCGGGGAACGTCGAGGCGCCGTTGTAACGAAAACCGGGCGGGATCTGATGCATCCTGTGACAAGAGACCGGTCCTGGAGGGTGCATCGTGAAGTTCGGATTCCGCGCAAGCACTGTTTCGATGATCGGGGCCGCCGCGTTCGCGGCGTTGACCGCCGCCGCGCCGTCGGCGCTGGCCGATCCGGCGGTGCCGCCGGTGCCACAACCCGTGCCGGGCCCCTCGGCGGCGGCGCCCGCCGCCGTCGCTGCCCCCGCCGTGCCCGAGCCGGCGCCGTCGGCCCCGCTCGCCGCGGCCGCCGGTGACCCCGCCGCGGTCCCGCTGGGGGTCGCCCCCGCGGCTCCCGCCGCCGGGATCGCTCTCGCGGCTCCCGCCGCCGGGATCGCTCTCGCGGCTCCCGCCGCCGGGATCGCTCTCGCGGCTCCCGCCGCCGGGATCGCTCTCGCGGCTCCCGCCGCCGGGATCGCTCTCGCGGCTCCCGCCGCCGGGATCGCTCTCGCGGCTCCCGCCGCCGAAGGCGTCCCGCATCTCGCGAGTCCGGACAACCTCCCGCCCGGCACCACCGGCGCTCCCGTCGCGACGCCGGGCAGACTCGGCTACCTGCGCGAGCTGTGGCATGCCATGCGCACCCAGGAGGTCAGCGGCGGCGACGCGCTGCTGCTGTTCACGCAGCGGCCGCTCACCTCGGGTCCGCAGGAGGCCAGAACTCCCGTGCCGGCCGCCGAGGCGGCCACGGCGCCGGCCACCGCGCCCTAGGGCCGAGCCCCAGCCATTTTCTCGATGCGAGCCGGCACGTGCTTGTGCCACGGCGTTCCGGCGTACGCGTCGCGCCAGCTACTCGCCGTCAGCGAGTTCGGCGCCACCCCCGGACGCTGCGCGGAGCCGTCGGCGTCGACGAAGTCGAGCCCGTACCCGTTCGGCAATGACACGTGCCCCGGCAGCATCGCGGCACTGACCTCGACCGTCGCCTCGGCGGTGCCTGCGGCGGTCGTGATCCGCACGCGGTCCCCATCGGCGAGTTCGAGTTCCCCGGCGTCCTCGACGCTGATGCGTAGGGCCCCGTCGGTGTCGCGTTTGCGCCATCCGGGATCGCGGATGATGTCGTTGGCGGTGAATGCCCGCCGCTCGCCCGCCGACAACACGATCGGGAACTCGGCATCGGTGAGCCGGGTCGGTGCGTCCATGAGTCCGCGGAGTTCGGTGAGCATCTCGGGGATCTCGACCGCGATCTTGTGGTCCGGCCGGCCGATCAGCGCGAAATCGTCGTCGTACTCGTGCACGGTGAACGTGACCCCGGAGCGACCCTCCAGGATCGCGGTGAACAATGCGTTGCCGTCGGCATGTCCGGCGCGGCGCACCGCGTCGGGATATGCCATCGCGGTCTTCTGTGCGAGTCCCCACAGCGCCGCGGCGCCCGACAACCCGTGGGGGAGCGCGGCCCCGAGCGTTTCGTAGAGCACGAACGGCAGCACCTTGTTCAGGTTGGGGTTGGCGGTGACCGCGGCCAGGAACGCGTTGGTGAACGCGGGCAGACCCTGGCCCGCCGCGGCGCGCAACGGTGCCAGCTCGGACTCGTCGACCACCCCCAGCGCGCGCGTCAGCCTCGCCCAGATCTCGGGTTCGGGCAGGGTGCCGGGCAGCGGTTCCATCAGCGGATGGCGCAGGTGAAAGGTGTTGTGCGGGAACTCCAGATTGAAGAACGTCGCCTCGGCCTTCTCGAACTGACTCGCCGCGGGCAGCACGTAGTGCGCCAGCCGGGCGGTCTCGGTCATCGCGACGTCGATGACCACCAGCAGCTCCAGTGACGTCAGTGCCCTGGCGACGGTGCCGGAGTCCGCGATCGAGTGCGCGGGATTGCTGCTCTCGACGACCATCGCGCGGAACCGGGCGGGATGGTCGGTGAGGATCTCCTCGCCCACGACGTTGGCCGGTATCAGCCCGCCGATGATCGGGGCGCCGGTCACCGGGGTACGACCGACCCCGCCGGTGCGGAACAGCGGGGCGAACGACGAATGCAGGTGTTGTCCGCCGCGTTTGGCGAAATTGCCGGTCAGGATCCACAGCATCTTGTTCAGGTACGAACACAGCGTGCTGTTCGGGGACTGCTGCACGCCGAGATCCTCGAACACCGCGACACTCTCGGCGGCCGCGATTCGGCGGACCGCGGTGCGCAACTGGAGCTCGTCGACACCGCAGCGGCGCGCGTACTCACCGACGGGGACCTCGGCGAGGGCTGCCCGCACGGCGTCGACCCCCGTCACGTGTTCGGCGAGAAACGTTTCGTTGCAGAGGTTTTCCTGCACGAGTACGGCGGCCATCGCCGCCAGGCACCATGCGTCGGTCCCGGGCTGCACCCGCAGGTGGAAGTCGGCCATCTTCGCGGTGTCGGTGACGACGGGGTCGATCACGATCATGGACCGCTGAGGATCCTTGGCGATCTCGTTGAGCACGACCCGCGCCCGCGGGATGCTCTGCGACATCCACGGGTTCTTGCCGACGAACACCGACACCTCGGCGTGCGCGAACTCACCGCGGGTGTGGCCGCCGTAGAACTGCGCATCAACCCAGTGCTCGCCGGTCTTCTCCTGGGCCAGCGCGTTCGATCGGTGATGGGATCCGAGGGCTTTGAGGAAGGCGCCGCTGTAGGCGCCGCCGAGATGGTTGCCCTGGCCGCCCCCGCCGTAGTAGAGGATCTTGTCCCCGCCGTGCGCGGCCGCGATCGCCTGGAACCCCGCGGCGATCTCGGTCACGGCGGTGTCCCAGTCGATCGGCTCATACGTCCCGTCGGGACGGCGGCGCATCGGGGAGGTAAGCCGGTTGCGGTTGTTCTGGTAGTGGTCGAGCTGCAGGGCCTTGTTGCACGTGTAACCCTGCGACGCGGGATGGAGCTTGTCGCCGCGGATCCGCGCGAGTCTGCGGTCCTCGACCTGAACGATGATGCCGCAGTTGCATTCACACAGGATGCAGGCGGTGGGCTGCCATTCCGGCCTCTGCTCGGTCATCGAGATCCCTTGCGGGTCTTGGCGTCGATCACCGAGCGAAGCTGGTCCTGCACCCGATCCAGTGGTGTCACGTCGCGGGAGGCCCGGGCGACGACGATCGCCCCCTCGAACGAGGACAGCACGAGGGTCGCCAGCGCGGCCGCGTCCGGCTCGGCGACCCCGTCGCCGGCCAGCCGCCGCGCGATGATCTGCTGCCAGCGCTCGAACGCGGCCGCGGCGCGCTCGATCAACGGCCTCGCCTGCTCGGGCTTGTCCGGGTCCCCGGCTTCGACCGCGACCGCGACCACGGGGCAGCCCGCCCGGAACTCGGTGCGCTGCAACTCGTCCCGGTAGAAGTCGAAGAGCTCGTCGAGGACCTCGACGGCGGACGTCGCGCGCTCGAGTCGGTCGGCCATGAACTGGGCCGCATAGTCGACGGCCTCGCACAGCAGCTGCGTGCGCCCCCCGGGGAAGTAGTGATACGCCGATCCGCGAGGCGCTCCGCTGTGGGCGAGCACATCGGCGATCGCCGTCGGGTGTGCGCCGCGCTCGCGGATCAGCAGGGCAGCGGACACCACCATTCGCTCACGGGGACTCACCATCGACGTATCCCTTCGTCGCGCGACTATGTATGGAACTCTACATAACGCACGCGCCCTCGTGGCCCTTCTACACTTTCTCTGTGCCCAATCCGCCGACGGAGCAGCGCCTGCGCGACCTTCGCCTCCTGTGCCGGGTGCGGGACCGGATCGACCGGGAGTTCGCCCAGCCGCTGGATGTGGCCGCGCTGGCCCGTGACGTCCACATGTCGACCGGGCACCTGTCACGGCAGTTCAAGGCCGCCTACGGTGAATCGCCGTACAGCTACCTGATGACCCGCCGGATCGAGCGCGCGATGGCACTGCTGCGCCGCGGCGACCAGTCCGTCACCGAGGTGTGTTTCGCCGTCGGCTGTTCGTCGTTGGGCACGTTCAGCACCCGGTTCACCGAGTTGGTCGGGGTCCCGCCGAGCGTGTACCGCAGGCAGGCCGGCGATGCGGCCGCCGGCATACCGTCGTGCGTGGCCAAGCAGATCACCAGACCGATCAGGAATCGAGAAGCCTGACCGTGTAAGCGCAATTAGCGTGACGGGCATGGACATCACGATCAACACGAGCTTCCTGCCGCACGCCGATCCCGAGGAATCCCTGGCCTTCTACCGCGATTCGCTGGGCTTCGAGGTGCGCAAGGACGTCGGCTACCGGGACATGCGCTGGATCACGGTCGGGCCGGCCGGGCACCCCGAGATGAACATCGTGCTGACCCCGCCCGCCGCCGATCCCGGCGTCACCGACGACGAGCGCCGGGTCATCACCGAGATGATGGCCAAAGGAACCTACGGCGGAATCATGTTCGCCACCGACGATCTCGATGCGTTGTTCGATCAGCTGCAGCGCAGCGGCGCCGACGTGATGCAGGAGCCGACCGACCAGCCGTGGGGGGCACGCGACTGTGCCTTCCGTGACCCCGCGGGCAACACCAGCCGGATCCAGGAGATCGCCTGAGTGGCCGATCGGGCAGACAGCCACGACCTGATCCGACGCCGGCGCGAATTCTCATTCGCCGTCGCGGCGCTGAGCGGCGGTCGCGACGACGGACGAGCGTGCGGTTGACGATGTCGGCGTGGAGATCTCCGCTGCGCGGCGACCTCCACGCCGAAATCAGGCCGACGGCCTAGGAGCCTGCTGAATTAGTGGGTTTCTGGTGTGGCGTCAGGCCGATGATCATG
>NZ_MVID01000032.1 GCF_002086815.1 Mycolicibacterium parafortuitum
GGTGCGGGGGCCGGGGTGGGGCCGGGCGCCGGCTGCGCGGAAGCCACCGGTGCGAGCACACAGCAGCTCACCAGTGCCGTCGCGGCGAGCGCGGCCGGTTTCGTCAGCCTCATAGGAAGCGAGTCTAATTGCTTTCGAGAGTGGCGACCAAAAAACGGCGACGACGGGGATGACCCCGCCGCCGCCGTCCCGGTGAACAGATCAGCCTGCCATGAACGTGTTGTAGGCCGACTGCAGGTCGGCGGGCAGCACGGTCACATTGCAGTTGCGCTGCGCATCGCCGAGCGGTGCCAGGATGCCGCGCAGTTCGTAGTACTCGTTCGCATTGGCCGTGAAGTAGCCGCGCAGGTTCGCCTCGGCTTCCGGTCGCGGCTGGCTCATCGCGGCGGTCACCGCCTGGTTGGCGCCCGGGTGCGTATCCAGATACTGGCGCGCCGACGCGGTCACCGAACTCACGGTGCCGGTCAGTGCGCTGGCGGTGCAGTCCGCCGGCTGGGCATTGGCGACCGGCCCGGCCACGGTTGCTGCGGCAAGGCCGCCGAACAGACATGCCGCCCCGACACCAGCCAGCGAACGGCGCACGGTGTTACCACTGAAATTCATGTTGGATTGGTCCTTCTCATCGATGACGCGATGTGCGTCGGTTACTGCTTACCCCGCCCGAAATCCAAGGTAGCCGAGATCTGGAGTGCCCAAACGTCATGAGTCGGCGTCAATAAACCGGCCTGTCCAACGTTACAAATCCGGGCCGTGATGTTCGCCTCAATACGGTCGGTGACGTTCGCTGTCGACGAAATAACCCTCGCGGCCCTCTGAACATTCTCAAAATTTGCCGGGAATGCTTAATTGATCGTGATGTAGGTCGTTGCCCAATCGTTATCCGCACCGCCGGATCACGCCGCCAGATAGTTTGGTGGCTGTGAAACTGGACCTGCTGACACCCGGCATCGAGGTCGGGCTCGTCACCACCGACCTGGCCCCGATGGTCGACTTCTACGAAGGCTTCCTCGAACTCGAGCCCCAAGGCGAGATCGAGTTCGACGGCGGATCGCAACGGCGGTACTCGCTCGGCGGCAGCGTGCTCAAACTCGTCACCTACGCGACGCCACCGTCGGCCGCGGCCGCGCCCGGTGGCGGCCGGGCCCAGGCCGGGCTGCGCTACTTCACGATCGGCGTCAACGGGCTGCGCGCGGTCGCCGAACAATTCGAGGCATCGCCGTACGAGATCGTCGAACCGGTCACCGAGTTCGCGCCGGTGCCCGGGATGGGCTGGATGTTCGTCGCCGATCCCGACGGCAACCACATCGAACTGTTCGGGACGCTCTGACGTGAGCTATCCGCACCAGCCCCAGCCCTACCAGCAGGTGCCCACCTGCTACCGCCATCCCGACCGGCAGACCTATGTGCGCTGCACCCGGTGCAACCGGTTCATCTGCGGAGAATGCATGCGCGACGCGGCGGTCGGTCACCAGTGCGTGGACTGCGTCGGCGAGGCCGCGCGAACGGTGCGGTCCGCCACCAATGTGTTCGGCGCGCAGCGTCCGTCATCGATGACCCCGGTCGTCACCTACAGCCTGATCGCCGTCAACCTGCTGGTCTTCGCGCTGCAGATGGCCTCCCCGGACCTGCAGCGGGCCTTCGGGTTGTGGTCGCCCGCGGTGGCCGACGGGCAGCTCTACCGGCTGCTGACCTCGGCGTTCCTGCACTTCGGGCTGACCCACATCGCGTTCAACATGCTGGCGCTGTACTTCGTCGGCCCGCCGCTGGAGATCGCACTGGGCCGGCTGCGCTACATCACGCTGTATGTGGTCAGCGCGCTCGGCGGCTCGGTGCTGGTCTATCTGCTGACCCTCAACGCGCTGACCGCCGGCGCGTCGGGGGCGGTGTTCGGATTGTTCGGGGCGATGTTCGTGGTCGGTAAGCGGCTGAACATGGACGTGCGCTCCGTGATGGTGATCATCGTGTTGAACCTGGTGTTCACGTTCGTCATCCCGTTGGTCACCTCGCAGAACATCAGCTGGCAGGGTCACGTCGGTGGTCTGGTCACCGGCGCGTTGGTGGCCGCCGCGTTCGGGTACGCGCCCCGGCAGCAGCGCAACCTCGTGCAGGCGGGCGCGGTCGGCGCGCTGCTGGTGGTCTTCGCCGTTCTGGTGGTGTGGCGCACCACGGAACTGCGGGGATTGATGGGCCTGGCCTGAGGGGTATGGGGGGCAGATGCTCGGGCTCCCTGGACACATCCGCGCGTGCCTGTTCGACCTCGACGGCGTGCTGACCGATACGGCGAGCGTGCACCGGCGCGCGTGGAAGGCGATGTTCGACGAGTATCTGCGCGCCCGCGGGGGTGACTTCGTTCCGTTCGACGCCGGACCGGACTACGCGAGGTACGTCGACGGCAAGCCCCGCGCCGACGGGATCCGCTCCTTTCTGGGAAGCCGGGACATCGCCGCGGACGAGGACACCGTGACCCGGCTCGGGGAGCGCAAGAACCAGATGTTCCTGGACACGATGCGCACCGACGGTGTCGAGGTGTTCGACGGCTCCCGCCGGTATCTGCAGGCCGCCGCCGAGGCAGGCCTGCGGCGGGCGGTGGTCTCGTCGAGCGCCAACACCCGGGAGGTGCTGGAGCTGACGGGCTTGGACCGCTATATCGAGGTGCGCGTCGACGGCGTCACCCTGCGCGAGGAGAACCTGCCGGGTAAGCCCGCCCCGGACACGTTCCTGCGTGCCGCCGCGCTACTCGACGTCGCACCCGCCGATGCGGCGGTGTTCGAGGACGCGCTGTCCGGCGTGGCGGCGGGGCGGGCGGGCGAGTTCGGCCTCGTGGTCGGCGTGGACCGCACGGGACAGTCAGAAGCGCTACGCGAGAACGGCGCCGATATCGTCGTCACCGACCTGGGGGAGCTGCTCGACTCATGATGATCTCCGACGAGACTTTTCCCGTCGAACCGTGGTGCATCCGTGAGACCGAGCTGAGGCTCGAACAGCTGGCCGAGTCCGAGTCGGTGTTCGCACTGTCCAACGGCCACATCGGGCTGCGCGGCAACCTCGACGAAGGCGAGCCGCACGGCCTGCCAGGTACCTACTTGAACGGTTTCTACGAGATCCGCCCGTTGCCGTACGCGGAGGCGGGTTTCGGCTATCCGGAGGACGGTCAGTCGATCGTCGACGTCACCAACGGCAAACTGATCCGGTTGCTGGTCGACGACGAGCCGTTCGACGTCCGGTACGGCGACCTGCGTTCGCACGAACGGGTTCTCGACATGCGTGCCGGCGTCCTGACCCGGTCGGCGGACTGGACGGCACCGTCGGGTAAACGGGTGAAGGTGACCTCGACGCGGCTGGTGTCGCTGGCGCAGCGCGGGCTGGCCGCGATCGAGTACGTGGTGGAGGCCGTCGACGACGTGCTGCTGACCGTGCAGTCGGAACTGGTGGCCAACGAGGATCAGCCCGAACCCGAGGATGACCCGCGGGTGGCCGCCGCGCTGGACAAACCGCTGGAGGCGGTGCAGCACGAGGTCAGTGAGCGCGGTGCGCTGCTGATCCACCGCACCAGGGCCAGCAAGCTGACGATGGCGGCGGCGATGGATCACGTCATCGAGTCCGACGGACGGGTGGAGGTCAGCGGTGACGCCGGGGACCACTGGGCCCGGACCACTGTGGTGTCGGCGCTGAAACCCGGTGAGCGCCTTCGGCTGATCAAGTTCCTCGCCTACGGCTGGTCGAGCCTGCGCTCCCCGCCGGCGTTGCGCGACCAGGTCGCTGCCCATATCGCCGGAGCGCGGTACACCGGCTGGGACGGGCTGGTGCGCTCGCAGCGCGAGTACCTCGACGACTTCTGGGACTGCGCCGACGTCGAGGTCGACGGCGATGCGGACTGCCAGCAGGCGGTGCGGTTCGGGCTGTTCCACGTGTTGCAGGCCAGTGCCCGTGCCGAGCGGCGGGCCATCGCGGGCAAGGGGCTGACCGGAACCGGTTACGACGGCCACGCGTTCTGGGACACCGAGGGTTTCGTGCTGCCGGTGCTGACTTACACCGCGCCGTGGGCGGCTGCCGACGCGTTGCGCTGGCGCGCCACGATTCTGGACCTTGCCCGCGCGCGGGCCGCCGAGTTGGACCTCGAAGGAGCCAGCTATCCGTGGCGGACCATCCACGGCGAGGAGTGCTCGGCGTACTGGCCGGCCGGGACGGCGGCTTTCCACGTCAACGCCGACATCGCGATGGCGTTCGAGCGCTACCGGGTGGTCACCGGTGACGATTCGCTCGAAAAGGAGTGCGGCCTGGCGGTTCTCGTCGAGACTGCCCGGATGTGGATGTCGCTCGGGCATTTCGACCGGCACGGCCGGTGGCGCATCGACGGGGTCACCGGCCCCGACGAGTACACCGCGATCGTGCGGGACAACGTGTTCACCAACCTGATGGCCGCGGCCAACCTGAACTACGCCGCCGACGCGTGCACCCGAAGGCCGGATGCCGCACGCGATCTGGGTGTGGACTCCGAGGAGACCGCGGCATGGTGCGGTGCCGTCGACGCCGTGCACATCCCGTACGACGAGGAGTTGGGGGTGCACCCGCAGTGTGAGGGATTCACCACCCTGCGGGAGTGGGACTTCACGTCCAACACCGAATATCCGTTGCTGCTCCATGAACCGTATGTGCGGCTGTACCCGACCCAGGTGGTCAAACAGGCCGACCTGGTGCTGGCCATGCATTGGCAGAGCCACGCGTTCACCGCGGAGCAGAAGGCCCGCAACGTCGACTACTACGAACGCCGCACCACCAGGGACTCGTCGCTGTCGGCGTGCACGCAGGCGGTGATGTGCGCCGAGGTCGGGCATCTGGAACTGGCCCACGACTACGCGTACGAAGCGGCGCTGATCGACCTGCGCAACCTCCATCACAACACCGGCGACGGACTGCATCTGGCGTCGCTGGCCGGCGGCTGGATCGCGCTGGTCGCCGGATTCGGCGGACTTCGCGACGACGAGGGCATGCTCTCCCTCGATCCGCAGCTCCCCTCGGGCATCACCCGGCTGCGGTTCCGGTTGCGCTGGCGCGATTTCCGGGTCACGGTCGAGGCAGACCACGAGACCGTGACCTACACACTGCGGGACGGACCGCACGGCGAGTTGACCATCCGGCACGCGGGACAGTCGCTGACGATCACCACGACGGAGGAGACCCGGGTGCCGGTGCGCCCGAAGAAGGCGCTGCTGCCGCCTCCCGAGCAGCCGCCCGGTCGGGAACCGACACTGCGGCAACGACATCTGGACGACGCGCCCTGATTCAGATCTGAATCCGCGACCCGATGATCACGGTCCGGTCCAGCGGCAGCCCGAACGACGCCGCCGCGTCCGCGGTCAGATGTGAGGTCGCGATGAACAGCCGCTTGCGCCACGGCGCCATCGTCGGTGCATCCCCTTGGCGGAGTTCGAGTTTCGACAGGAAATAGGTGGCGTTGGCGAGATCCAGGGGGCCTTCGGTCTGGGCCGGGTCGAGCAGGCTCAGCGTGTGCGGCACGTCGATGCGGTCCATGTAGCCGAACCGCGCCAGCACGTGGATGATCCCGTCGTCGTCGGCGCCGAGGTCGTCGACGGTGATCCGGTCGTAGTCCGGGACACGGGGCACGGGTTCGGTGGTCAGCGAGATGATCACCACGTGTTCGGCGAGCACGTGGTTGTGCTCGACGTTGGTGCGCATCGACAGCGGCGCGGTGTCGTCGCCTCGGTTGAGGAACACCGCGGTGCCGGGCAGCCGCAGCAGCGGGGGCTCGCGGGTGGCCAGGCCGTCGATGAACTCGCGCATCGGGCCCTCGGCGCGGCGCCTGGCCTTGGTCACCAGCACCCGTCCCCGCTGCCAGGTCGTCATCACCGTGAACGCGCAGACGCCGATCAGCAACGGAAGCCACGCGCCGTGAACGAGTTTCGTCAGGTTCGCCGCGAAGAACGTCACGTCGACGATCAGCAGTGCGCCGCCGCCGAGCACGATCAGCCACAGCGGCGCGCGGGCGCGGGTCCGCGCGAGATACAGGAACAGCAGTGTGGTGATGGTCATCGTGCCGGTCACCGCCATGCCGAACGCGTACGCCAGCGCCGAGGAACTGCGGAACGCGAACACCAGGATCAGCACCGCGATCATCAGGAACCCGTTGATCCACGGGACGTAGACCTGCCCGATCGAGGACGCCGAGGTGTGCAGGATGCGCAGCCTGGGCAGATAGCCGAGCTGCGCGGCCTGCGAGGCGACCGAGAACGCCCCGGTGATCACCGCCTGCGACGCGATCACCGTCGCCGCGGTCGCCAGCAGCACCATCGGGATTCGCGACCATTCCGGCATCAGCAGGAAAAACGGTGCGGTGACCGTGCTTTGGTCATCGAGCACCAGGGCGCCCTGGCCGAAGTAGTTCAGGGTGCAGGCGGGCAGCACCAGGCCGAGCCAGCCGACCGTGATCGCCCTGCGGCCGAAGTGACCCATGTCGGCGTACAGCGCCTCCGCGCCGGTCACGGCCAGGACGACCGCCGCCAGCGCGAAGAACGCGATGTGGAAATGCTCGGTGAGGAACACGAACGCGTAGGCCGGCGACAGCGCGTGCAGGATGTCCGGATTGCGGGCGATGCCGCCGATGCCCAGCGCGCCGATCGCGGTGAACCACACGACCATCACCGGCCCGAAGAACCGGCCCACCACGGCGGTGCCGCGGCGCTGCACGGAGAACAACGCCACGATGATCACCGCGGTGATCGGGACGACCAGGTCCTTGAGGTCCGGGTCGACGACGGCCAGCCCCTCCACCGCGGACAGCACCGAGATCGCCGGCGTGATCATGCTGTCGCCGAAGAACAGTGCGGCGCCGAACACCCCGAGCGCGGCCAGGACCATCGTGGTGTGCCGGGTCTTCGGTGCCGAACCGCTGCTGGTCCAGCTTCGCCGGACCAGCGTGATCAGCGCCATGATGCCGCCCTCGCCGTGGTTGTCGGCCCGCATCACCAGCGTCACGTAGGTCAGCGTCACGATCGTCATCACCGACCAGAAGATCAGCGACACCACGCCGTAGACGCTGTGCGAGGACACCGGAACCGGATGCGGGTCGCCGGGGTCGAACACCGTCGCCAGCGTGTAGATCGGGCTGGTGCCGATGTCGCCGAAGACCACGCCGAGCGCACCGACCACGATCGCGGGCCGGATCAGTCGCGCATTGTGGGTATCCGAGGTGGCGTCGATGGGATGATTGTCGCCGATGGGGTTTGCCGTGGAGGAATAACGGTGGAGGACGTTCTCGACCAGCTCTACTCCGCCGCACCGGAGGAGTTCACCGCGCTGCGCGGCACACTCGCGGCCGCGGCCAAGAAGGACGGCGACACCGACGCGGCCCGCCGGATCAGCGGGTGCCGCAAGCCGACGACCGCGGCGTGGGTGGTGAACCGGCTCGCGATCATCGGCAGCGCGCGATCGGAGCTGGCCGAGCTCGGATCGAAGTTGCGCCAGGCGCACTCGTCGATGGACGGTGACGCGATCCGGGCGCTGACCGCCGAGCAGCGCGCCCTCGTCGACAGGCTGACCCGCTCCGCGTTCGCCGACGCCGACCTGCCCGCCCCGTCGGGGGCGCTGCGCGACGACGTGACCGCGACGCTGCAGGCCGCGATCGCCGATCCGGAGGTCGCCGAACGCCTGGGCCGGCTCACGAAGGCCGAACGGTGGTCGGGTTTCGGGGAGTTCGGGTTCAGCGCGGCCGTCGCGCCCGCGCCGCGCAAGGCGGCACCCAAGTCGTCGGCACCCAAAGCATCGGCACCGAAATCGTCGGCACCGAAACCCGACGGCCGCGCGGCGGCACGCGCCGAACTCGCCGCCGCCGAACGCGCCCGCGCGGACGCCGATGCCGCGCTGAGCGAGCTGCAGGCCGACCTCGCCGCCGCGCGGCTGAGGCACGACGACGCCAAGCGCAGGCTCGCCACCGCCGAGCAGGCGTTGAGCACCGCCGAGCAGGCGTTGAGCACAGCCGAGCAGGCCTACGCCGACGGTAAACAGATCAGCCGGGACGCCGCCGACGCGGTCAAGAAGGCCAAGCGCGCCGTAGGCCGCTGACGGCACGATATGTTTCCCCCGGCGTCGTCAGCGATGCCGGGATGTAAGCGAAATGCTCAGCGCCACGCTTATTTTCGGGACTGGAACCGGGAGTGGAACATGGTCGACGTGCGGCCCGACAACGACATCCGCCGGGTGGTGACCGGGGCGTCCATCGGCAACGCGGTGGAGTGGTTCGACTTCGCGATCTACGGGTTCCTCGCGACATTCATCGCCGCGCACTTCTTCCCGGCGGGCAACGACACCGCCGCACTGCTCAATACGTTCGCGATCTTCGCCGCGGCGTTTTTCATGCGCCCGCTCGGCGGCTTCTTCTTCGGTCCGCTCGGGGACCGGATCGGGCGGCAGAAGGTGCTGGCCGTGGTGATCCTGCTGATGTCGGCGGCGACGCTGTGCATCGGCCTGCTGCCCACCTACGAGACGATCGGTGTCGCGGCGCCGCTGCTGTTGCTGGTGCTGCGCTGTCTGCAGGGCTTCTCCGCCGGCGGTGAGTACGGCGGCGGCGCGGTGTACCTCGCCGAGTTCGCCAGCGACGCGCGCCGTGGTCTGACCATCACGTTCATGGCCTGGTCGGGGGTGGTGGGCTTCCTGGCCGGTTCGGTCACTGTCACGCTGCTGCAGGCGTTGCTGCCCGCCGCGGCGATGGACAGCTACGGCTGGCGCATCCCGTTCCTGATCGCCGGGCCGCTCGGGCTGGTCGGCCTGTACATCCGGCTGCGCCTCGGCGACACCCCGCAGTTCGCCGAACTCGCCAAGGCGGACAAGAAGGCCGAATCCCCGCTGCGGGAGGCCGTCACCACATCGTGGCGGCCGATCCTGCAGGTGATCGGCCTGTTCATCGTGTTCAACATCGGCTACTACGTGGTATTCACGTTCCTGCCAACGTATTTCATCAAGACCCTGGAGTTCTCCAAGTCGGAGTCGTTCCTGTCCATCACGCTGGCGTGCCTCGTCGCGCTGATCCTGATCCTGCCGCTGGCCGCGCTGTCGGACCGGGTCGGGCGCCGCCCGCTGCTGATCGGCGGCGCGGTCGCGTTCATCGTGGCCGGCTACCCGCTGTTCCTGCTGATGACCTCCGGATCGCTGGTCGCCGCGATCGCCGGGCACTGCATGCTGGCCGCGATCGAATCGGTGTACATCTCGTGTGCGGTCTCGGCCGGGGTCGAACTGTTCGCGACCCGGGTGCGCTTCAGCGGCTTCTCCGTCGGCTACAACGTGTGCGTCGCACTGTTCGGCGGCACCACCCCGTATGTGGTGACGTGGCTGACAGCCAGCACCGGCAACTCGCTCGCGCCCGCGTTCTACCTGATCACCGCCGCGGTGATCTCACTTGTGACGGTGCTGACGTTGCGCGAATCGGCTCGGCGCCCACTCGCTCAAGTCCAATAGACTCGCGCGGGTGATCGGCCATGGACTCACCGTGCTGCTGGCGATCCTGGCTGCGGTCTTTCTCGCAATCGGCATCGTGGTGCGGCAACGCGCGACCCTGGACGTCCCGGCCGAGGACGGCGTCAGCGCCGTCATGTTCCGGACCCTGATCCGGCGTCCGCTGTGGTGGGCGGGGACCGCGGCGGCGATCGCCGGGTTCGTGTTCCAGGCGCTGGCGCTGGCCAACGGCTCACTTCTGCTGGTGCAGCCCATCCTGGTCTCGGCGCTGCTGTTCGCGCTGCCGCTGAGTGCCCGGCTGGCGCACCGGCGGGTGACGCGAGGCGAATGGGCCTGGGCGGTGCTGCTGACCGTCGCGCTGGCGGTCTTCGTCATCCTCGCCAAGGCCAGCCCCGGGGACTACGAGGCGTCGCTGACCACGTCGGCGGTCGTCGCGGTGGTGTGCACGGCCGCGGTGATGGCGTGCGTGATCGTCGCGGCACGGTTCGCCGGCTGGATCCGGGCGGTGATGCTGGCCGTCGCGGTCGGCGTGCTGTTCGGCGTCGTCGCGGTGCTGACGAAACTGGTCATGCATCTGCTCACCCACGAGGGCGTCGTCGCGGTGCTGACCACGCCGGTGCTGTACCTGCTGGCGCTGCTCGGGGTGGTGGCCATGCTGCTGCAGCAGTCGTCGTTCCACGCCGGATCGCTGCAGACCTCGGTGCCCACCATGCTGGTGCTCGAGCCGGTGATCGCGGTGGTGCTGGGGGCGGTGGTGCTCGGGGAGCACCTCAACGTCGGGCGCTGGGACATGGTCGCGATCGGCGTCGCGACGGTCGCGATGGCGGCGGGCACCGTCGCGCTCGGCCGTGGGGAGGGCGCCTACGAGGAGCAGCTGGAGGCCGAGAACCGCAGGGCTCAAGCCGCGGCGGGCAGGCGGTAACCGCGGTCCCTGGCGATGTCGGCCAGCGCGTCGCGCAGCTGCTTGCGGCCGCGGTGCAGCCGCGACATCACGGTGCCGATCGGGACGTCGGTCAGCGCGGCGATCTCGCGGAACTTCCGCCCCTCGACGTCGGCGTAGTAGACCGCCGTGCGGTACTTCTCCGGCAGCGAGCGCATCGCCGCGGCGATCGCCGGATCGCTGGCGCCCGCCAGTACCACGTCCTCGGTGGAGCCGGTGGCGGTGCTGGTGCGGCTGTGTGCGAGCAGTTGTCCGTCGCTGAACTCGTCGGTGAACTGCAGCGTCGGCCGGTGCAGTTGCCTGCGGTAGGCGCTGATGTGGGTGTTGCGCATGATCCGGTACAGCCAGCCGGCCAGGTTCGTGCCGTCGTGGAAGGTGTCGAACGCGGCGTAGGCCTTCGCGGCGGTCTCCTGCAGGAGATCCTCGGCGTCGGCGTGGTCGCGGGTGAGGCGGTAGGCGTGCCGGTAAAGCTGCGAGATCATCGGGACGACATCGCGTTCGAAGCGGGCGGTGAGCTGCGCGTCATGGTGGCCGGTGGACATGGTTTCGACTCTGCGCTCCGGCCGGCGCCGAGTCAGCCCGGCTGACCCCCAAACCGGTTCCGGAGAACCGGAACCGGCCCTACCGGTTAACCCCCAGACCAGGACGCCCAGTGCCGGATCTCCACGGTCACCACCGGGCCGTCGAGCTCGACGCGCTGATACTGCGGGTACTTGTCGCGCAGCAGTGCGTACCCCGTCGCCATCTCCACCCCGCTGTGGTGGATCGCGGCCACACCGTCGGCCCGCACCCACCACAACCGCGACCAGTCGTCGTCGTAGTGGTCGACGAGCAGGCTCACCGCGGCGTTGGCCTCGATGTTGCGCAGCCGGCGCAGTCGCTGGGTGGACTTCGGCTTCGAGTCGACCGCGGTGTAGAGGATGTCGATGCGGCCCTCGGGCAGTGCGAACACCACCGGAACCACATGCGGCACCGCGTCCGCCCCCGCCGTGGCGAGCATCGCGACCGGGGCGGCCGCGAACACGCCGGTCGCGTTGAACGCCCCGGGATCTGACATGGCACCAGAGTAGGGTTCACCTCGGCTGGATGGATTCATTCACCGCACCGTCGCGGTAACTCGTGGGAAGGTTCGGCATGCCACAACCAATGCCAAAACGGATCTTGTCGAAGGTCTTCGCGGCCTCGTTCGCCGCGCTGCTGACCGCCGGTGCGGTCGCGTGCGCTCCGCCCGAGAAGGACGACTCCGGTGCGGCCGGGTCGGGGACCGACGCGGCACAGGCCACCTCGGCCGAGGACTTCGGCGGCATGGAGGCCCTGGTCGAGGCCGCCAAGGCCGAGGGTGAACTCAATGTCATTGCGCTGCCGCCGGATTGGGCGAACTACGGAGCCATCATCGCGGCGTTCTCCGAGAAGTACGGCATCAAGGTCAACTCGGCCCAGCCCGACGCGTCCAGCCAGGACGAGATCAACGCCGCCAACCAGCAGAAGGGCCGCAGCACCGCACCCGACGTGTTCGATCTCGGCCAGTCCGTCGCGCTGGCCAACACGTCGATGTTCGCGCCCTACAAGGTCGCGACGTTCGACGAGATTCCCGCGGCGTTCAAGGATCCCGACGGCACCTGGGTCAACGACTACGGCGGCTACATGTCGATCGGCTTCGACTCGGCGAAGGTGCCTCCGGTGACGACCGTCGACGACCTCCTCAAGCCCGAGTACCAGGGCAAGGTCGCGCTCAACGGCGACCCGACGCAGGCGGGTGCCGCGTTCTCCGGCGTGTTGATGGTCGCGCTGTCCCAGGGCGGTTCGGCCGACGACATCGCCCCCGGGGTGGAGTTCTTCCGCAAGCTCAAGGACGCGGGCAACTTCCTCCCGGTCGACCCGACCCCGGCGACCATCGAGTCCGGTCAGACCCCGGTGGTCATCGACTGGAACTACACCAATTCGTCGGAGACGAAGAAGCTGCCGTCCTGGACGGTCGTGGTGCCCCCGGACAACGCGGTGGCAGGCTACTACTACCAGGCAATCAACAAAGACGCCCCGCACCCCGCGGCCGCGCGGCTGTGGCAGGAGTTCCTGTACAGCGACGAGGGCCAGAACCTGTACGCCCAGGGCGGTGTCAGGCCGGTGCGGGCCGACACCATGCAGGCCGACGGCGTGCTCGACCCGGCGGTCGCGGCCGCGCTGCCCGTGGTGGAGGGCCCGGTGACGGTGCCGACACCGGAGCAGACCGAGAAGGCCTCGAAGTACCTCGCGGAGAACTGGGCCGCAGCGGTCGGCTGAGTAGTGGCGTCGGTGAATCTGGCACAGCGGCTGCGAGACTCGCTGCCGCTGGTGCCGTTCCTGGCCGTCGTGGCGATCTTCCTGATCGTCCCGACAGTCACCGTGGTGGTCGGCTCGGTGTACGACGACGGCGTCTTCTCGCTGGACCGCATCGCGGCGCTGTTCACAGGAACCGCGCTCAACGCGCTGGCCAACAGCGTGCTGCTGTCCGGGGCCACGGCGCTGCTCGGCGCGTTCTTCGGCGCGGTGATGGCGTGGCTGATCGTCAGCAGTCCGCCGACCTCGATGCTGCGCCGCGCGGTGCTGTCGCTGTGCAGCGTGCTCGCGCAGTTCGGCGGTGTCGCACTGGCATTCGCGTTCCTGGCCACCGTCGGGCTCAACGGCGTGCTGACGCTGTGGGTGCAGCAGGTGTTCGGGTTCAACCTGGCCGGGTCCGGGTGGCTGTACAGCCTGTCGGGCCTGATCCTGGTCTACACGTACTTCCAGATCCCGCTGATGGTGATCGTGTTCATCCCCGCGCTGGAGGGCCTCCGCGAGCAGTGGCGCGAAGCCGCCGTCAGCCTTGGCGCGTCGACGTGGGCGTACTGGCGTGAGGTCGCGATCCCGCTGCTGACGCCGGCGTTCCTCGGCTCGGCACTGTTGTTGTTCGCCAACGCTTTCGCCGCGTACGCGACGGCCGCCGCGCTGGTCAGCCAGGGCAGTCCGATCCTGCCGCTGCTGATCCGCGCGTCACTGGTCAGCGAGGTGGTGCTGGGGCAGGCCGGCTTCGCGTACGCGCTGGCGCTGGAGATGATCGTCGTCGTCGCGGTCGTGATGGTGGCCTACAACCTGCTGGTGCGGCGCAGTGCGCGGTGGCTCTCATGAGGACCGGCTCATGAAAGCCCCATCATGAAAGCGGCGGTGCGGGGCGGACTCTGGGTCATGTTCGGCCTGTTCTTCCTGTTCCCGCTGTATGCGATGGCCGATTTCTCCACCCGCAACCTGGTCGGCGGCGGACGCACATGGGAGGCGTGGGCCCACCTGGTGACCGACGAGGCGCTGTACCGGTCGATCGTGGTGTCGCTGCTGCTCGCGGTGTTCACCGTCGCGGCGATGCTGGTGCTGTTGGTGCCGACCATGATCTGGGTGCGGCTGCGCGCGCCGTGGGCGAAGGGCCTCGTGGAGTTCCTGTGCCTGCTGCCGCTGACGATCCCGGCGCTGGTGATCGTCGTCGGGCTGCGCAACGTCTATCTGTGGGTGGTGTACTTCTTCGGCGAGTCGGCACTGACGCTGACGTTCGTCTACATCGTCGTGGTGCTGCCGTTCGCGTACCGCGCGCTCGACGCGGCACTGTCGTCGATCGATCTCCAGACGCTCACCGAGGCCGCCCGCTCCCTCGGCGCGGGCTGGCTGACCACCATCACCCGGGTGGTGGTCCCCAACATCTGGTCGGGAATCCTGTCGGCCGCGTTCATCTCGATCGCGGTGGTGCTCGGTGAGTTCACCATCGCGTCGCTGTCCGGTTACGAGACGCTTCAGGTGCAGATCGTGCTGATCGGCAAGAGCGACGGCCCGACCTCGGTGGCGGCCTCGCTGGCCACGCTGCTGTTCGGGTTCGCGCTGCTGCTGATCCTGTCCCTGCTCACCCGGGGGCGCCACCGACGAGCGCTTGCGCGAGGAGCAGACGACCGGGCTCCGAAGACCCCAGGAGTGACCGTATGACGCAAGGCGTGGCCGTCGAACTGACCGAGCTGACCCGGGTGTACGGCACCACCAGGGCGCTGGACGGGCTGACGCTGCACATCGACCCGGGCGAGCTGGTCGCGCTGCTCGGGCCGTCCGGGTGCGGTAAGACCACCGCGCTGCGCATCCTGGCCGGGCTCGACGAGGCCACCTCCGGCACGGTGTCAGTGGGCGGTGCCGACGTCAGCCGGGTGCCCGCCAACAAGCGCGATATGGGGATGGTGTTCCAGGCCTACAGCCTGTTCCCGCACCTGACGGTGCTCGACAACGTCGCGTTCGGTCTGAAGATGCGCGGAAAAGGAAAGCGGGACAGGCTGTCCCGGGCCGCCGAGATGCTCGAGCTGGTCGGGTTGGGCGCCCTCGGCGGCCGCTACGCCAAGGAGCTCTCCGGCGGCCAGCAGCAACGGGTGGCGCTGGCCCGCGCGCTGGCGATCCAGCCGCGCGTGCTGTTGCTCGACGAACCGCTGTCCGCGCTCGACGCGAAGGTGCGCACCCAGCTGCGCGAGGAGATCCGCCGGGTGCAACTCGAGGTCGGCATCACCACGCTGTTCGTCACCCACGACCAGGAGGAGGCGCTGGCCGTCGCCGACCGGGTCGGAGTGATGAACCAGGGCAGGCTCGAACAACTCGCCGCACCCGCCGAGCTGTACGCGCACCCGGCGACGCCGTTCGTCGCCGACTTCGTGGGCCTGAACAACAAGGTGCCCGCCACGGTGTCCGGCGGAACCGCGGCGCTGCTGGGTGTCTCGGTGCCCGCGCTGCCGGGCTCGGTGGACGGGGGAGGGGTGGCGATGGTGCGGCCGGAGTCGATCACCGTGACCGCGGATCCCGCCGGGGCGGCGACGGTCAGCGCGGTGTCGTTCCTCGGCGCGATCTCGCGGGTCACCGTCGCGCTGCCCGACAATGCGACGGTCAGCGCCCAGATGGCCAGTTCGGCGGCGCGGGGTCTGACGCCCGGTGACCCGGTGCGGATCGGTCTGGACTCCGACGGCGTGCTGGTCTCGCCGGCCTAGACGTCAGCCCTAGACGTCAGCGACCGGTTCGATGCCCAGGTCCCGGTAGCTGACCAGCGCGCGGAACGGGATGCCGTGCTTGGCGAACCGTGCGGCCGCGATGTCGCCGCGGTCGACCATCGGGATCACCCCGGTGACGACGACCCCGAGCGGCGCGATGCGTTCCAGCGCCAGCTCGGTGGACCCGCCGGTGCTGATCACGTCGTCGACCAGCAGCACCCGGGTGCCCGGCTGCAAGCGGGTGCCTTCGACCCACTGCTCGCGGCCCCGCGTCTTCTGTTCCTTGCGCACCGAGAACCACGCCGCGCCGGTCACCATCGCGACACCGTGCGCGAGCGGGTCGGCGCCCATGGTCAGCCCGCCGACGGCGTCGAACTCGATGCCCTCGGCGGCGGCCAGTTCGGCGACGGCCTCGGAGACGATCCGCAGCCGCTCACCGGTGTCGACGGCGTACTTGCCGTCGATGTAGTCATGGCTGAGCTGGCCGCTGGCCAGTCGGAACGGCTCTTCGCGGCGTTCGTGTCCGCGTGTGCGGATCAGGTCGAAGGCGGCTTGCCAGGTCTGCGAGCGGTCGGACACGGGGGTCATCGTAGGGCACGTCGGGTCAGCTCGACCGCGGCCGAACGCAGCTCGTCGATCGACGCCAGCGGGGCGGCGTAACCGATCCGGGTGTAGGCCACCCCGCGGTCCGTCGTGACGCGCAGATCCAGGCCGTACCGGTCGGCTCCGGTGCACGTCGCCGCGGTGGTGTCGGGGTAGCCGCCGAGGCTGCGTGCCATCGCGGCCAGCGATTCGGCGTGGTCGTCGTTCAGGTGCGCGATCGCGCCCGCGGCCCGGGGCGTCACCGGGTCCGGTTCGGCCGCCGCGTAGGCCTCGCCGCTGGTGGAGTCCATCCGGCCGTAGCCGCCGACCCAGCGCACCCGCGAGACCCGCAGCACCCACAGTGTGAAGTCGCTGTAGTCGATGTAGTACTTCGCCGCCGGGACCGCGGCCAGGTGCGCCTCGCGCGCGGCGTCGCGCTCTGGGCCGGCCGGGGCCTCGACCCGGCCCGCCAGCGTGATCCGGGCGTTGGCCAGCGGATCGGAGTCGGTCGCCGGGGCCACGATCGCGATGCTCGCACGGGGGTCGCCCGCCAGATTGCGGCCGTGTTCGGCCAGGTTGGACACACACAGCACCGGTGCGCCGCCGAGCAGGCCGTACGTCACGAACGAAGCCCAGGGATCGCCGTCGGACGTCAACGTGGCCAGTGTGCCGCTGTTCGTCGACGCCGCGATGGTGCGGGCCTCCTCGGCCGCCGACGGCCGGACGGGGTTGGCGGGTTCGGTCAACGGCGGCGGAATCGTCGGGGCATCACCCGGGTCGCCGTGATCGCGGGTCTGTCCTGCGGTGGCCACGTCGGCACCCTATCCCGGGCCGGCGATTCGCAACGCCCCTCGCCGGGTTGTGCACATATGCGACAATTTGGTCAATTCTCGTCGCGAGACAGATCTCTGGAGTGGGTGCACGATGGCCGGTGCGGAGCTTCGCCGCCTCGCGATGGCCGGTGCGCTCTCCTCGACACTGATCTTCGGGGGCGTCTTCGGCAGCTTCGCCACCGTGGCACCCGCGTGGGCCCAGCCCGGTGACACCGACGGATCGAGCCAGGATTCCGGAACCACGGGCGACACCGGCGGCTCCGAGACCGATTCCGGCGATTCCGGTGACACCGGATCGACGCCGAAGGAGACCAGCGAACCCGACGAACCGGCCGCTCCGTCCGACGACGCCGTGATCGAGGACGTCGACCCGGCCCCGCCCGAGGTCGTCCCGGAACCTGATCCCGAGCCCGAAGAGGTCGTGACCCCGCCGACCACCCGCGGCCGCAGCTCGGCGGTGCCCGAGCCGTCGCCGCCGGCGCGGACGATTCCGAACTCGCAGATCTACAGCCACTCGATCACGCTGCCGTGGATCCGGCTGCCGGACCCCGGGGAGATCCCGCCCGGCACCTGGCCGTCGGTGTCGAACTTCTACACCACCTGGACGATCCCGGTGCCGACACTGGGGGAGTACCTGCGGGCGTTGCGCATCATGCGCGACCCGGCACCCGCGCCGGGGCCGGCGTTCCGAACCCAGGAGGACGGGCCGCCCGTCGCGGATGCGTTCAGCGGCACCACCACCGGCGGCGACGGCGGCGGCGGTCCCGTGGTGACCGAACCTGTCGTGCTGCGGGCGCCGATGGTGACCGTGCCGCGGGCCACCACCGTCGCGGGCCGGCCCACGCACCTTCCGGTCCGTGTCCCCGCCGATCCGGCGGTGGCGCCCGCGTTCGCCCCGCCCGGGATGGCCGGTGTGCGGACCCCGGCGATCCGCGGTTCGGTCGCACCCACGCCCGGCACCACCGCACCGCTTCAGGCCACTCCCGCCGGCGTCGGGCCCGCACCGCGGGCGGGCACGCTCGCGCGCGGCGTGACCAATCCGACCGTCGGCGAGATCGCCGCTGTCGCGCTGCCCGGGGTCGCCGGCCTGCTGTTCCTGACCGTCAGCGGCGGGATGATCGGCTATCGGCAGGCCAACAGCGCCCGGTATGTCCGCACGGCGGGCGCCGAGCGATTCCTGGCCTGATCGCCGATCTGATCGTCACCGGATTGCCGACCCGCCTGCCTGGGTAGGTTCCACTGCATGACGCTGGCCTACGGCGAATGGATCGTTCACCGGCGCTGGTACGCCGGCCGCAGTCGCGAACTGGCCTCGGCCGAACCGGCTGTCGTGACACCGCTCGGTGACGACCTCGAACACGTGCTGCTCGACGTCACCTACACCGACGGGTTCACCGAGCGCTATCAGGTGTTCGTGCAGTGGGAGGACGGCTCGGCGGGGGGCTACGGCTCGTCGGGGGGCTATGGCTCGGCGGGGGGCTATGACGACGCCGCGCTGATCGGTACCGGCACGAACGGGCGCGTCGGCTACGACGCGCTGTTCAACCCCGCGGCGGCCGGCCGGCTGCTGGCGCTGATCGACTCGTCGGCGACCGTCGGCGCGCTGACGTTCAGCAGGGAACCGGGTGCCGCGCTGCCCGTCGGCGCGCCGGCGAGGGTCTCGGGCGCCGAGCAGAGCAATACCAGCGTGATCTTCGGAAAAGACGCGATGCTCAAGGTGTTTCGCCGCGTCACCCCGGGGGTGAACCCCGACATCGAACTCAACCGGGTGCTCGCCAGGGCGGGCAACCCGCACGTCGCGACGCTGCTCGGGTCGTTCGAGACGACGTGGGCCGGGCCGGGGTCGCCGCCGTGTGCGCTCGGCATGGTCGCCGCGTTCGCCGCCAACAGCGCCGAGGGCTGGGACATGGCCACCGCCAGCGCCCGCGATCTGTTCGCCAACGAGGTCGGCGGCGATTTCGCCGACGAGTCCTACCGCCTCGGTGGGGCGGTCGCCTCGGTGCACCGGACCCTGGCCGATGCGCTGGGCACCTCCCTCGGGGAGTTCCCGGTCGACACGGTGCTGCGGCGTCTGGAGTCCGCCGTTGCGGCCGCACCGGATCTGACCCCGTACGCCGCGGCCGTCGAGGAACGGATCCGGCGCCTCTCCGGCCGGCAGATCACCATGCACCGGGTCCACGGCGACCTGCATCTGGGCCAGGTGCTGCGCACCCCCGAGAACTGGTTGCTGATCGACTTCGAGGGCGAACCGGGTCAACCGCTGGAGGAAAGGCGGCGTCCCGATTCGCCGCTGCGCGACGTCGCCGGGGTGCTGCGGTCGTTCGAGTACGCGGCCTACCAGAAGGTCGTCGACGACGGCGGCGACGCCCGGATGGCCGAGCGGGCGCGAGCGTGGGTGGACCGCAGCGCGAGGGCATTCTGCGACGGATACGCGGCGACCGCCGGCACCGACCCGCGGCAGTTCGCAGACGTGCTCGCGGCCTACGAATTGGACAAGGCCGTCTACGAGGCGGCCTACGAGGCGCGCTTCCGGCCGTCCTGGCTGCCGATCCCGATGCGTTCGATCCAGCGCATCCTGGGCTGAGGGTTGCCGGGCGTCACCGCACCAGCCTGCGCAGCAGCGCCGAGGCCACCACGACGCCGAGTACCGCCGCCAGCGCCAGCACGGCGATGTCGAGCAGCCCGTTGGCCGGGGTGCCGATGAGCAGTCCGCGCAGGGCGTTGACCTCGTAGGACAGCGGGTTCACCGCCGAAAGCCAGCGCAGCCACTGCGGCATCACGTCCACCGGGTAGAGCGCGTTGGACGCGAAGAACAGCGGCATCGTGATGGCCTGGCCGATCCCCATCAACCGGTCCCGGTTGCGGACCAGCCCGGCCAGCGCCATCGACAGGCACGCGAAGAACGCCGACCCGAGCACCACCACACCCATCGCGGCCAGGATCCTGAGCGGGTTCCCGGTCAGCTGCACGCCGAGCACGAAGGCCAGCGCCACCACGCCGATCACCTGCACGACCGAACGCACCCCGGCCGCGAACGCCTTGCCGGTCACGATCGCCGACGCCGGCGCGGGGGTGACCATCAGCTTGGCCAGGATCCCGGCGTCACGGTCCCACACGATCTGGATGCCGTAGAAGATCGAGATGAACAACGCGGACTGGGCGATGATGCCCGGCGCCAGAAACGCCAGGTACGGGACGTCGCCGGTGTCGATGACGTCGAGGCGGCTGAACGTCTGTCCGAAGATCAGCAACCACAGCGCGGGCTGGACCATGCGGGTGATCAACTCGGTGCGGTCGTGGCGCAGCTTTTGCAACTCGACGAGCGCGAACGCGGCGATCCGCACCGCGGTGCCGCGGATCCGGCGCCAGCCACGCGGCGCCAGGACCAGCTCGACCCGGGGCCTGGGTTCAACTGACACGGCGCGCCGTCCTGCGGCTCGAGCGGACCGCGCGGAAACTGTCCCTGGCCTCACCGGTCAGCGCGGAGCCGGCGTAGTGCCGGAACACGTCCTCCAGCGTCGCCTCGGTCCCCTCCGGGGCGACCTCGCGTTTCAGTTCCGCCGGGCTGCCCACCGCCTGCAGCCGGCCCCGGTCCATCAGCGCCACCCGGTCGCACAGCACGTCGGCCTCCTCCATGTAGTGGGTGGTCAGCAGCACTGTCATGCCGAACTCGGCCTGCATGCCGCGCACCTGGTTCCACACGCCCTCGCGCGCGATCGGGTCCAGCCCGACCGTCGGCTCGTCGAGCAGCAGCAGCGACGGCTTGTTCACCAGCGCCTGCGCCAACTCCAGCCGCCGCACCATGCCACCCGAGTACGACCCGGCGGGCACGTCGGCGACGTCGAGCAATTGCATCGCGTCCAGCGCGTCGGCGACGCGGTGGCTGCGCACCGCGCGCGGCACGTCGTAGAGCCGGGCGAAAAGCTCGACGTTCTGCCTGCCCGTCAACGCGGACTCGATCGAAAGCTGTTGCGGTACATAGCCGATGTTGTGCCGGATATCCATGGTGCGCTTGCGCGAGTCCATCCCGAAGATCGACACCCGGCCGTGCTGGGCGGGGGTCAGGGTGGTCAGCACCCGCACCACCGTGGTCTTGCCCGCGCCGTTGGGGCCGAGCAGGCCCATGGTCTCGCCGGCGCGCACCTGCAGGGTCAGATCGTCGACGGCGGTGAAATCGCCGTAGCGGTGCGTCAGGTTGCGGCAGTCGATCGCCAGGTCTGTCCCTGCGGTGTCTGTCTCTGCGTTCACGGGGTCTCCTGTTGCAGCATCCTGGTCAGCCGGGTCAGCACGGCCAGGCCGCGTGTCAGGTCGTCGCGGTCGGCGTCGTCGAGGCGGTCGAGGACCGCGGCGAGGGCTTCCCGGCGCGCGGCGCGGGACGCGTCGGCGACCTGCTGTGCGGGTTCGGTCAGCCGTAGCCGGCCCACCCGCCGGTCGGTGGCGTCGACGCTGCGCACCAGGTACCCGTCGCCGACGAGTTTGGACACCAGAGTCGAGGCGGTGTTGGGTGCGAGCGCGAGTTCGTGCGCGGCTTCGCGCACCGAGATGCCGGGGTGGCGGCCGACCAGTCGGAGCAGCTCGACCTGGGACTGGGTCAGACCGGTCCCGTCGAAGCCCGGGCGGGTGGTGCGCCGCATCTGGCGCCGGAACCGCCCGACGGCGCCGAAGAGCTCACCGGCGAGATCGGTGGTGGATTCCATCCCCCCACAGTACCTCTGTTACAGAGGTTTCTTTGAGCTGGCAACCGTGGTCGCCCAGGCAGGTCGCCGCCGCTCTTCGGCTCCTGCACCCGGCCCGCCCGGCCGGTGGCGACCACGGTTGCTGCAGCCGTTTCAAGTTAACACAACGTTACGTCGGCAGGGAGTCGACTCGCCCGCGTAAGCGCGGTGGCGCACAACAGGTTTCAGAGGTCCCCGAGGGTCAGGGGTTCTCGGCCGCCCGGAGCACCAGCACGGCACGCGCGTCCACCGTGACCGACGCTTCGGCGTCGAGCGGCTCCTCGGACTCGACCGCCTCGGGTGCGGCCGTCGAGATCACCGGAACCCACGACGACGCGAACTCCTTCGGCGGCAACGTGAACTCGATGGGCTCGTGATGGGCATTGAAGCACAACAGGAACGAGTCGTCGACGACCCGCTGCCCGCGCGCGTCCATGTCCGGGATCCCCTGTCCGTTCAGGAACA
Source organism: Mycolicibacterium parafortuitum (assembly GCF_002086815.1). Classification (GTDB taxonomy): domain Bacteria; phylum Actinomycetota; class Actinomycetes; order Mycobacteriales; family Mycobacteriaceae; genus Mycobacterium; species Mycobacterium parafortuitum. The sequence goes on from NZ_MVID01000032.1 coordinate 22,016, forward strand.
CCGTCAGCGACTTCGCGAAGCCGACGCCCCAGTCCTCGCCCGTCATCTCCGCGCCGTCCGGGGTGAACCACGCGATGTCGGGGTTGCCGGACTCGCCACGCCTGCCGACCGGCTTGCCGGTGAAGAACCGGCGGCGACGAAACACCGGGTGCTCGGCGCGCAGCTGCGACACCGTCCTGGCGAACTTCAGCAGGTCGCCGTCGACACTCGCCCAGTCGATCCAGGTGATCTCGTTGTCCTGGCAGTAGCCGTTGTTGTTGCCGCCCTGGGTGCGTCCGAGTTCGTCCCCGTGGCAGATCATGGGGACACCTTGGGACAGAAGCAGAGTGGTCAGGAAGTTGCGCTCCTGCTTGGCGCGCAGTGCGAGGATCTCCTCGTCGTCGGTCGGCCCCTCCACGCCGCAGTTCCACGACCGGTTGTGGCTCTCGCCGTCGTTGTTGTCCTCGCCGTTGGCCTCGTTGTGCTTCTCGTTGTAGGACACCAGATCCCGCAGTGTGAAGCCGTCGTGGGCGATCACGAAGTTGATCGACGCCACCGGCCTGCGCGCGGTGTGCTCGTAGAGATCCGACGAACCGGTCAGGCGGTAGGCGAACTCGTCGAGGCTGGCGCCCTCGCCCCGCCAGAAGTCGCGCACGGTGTCGCGGTACTTGCCGTTCCACTCCGTCCACTGCGGCGGGAAGTTGCCGACCTGGTAGCCGCCGGGGCCGACATCCCACGGCTCGGCGATCAGCTTGACCTGGCTGACGGTCGGATCCTGCTGCACGAGTTCGAAGAACGTCGCGAGCCGGTCGACGTCGTAGAACTCGCGGGCCAGCGTCGAGGCGAGATCGAAGCGGAACCCGTCGACGTGCATCTCGGTGACCCAGTAGCGCAGCGAATCCATGATGAGTTGCAGCGAATGCGGGTGTCCGACGTTGAAGCTGTTACCGGTGCCCGTGTAATCCATGTAGTACCGCTTGTCGTCGTCGACGAGCTGGTAGTACGCCGCGTTGTCGATGCCGCGCATCGACAGGGTCGGCCCCATGTGGTTGCCCTCGGCGGTGTGGTTGTAGACCACGTCGAGGATGACCTCGATGCCCGCCTCGTGCAGCGCCCGCACCATCGCCTTGAACTCCTGCACCTGCCCGCCCGGATTCGGGTTGGAGCTGTACTTGGAGTCCGGTGCGAAGAACCCGATGGTGTTGTAGCCCCAGTAGTTCGACAGGCCCTTGTCGATCAGCGTCGAGTCGTTGGCGAAATGGTGCACCGGCATCAGCTCGATCGCATTGACACCGAGCGAGACCAGGTGGTCGATGATCGCCGGATGCGCCACCGCGGCGTAGGTGCCGCGCATCTGCTCGGGGATGTCCGGGTGGGTCTGGGTCAGGCCCTTGACGTGCGCCTCGTAGATCACGGTGTCGGCGTACTCGTGGCCGGGCGGACGGTCCACCCCCCAGTCGAAGTACGGGTTGACGACCACCGACTTCGGCATGCTGGCCGCCGAGTCGTCGTCGTTGCGGCTGTCCGGGTCGCCGAAGTTGTACGAGAACAGCGACTGGTTCCACTCGAAGCTGCCGTCGATGGCTTTCGAGTACGGATCCAGCAGCAGTTTGTTCGGGTTGCAGCGGTGCCCGTTCTCCGGCTCGTACGGCCCGTACACGCGGTAGCCGTACCGCTGGCCGGGCTCGATGTTCGGGATGAAACCGTGCCAGACGAAGCCGTCGACCTCGGGCAGCTTCACCCGGGTCTCGGTCCCGTCATCGCTGAACAGGCACAACTCGACCTTCTCGGCGACCTCGCTGAACAACGCGAAGTTCGTACCGTAGCCGTCGTAGGTGGCTCCCAACGGGTAGGCCTTACCGGGCCATAGTTCGTACGTGGTGGTGGATGGGGTGACGGTGGTCACTGGGAAGCACCTTCCTGTCGATCTGGGCGCGCCTGCTCAACTGCCCGTTTACGGGGTGGCGCAAACCCTGCCTAGCCGACGACCTCGACGCCCGCCCTGCTCAGCGCGGTCACCGCCTCGGCGGTGGTGGCCGCGGACACACCCGCGGTCAACGCGAGCAGCACCCTGGTGGTGAAGCCGGCGGCGGCCGCATCGGCCGCGGTGGCCTTCACGCAGTAGTCGGTCGCGATACCGACCACGTCGACGGTGTCGACCCCGCGGGCCCGTAGCCAGTCGGCCAGCGTGGTGCCGTCCTCGGCGGTGCCCTCGAACCCGCTGTAGGCCGCCGAGTAGTGCCCCTTGTGGAACACCTCCTCGATCGCCGCGGTATCGAGGTCGGGGTGGAACTGCGCGCCGTCGGTCTCGGCGACGCAGTGCACGGGCCAGGAGTCGACGTAGTCCGGGTGGTCCGAGAAGTGGGAGCCGGGGTCTATGTGAAAGTCCTTGGTGGCCACCACATGTCGATAACCTGCGGGATCGCCGTCACCGCCGTCGCCGGTGAGCAGCGCGCTGATCCCGCGCGCCACGGCGGCACCGCCGGTGACCGCCAGTGAGCCACCTTCGCAGAAGTCGTTCTGCACGTCGACGATGACGAGAGCTCGGTTGGGCGCCGAAGGGGTCACCCCTTCACGGTATCGCCGCCGGGCTCCATCCGCAGGTGGGTGGTCAACAGCAGGTGGTCGAACGCGGAGCGGGGTGGCAGCGTCTCGTCGTACTCCAATTGGGCGTAGTCGCGCACCAACTGTTCGGCGAGCAGACGGAGTTTGACGTTGGTCTCCTGGGAACGCCAGCGCAGCAACTCGAACGCGGTGTCGTCGTCGACCCGGTAGATCAGCATCAGCATGCCTTTGACCTGTTCGATGACGGCGCGGTTCTCGGTGATCTCGGCCAGTGTCGCCGAGATCACCGCCTTGGTCTGCGTATCGCTGGGCGTCATGTCGACGCAGAACCCGCGCGTGCCGATCGTGCGGCCCGCCTCGTCGAGGAGTTTGTCGGCGATGATCACGACCTCGTGGGTCTCACCGCGGGTGTCGACGATCCGGTGCCGCATCGAATAGGCGCGCTCCCCGACGTCGGTGTGCCGGACCTGGTCGATGATCCCGGCCACCTCCACGCGGTCGTCGGGATGGCGGTGGGAGAGCACCAGCTCCGTGGTCGGCGTGACGGTGCCCGGCTCGTAGCCGTGCAGGATCGCGACCTCGTCGGACCATTCCCAGCGTTCGTCGGCGAAGTAGAAACGGAACCATCCGACGCGTTGCGGCGTGCCCCCGGTGAGCGCCTGCTCAGCTGAGTTCCCGCCTGCCATCGTGCCGACCTTAACGTCTTCCACCGCGGCTCTCATCCGCCGAAGAGGAGGTACAGACCGGTGAACGTGTAGCCGACCATGACCAGCATCATCGCCAGCTGCCCGGTCAGCTGGTGCTGCCGGGGCAGCACGGTGAGCGCCCTGTCGTGGGCGGCGATCACCCCGGCGACGTGCCCGAGCAGCACGAATCCGACTTTCAGCGTGGCCAGCAGGGTGGGATGCATGGACAGCACGTAGACGACGTCGGCGTCGAGGCCGAACAGCCGGTAGACGGTTTGCTGGCCGCGCTCGACGAGGTAGGTCAGATAGTGGGCGAAGACATAGCCCAGCACGATCGGGATCAGTGAATGGGCCAGCAGTCCCGGCAGTTCCCGGCGGGTGCGGGCGTCCACCCCTCCGGTGCACCTGGCCGCGAGGCTGAACGTCAGCGCGACGACACCGACGAACAGCAGCAGCCCGGCGGTGCGCAGCGCGGTCGCGGCGAGCGCCGAGTCGGCGACGTCGTCGACGAACCGGCGCATCTGCGGCATCGCGGAGAAGCTGTCGAACGCGGTGGATCCCAGCAGCACCGACAGCACCGCGACCACGCCCGGGCGCACCGGCAGCGTGAGCAGCCGATTGAACGGGTTCCCGAGCGCGACCCGACCGTCGGGATTGCGTCCCAGTGGCGAAAAGCGGGATGCCACAACGCTGTACACCTCGAACGGGTCGGCGTTCGCGTTCCATCGCGGACCGCACCACAGCGTGCCGGCCAGCGTCACCGCGAGGTAGATCAGCAGCCAGGTGCGGATCGCGGACAGCGAACCGGGATCGGGGCTGGCCAGCTCCAGCCAGACGAAGGCGAACAAACCCGCTGCGGCCGGCCAGTATCCGAGTCTCTCGGGGTACCGGCCGCCGAGGGTGCGCCCGCCGAGGAAACGGTGCACCGCCCGAGCGGGGGACAGCACCCGCCACACCGGGCCGATCACCAGCGACAGCGCCACCACGCCGACCCAGATCAGCACGTAGAACACGCCGGGAAGCGGGTTCTCCGCGTTCTGCGGTCCACGGAACGCCGCGACGGCGACCCAGCCGGTGAGCAGCAGTGCCGCGGCGGCCAGAACCCAGCGGGTGGTTGGTGCGTCGACCGCGCGCGTCACCCATCCCGGGAGTGCGCGCCCGGGCCGCTGCGCGTCGAATTTCGGTGTGCGCCAGGCGAACGCGACGAGAGCGAAGGTGAATGTCAGCGTCCACGCGGCGCCGATCAGCGCGTACGTGTACGGGATCGGGAGATCGGTCGAGCCGCCGAGGCCGTGGGCGAGAGTATGGACGGTCACCGTAGTCGGATGTTCACTGCACTTGGATCGTCGCGATTGTGGTGTGTGCCTCGTGCAGTTCGACGTCGACGCGGCCGGGCACGGTCACGCTGAACTCGAACGACTGCTGCGGGCCGACGCCGATCGGGAAGCTGTGCTCCGGGGTGGAGTGCACGTGCAGCTCGTCCGGCACGTCACTGTCCACCCGGACCACGATCGGCTCGTTGAGGCCGGCCCGCAGCTGTTCGTTGGTCGGTGTGACCTTCCCGTCCTTGATCGTGACGTCGATGACGAGCTGCTCGGGCGCCGGCTCTGCTGCGGAGGTGGGCGCCTGCTGTCCGTCCGTTCCGGGGGTGGATTGGCTTGCGCCGTCCCCGGATTCGGTGGATCCGGCGCAGCCGGCCAGTAGCAGGGCCGCCGCCGTGGCGGCGAGGAGTCGTGTCGTCGTCGTGCTCACGATTTCCTGTCTTCGTCGGATCGGCGCCGGTTCTTGGCGGCGATGAACACGATCACCCCCGCGATCACGAACGCGGGTGCGAACGCGGGCACCGCGATCCAGATCGGGTGGTCGGCGAGGACCACGACCTCGGGGGCGGGCGTCATGCCTGCGCCGACGGCTCGAACTCGGCTTCGCTGCCGGAGGGCTCACTGTTGGCCAGACGGCCACCGCCCCAGGCGATCCCGGCGATCATCGCCAGCGAGCACGCCAGCACCACCAGGCAGCCGATCAGCCACAGCGCGGCCGGGATGTCGGGGCTGCGCTCGCGCTGCAGGATGGTGATCTCCGAGACGAACGGCCGGGTGAACTCGGGCTCGGCAGGCACCTCCTCGGCGCCGATACCGGGATCGCCGTGCAGATAGATCGGGACCGCGGTGAGGGTCGACCCGTCGTGGACACGCAGCAAGGTCTTCCAGGTGCCCGACACCGGCATCGGCTGGGTGGAGCGGAAGTGCCCCGGCCCGACCTGCTCCAGATGGTCGATGAACTGGCCGCGGCCGTTGGGCAGGCCGCCCTGCCAGCCCAGTACCGACACCCAGTTCGGGTTGTCGCCGATCACGTCCGGCGGGTTGAGCCAAACGTCGGCGGTGACGTACCGCTCCCCGTTCACCGGCGGTGCCTCGGTCAGCGTGAACGACGCGGTGGCGTTCTGCGGGGTGTCGTAGCGAAGGCCGTTGGCGGCCGCACCGGCGATCGCGACGACCGTCAGCGCCACCAGTCCGATCCCGACCGCCCGGCGGGGCAGCCGCTGACCGGTCAGCACCATGCCGACCAGCGCGCCGCAGCCGCCGGTCAGGACCGCGACCGGCACCGCCATCCCGAGGGCCTCGGGCCAGATGCTGGTCTGCCACGGGTAGGCGTACACCGCGTTGATCCACAGCGATTCCAGGAGCAGGCCCACGGTGCCGATCCCGAGGCCGGAGACCAGGCCGAACAGCACCGGGCGTTTCAGCAGCGGGGTCAGGGCGACGAGTTCGACGACCAGCGCGGCCCCCAGATACAGCGGGAACCAGTTGATCGGGGCGTCGAGCAGCGGCCCGACCAGGACCGCCATGATGCCGCGCAGCCCGATCGCGATGAGCGCCGCGATCAGTGCGGCACCGCGACCCATGAAGATCCGGGCGGCGACCAGCGCCAGCGCAGCGGCCGCGGCGATCAGCATCGGCTGAAAGACCTGGCGGAACTGGGGGACGCCGAAGTCGAACTCGATCTGGTAGACCGACGCGCCGATCAACACCCCCGCGAAGGCCAGGTACTGCACGAACCTCAGGCCGAGGCCGTCGCGCGGCGTCTCGCCGGCGCTGGCCTTGCGGCCCTCGTACTCCAGGTACAGCGCGGCCAGGGTGGAGAAGCCGGCGCCGCCGATCATCATCAGGTGCGTCGGGCCCCACAGCGTGACGTCCTGACCGAAGATACGGTGCCAGATGTCGTCGAGCGGGAAGCCGAGTAGGGCGTACACACCGCAGCCGGCCATCACGATGCCGCCGACCGGGGCGTACCAGTCATCGGTGATCCGGACCGCGGCCGTGCCCGGGCGCTCGTAGGGCAGCACCATCGCGGTGCAGCCCGCGACGAAGATGCCGAACAGGCCGATCAGGATGAAGTAATGCGCCGGATTCGCCAGCGCCCCGTCGTCGCGGCCGTTGCCGATGTGCAGGCTGACATCCCAGATGAAGCCGAACAGCGCGCAGATGATCGACGAGATGAACAGCGCGATCGGCAGCGCAACCCACGGGGGGCGCTTGAACCGGCGCCCGGACCATTCGGCAAGGTTCGCCAGCCAGGTGATCTTGCGGCTGCGGTGCATCCAGCCGATCCACAGCAGCACGACGGCGACGACTGCGCCGACGGCGCTGAGCGTGATGATCTCACCTATCGCAGCGCCGCCGCCCTCGTCGCCCGCCGGCTGCGCCAGCAGCGTCTCCGCTTGCAGAGAGAACTCCATCGTCATCCCCATCCCCCGCGCGTTTCGGTGATCTTACTCGTCGGTAATATTGCCAGAGGTGCCCCAGGTGAAACCAGGGGTACCGGGTTCTTTTGTAACCGCGACGTTCTTTTGTAACCGCGGCCACAACTTCGCAAACTGTCGGCTTGTGCTGCGCATCTCACCGCCCCGGTGGCCGCAGGAACTTCATCGCCATCCGCATGACCGGTGCGGGAACGCGGTCCTTCATCGTCAGCGCGCCCGCTCCGGCCCGGGTGCGTGCCGGGGTGCCGCGGCCGAGGTAGCGGTTGAACGGGCCGCCGGTCGGCTCCAGGTCGACGTGCAGCGGCGGCTTTCCGTCCGCGGCGCCCAGGGCGTTCGAGATCACGATGCGCTGGATCTCGCTGGTGCCCTCGAAGATCGTGTAGAGCTTCGCGTCGCGGTACCACTTCTCGACCGGATGGTCCTTGATGTAGCCGTAGCCGCCCATGGTCTGGATGGCGCGTTCGGTGGTGCGCACCGCCAGCTCGCTCGCGGCGAGCTTCGACATCGACCCCTCACCGCGTTCGAACGGCACGCCGGTCGAGGCCATCCATGACGCCCGCCAGGTCAGCAGCCGGGCGGCATCGAGCCCGGTGGCCAGATCGGCGAGCGGAAACGCGATGCCCTGGTTGTCGATGATCGGTGCGCCGAAGGCTTCCCGGCGGTTGGCGTATTCGGTGACGTATTCCAGCGCCGCCCTGGCGATGCCGAGCGCCTGCGCGGCGACCATCGGCCGGGTCTGTTCGAACGTGCCCAGCGTCGCCGAGCCGGAGTGCCTGCCGCCCTCGACGGCCTCCCGGGCGCGGGCGAGCTTGTAGTCGAGCTTCTCCTGGCCCCCGAGCAGGTGATCACCCGGGATCCGCACCGAATTGAACTTCAGCTCCGCGGTGTGGGACGCGCGGCAGCCCAGCTTGTCGAGCTTGCGCACCATGTCCAGGCCCGGCGTGCCGCCGGGCACCACGAACAGCGCCTGCCCCTTGTGGCCGAGTTCCTGGTCGACGACCGCATTGACCACGTGCACGTTGGCGATGCCGCCGTTGCCGATCCACATCTTGTGGCCGTCGATGATCCAGTCGTCTCCGTCCCGGCGGGCCACCGTCCGCAGATTGCGCACGTCGCTGCCGCCCTCGGGTTCGGAGATGGCCAGCGCGGCGAGTTTGAGGTCGCCCGGTGTGCCGAAACATTCGGGCGCCCACTGCAGCATCTGCTCCGGGGAGGCCGCCTGCCCGATCGCCGACAGCGCCAGCGCCGGCATCACGATGGCCAGGCCGATGCCGGCGCATCCCCAGAACAACTCCTCCATGAACATCGGCAGCGACAGTCCGGTCGGGTCGCCGATCAGATCGCGGTAGAACAGCGGACTGTAGAAGCCCCGGCGGGCGGCCTCCTCCAGGACCGGCCACGGGAACTCCTGGCGCTGGTCGTAGTCGGCGGCCACCGGACGGATGACCTCTTCGGCAAACTCGTGGGTGCGACGGGCCAGGTCGTGCTGGGCGGCAGTGGGTGTGATGTCGAACGTCATGAGAACCCCCGGGGTTGAGTGCACATGTGTTCACTCTTACCCAGTCCGGTTCCGGACTACTCCGCGCGCGCCACCCGATCGGCGACGGCCCGATCCTGCGGATCCCGGGATTGCCGTAGTCCGGCGACCACACCGGCGCGGTTGCGGTCGGGCTGGTTCTGCGACATCTTCGCCTTGCCCTGCACGGAGGTGATGGTCAGCTCCACCCCGACGATGCCGCCCAGCTGGCCTTCGACGTAGGACTCGGGGGCATCGGACACCCGCCACGGGTCGGGGCGGGCGCCCTCGTGGTGGTCGGTGAGCCGTTCCACGACGTCGCGCAACCAGGCCGGGTCATCGTGGGCGCCGAGCAGGCCGTGCACGGTGAGCACCTCGTAGTTCCAGGTCGGCACGACCTTGCCGGTCTCCTGTTTGGTCGCGTACCACGCCGGGGAGATGTAGGCCTGCGCCCCGGCGAAGATCGCGACGGACCGCGCGCCGTCCGCGCGCCAATGCGGGTTCGCCCGCGCGACATGGCCGACCAGCGAGTGGCGGTCCGAGTCGTAGAGCAGCGGCAGCGGGGTCACCAGCATCCCCTCGCCGATGTTCGCGTCGGTGTGTGTGACGAGGTGGGCGAACCCGCCTGCGACGAGTGCGGCGCGGGTCTGCTCGTCGGTCAGCGCGAACTTCGGCGGGATGTACATGGCCCGCCCAGCCTAGGACGGCGCGGGCCGCGGCTGCGGGTCGACGGCGGGCGACGACCACACCGGGGCCGCTCGGAGGCTGGCCAGGGCCAGACTACTGAGGGCCATCAGCACCATGGTCAGGATCAGGAAGTTGGTGTAGCCGCCGAAGTGGTCGGCGGTGGCGCCCGCGGCCAGCGGGCCGAACGCGGTGCCCAGCGACAGCGCGGCCACCAGCCCGCCGAACAGCCCGCCGAAGTTCCGCAGCCCGAAGTAGCGCGACGCGAGGTAGGCGATCACGTCGACCTCGGCGCCGAGGGTCAGGCCGAACAAGGCCGCGGCCACCGTCTGGCTGACCGGGCTGCCGCCGTCGATGAGCAGCGCCGCGCAGCCCAGGATCGGCACCAGGTATGCGCACGCGCCGACGATCCGGCCGGGGAACCGGTCGAGCAGCAGACCTACCCCGAGTCGCCCGGCGATGGAGAAGACGCCGACCAGCGCGGCGGTGCCCGCCGCGGCGAGCGGATCGGCGCCGGCGTCGCGCAGGATCGGGACCAGGTGCACGACGATGCCCAGCGTGGTGAACGCGAACAGGCCGGCCGCGATCAGGAGCTTGTAGAACGTCGGTGAGCGCAGACCCTCACCCAGCGTCAGGCCGGGCAGGTCGGCTTGGGGTTTCGGGGCGTGGGGTTTGGCGACCTCGGGCACCGGCGCTTCGGGTTTCGGGGACTTCTTGTCGTCCTGCGCGCCGCGGAAGAAGAACAGCACCGCGACCAGGACGAGCGCGCCCCACAGCGCGCCGAGGCCAAAGAACGCTCCGCGCCAACCCCATTCACCGATCAGCAAGGTGGCCAACGGTGGGAACACCGCGGCCGCCAGCGATCCACCCGATAGTGTCACCGCGAACGCGAGGCCACGGGAGGACTCGAACCGCGTCGCGACCGCCGACGTCCAGACCGTGGTCTGCACCCAGAACGCCGCGAACGCCAGCAGCGCCCACAGCAGGATCCAGTTCGCCATCGAACCCGTCGCAGTCCCCAGCAGCGCGAAGGTCGCGGCCATCAGGACGACCCCGGTCAGCCCGACCCGGCGCGGGCCCAGCCGGTCCACCGCGAGGCCGATCGGCAGCGCGGCCACGGCGGCGGCCATGCCCACGATCGTCAGCCCGGCCGAGGTTTCGGCCCGGCTCCACCCGAACGTCTCCTGCAACGGCGCCATGAACGCGCCGAGCGAGTACACGTGGATCACGCCCATCGAGTAGCCGAGACCCGCGGCCACCGGGACCGGGCCGTAGCGCCGCCACTCCGTGATCGCCGTACTGTCGGTCTTCGCCACCCGGGCCTCCCATGCTGAGCGAGTGCTCAGGAGTCTATCGGCGCCCCCGCCTCCGCGATGCGGCGTTGGGCTTCCCCGACCGAGATGCGCAACCGCCGGGCTAGCACGTCGGCCCACGGCGCACCCGCCAGCTCGACAGGTGGCGGCGCGGACACCATCTGCGCGAGCAGCCGGCGCTGGGTCACGGCCAGCTGCTTGGTGACCGCGTCGAGCCGGACCAACAGCGCGCGCTGGTCGACGGGTTGCAGGGTCTGGAACGGCAGCGCGGCGAGCGCGCGATGGGCGCGGTCCACGGCGTCGAGGGCCGCGGCGACTTCCTTCTTCGAACTCATGTTCGACAGCGTAGGGATGGGGTCCGACATCGACGGATACGCTGAACTGATGGCCCGAAAGTTCGCCACCGCCGAGACGGTCGCGCTGCCCGATCTGCTCGACTTCGTCCGGCCCCGGCACCGGATGGTGCTGACCACGTTCCGTGCCGATGGAACCCTGCAGAGTTCCCCGGTGACCGGCGGTGTGGACGGGCAGGGCCGCATCGTCGTCGCGACCTATCCGCAGCGGGCGAAGGTGGCCAACATCCGGCGGCATCCGCAGGCCTGCGTGGTCGTGCTGTCCGATGAGTTCGACGGGCCCTATGTCCAGGTCGACGGGCCCGCCGAGATCGTCGACCTGCCCGATGCGGTCGAACCCCTCGTCGAGTACTTCCGGAGCATCGCCGGTGAGCACCCGGACTGGGACGAGTACCGGCAGGCGATGCGCGATCAGAACAAGTGCCTGATCAGGGTCACCCCGCGCCGGTGGGGGCCCGTCGCGACCGGAGGTTTCCCGCCCGCCTGACGCGGTGCCCGGGTGGAGGCCGGGCAGGACGGCACAGCGCGATTGTGGTAGTCAGAGCAAGCAGGCGCATTGCGTCAGCTAGCACGTCAAACTATAGTCTGGACACATGTCCAGGAGGGTTCGGATTTCTTGCTCCACATTATTCGGCCAGGTCATGGCCGCTCTCCAGGATCAGTGAGCTGAATATGCGCATCGCGTTGCTGTCGTATCGGAGCAAGACCCACTGCGGTGGTCAAGGGGTCTACGTCCGGCATCTGAGCCAGGGGCTCGTCGAACTCGGTCACGACGTCGAGGTCTTCTCCGGCCAGCCCTATCCGGAGATCCTCGATCCGCGGGTCCGCCTGACCGAGGTGCCGAGCCTCGATCTCTACCGGGAGCCGGATCCGTTCCGCATTCCCCGGCCCAGCGAGATCAAGACCCGCATCGACCTCGAGGAACTGCTGACCACCTGGACCGCCGGGTTCCCCGAGCCGAAGACGTTCAGCATGCGCGCGGCGCGGCTGCTGGCCGCGCGGCGCGGTGACTTCGACGTGGTGCACGACAACCAGTGCCTGGGTACCGGCCTGCTGACGATCCAGAAGTCGGGTATGCCGGTGGTGGCCACCGTGCACCACCCGATCACCAGGGACCGGGTGCTCGAGGTGGCGGCCGCCGCATGGTGGCGCAAACCGCTGGTGAAGCGTTGGTACGCGTTTGCCGAGATGCAGAAGGACGTCGCCCGGCGGATCCCCGAACTGGTCACCGTGTCGTCGACGTCGGCAGCCGACATCGCCGAGGACTTCGGTGTCGATCCGGCGCAGCTCAACGTCGTCCCGCTCGGGGTGAACACCCAGCTGTTCCAGCCCGCCGAGCACCGGGTGCGCAACCGCATCATCGCGATCGCCAGCGCCGACGTCCCGCTCAAGGGTGTCAGCCATCTGCTGCACGCGGTGGCCCGGCTGCGTGTCGAACGCGACCTCGAGCTGCAGCTGGTCGCGAAGCTGGAGCCCAACGGGCCCACCGAGAAGCTGATCGCCGAACTCGGTATCTCCGACATCGTGCACATCTCCAGCGGACTGTCGGACTCCGAGCTCGCCGAACTGCTCGCCTCGGCCGAAGTCGCTTGTATCCCTTCGCTTTACGAAGGTTTCTCGCTGCCGGCGGTGGAGGCGATGGCCAGCGGGACGCCGATCGTGGCCAGCCGCGCCGGGGCGCTGCCCGAGGTCGTCGGTACCGACGGTCAGTGCGCACGGCTGGTGACGCCCGCCGACGTCACGGAGCTGACCGCGGTGCTCGGAGAATTGCTGGACTCGCCCAGGGAGTTGCGACGGCTGGGCGACAACGGCCGCCGGCGTGCACTGGAAGTCTTCAGTTGGGAATCCGTTGCGGCGCAGACCGTCGCGATATACGAACGAGCCTGTGAAAGGGTCGCGACATGCTGACCGTTGACTTCGACCGTCTCGGCGTGGGCGCCGGAACAAAGGTGATCGACGTCGGGTGCGGCGCCGGCCGGCACACGTTCGAGGCGTTCCGGCGGGGTGCCGACGTCATCGGATTCGACCAGAACGCATCGGATCTCAACGACGTCGACCAGATCCTGCAGGCGATGAAGGAGCAGGGTGAGGCGCCCGCGTCGGCCAAGGCGGAGGTCGTCAAGGGTGACGCACTGGACCTGCCCTACTCCGACGGCACCTTCGACTGTGTGATCGCCTCCGAGATCCTCGAGCACGTGCCCGCCGACGAGCAGGCCATCTCCGAACTCGTACGGGTGCTCAAACCCGGTGGGGTGCTGGCGATCACGGTTCCCCGCTGGCTGCCCGAGCGCATCTGCTGGGCGTTGTCCGACGAGTACCACGCCAACGAGGGTGGGCACGTGCGCATCTATCGCGCCGACGAGCTGCGCGACAAGGTGCTCGCGCACGGGCTGAAGCTGACGCACACCCACCACGCGCACGCGCTGCACTCACCGTTCTGGTGGCTCAAATGTGCTGTGGGCACAGAGAAGAACGACCATCCAGCCGTTTCCGCGTACCACAAGCTGCTGGTCTGGGACATGATGGACCGGCCATGGCTGACGCGCACCGCAGAAGCCGCGCTGAACCCGCTGATCGGCAAGAGCGTCGCCCTCTACTTCAGGAAGCCAGCTACAGCCGATGCCTGACATTCCCGGTGTGCCGGGGGTGTTCACTCCGGCCCAGTGCCGGCAGACAGCCGAATCCATTGCCGCGACGCAGGAGTCGAGCGGCGCCATCCCGTGGTCGGTCGGTGGTCACACCGACCCCTGGGACCACATCGAGAACGCGATGGCACTGACCGCCGCGGGGCTGCTCGAGCCCGCCCGCGCGGCGTTCGAATGGTCGCGCGCCACGCAGCGTCCCGACGGCACCTGGCCGATCCAGTTGCGTGACGGGGTGATCGAGGACGCCAACAGCGACACCAACTTCTGCGCCTACATCGCCACCGGGGTGTGGCACCACGTGCTGGTCACCGGCGACCGCGACTTCGCGGAGACCATGTGGCCGGTGGTGGCCAAGGCCATCGGCTTCGTGCTGGAGTTGCAGCAGAGCACCGGTGAGATCACCTGGGCCCGTGGGAAAGGCGGCGACGCCGACGAGGCGCTGCTGACCGGATGCGCGAGTATCTACCACAGCATCCGGTGCGCGCTGGCGCTGGCCGATTACGTCGGCGACCCGCAGCCCGAATGGGAGGTCGCCGTCGGGCGGCTCGGGCACGCGATCGCCGACCACCCGGGCGCGTTCGTCACCAAGGACCGTTGGTCGATGGAGTGGTACTACCCGATTCTCGGTGGCGCACTGCGTGGTTCGCGGGCGCTGGCACGCATCGACGAACGCTGGGACGACTTCGTGGTACCCGGGCTCGGGATCCGCTGCGTGGATGATCGGCCGTGGGTGACCGGCGCCGAAACCTGCGAACTGGTGATGGCCCTGGACGCGATCGGGGAGCGCGAGCGCGCCCTGGAGCAGTTCTCCGCGATGCACCACCTGCGCGAGGAGGACGGCTCGTACTGGACCGGGCTGGTGTACTCCGACGGCAAGCGGTGGCCGGTGGAGCGCACCACCTGGACGGGTGCCGCGGTGATCCTGGCCGCCGACGCGCTGTCGTCGACCACGCCAGCCAGCGGCATCTTCAGGGGCGAGGATCTACCCAGAGGCCTTGAGGGCGTGTACGACTGCGAATGCGCGGCCAGCGAGCGCTAGCCCGCGTCGGTCAGCGTCCCGGGCATGCCCGCCACCCGCTCGAGCACGCGCATCGAGCCGGTCGCGCGGACCTCGCTGAAATCCCCGGTGCCCAGCGCACGCTGGTAGATCAGGAACGGTGCGCGGCCACCGTCGGCGGGATCCGGGAACACGTCGTGGATCACCAGCGCACCGCCGACCTCGACCCACGGGGCCCAGCCGTCGAAGTCGCGGTTGGCTGCCTCCTCGGTGTGGCCACCGTCGATGAACAAGAACCGCAACGGAGTTCGCCATCCGCGGGCGACCACCGGCGAACGCCCGACGATGGCGACGATGTGCTCGTCGAGCCCGGCGCCGTCGAGGGTGTGGCGCAACGTCGGCAGGGTGTCGAACAGGCCGGTGACGGGATCGACCATCGATGCGTCGTGGTACTCCCAGCCGACCTGATGTTCCTCGGAGCCGTGATGGTGGTCGACGGTGTAGATCAGGCCGCCGGTCTGCTGCGCTGCCGCGCCGAGCATCACCGTCGACTTGCCGCAGTACGTCCCGATTTCGACTCCCACACCGTCACCGAGATAGCGCACGGCGGTGTCGTAGAGGGCGCGACCCTCGTCAGCCGGCATGAAGCCGATGACCTTCTCGGCGTACTCGAACAGGGCTGCGGCGTCCGCCGGCAACGCGGCGTCGGTGGTATCCATCGAGGTCCGAGTGTAGTAGCGTCCGGACATGTGTCCGATCCGGCTCTGGAGTCGACGCGGCGACGCTTGACAGCCCGGCAGGCCGACACGGTGGACCGGCTGGGCCGGGCGGCTCTCGACTTGCTTCGGCGTGAGGGATTCAGCGGGCTGACGGTGCGCCGGGTGGCCGCCGAGGCGGGCGTCGGCGCCGCCACCGCCTATACCTATTTCTCGTCCAAGGAGCACCTCGTCGCCGAGGTGTTCTGGCGGCGACTGATCGGCTCGCCGCGCATCGAGCACACCTCCGACGACCGCGCCGCACGGGTCACCGAGGTGCTCGCCCACATCTCCTCTCTCGTCGCCGACGAACCGGAGTTCGCCGGCGCGGTGACCACCGCGCTGCTCGGCAGGGATCCCGACGTGGAGGAACTCCGGGCGCGCATCGGCGCCGACGTCCGCGGCAGGCTGGCCGAAGCGCTCGGGTCGGCCACCGACCCGGACGTGATCGACGCGCTGGAGATGCTCTACTCGGGGGCGCTGGTGCGCGCCGGTATGGGCCACGCGTCCTACGGGGCGATCGCCGCGAAGCTGGAGAAGTCCGCGCGGCTGCTGCTCGGGTGAGGTGAGCCGGTCAGTGCGGGCCGAGCAATGCGGTCGCCGCGACGACCGCGGGGCCGGCGATGCCGCTCATGTCTCGCCCGTCCTCGACGAAAAGTGCGGTCAGCTCCCGTAGGCCACCCAGCAGGATCAGCGCGATCGGCGGAGTGATCGGGTCCAGGCCGGCACGCCGGAATCCCACGCTGCTGGTCAGCGTCACCAGCATGTCGGTCAGGTCCTGCATCACCTGCCGGTGCAGCGGGCGTGCCACCGCACCGAGCGCGGGGGCCTCCCGGATCCAGCACAGCGTGATCGCCGGCCGGGCGCTGATGTGCTCGACATAGGCGTCGACGGCCTGGCGGATCTGTCGCCGCCAGTCCGACTCGGCGTCGACGGCGGCGTTGATACCCGCGATGAGGTCGACGTTGTTGCGGCGCAGCAGCTCGAGCAGACACTGCTCCTTGCTGGCGAAGTGCTCGTAGAACGTGCGCTTGGAGGTCCGCGCGTGCCGCACGACGTCGGCGACGGTGGTGTCACGGAATCCGCGATCGCCGATCGAGGTCGCCAGGCCGTCGAGCAGGCGGTCGGTGACCGGGCCCGCGTCGGCGAGCGCCACCGGTGTCGGGGTCACACCGAACACCTCCTCAACCCTTGCGGCCTGTTGGTACTACCCGGTACCGTACTCGCCATGACGACGGTACACCGCAGTACCAAGCCCGCCGCCCTCGACCTCCCGGTCCGCCTTCCGCCGGCGCCCCGGATCCCGCGCCTCGCCCAGGCCCTCGGCTTCTCGCTGTCGCGGCAGTGGACCGTCGAACAGATCGCCCGCCGCTACGGCGACGCGTTCACGATGACGCTGCCGGTTTTCGGCCCGACCGTGATGATCACCGAGCCGACGCTGGCCAAACAGGTGTTCATGGCCAACACCGACGACGTCGGCAACATTCAGCCGAACCTGTCCCGGGTGCTGGGGTCGGGATCGGTGTTCGCGCTCGACGGGATGGACCACCGGCGCCGCCGCAAGCTGCTCACCCCGCCGTTCCACGGCAAGAGCATCAAGAACTACGAGACGATCTTCGAAGAGGAGACGCTGCGCGAGGCGGCGAACTGGCCCGACGGGCAGCCGTTCGAGACGCTCGAACCGATGATGCGGATCACCCTGAACGTGATCCTGCGGGCCGTGTTCGGCGCCGACGGTGCGCAACTCGACGAGTTGCGGCGGATCATCCCGCCGTGGGTCACGCTCGGGTCCAGGCTGTCGGTGCTGCCGACGCCGCAACGCACCTACGGACGGTTCAGCCCGTGGGGCAGGCTGGCCACCTACCGCCGCCAGTACGACGAGGTGATCGGTCGGCTCATCGACGCCGTACAGGCCGATCCCGCCTTCGACACCCGCGACGACGTGCTGGCGCTGCTGCTGCGCAGCACCTACGAGGACGGTTCGTCGATGTCGCGTCAGGACATCGGCGACGAACTGCTGACCCTGCTGGCCGCCGGCCACGAGACCACCGCCGCGACGCTCGGCTGGGTGTTCGAGCGCATCAGCCGCCACCCCGACGTGCTGGCGAAGCTGGCGGCCGAGGCCGACACCGACGACAACGACTACCGTCAGGCGGTGATCCTGGAGGTCCAGCGGGCCCGCACCATCATCGACTTCGCGGGCAGGCACGTCTACGCGCCGACCTTCGAACTCGGTGAATGGGTTGTCCCGCAGGGGTATTCGATCGTCGTCGCGATCCGGGAGGTGCATCATCGCAGCCAGGACTTCCCGGATCCGCAGCGCTTCGACCCGCAGCGCTTCGTCGGGCAGCGACCCCCGACGCTGTCGCACATCCCGTTCGGGGGCGGCACCCGGCGCTGCGTCGGGGCGGCGTTCGCCAACGTCGAGATGGACGTCGTACTACGGACGGTGCTGCGGCACTTCACCATCGAGACGACCGCCGCGGCGGGGGAGAAGATGCACTCGCGGGGAGTGGCCTACACCCCGGCCGACGGCGGCCGTGTCGTGATGCGCCGGCGGCGCTAGTTCAGACTTCAGCGGCGAGCCGCGAATCAGACTTCAGCGCGCTTCGGCAGTTTCCAGCCCGGCCGGGGGAAGTGGCAGGTGTAGCCGGTCGGGTAGCGCTCCAGATAGTCCTGGTGCTCGGGCTCGGCCTCCCAGAAGTCCGGCGCGGGGCTCACCTCGGTGACCACCTTGCCGGGCCACAGCCCTGACGCGTCCACATCGGCGATGGTGTCCAGCGCGATCTGGCGCTGCTCGTCGTCGACGTAGAAGATCTCCGACCGGTAGCTGGTGCCGATGTCGTTGCCCTGCCGGTTCTTCGTCGTCGGGTCGTGGATCTGGAAGAAGAACTCCAGCAGCGCGCGGTAGTCGGTCTGCGCCGGGTCGTAGACGATCTCGATCGCCTCGGCGTGGCCGGGGTGATTGCGGTAGGTGGGGTGGTCGTTCTGCCCGCCGGTGTAGCCGACCCGGGTGGACACCACTCCGGGCTGCTTGCGGATCAGATCCTGCATGCCCCAGAAGCATCCGCCCGCCAGAACTGCTCGCTCGTAGTCGCTCACGCCTGCTCCTTCTCGGTGGCTGTATCCCTGCTCCCCATAGTGCCTGTGTACAACCGCGGGCGAAACGTTCGTGTTCCGGGCGGCGATTACGGAAATGTGATGCGAGTGTCCACCGCAGCCGTCGTTGTGACCGCTGCCCTTGCCGTGACCGGTGCCGCTGCCGCCTGGGTCGCGCCGAACGCGGTCGCGGAGACCGCCGTACTGGCCGAGCAACCCGGCGACGGGCGCGCGGTGTTCCTCAACGACCCCGCGATCGTCGACCCCCAGCCGTTGCGTGCCGAGTCGTACCACCGCGTCCCCGGCGACCGGGCCGTCGCCGTGCACTTCACCACCGGCACCCCGCAGTGCTTCGGCGTGCACGCCACCGCCACCGAGACCGCCGACGCGGTCACCGTCGAGTTGCAGGGCGGGACGCTGCCCGGCGCGGTCGACAAGGCCTGCATCATGCTCGCGGTGTTCGGCTCGATCGAGGTTCCGCTGCAGGAGCCGCTCGGCGACCGCCAGGTGCTCACCGTGTTCTGACGCTCGACAAGCCCGGGTAGAACGTGTTCTAGTTCTGGGTGTGACGAGCAGCACCTTCAGCCGCGAGGAACTCGCCGAGGCGTTCGGTCGGTTCGAGGCCACGGTCGACCGGGCCGCCCAGACCCGGGATTGGGATCCGTGGGTTGACCAGTACAGCGACGACATCCTCTACATCGAGCACGCCGCGGGGACGATGCGCGGGCGCGAACAGGTGCGGCCATGGATCTGGAAGACGATGGAGAGCTTCCCGGGCAGCTACATGACGTCGTTCCCGTCGCTGTGGCATGTGATCGACGAGAGCACCGGCCGCATCATCTGCGAGCTCGACAACCCGATGCGCGACCCCGGTGACGGCACCATCATCAGCGCCACCAACCTCTCGATCCTCACCTACGCCGGGGACGGGAAGTGGAAGCGGCAGGAGGACGTCTACAACCCGCTGCGATTCGTGTCCGCGACGGTGAAGTGGTGCCGCAAGGCCGAGGAACTCGGCACCTTGCCCGACGAGGCCGCCGAGTGGATGGCCAAGTACGGCGGCCGCAAGTGACCGCTCTGGTGATCGGTGCCAACGGCTACCTCGGCAGCCATGTCACCCGCCAACTCGTCGCCGCCGGTCAGGACGTGCGCGTGATGGTCCGCGACGGCGCCAACACCGTCGGTATCGACGACCTCGCGGTCACCCGGTTCGTCGGCGACATCTGGAACTCCGCGGTGTTGCGCGAGGCGATGACGGGCTGCGACGTCGTCTACTACTGCGTCGTCGACACCCGCGGCTGGCTGCGCGACCCGGCGCCGCTGTTTCGCACCAACGTCGACGGCACCCGCAACGTGCTGGACGTCGCGGTCGAACCCGAGATCGCGGCAGGGCTACGCAAGTTCGTGTTCACCAGCAGCTATGTGACCGTGGGCCGCAAGCGGGGACGGGTCGCCACCGAGGCCGACGTGATCGCCGACCCGGCGACGTTGACCCCGTACGTGCGATCCCGGGTACAGGCCGAGAACCTGGTGATGGAGTACGCGCGTGAGCGCGGCCTGCCCGCCGTCGCGATGTGCGTGTCCACCACCTACGGCGCCGGCGACTGGGGCCGCACGCCGCACGGCGCGATCATCGCCGGCGCGGCGTTCGGCAAGCTGCCGTTCGTGATGTCCGGTATCGAACTGGAAGCCGTCGGGATCGACGACGCCGCCGCGGCGCTGCTGTTGGCCGCCGACAAGGGACGGGCCGGGGAGCGGTACCTGATCTCGGAGAAGATGATCTCCAACGGCGAGGTGGTCCGGATCGCGGCCGAGGCCGCCGGGGTACCCGCGCCGTCCAGGTCGGTCCCGCTGGCGTTGTCCTACGCGATGGCGGCGCTCGGCAGCGTCAAGGCGAAGCTGACCGGGACCGATGAGCGTATGTCGCTGGGCTCGCTGCGGCTGATGCGCGCCGAGGCCCCGGTCGACTGCTCGAAGGCGCGGCGTGAACTCGGATGGCAACCACGGCCCGTCGAGGAATCGATCCGCGAGGCCGCGAGGTTCTGGGTGGGTCTGCGCGACGCGAAACGGCGACGCTCCGCCTAGCCGTCACGACACCTGGCCGTCGCGGTCAGCCTGCACCTGGGCACCGACGACCCGGCCCGGCTGCGACAATCTGTCGGTGCTCCCCAACGCGCCGGTCAACGGCCACGTGTCCCACTGGTTCGACGGGCTGCCGATCAGCCGCGCGCCGCTGCCGGGCAGCCGCGACGCGGACGTGTGCATCGTCGGCGCCGGCTACACCGGGTTGTGGACCGCGTACTACCTCAAACGCGCCGACCCGTCGCTGCGCATCGTCGTGTTGGAGGCGCGGTTCGCCGGCTACGGCGCGTCGGGCCGCAACGGCGGCTGGTTGTCGGGACTGGTCCCCGCCGAGCGCGACCGGATGGCCCGCAGGCACGGCCGTGACGGGGTGGTCGCGTGGCAGCGCGCCCTCAACGACGCCGTCGACGAGGTGATCGCGGTCGCGGCCGAGGAAGGCATCGACGCGGGCATCGTCAAGGGCGGCACCCTGGAGATCGCCCGCAACCCCGCCCAGGCCCGCCGGCTGGCCGCCGCCGCCGAGGAGGAACGCCGCTGGGGCGTCGACGGCATCACAGAACTCACCGGAGACGAAGCGGCGCAACGGATCAACCTCGACGGTGTGGTCGCGGGTTTCCACAACCCGCACTGCGCCCGGATCCAGCCGGCCCAGCTGGCCCGCGGGCTCGCGGACGCGGTCGAGCGCCTCGGTGTGGTGATCTACGAGCGGACCCCGGTCACCGAGATCGCCGCGGGCGGTGCCACCACCCCGTGGGGTGTCGTCAGCGCGCCGGTCGTGCTGCGCGCCACCGAGGGATTCACCACCCGGCTGCCCGGGCTGAAACGCCGCTGGCTGCCGATGAACAGCTCGATGATCGCGACCGAGCCTGTGCCCGAACATCTTTGGGACAGCATCGGATGGCACGGCAGGGAAACCCTTGGCGACACCGCGCACGGCTTCTTCTACGCCCAGCGCACCGTCGACGACCGGATCGCGATCGGTGGGCGCAGTGTGCCGTACCGGTTCGGGTCCCGGCTGGACCGGGACGGCCGGGTGCCCGACGCGACGATCAAGAGGCTCGGTGCGACCTTGTATTCGATCCTGCCGCAGGTCGCGTCGGTTCCGATCGCCCACGCATGGTGCGGGGTGCTCGCGGTGCCGCGCGACTGGGCCGCGACCGTCGACTTCGACCGGGCCAGCGGGCTCGGCTGGGCCGGCGGCTACGTCGGCCACGGCGTCACCGCGACCAACCTCGCCGGCCGCACGCTGACCGACCTGGTGCTCGGACGCGACACCGAGTCGACCCGGCTGCCGTGGGTCGGGCACGAATCCAGGGACTGGGAGCCCGAACCGCTGCGCTGGATCGGCGTGCGCGGGCTGTACCTGGCGTACAAGGCCGCCGACTGGCACGAGGCCCGTGGGACGAAGCGCACGTCGCCGTTCGCCGTCGCCGCCGACCGGATCGCGGGGCGTTGAATGGAGTCATGACCGAACACCCCGCCCACGAATCCCGTGAGCCACGCGAGCCCTCGGCGTCGCATCCCATCACCGTCGTGCCGACCGGCAGGCACGTGGTGGTCCGCGTCAACGGCGAGACCGTCGCCGAGACCGACTCGGCGCTGACCCTGCAGGAAGCCAGCTATCCTGCCGTGCAATACATCCCGCTCTCGGACGTGGTGGCGGGCCGGCTCACCTCCAGCGACACCACGTCGTACTGCCCGTACAAGGGCGACGCCGGCTACTTCCACGTCACCGCAGGTGGGAGCACCGTCGAGGACGCGGTCTGGACCTACCGTGACCCGTATCCGGCCGTCGCGGAGATCGCCGGGTACGTCGCGTTCTATCCGGACAAGGCCGACGTCACCGTCGACGCCTAACCTGGCGTGATGCCCCGTACGGCCAGCGTCGTGTTCCCCGGGCCGGCCAATCCGGGCTGGACGCTGTCCCCGCTGCGCCGTGGCCGGGCCGACCCGTGCTACCACGACGCCGCCGACGGCTCGATCTGGCGGACCAGCCTGATGCGCAGCGGACCGGTCACCGCGCGGATCAGCCGCAGCGCGCCCGGCGTCGTCGACTGCGAAGCGTGGGGACCGGGAGCCGCCGAGTTCATCGACACCCTGCCCGCGTTGCTCGGCGCCGACGACGACGCCGGTTTCGCGCCCGACGAACCGACGGTCGCGCGGGCGGCGGCGAAGGCGCCGCACCTGCGGCTGGGACGCACCGGGCGGGTGTTGGAGGCGCTGATCCCGGCGATCCTGGAGCAGCGCGTCGTCGGCAAGGACGCCCGCCGCGCCTGGCGCCAGCTGGTCACCGAGTACGGCGCCCCGGCGCCCGGCCCCGCGCCCGCCCACCTGCGGACTCCGCCCACCCCCGAGGCGTGGCGACGGATCCCGTCGTGGAAATTCCACCTCGCGAACGTCGACCCCGGCCGGGCCCGCACGGTGGTCGGCTGCGCCCAGCGTGCCGATGCGCTGGAACGGCTGGTCACCCGCACACCCGAGGCCGCGCGCACCGCGATGATGTCGCTGCCGGGCGTCGGGATCTGGACGGCCGCCGAGACCGCGCAGCGGGCGTTCGGCGACGCCGACGCACTCTCGGTCGGCGATTACCACCTGGCCAAGATGGTCGGGTGGACCCTGCTCGGGCATCCGATCGACGACGCCGAGATGGTGGAGCTTTTGGAACCGCTGCGACCGCACCGCCACCGCGCGGTGCGTCTGCTGGAGGTCAGCGGCATGATGCTGCACCCCCGCTTCGGGCCGCGGCTGTCGATCCCGCGGCTCGCCGATCTGTGACCTCGACGTCACCGGTGGTTATCTGCCCACAGCCCCGGGTACCCGGGCCGGGACAGTCGATCGTGCGAAGGAGCAATCTATGACTGCGTTCACCGTTCCCGGCCTCACCGACAAGCAGGGAGCCGAAGTCGCCGAGCTGCTGCAGAAAGCGCTCAGCAGGTACAACGACCTGCATCTGACGCTCAAGCATGTCCACTGGAATGTGGTGGGCCCCAACTTCATCGGCGTCCACGAGATGATCGACCCGCAGGTCGAGCTCGTCCGCGGATACGCCGACGAAGCAGCCGAACGGATCGCCGCGCTGGGCGCCGCACCGTTGGGTACCCCCGGCGCGATCATCAAAGACCGCACCTGGGACGACTACTCGGTCAACCGCGACACCGTGCAGGCCCATCTGGCCGCCCTCGACCTCGTGTACACCGGCGTGATCGAGGACACCAGGAAGTCCATCGAGCGCATCGGTGAGCTCGACCCGGTGTCGGAGGACATGCTGATCGGGCACGCCGCGGAGCTGGAGAAGTTCCAGTGGTTCGTGCGGGCGCACCTGGAGAACTCCGGTGGCCAGCTGGCCAACGCGGGCGCCGACACCGAGAAGGGCGCGGCCGCGAAGGCCAAGAAGAGCTGAGCCGCCAAGGCGACTGAGACTGCCGTCGGGGAGTGAACCGGCCCTAACCGGGTGGCCGGGGAACTCCCCGGCGGTATCTCTGTGCGGGGTCAGCGGTACGCGGTCAGCCGCGCGATCAGCGCCACCCGGCCGTCGCGGCCCACCGCCTCCGCTTCGGCCACACCGCTGCTGCGGCCGAGGTGGGAATGCCTGGCCCGGTAGTGGGCCTCCCCGCCGCCGTGGAACGGCCGCAGGAAGTTCACCCGCAGCGATGCCGTGCGGTACGCGGGCCCCGACGGGTCCCGGTTCACCGCCGCCGAGCCCACCAGTTCCAGCCCCATCGACGACACGCCGCCGTGTACCGCCCCGACACTGTTGTTCAGCACGGGATCGTCGCCCTGCACCAACACCGTTGCGGCGCCGCCGGTTTCGCCCACGCTGACCGTCATCAGATCGCGCAGCTCGGGCCCGGGCAGTGAACCGCCGGGCTCGGTCGGCCAGGACGCCAGCGTCGCCGGCACGGTGATGTAGAACGACCGGACCGTCGCCGTCGCGACGGTGTGGTCGCCGATGGCGAGTTCGCAGGTGCCCAGCGCGGCGACGCCCTGGCCGCCCAGCGGGCGCGCCACCCCGACCACCGTCGCGTCACCGGCGGCGGCGATGACGTCGGCGGCGTCCGGGGCGACCTCCAGCGACAGTTCGCTGGAGACGGTCCACTGGTCGGGTCCGCGCCGGGCGTGGTTGATCAGGCCGCCGATGTGGTCGACCAGCATCGCCATCGGTGCGATGGTCGGCGCGCCGGTGACGGGATTGCGCAGCCCTCCGACGGGGATGGACGCGACACAGCGGTCCGCGCCTTCCTCGAACGTCTCGATCCCGAATCGGCCCAGCGGCGTGTTCAGCGGGTACGGCATCCCTGCAGCCTGCCGCCATCTTGGCGCCGTGATACCCCGCTGGGGTATCTCAGACGGCAAACTCGTCGCAGCGCAACGGCTTTGGCGACGCGGGGCGTTTGCCAGACCTGCGCCGTCATGGGAAAGGGGCCCTTCAGCGTTCTCTAAGAATCCGGCAAGTCTTTGCGCAAATCGCCCAGCCTCAGTCGCTGCAGCGCAAACCCTACGTTGGGGATGGTCAGCAAACTTTGCCCCGGCGGCGTCCCAGGTCCCGGCATTCCGCCGGCATCGCCGGGCCCGATTTCTTGAAAGCGAAAACGGCGGCGCGGCAACGTTATTCACTTGTGATGTGGACGCCGGCGAATTTTCGCCGCCGCCGACCCGGCGAACTTAGTTAGGTCGGGCTAAGTTGGCATGTCAGGGGCCTTTTGTCATATCGTTTTCAACACTCGTGGCGCGTGGGAAAAGGGCCGTCGTTCAGTGCTGCACGAAGGTGCCTCCTCCGCCAGACCGGCTAACACTCTCGGCCTCTGTTGCCCTCCGTAACTTTGCAGCCGAGAAGTGTGCACTCAGAGGTAGGTGGGAATGGCGCCCAGTCGTCAAGGCCTTTATGACCCCGCGTTCGAGCACGACTCCTGTGGTGTGGCGATGGTCGCCGACATGCACGGACGTCGCAGCCGCGACATCGTGGAGAAGGCGATCACGGCGCTGCTGAACCTCGAGCACCGCGGCGCCCAGGGCGCCGAACCCAACACCGGCGACGGTGCGGGAATCCTGCTGCAGGTGCCCGACGAGTTCTTCCGCGAGGTCTGCGACTTCGAACTGCCCGAGGCGGGTAGCTACGCCACCGGCATCGCGTTCCTGCCGCAGTCCTCCAAGGACGCGGCGACCGCGTGCGAATCGGTCGAGAAGATCGCCGAGGCCGAGGGCCTGCAGGTGCTGGGCTGGCGCGACGTGCCGACCGACGATTCGTCGCTGGGTGCGCTGGCCCGCGACGCGATGCCGACGTTCCGGCAGATCTTCCTCGGCGGCGCCTCCGGCATGGACCTGGAGCGGCGCGCCTACGTCGTGCGCAAGCGTGCCGAGCACGAACTCGGCACCAAGGGCCCGGGTCAGGACGGCCCCGGCCGCGAGACCGTGTACTTCCCGAGCCTGTCCGGACAGACCTTCGTCTACAAGGGCATGCTGACCACCCCGCAGCTCAAGGCGTTCTACCTGGACCTGCAGGACGAGCGGATGACCAGCGCGCTGGGCATCGTGCACTCGCGGTTCTCGACCAACACGTTCCCGTCCTGGCCGCTCGCCCACCCGTTCCGCCGCGTCGCCCACAACGGCGAGATCAACACCGTCACCGGCAACGAGAACTGGATGCGGGCCCGTGAGGCGCTGATCAAGACCGACATATTCGGCACCAAGGCCGACCTCGACAAGATCACCCCGATCTGCACCCCCGGCGCATCGGACACCGCGCGCTTCGACGAGGTGCTCGAACTGCTCCACCTCGGCGGCCGCAGCCTGCCGCACGCGGTGCTGATGATGATCCCCGAGGCGTGGGAACGCCACGAAAAAATGGACGGGCGTCGGCGAGCATTTTATGAGTTCCACGACTCCCTGATGGAGCCGTGGGACGGCCCCGCCGCGGTGTGCTTCACCGACGGCACCGTGATCGGCGCCGTGCTCGACCGCAACGGCCTGCGCCCCTCCCGGATCTGGGTCACCGCCGACGGCCTGGTCGTGATGGCCTCGGAGGCCGGCGTGCTCGACCTCGACCAGTCCACCGTCGTCAAGAAGATGCGCCTGCAGCCCGGCCGCATGTTCCTCGTCGACACCGCCCAGGGCCGCATCGTCGACGACGAGGAGATCAAGGCCCAGCTCGCCGCCGAGCACCCCTACCAGGAGTGGCTCGACGCGGGCCTGTTCCAGCTCGACGAGCTGCCCCAGGGCGACTACGTCCGGATGCCCCACCACCGTGTGGTGCTGCGCCAGCAGATCTTCGGCTACACCTACGAGGAGCTCAACCTGCTGGTGGCGCCGATGGCGCGCACCGGCGCCGAAGCCCTCGGCTCGATGGGTACCGACACCCCCATCGCGGTGCTCTCCGCGCGCCCCCGGATGCTCTACGACTACTTCCAGCAGCTGTTCGCGCAGGTCACCAACCCGCCCCTGGACGCCATCCGGGAAGAGGTCGTGACCAGCCTGCAGGGCGCCATGGGCCCCGAGGGCGACCTGCTCAACCCCGGGCCGGAATCGTGTCGCCAGATCGTGCTGCCCCAGCCGATCCTGCGCAACGCCGAGCTGTCGAAACTGATCTGCGTCGACCCCGACCACGAGATCCGCGGCCACAAGCACGGGATGCGCGCCGCGGTGATCCGCTGCCTGTACCCGGTCAACCGGGGCGGCCAGGGGCTCAAGGAGGCGCTCGACAACGTCCGCGCCAAGGTGTCGTCGGCGATCCGCGAGGGCGCCCGCATCATCGTGCTCTCCGACCGCGAATCCGACGAGCAGCTGGCGCCGATCCCGTCGCTGCTGAGCGTGTCCGCCGTCCACCACCACCTGGTGCGCGAACGCACCCGCACCCAGGTCGGGCTGATCGTCGAGGCCGGTGACGCCCGCGAGGTGCACCACATGGCCGCGCTGTGCGGCTTCGGTGCCGCCGCGATCAACCCGTACATGGCGTTCGAGTCGATCGAGGACATGGTCGACCGGGGTGTCATCAGCGGCATCAGCAGCGACCAGGCCAAGGCCAACTACGTCAAGGCCGCGGGCAAGGGTGTGCTGAAGGTGATGTCGAAGATGGGCATCTCCACGCTCGCGTCCTACACCGGCGCCCAGCTGTTCCAGGCCATCGGCATCAACCAGCAGGTGCTCGACGACTACTTCACCGGACTGACCTGCCCGGTCGGCGGCATCGACCTCGACGACATCGCCGCCGACATCGCCGCCCGGCACGCGCTGGCCTACCTGGACCGCCCCGACGAGTGGGCACACCGCGAGCTTGAGGTCGGCGGTGAGTACCAGTGGCGCCGCGAGGGTGAGTACCACCTGTTCAACCCGGACACGGTGTTCAAGCTGCAGCACTCGACGCGCACGGGGCAGTACTCGGTCTTCAAGGAGTACACCAAGCTCGTCGACGACCAGAGCGAGCGGATGGCCTCGCTGCGCGGTCTGCTGAAGTTCCGTGACGGGGTGCGCCAGCCGGTGCCGATCGAGGAGGTCGAACCGGCCAGCGAGATCGTCAAACGCTTCTCCACCGGTGCGATGAGCTACGGCTCCATCTCCGCCGAGGCTCACGAGACGCTCGCGATCGCGATGAATCGGCTCGGCGGACGGTCGAACTCGGGTGAGGGCGGCGAGAACGTCAACCGCTTCGACCACGACGAGAACGGCGACTGGCGTCGCAGCGCGATCAAGCAGGTGGCCTCGGGACGGTTCGGTGTCACGAGCCACTACCTGACCAACTGCACCGACATCCAGATCAAGATGGCCCAGGGCGCCAAACCCGGTGAGGGCGGCCAGCTTCCGGGGCACAAGGTCTACCCGTGGGTGGCCGAGGTGCGCCACTCCACGCCGGGTGTGGGCCTGATCTCCCCGCCGCCGCACCACGACATCTACTCGATCGAGGATCTCGCGCAGCTGATCCACGACCTGAAGAACGCCAACCCGCAGGCCCGCGTGCACGTGAAGCTGGTGTCGGAGAACGGCGTCGGCACGGTGGCGGCCGGCGTGTCCAAAGCGCACGCCGACGTGGTGCTGATCTCCGGGCACGACGGTGGCACCGGTGCGACCCCGCTGACGTCGATGAAGCACGCGGGCGCGCCGTGGGAACTCGGTCTGGCCGAGACCCAGCAGACGCTGCTGCTCAACGGTCTGCGTGACCGCATCGTCGTGCAGGTCGACGGGCAGCTCAAGACCGGCCGCGACGTGGTGGTCGCCGCGCTGCTCGGCGCCGAGGAGTTCGGCTTCGCGACCGCCCCGCTGGTGGTGTCGGGCTGCATCATGATGCGGGTGTGTCATCTCGACACCTGCCCGGTCGGTGTCGCCACGCAGAACCCGCTGCTGCGTCAGCGTTTCAACGGCAAGCCGGAGTTCGTCGAGAACTTCTTCCTCTTCATCGCCGAGGAAGTCCGGGAACTGATGGCGCAGTTGGGCTTCCGGACCGTCAACGAGATGGTCGGCCAGGTCGGCGCGCTGGACACCACCCAGGCTGCCGCGCACTGGAAGGCGCACAAGCTCGACCTGACTCCGGTGCTGCACGAGCCCGACTCGGCGTTCATGAACCAGGATCTGTACTGCAGCTCCGGTCAGGACCACGGTCTGGACAAGGCGCTCGACCAGCAGCTCATCACGCAGAGCCGGGAAGCGATCGACCACGGTACCCCGGTGCGCTTCTCGACGACGATCGCCAACGTCAACCGCACCGTCGGCACGATGCTCGGCCACGAGGTCACCAAAGCCTATGGGGGCCAGGGGCTTCCGGACGGAACCATCGACATCACGTTCGAGGGTTCGGCCGGCAACAGCTTCGGCGCGTTCGTCCCCAAGGGCGTCACGCTGCGGGTCTACGGCGACGCGAACGACTACGTCGGCAAGGGCCTGTCGGGTGGCCGCGTCGTGGTGCGTCCGTCGGACAACGCACCCGCGGACTATGTCGCCGAGGACAACATCATCGCCGGAAACGTGGTGCTGTTCGGCGCCACCAGCGGCGAGATGTTCCTGCGCGGCCAGGTGGGTGAGCGGTTCGCGGTGCGCAACTCCGGTGCCCACGCGGTGGTCGAGGGTGTCGGCGACCACGGCTGCGAGTACATGACCGGTGGCCGCGTGGTGATCCTGGGCCCGACCGGCCGCAACTTCGCCGCGGGTATGTCCGGTGGCATCGGCTATGTGTACGACCCGCACGACACGCTCGCCGGAAACCTCAACGCCGAGATGGTTGAGCTCGAGAGCCTCGGAGATAGCGACTCAGAAGACGCCGTGTTCGTCCACGGCATGATCCAGGCGCACGTTGATGCCACCGATTCCGCGGTGGGGCAACGGATCCTGGCCGATTGGAACGGTGAACTGGTGCACTTCAAGAAGGTGATGCCGCGCGACTACAAGCGCGTCCTGGAGGCGATCGCCGAAGCGGAACGGGCCGGCGCCGACGAGAACGGTGTCGCCGAGGCGATCATGGCGGCCGCAAATGGCTGATCCGCGCGGCTTCATGAAGGTCACCCACCGCGAGACGCCCAAGCGGCGCCCCGTCGATCTGCGGCTCAAGGACTGGCACGAGGTGTACGAGGACTTCTCCCTCGACACGCTCAAGGCCCAGGCCGGCCGCTGCATGGACTGCGGTATCCCGTTCTGCCACAACGGTTGCCCGCTGGGTAACCTGATCCCGGAGTGGAACGACCTGGTCCGCACCGACCGCTGGCGCGACGCGATCGAGCGGTTGCACGCGACCAACAACTTCCCGGAGTTCACCGGCCGGCTGTGTCCGGCGCCGTGCGAGGGCTCGTGCGTGCTCGGCATCAACCAGGATCCGGTGACCATCAAGCAGGTCGAGGTCGAGATTATCGACAAGGCCTTCGACGAGGGCTGGGTGGTCCCGCTCCCGCCGACCAAGCTGACCGGCAAGACCGTCGCGGTCGTCGGCTCGGGACCCGCGGGGTTGGCTGCGGCACAGCAGCTCACCCGGGCCGGGCACAAGGTCACGGTGTTCGAGCGTGACGACCGCATCGGCGGTCTGCTGCGCTACGGCATCCCCGAGTTCAAGATGGAGAAGCGCCACATCGACCGTCGCCTCGACCAGATGCGGGCCGAGGGAACGGAATTCCGCACCGGCGTGAACGTCGGGGTGGACATCACCGCGGCGCAGCTGCGTTCGGAGTTCGACGCGGTGGTGCTCGCCGGCGGCGCGACCGCGCGCCGGGATCTGCCGATCCCCGGCCGTGAGCTCGAAGGCATCTACCAGGCGATGGAGTACCTGCCGTGGGCCAACCGCGTGCAGCTCGGCGATCCCGTCATCGACGAGGACGGCCAGCCGCCGATCACGGCCAAGGGCAAAAAGGTCATCATCATCGGCGGCGGGGACACCGGCGCCGACTGCCTGGGCACCGCGAACCGTCAGGGTGCGGCCAGCGTGCACCAGTTCGAGATCATGCCTCGGCCGCCCGAGACGCGTGCGGACTCGACGCCGTGGCCGACCTACCCGCTGATGTTCCGCGTCACGTCTGCCCACGAAGAGGGTGGCGAGCGCGTGTACTCGGTGAACACCGAGCAGTTCCTCGGAGAGGACGGCAAGGTCACCAAGCTGCGCGGCCACGAGGTCGAGATGAAGGCGGGCAAGTTCGAGAAGATCGACGGCACCGACTTCGAGATGGACGCCGACCTGGTGCTCCTGGCGATGGGCTTCACGGGTCCGGAGCGCGAGGGGCTGCTGACCGATCTCGGGGTGGAGTTCAGCGAGCGCGGCAACGTCTCGCGGGATTCCGTGTTCGCGACGACGGTGCCCGGTGTCTACGTTGCCGGTGATATGGGTCGCGGACAGTCGCTGATCGTGTGGGCGATCGCGGAGGGCCGTGCGGCGGCGTCAGCGGTGGACAAGTACCTGATGGGGAGCACGGCGCTGCCGGCGCCGATCAAGCCGACGGCCGTGCCGCAGCGGTAGGGGCTTGCGCGAAGAGCCGATAGGTCCAGCGGTAGGTCCAGCGGTAGGCCTCGTCTCGACCCCATCCGTCACACCAGTCACTCCAAAAACATCCGATCATTGATCGGCGTGCCTGCGGAAGTTTGCCGGTGGCCGGGCGTCTAATGACTTGGTGAGAGGGCTGGGGTAATGTGGCTCCCCGGTTCAGCTATTACGCACCGCAGGAGTAATCGCCATGAGTCGCAGCCCGATTACCCGGACAAGGGTGGGTCGAATTGCCTGGACATTGCTACGCCACCCGGTCAAGAGCCGTGAGTATCCCGCCAAAGCCGAACGCCTGATCACCGCGGACGAACTGCTCCGCTTCGGCGTCTAGCGAACTCGTCCCGGCTGTTTCGACGCCTGGCCGGCGGCGGAATGGGTGGTTTGCCGAACCGTTATCGTTTCGTGATCAGCCGCGGGCGTCGCCGTCCAGCAGCCCGGAGGACCCGATCTTTTCGGCCAGCGGTTCCAGGACCGAGGGATCGTAGGGCGGTGGCAGATAGATGATCGCGAGGTCCAGACCCTCCTCACCGAGTGCGGCCGCTTCGGCGATCACCTTGTCGATGTCGTGGTCCTGGTCGAGGCGCACATGGGCTGACAGCGTGATCTCTTTCGGGTCCCGGCCGATGTCGGCGCAGTGCCCGGCGAGCACGTCGCGCTTGCGGGCGAACTCCTCCGGGGTGCCGCCGACGAAGTTCCAGTGGTCGGCGTACTGGGCGGTGATCCGCAGCGTGCGCTTCTCGCCGCTGCCGCCGATACAGATCGGCGGATGGGGCTGCTGCGGGCCTTTCGGCTCGTTGCGGGCGTCCTTGAGTTGGTAGAACTTGCCGTCGAACGTCGTCGTCTCCTGGGACAGCAGCCCCCGCAGCACCTGGCAGGCCTCCTCGAAGCGGTCGAAGCGCTCCTTGATGCTGCCCAGTTCGATGCCGTAGGCGCCTGATTCCTCCTCGTTCCAGCCGGCGCCGATGCCGAGCTCGAGACGGCCGTTGGACACGATGTCCAGCGCCGACGCCATGTTGGCCAGCACCGCGGGGTGCCGGTAGTGGATGCCGGTGACGAGCACTCCGACGCGCAGTCGCGTGGTCGCCTGGGCCAGCGCGGTCAGCGTGGTCCATCCCTCCAGGCACGGACCGGTGGAGTCGGAGAAGATCGGGTAGAAGTGGTCGAAGGTCCAGCCCGATTCGAAGACGTCGATGTCGTCGGCGGTCTTCCAGATCTCGAGCATGTCGGGCCAGGTGGTGTTCTGCGGTGATGTCTTGAACGCGAATCTCACCCTGTCAAGGGTAGGCCGATGAGTTGTGAGCTTCCTGGTGGTCGGTATGGGCATGATCGATATGACGGCATCCTGTGCGGCGGTCTCCCGGTTGTTGGGCCAGGTGAACGATGACCAACTCGGTGCGGCGACCCCGTGTGCGGAGATGAACCTGGGCGCCCTCGTCGCCCACATCGGCGGGCTGGCACTCGCTTTCGAAGCGGCGGCGCGCAAGGACTTCGGTCCGCTGACCGACACCCCTCCCGAGATCGTCGACGCCCCGGAGCCTGACTGGCGCCAGACCTATCCCGCGCGTCTTGCCGCGCTGGCCGCGGCGTGGCGTGAGCCCGGGGCGTGGCAGGGGATGTCGCGCGCCGGGAGCGTGGACTTCCCGGCCGACGTCGGCGGCATGATCGCGCTGACCGAGGTCGTCGTGCACGGCTGGGACCTTGCGGTGTCGGCGGGTCTGGATTACGACGCGCCGGGGGAGGAGACGTTGGCGGCCGTGCACGGCCACGTCGCAACCTTCACCGCGGAACCGATTGAGGGGTTGTTCGGCCCAGCCGTGCCGGTACCCGAGCACGCACCTCTGCTCGACCGGGTGGTCGGGCTGACCGGGCGCGATCCCGGCCGACCTATCGGATAGGCGCCACCAGCGACATCAGTTCGGTCCCATCGTCGGACAGCTGGACCAGCGTGCGCCCGACGCGCCGGATTCGTCACAGGTGGCACTGCCC
Organism: Mycolicibacterium parafortuitum; assembly: GCF_002086815.1. GTDB lineage: Bacteria > Actinomycetota > Actinomycetes > Mycobacteriales > Mycobacteriaceae > Mycobacterium > Mycobacterium parafortuitum. The sequence goes on from NZ_MVID01000032.1 coordinate 55,381, forward strand.
GCCGACCTGCTTGCCCGTCAGGTAGTCCGTGTTCTCGTAGTTGGCCGCGGCAGTGGTGAGTTTCGCCGACAGCTCGGTCGATTTCTGGAACAGTCTGGTGCCCAATTCGTTTCGGGCGTCATCGGCTGACGACATCGCCGCACTCGTCGCGGCGCACACCAGCCCGTGGGTGTGCAGGATCGATGCCGCGGCAGGGGCTGCGGCCCGGTTCGCGCCGGTGAGTTGGTCTGCGGCGTGCCGATGTTGTTTGGCGAGATGGCCGAGGTGGCAGGTCAGCACGTTGAGGTTGCGTTCGGGGTTGGTCATCGGGGCCTCTTCCGGTGGGGTGTGTTCGGGCTGCCGCGCAGCGGTGCCCGCCCGGTCCCGGTGCCGCTGGTTTCGGCGGGGCGGGCGCGCACGGCTGGGGAGGGTGCCGGCGGGACGCCGGGTGTGCGCGCCGGGACGCCGGGTGTGCGCGGCGGAACGGCACGCGAACGAGCTTGCGGTGCATCGGCTTTGGTGTATGGCGTGGCTGCCGGGCCCCAGGGGAAGTCGATGTCGGGCACCTCGTACGTGTCCGGGTTCGCGACGCGAGTCGGACGATCGTCGAGATCATCCCTTTGCCGGATCAGCGTGCCACACGGTCCGCGTGTCTCGTCGTCCACATCGGCCGTATCTTCGTGGTGGATGGCCTTGAGGGCTGTGCGGTAGTCCTGTTCGACCTGCCGGATCAGCCAGGCGCTGTGCAACGAGGTCGCGGCCAGATCCCGCATCGACGACGCCGTCATGTCGAGCGCCACTGCGGCAGCCGTCATGTCGAGTGCCGCTTTCGCCGCCGCCAGCGGCGGGACGAAGTTCATCCATGCGGTGGTCAGGCCGAAGTCGTAGAGATACTGGGACGCCTCGTCGAGTGTCTGCCGCGTCTGGATCACCTGAGCGGCCTGCCGGCTCAGGATGCGGGCGATCGTCGAATCCGTCACCTGCGTCGCAGATATGCGTCTGCGGTGCACATTGTTGACGTTCCTGTAGGCCGCGGCCGCGCTGCCGTCCCATTGATCGTCGGCGGGGTCCGCGGCGGCGACCGTTTTCAGTGCGTCGTCGAGGTGGCCGGCCGACTCGCGAAATCCGGAGCCGACTTCGGGATCGCCGGACCCGGTCAGCGCCTTCTCGCCCTCGATGACCAGCTGGGTGACGGCCAGGATTTTCGAATCGGCGAGCTTGACCATCGCGCCGAGGTACCGCGTCGGCACCTCGCCGAGCCGAACACCGAGGTGCTGCAGACCCTGCCCGACCCCGGTCACGTCGCCGAGCAGGTTCCTGGCGTCGGTCACCGCGCCGTGCACGTCGCCGGTCGCGATGTTGCCGACCAGGCTCGGTGCATCCACGACGGCACTGCGGACACCGTCGCCGATGTCCATCAAGTCTTGCGCTGTGCCCACGAAACTCCTCCCTGGCTCGACCGTAACGCGGTCACCGAGGGGGTCACGACGGAAGTTTTCGCGCCCACTCCGGGCACACTGGAGGACATGGACCCGGTCATCGCGCTGCGCCAGATCGCGTACTACAAGGACCGCGCCCGAGAAGATCCGCGCCGGGTGATGGCCTACCGCAACGCCGCGGATGTGATCGAGTCGCTGACCGCGGAGCAGCGCGACAAACACGGTGCCGCCAACAGCTGGCAGTCGCTGCCGAGGATCGGCCCGAAGACGGCCAAAGTGATCGCGCAGGCCTGGGCCGGTCAGGAACCCGATGCGCTGGTCGAATTGCGGCAGACCGCCGAGGATCTGGGCGGCGGGGACATCCGGGCCGCCCTGCGTGGTGACCTGCACGTGCATTCGAACTGGTCGGACGGGTCGGCGCCGATCGAGGAGATGATGACCGCGGCCCGCGACCTCGGCCACGAGTACTGCGCGCTGACCGACCACTCGCCGCGCCTGCGGGTCGCCAACGGCCTGTCCGCGGAACGGCTGCGCGAGCAACTCGACGTGATCGACGAGATCCGCGAACTCGTCGCCCCCATGCGGATCCTGACCGGCATCGAGGTCGACATCCTCGAGGACGGCTCGCTGGATCAGGAGGACGAGCTGCTCGAACGCCTCGACATCGTGGTGGCCAGCGTGCACTCGAAGCTCGCGATGGACGAGGCCGCGATGACCCGGCGGATGCTCAAAGCGGTCGCCAACCCGCACACCGATGTGCTCGGGCACTGCACCGGGCGGCTCGTCACGGGCGGGCGTGGCGTGCGCCCCGAATCGAAGTTCGACGCCGAGAAGGTCTTCGGCCTGTGCCGCGACGCGGGAACCGCCGTTGAGATCAACTCCCGGCCGGAGCGCCGGGATCCGCCCACCCGCCTGCTCACCCTCGCGATGGAGATCGGCTGTCTCTTCTCGATCGACACCGATTCGCACGCCCCCGGACAGCTGGAGTTTCTCGGCTACGGCGCCCAGCGTGCGTTGGACGCCGGCCTGGAACCCGAACGGATCGTCAACACCTGGGCGGTCGAGGACCTGCTGGCCTGGACGCGCGCCTGACAGACCGCCCGTGGGTCAGGTGAGTGCCTCGGCCAGCAGCGCGGCCGCGGTGCGCCCGGTCGGCAGGTCACCGGAGCCGAGCACCTGCAGGTTGACGTGGTCCGCCCCGGCCGAGAGCAGACGTTCGGCATGGGCGGCGACCTCGCTCGCGGTGCCGCAGGCCACCAAGGTGTCCACCAGGCGATCGCTGACCGTGTCGACGTCGTCGACTGAGAAGCCTTGACGGGCAAATGATCTCTGGTAACTCGGCATCGTGGACAGGAAGCTCAGCGGCTCGCGGGCGAGGGCTCTGGCCTGGTGCCGGTCGCTGCTCAGCACGGCGAACAGGCCGACCGCCAGCACCCGGTCCTCGCCGAGGATCTCCCGTGCTCGGGTGATCAGGGCGGGGGTGAACAACATCGGCAGTGCTCCGGCGCAGCGCGCGCGGGCCAGTTCCAGCGCCCGGTCGCCGAACGCGGCGAGGAGCCTGCGCTCGCGCGGCACGGCGTCCAGAGCGTCGAGATACTCACCCATCAGGGTCAGCGCGTGGGGTCTGTGCGATGTGCCCAATCCGACCATGAGCCTGCCGGGTGCGAGGGTCTCCGCGGCGGTGAAGAGTCGGGCGACGTCGGTCGCCGCGTATACGTCCGGCGGGATGATCGCCGACCCGACGGTGACGGTGTGCGTCGCGGCCAACAGATCGGTCAATCGGTCAAGACGATCGAGCTGGCCGCCGTTCACCCAGAGTGTGCCGAACCCGAGTCCCTCGATCGCCGACGCGTCGGCCAGGTGGTCGGCCGTCACGTCGATCGTGAATCCGAATCTTCCCAACGGATTTGGTGCCATGGGAGGACCCTAGAACCTGAACCATTCTTGAGGTCAACGGTCGCGTCAGTCCGGAAGCATCGGCATCTCCAACCCCGGGTCACGTCCCAGCAGCACGCCGCGGGTGAGCGCCGAGGTGCCGTAGCGCCCGCGCACCTGGTCGATGGCCAGATCGATCGGCAACGAATCCCGGCAGTCCGCATCGGCGAACGGCAGCTCCAGCTGCTGGGCGCCGTCGCGGTCGATGTTGGACACCGCGAACCCGACCAGTGTCAGCCCGCGCTCGGCGATCAGCGGACCGGCGTCGGCGACCAACCGGCGCGCCGCGGCCAGGATCGCCTCGGTCGACGCCGTCGCCCGTGCCATCGTGTGCGACCGTGTCACCCGGGTGAAGTCGCCGAATCGTAAGCGCAGCACCACCGTCCGGCCCGTACGGTCGGAGGCGCGCATACGGCGGGTGATGCGGTCGACCAGGTTGACCACGACCGCGTCGATCTCGGCGGCCGACAGGGAACTGCCGGAGCGTCCGAGCGCGCGCTGTGCCCCCACCGAACGCCGCCGCCGGCCGGTGACCACCCGCCGCCGATCGACGTTGTGCGACAACGCGAACAGTTGCCTGCCCATCGCACCGCCGACCAGTGAGCCCAGCGTGGTCTCGCTCAGTTCGGCGACGTCGGCGACGGTCTCGATGCCGTGGGCGCGCAGTTTGTCGGCGGTCTTGGCGCCGACGCCCCACAGCCGCCGCACCGGCAGCGGATGCAGGAACGCCAGTTCCCGGTCGGGCGGAACCAGGAGCAGACCGTCGGGTTTGGCTTCCTGGCTGGCGACCTTGGCGAGGAACTTGGTGCGCGCGATCCCGACGGTGATCGGCAGACCGACCTCGTCGCGCACCCGCTCGCGCAGCCGTGCGCCGATCTGGACCGGTGTCCCCGACACCCGGCCCAGCCCCGACACGTCCAGGAACGCCTCGTCGACCGACACCGGTTCGACGAGTGGAGTGGTGTCCCGGAACACCTCGAACACCGCGTCGCTGGCGGCCGAGTAGGCCGACATGCGCGGCGGCACGACGATCGCGTGCGGGCACAGCGCGTGCGCCTGGCGCCCGCCCATCGCGGTGCGGACGCCGAAGGCCTTCGCTTCATAGCTGGCGGCGAGCACCACCCCGCCGCCGACGATCACCGGGCGGCCGCGCAGCGACGGATCGTCGCGCTGCTCGACCGACGCGTAGAACGAGTCGAGATCAGCGTGCAGGATGGCTGCCGGGGTGCCGGACACGAACATATGTTCGCATCGGGGACCGACAGCTCAGGTCGTCTCGCCGTAGATGCTGGTGACCCATATGTGCACGAGGTTGTCGAGCACGCGGTCGTCGGGAAGCGCCGGGGAGTGCCCGACGAACGCCGACACCATCACCGCCTCGTTCATCAGGTTCAGTGCGGTGGCCAGCTCGCGGGCGGGCAGCGTGACCGGTGCGGCGCCGCGCGCCCGCTCGGTCTCGATCACGCCGGCGATGTGGTCGATCCAGCGCTGCATCGACGTCGCCCACAGATCGCGCGACGCGGTGTCGGTGGCCTTGGCCGCGCTCGCCGCCGCGCACACCGCGCGGTGGGCGCCGAACGTCTCGACGAAGACGTTGATGCCGTTGCGCCAGATCAGCCGGCGGTCGTCGGGCGGGTTCGCGATCAGATGCGCCAACGCGGCATCCGCGTCGGCGATCACGCGCTCCAGCAGGCTGTGCAGCACCGCGTCCTTGGACGGGAAGTAGAAGTAGAACGTCGGTCGGGAGATGCCTGCACCCTTGGCCAGGTCGTCGACCGAGATCTCGGCGAGTGGGCGCTGCTCGAGCAGGCGCTCGGCCGTCTCCAGGATCGCCAGCTCGCGGTCGTCGCCGGAGGGGCGCGGGGCGCGCCTGCCGCGCGACGGGCGGGCTTGTCCTACCGTGGTCACGCCGCAGACTTTACACGCCGTCGATTCTTTCGACAGGGTGTTGACGTATTCGACACAGCGTTGATAGCTTGACGCCATGACCGAATTTGTCGACGTAGTCATCGTCGGAGCCGGCATCTCCGGCATCAGTGCGGCCTGGCATCTGCAGCGCAACGCCCCGGGTAAGCAGTTCGCGATCCTGGAGCGCCGCGACAAGCTGGGCGGCACCTGGGATCTCTTCAAGTACCCCGGCATCCGTTCGGACTCCGACATGTACACGCTCGGATTCCACTTCAAGCCGTGGGCGACCGATCAGATGATCGCCGACGGCCCGTCGATCTGGAACTACCTCGACGAAGCCGCGACCGAGAACGGCATCGCCGATCACATCCGCTACGGCCACAAGGTGGTCACCGCGAACTGGTCCGACGAGAACCGCCGGTGGGAGCTGACGATCGAGCGCGACGGCGAGCGGTTCGAACTGCACGCCGGCTTCCTGTGGGCGTGCAGCGGCTATTACAACTACGACGAGGGATTCTCTCCGGAGTTCCCCGGCGCCGACGAATTCGGCGGCACGCTGGTGCACCCCCAGCACTGGCCGGAAGACCTTGACTACCAAGGCAAGAAGGTCGTCGTGATCGGCAGCGGCGCGACCGCGATCACGCTGATCCCGGCGCTGGTCGACAAAGGGGCCGGGCATGTGACCATGCTGCAGCGCACCCCGACCTACATCGGCTCGCTGCCGGACAAGGACCCCTTCGCCGCGCGCGCCTACCGGCTGCTGCCGGAGAAGACCGCCTACCGGATCGTGCGCTGGAAGGCGATCCTGCAGGCCACCGCGCAGTACCAGGTGGCCCGCGCTCTGCCGAACACATTCCGAAAAGCGTTGCGCACCATGGCGGAACGCCGGCTCCCGGACGGCTTCGACTACGACAAGCACTTCTCGCCCGACTACAAGCCCTGGGACCAGCGCGTCTGCCTGGCCCCGAACGGGGACCTGTTCAAGGCCATCCGCAAGGGCAAGGCGGACGTCGTCACCGACACCATCGACCGGTTCACCGCCACCGGCATCCAACTGACCTCAGGCGCGCACCTCGACGCCGACATCATCGTCACCGCAACAGGTTTGAACGTGCAGTTCTTCGGTGGCGCCGAGGTGCTGCGCAACGGGACTCCCCAGGATCTCGCCGATTCGGTGGCGTACAAGGGGATGATGCTGTCGAACGTGCCGAACATGGCGTTCACCTTCGGCTACACCAACGCCTCGTGGACGCTCAAGGCGGACCTGACCTCGGAGTACGTCAGCCGGCTGCTGAAGTACATGGACGAGAACGGGTATGACACCGTCGTTCCGCGTGAGCCGGGCAGCGACGTCGAGCGGCTCCCGTTCGTCGACCTGACCTCGGGCTACATCAAACGGGCCCTCGACCAGCTGCCGAAGTCCGGGTCGAAGGCGCCGTGGCGGCTCAAGCAGAACTATCTCGTGGACCTGCGGGTGATCCGCACCGGAAAGATCGACGACGACGCCTTGGAGTTCACCAGCGCGCGGTCGCCGGTCACCGTCTGACGACTAGCCTGCAGGGACGACTAGCCTGCAGAAACTACGACGATCCCGTCGTCGTCGCTGTAGGCGATGTCACCCGGGGTGAACACCACCCCGCCGAACTCGACGACCGCGTCGCGCTCGCCGTCTCCGGTCTTGGTGCTTTTCCGCGGATTGGTGCCGAGCGCCTTGATGCCGATGTCGAGCGTGCGCAGCGTGGACGCGTCGCGCACCGCGCCGTTGACGATCAGGCCGGACCAGCCGTTGGAGCGGCCCAGTTCGGCGATCACGTCGCCGACGAGCGCGGTGTGCACCGAACCGTCGCCGTCGATGACGAGCACCCCGCCATCGCCGGGTTCGGACAGCACGGACTTCAGCAACGCGTTGTCCTCGAAGCACCGCACCGTGGTGATCGGTCCGGCGAACTCGGACCTGCCGCCGAACTGCCGGAACTGCAGATCACAGCTGCGGACGTCCGGGCCGATCTCGTCGACGAGGTCTGCGGTGGGGCGGGGCGTGACGGTCACGTCGGGTGTTCCTGTCAGTCGGCGCTGTTGCGGCGGGCAGCCAGCAGCACGATCACCAGCGCGAGTACACCGGCGATGACTGCTGCGGCGATCGGCAGACGCGACGAGTCCGGCTCGGCGGGCGGTGCGGGCACCGGGCTCGTGACGGCGGTGCTGGCGGTGGCGACAGTCGACTTCGCCTGCGCCGCAGCTTCCTTCGCGGCGGACGTCAGGTCCGCGACCGGCTGATCGGCCGCTTTCTTGGTCGGCGCCGCTTTCTTGGCGGGTGCGGCTTTCTTGGCGGGCGCGGCCTTCTTTGCCGGGGCCGCCTTCTTCGCGGGAGTCTTCTTCGCCGCGGCGGGTTTCTTCGCGGGCGCCGCTTTCTTGGCCGGGGCGGCCTTCTTCGCGGGGGCATTCTCCGCCGGCGGGGTCGCCGGCGGAACCGGTGGGGTTGCGGTATCGGGACTTTCGTCGTGCCCGTCCGGCTGGTCTGGCATGGCGACCATCATGCCAGGTCGCCAACGCGCGCCTTCTTCAGTGTCAGCCGGTCACCGACAGCGTCGCCGCGGCGGCCAGCGCGACCGCCATCAGCGCGAGCTCCAGGCCCGCGCGTGAACGCGAGAAACCGGCCGTGCTGCGGTGCGTGCGCGCCGCGGGAAGCCAGAACTCGCGATTGCGCCAGCCGAGCACCACCAGCGCGACGGTCAGCAGCACTTTCGCCGTCAGCACCCGCCCGTACCCGGTCGTGAACAGCTCGTCCGGTGCGTCGAGCATCAGCACGCCGCCGATCAGACCGCCGACCAGCAGCGCCGCGACGCACGTCAGCGACAGCCGGGAGAACCCGGGCAGCACCCGGGCCCACTGACCGCGATGGTCGACCGTCAGCACCAGCCCGGCGAGCACGCCGCACCACAGCGCGGCCGTCAGCGCATGCACCGCGACCGCGACCCCGCCGACGGGACTGTCGGCCAGATGGCCGGTCAACGGGTGCCCGACCACGCCGACCGCGGCGGCGCCGACCGAGACGGGCGCCGCCCAATCGGCATGCGGGCGCGTCGCGGTCACGGCGCACACCACCGCCGCGGCGAGCACCGTCAGCAGGCCGGCGCGCCCGGCCGCGGTGTCCGTCGCATAGCTCACCGCGGTCTGCACACCGAGATCGGTGACGGAGCGGCCCGCGGCCTCGGCGGCTGCCAGCGTCAGCCGGACCAGTTCGGCGATCACCCAGGTGGCCGACGCCGCCACCAGCGCGGGAACACCGCGCTGCCGCAATTCGCGCCGGTGACGCGGCCCCTCCAGCAGCGGCACCGCCGCCAAGCCCAGGGTGACGACCGCGGCAGCGTCGGTCACCGTGCGCGCCAGCGATGCGCCCAGGTCGCTCGCCGGATACGCCAGCGCCCACGACAACACGCAGGCCGCGACGACGACCAGCGCCCCGCCGGCCGCCGCGCGGTACCGGGTCAGGATCGGCGTCGGACCGCCCACAGCGCCCCGGCCGCCACGATCACGGTGACGCCTGCGACGAACGGCCACACCGGCATCTCGTCAGACTCGGGCGCGGCAGCGGGAACGGCCGGCGTGGCGGTGGTTTCGGGGGTGGCGGCGGGGGCGGCGCCGGTCTGCGGGGCGGTCAGCACGCGGTACCCCCACGACCCCTTGACGACGTGTCCGTCGGCCGAGGTGGCGCGGTAGTTCACCGTGTAGGTGCCCGCCGGGCCGCCGGAGCGCACTGCGACGCTGATCACCGCGCCGTCGACGGTCGGTTCCCCGTCGGACCACAGGGCGCCGTCGGGGCCGATCACGGTCATCGCCGCGAACTGCGGCTGCATCGGCTCGTTGAAGGTCGCACTGATCCGCGTGGGCTGCTGCGCGAGTTCGGCGCCGTCGGCCGGGTCACTGCCGATCAGCGCTGCGTGCGCGCCCGCGGTGGCGGCGAATCCGAACCCACCCGCGATCAGGCCGAGGACCAGCAGCACCAGCGTCAGGGCGTGCCGGGCACGCGGAATCGCCGTCATCAGGCGACGCCGAGACGCGCCATCAGATCGGCGTCGATCCCGTCGAGTTGCTCGGCGATCGCGGCGTGTGCGGAGCGCCTGCGCGCCGACGGCATGTTCTCGGCGGCGGTGACGGCCGCGGCGAGATCGCTGAGCCGCTCGTTGATCGCGGTGACGAACTGTTTGGTCTCGGCGTCTTTCGGGCGCTTCTCGATCAGCACCCGCAGCGACTGCTCGGCGCCGGCGATGCGTGCCGACAGCTGTGCGCCGTGGCCGGAGAACTGCCCGAGCTGGCTCAGCGGGACGCCCAGCTGATCGGCGCGGCGCTCGTCGATCAGGCCGCGTGCGGCGATCGACGCGCGGTACACCAGCGGGATGACCACCGGTGCCAGCAAACGGGACACCGTCAGCGCCCGGCGAACCTTGGTGGGGGAGAACAGCTTGCCCTCGCGAACAGCCTTGAGCTCGGTCTCAGCAACCTTCAAGGCGGTACGGTCGCTGTCGCGCTGGGCTCGCAGCTGCGCTTTGAGGGCGCGGTTCTGGGCCTTCTGCTCGGCTTTGAAGCGGCGTACCTCGTTCTTCGCCGACAGCTTCGCTTCGAGCTTGGCCTTGGCTTTGATCGCGCGGGCTTCGGCCTTGCGGGTCGCGCGGGATTTGCGTCGCTTGAACAGAGCCATCCCTGCGGCCTCCCATTCGTCTCGTCGGCAGCACCGCCGGGGTGCGGCGGCGACGGTGACCAACACTATCGTCCAGCACGGGACATGGTGGTCGCGCTCCCCGGTGCTGGACTTTTCTCTGTCGGGCAGCAAACGACGGCGCGGGTCTGTGCGAGAATCGTCCGACATCAGGGGCTGGCGGCGTCGGGTCCGCCGAAGGGTGGTGACGACGTGGGTTCGCGTGTGCGGATCGCCGCAGCGGCCTGCGTGATTGCCTCCGGTCTGCTGGTCGGTGGCACGGCCGGCGCCGGCGCCGATCCGGGGGCGGGTGCCGATCCGGGCGCGGGCGCCGAGCACGACAGCCCCGGCGCAGGCACCGAACCCGCCGCCGAGCCGCCCCGCCAACCCCGCCGGCCGAAAGCTCCCGAACGAGGCAGGGCCGAGGGCGGCGACGACGGCGGTCCGGACGACACCCCTACCCGCCCCGACCCCGACGGGACCGGTGGCGAGGACCCGGAGCTGCCGTGCCCCTCACGTAATTCGTCGACCGGACACGACGACAGAGACCGGCCCGTCGGCATGCCGGGGCCGGTGGCCGCACCGGCGCTGGGCCCGCAGCAGCAGCGGCCTGTGCTGGACACCGTTCCGGGCATCGGCGTCGGTGGCGCCGCCGACGCATCCGAGGTCCCGATCAACGTGCCGATCGTGATCTCGGCGCCGGCCGGCTTCAATCCCGTCCCCGCGCCGGTCCCCGCGCCCGCACCCGCGGCAGGGCCCGGGTTCGCGTCGGGCGGCGCGAGCGCGGCGGCGCCCGCCCCGGCGGCCCCGCGCGCGTCGACCACGGTCGAATCCCTTGTGCGCGACCCGATGCCCGCCGGGGCCGGTAACCGCGTGACCCTCCCGGCGTCCGCGGGCCGGGTCGGTTACGGCGAGTACCTGCGCGGTGCCGGGCTGTCCCAGATCGCGGCGCTGGCGATACCCGGGGTGGCCGGGATGCTGCTGCTCACCGGCGCGGGCGGACTACTCGGATACCGGCAGGCGAAGGCGGCCCAACGGCTGCGGACCGGGGGAATCGCACGATTCATGAACTAGCTCGAACCGTTCACCCCGACCGGGTGAGCGGCGCATAGTGGAATCCATCGAGAGGGGGAACCATGCCAGCCAGCCGCACTGTCACGCGCGCGGTGAACGACGTGCTCGACCTCGCGCCGCGCCAGGGTGAGGTCTCACTGCCCCGACTGGTCGAAGCCGTCAGCGAGAGCCGGGGCAGACCCATCGAACTCACCACCGCAGAACTGCCGCCAGGGGTGTGCGGGCAGTGGCGGCAGTATGCCGACAAGGACGTCTTCCTGATCCAGCAGGGGCTGCCGGCGTGGGACCGCACACTCGCCCACGAGCTGGGCCATCTGGTGCTGGGCCACGAAGGCATCCCCGTCGTGCAGGCCGCGCTGGACAGCACCGAGCTGGCCAGCTCCGATCTGATCGGCTACATGCTCAATCAGCGCACCGGGTGCATGGGGCCGGCCGGTGAGGACGCCGAGCAGGAGGCCGAGGACTTCGCCGCGCTGCTGATCTACCGGCTGGGCCGGCTGCCCTCCGACCGGTCGTCGATCGTGCAGGTCCGCCTCGGAGAGGCATTTGGTTGATCGTCTGGGTGATCGCCGGTCTTCTCGGATTGGCCACCGGCTTGAGGATCGGCTGGGCGCTGGTCAACAAGCAGTCCTTGGTGAGCACCGCGATGATCCTGGCGCTGGGCAGCCTCGGTGCGGTCGCCGCGCTGAACTGGCAGCCGCTGACGCTGCTGGTCGACACGGTGCTGCGGTGGCCCAACATCGCGATGGGGCTGAGCCAGGTGGCGCTGATCGCGTGCGCGGCAGGCAGCTGCGTGATGATCACGACCGTCGCGTCGAGCCGTGCCCCGGCCGCCGCCAGGAAGATCGCGCGGGCCCAGTACGCCGTCGCGGCGGTCATCGCCGCGGCAAGCCTCGCGGCGTTTCTGCTGGCGGGTAAGCAGCCGGAGATGGCGCCCGAGGAGTATCTGCGCCGCACCCTGGGCGGCGGTAACGCGCTGCCGTGGCTGCTGCCGCTGCTGTACGTGCTGCTGGCGCTGAGCCTGGTGGCGTGGGCCGGGCTGCGGCACTCCAACCGGTCGCGGCGCGGCCGGGCGTTGTTCGTGTTCACCGTCGGCATCGTGCTGATCGTGCTGGCGCTCGCGTTCTTCCTGCTGCGGGCCGTCGGGACGACCGGGCTCGTCGGTGTCGGGGCGGCCGCGACGCTGCTCGGCTGCGCGATGCTGATCGTCGCCGCGGGGTCGCTGCTACCGAGCCTGGAGGACTGGTTCGGGGCGCGCCGCGAGCTCCGCACGATCGGGCCACTGCTCGACGAACTGGGCCGCCGCCACCCCGATGTCGGTATCGGCGTGCGGCCGCGGGGGCCGCTGGTGTTCCGCGTCGCCGAGCGGATGTCGCTGATCTCCGACGCGCTGTTCCTGGAGGCCACCGCCGCCGACGGAGCGCTGCGACCGGTCGACAGCTCGGGCGCCGACATGACCGATCTCGACGACCTCGACGAGGGTGCCGAACTCGAAGCACCCGACGTGCCGCCGGTCGAACAGGCCCGCGCGGTCGCCGAATGGATCTACGCGGGCCACGACGGCGCCGCGGGGGACGGCCGCGAGAAATTCCCCGGTCTGGCGTGGTTGCGCCAGCCCAACACGTATTCGGACCGGGAGTGGATCTTGGAGATTGCTCGCCAATACCGTCAGCTCAGTAGGGGTTTCGCGGGCGGCGAAGGTACCCGGGACTGAGCCGCGGTTGCCGGCTGATTCGCCGGAGCTGTTTGCAGGCTAATCGTCGAGGTTCTCGCGGCGACGCAGTTCGTCGACCTTCTCCACGATGTCCTGCTTGGCCTCCGCGGACAGGCCCACGGTGCGCGCCGCAATCCGACGAACGCCTTCGTCACGCATCCCGGCGAGCAGCGTCAGCTCCTTGTCGAGCTTCTCGTAGTACTCGTCGTCGGTGAAGTAGGCGGGCTTGATCCGGAAGAAGTTGGCAAGCGCGGCCATGGTTGCCTGGGACGGGTTGGTTCGGTTGCCGGAGCGCAGCTGCGACAGGTACGGCGCCGACATGGTCACGCCTTCGGCCTTGAGTGCTGCGATCACCTCCGCGGAGGTATGCGGCCCACGTCCGGGCGGGTAGACGGTGTCGAACAATCGATTGAGGCGAGCGGCAAACGTGTTGCTCATTGGGTTGACCTCCACAAACTGGCGAGCGGGTTCACAGGGCGGCGTATTTGCTGATCATCGTAGCCACAGTTCTGGCCACAACCAAGTGCAAACGACGGAAAAGTCAAGTCGGTTGACTGGTCAGAGCGCCGCTTCTGGTGTGAACGGCCTAGGGGCAAGCACCTCGCGCCGCCATTCTACGGTGCGACGAAGCAAATAATAACGGGACTGTAGTAACGGTAGGCGCACCACTTTTGAAGCGGCAGTCACAGCGGTCTCTCCGGTTACTCTGGGCAACTTCCAAGTGTTTGACTATGCAAGCCTCGAAGCGTTTGCTGAAGCCCTGGATCCGGTCAGATGCGTTCCCGGGCAAGCGGTGTGCGCCGCGGGCTCCGGCGCTCGTGGGGGTGCAAACTGCAGCAAGCACGCCGCAGCAGGCAGCTAATAAAGGTGTCAGTAGCCAGTGGCAGGACGTGAGAACGGGGCGTTCAGGCCGCCGACAGGAGCATCGCGAGGATCGCGGTGTCCGGGTGGCTGATCGGGTCGACGCCGACCCGGCTCACCATCGACGTCACGGTGCCGTCGGATTCGGCCTCCACCCACGCGGCGCGGTGTTCCAGGCCCAGATGAGGTAGTCCGGGCAGCAGGACGCATCCAGAGGCCGCTCCGGTGCATTCCGGAAGTGACGGCGTGGTCTCCGAGGGCGGGTGCAGCATCAGCAGTGCCGGCGGCTGGCGGTCGGCGAAATGCCCGGGCGGCACGGCCTCGTGGCCGACGACGGTGCCCTCGGCCAGAACCAGCCCCACCGTGCCCGGCTCCGGCTGGTCGGGGAGTTCCTCACGGACACCGAAGATGGTCGTCGTCGACAGCAGGCCGGGCAGCGATGCGACCCGCACCGCGACCATCAGCAGCTGGGCCCACTCCTTGGTGGAGTCCGGCCAGCGGCCGGAGACCACGAAGCCCTTCAATGAACCCTTCGAATGGAACGGGGCGACCTCGATCGCCCGCCCGGACCCAAAATTCATCCCGCCTCCCGGCATCTCGACCAATGCCCGACACGCCTCTGGGTCGATGCGCAACAGAATGCGGGAGAAACCCGATGGCAGACAAGAGGTCCCGACTGCTAAGCAGCGCAAACAAAACCCGGCACGGTCGGTGACCGTGCCGGGTGAGGTTGGGGGACAGGCGATCAGGCGGGCGGGTAGACGCCCATCTGCTTGCCCTTGTCGGTCTGCCAAAAGATGTCGGCGATCTCGTCGATCGTCTTGAGCAGCTTCTCGGCCACGGCGGGGTCCAGCGACTTCTTCACGTCGCCGGCGCCCTTGACGCCCTCCCAGAACAGCTGGTGCAGGTTCGGGAACTGGTCGAAGTGGTCCTTGGTGAAGAAGTCGGCCCACAGCACCATCAGGTGGTGCTTGACCTCTTCGGCCTGCCGCTCCTTGATGATGATGGCGCGCGTCTTGAAGTGGTCGTCATCAGAATCGTGGTACTTCTGGATCGTCTTCAGGCAGGACAGCGCCTCGATCTTGGCCTGGGCGGGGTCGTAGACGCCGCAGAACAGGTCGCAGTGGGCATGGGCAGGGGTCGCGTTCGCGAAGAGTCGATGCAGCATGGCCCTAACTTACCCTTAGCCCATGCAGCGAAGCCATGGGCCGTCCGGGTGCCGGCTTCGCGGGCTGGTGCGCCGATTCGTGGTGGTCGAGGATTCGATGCACCCGACGCTGCAGCCGGGTGACGGGCTTGTGGCGGTGCGCGCTGGAAGGCCGAAAACCGGTCAGCTGCGGGTGTTTCCCGATCCGCGGCACTCGAGGAGGTTCCTCGTCAAACGCGTCGGTGGGGTGCGCCGCACCGAGACGGGCGTGAGCTTCGAAGCGCTTTCGGACAATCCCGACGCCCCGGGGGTGACGGATTCACGCACGTTCGGCTGGGTGCCGGCGGCCGGTTCGTACCGGGTGCTCGTGCGGGTGCCCGGTGCCGGAAACTAATACAGAACGATGAGCGCCAGGACGCCGAGCAGGACGAGCGCGATCAGGCCTGCGCGCAGGAACGCCATCAACTGACTGCGGGTGTACGCCCGCGTCGACGACTGCCAGTCGGACGGCGGGAACGCGGACCCTGGGCCCATCGGAGACGCCGCCATCAGATGCTCCTCGTCGCCTGCACGCCCTGATACCTCCCCGATCAGACCCAAATCAGAGGTTCCGATCACCGGTCAAGTGGCTGATTCCGGTGAGCGGTCCCAGTGACGCCAGTCACAGGGAACCTCTGTGATGGCGATCATAACGCCATCGCTCGCCGGTGAGAAATCGGCTGCGGACACCGGCCTGCACGGTCCACGGTAGTTAGCCCTGCGAGGTATTTCGCTCGGCGCCCGCCTGGGCTTGTTGATCGGGGTTCGCTTAGCGGTCGGGGTTATCCACAGTGGGACCGGGGGTGCATGCGCGCTGACCGGGCGATAGCCGTCACTGACGTCCACAGACCTGTGGATGAAACTGTGGAAACTGTGGATAGTGTCCACCCCGTGCCGGTATTGCTGCTGGTGCGCAGTCGCTGGAGCGTGTCAGCATGTGGGCATGGATGACACCTCTGTGCCGCAGGCGGCGATCACCGAAGTGCCCGCGAAGTTCGGTGATGGCGTGGTCCTGCTCGACGTCCGCGAGGACGACGAGTGGCAGCGTGGACACGCGCCCGATGCGCAGCACATCCCGATGGGCGACATCCCCTCGCGTCTGGCCGAGATCGACAACCAGGCCGAGCTGTACGTGGTCTGTCATGCCGGCGGGCGGTCGCAACGCGTCGCGCAGTACCTCGCCCGGAACGGCTATGACCCGATCAACGTGACCGGTGGCATGCTCGCCTGGGCCGGTGCGGGCCGTCCGGTGGTCACCGACGACGGAAGTGCCGGCACGGTCTGACCCCCGGCGTCACTGATTAGGCTGTTCTGATGATCCAAGTGTGTTCCCAGTGTGGGACGCGATGGAACGTGCGCGACCGGCAGCGGGTGTGGTGTCCGCGGTGCCGCGGCACCCTGCTCGCACCGACCGGTCAAGCCCCGGCGCCGGGCTGGAATCGGCCCTCGGGTGCACCGCCGCAGGGTCCGGATCGGCCCGGTCCGCGCCCACCGTCGGGATACCGCTGGGTCGCCGTGCGTCCCGGCGCCCCACCGCAGCCGCGGCGCGGCCGCCGCGACCTCGGTCCGACCCCGCGATACCAGAGCATTCCGCGGTGGGGGCTGGTCGAACACTTCGACGCGCCCGACCAGCAGACCGCGGTGCGCACCGGACCGTCGCCGCATGCCGTCCGGGTCATGCTGCTGCTGACGCTGGCCGGACTCGGCGCGGCGGCTTTCGTCCACGTGGTGCGCTACATCCTTCTGATCGTCAACCGCACGGTGCTGCTCAATCCGTGGGTCGCCGCGGCCGCCACCTGGGGCGGAGTCGCGGTGAGTGTGATCGCGGCGTTCCTGGTGGTGGCCACCGCGCTGGTGCTGACCAATTGGCTGATCGCGCGGCGGGCCGCGGCCTACGCGCACACCGGGCGGCAGGATCCCCGCACGCCCGTCGAACTGTGGGTGGGCGCTCTGACGCCGCTGGTGAACCTGGTGTGGGCGCCGGTGTACGTGATCGAGCTCGCCGAGGCGGAAGGCCGGTGGCGGTGGCTGCAGCGGTCCATCATCACGTGGTGGGTCGTCTGGGTCCTCAACACCGCGGTGTCGGTGTTCTCGATCGCGACCAGCTTCACCACCGATCCGCAGGGCATCGCCGACAACACCGTCGCCACGATCGTGGCCTACTTGTTCGCGGCCGCGTCGCTGCTGCTCGTCGGCCGGGTGTTCGCGGGATTCGAGGAGCAGTCGGTGGAGCGTCCGACGCACCGGTGGGTGGTGGTGCCGACCGAGGAGAAACCGGCCGAACCCGCGGCTGAAGTTGAGCCCGACGGCGAGAACCCGGCAGCATAGCCATATGAGCTCGGGCGAGACGTTCGGCGGCCACCCCTTCGTGGTCGCCCACCGAGGTGCCTCGGCCGAGCGCCCCGAGCACACCCGGGCCGCATATCAACTGGCCCTCGAAGAAGGCGCGGACGCGGTCGAATGCGATGTCCGCCTGACCAAGGACGGCCATCTCGTCTGCGTCCACGACCGCCGGGTGGACCGCACGTCGAACGGGACCGGGCTGGTCAGCGACATGACGCTGGCACAGTTGCGCGAGTTCGACTACGGCTCATGGCATCCGAGCCGGCGTGCGGACGGCGGCAACGGCGACACCGGTCTGCTCACCCTCGACGACCTGGTGTCGCTGGTGATGGACTGCAACCGCCCGGTGAAGATGTTCATCGAGACCAAACACCCGGTGCGCTTCGGCGCACTGGTGGAGAGCAAGGTGCTGGCGCTGCTGCACCGCTACGGCATCGCGTCGCCGGCGTCGGCGGACATGGCGCGTGCGGTGGTGATGTCGTTCTCGGCGGCCGCGGTGTGGCGGATCCGGCGCGCGGCGCCGATGCTGCCGACCGTCCTGCTCGGCGAGACGTCGCGCTACCTCGGCGGCAGCGCCGCGACGACGGTCGGCGCGACCGCCGTCGGGCCGTCCATCGCGACGCTGCGCGAGCATCCGGAGCTGGTGGACCGGGCCGCGGCCCAGGGCCGGGCGTTGTACTGCTGGACCGTCGACCATTACGAGGACGTGCAGTACTGCCGCGAACTCGGGGTGGGCTGGATCGCGACGAACCACCCCGGCCGGACCAAGGCCTGGCTGCAGAACGGGCTGACCGGGGCGGGCCGCGACTGACTAGGAGCCTGCTGAATTAGTGGGTTTCTGGTGTGGCGTCAGGCCGATGATCATG
>NZ_MVID01000033.1 GCF_002086815.1 Mycolicibacterium parafortuitum
AGCCGTCCTACGCGCCATCACCCTCTGGCTGCCGCATTTGTCAGACACGCCCTAGTCGAGGTAGTCGCGCACTAGGGCTCGATATGCGGTGTGCGCGAGGGGTATCAACCACGCTCGCGCATGAGCGCTAAAGCCCCGAATATCTTGGACTGACGGATACTCCCTCTCCGAAGGGACAACGCCATGCCGAACACTCACCGCCGGGCGCGCCTCGGTGACACCACCACGGACCCGGCGTCGCCTGCGGCGCTTACCGTCACCTGCCCACTCTGTGACGCGCGACCGGGACAGCCGTGCCTGGACGCTATTCGCGGATGGGTTCGTGAGGCCGGCCCACACCTGACGCGGGTCGCTGCCGCCGTTGATCCCGCCGGCGTGCGTCGGGGTGACGCCCGATGAGCGCCCCGACAGGCCCGCACCCCGCCCTGGTCCACCGCTGCCCGTTCTGTGGCGCCGAGCCTGGCCAGCCGTGCCGCACGCACCGAGGCCGGGGCCGAGAACTCGACTGTCCGCATTCGCGACGCATCGTCGCAGCGACCCCCGAGTTGCAGGCCATCAAGAAACTGGCTGGGTCGCGTGCGGACGCTCTGTGCTGCGAGTGCGGCAACCTGCGCACGGTCAGCACCGACTACCGCCGGGTGAGCGACCCGAATTACAGCTACAACGCCGTTGGCGGCCGAGCCACGAACGGCTGGCGCCACACCCAGACCCTCAAGTGCGATGCCTGCGGCGAGCGGACGCGCCACGCGCTAATCAAGCCAAGCGGCGGCCCAAGCGACCCAGACTGGGACGAGCGCTGCCAACGCTATGTACTCGGCGGCGAGTGGGAGGGCAAGTATCCGCCCGACCGCGAACGACTTCGCGCCGAGTACTTCGCCCAATTCCCCCGCAACCCTGAGTTGCGTCACCGCTACTGGATCAACGAGGCCCAGACGGCGTGGGATGCCGGGCATCGTGCGGTGACCGCGGTATGCGGCGCCACCATGCCCTTGCAACGCGATCCGCGCAGCATTTGCGACCAGGAATCGTCGCCGACCGAGCTGGAACGTCCGGCGGAGATCGACTGGGAGACAGAGTTCGAGGACCCCGAAACGGATATGTGGTGGATCGACATGCAGTGCGTGGACTGCCTACGTGTCGCCAATGAGTGCCGGCAAGCCAACCGTCGGCGTCTGCTGGAGGCGTTATTGGCCTGGTTCGCCCAGCATCCCGAAACAATCTCTGATGCTGACGCCGATGCCCTGATGCTCGTGTTTGGCCCGCTGGCGGCGACACTGCGTGAGGAGAAGTAGAGCGGCGCCTTCTGTGGCCGGTGGAGTTTGGCATTCGTAGAGTACGCGGTTGGGCTTCGCAGTCAATTCCGCCGTAAGCGAGCGGCTCACTGACACGCACCGTACGCGGCGTACTGCAGGCGAACTTTCAGGTAAAGAAGGTTGGCTGTGAGGCCTTGTCGCGAGCGCGCAAATTTCCCGCATAGCCCTAGACTCGTTGATTGCCCAACAGCCGACCAGTGCGGGATGTCATGGAAGTCGGGCAGCACCTGTTCCTTGGGGAGGAACAGTCGACGAAACAGGGGGGCGCGAGCCAAGTGAGTAACTACCCGCCGGCAGTACTTGCTTCTCGGATCCACCAACCGGGGTGCCCATGGGTATGGACAAGCGAATGCACCGAAGGCCTTGCCGCCACCCGGTTCGTTGACGAAGAGGCGGTCGAGATCCTGATTGCGAAGGCCAATCGTGCGCATCGGCTCGGCCTTCCCCCTGTCGAGAACAGCAACCGTGACGACCGTCGACAGGTCACCCACCGCTGCCCGGTGGGTGACCAGGTACTCCGTAGGGAAGACCATGGGTTCAACAAAGAACGTCCGATGCCGTGGACCGGCGAGCTCTACGCGGCTTCGGAAGATGAGCGCACTCTGTTTCGCCTGTACTTCGCTGAGCGCCGCAGCACATGGACTGGGCCAACGACGGACATCATTGGGTGTGGTATCGGAATAAAGCCCGTCGCGGAAGACACGGCCTGGACAAGCGCCGACCAAACATCTGACATCAAGGACGCCATGGACTCGGCGGTCACATACTGTGTCAATACGCAGCGAGTTTGGCGCAGATGGAACACAGCCTGATACCGTTTGCGTTATAAGTCAGGCCAGACCAGGGGGCGTGGTGAAGGCTTTCATCACACAGAGTGCGCGGAGGCCATGATGGGGATCGACCTTTTTCCGGGGATCGACAAGCCGACGTCGAGGGATCGTCTCGGTATGGAGCTGGCGGACGAGCAGCTCGGCATGATTTTTGGATTGCGGCGAGTAAGAGTCGAGCGTGGCCTATCGATTACCGAAGTCGCGGAGGCGATGGGCGTCGATCCGGCGCAGGTCTCTCGGTTCGAAAGTGGCTCCACGAATCCGACAATGACGACCATTAGACGCTATGCCAAAGCTGTCGGCGCCGTGTTTCGCGTTGAAACACGCAGCTGGCAGGACGAGCAAACACTCATGGTCCAGCGTTCTGTTGAGGCATGGCACAGCGCGGACGACACTCAACCAGCTGATGCCTGCGATGCAACGGAATTCCAGGTCCTCACATCGATCGGCGGTCGCTAGTTGACCTCTCCGCAGACGCCTCGCCCAGTCGGCGCCACGCTGCGCTGGTATAGGCGCTCCATAGAGCGACGCTATGACGAGGAAGTCGATGCATGGCGCCATGACCCGCCGGAGACGAGTGGAATTACGGTCCAGATGGGAGCACGGGTCGCCCAGTTGACCCCTCACAAGGACACCGGGGTCACAAGTCCTGCTGTGCGGATTCGGCTTGTCCTTTGTTTGGAGCAAGCAGAAGTGTCTGCCGAACTGGACGGCGGCGTTGAGTTTCCTTTCCCGGCGGGAACTGAGATGACGCGGGAACTGGCAACGCACTTTGTCCGAGACCACGGCCTGGCTTACCTTCTCGGCATGCAGCGCGGCGTCCTAGCCGACATGACGCGTGAAGTTGGCCTGCCGGCAGTGCTCGTGCCATTCCTACTTCCCGACGGGCTGCTTGATGACGTCGAGAGGTTGCTTGTAGTGGATGATGAGCTCGTCCAACAAGACGGGGCCGTGGGTAGCTAAACCGGCCGGGGCTAACCGAACCCCCTATGACCGTAAGCAGCCGCCTGGTGCGAGTCTTGGGCCGGAATCCCCCGGGGAGGGATGTCGGCCATCGGGATCGCGTTCTCGTTGGGCGTTGAGGCCAGCACGTCGGCCATCCCGGGACAGACTCGATGAGTGAGATCCAGTGCTTGCGGCACGGGAGGGGTTCGCTAACCTTCGGGCGGATTGTCCATGATGTCCGGTGCGTTGAGCATTGAGTCGAGCTGTTCTTGCGCCCATGCCAGCGCTCCCAGTGTCCCGCCGAAGACGGTTTCGGCGAGTCCTGTGGTCAAGCCGACGACGGATCGCATCCAGTGGTAGCTGCACTGCGGGCATGCGGCCACCTCCTGCTCGATCTTCTGTTGCGCAACTTGATCGAGGTTCAACGCCGCGATCAGCGTTCGCAAAGCTTGGGTCTCCGCGTACTTCGTCTCCTGGCCGAGATCACCGTGCCGGTCGCAGTTCGTTAGCTCGGTCATCGGGGCTGCACCGAGGCTTGGCCGGCGTTGAGGTGTGCCTGGATCATCTGGCCTGTCCCATCTTCACGAGCTCGATTGTTCGTCACGTTGATGTTGTTCGTGGTGTTGTTCGTCGTCCCCGACGCGCCTGCCTTGCCAGCGGAGGCCAGCGCCTTCTGCTGCAGCGCGGCCTGTTCCGGGGTGAGAGGCCCGTTGGCTTGCTTGGGCTTTCCCCCCTCAGCCATGTTGGGGTTCTCTTCGCCGCCGAGGGCGCCCGCTGTGTTGGGAAGCGCCGGCCGCGCGCCGGCGATGCCGCCGAGGATGCGGCCGATCCACGATGAGCTGGGGTCGCCGAGCGCGGAGCCGTTGAGGGCGAACGTCTCCAGTCCCGCGCCGACAAGGTTGCCCGCGTACTGGCCGACCGCCCCGGCCGCCCGGCCGAGCAGCTGCATGCCAAGATCTGCTGCTGCCGAGGCTGCCCCGCCGCCAGCACCAAAGCTGCCCGCACCGCCCGCGGCGCCTGCGGCCGTGGAGAGCGCGGCGCCAAGGATGCCGCCGTTGAAGCTGATACCGCCCGACGGTGGGAGCGATGCGCCGTACGGTCGGCCGCCGCTAACTGACGACGGGGGCGCGGCCCGACCGCTGGCTGTGAACGCGCCGAGACCGGTACCGAGGCCGCGGGTCGGGGTCGCGCCGAGTACAGGACTCTCGCCGCCACCGCCCCAGAGACCAGACGGGAGGCCTTGTGGGCCGATCCAGCCGCCTGGCGTCGCACCCGTGCCGCTCCCCGCGGCGGGTGCCGCGGGTGTGCGCGAGGCCTGCGGGACGCCGCCGAGTGGGAAGTAGTACTGGTTTTCGAACTGCGGGTCGCGTGCTCCGGCTGCAGGGCCGCCGTAGGCGATCCCGCCGTGCGCACCACCCGCCTCGAAGTTCACGCCGTTCGGCAGCGTCGCAGCCATATGTGAGCTGCGGCCACCACCGCCGTTGTGCACGCCGATATTGAGCGCACCCGGCATGAATCCGCGCTGGAATCCAAGGGCCTGGAAGTCTGATTCGGTGGTGAAGGCACGACCCGAGTTCGCCATGCCGGTGGTCAGCACCTCGTACAGGTCTGAGATGGCACCCGAGCAATCGGCGAGCCCGTTGGCGAGGTCAGATGCGCCGTAGCTGTAGCTGCCGCCGTTGGCGCCTTGGGCGAGGGCAATCATCGCGTCGGCGCTGGTCCCGTAGCCGCCAGGGACGTATCCATAACTGGCGCCTCGGTACCCGCCGGTCTGCGGCATGAACTGTCGGCCGAACATCCCAGAAGAGGCGGCCATGCCGAACAGGCCCGAACCGGCCTGTCCTGGGGCGAAGCCGTTGGCGGCCTGGACCGCGCCGAGTGCGCCCATCGCGGGGGCGATCGCGAGGTTCATCAGGAACTTCGTGATGTTCTCGGCGATGCCGGGTAGGCCCTCGGATACGCCGAAGTCCTGATCGATAGACGCGAAGAAGCTGGTGAGGTCGCTGCTGGTCTTGCTGAGCCGCGCCGACTGCCCCTCGTAGGCCTTCACCTGAGCATCCTGGAGCTTGCGTGTCGCCTCCAGCTCGTCCTGCCTGGCCTTGGCGACGTCGTTCTCGGCCTTCTGGATGTCCTCGTCAGTCGCCACATTCGACTGTTCGAGCTGGTTTAGCCGTGCCTCTTTCTCGGCCAGCGTGTGCTTGATCTCGTCGAGACGTGTGGTGGCCGAGGCGATTTGGTCCGGCATGCCCGCGGTGTTGGTGTACTGAATCGGCAATACCGGTGCCGGCGGGAGTGATTCGCGGCCGCCGCCACCGCCAGACTCCTCCAGCGCTTCCTTCTGCGTCTCGGTGAGCATCGGGGTCCGGTTGCCCGGCGCCGGCGGGGGCGGCACCCCCGGGGCACCGGGCGCGCCGGGGGTGCCGGGAGGTTTCAGGCCGAAGATGTCCTCCAGGGGGCTGCGTGCCGGCCCGCCGGGCGGGCGGCCACCCCATCCAGGCTCACGCCCTCCTGTCGGCGCCGAGGGCGCCGGCGCTGACGGCGTGTAGCCGGGGATGAGCAGGTTGGTTGGATCGGATGCGTCAGGCGTGAAGGGGTTCGCGTTCCTGGGGACGGTGCTCGTAATCGGCAGGCCTGTGTCGTCGACTGGCGGCGGCGGCTGCTGGAACGGCAGGTTGAGGAACCCCGGCAGCGTGCCGTTGAGGAACCGCGCGATGTCGGTGTCCGCCAGCCATTCCTTGAAGCGCGTGAACGTCTGGTCGATGTTGCGGCTCAGCACATCCCACTGATCGGTGTGCTCGGACAGCTGGGTGGTCATGCTGTCGATCGCGCCCTCGGTGCTGCCGAACTCGGTGCGCGCCTTGGACAGGTCCATGTTGTTGATGGCGTCGCCCATGTCTTCCCACTGGGTGCCAAACAGCGACTGCCACACCAACGCTTGCTCGACCGGATCGCTCAAGCTCTGGACCGCTCGCAGCGTCACGTCGAACGCCTGCCGCGCTGAATCCCCTCCCTTGAGGAACCGGGCGGCCATGTCGTCGGCGCTCAACCCCAGCGCGGCGAACCCTTCGGCGGTCAGTTTCGACCCGTCGACGGCGCGAATGCTGAACTCCTTCAGCGAGTCCGCGACCTTGTCGCTGTCGCGCGCGCCGCCCTCAAGGCCCTGTCGGATCAGGCCGATCGCATCCCCGCCATCAAGACCCAGCTTGCGGAACTGCGTTGTGTACTCAGTGATCGTGTCGAGCCAGTCACCCGCGATGTCAAGGCCGTCCTGGAAGCCGGACGCGATAATGTCGGCCGCCTGCTGCCCATCGGTGGCGAACCCGCCGCGGATGAGTTGGCCGGTGGCGCGCGCTGCCTCCTGGACATCGACGCCCATCACCGTCGCGAGGGTCTGCATGTGCGCGATGGTCTGCTGGATCTCCTCGTCGGATGCGCTCGCGTTGATCACGCCGCCCTGGACCGCGAATTGCGCGGCGCGCAGGTTGTCCTCGACGCTGGCGCCCCACATGTCGGCGTAGGCACTGCCCGCCGCCTGGCCGTAGCGGGCCATCGTCGCTTCGTCGAGACCGAGGCGGGCCTGGAACACGTCTTTCATCTGCAGGGATTCCAGGCCTTGTGAGACCCCCTGGGCGAGAAGCGCACCGGCACTTACACCCGCGGCCACCCAGCCCACACCGGGAACGGCGAACCCGGCGAGGCGAGACAGCGCACCAGCGCCGGCGAACCCGCTCGCCAGACCGCCTGCGAACTCCTCACCGAGACCAGCGGCCTGACCCAGACTGCCGCGGATACCGCCGAGGAACGAGCGGCCGCCTTCTTCGCCGGCCTGTTGCGCGGCCTGCTCGTACTCCTGATACGCCCGCGTCGCCCGTTCGATCGCCTCGATCTCAGACAGCCGCGCACGTTCGACACGGCGCGCCATACCCTCGATGTTCGCCGACCCCCGCTCGCGCGCCGCTTCCAGCTTCCGCTCGGCCGCCGCGACCTTCTCGCCGGCATCCTGCATCGACAGGTACGCCTTGCGTGCCTTGGTCTCCAACTCGTCGAACCCGCGCCCGGCCGCCTGCGTGCCCTCGGTGAGCTGCTGACGCATCACACGCGAGATGTCACGCGCACCCTCCTCATACACACGCTGAGCGCGGCTCATCGTGGCAGCGGCGGCACGCTCATCAAGATCGGGCTCAATGAGAAGAATCAGCGGATCCACGCGCGCTCACCACCTTTCGTTGGCCCAGGGGCGGCGCAGAACACCGCCCCTGGTGAATGACTACGAAGCCGACACAATGTCGAGCATTCGGAAGGCGTCATCGTTGATCGAATCGGAGCCGACCCGGTACCAGGCGTACCAACCACGCTGGCCGGTAGGACGCCGGTTTGCTCCGAACAAGTGCGGGATGAGCTCCACGGTCATGCCGAGCCTTCGCGCGACCACGAAGTTCGAGAAGTCGCCGAAGATTGCGGCGTAGTTGTGACCCGCACCCGCAGTGGTGATCGTCCCGTCCATCGCCTCGGCCTCCAGCACACGGCGGCCGAGCAGCGCTTGGGCGCGATCCTCTCCGAGGGTGCTCCACAACCCCGCGCCGCCATTGGTGTCGAACTGCCGGACACGGTTGTAGATCAGGTTGTTCGCCAGCCAGGACGCGTTGCGGCGATGCCGCGCCGGCAGCGCACCCTGCAGCGCGTACACATCAGCCAGGGCGAACGTGTCGTCGGTCGCCGCATTCACGACACTCGACGTGCCCGAGAGTGCGGTAACGATGCCCGTGGGCTGCCCGGAACCCGAACCGGTGATCAGCGCCGTCCCTTCGAGATCGCGCTGACCTTCGGCGAACAACTTGCCGACCTCTTCAGTCACGTTGGCCATGTCCTGAATGCCTTCGATCGAGATCGGAACGAACCCGGCGGCCTTGTAAACGGGAATGCTGGGTTGACCAAAGGTCGGCGAGTCGTCGGACACCTCGGCCGCTTCTGCGTCCCACGACCACTGCACTGCCGCCGCGGAGACGCCGTGCCATACATCGCCGGTGGCGACAACCTGACGGGCCGCTTCCGTGATCTCGCTGTACACCCCGGAACTCGTCACGATGACTGTCGGGTCGAGCTGGAACGGCACCAGGAAACCCCCAGCGCTGTCCGTGAGTGACATGGCGCGGAACTGCTCGGCCTCTCGCATTGCCTGCTGCTCGTCGGGCGACAGCATCGGGTTCTGCGGGTTCTTCGCAGTCTTCGACCACGCACGCAGATACGCGGGATCGGACGTCACCAGGCAATGGCGCGCGATCTTGGAGTCGACCGTGTCGTGGCGCTCCAGGATCTCGGTGGCCGCTGCACGCACCGCGTCACTGGCACCCGGCATGTACTCGATCGCCGACAGCGCCCGGGCTCGCAGTTCGGAGGCGACCTCTTCAGAGTCTCGGCCGAAGGTTTCCACGCCCCTGAGGTCCCAGGGGTTCCGGCCACGGAACCTGCCGTTCGCATCGCGCGCGTCCCGCAGGGGGTCGCGGTCGTAGTCGCCGGCGCTGCCGCGCTCACGCCGAAGCCCGCTGCCCGCGCCAGACGCCAACTGGCTGGCACGGTCCAAACGGTCGCAATGCTCTGAGAGCTCAACGAACTCCGCGTTCAGGTCATCGAACCGCTGCTCATCTGAGGCGGAAAGCCGCTCCTGCCTGGCGAGCTGGGATGTATCGGCGTGAATCTGACGCATGCGTGCACATGCCTGGTCGTAGGTGAGGTTACGAATGGTCATAGGAATCCCTCGAATTCGAGTTGGGAATGTGGTGGGGTTACCGGAGGCACCCACGGCTGCGTCCGTAGGAGGAGACGCAGCCGTGGGAAGCCACGGATTACTCACTTCAGGAGAACGGAATTCGTCGGGTGCTTGGCGGCCAGTTCGATACGGTGCCTCGCTGCGCAACGTTGCTGGATGGGTAACTACCCGGATTGCGGCGGCTGGTGCCTTGCTGCGCGTCTTAGACGGGCGCTTGGCTACGAGCTCTGCCCTCGTGTCGGGGTAGCGGTTACATCCTGCATACGCAGAATACCACCAGCGCACGACATTTCGACGAAACTAATCGCCGTTTAGCCATGCAATCAGATCCTCCTCCGTCGCGCGCCCCTCCGCGGTCAGCGGGTCCGCGCTGTAGAAGTTCGACAGTTGACAGGACAGCTGCGCGACCAAAGCCAGAAGCTGCTGACGATTCAAGTCATGAGTCCACAACTGCACAGCCGCAACGAAATCCTCAGCTGTGGTGTAGTTCCGTGCTGCGCGGGTCATTCCCTTCGCCGCCTCGTCGACGGCCACATGCTGCCTTTCATCCATGGTCAGAAGGCCCTCTCACGAAGGGGGGCTATTGCAGGGTGACGCTGACGAGTCCTTGCACAGGTCGTATGTGTGTCTCCGCAGGTCAGCGGCGAATCTGTTGCTAACTGTGCAACACACTTCAGGGGAGGGAGGTGAAAGATCATTGGCGGTCCCACCTGGGGTTTTGCAGTTTGCGACGCTGACCCACCCCCCGGTGGTGTGCCAGTCATGCTGACCGCCTTGGTTGACCACGCACCGCTGTCCTGTTCACGGTGCCGGCGACGACGCCGGGTGGACGCTTGGACTTGGGCAGCGACTCCAGCCAGGTGCGGCAGCGAACCAGTGACGGGCACAGTGAGCACAAGCGCAGCGCCGTCTCCTCGGCGTGCCGTGCTTCTGCGGTGTCGATGTCCGGCTCGGGCAGGTCGAACAAGCGGTGCCGGCCACGGCATCGGGCACCAGGAAGACTTGGAGCGAGGCCGACAGCATCGAACAGACTCGCGGCGCTCACTGGTACACCACTTCCAGTGTGATCGTGTAGGTCTGCGAGCTCATGCCAGCCTCACCGTCCGCACGTGGATCTCCTGGGTCTCGGGGGTGGTGGTGACCTCGAAGACGCCCGGGCATTGTTCGTCGGGGTCGTGCCGCAGCGAGCCCCGCCACGAGCGCGGTTGCTCGGCACTGGGATCGGGATGCCACACATGGACGGTGTAGACGCCGGGCTCGATCTCGCGGGTGGTCTGCACCTGACGGCCGTCGGAATACGTGCGGGGGTCGCCCAGTTTCTCAGCCATCGCTCGGATCTCGCAGGCTGCATCCGTGATGGCATCGAGTTCGATGTCGTGGTCGTCGTCGCAGCATGAGCCTGCGATCGCGTCGGTTGTCCACTCGGCGCGCTGCCAGAGGATCGCGGCGGCGTACTTCAGTTGGTCGCTTGGGGTCGTGGCCATCAGTTGGTCTCCTCGTCATGGGCGGGTTGTGGTTCGGGCGTGTTGTGGTCGTCGAGGTGGTCGCGGTCGGCCTGCTCGACGTGAGGTCGGGTCATGCGGCGATCTCCGAGCAATCAGGCTTATGCCCTTGTAGCTCGACATGACAGCCACACTCGGAGCACCGGCCGGGGCCGGTGACAATCGGCGGTTTCGGCGCCGATGGACCAGTGCCAGATTTAGCGGGGGGTGCGCGTAGTGCCTCCCCGTTCTGCCCCTCTCTTTCATGGGGTCTAGGGGTAGGTACCGCTAAATCTGGCACTGATTTGGGGTCGAGGGCGGTTGGCTCGATACCGTCCGCGAGCCGGTAATACCACCGCGTGACATCCTTGCCGCCCCACACAGTCTCTTGCTCGTCGCAGTCGAGCACCTCCAACATGTGCAGTGCCTGCAACTGCCGATCCACCGTCGCCCGCGGCTTCCCAAGGCGCTTGCGGATCTCGGCGGTCGATGACTCCGGATGCTTGGCGACGTCGTCGATGATCGCCAGCCGCAACGGCGGCATTGAGTCGCGCGCGCAGCGGATCGCTAACCGAAGCGCGCGGTTTCTATCGACGCCGATAGAAACTGCTCCGCGAACCACCTGCGCCAGTTGCTTTGCGAATCGCGTCGGCATCTCGGGTGCGTGTGCGTCGATGACGTCGCCGCGGTAGTCGTACTCAACTCCAGTGCGCGCCAGGGTGACCAGATCCGCAGCAGCGAGAAGAACGTTCGTCTCGACCTCGGTCAACACAGTCGCTGTGGTGTTCATACCGGCGAGCACCCCGGCCGCGGCCGCAGCCAATTCCCGGCGCATCAGCTCCTCGAAGCCCGTATTGCCGATCGCCTTCCGGCCTGCGGCTTGGCGGCCGGTGGTGGAGTCCATGCGCACAAGCACGAAGCGATCGCCCATCGACGCGATGGCTGCGTGCGCTTTGTCCCATGCAGTGGTGACTGCGCCGACGACCGCGATACGACCGACCCACTCCAGGGTGAGCCCGCCGTCTGTGCCGACGTTGCGGCTCCATCTGCCGTCGTAGACCTCACGGAATGCTCCGAGCACTTCAGCGCGTGCATCGCCGGACATGGACAGGATGCTGGTGACATCCTTGACGACCAGGACGCCGCGAGGCTCGAGTTTTCGTAGTAGCCCGCCGGTCGCCTCCTTGGAGCGTTCCTTTTTCGCTGTCGCCGACAGCAGGGCGCCACACGACGAGATTGTGCTGGTGATGATCGCGCCGGCCCCGTCGAGTGCTTGCACCGTCTCGGTCTTGGCGTTGCCGCTACCGGAGATGAGCAGCAACCACAGCGGGTCACCGTCGAGGCGTTCCACGGCCACAGTCGCGAGCACCGCGTCGAGTGCGTCGGTATCGTAGTCCTTCCCGAGCCAGCGACGGAACACCGCATGCGCCTCGTCGAGGGTCATCGGCGTGACCGGGGGTGTTGCTTCAAGTGCTCCACCCGCGGTGGGGGTCGCATTTGAAATCGCACCCTGTGAGATCGCCGGTGGTGGTGAGGGCTTGACCAACTGCCACAGTTGCTCAACAGAGTGCTCGATCAGGTAGTCGTCGAGGCCGGTTTTGTTGTCGGTGTCGGGCAGATGCAGGTACTCGATGTGTGCGCCCTTGCTGCGCAGGTAGTCGGCCAGCGCCGAGAGTGCCTGCCGCACGGACTCTTTGCGCGCCACGTCGCCGTCGAACGCCAGGATCACGCGGCGGTCGTTGAGGGCGATGTCATGCCAGTCGCCGACGGCGGTCTTTCCGCCTGCTTCATTCTTCCCACGCCAGGACCACACACCCGGCAGTGCCACACAGCACAACCCATGTTCGGCGGCGCAGTCGGCCTTCTTTACGCCCTCGGTGATGAGTAGCGGTACCGCAGGGTCGCCGACCCTGTCGCCGACGCCGGGAGGTATGTCGATCCCGTTGTGTTGGCCGACGGGGGTTTCGTACTTGATCTCGCGGCCGTCTTTGTTGGTGCGTGGCACGTCGGGCCGGTACTGATAACCCCACGTCGACCTGTCCGCGCGCAGCTGCGGCACCAGCAGGCCGGGCACACGCCGACCTGCCTGGGCGATACCGACATCGATCAGGCGGCCCTTGTCGTTGACTGTCTCGTACCCGCGCGCTTTAGCTCGATCGTCCGAGATGCCTGACGCAGCAAGCATTTTGCGGTGGTGCGCGGCGATCACCCGCCCACCGCCTTAGAGCGGCACACGGGGCCCATGTGCGCAGCCACAGACGCCGCAGCGACTACCCACTGCCCGCACCGGGTGCACCGCACCGCGATGGAGAAGCCGCGCGCCTTGGCCGCTTCAATAACCTGGGCATCGAGACGATCCTCGGGCGTTGGTGCGGCGTACCCATCCTCCCTCCGGGAGAGGCTAGAATTTGTCACGTTGGTGGTTACGTGGGAGCCGGTCTCTGTGGCGGGGGCCGGCCTTCTGCTTTCTGGCATTAGGCCGCACCACCGTCCAGTTCGGCGATGCGCTCGGCAACGGCAGATCGACGCCGTCGGGCCTGAGCGGATTTCAGGGCGAGCCGCTTGAAGTACGCCTTCCGGGCGTGTTCTGCCCGTTTCGCCCGTTCGGCGGGCGGCAGCGTGCCGTCGGGATCGACCTGCTTCTCGAACTTGTCGAGTAGCGCCCTGCGCGCGTTGGCGGTTCGTGCAGCGCGGTTTTCTGTCTGCGCCCACGATTCGTGGGCTGCGATCTGAGAGCGGATCGACCGCTCGGTCGGAGAGAGTGGCATTCTGACCTCTGGCATCGCGAGGTGAGCAATCCTTGTTCAGGACCGCTCTGAATGCCGCCACCGCAGTCGGTGTGCGCCCCCGGTACTTAACCGCCGCCCGGGGCCGGGGTCAGCTATTTTGCCTGACGAAACGAACGTAGCACAGCGCGCCAGATTTCCTCATCAATCGCGCGTTGGGCATGTTCGCGTTGCTCGGTGGGAAGCT
Organism: Mycolicibacterium parafortuitum; assembly: GCF_002086815.1. GTDB lineage: Bacteria > Actinomycetota > Actinomycetes > Mycobacteriales > Mycobacteriaceae > Mycobacterium > Mycobacterium parafortuitum. The sequence goes on from NZ_MVID01000033.1 coordinate 13,310, forward strand.
CCCGCAGCTGAGCGATGCGCAGGCCATGTTGTGACACAACGTGTTTGATGTCGTCAACGTTAACCACGTGCTCGCCTTTAGCTCTGAGCACGTCGAACACGGCGGTGAGAATTGGCATCGGAATGTCGGCGCGCTCGCTCAGCCGCACACCGCCACCCTTGGACTCAGCTACTGCGCTTGTTTCACGTCGCATATCCCGCATGAGCTCGTCGAGCATCCGGCCCGCCATCGCCCCCATTTTCGTGTTGGCAGAATCTGGCCCGGTAGCAGCGGGGTCAGTGATCGCGCGCGCGGCGCGGTGAAAGTCGGGCTTCATCGACGGTGCAGACACCACCCTCCACGGACCGCCGATTTCGGACTGACAGAAGGTCTCCAACTTCCGCCAGCCGTGGCGCGACGTCGGCGCCACGACGAGCACGTGGTAATCGTCCTGGCTCACAACTCTCCCAGATTCAATCCGCGTGCCTCGGCGGCGGCGCGCTCGGCGGCCGTGGATCTGGTGTAGCGGTCGATCATGTCGCGCGTCGACCAGCCCGCGACGGCCATCAGGCCGCCTTCGGACCCGCCGGCGGCCAGCCACCGGGACGCCGCGGTATGTCTGAGCAAGTGGGGGTGGAAGTTCTTCAACCCGGCCAGCTCGGCGCGCCACTTCAGCGTCTTGTGCAACCCGTAGTACTCGAGTCCCTTACCTCGATCGCCGAGCCACAGCGCCGAGGTATCGGCGAGCAGGTGCGCGCGCCGCATACGCAGGTAGCGGTCGATCGCCACCCCGGTCTGCGGGCCGAACGGCGCGATCCGTCCCTTGCCGCCCTTGCCGCGCCGCACAGTCACCAGGCCGCGGGTCACGTCGACATCATCGAGGGTCAGGCCGCACACTTCGCCGGCCCGCATCCCGGTTTCGGCCATCAGTCGCACGATCGCCTCATCGCGGCGGTCGCGGAACTCCTTCCCGCCGCAGGCTTTGATGAGCTTGCGCAACTCGTCTTCGGACAACGACTCGGTGACCTTGCTGTCGAGCTTCGGTGCCTTGAGTCCGAGTAGCGGATCCTCGTCGATCTCGCCCTCTTCTTCGAGCCACGCCGAAAAGCGGCGCATCGCCAGCTGACGTGAGCGCGCGGTCGACGGCTCGGCTCCGGCGTCGAGCAGATCAGCGACGAACGCCTTCATCAGGTCGCGGTCCAGGGCAGGGGAGTGGTTGTGCTCGTCGCACCAGCGCAGGAACGTCCGAACGCCGTCGCCGTAGACCTTGATCGTGGCCGCAGACTTGCGCTCGGCGCGCAACGACAGCTCCCACGACGGCAGCAGCGCTGCCAGATCCAGGGGTATCGGTTTGCGACTCGCCATACCGATATCTTGACTAGCAGCGCTGTGCTTGTCTACTATTTCTGAACTGACCCGCAAATCCGCTGGTCAGGACACTAGATCGGAGTGTCGCTCAGTCCAGGTAGTCGCGCAGCACCTGAGAACGGCTGGGGTGGCGCAACTTCGACATCGTCTTGCTCTCGATCTGGCGGATGCGCTCGCGCGTCACCCCGTAGACCTGGCCGATCTCGTCGAGGGTGCGCGGCTGGCCGTCGGTGAGGCCGAACCGCAGCCGGACCACGCCGGCCTCGCGCTCGGACAGTGTCTCCAGCACCGACTGCAGCTGGTCCTGCAGCAGGGTGAACGACACCGCGTCGACGGCCACGACCGCCTCGGAGTCCTCGATGAAATCGCCGAGCTGCGAATCGCCCTCGTCGCCGATGGTCTGGTCCAGCGAGATCGGCTCACGCGCGTACTGCTGGATCTCCAGCACCTTCTCCGGCGTGATGTCCATCTCCTTGGCCAGCTCTTCGGGAGTGGGCTCGCGGCCCAGGTCCTGAAGCAGCTCGCGCTGGATGCGGCCGAGCTTGTTGATGACCTCGACCATGTGCACCGGGATGCGGATGGTGCGGGCCTGGTCGGCCATCGCGCGGGTGATGGCCTGTCGGATCCACCAGGTGGCATAGGTGGAGAACTTGTAGCCCTTGGTGTAGTCGAACTTCTCGACCGCGCGGATCAGGCCCAGGTTGCCCTCCTGGATCAGATCCAGGAACGCCATGCCGCGGCCGGTGTAGCGCTTGGCCAGCGACACCACCAGGCGCAGGTTCGCCTCCAGCAGATGGTTTTTCGCGCGGTCGCCGTCGCGGCAGATCCACATGTAGTCGCGGCGCTGGGCGGTGGTGAGCTTCTCGCCGCGCTCGGCCATCTCGGCCATCAGCTGCGTGCAGTACAGGCCGGCTTCGATGCGCTTGGCGAGCTCGACCTCTTCCTCGGCGTTGAGCAGCGCGACCTTGCCGATCTGCTTGAGGTAGGCGCGCACCGAGTCCGCCGAGGCGGTGAGCTCGGCGTCCTTGCGGGCCTGCCGCAGCGCCTCGGACTCCTCTTCGTCCCAGACGAAGTCGCCGGAGGCCTTGTCCTTCTCGGACGGCTCGGGAAGCGAGTCGTCCTCGTCGGTCGCCTTGGCGGCCTTGGCGACCTTCGGTGCCGCCTCGCCCTCGGTGGTCTCGTCGTCGGCGTCGTCGGACTCCTCGGCGGCGTCCTCCTCGACCTCGATGTCGTCGAGTTCCAGGTCGCCGTCGTCGACCAGGTCGCCGGGGTCGATGTCCTCGGTGGCCTCGACGTCCTCGGTGGCGAGATCGTCGTCGGCGGCACCGGGCTCGGCGGAGGTCGCCTTCTTGGCGCGAGGCTTGGTGGCCTTGGTAGGCGCACCCTTGGCGGCCTTCTTCGCAGGCGCCTTCTTGGCGGCTGCCTTCTTGACGGGGGCTTTGGCGGCGGTGCGCTTCACCGGCTCGTCGGTTGCCGGGCTTGCCTTGGTCGCTGCCACGTACACCCTTTCGGTCGTGCGGGTCTCGGCGCGCACGCATGCGCCACCGAAGGTTTCGGCTATGTCGATTGTCGGCGTCGATCTCAAAGCGTCATGTCGGGGTCGGCTGAATCTCCCCGTCGCTGTTTGGTCGTTGGCCGCCGTCGACCATTGTAACGACAGTCTGGGTTGCGGCTGACCACAGCGGTAAATTTGGCCGCTGGGCGAGCACGCCTGAACGGCTACTTACCGGTTGCTGTGACGTCGAACTCCGCCGCCATCGCCGCACCGACGATGCCCGCGGTGTTCTGCAGCGTGGCCGCGACGACGGGCACCCGGTTCTGCAGCAGCGGAATCCATTTGTCGGCCTTGCGGCTGATACCGCCACCGGCGATGAACAGGTCCGGCCAGATCGCGTTCTCGATGGCGACCAGCACTTTTGTGACCTCACGGGTCCACCGCTCGTACGTCCACTCCTTGCGTTCCTTCACCGAGCTCGCGGCGCGATGCTCGGCTTCCTTACCGTCGACCTCCAGGTGACCGAACTCGGTGTTGGGCAACAGCACCCCGTTGTGGATCACCGCCGAACCGATCCCGGTGCCGAAGGTCAGCAACACGATCACGCCGGTGTTGTCGCGTCCGGCACCGAATTTCTCTTCGGCGAGTCCCGCCGCGTCGGCGTCGTTGAGCACGGTGACCGGCTGGCCGCCGAGCTCGGCGGAGATGACGTCCCTGGCGCTGCGCCCGATCCAGGCCTTGTCGACGTTCGCGGCGGTGCGCACGATCCCGTCGGAGACCACCCCGGGGTAGGTGACCCCGAGCGGGCCGGTCCAGCCGAAGTGCCTGACGACCTCGGCGATGGTCTTCGCGACGGCCTCCGGTGTGGCCGGCTGCGGGGTCAGCAGTTTGAACCGCTCGCCGATCAGCGCCCCGGTGTCGAGGTCGACGATCCCGCCCTTGACGCCGCTGCCACCGACGTCGACCCCGAATCCTCGGCGGTGACCGGTGGACCCTGGTTGCGTGGCCGCAGCTGCGGTCGATGACTCGTCGGCGGTCATACGGGCTCCTCTGCGCAGGTGGGCGATGAACGCGATGCCAACCCTATCGGCTGACCAATTGTCATGGGGGCTGGTCGCGCATCCCCTGCGGCGCCCGCCGGTCCCCGGATGTGCTGCGATGGACCGGTGAGCGATACGAACCCCGGCACAGATCCCGCGCTGCTCCGTGAGGTGGCCGAGCAACTCGCGACCGAGGCCGCCGAATTCGTGCGCCGCCGCCGCGCGGAGGTGTTCGGTCAGGGGCCGTCCGGCACGGACGGTCTCGGCGGGGCGGTGCGGGTCAAGAGCAGCTCGACCGATCCGGTGACCGTCGTCGACACCGAGACCGAGCGGCTGCTGCGAGATCGGCTGGCGGCGCTGCGCCCCGGTGACGCGATCCTCGGCGAGGAGGAGGGCGGCGCCGTCGGCGTCGCGCCCGGACAGCTCACCTGGGTCCTCGACCCGATCGACGGCACGGTGAACTTTCTCTACGGGATCCCCGCGTACGCGGTGTCGGTCGGGGTGCGGCGCGACGGCGCCTCGGTCGCGGGCGCGGTCGCCGACGTCGCGGCGGGGGAGGTGTACTCCGCCGCGCTCGGCGGCGGGGCCCGGGTCCGGCGCGGCGATGTGGTCACCGAGCTGCGGTGCTCGTCGGCGGCCGACCTGTCGACCGCATTGGTCGGTACCGGGTTCTCCTACGACCGCGCGCACCGCCGCCGTCAGGGCGAGATCATCGCGGAGCTGCTGCCGCAGGTCCGGGATCTGCGCCGGATCGGTTCGTGCGCACTGGATCTGTGCTCGGTGGCCGCGGGCCGGCTGGACGCGTACTTCGAGGACGACGTCCACGTCTGGGATTGGGCCGCCGCGGCGCTGATCGCCGCCGAGGCGGGTGCCCACGTGCGCCCCCCGGAATCGACGCAGGGCGGCGGCCGGATGGTCGCGGCCGCGCCGGGGATCCGCGAGCAGCTCGAGGCCGCGCTGGCGCGTGCCGGGGCGCTGGACGCCTAAGCGGCGCCCGTCGAGCTCAGCAGGTGCCGGTGTGGGCCTTGACCAGCAGATCGGGATCGGCGGGCTGGGTCGCCTCCGGCATCAGGCTCGACAGCACCGCGTCGATGTCGTCGCTGTGGGTCAGCTCGGTGAAGTCGGTGCCGATGGCCAGATCGACGGTGTCGTCGGTACGGCCGTCCTGGAACAGCTCCGTGCACGGTGCGACGAGCCACAGCGAGGCCGCTGCCGCGCGCCCGGCCGGACCGAACCGGATCTGGCCCTGGCACTGCAGCCGCGCGGAGGCGTAGATCGGGTCGTTGGCCGCCTCGGGGTCGGTGAACCCGAGATCGCGCAGCTCACCGGCCACGGCGCCGGCCTGTCCGCCCTGGCCGCTGGCGTTGAGCACGCGGATCCTGGCGTCGGCGAGTTTGGCCGGCGTCACGTCGAGCATCGTCGACCGGGAGACCTGTTCGCCGAGGTCGGGCACCGGGGCGTTGGGCTCGGTGGGGGCCGGCGGCGGGTTGCAGACCGCCGCCTGGGGCACCTCGGGTGGCCGCGACAGCGCGATCATCCACACCATCAGGGCGGCGACCGCCAGGCACCCGAACATCACGATGCCGGGGATGAAATTGCGACGGCGGAACGGACGTCCGTGTTTGTCGAACGCCGTGCCCTCCGTGATTTGCGCGACCACGTCCAGCACTCTAGAGCCCGCCCCACCAGGGCACCGACCGGCTCTACAACCACAGAGATCTGTACTGTGATGTAAATCACAGTAGAACCGGTGTCATTCCGGGCACGAATCATTTGGCGGCAGCGTTCGACGCTGGTACAAAGCACTGCTGCAACGCTTCATGGAGGGGACAGGTATGGCCACCGACTACGACGCCCCAAGGCGCACTGAGACTGATGACGTCTCTGAGGATTCCCTAGAGGAACTGAAGGCACGGCGCAATGAAGCGCAATCAGCTGTCGTCGACGTCGACGAATCAGAATCCGCGGAAAATTTCGAGCTTCCGGGAGCCGATCTCTCCGGTGAGGAGCTGTCGGTCCGGGTGATCCCGAAGCAGGCCGACGAATTCACCTGCTCGAGCTGCTTCCTGGTGCACCATCGCAGCCGTCTCGCGAGCGAGAAGAACGGCATGTTGATCTGCACCGACTGCGCCGCCTGACGGCGGCTTCCGCCGGGTTCTCGCTGCGCTAGCTGATGAGCGCGGCGAGAACCTTGTCCGGATGCCTCGCGCTGATCAGCCAGTACGGCGTGGGGTCATCCGGATCATCGAGAACCAGCAGAACCATCGGCCCGATCCAGCTTTTGTGCACCACGTAAGCGGCCGGATCCAGCTGGCGACCCAGCGCCGCCGATTTCGCCGATTTGGGCACCACCGCCGACCGGGACACCACCGAGGCGGGCAGATGGGCGTTGCCCACCCACAGTTCAGTTTCGGCACCGTCGCCGCCGGACACCACCCGCACCTCGGTCCTGCCCAGCGCGACCAGCACGACCGCGGCCACAGGCAGCAGCACCGCATACGGCAGCCAGTCGGGCAGGGCGCTGACACCCTGGTCGACCTCGAGCGCGATCAGCGCGGCCATGCCCAGCCCGGGCAGCCACCACCACAGCGGCACCCACAATCGCTCGCGGTAGCGGACGGATTGGGCGGTGGCGCGCGTCTCGGACACGCGGTTCAGAGTAATCTCTGACGTCGTGTCCACCTCTCTGGCGGTCGTGCGTCTCGACCGCGACCTTCCGTTGCCCAGCCGGGCGCACGATGGCGACGCGGGCGTCGATCTCTACAGCGCCCAGGACGTCGAACTGGCCCCGGGGCAGCGGGCACTGGTACCCACCGGGGTTGCGGTGGCGATTCCGCACGGCATGGTGGGACTCATTCATCCGCGCTCAGGACTGGCTGCGCGCGTTGGGCTTTCGATCGTCAACAGCCCGGGCACCGTCGACGCGGGCTATCGCGGCGAACTCAAGGTGTGCCTGATCAACCTCGACCCCGCCGCCCCGATCCACATCAGCCGCGGCGACCGGATCGCGCAGTTGGTGGTGCAGCGCGTCGAACTGCCGGAGTTGGTCGAGGTCACATCGTTCGACGAGGCGGGGCTGGCCGATACGACTCGCGGCGACGGTGGCTACGGGTCCTCGGGTGGACATGCCAGTCTGTAGGTAGTGGTGCCACGGCGCCAGGAAGAACGATGGGTAGACACCGGAGCGAGAGCGAGAGGGCGGACATGCCCGAGGAGGTGACGTCGGTGGACACCGATGAGGTGCTGGAAGGCCCGTTCGACATCGAGGATTTCGACGACCCGGCGGACGCCGCGGTCGCGCGGCTCGACCTGGGCTCGGTGCTGATTCCGATGCCCGAGGGCGGCCAGGTTCAGGTCGAACTCAACGAGGCGGGCACACCGAGTGCGGTGTGGGTGGTGACGCCGCAAGGGCGCTTCACGATCGCCGCGTACGCCGCGCCGAAGTCGGCCGGTCTGTGGCGCGAGGTCGCCGGGGAGCTGGCCGACTCGCTGCGCCGCGACGCACCGAAGGTCAGCATCGAGGACGGGCCGTGGGGCCGCGAGGTCGTCGGCTCGGCCGGTGAGGGATCCGCCGTCGTGCGGTTCATCGGGGTCGACGGCTACCGCTGGATGGTCCGCTGCGTGGTCAACGGCGCGTTCGAGCAGATCGACGCGTTGTCCGAGCAGGCGCGAGATGCGCTGGCCGACACGGTGGTACGCCGTGGCGATACGCCGCTGCCGGTGCGTACACCGCTGCCGGTGCAGCTTCCGGAGCCGATGGCCGCCCAGCTGGCCGCGGCGCAGCAGCAGGCCGCGGCCGCGCAACAGCAGCAGGTGGCCGCGCAGCAGCAGCCCGCTCCGGCGCAGCAGCAGGAGCCGCCGCAGCCGAACGCCCGCCGCACCACGTCGGGATCGGCGATGCAGCAGCTGAGGACCATCACCGGCGGCTGACGATCAGGCCCGGCGGCTGACGATCAAGCGGTGAGGGACGAGCCGCGTTGAGGAAGCCGCCAATCAGCCCCGGCTCTCGGCGTCCCGCAGCGCGGCCAGGCTCATCGCCCCGAGGATGCCCGGGTCCGCGCCGATCTCGTCGAGCGTGACGGTGCGCAGGGCCGCGCACGGCGCCGCGGACGCCCACTCGACGCCGATCTCCAGCGGGTGCACCGCGTCGTCGGTCGCCGACACCACGCCCAGCGGCGCGGTCAGCGTCTCCAGTTGCACGCTGGTCGGTGCCGTGTAGCCGGCCGCCTCGTCCATCGCATCCGGCAGCGACGGCCACTGCCCGAGCCACGACCGGGACAGCTCGTCGGCCAGCCAGCGCGGGCTGCCCGCCCGCATCTGCGCGGTCGCCGACACCAGGCCGTCGCGCCGCAGCAACTCCGCCGAGTACCGGGCGGCGTGCGCCGCGGGCGCGGTGTCGGGTTCACCGGTCCAGGCGGGTAGCGCCACCAACACAGCGAGCGCGTGGCCGGGGTGGCGCAACGCCCACTCCACCGCCACCGCGGCGCCGATCGACACCCCGCCGACGGCGATCGGCCGGCGATCACCGGCCAGCCACGCGTCGGTCAACTCGTCCCGGTAGCCGTCGAGCAACCGGTCGGGCTGCGGCCGCGGCGCCACCACCACCGCCCCTTCCTGGTGCAACGCTGTGGAAAACGCCCGGTAGACGAAGTCGTCGTCGGATCCGGTGCCGGGCAGCAGCACCGTGGTGACACCGCGAAGATTGACCGCCATGTTTTGATCGTGCCTGGTCGGGGAAGCCCGCTCGCCGAGACCCACGCAACACGCCTGACGTAGTTAGCACTTCGGAACCAACAGGTCTACCGTGGCGTTGGTCAAAGGGAAGCCACAGAGGCTTGGCAGAAGGTGGAGAGGCCATGGCTACGGCCGAGGGATATCTTCGACGGCTCACCCGCCGGCTGACGGAAGATCCGGAACAACTCGACGTCGCGGAACTCAGCGACGAGGCGGCCAGCACGGGCGCCCAGAAGGCGATCGACTGCCAACGCGGGCAGGAAGTCACCATGATCGGCACCCTGCGCAGCGTCGAGTGCAACGGCAAGAGCTGCGCGGGCGGGGTGAAGGCCGAACTGTTCGACGGCACCGACTCGGTGATGCTGGTGTGGCTCGGCCAGCGCCGCATCCCCGGTATCGAGTCGGGGCGCACCCTGAAGGTGCACGGCCGGGTCGGCAAGCTCGACAACGGCTCGAAGGCGATCTACAACCCCCACTACGAGATTCAGAAGTGAGCGACCCCGGCACCGAACCGGGCACCCAGACCCCACCGCCGCGAGGCGCGGCCGTCCTGGAACAGATGGGCGGCATCAGCGGCCTGATCTATTCGTCCCTGCCGGTTCTGGTGTTCGTTCCCGTCTCCTCGGCATTCGGCCTGATGCCCGCGATCGGCGCGGCGCTCGGCGTGGCCACCCTGATCCTGATCTGGCGGCTCTACCGCCGCGACACCGTCCAGCCCGCCGTGTCCGGATTCTTCGGTGTCGGCATCAGCGCGCTCATCGCCTACCTCGTCGGCGCCTCGAAAGGCTACTTCCTGCTGGGCATCTGGACGTCGCTGTTCTGGGCGGTGGTGTTCGCGCTGTCCGTCGTGATCCGCAGGCCGGTGGTCGGCTACATCTGGGGCTGGGTGGCCACCCACGACCGCCGCTGGCGTGAGGTCCGCAGTGCGGTGCTCGCGTTCGACGCGGCGACGCTGGTGTGGGTGGCGGTGTTTGCGTCCCGCTTCGTCGTGCAGCACCACCTGTACGACGCGGACCAGACGGGCTGGCTCGGCGTCGCCCGCATCGCGATGGGATGGCCGCTGACCGCGGTCGCCGCGCTGGTGACCTACCTGGCCATCCGGCGGGCCCAGCGGGCCGTCCGCGAAGCCGGCGTCGACAAGAGTGCCGACGCTGAAGATGTCGCTCCTGAAGTCGCCGATCCCGAGGTCGTCGACCCTGACGCCGACGACGCGGCGCGCAGAACGAGCTAGGAACGCGGCTGCGGGTTCAGCAGCAGCGCGCGCAGGTCGTCCTCGGCCTCGGCGGCGGTCACGAACAGCAGTTCGTCACCGCCCTCCAGCGGCTCGTCGCGCTCCGGCACGATGACGCGCGGACCCCGCAGGATCGTGACCAGCGTCGCGTCGCGCGGCAGTTCCAGGCGTTTGACGGGCTTACCGCCCCACGGGGTGTCGTCGGGCAGCGTGATCTCGACCAGGTTGGCCTGCCCCTTGCGGAATTCCATCAGCCGCACCAGGTCTCCGACCGAGACAGCTTCCTCGACCAGCGACGCCAGCATCCGGGGCGTGGACACCGCGACGTCGACACCCCAGGCCTCGTCGAAGAGCCACTCGTTGCGCGGGTCGTTGACCCGCGCGACCACCCGCGGCACCGCGAACTCCGTCTTCGACAGCAGGCTGAGCACGACGTTGGCCTTGTCGTCGCCCGTCGCGGCGATCACCACGTCGAAGTCCTGCAGGCTCACCGACTCCAGCAGGCTGAGCTCGCACGCATCCCCGAGGCGCCAGTGCGCGGCCGGGATCGCGTCGACGTCGATGTGGTCGGGATCGCGCTCCAGCAGCGTCACCTCGTGGGCATCGACGAGCTCGCGGGCGATGGAGCGTCCGACAGCACCCGCGCCGGCGATGGCGACCTTCATGCGACCGTCACCTCCTGTGTCATCGGTCCTCCGCGTCCTCGCTCGGCGGCAGCGCCGCGATGGCCAGCGCCTCGGCGATGTGGCCGGAGATCGCGGCGAGGTAAACCTGGTCGCCGGCCTGGATGACGGTCTTGGCGTCGGGCAGCAGGCCCGCGCCGAACCGGATCATGAACGCGACCCGCCCGGCGGTCGCGGCCTCCAGTTCGGGGATGCGTCTGCCGACCCAGTCCTCGTGCAGCGCCAGCTCGGTCACCCCGACATTGCCGGTGGGGTCGCGCCATTTGGTGGTCTCGGTCTCGCGGGTCAGCACGTTGAGCAGTCGGTCGGTGGTCCACGGCACCGTCGCCACGGTCGGGATGCCGAGCCGTTCGTAGACCGCGGCGCGCTTGGCGTCGTAGATGCGGGCCACCACCCGTTGCACGCCGAACGTCTCCCGCGCCACCCGCGCCGAGATGATGTTGGAGTTGTCGCCGGAGGACACCGCCGCGAACGCGGCCGCATCCTCGATGCCGGCCCGGATCAGTACATCGCGGTCGAAGCCCATACCGAGCACGCGTTCGCCTGAGAAGTCGGGGGAGAGCCGGTGAAACGCGGTGCCGTCGCGGTCGATCACCGCGACGTCGTGGCCGATCCTGGCCAGGCTGTCCGACAGGGACGCACCCACGCGGCCGCACCCCATCACCACTACGCGCACTCTGTGGGTCCTTTCCGGCCGGGCCTGCTGCAAACCAGCGCCCCCGAACGCTACCGCTTTCCGACGGCCGGTGGCCGTCAGGCTTACTCTTGGCAGTCGTGTCCAAGCTTTCGACCGTCACCCGGCGGTTGCTGTTGGGCCGGCCGTTCCGCAGCGACAGGTTGTCGCACACGCTGCTCCCGAAGCGGATAGCGCTGCCGGTCTTCGCCTCTGATGCCCTCTCCTCGGTCGCCTACGCACCCGAGGAGATCTTCCTGGTGCTGTCGGTGGCCGGCCTGGCCGCCTACTCGATGGCGCCGTGGATCGGGCTGGCCGTCGCCGGGGTGATGCTGGTCGTGATCGCCAGCTACCGGCAGAACGTGCACGCCTATCCGTCCGGCGGCGGCGACTACGAGGTGGTGACCACCAACCTCGGTCCCACCGCGGGGCTGACGGTGGCCAGCGCGCTGCTCGTCGACTACGTCCTGACGGTCGCGGTGTCGATGTCGTCGGCGATGTCGAACATCGGGTCGGCGGTACCGTTCGTCAACGAGCACAAGGTGTGGTTCGCGATCGCCGCGATCCTGCTGCTGGCGTCGCTGAACATGCGCGGTATCCGGGAATCCGGAACCGCTTTCGCGATCCCGACGTATGCGTTCATGATCGGCATGTTCATCATGCTGGGCTGGGGGTTCTTCCAGATCTACGCACTCGGCACCCCGCTGCGCGCCGAGTCCGCCGATTTCGAGATGCACTCCGAGCACGGCGACATCCTCGGGTTCGCGCTGGTGTTCCTGGTCGCGCGGGCGTTCTCGTCGGGCAGCGCTGCGCTCACGGGTGTCGAGGCGATCAGCAACGGCGTTCCGGCGTTCCGGAAACCCAAGTCCCGCAACGCCGCCACCACGCTGCTGATGCTCGGCGCGATCTCGATCACGCTGTTCATGGGCATCATCATGCTGGCCAAGGCGACCGGGGTGCAGATCGCCGAACGCCCGCTCGAGCAGCTCGGCGGTGCGCCGGCCGACTACCACCAGCGCACGCTGATCGCCCAGCTGGCCGATGCGGTGTTCCACGACTTCCCGGTCGGGCTCTATCTGATCGCCGGTGTCACCGCGCTGATCCTGGTGCTGGCCGCCAACACCGCCTTCAACGGCTTCCCGGTGCTGGGATCGATTCTCGCTCAAGACCGTTACCTGCCGCGCCAGCTGCACACCCGCGGGGACCGGCTCGCGTTCTCCAACGGGATCCTGTTCCTGGCGTTCGGTGCGATCGCGTTCGTGGTGGCGTTCCAGGCCGAGGTGACCGCACTCATCCAGCTCTACATCGTCGGGGTGTTCGTGTCGTTCACGCTGAGCCAGATCGGCATGGTGCGGCACTGGACCAGGCTGCTGCGCACCGAGACCGATCCGGGCGCGCGCCGGCGGATGGTGCGGGCCAGGGTGACCAACACCATCGGATTCCTCTGCACCGGAACCGTTCTGGTGATCGTCGTGGTGACCAAGTTCGTCGTCGGCGCGTGGATCGCGATCCTGGCGATGGCCGCGCTGTTCGGGATCATGAAGCTGATCCACCGCCACTACGCATCGGTCAGCGCCGAACTGGAGGCGCGTGCGGAGGAGATCGACGATCTCGTCCTGCCCAGTCGCAACCACGCGATCGTGTTGGTCTCCAACGTCCACATGCCGACGTTGCGTGCGCTGGCCTACGCCCGGGCCACCCGGCCCGACGTGCTGGAGGCGATCACGGTCAGCGTCGACGATGCGGAGACCCGGCAACTGGTGCACAAATGGGAGCACAGCGACATCAGCGTGCCGTTGAAGGTGATCGCCTCGCCGTACCGCGAGATCACCCGTCCGGTGCTCGGCTACGTCAAGCGGCTGATCAAGGACTCCCCGCGCACCGTGGTGACCGTGTTCATCCCGGAGTACGTGGTGGGTCACTGGTGGGAACAGCTGCTGCACAATCAGAGCGCGCTGCGGCTCAAGGGCCGGTTGCTGTTCGAGCCCAATGTGATGGTGACCTCCGTTCCGTGGCAGCTGTCGTCCTCGGAACGGCTCAAGAAACTGGCGCCGCAGTCCGCGCCGGGTGACGCACGCAGAGGATTTCTCGAATGAGCGGCGACGAACCGACCGACGAACTGACGCTGACGACGGTGGCCCCGGCCAACGGGGGCAGCTGCATCGCCCGCCACGACGGGCGGGTGGTGTTCGTCCGCTACGCCCTGCCCGGGGAGACGGTGCGGGCTCGGCTGGTCGGCGACCGGGGCTCCTACTGGAACGCCGATGCCGTCGAGATCCTCGAGCCGTCCCCGGACCGTATCGATTCGCTGTGCCCGATCGCGGGTGTCGACGGCGCGGGCTGCTGCGATCTGGCCTTCGCCGATCCCGCCGCGGTGCGCCGGATCAAGGGTGCTGTCGTGGCCAATCAGCTTGCCCGCCTGGGCGGTTACCGCTGGCGCGAGGAAGCCGACGCCGCCGCGGAGCCGGTCGGTGATCAGGGTGCGACCGGGTGGCGTACCCGGGTGCGGCTGGACACCGCCGCCGACGGCCGGGCCGGCTTCCACCGCTACCACAGTGCCGAACTGGTGCACCGGCTCGACTGCGCCCAGCTTCCGCCCGGGATGGTCGACGGGCTGGCCGAGCGGCGCTGGCCCCCGCAGTCCGCGGTGCACGTCGTGCTCGACGACGACGGCCACCGGCACGTCGTGGTCGCCGGCGCGCAGGGCAGCGGGCAACGCACGACCGCCGTCGAGGGCGACTACGAGGCGGTGCAGCGCGTCGGGGACCGCACCTGGCGGGTGCCGGCGACGGCGTTCTGGCAGGCGCACCGCGACGCCCCCGCGCTCTACAGCGCGTTGATCACCCAATGGGCGCACCTGCAGCCCGGGATGACGGCATGGGATCTCTACGGCGGCGCAGGGGTTTTCGCGGCCGCCCTGGCCCGCGGCGTCGGCTCCGGCGGGCGGGTGCTGACCGTGGACACGTCCCGGGGCGCGTCGCGCGCGGCGCGCGCCGCGCTGGCCGATCTGGACAACGTGTCCGTGCGCACCGATTCGGTGCGCCGGGCGCTGGCGGCCCAGCCCGCCCGCGCCGACGTCGCGGTGCTCGATCCGCCCCGCACCGGGGCGGGCCGCGAGGTGATCGATCTGCTGGCCGCCGCCGGTGTCCCGCGCATCATCCACATCGGTTGTGAGGCGGCCTCATTCGCGCGCGACGTGGGTCTGTACCGCAAACACGGGTATGACGTCGAGGAGCTGCGGGTATATGACTCGTTCCCGCTGACCCACCACGTCGAATGCGTCGCCGTGCTGCAGCGGCCCGCGGAAGCCTAGGATGACCACAGGTGTGCCGGGAAGTCTGGTCGGCGGTGAATCGTCGACCCCGACCCGAGGCAGGATATGACCCCCACTCCGCCGTCCGACTCTCCTGGAGGCCTGCGGCGCGCGCTGTTCTCCCGGGGCTCCTGGTCCGAGACCAGCAGGATCAGCGAAATCCTGCGCAAGGAGACCGTCGGCGGGGTGATCCTGCTGATCGCCGCGACCGCCGCGCTGGTGTGGGCGAACTCGCCGTGGTCGCAGGCCTACTTCGCGCTGCGGGACACCGAGATCGGCGGCAGTCCGTTCGGGCTGCACCTGTCACTGTCGATCGGGCACTGGGCGGCTGACGGGCTGCTGGCCATTTTCTTCCTGGTCGTCGGGCTGGAGCTGAAACGGGAGTTCGTCGCCGGCGATCTGCGTGATCCGCGCCAGGCCGCGCTGCCGATCGCCGCCGCCGTCGGCGGCATGGTGGTGCCCGCGGTGATCTTCGTCGCGGTCGCCGCACGGGCCGGTGACGGTGCGTTGCACGGGTGGGCGATCCCGACCGCGACCGACATCGCGTTCGCGGTCGCGGTGCTCGCGGTCATCTCCACCCACCTGCCCTCGGCGTTGCGCACCTTTCTGCTGACGCTGGCCGTCGTCGACGACCTGCTGGCGGTGCTGGTGATCGCGGTGTTCTACACCGACGAGATCAACCTCGCGGCGCTGGGCGGGGCGCTGGCGGTGCTGGCGGTGTTCACCGTGGCCGTGCAGCGCGGCGTGCAGGCGTGGTGGGTGCTGATCCCGCTCGGTCTGCTGACCTGGGTGCTGATGCACGAGTCCGGGGTGCACGCGACGGTGGCCGGTGTGCTGCTCGGTTTCGCGGTCCCGGTGCGACGGTCGGCGACACGCGGGGGAGTCGAGGTCGATGCGGGAATGGCCGAACATTTCGAGCACCGCACCCGTCCGCTGTCGACCGGGATCGCGATCCCGGTCTTCGCATTCTTCGCTGCCGGAGTGAGTTTCGGCGGCCTCGACGGGCTCGGGCGCGCGCTGAGCGATCCGATCACGCTCGGCATCGTGCTGGGCCTGGTGCTCGGCAAGCCGATCGGAATCTTCGTGACCACCAGGTTGCTTGCCGCGTTCACGCGCGCGGACCTCGATTCGTCGCTGCGCTGGGTCGACGTGCTCGGTGTCGCGATGCTGGCGGGTATCGGATTCACCGTCTCTTTGCTGATCGGGGATCTGTCGTACGGCCCCGATTCGGCACGTCACGAATTCGTCAAGGTCGGCGTGTTGTGCGGATCACTGTTGGCGGCGGCGCTCGCGTCGGTGCTGCTGCTCACCAGAAATGCCGCCTACCGGCGCATTCACCTCGAAGAGACGGTGGATGAGGACCGCGATGGAGTGCCCGACGTGTACCAGACTCGACAGGACCGATCGCAATAGCGGTGCGTAGACTGGCCTGATGCTTGAACAGATCCGCGGTCCCGCTGATCTGGCACACCTGTCCCGTGCGCAGCTCGACGAGCTCGCCGCGGAGATCCGCGATTTCCTGATCCACAAGGTCGCGGCGACGGGTGGACATCTGGGACCCAACCTCGGCGTCGTCGAGTTGACGCTTGCGCTGCACCGCGTCTTCGACTCCCCGCATGATCCGATCCTGTTCGACACCGGTCATCAGGCCTACGTGCACAAGATGCTCACCGGCCGTTGCCAGGACTTCGACACGTTGCGTAAGAAGGACGGCCTGTCGGGCTATCCGTCTCGCACCGAGAGCGAGCACGACTGGGTCGAGTCCAGCCATGCCAGCTCGGCGCTGTCCTACGCCGACGGTCTGGCGAAGGCGTTCGAGCTGTCCGGGCACCGCAACCGCCACGTGGTGGCCGTCGTCGGTGACGGCGCGCTGACCGGCGGCATGTGCTGGGAGGCGCTGAACAACATCGCCGCGTCGAAGCGGCCGGTGGTGATCATCGTCAACGACAACGGGCGCAGCTACGCCCCGACGATCGGCGGTTTCGCCGAGCACCTGGCGGCGCTGCGGCTGCAGCCCGGCTACGAGCGCGTCCTCGAAGAGGGCCGCAAGGCGGTGCGCGGTGTCCCGGTGATCGGCGAGTTCTGCTACCAGTGCATGCATTCGATCAAGGCGGGCATCAAGGATGCGCTGTCGCCTCAGGTGATGTTCACCGATCTGGGCCTGAAGTACGTCGGCCCGATCGACGGGCACGACGAGTCCGCCGTGGAGGGCGCGCTGCGGCATGCCCGCGCATACAACGCACCGGTCGTCGTGCACGTCGTGACCCGCAAGGGCATGGGATACGCACCCGCGGAGAACGACGTCGACGATCAGATGCACGCCTGCGGCGTCATCGACCCCGAAACCGGGCTGGCCACTTCGGTTCCCGGCCCGGGCTGGACGTCGGCGTTCTCCGAGACGCTGATCGAACTGGCCGGCAAGCACCGCGACGTCGTCGCGATCACCGCCGCGATGCCGGGTCCGACCGGGCTCTCGGCGTTCCGTAAGCGGTTCCCGGACCGGTTCTTCGACGTCGGCATCGCCGAACAGCACGCGATGACGTCGGCGGCCGGACTCGCGATGGGCGGGATGCACCCGGTCGTCGCGATCTACTCGACGTTCCTGAACCGGGCGTTCGACCAGATGCTGATGGACGTTGCGCTGCACAACCTTCCGGTGACGGTGGTGCTGGACCGCTCGGGTGTCACCGGCCCCGACGGTGCGAGCCACAACGGGATGTGGGACCTGTCCATCCTGGGCATCGTGCCCGGCATGCGGGTGGCCGCACCCCGCGACGGCGCGCGGCTTCGCGAGGAGCTCGCCGAGGCGATCGAGATCAAGGACGGGCCGACGGCCATCCGGTTCCCGAAGGGCGATGTGGGCGCCGACATTTCGGCGCTGGAACGGCGTGACGGGGTCGACGTGCTCGCAGTCCCGGCCGACGGGCTCTCCGAGGACGTCCTGATCGTGTCGGTCGGTGCGTTCGCACCGATGGCGATCGCGGTCGCCGAACGCCTGCGCAATCAGGGCATCGGGGTGACGGTGGTGGACCCGCGCTGGGTGCTGCCGGTTCCGGCGCAGATCGGCGAGCTGGCCACCGCGCACAAGCTCGTCGTCACGCTTGAGGACAACGGCGGGCACGGCGGGATCGGTTCCGCGGTGTCGGCGGCGTTGCGCGGCGCCGAGATCGACGTGCCGTGCCGCGACGCCGCGCTGCCGCAGGAGTTCTTCGCACACGCCTCGCGTGGTGAGGTGCTCGCCGAGGTCGGGCTGACCGAGCAGAACCTGGCCCGCCGGATCACCGGCTGGATCGCCGCGCTCGGCGCCTCCGCCGGTGAGCGCGAGGTCAGTGAGCGCGTCGACTGACACCATGAGACGTATCGGCGGACTTCTGGTCGCCCTCGTGATGGTGCTGGCTGCCCTGGTGGGCGTCGCACCGGCCGCGACGGCGAGTGTCCCGGTCTGGTCGGGCCTGGACGCGCGTACCTTCGGCGGACCCGTTCCGGCGCCGGGCACGCTGATCGACACGGTGGCGCTGGATCCGGCGCTGTCGGTGACGTCGGCGGGCCGGGCCTATCGCATCCTGTACTCGACGGTCGACCAGCACGACCGGCCCGCGGTCAGCACCGCGGCCGTGTTCGTCCCGAAAACGCCTGCGCCACCGGGCGGTTGGCCGGTGGTGGCGTGGGCGCACGGCACCGTCGGGCTCGGTGACGATTGCACTCCGTCGGCACAGAGCCGCACCGACCGCGACGACGAATACCTCTCGCACTGGCTGGACCAGGGTTATGTGGTGGTCGGCACCGACTACGCGGGCCTCGGTACCCCCGGCTTGATGAGCTACCTGAACAGCGTCACCACCGCGCGCGGGGTGGTGGACTCCGTGGTCGCCGCCCACGAGATGGACCTGGATCTGTCCCCGAAGTGGGCGGTGGTCGGTCAGTCCCAGGGCGGGGGAGCGGCCGTCGCGACCGCACGGTGGGCCACCGAGTTCTCCGCCGGGTCCGGCCTCGACTACCGCGGGGTGGTCGCCACCGGCACGCCCGCCGGGGTCGAGTCCATCGTCAAGCAGGCCGGCCCGCAGATGGTGGTGCCACCCGAACTCGGACCGATGGGCAGTGCCTACACCGCCTACATCGTCGCCGCGCTGCGGGAGGCCCGCCCGGATCTCGACCTCGACCAGGTGCTGACGCCCGCGGGTCGCGCCGCCGCCGATCAGGCCGAAACCCTGTGTGCCGCAGACCTGGCCGGCGCACTGACCGGTCTGCGGGTGCCGGAGTTCTTCACCGCGTCGGTCGCGTCGATCCCGGGTGCCGCCGAGGCGATCGACGCGTACATGGGAATCCCGCCGTCGGGGTACGACCGGCCGGTGTTCCTCGGCGTCGGGATGGCCGATCGCGACGTGCCGCCGAGTCTGACGCTGCGCTTCGCCGACCAGCTGACCGCGAACGGCCAGGCGGTGACGTTGAAGGTGTACCCGGAGGCCGACCACAGCGGCACCGTGCTGGTGTCGATGCCGGATTCCACCGAGTTCCTGACGCGCGCCTTCAGCTGACCGCCTAGGGTCGGCGGCGTGGATGCCGAACTTCAGCGCTGGCGCGACGCCGGGCAGTATTTCGACTACCTGGGCTTCGACATCTTCTACCGCTGTGAGGGGCAGGGCCCGCACCTGCTGCTGATCCACGGCTATCCGTTCAACACCTTCGACTGGCAGCCGCTGTGGAGCCGGCTCACCGCGCGGTTCACCGTGATCGCGCCCGACATGATCGGGATGGGTTTCTCGGCGAAGCCGAAAGCGTACGGCTACAGCGTGCACGACCACGCGGATGTGCACGAGGCGTTGCTCGCGCACCTCGGCGTGCAGACCGTGCACGTCCTCGCCCACGATCTGGGGGACTCGGTCGGCCAGGAACTGCTGGCCCGGCAGGTGTGGTCCGAGCACGCCTACGGCGCGCCGCGGATCGAATCGGTGACCTGGCTCAACGGCGGGATGTTCAACGAGTCCTACACGCCGCGGCTGCTGCAGAAGCTGATGTCGGCGACGCCGCTGGGTGACATCCTCGGTCCGCTGCAGGGCAGCCGCGTCTCCCGACGGCTCCTGGAACCGACCATCAGGGAGATGTTCGGCCCCGACACCCAGCCGACGCCGCACATGATGGAGCTGTTCCACCAGATCCTGGAGTGCAACGACGGAAAAGCGGTGCTGCACAAGGTCGGCCGGTTCATCGAGGATCGATACCGGCATCGCAACCGGTGGGTGCGGGCAATGAGGGAGGCGCGGGTACCGATGCGGTTGATCGACGGCGCGCTCGACCCCAACTCGGGTGCGCACATGGCGCGCCGCTACAGCGAGGTCATCCCGGACGCCGACGTGGTCATGCTCGACCGCATCGGGCACTGGCCGCAACTGGAGGATCCCGACGCGGTGTGGCGGCATTTCACCGACCACATCGACCGGGTCACCGCGCCGGAGTAGCCAATGCCCGGGCCAGTGCCGGCACGGTGAGATCGCGCTGCCACTGCCGGGCGGTGGTGGCGCGCAGGAACGCGTCGACGGCGGCTGCGGTCGCCTCCCCGCCCTCGACGGGCTGCCAGTCCCAGCACAGCCTGCGGACGGTGTCTGGCGACAGCAGGTTCTCCATCGGCACCGAAACCTGTTGGGCCAGCGCGCTCAACTCGGTGCGGGCGGCCTCAAGTCGCACCGCGGCCTCGGGTTTGCGCCGGGACCACCGCGACGCCGGCGGCGGCCCGTTCGAGGGCTCCTGCGCGTCGGGTGGCTCACTGGTGCGGGCCCGGGCCAGCGCGTCCAACCACACCTGCGCGCTGCGGCGCTGCTTCGAACCGCTGAAAACCGGTAGCGCGGTGAGCTTTTCGAGTGTGTCGGGGTTGGCGGTGGCGGCACTGATGATGGCGCTGTCGGGCAGGATGCGCCCGGGTGCGATGTCTCGGCGGCGGGCGATCTGGTCCCGGGTGACCCACAGCTCCCGCACCGCGGCCAGCGCTCGCGGGTCCCGCACCTTGTGGATGCCGGAGGTGCGCCGCCAGCGGTCCCGCCGGGTCGGCGGCGCCTCGTAAGTGCGCAGATACTCGAACTCCTGGCGGGCCCACTCGGACTTGCCCTGTTCCTCGAGCACCGCGGCGACGGCGTCGCGCAGCTCCAGCAGCACCTCGACGTCGAGCGCCGCGTAGTTGAGCCAGTCGTGCGGCAGCGGGCGTTTCGACCAGTCGGCGGCGCCGTGCCCCTTGGTCAGCTGCAGCCCGAGCAACCGCTGCACCATCGCGGCCAGGTTGACCCGGTCGTAGTTGGCCAGCCGGCCCGCCAACTCGGTGTCGTACAGCGCGGGGGGCCGCATGCCGATCTCGGCCAGGCAGGGCAGGTCCTGGTCCGCGGCGTGCAGCACCCATTCGTCGGTGGCCAGCACCTCGGCGACCGGAGCCAGCACCTGCAGCGGGTCGCCGCCGTGGCTGACCGGGTCGATCAGCACGGTGCCCGCGCCCGCGCGCCTGATCTGCACCAGATAGGCTCGGTTGGAGTAACGGAACCCCGACGCCCGCTCGGCGTCCACCGCGAACGGCCCGGCCCCGGACGCCAACAGTTCTGCGGCCCTGGCGATCTCGGTGCGGCTGGACGCCACCTCCGGCACCCCGTCGCGCGGTGTCAGCAGCGGCTCGGCTTCGGGCGGCCCTGCCTCGGGCAGCTCGGCTTCGGCTAGCTCGGCGTCGACGGGGGAGCCGGTGTTTTCAGCTTCAGACATCGGCCTCAGGCGCGGGTGCGCGAATTCAGGTCGGTCACACCGGCCGGCGGCAGGCCGGCGGCGTGCTCGAGCACCTCACAGAACGCCTGCACGTGCGGACCGAGGTCCAGCGATGTCGCGGTCCACGATGCGCGCAGTTCCAGCTGGTGGGCGCGCGGTGGACCGGAGATGTCGCCGTAGCGCACCGATGTGGTCGCGGTGACGGTGCCGCCCAGGGCGGTCACCTGCTCGGCACGCTGCTCCAGCGCGTCGACGAGCCAGCTCCACGCCACCTCGGGCAGCAGCGGGTCGACGGCCTCGGTGGAATCGAGATCGGCCTGGATGTAGGCGACGAGGCGCATGGTGCCGTCCCACGCCTCGGCGCCCTCGGGGTCGTGCAGCAGGATGAGCCGGCCGAACGCATCGCCTTCGGAGCGCTCGGGCACGATCGCGGCCTCGGCGTGCTTGACCTCGGCGCCGAGCGCATAGCTGTAGGGCGCCAGACGCTGCGGCGGCCGGATGGGCCCGAGCTCGATCTCGGGTCGGACGGTGGTGGCATTCATCGCCGCCACCGCTTCACGGAACGGAGCCGGTTCGGCGGTGGTCACGCCGTTTGACGGTAGTCCATTCGGGCAGGTCTGTCGGCAGGCGCGCCGATAGCGGCATGGCAGCATAGGGAGCGATGAACACGCGCCGCGAGCTGCCCGAATCTCCGTACCTGGCTGCCGCCGCCGGTCGCAAACCCCACCGGATACCGGTGTGGATGATGCGCCAGGCCGGTCGGTCCCTGCCGGAGTACCGCGAACTGCGGGCCAAGAACACCATGATGCAGGCCTGCTTCGACGCCGACCTGATCACCGAGATCACGCTGCAGCCGGTGCGCAGGCACGATGTGGACGCGGCGATCCTGTTCTCCGACATCGTGGTGCCGCTGCGCGCCGCCGGTATCGACCTCGACATCGTCCCCGACGTCGGCCCGGTGATCGCGCACCCGATCCGCACCGCCGACGACGTCCGCGCGGTCGCCCCTCTGCAACAGGATCAGGTCGGCGCGGTGGCCACCGCGATCGGCCAGCTGACCGCCGCGCTCGGCGACGTCCCGCTGATCGGCTTCGCCGGGGCGCCGTTCACGCTGGCGTCCTACCTGGTCGAGGGCGGACCGAGCCGCCACCACGAACGCACCAAGGCGATGATGCTCGGCGACACCGAGACCTGGCACGCGTTGATGACGGCGCTGACCGACGTCACGATCGAGTTCCTGCGGGTGCAGCTCGAGGCCGGGGTCGACGCGATCCAGGTGTTCGACTCCTGGGCCGGGACGTTGTCGCTGGCCGACTACCGCGCCTACGTGCTGCCGCACAGCGCCCGGGTGTTCGCGTCGCTGGCCGGCTACGGCGTGCCGATGACGCACTTCGGTGTCGGCACCGCCGAACTGCTCGGCGCGATGTCGGAGGCGGTCACCGGCCACGGCGTGCCGGCCGTCGTCGGTGTCGACTGGCGTACGTCGCTGACCGACGCCGCCGCGCGGGTGCGGCGCGGCAGCGCGCTGCAGGGCAACCTCGACCCGGTGGTGCTGCTGGCCGGCTGGCCGGTGGTGGACCGGGCGGTGCGCGCGGTCGTCGAGGACGGTCGCCGCGCGGTCGCCGCGGGCGCCGTCGGGCACATCTTCAACCTGGGCCACGGCGTGCTTCCCGCCACCGACCCGGCCATCATCACCGACGCGGTGGCGCTGGTGCACGAGCTGTGAGCGGCGCGGCCCGGTACTGCGTCGTCGGAGGCGGCATCTCCGGTCTGGTGGCCGCCTACCGGTTGCGTGTCGCGGCGGGCCCGGACGCATCGATCACCGTGCTCGATCCCGCCGACCGGCTCGGCGGGATCCTGCGCACCGAGCGGCTCGGCGGGCAGTTGATCGACGTCGGGGCCGAGGCGTTCGTCGCGCGCCGCCCCGAGGTGCCGGCGCTGCTGGGCGAGCTCGGCCTGTCGGGCAAGCAGATCACCACCACCGGCGCACGTCCGCTGATCTACAGCGAGGGCCGCCTGCACCAGTTGCCGAAGGACACCGTCAACGGCATCCCGTCGCGGCCTTCGGAGCTGGCCGGCCTGGTCGACGACGCGACCGTGCGCCGCATGCTCGACGAGCCGCGGCATCCGCTGAGCTGGCGCCGTGGCGCGGACCCGACAGTGGCCGAGCTGGTCGGCGACCGGTTCGGCGAGCAGGTCGTGGTCCGCTCCGTCGACCCGCTGCTGGCCGGCGTGTACGCCGGTTCGGCCGCGACCATCGGCCTGCGGGCCGCCGCGCCGACGGTGGCCGCGGCGCTCGACGACGGTGCTCCGAGCCTGACCGCCGCGGTGGCCGCGGCGCTGCCGCCGCCGCGCGCCGGTTCGGTCTTCGGCGCGATCGACGGCGGCTACCAGGTGCTGCTCGACGAGCTGGTCCGCCGCTCCGGTCTGCGGTGGGCGCAGGTGTCCGTGCGCGGCGTGCACCAGGTGGCCGGCGGCTGGGAGGTCGTCGACGACGAGGACGGTCGCTGGCCCGCCGACGCGGTGGTGCTGGCCGTCCCGGCGCCGCGGCTGCCCGCGCTGGTCGAGCCGCTGGCTCCGCGCACCGCGGCCGCCGCGCGCCGGATCCAGGTGGCCTCGGCCGCGGTGGTGGCGCTGGCGCTGCCGGGCGGGACACCGCTGCCCGAGCAGTCCGGGGTGCTGGTCGCGGGCCGTGGCCGGCTGCACACCAAGGCGGTGACGTTGTCCTCGCGCAAGTGGGGACGGCGTGGCAGCGTCGAGCTGGTCCGGTTGTCGTACGGGCGCTTCGGTGACGAGCTGGCGCGCAGTACCGGCGACGAGGATCTGCTCAGCTGGGCGGCCGAGGATCTGCAGACCCTGTTCGGCGTCTCCGAGGAGCCGGTCGACAGCCTGGTGGTCCGCTGGATCGACGCGATGCCGCAGTACGGCCCCGGTCATGCCGCGCTGGTCGCGGAGTTGCGCGACGGGCTTCCGCGCGGGCTCGCGGTGGCGGGCGCGTACCTCGACGGCATCGGTGTGCCCGCGTGTGTGGCGTCGGCGACCAGGGCGGTGGCCGCTCTGCTCACGGTGGGAAGATGAAGGTATGGCCAAGCTCGATTACGACGAACTGAACTCCACGATCCGCTACCTGATGTTCTCGGTCTTCGCGGTGACGCCGGGGGCGCTCGGTGCCGACGACGACGCACGCGCGGCACTCGCCGACGAGACCGCGACGTTCCTCAAACAGCAGGAGGACAAGGGCGTCGTCGTGCGCGGTCTCTACGACGTCGCCGGGATGCGCGCGGACGCGGACTTCATGATCTGGACGCACGCCGAGACGGTCGAGGCGCTTCAGGCCACCTACAAGGACTTCCGCCGCACCACGGCGCTGGGCCGGGCGTCCACCCCGGTGTGGAGCAACGTCGCGTTGCACCGTCCGGCCGAGTTCAACAAGAGCCACATTCCCGCGTTCCTGGCGGGAGAGGAGCCCGGCGCCTACATCTGCGTGTATCCGTTCGTGCGGTCCCTGGACTGGTACCTGCTGCCCGACGAGGAACGCCGCCGGATGCTGTCCGAGCACGGGATGGCCGCCCGCGGCTACAAGGACGTGCGGGCCAACACGGTGCCGTCGTTCGCGCTGGGCGACTACGAGTGGCTGCTGGCCTTCGAGGCGCCGGAGCTGTACCGCATCGTCGACCTGATGCGCGATCTGCGCGCCACCGACGCGCGCAGGCACGTGCGTGAGGAGACGCCGTTCTTCACCGGCCCGCGGGTGTCGGTGGAACAGCTGCTGACCACGCTGCCGTAGCTGCCGGTCAGTCCGACGGCACCAGCCGCAGCGAGATCGAGTTGATGCAGTAGCGCTGGTCCGTCGGGGTCGGATAGCCCTCGCCCTCGAACACGTGGCCCAGATGGCTGTGGCAGTTCGCGCACAGCACCTCGACGCGCCGCATGCCCAGCGAGTCGTCGGACCGCAGGATCACCGCGTCGGAGTCGGCGGGGTCGAAGAACGACGGCCACCCGCAGTGCGATTCGAACTTCTCGGTGCTGCGGAACAATTCGGCGCCGCAGGCGCGGCACTGGTAGATCCCCGGGGTCTTGGTGTCGGTGTACTCACCGGTGAACGGACGTTCGGTGCCGGCCTGGCGCAGCACCGCGAACTCCTGCGGGGTCAACCGCTTGCGCCACTCGTCGTCGCTGAGCATCAGCTTCGGAGTTGTCATGCCTGCCAGGCTACTCGGGGCGCCTTCCGGGGGTGGCGAGCTCTTTCATCCATACGGGGTCGATGCCGTCGTCGAGGCGGCCGTCCCGCTTGGCGTCGAGGTAGCGGAACAGCAGCACCGCGAACACCACCACCATCATCAGCGACCAGCCGTAGGTGATCTTGAGGTATTCCAGCGCGCGGCCGGTGCTGGGCAGCTGCCACAGCAGCCACCGGTCCATCGTCAGGAAGCCGTAGGCGGCCAGCCAGGCCACCCAGCTGCGGATCACCGAATTGGGCAGCACCACGGTCATCAGGAACGGGAACAGCGCGATCGAGTAGTAGCCCTGCCCGAGTGAGAGCGCCAGCCACGACGTGGTCAGCACCACACCCGAGGACGTCAGCATCCAGAAGAACGGGTCGCGCTCGCGGTAGTAGCGGTAGAGCAGCCACAGCGACACCGCACCGAGCACGATGAAACCGATTCGCAGCGCCATGATCAGCCACATCGGCAGCCCGTAGTACAGGCCGTTGCCCAGGATCGAGCTGTTGAAATAGTCGCGGGTGGAGAAGATGTAGGGCACCGTGCGGGTGACGAAGTTCATCGGGTCGGCGATCAGCGGCCACGCGGCGGCGTTGAACACGACCGGCACCACGAACGCGGCCACCAGCGCGCGCCACTGGCGGTTGAGCAGCGGCAGCAGCAGCAGCGGCGCCAACAGAGGTTTGACCACCAGGGTGAGCCCGATGCTGATGCCGGCCCACCACTCGTGACTGCGGTTGCCGTCGAGCAGCCACCGGAAGAACAGCACCTCCAGCAGCAGCATGACGCCGTTGATGTTGCCGAACACCAGTGTGTTGGTGACGCTCTCGGTGCAGAACATCGCCAGCAGCAGCGCCGGTGCGGCCACCGAGGACAGTGTGTAGCCGAACAGTCGCAGCAGGAAGTAGCCGGCGAGGATGATCGCGACGGTGTTGAAGAAGATGAACCAGTTGCGCGACGCGACCTCGGGCAGGTAGCCGAACGGCGCGATGATCAGGGTGCCGCCCGGCGGGTACAGGTAGTGCGGGTCGACGTGGTCGAAGTGCTCGTTGTAGATGTCCCAGCCGAACTTGAAGTTGATCACCGCGCGGTAGACGGGCGCGAAATCGTCGGTGATGTAGCGGTTGAACACCAGCACGTAGCTGCGGTGGATCACCGCCATGATCGCCAGCGGCCACAGGATCGACCGCAGCACGGACGCCGTCGTCGGGGGGGAGGTGCGAGGCCGGAACGCGCTCAGCACAAGATCACGCACGCCAGGCACCGTACCTCAGCCGCACCCGGAAACCGTCAGGCCGGGCAGTACGTGTCGGTGGCCGGCAGCTCACCGGTCTTGACGTACTCGATCACCGGGGGCAGCGCGCACGGCGAGTAGATGGTCGCGCCGTGCCCGATGCCCTGCCACATCACCCGCCGGTTGGTCGAACCGGCGTTGATCGCGGTGGCGGCGACCGCGGCCACCCCTTCGTTGCCGACGATCGGGTTGTTGGCGACACCGAGCAGCAGGGTCGGGATCTCCAACCCGCTGGGCTCCTTCGGTGCGCTGCCGCTGGGCCAGTTCAGGCACTTCACCATGTCCAGCGCGCCGACCGCGCCGAACTGCGGGTAGAGCTTGCCCCAGGCGACGACGAGCTCGCGGACCCGGTCCGGGGTCGGGCGGTTGAGCGCGTCGCTGCAGCTGTTGACGAACTGGCCGTCGGTCTGGCGCAGCGTCTCGGCCTGGTTGATCAGGTTGTTGAGCCGGTTGGTGTTGCCGGAGCGGGCGTCGGCGACCGCGAGCGCCAGCTCGTTGCCCGAGTCGACCCGGCCGCCGCGCGGATAGCCCAGCGCGGTCGAGATCGCGTCGGCCACCGCGGCCACCGACGCACCGCCGGGTCCGCGCCCGGCCCGCGCGGCGGACAGCAGCTCGTCGACCGCGGCCTTGGGGTCGGGGCCGAGCGGGCAGCCTGTGGCCGCGCACTGGGTGGCCCACGCGTCGAGGGCCGCCTGCTCGCCCTTGACGCGCTGCTCGGTGGCCGCTTCGGCGGAGATGCCGAGCGGCAGAGGCGAATCGAGCACCAGCCGGGCCACCTTGTTCGGGTGTGACCCGGCATACGCCAGTGCCACCTGGGCGCCGTTGCCGATGCCGAGCAGCGCCAGCGCGGGCACGTCCCACGTGGTGCGGAGCCGTTCGATGTCCTCGGCGGCGTGGGCGTTGTCGTAGGCCGAGTCGCCGGGGGCGATGGTGTCGGTGCAGCTGGTGGTCGCCGTCATCGTGATCGCGCCGAGGTTGGCGACGGGGTCGTCGCCGGCCTGGAACTGCGCCTGCTCGAACATCTCCTGTCGGTCGAACAGGTCGCGGCAGTCCAGCGCGCCCGACATGCCGATGCCGCGCCGGTCCACCGTCACGATCGGGTTGCTCTTGAGCACGTCGGCGCCGGCGCGTGAGAGCCAGACGGGCAACTGCACCGAGGAGGGCAGGTCGGATCCGGTGGTCATCACCAGCGGGCCGGCGTCGGCGGGGGTCTGCTGGGAGGTGGCCCGGACGACGCCGATGCTGACGGTGCCGTTGGCGCCGTTGATCGGGTCCAGGTCGGCGTCGTAGCTGGCGCAGTCGAGTTTCACGCCGGGGATGGCCTGCACGGCCGCCGAGGCGAACACCCGCGAGGTGCAGTCGCGCCAGGACAGATCGTTCTTCGGGACCTCGACGGCGGGCGGGCCCGGGGTCTGGTCGGTGCTCGGCGGTTCACCCTGGGGGCCGGCGCCGGAGTCGGTGGCATAGCGCGGGTTGGCGGCCAGCCCCGGCGAGCACGCCGACACCGGGAGCACGACGGCCAGCGACAGAACGACAGCCTGCACCACACGACGCATGGGCACCACAGTACTGATGGCGGTCACCCGGCCCCGCCGCCCCGCCGACGGACATAACGCAGGTACAGGTAGCCGTGATCGTCGCGCAGGGCCTGCTCGAGGGTCATCGCCGTGTGCGCCTCGCCGGCCCCGGCGACGATGCGCCCGCCCACCCCGCCGAGCAGCAGCGGCGCGACCGTCAGGCACAACTCGTCGAGCAGCCCGGCGGCGGTGAGCAGGCCCAGGATTGCCGGCCCGCCCTCGGTCAGCACCCGGGTCAGCCCGCGCTCGGCCAGCCGGGCGAGCGCGGTGTGCGGATCCACCGAATCGGACTGTGCGCCGGAGCAGTCGATCACCTCGGCCGCGGATCCCAGCCGGGTGCGGGTGTCCTCGACGGCCTGCGACGAGGTCAGGATCAGCGGCGGCACCTCGGTGGCGGCGAACAGTTTCGCGTCGTGGTCGAGATGCCCGGTGCGGGTGAGCACCGCGATCGGTGGCACCTCGGCCTGGCCGCGGCGCTGCCGCGCCTGCCGTTCGGCGGCACCGAAGTGCACACCGGAGTAGTTCTCCGCCCGCACGGTCTGCGCGCCGACGACGACCACGTCGCACAGCGCCCGCAGGGTCGCGAACACCGCGCGGTCCCCGTCGCCGCCCAGCGCGCCGGAGGTGCCCGCGCTGGTCGCGCCGCCGTCGGCCGAGGCGATCATGTTCGCGCGCACCCAGCACGCACCCAGGTCATCCGGATACCGGTAGTGGTCGGCGAGTTCGGCGATACCGAGCACGCCGGCCGATCCCAGAAGTGTGAAGTGCGTCCCGTCACCGTCGCCGGACATAGGGGAAATCACAGCACGCCGTTATGGTGCCTGCATGCACGGGTCCAGCGATGTCGGGCATCTGGTCGATCGACATCCCAGCGTCACACCGGAACGGCTGATCGCCCAGCTGGTTCCGCCGCCGACGTTCGCCGACGTCAGCTTCGACACCTACCGCCCCGACCCGGGGGAGCCGTCGCAAGCCGCGGCCGTGCAGACGTGCCGTCAGTTCACCGAGCAGGCCGTGGCGCGTCGCGCCGGCAAGAAGAAGATGTTCGGCAAACGGGAGGTGCTGCCCGGGGTCGGGGTGTACCTCGACGGCGGGTTCGGGGTCGGCAAGACCCATCTGCTGGCGTCGTCGTACTACGCGGTCGGTGAGTCGTCGGACTACAAGCGGGCCTTCGCGACGTTCGGCGAGCTCACCCAGCTCGCCGGTGTGTTCGGGTTCATGGAGTGCATCGACCTGCTCTCGGACTATGTGCTGCTGTGCATCGACGAGTTCGAGCTCGACGATCCGGGCAACACCACGCTGATCTCGCGGTTGCTGTCGGCGCTGGTCGAGCGCGGGGTATCGGTGGCGGCGACGTCGAACACGCTGCCCGAGCAGCTCGGTGAGGGGCGCTTCGCCGCCCAGGACTTCCTGCGCGAGATCAACACGCTGGCATCGATGTTCACCACGGTGCGCATCGAGGGCCCGGACTACCGGCACCGTGACCTGCCGCCCGCGCCGGAGCCGCCCGGCGACGACGAGGTGGCCCGCTGGGCGTCCGAGGTCGACGGCGCGACGCTGGACGACTTCGACGCGCTGTGCGCGCATCTGGCCACCATGCACCCGTCGCGGTATCTGACGTTGATCGAGGGCATCTCGGAGGTGTTCATCACCGGGGTGCACCCGATCGACGACCAGAACGTCGCGCTGCGGCTGGTGTCGCTGACCGACCGGCTCTACGACGCGGGCATCCCGGTGATCGCGTCGGGCGCCAAGCTGGACACCATCTTCAGCGAGGAGATGCTGGCCGGCGGGTTCCGCAAGAAGTATCTGCGGGCCACCTCGCGGCTGCTGGCGCTGACCGCCGCCGGTCAGGCCGGGCGCACCATCACGTAGTCCTGCTCCCAGTGGCCGCCGAGGCGGAACCGTTTGGTGCCAGCCACGGCGAAACCGTGCTTGCCGTAGAAGCGCTGGGCCCGTTCGTTGCGCTGGTTGACGCCCAGCCACACCGACGCGACACCGAGGGTCTGTGCGTGTTGCAGCGCCGCGGTCATCAGCGCCGCGGCGGCGCCGCTGCCGTGGGATTCGGGCAGCACGTACATCTTCGACACCTCGACGGTGGGCAGCTCGGTGACGGCCGCGGCGACGTCGGGGTCGTCGGGAACACCGCGAATCATCATGGCGTAACCGAGGATTCGGCCGTCCTCGACGGCCACCAGGACGGTGCGGTCGGGGTCGGCGAGGTAGTCGGCGAAGCGTTCGCGGGACAGGTTCTCGGCGATGAACGCCGCGACGTCGTCGGGCCCGACCGCGGGCGGGCAGGCCAGCGGGAAGGTGCGGGCGGCGACGTCGGCGAGTTCGGCCAGCTGATCCGGTGCGGCGGGCTGGATTTCTAGGCGACGTTCCACTGGGCCAGGCGAATTCCGGAGATCTTGTCGAGCAGCACCACGTTGGAGACCAGATCGCGGTAGCAGTCCCACCACACGCCGCCGGTGAATGTCTGTCCGGGCTGGGCGGTGAACATCATGGTCTGCAGCGCGTCGGGGGCGTCGCTGTTGCGGGGTTCGTAGGCGTCACCGGTCGGTGTGACGCCGCGGAACGCGAACGTGATGCCCATCGCGTACGGGGTCGGGACCTGCACCGGGGTGATCGTCACGTCGGCCCGGTACACCTGGTAGCGCGGCGCGCGCGGGGGATAACCGAACCCGGGCGGCGGGGGCGTCGGGACGATGTTGTTGACCGACACGTCGGCCACCAGCCCTTCGAACTCGACGCGCAGCACATCGCCGAGGCGGCCGATCGGGATGCCCGCCGCCGACGCCGGAGACGCGGCGACCCCGGCGAGGGTGGCCAGGGTGACGGTCAGGAGCACAAGCCAGCGACGCATGCTTGGCATGATCGCACACCGCCGGTGGCCCCTGGATGGTCTTGGGGGTCAGCCCTGCCAGGGCCCGACGCCGCCGACCTTGTCGATCCGGATCCGGGTCAGGTAGCCGGGGGGCGCGTCGGGCGGCGGGAAGCCGGAGTCCGGCGCGGCCAGCGTCTGGGCCAGTTGGGCGAGCAGTTCCGGCGCGCCGCCTTCGACGATCCGCGCGGTCCCGGTGATCGCCAGGTACGGCCGCATCACCTTGCCGACTCCGCCGGGCGACAGGATCGTCAGCGCCACCCGTGGGTCGCGGCGCACGTTGCGGACCTTCTGGTGCTCGCTCAGGTGCGCGGTGACCAGCTCGTCGCCGTCGGGGGTGGACTGCAACGCCACCCAGACGAGCGTGACCTGGGGACTGCCATCGGGATTGAGCGTCACGAGCGTGGCGTCTGCGCCGTTGCCGATGAGGTCACGGGCGGCGTCGTTGAGTTTCATGCCAGGTTCTACGGCTGGGTGGGGACTTTCATTCCCGGCCGGCTTCCAGCTCCAGCAGCGCGGTCTTGGCTCGTGGGCCGCCGACGTACTGCCCGCTGGTGCCGTCCGAGCGCACCACCCGGTGGCACGGGATGACCACCGGCAGCGGATTGCGGGCGCACGCGGAGCCGACGGCGCGCACGGCGCGCGGGCTCCCGACGGCGGTGGCCACCTCGGCGTAGCTCAGGCGCCGCCCGTAATCGATCCGCCGCAGGGCTTCGACGACGCTGCGGCCGAAGCCGCGGGTCAGGCTCAGGTCGACCGTCACGTCAAAGCTGGTGCGGCGCTTGGCGAAATACTCGTCGATCTGTCGTGCGACGGTGTCGAGGCGGGCCGGTGCGTGCAGGATGCGCGGGCTCAGTGACTCGGCGAGGCGGGTCAGCACGATGTCGTGGCCCTCGATGTCGTAGGCCACCCGGACCAGGCCGGCCGGGGTGGCGGCGAGCAGCAGTACGCCCACCGGGGTGTCGACGGTGCGGTACGCGACGTCGAGGAGTCCCGACGGCTCCGCCGATGCGGCCAGCCGGTCGTGCAGCCGCCGCAGGGTGGCGTCCTCGTCCGGGACGTCGAAAGCGATGTCGGTCATGAGGCTTCGTCCTTGCAGTAGTGCGTGCGCAGCGCCTTGATGCCGTCGGCGGCGGCACGGCGGGCGGCGTCGGGGGAGTTGCCGAGGATGATGGCGATCTCGGCGAACGGTAGGCCCGCGATGTGGTGGTAGGCCACCGCATGGCGCTGTTTGAGCGGCAACCGCTGCAGCGCGGCCCACAGGTCGGGGTCGCGCGCGGCGGGGTCGGCGCGTTCGTCGTGGCGGTCGGGCACCGTCGCGGTCGGTACCGCGCGCCGGGATCTGGCCCGTCCGACGTCCAGTGCCCGCCGGTGGGCGATCGTCACCAGCCAGGCCTCGACGTTGGCGTCCTCGGGTAGGGCGGGATAGGCGCGTAGCGCCGACAGGAACGTCTCCGACCACGCGTCCTCGGCGTCGGACGCGCCGACCACGGCGCGGCACACCCGCAGCACCGTGGCGCCGTGGCTGGCGACGACTTCTTCGAACGGGCGCACCTTCACATCATGAAGACGTCACCGCGCGCCCGGTTGTGAGATCACATTCCGGCGAGCGCGTCGAGGGCTTCGCGCAGTTCCCGCTCGAAGCGGTCGATGTCGATGCCCAGGGTGTGCAGCACCCCGTCACCGTCCTCTTCCTCGTACAGCGCCAGCAGCAAATGCTCGGTGCCGATGTAGTTGTGCCCCAAGCGAAGTGCCTGCCGGAAGGTCAGCTCGAGCGCCTTCTTCGCGCGCGCGTCGAACGGGATCAGTGCGGGCACCTGCTCGGCCCGCGGCGGCAGCGTGATGCGGTCGGCGACCGTGGTGACGTCGATGCCCTGCCCGGCGATCAGTCGGGCGGCCAGCCCCGTCGGGTCGGCGAAGAGCCCGACGATCAGGTGCGCGGGCCGGATCTCGGTGTTGCCCGCCTCGTGCGCGACGTTCTGCGCCTGCACGACGGCGCTGCGTGCCCGGTCGGTGAACCGGCTGAACCCGGCGTTCGGGTCCAATGCCCCGGTGTCGCTGGGCGTCTTGGGCACGAAGCGCTTCTGCGCGGCCTGTTTGGTGACGCCCATGCATTTGCCGATCTCGGTCCAGGACGCGCCGGAGCGGCGTGCCTGGTCGACGAAGTGGCCGATCAGGTGGTCGGCGACCTCGCCGAGGGCTTCGGCGGCCAGCACGGCGTCGGTCAACTGGTCGAGGGGTTCGTCGTGCACCTGGGTGATGACGTCGATGAGGTCGTCGAGCCGGACCGGATGGCGGATCTTCTGCGTATCGCCCATGCGTCAACCGTAGGTTGACGAATTCGATGCGTCAACCCTGAGTTGACGCTTGGGGGTAGCCGCGGCGCACCGTCCGGTCGAGGATGCCGAGGGTGCCGCGCAGCGCAAGCTCGGAGACGACCGGGAAGATGCCGAGCGAGCGCCAGTGCTCGTCGATGCCGGACCAGTCATAGAACGAGGTCACCAGCGTGCCCGTGTCGGCCGGTTCGAGCCGGTAGCCGTAGACGTGCCCGATCTGCGGGCGGAGCTGCCCGAGGATCGTCCACGCGATCAGGCGGTCCTGCTCGTAGTCGGTGATCCGCACCGTCACGTCGTAACGGCCCAGTTCGGGGAAGTCGTTGAGGGCCTCACGGTCCATGTGCACGACGAACGAGTCCCCGGCGCCGCGTACGGGGTCGCCGTCGGCGTCCTGCAGCATCCCGGTGGCGTCGATGGCGACGTGGCCCTGGGGATCGCACAGCACGGCGAAGATGTCGGCGGCGGGAGCGGCGACGATGCGGGACACCTCGATGCGGTCGGTCATGGGTCGATGGTGTCATGCAGTGGAATAAGTCACTGATCTGTTTTGTCGGGCAGTCGCTCAGGGAATCCGAACGCATGATGCGGGGAAACGACAAGACCACAGCGCACCAGCCGCGGATGTTGCGGCGCGCGCTGGACTTCATCCACGAGAACTCGCACTACGACATCACGATTCGCGACATCGCCTCGGCGGCCGACGTGACACCACGGGCAATCCAGTACGCATTCCGCGAGCATCTGAACACCACGCCGCTGGAGTATCTGCGCCGGATCAGGCTTGAGCGCGCCCACCGCGAGTTGTTGTCGGCCGATCCGGCGTTCGACACGGTCACCTCGATCGCGGGCCGTTGCGGGTTCAGTCACCCAGGCCGGTTCAGCAGCGCCTACAAGCAGGTGTTCGGCACCGAGCCGAGTCGCACGTTGCGAAGCTCCTAGGCAATGAAGCTCCTAGGTGCTCGGCCGATCACATCGGGGTGAAGCCGACACCGTTGTACTTGCCGGCCTGCCAGCCCTGGGCGCCCATGCAGATCAGCGGCCGCCCGTCCGGAGCCTGGGCGGCGGACTGCGGTTTGGGGCACGGGCTGCCGATGTCGCGGACGCCGACCAGTTCGTAGCTGGTCTGCCAGAAGCCGGTGTAGATCGGCGGCCACTGGTTCGGGATCCACCGGCACTGCAGCGCTTCGCCACCGGGCCCGCGCCCGAAGGTGAAGCGGTCCATGTTGGTGCACGGGCCGGTGAGGTGGGCGTCGTAGTTCATGCCGGGGACGTCGGTGGCGTAGTGCCCGGGATCGTCCCAGTACATCGGTCCGGGTTCCGCGGCCGCGGCGGGGGCGCCGCACAGAGCGACGGCGAACGAGGTCGCCAGCAGAGTCTTGCGGATCATGTTCCACCCCTACGTCGTCGACAGCCGTACCGGCGTCTTGCGACATTAGTCGCTGCAGTGGGGGAGCTGGAAGCTTTCGGGTCGGCAGCCGTGCCGGGGAAAGGTCCCGGGAAAGATCTCGGCCCGCCACCTGGGGGGGTTGGTGGCGGGCCGAGCGATCGGGGTTGGTTTCTCAGTTCGGTCTTTCAACCGGACACCACTGAAGTTAGGGGCCCAACCTGAGAGCGGCCTAATAGGCACTTAGGGCCTACCTTCGAAAAATTGCGTGCTCTTGTCAGGCCTGCTTGACCCGGAGAACGGATGCGGGCACCCAGTGCGTGACGCGGTCCTTCTCGCCGCCGTGCCGGATCGGGTAGGTCACCAGACCCCACCAGCGGCCCTGTTCGCTCAGCCCCCAGCAGGTGAGCGTGCCCTCGACGATCACATCCATCTGCAGGCCCTTGGGGTGGTAGCGGCCGTCGCAGTGCGGCTCGCGCGGGAACAGGGCGACCAGGTCGATCAACACCGTCCGGGCCGGGTGGACACGGCGGAACACCGTGCGCAGCGGCTGCCCGCCGTGCCCGATCTCCTGCATGCCCACCGTTCGATCATATGTTCGAAGCGATGGGCGGGGCGAGGGGTTCCCGGAAACGCCGAAGGCCCGGTCGAAACCGGGCCTCACGTGCGGTAATGCTGGTGCGCGATACTGGGATTGAACCAGTGACCTCTTCCGTGTCAGGGAAGCGCTCTCCCGCTGAGCTAATCGCGCCGGGACGTCTTCGGAGGTGGAGACGGGAATCGAACCCGTGTGCACGGCTTTGCAGGCCGTTGCCTCACCACTCGGCCACTCCACCGCTGGGATTGATGCCACGCATCCTCGAGCGGATGACGGGATTCGAACCCGCGACCCTCACCTTGGCAAGGTGATGCGCTACCAACTGCGCTACATCCGCGTGCTACGGGCGAGTTCGTCGTCCGTCGCGATGCACGACATTAGTCCACGCAGCTCGGCATATACAAATCCCTTGTTCGCACGGCGCGCCGCGGCGGAAAACCCCTGGTCAAAACAGCTGGTATGCCTCGTGGGCGCCGAGGAAGCCGTGCCCGTCGGAGTTCGAGCAGCGCATGCCGGCCGGTCGCGCGACGCGATGTCGCAGCGCACGAAGTCCTCGGTGAGGATGCACCCGATGTTGCGGCTCGGGGAGGTGAAGCCGACGACGTCCGCCGCGAAGCCGGTCGCACCCAGCGGATTCCCGGGTCGGAACCGCCGCGTGTTAGTCTTCTGCCTCGTTCGGCTCTGTCGAATACCCGGTCTCGTAGCTCAGTGGGAGAGCGTCCGCCTCACACGCGGAAGGTCGCTGGTTCGAACCCAGCCGGGACCACCACGCATCATCGCGGTGGCCTTCACGATGCACCGCTTGTCGCTTCAGCGGCGGTGCAGGGACGCCGATCCGCTGATCACACCCATCTCAGCGTGGCTGGTCCGTGTGCGGGGCGGCCAAATCGAAGTCGCACAGCCTGTTTTCACGGCGCTGATCTTGAGGTCGACTCAGCTCCGTCGTCCGCGGTTGCAAAAGCCTTGCTCGTTGAAGGGTCGATACTCACGCAATCCTTGCCGCTTCGTTTTGCGTGGTACATCAACCTGTCTGCCCGGCGCAGGAGAGTCTCCGCGTCGCACTGTCCGTGTCCCATCACGACGCCCACGCTGACCGAAAGCTGGTCGTAGGTATCTCCGACGCTGAGTCTGATAGGTCGGCGTAGGGCTGCTCGAAGCCGTTCGGCGACGGCCTCTACTCGCGCAATATCGACCGTGGCAGGACACAACACCGCAAACTCGTCCCCGCCCAATCGGGCCGCGGTGTCGGTCGGTTCGATCGCCGCCTCCACCCGAGATGACACTTCGAGAAGCACTTCGTCGCCTTCGGCATGTCCCCACGTGTCATTGACTGCCTTGAAGCCGTCGAGGTCGAGGAATATCAAGCCCACGCCACCCGAAACCCCTTCCCGCACTTGCGCTAGGGCGTGCTCGGTCCGCTGAGTGAAGAGTGCGCGATTGGCCAGTCCGGTCAGCGAGTCGTGGGATGCGAGGCGATCCGCCCTGTCGCGCGCCTGTTCCAGTTGCGCGATCAGTTGTGCACGCGAGTCGCGGTAGAGCGACAACGTCAATACGACCAACGTCAGACTGCAGACCATCGCTTGTGCCAGCAAAGCCCGCAGCTGAACATCGTCGGCGGTGAATCCCCTGTTCGACAGCGTCGCGTAAACGATCCACGCGCCTGCAAGCAGGAGAAACACCGTGCTGACCGGTGTGCTGTATCGCAGCGCGACCCACATGGCCGGTACCAACGATATGAAAGCTATCGGCTGGGTCGAATCCAGCCAGAACGTCCAGAAGAACACGACGGCCAGCCCACAGCTGACCAGAAGGGCCTCGCCGACCGATGCCGCACTATGGCGTCTCGGTCGTACCGGCCTGTCGCGCAGAATCAGCCAGATCGACAGTCCGAGGAGCGCAGTCGCGCCGTTGCGCACAGCAAAAAGGGCGAATGTCTCCCACAGCGGTGCATCAACGGTGACCGCGAAGTACCCCGTCGCCAGCACCGCGGCCGAACATGTACCTGCTGCTACGGCGGCGACGAGATGGGCGAAATCGGCGGGGTCGCGAAGCGCGACTTCCCCTCGGCCCGCGGCCAATATCTCCACGGTGACAACTGACAGAACAACGTTGACCAGTACGAACCACAGACTCAGGGGTGTGGAAGCTCCCGTCGCCAGGTTGGTCGCAAACGCGACGACCGCCAGTAGTGCGACGTGCCCCACCCGCTCCCATTTGCCGCACTGTCTCACCGACAGCAGCCAAATCACTCCGACCGCCGCCGCCGGCCACAACAGCGCAACCTCGCCGCCACCCAACCGGGTCGCTCGCCCGGCCGCTACAGAAAGGGCGTAGACGAGCGGAAACACGATCAAGGAGGTCGCGGAGCGCATCAATGATTCACTCCTACCTCAGTTCCGACATCAGCGGCAACCTCAGGATGCAGTCCAGGTCGATCCCGCGGAAGAGAAATGACGTTCCCGTTAGAAATGCGTGCTTTCTCCGCTAGGCGCGATCCGCCTCACACGCGGAAGGTCGCTGGTTCGAACCCAGCCGGGACCACCACGCACCATCGCGGGCGTCTCATGGCCGCACCGGGACGGCTCCCGGGTCGAAGTAGATGTGCGGCCTGCCGGTCCCGGGATGCGGGACGACGGTCGCGCTCACGTTCCAGACATCGGCGATCAGCTCACCGCTGAACACCTCCGCCGGCGGCCCGGCCGCGATCTGCTTTCCGTTGTGCAGCACGTGGATGACGTCGCAGTAGTGTGCGGCGAGGTTCAGGTCGTGCAGGGCGATGACGGCGGTGACGCCGATCGCCGCCGGCAGCGCCAGCACGTCGAAGATGTGCCTGACGTCGAGGTGGTTGGTCGGTTCGTCCATGATCAGCAGCCGCGGCTGTTGAGCGAGAGCCCGGGCCACCAGCACCCGCTGTCGTTCACCTCCCGACATCAGCGCGAACGGTCGCTCCGCGAGGTGGGTGGCGTCGACGGCGGTCAGCGCTTCGTCGACGATGCGGGCGTCAGAAGCGTTGTCGCCGTCGAACATCCGCTTGTGCGGCGCCCGTCCCATCGCGACGACGTCACGCACCCGCAGGTCGAAATCACCGGTGGAGTCCTGCAGCACGGCGGCGACGTTCTGCGCGACGCGCCGCGCGCTCATCGTCGCGATGTCGGTCCCGTCGAGGTGCACCGTCCCCGACGTCGGACGCAGGATCCGTCCCAGAGTGCGCACCAGGGTCGACTTGCCGCAGCCGTTCGGCCCGACGACACCGACCACCGCGCCGGGTGCCGCGTCCAGCGACACATCGTCGATGATGCGGCGGCCACCCAGGTCGACGCAGAGCCGGGAGGCCCGCAGAGCGGCCGGCGTCATGCCGGGACACCCGAGGCGGCGCGGCGCGCGTCGCGGCGAAGCAGCCACAGGAAGAACGGCCCACCGCACAACGCCGTCAGCACCCCGACCGGGATCTCCTGGGGCGAAGCCAGTGTGCGCGCGGCGATGTCGGCCACCACCAGAAAGCTCGCGCCGGCCAGCGCGGCCGCGGGCAGAGCACGGCGGTGGTCGCTGCCGACGAGCAGACGCACGGCGTGGGGGAGGATCAGCCCGACGAAACCGATCGGCCCGCTGGCCGCCACCAGCACACCGGTCAGCAGCGACGTCAGCACGAAGGAGCGCGCCCGAAACCGTTGGATGTCAACGCCCATCGTCGTCGCGGCGTCGTCGCCCGCCAACAGCACGTTCAGGGTACGGCCGTGCGCGAGCAGCAGCGCGAGGCCGGCACCGACGACGAGGACGGGCAGCCACAGCGTGTCCCATCGCGCCCCGCCCAGCCCGCCGAGCAGCCACGTCAGCACCTGCCGCGCCTGGTCGCCGGTGCGGGCCGTCAGGAGCAGCATGCTCGTCACGGCCGAAAGCACGTACGCGACGGCCACCCCGGCCAGCACCAACCGCGTGGTGGTGATCCGGCCCCCGGAGCGCGACAGCCCGTACACGAGCAGCAGTGCCGCCAGCGATCCCACGAACGCCGCGACGGACGTCGTCACCGTTCCGGCGAGGGCCGCCCCGAAGACGATGACGCCGACGGCGCCGACGGAGGCGCCCGACGACACGCCGAGCAGGTACGGGTCGGCGAGTGGATTGCGCACCAGCGCTTGCAACGTCATGCCGATCACCGCCAGTCCGGCGCCGACGGTCGCGCCGAGCAGCACTCGCGGCCCGCGCACCTGCACGACGACGGTCTGATAGTGCGCCGGGCCGCTCGCGTCCACGAGGGCCGGTGCGATCTGATGCGCGAGGATGCGCGCGACATCGCCGGGCGGAATCGCGATCGAGCCGACGGCCAGCCCGGCGATCATCGAGACCACGAGCAGCACAGCGAGTCCCGCGATGATGGCCGGGTACCTCACGCGGGCGCTCACCGGCACGCGCGCCTCCTGGCGGCGACGGATCCGGTGAGCGGGCAGTCCCCGCAGGTGCGGCGCGCTGCGGTGCGGTAGTACAGACAACAGGTGCGCCGCAGCAGGATTCCGCCGTCGTGCAGGTGACCCGCCATCGGCGGCGCGGCCAGCAACGCCTCCGCCACGGCACCCACCCGCCGGTCGCCGTCACGCGCCGTCAGGGTGCGGGTGGCCAGGGCGGCCCCGGTGGCCGCGTTGCCCCACAGCAGCCCGTCCGCGACGCGGGTGCCGGCACGAAGCCCGCGATGCAACGTGGTCAGGTGGGGGATCACCTGGGCGGCGATCGACGTCGCGATGCGGGCCGGTTCCGGGCCGGCCTGCTCGACGCCGTCGGGGTCGGCGATCCGGAACCTGATCCGGCCGTTGGGCGCGGCCTGACAGACCAGCGAGCGCAGATCGAGGACCACTTTGTCGAGATGCCAGCATCCAAGGGTCACCGACCACAGCCGTTCGGCGAATTCGTACTGCAGCGATGACGCGGCGACCCGGGCCTCGTCGCTGCCGATCCGGCGCGCGACGGCTGCGAGCGCAGCGTCGAGATGCCGGGCCGCGCAGAACTCGTCGACGCGCACGAAGCCGTCGCAGGCGCCCGCGCCGACACTGAAGTAGGGGCCGATCATGCCGACCGTCTTCAGCGCGCGCCGTGTCCGGTCGGCCCCGGAGCGAACGGGCGCGGTCACGCGAAGCGGTCCGGATGCAGTTGCCGGGCCAGGGTTTCGACCGCGTAGGGCGCCCGCACGCCGAGGACGGCGTCCTGCAGGGTCAGCACCGCGAAGCGGTCGTCGCGGATCGCGGCCACGTCCGCGAGTTCGGGCCGGCTGCGCAGGAATGCCTTCTTGTCCTCGATCGACGGGGTACCGAAGTAGTCGTAGATCACGATGACCTCAGGATCGCGCTGTACCACCTGTTCCCACGAGACGTCGGCGAAGGTGTCCTCGACGTCGGAGAAGACGTTGGTTCCTCCTGCGAGGCGGATGATCTGGTCGCCGATACCCTGCCGGCCCGCGGTGAACGCGGTGTCCTCGCCGCTGTCGTAGACGAACACCCGCGCCGGCTCGACACCGTCGACCGCGGCATGTCCGGCCTCGACCGCGGCGCGCATTTCCCGGATCAGTCCGTCGGCGCGTTGCGGCACGCCGAAAAGGTCTGCGATCGTGGTGATCTCGGTGTACACGTGGTCCATCGTGATGGGGCCGGTGGCGCAGTACTCCGGGTTCAGGTAGGTGGCGATCCCGGCGTCGTCGAAGGCCTGTCGTGAGCGGCCGGCGGTGTCGTCGAACGCGCTGCCGTAGCCGCC
This sequence comes from Mycolicibacterium parafortuitum, assembly GCF_002086815.1. GTDB lineage: Bacteria > Actinomycetota > Actinomycetes > Mycobacteriales > Mycobacteriaceae > Mycobacterium > Mycobacterium parafortuitum. The sequence goes on from NZ_MVID01000033.1 coordinate 54,593, forward strand.
GTAGACGAAATCCGGTGCCGTCGAGAGGATCTGCTCGAAGGACGCGTCTTTATCGGAAAGTTGTGGAATCGCTTGGTAGGCCTCGGCATAGCGAGGCAGTGGCGGGTTGTCCGGGTAGACGGTCGCCACGATCGAGTCCTGCAGGCCGAGCGCGAGCATCAACTCGACGGGGTGCTGGAAATAGCCGACCGCCCGCTCGGGTGGGGCGTCGAGGTGCACCGCGCGGCCGCAGTTGTCCGCGGCGGCCGGCGGTGGGGCGTCGCCGGCGGGTGCACCGCACCCGGTCAGCGCCACGACAGCGGAGATCAGACACAGCAGGATTGTCGTCAGTCGACAGGGTCGGGCCAGCACGATATCGGCTCCATCCGGGATTTCCACGTCCCAGTAAGAGGGCCGACGAGAGCAGTATCCTGACTCCCGGATCAGCGCTCACCCCGACCTTCCAGCTGTGCGCCGTGGTCGTGGCGGGGTTGGCTCCCCGGTCACAGTGGCGGGACCGTGCCGGATTCACACCGGCTTCCTGCCTGCTCATCGGGGCCGGTCGGGCCGACCAGCCACGGTGACCATAACCGATGCGCGCTGCACACCGAGCGCGGGACCGACGAAATCGGGCCCCACCCACTAGGGGTGAGGCCCGATTCGCGGTGCTGTGCTACTTGGCGCTCTCGGCGCTTTCCTGACGGGCCTCCGCGGCGCTCGCGGCTGCGCGGGCCGCCTCGGCTTCGGCTTCCTTCTTCGCGACGTCGCGTTCGGCCTCCGCCTTGTCCTGCTGGGCGCGGCCCTCTTCGCGCAGGCCGTCGTTGTCGGTCACGATGCCGACGACTTCCTTGGCCTTGCCCTTGACGTCTTCGACGACGCCCTCGACTGCATTCTCAGGTCCGCTGTCGCCCATCGGATTTCCTTTCGCCATGTGGGTGGTTTTCGAGCTGACCGTCCAATACCCGTTGGCCTTGCCGGGACCCACGGGTTGTGACGGACGTCATCTACAGGTGGGGGGCTTCCTTGATCGTGCTGTCCTGCTTGCCGACGGTCTGGCAGAACGCGGTGATCGACAGGCGCGTTCCGGTCAGCTCGGCGTTGGCCGGCTCGTTCTTGCCCTCGTCGGTGAGCATCTTGGTGATGGCTTCGTTCTGCTTCTTCTCGTCGGCCCCGGCGAAGTCGGCGCACGTGGTGTCGCCACCATCGTTCGTGACCTGGGAGCAGCCGCTGAGCACAGCCATCGCCGCCACCGCTGACATCAGAAAAACTTTCGCGTGCGTCATGGGGATACTTGTTGCCCAGCCGACGCCGCATCCAAACCAGGTTTCGGCAAACAAGATCAGCCGGTGCGCCAGCCCGACCGTCCCGACCACACCAGCGGGGCGCGGCGATGCGCGAGCCGGTCCAGTCGTTCCAGCGCCGACGCGAGATCGTCGGCCAACGGCAGTTCTGACTGCGGATCACAGATCGCCAGCAGCCGCCGTACGGGCGGGCTGGCCACGATCGCCCAGTCCACGTCGCTGCGGGCGCAGTGCACGCTGATGTAGAACAGCGCGGTGAAACCCTGACTTCCGAAGAAGTCGACGGCGCGCAGGTCGAGCACCAGTTGCCGCGAGATGCGGGCGTGCCGTTCGACATAGCGCGCGAAGTCTCGGCCGTTGACCGCGTCCACCTCGCCCAGCACCGCCACCGCGAGGCGGTGGTCGGAACACGGGCGGGCCGAGAACACTGCTGCGCCGCAACGCATTTCGTCGTGGTCGGCCGAGATGGGGGAGCTGAAGATCCGTTCCGTCTTGATGGCTACCATTCTCACTTTCACGGTCAGTGCGGAAGGAGCCTCGCAGGTCGTCTACCGCCAGGAGGGCGCGCCGAATGGCGCTTCCGCGGGCTGGCAGCTCAACCGGCATCCAGAGTAGTACGAAATCCGAAGCATGCGAAACACTTGGGACAAATTGCCGAAATGCGGCTCTAACCGGACTTTTCGGGTATCCGGCATCGTTCTAAATGACGCCTACGTCAATCCTTGGCGGCGAGCGCAACGGATTCCGTAGCCCGGTGTCAGTGGCCGGGCAGGCGCACCACCTGGACGAAGAACTCGTCGATCTGGCGTACGGCGCTCATGAACTGATCGAGGTCCACGGGCTTGGTCACATACGCGTTCGCGTGCAACTTGTAGCTGCGCAGCACATCCTCCTCGGCGGAGGAGGTGGTGAGTACGACGATCGGGATGTCGCACAGCTCCGGATCGGACTTGATCTGTTCGAGCAGCTGGCGCCCGTCGTACTTGGGCAGGTTCAGATCGAGCAACACCAGGTCAGGGCGGGGCGCGGACTCGTGCGCGCCGCGCCGGTACAGGAAGTCCAGGCCCTCCTGGCCGTCGCGCGCCACGTGCAGGGTGTTGGCTATTTTGTTCTGCTCGAACGCTTCTCGGGTGATCAGCTCATCGCCGGCGTCGTCTTCGACGAGCAGGACATCGACCGATCGGGTAGGGGCTGTCATGAGGATCCCTTCAGTGCCTTGTCGCGAGACGCGACGATTTGCCTTGTCGCGAGACGCGACGATTTCAGTGGTGTTGGCGCTGAATGCTGAACGACAACCCGAACCGGAACCCTCGAACGTGGAACCTGGTTCAGTGGGTGCTTCATTCTTGCACAGATCGGAATCGCCGCGATCCGTTAAGCGAATCTGTTGTCCAGAATCGTCAGCGCGCGGTCGAGGTCCGCACCCGGCAGGGGGCTGTTGTCCGACATCGCGATCAGGACGCCGACGATCGCGGCGGCGATCACCCTGCGTTCGGTGCGGCCGGTGGGTTCGGCCAACCGGTGCACCAACGCGTCGGTGACCAGATCGATCAGCCGGGTGTACTCGCTGTAGATCAGCCCCCGGGCATCGGGCACCGTGTAGAGCAACCGTTGACCGACGATCGCGTTCTCCCGCTCGGCATCCGACAGTCCACCGAATACCTGCGCGACCGCGTGCCGGTACGCCGCGACCGGGCTGAGTTCGGCGGGGGCGGCCACGAACGCGTCGACGATCGGCTGGGTGTGGTCGTCGGAGATCAGGACGGCTTCCTTGACGGGGAAGTACCGGTAGAACGTGCTCGCCGAGACCTCGGCGGACTCAGCGATCTGCTCGACGGTGGTATTGGCGTAACCCTGGATCTCGAACAGCCGGAACGCCTCCCGCCGGATGGCGAGCCGAGTGGCCGCCTTCTTACGTTCCCGCAGCCCTGGCGAAGGGCCGATCTCCGTCACGCGTCCAGTGTGGCAGCCGCGAGGCCTGCGCGGACGCGGCCGGCAGATTTGCCCGCAACGGGGCCGGTCGGCGATAGAGTGCAGAAATGGCACAAGTGAACGGCGACGACAAGACGGGCCTGGCCGTCGGTTGTCGGGTCCGCACCGTCGGAGACGATCCGGCTACGGGCGAGATCGTCGAGGACTTCGGAGACCTGGCGGGCACACCTGTGGTCGTCGATGCCCAGAACACCGTGCGCTCCCGGCGCTGGGCGGTCGCGCTCGACGACGGCCAGCTGGTGTTCCTCGACGACGATCAGCTGGAGCCGCTGAGCTGAACCAGGCGCGGTGTCCCGTCGGGACCGCGGGTGATCAGCCCGCGCGCCTCGAACGCGGACAGCCAGCCCTCCATCGGCCACTGTCCCCAGCGCCGGTGGAACACATGTGCATTGCGCACGATGTCGGTGAGGTGATCCACCGGCGGCCTCTGCACGTCATGGTGCTGGTGGAACGCATGCGCGCCGCCGACCCACCGCATCGGTACGCCACGGGCTTGGGCGCACCGGGCGAAATCGGTGTCCTCGCCGCCATAACCCTCGTAGTCCTCGCAGAATCCGCCGACGGCGTGCCAGGTGGGCGCGCTCAGCGCGAACGACAGCGACCAGAACAGCGCATAGTCGCCGGTGTCGAGGACGGCGTCCTCCGGCGGGCACGGCCGGGCGGGGTGCGGGTCGACGGCCTCGGTGAGCCTGCTCAGGTCGTACCCCGTCGGGCCGGCCGGGGGCAGATAGGTGACCGGACCGCACAGCAGCGCGTCCCGGTGTCTCGGGTCGGCGGCGACGGCGCGGTAACGAGCCATCAGCGTCGGTGACGGGATGCAGTCCACGTCGAGGAAGACGATCACGTCCGCGCCCGCGTCGAGGGCGTGCGCAGCCCCGATATTGCGGGCTCTGGCGAGCGGCAGGTGCGCGCCGGCAGGGCATTCGATCACGGTGGCGTGCCCTGTGGCGTACCCGGAGTGCGCTTGTACCGCCCGGGCGATCGCCGGATCGTCGAGGGCGACGACGACGTGCAGGTCGGGTTGGTGGGTGCCCGCCCGCAGACCCCGGATCTGGCCGACGAGGTGTTCGTTCCTGCCGTGCGCGATCGTCACCACCGCCGCTCTCACGGTGCCTGGCCCCGGCATCGCTCGGCGGTGGACTCGATCGCCGCCGCGGCGCGAGCGGCGGCCCCGTCGACCTGCCATCGCTCCCACCGGGACGGATCTGTGTCGCGGGCGCGGGCGAGCAGCCGCGGCCACTCGTCGTCGGCGGGCCACTCCGAGGCGGTGACGGCCAGCCGGTGGCGGGTCAGGACCTCGGCGGTGGCGTGCTGTTCGTCGAACGGGCGGGGCTGCGGGATCACGACGGCCGGGCGGCGCGCGGCCGCGACGTCGGCCACGCTGTTCTGACCGGCGTGGGTGACCACGACGTCGGCGGTGCAGATCGCCTCCCAGGGGTCCTCTACCCAGGTGCCGGAGCCGCCGCCGAGGCTGCGCCAGGTGATGCGGGATGCCCCGGCTTCCGGGGCGGCCGTGTCGAATCCGCCGCCGGCCCCGCCGAGCAGGAGCACGTCGAGATCATCGGGCCCGCAGCGGTGGTCATGGATTCGGCTGCGACCCTCGAAGCGGCTGATCCCGCCCACGTAGGACGTCTTGTCGGCGTGGCGGCCCAGCCAGTGCGGTGCGTTCAGTTCCCGCGGCCACGGCGCGACGATGTGGTCGGCGATCCGGTAGACGACGTCGTGCGGAGGGTCGGTGCGTTCGCCGGGCTGGGTCACGACGACGACCGGGACACCGAGCAACCGCAGAAAAATCGCGACCTCGACCGACACGTCGACCACGCACACGTCGGGCCTGGCCTCGGCCACCCACTTTGCGAGGGCCTGCATGCGGGCGCTGTATCCCGGGTCGTGGTGCGGCGCCCAGTGCAGCCCACCGTGGGCGGTCGGCTCGTGGACGCGATCGGCTTCGTCGTCACGGGGAAGGTTGACGATCGCGGAGAACGGATGTGGTTGGGGCACAGATCGAGACGTCAGTGCCGTGACGGGCCTGCGCAGGTGTGCGCTGATGCTGACGGCCCGGGCCAGGTGCCCGAAGCCATGATGGTGAATGTAGTAGCCGATCATCTGCGCTTTCGCTCCTGGCAACGATCATCTGCCGGTAGAGGGACAGGTAGGCGCCGACCATCGCGCCGGCCGAGCAGCGGCGCAGCGCGTGGGCACGCACCCTCGGCCGCGCCAGCCGTGCCGCCTCGGGGATCGCGGCGGCCAGCGCGTGCACGTCGTCCGGCGGTACCAGCCGTCCGGATTCCGCGGACAGCAGTTCGGGGATCCCGCCGCGGTCGAATGCGACCACCGGGGTTCCGCAGCTCATCGCCTCGGCGACCACGAGGCCGTACGGTTCGTCCCACACCGGGGTGACCAGCGCGACGGCCGCGGCGCCCACCAGATGGGCCAGATCCCGGTGCGTGAGGTGGCCGGCGTAGCGCGCGCCCGGGCCCAGGCGGGGTGCGACCTGATCGGCGAAGTACGCCCGATCGGAGATCGGTCCGGCCAGCGTGATGGGTCGCCCGGCGATCCGGGCGGCATCGATGGCCAGATGCGGTGCCTTCTCTGCGGTGAGGCGGCCGAACCAGACGACCGGCTCGCCGCCCGGCCCCAGCGGCCAGCTGCGGGCGTCGATTCCGTTGGGCACCACGGTGAACGGGACGCCGGCAGCGGACCACGTCGTCGCGGTGTGCTCGGAGACGGCGGCGAAGCGGGTTCCGCGCCCGCCGCAGGCCTGGATCGCCGATTCCAGCCACGGCGTCGGTGGAGTGTGCACCGTGGTGAGCATCGGGGTGGACAGCGTCGAGGCCATCGCGACCGGCAGGTAGTGCAGGCTGTGGTTGTGCACGACGTCGAAACTGTCGGCGTCCTGCCCGGCCAGTTGCAGCATCAGCGCGAGGTAGGCGTGGTGGTCGGACATGAAGTCCGCGGCGGGCATGGAGACGTCGGCGCGGGCGGCGTCGGACAGTTCGAGGCGGCGCACGGTCAGTGACGTGCAGTCCTGGCGGACCTCGGAACCGGGTGCGGCATAGAGGGATACGCGGTGCCCCTGCCGGGCGAGTGCACGGGCCAGGTGCCACACGTGGGCCTCCAGCCCGCCCGCGAACGGCTGGCGGATGGGGAAGCGAGACGACCCGATCAGCGCGATCCGCAGCGGGCCGCTCATCTGAGCACCTGTTCGTACACGCCGCGGTGCGCCTCGGCCAGCATTGCGCGCTCCCTGTGCCGTTGCCGCCACGTGGCCCGCGGCGCGGGGATGCCGCCGAGCCAGTCGGAGTAGGCCCGTTCCACGGCGGTATGCAGGGAGCCGGCGTCGAATACATCCTCGGTGAACGTGAATTCGCGGCACGGCCGTTGCTGGGCGTAGAAGCCGCACGAGGGAGCCACGACGGCGGTGCCGAGGTCATAGCAGGCTTCCAGCCATCCGGAGTGGGTGCCGAACCGGTACGGCAGCACCGAGACCGCCAGCGAGGACAGGTAGTCCCAGAGTTCGTCCTCGCAGAAGTAGGGATGTTCGACGATACGGACGTGTTCGTGCTGTCCGAAGGAGCGAATCGCTTCCCCGATATGCGGTGCGTACCAGTGATTGTCGGGGACGAAGACCTCGTCGTGGATGTTGACGACCAGTTCGGCGGCGGGCAGTCCGGAGACGGTCTCGGTCAGCGCCTCCAGTATCGGCAGCGGATCCATGTTCGCGCGGATGCTCTTGAGGTGCACACCGACGGCAAAGGTGTCCGTGGCAGGGCGGGGTGCCTCGAGCCGGGCCCGGTCGAGCACATGCGGGTGGGGCAGTACGTGGGCGTCTCGGTCCCACCGGCGGCGGATCTCCTGTGCGGCACCGGGTGTCAGCGTGATCAGCGCATCGGCGGCGGCGACGAGGAGGTCTTGGCGCAGGATGTGCGGTTCGGGGTCTCGCTGGTGAGGATTGCGCAGGTCGTGGATAGTGCAGACGAGCGGTTTGGCGTGGGCCTTGAGTTCCTGCATCACCGCGGTCAGCGCGTCGGCGTCGACGGCGTCGAATCCGAAGTGGATGTGGAACACGTCGAAGCGGTCGTGGTTCTCATTGACCCATCCGGGTTCGAGCATCAGCGGCGGCCACCACCCACCGGGCACCTTTCGGCCGTCGGTGGGCACCGGGTCGGCCAGTCGGGCCACGTCCGCGACCGACATGTCCGCCACCGAGGGGTCGGACAGGTGACGTACATAGACGTGCGACGCAGGCACGGAAGCGACACGCAGCAACGACGGCTCCTCTGCGGTAAAGGTCTTCCGGCAGGGCGGCTTTGGTCTACACCGCGGTCCTGTCCTGAAGACGAACGCCGAGCCTGCGTACCCTCGGTCGGGTGCTCAAAACGTGCCGCCGGGTCGGGCGCCCGCGGCACGAAGGCTCGCTAGGCCACCTGGTTTCGGCGCGCCGTCGTCAGCTCGTCGGCCGTGCCGTCGTTGACCGCCTGGCTGCGCAGCGTGCCCAGCGCCTTGGCCAGCAGCCGGCTCACGTGCATCTGTGAATAGCCCATGCGTTCGGCGATCTGGGTCTGGGTCATCTCGTCGAAGAAGCGCAGCTTCAGCACCGCCTGCTCGCGCGGCGGCAGCTTCTCGATCAGCGGCCGGATGGTCTCCATGTCGAGCACGGTGTCCAGTCGCGCGTCAGGTTCGCCGAGAGTTTCGCGCAGTGCCACGAAATCGCCGTCGGGCCCCGTCGTGCTGTCGGTGGACAGCGTCGAGTAGTTGCTGCTGGCGATGGTCGCCTGGACGACCTCTTCGCGGTCGATCCCGAGGTGGGCGGCGACCTCGGTGGCTGTCGGGGCGCGACCGTGCATCTGTGTCAATTCCGCACGCGCACGCACCAATTGGCCGTTGAGGTCCTTGAGCCGACGCGGAACCTTGACCGCCCAGCCGCAGTCGCGGAAGTAGCGGCGGACCTCGCCCATGATGGTCGGGACGGCGAAGGCCAGGAAGTCCGATCCGCTGTCCGGATCGAAGCGCTTCACGGCATTGACCAGCCCGACGCTGGCGACCTGGAACAGGTCGTCGTGCGACTGTCCGCGGCCCCGGAAGCGCCGGGCGGTGTGATCGGCCAGTGGAAGGGTCAGCGCGATGATGTCCTCGTGAAGTCTGCGGTACGCGGCCGACGTGGCGTCCAGCTTGCGCAGTTCACGGATCATGTTCGGCACATCGGCGTACTCGCGGCGGGCCTCAGACAACTCAACAGCTCCTCTATCGGTCGACTACGGCTCGTCCCTGAACCAGGTAGCGCGGTTTACCCCGGGGGAGCGGTAGGCAAACCTGCCGGCTCAGCGCGCGATGCCCTCGGCGTCGTAGCCGACCTGATCGCGCAGCGTCGCCAGTGCGCGGGCCAGCAGCCGGGACACGTGCATCTGGGAGACGCCGATCTGCTCGGCGATCTGGCTCTGGGTCCGGTCGTCGAAGAACCGCAGCTTCAGTACCAGGCGGTCCCGCTCGGGCAGCGCAGCGAGCAGTGGTTGCACGGTGTTGACGTCGATGACCTTCTGGATGTTGTCGTCGGGCGCGCCGAAGGTGTCCTGCAGCGACAGTCCTTCGCCGTCGTTGCCGGTGTGCGTCGGTTGTTCGGTCGAGCGGGTCGAGTACGCGTTCGCGGCGACCAGACCTTCGACGACCTCTTCGCGGTCGACCCCGAGGTACTCGGCGAGTTCGCTGGGAGTCGGCGCCCGGTTGAGTTGTTGGGTCAACTCCGCGCGCGCGGAGTTCAGCCGGACGTTGAGTTCCTTGAGGCGGCGCGGCACCTTCAGCGACCATCCGTGGTCGCGGAAGTACCGCCGCACCTCGCCCATCATCGTGGGGACCGCGAACGCGAGGAAATCGTTGGCGCTGTCGACGTCGAAGCGGTTGACGGCGTTGAGCAGGCCTACGCGCGCAACCTGGATCAGGTCTTCGTGGGTTTCGCCGCGGCCGCGGAAGCGGCGGGCGATGTGGTCGGCCAGCGGCAGGCAGCGCGCGATGATCGCTTCGCGCTGCCGCCGGTAGGCGGCGGATTCGGGGTCGAGGTCGGCCAGCTCGCGGAACATGTCCAGCACGTCGTGGTAGCTGTCGCGCCTGCGCGCGGGGGCGGGGGTTTCGCGGGGCGAAAGAGTCTGGGTCTGCACTTGAGATCACGGCCTCCGTGTTCGTAGACGTTTCGCGTTGCTTGCACTCGGTCGATGAGCGCTGTGTCGTCAGGTCGTTTGAGACCGACGGCCCGTTCCTCTGTTCCTCAACAGGCAGGGCCTTCAACGGCGGCAAGCGGTCGCGCACGTCGTGGGCCGCTGGCTTGCGATTGGCGTCTGACCAATAAGTCACGCCGGATTCTCGACATGCGCTCGCTGCGGCAGTATTCGTTCGCCGTGGCGTGGGTCGGGTTCGGTGCCCCGGGGGTTGCCACCACGGCGATGACACACGTTTTGCACCTGCCTACGACGATACGTCGTCACTTCGCGAAAGCAACCTCAGGCAAGGTGCGCCGAAGCCAGTATCAGCAGAGATGGGCCGTGGTGAATGTCATGATCAGGGCTTTTGTCGTCGGCACTTCGTGTTCTGTCCTTGAAGCCGCCCCAAGGTCTCACGAAATCCTCAGGAAGGCGGCGCGACATGCAATTCTGCGGCTAGGACGCAGGCGGTAGGCGCTCACCCATGACCGCACGCGACTGTTCACGATGCTGGAGTACCGGTCGCGTCGATGTTGCTGAAATCGCAACATGTTTGGGCGAGCGGCGGGCTCAGGCCAGCGCCGAGAGTGCCTTCTCGGGGTCATAGCCCCGGAAGTCGTCGAGCGTGCCGTCTCGTAGCCGGTTCACCCATGCCGGGTCCGCCAGCAGCGCGCGTCCCAGCGCGGCGATGTCGAACTCACCCGCGTCGAACTGGGCGACCAGACGCTCGGCGGACTCGGGTTCGATGAGCTGCCCGGGTTTTTCGCTACGGAACTGGGTCTGCAAACCGACGGATCCGACGGCGATGACGGGCCGTCCGGTGACGGCCTTGGTCCACCCCGCGAGGCTGCGCACCGGGTCGGCCGCGGGGTAAGCGGGAACGTAATGCCTACGCGTCGAGGGATGGAAGATGTCGACGCCGGCGGCGGCCAGCGGTGTGAGCAGTTCGGTGAGCTGGGCCGGGTCGTCGGCCAGCGATGCGGAGTAATCGGTGCCCTTCCACTGGGAGAAGCGGAAGATGATCGGGTAGTCGGTGCCGACCGCGGTGCGCACCGCGGAGACCACCTCGGCCGGGAACCGGGTCCGCCGCTGCAGGGTGCCGCCGTAGTCGTCGTCGCGGAGATTCGTCTTGTCCCAGAGGAATTGGTCGAGCAGGTAGCCGTGCGCGCCGTGCAGTTCGACCGCATCGAAGCCGAGCTCGCGCGCGGTCGCTGCCGCCTGCGCGAATTGTGCTGCGACCGCGGGAAGTTCGTCGCGCCGCAGCGCGCGCCCCTTCGGGTTGCCGAGCCCGTCGACGCCGGACGGGCTCACCGTGACCACACCGTCGGCGTCGTCGCGTTCGGCGCCCTGATGCCACAGCTGCGCGGCGATCGTCGCACCTTCGGAGTGGACGGCGTCGACGACGCTGCGCCAACCGGCCAGGGCCTCGTCACCGGCGATGGTCGGGATCGTGAACGGATGCCCGGCCGCGGGGTCGGGTAGGCGCACCCCTTCGGTGATGATCAGCCCGACGCCGCCGGCGGCGCGCCTGCGGTAGTACTCGGCGACGTCGGCGCCGGGGATCCCACCCGGTGAGGCGCGGCGCGTCATCGGCGCCATCGCGAAGCGGTTGGGCACCGTCAGCGAGCGCACGGTGAGGGGTTCGAACAGGTCGTCAACAGCCATGACAGGAGACAACGCCGAACCGGCCGAAGACCATCCCGGGTCGGAGGCGGTGCTACACCACTGAACTCGCCTGCGTTTAGTTTGCTGCTTCCTGGCTACCCGTGCCGGGTCGGGACCAAGTGAGGGAGCGGAACATGATCGGAACCATCATCGGCGCAATCGTCGTCGGACTCATCATCGGCGCACTGGCCAGGCTCGTGATGCCCGGCAAGCAGAACATCGGCGTCCTCATGACCATCGTGCTCGGCGCACTGGGCTCGTTCCTGGGCACGTGGCTGAGCTATCAGCTGGGTTATTCGAACTCCAACGGCGGCTTCGCGATCATCCCGTTCCTGGTGGGCATCGTCGTGGCCGTGGTGTTGATCGCCATATACGTCGCGGTCACCGGCCGCCGCACCAGCCAGCCACGCGTGTAGCAGGTGAGTGTCGCGCGCCCCGCGGCGATCGCCGGTGCCTTCGCCGCGGGGTTGGCGACCGGCGCGCTGACGCGGTCCAAGCCTCTACCGTCCGGCGACCTGGAGGGCGGCCAGGACGTCGGGGAGAACGAGGCGCCACCGGTATCCGAGCCGCCCGAGCCGCCGCAGCAGGACGCGCCGCCGGCCGACGACCCGGGTAAGCCCGATTCTCCGACCGATCTCACGCGGTCGTCGGTGATGTTCGTGCTGCGCAACACCGCCAATGAGTTCACCCGTGATCAGTGCACCGATCTGGCCGCCGCGCTGACCTATTACGCGGTGCTGTCACTGTTTCCCGCGCTGGTCGTGGTGATGTCACTGCTCGGGGTGATCGGACAAGGCGCGCGGACCGCGGACGCGATCCTTCAGATCGTCGACGACATCAGCCCCGGGGCGGCCGTCGACGTGCTGCGCGACCCGATCCAGCAGCTCGTCGACTCCCCATCGGCCGGATTCACGTTGGTGGCGGGCATCATCGGCGCGCTGTGGTCGGCGTCCGGGTTCGTGGGTGCGTTCGGGCGCGCGATGAACCGGATCTACGAGGTCGACGAGGGCAGACCGGGGTGGAAACTGCGTCTGCAACAGCTGGTCCTGACACTGGTCGGGTTGTTGGTCGCCGCCGTCGTTGCGCTCGTGCTGGCGGTGAGCGGGCCGGTGGCCGAGGCGATCGGCGGATACCTGGGCATCGGTGCCACCGGGCTGACGGTGTGGAACATCGCGCGCTGGCCGGTCCTGCTGGTCGTCGTCGTCCTCGGTGTCGCGATGCTCTACTACTTCAGTCCCAATGTGCGGCAGCCGAAATTCCGCTGGATCAGCGTCGGTGCCGCGATCGCGATCGTGACGTGGGTGGTCGCGTCCCTCGGATTCGGGCTCTACGTCGCCAATTTCGGCAACTACAACAAGACCTTCGGGACCCTCGCCGGTGTCATCGTCTTCCTGCTCTGGTTGTGGCTGACCAATCTGGCGCTGTTGTTCGGCGCGGAGATCGACGCCGAGCTCGAGCGCGGGCGGCAACTGCAGGCCGGCATCAAGGCCGAGGACACCCTCCAATTGCCGCTGCGGGATACCACCGTGATCGAGAAGAACAGGGACAAGGAGCACAAGACTCGGCTGAGGGGCCGGGTGCTGCGGCGGTCCCGGGGCAGGCGCGCGTGACGGCTTCACCCGCCAGGCGCACGGGTAGGGATCGCTCGAAAGCCGCTGTCCATCCGAGACAGGTCCGTCCGACACAGGGGAGTATTCCGTGGGTGTGATCCGCCGTTCGCGGTCGTTGGCCCGTCGCGGCGTGAAGGTGCAACGCCGGATCGCGTTCGCGCAGTTGCTGTTCTGGCCCGTGCTGGTGGTGACTCTCGGCGGCATCGGTATCGGTGTCGTGGCCGCGGTGCGATCTCAGAGTTCGGCGGCCGAGGGCTTGCGGCCGGACCCTTTGGTCCCGAACCCACCCGTGAACCGGTAGCGGGCGTGACGGAGCAGGTTCATGCGTGGGATGCGCCAGCACTGCAGCGGATGGTGCTCGTCGTGCATCAGACAGATGTTGCACGACACGCACGCCGGTGAGGTCTGTGCTCCGGTGGCGAGCCGGTTGACCAGGTCGGGCTCCCGGATGAACGGGCGGGCCATCGACACGAAATCCGCACGGCCGCCGGCGATCAGGCGGTCGACCGTGTCGAGGCGGCGAATACCGCCGACGAGGATGACCTTCGTATCCACCCGGGCGCGGACCGCGTCGGCGAAATCGAGGAAATAGGCCTCGGGTTCGGGTGACTTGTGGAGTCGGTGCACGAGGATGTCGGCGAGCGCACGGCGACGGGTGACCGCGACATAGGGTCTGATCGATGCACTGACGTAGTCGCTCATCAGATTCGACGAGATCTCGACACCGTCGAGACCCGCGTCCACGAACGCCCGGATGCCTTCGACCGCGTCGGTGACGCTCAACCCGCCGGGTTCGTCGACCAGGTCGGCGACGCCGACCTTCATCGTGAACGACCGTCCGGGCGGTAGCTGGCCGCGGATCGCGCGGATGATCTCCACCGCGAGCCGGTCCCGGCGCTGCCGGCTGCCGCCCCATTCGTCCTCGCGTCGGTTCGTCAGCGGCGAACGGAACTGGCTGATCAGGTACCCGTTGGCACCGTGCAGGTGGATTCCGTCGAAGCCGGCCTCGACGGCGCGGCGCGCCGCCTGCGCGAAAGCATCGATGACGTCTTCGATCTCGTCGATGCGCGCGGCGCGCACCTTCCTGCCCGTCATCACGTTGTCGACCGCAGAAGGGGCCAGCGGGTCGTTCCCCGCGATCATGGACTGGCTTCCGGCGTGCGCGATCTGAGCGACGATGCGTCCGTCCCGGCGGTGCACCGCGTCGGTCACCGCGCGGAACTGCGGGATCGCGTCGTCGTCGTGCAGTCCCGCCTGCAGCTCCCCGTATCTGCCCCGGGGGTGGCAGAAGATGTGTCCGGTGAAGGCCAGCCCGACTCCGCCGCGGGCCAAATTCTCGTGTAACACCGCATATCCCGGCCTGATCCGGCCATCCTTGTCGGCCATCGACTCACCTGTGCCCGCACGGATGAAGCGGTTCGGCAGCAGCAGTGGCCCGAGCTGCGCGGGAGTGAATGCGGAGCCGCCCACACCACTGCTGTTGAGCACAGTTGAACTCATTTCAACGATGCTAATCGGCTGGCTGATTGCGCGCAATGGCGGTCCGACCTGCCCGAAAACGGCCCCGGGCACACTGAAAGCCCCTGCAGACAGGGGCTTTCAGTGTGCGTCAGAAGCGGCTGGGCGCCGCTAGAACCAGACTTTGCGACCGCCGACGGGACGTCCGACCGCGCCCAGGATCCAGAGCACCACGCCGACGACCACGAGGATGCCGCCGATCGTGTACAGGATCGACAGGTGGGTGAAGTAGCCGATCAGCAGAAGGATGATTCCGAGGATGATCATGTGAGTTCCAATCGCGTAGGTGGTTGACGCTGGCGCCAGTGGTATTGCCCGCTTCGTCAAATCCAAACGCCCGTGCACCAAGATCATCGCGGGCCGGCGGGCAGAGTTGGCTGTGCCGACCGCGGTGCGCGAGTGGTACCGCCGAGTTCGCGGCGTTGTCCTTTGGCCGTCGAATTCGGTGCGTGCGCATCCGCCGGCGAAATTCGAAAATTCGGAAATATTATTAACTGCCGTATCTGAGAGCAATGGAGGAGTGCGGGCGGATCCGCGCTTCTCGTGTGGTGAAAGCAATGGCCGTGTGCGACCACGTAAATCGAATTAAACGTTCTACTGTTTGCCTTGCTTGCGTTGATGAGAATTGCCGGTTTGGTCTATTCGGTCCATGAACATCCCTTGTTCGCGCCGGTTGCGGCGCACATTTGACGAAACCTGATCATCAATGGGGGAATCTTCATGCGATTCACAAAACACGGAGCACGTGACACGGGCATTGCGTGCGGCGCTGCCGCGGCGTCGGTGGCACTTGCCGTATCGACCGCGGCGTCGGGGTGGGCGGCCAGCACCGCGCTGGTCGTCGGAGGTCTCGGGACCCCGAGTCTGCACGAGGTCGTGATGTCCCAACTCCTGGGCGGGGCGTTGCAGGACTACGACCAGCGGGTCAGCGTCAACTGGCCGGCCGAAGCCAATCAGACTCGGACGCTGGGCCAGTCCATCGAGATCGGGCGTGCGAACCTGAACGCGCAGATCGACCAGGCGCTGGCCCAGTTGGAGCGCGACGCCGACGGCAACCCGCTCGACGGGGAACAGGTGACCGTCGTCGGATTGTCGGCAGGCTCATTGGTGGTCACCGAAACCCTGCGCGGATGGCAGAACGACAGTGCAGCCGACCCGGACGCCGACGAGATCAACTTCGTCGTCGTCGCGGACTCCAGCAGGCAGGAGATCATCGACGACACGGAAACCTATAACCCGCAGTACGACTACACCTATCGGCGGCCCCCGGCCACGGTGTACGACACCGTCGAGGTGACCGGCGAGTACGACGGTATGGCCGACTTCCCCAACCGCTTCAACCTGACGGCGATTTCGAACGCGATCACGGGTTCGGTGCTGCGACACGTGCAGACGATGTTCTCCGACCTGTCCGACGTGCCGAAGCAGAACACCACCGTCACCGAGAATGCACTGGGCGGCACGACGGTCCGTTACCTGGTGCCGGCCGAGACTCTGCCCCTGGTACAGGCCAACCCAAGTCTGGCGCCGCGCGAAGCCGAACTGCGCGCACAGGTTGACCGCGCCTACAGTCGCAACGATCCCGCGAACATCGCGGAACGTCTCGCCGGGCCTGATGTGCCGCAACGCATCCGTGACATCGTCACACGCGAGACGGACGACCAGGACACCGGCGAGGTGAACCTGGGTCTCACCGCCGCCGCGCAACAGCAGGCCGAGACCGACGCGGGTGCGGGCCCCGAGATGGACGGACAGCGCAGCCTCGGGGAACAGATCGCCGCCACGGAGCGCACCGTCGACGAGGCGACCCCGGGCGCGGCGATGCCCAGTTCGAGCACGGTCGATGCGGCCCTTGACGCGGCGGTCGACAAGCTCAGCGGCGCCGATGACGAGGATGGCGCGAAACCGCCGACGGCGGACGGCGAGAGCACCGCGACGCGGTCGTCGAAGAAACCGGCCAAGGACCGTGACGAGGCCCGGCCATCCCGCACCGACACCACGTCGGACACGTCGGACAAGTCGGACAAGTCATCAGGTTAACCCCGCTGTGCGCCAGTGGATCTCATATCACCCGGGGCCGACCCGCAACCCATCCCAGAGCGCCCTGGATCAGCGTGACCGCGCCGAGCAGCAGGATCGGGAGTTTCCAGCCGGCCGAGACCGCGTGCAGCACACCGAAGGCCAGCGGGCCCGTCGCCGCGATGAGGTAGCCGAAACCCTGCGACATCGCCGACAGCGCCGCGGTCTCGGCGGTAGCCCTGGCCCGTAGCGCGACGACGCCGAGCGCGATCGGCAAGGTGGCGGTCCCGACGCCGAACAACACCGTCCACAGCCACGGCGCCGCGGTCGGCGCGACCCACAACCCGACGGTCGCGATCATCGTCGCCGACGTGACAGCCAGGATCCATCCGGACTGGGAGGGCCTGCGCAGCGCGAACATCGGAATGACAAGGTTCAGCGGAATCCCCATCAGGTTCATCAGCGCCAGCATGAGGCCGGCCTCGGTCCGTGGAATTCCGTGGGACACGAAGAATTCCACCAGCCATCCCATCAGGATGTAGGCCGAGCACGACTGCATACCGAAAAAGCCGGCGACCGCCCAGGCCACCGGGTTTCGGAGCAGCGAACGGCGGGGACCGTCGGTGGGAACCGGGTGTTCGGGCACCTCACCGTGGCGGACCCCGACGCCCCACAGGATCAGCGCTGCCGCAGACAGAATCGCCCAGGCCCCGACCGCGGGCCGCCATCCGCCCAGCAGTGAATCGAGAGCCGGTGTCGCGGCGGCGGCGATCCCGCCGCCGGCCGCCAGCGCCGCGGTGTACATGCCGGTCACCCGTCCGACGGCACCCGGGAACGACTGTTTGACCACCACCGGAATCAGCACATTGCCGATCGCGATACCCGACGTCGCGACGAACGTGCCGCCCAGCACCAGCCACGGCCCACCGACGACGCGAAGCAGAAGCCCACAGGTCAGGACAGCCAGGGACAGACCGATCGCCCTCGCGAGTCCGAACCGGCGGTTCAACCACGGCGCCGCGATCGCGGCGAGGCCGAAACACACTGCGGGAACAGCGGTCAGCACGCTCGCCCAGACCACCGACGCGCCGAGGTCTCCCTGTACCTCTCCGAGCACGGACGCGATGCTGGTGACCGCGGGGCGCAGATTGAAGGCCGCCAGCGCGACGCCCACCAGCAGCAGGGGAGTCGCGGTCAGCGCGGTGTGACGGCGGGCGAGCCGCGACGTCATCCGAACGCGCGCTTCACCATACGACGACCGAGCGCAGGACTACCTCGTCGCTGCCGGCGTGCATTTTGTGGAAGGCGTCTTCGATGTGGTCGAGGCTGATGCGTTCGG
>NZ_MVID01000034.1 GCF_002086815.1 Mycolicibacterium parafortuitum
GATTCCCGGTTGTGAATCTGGCCAGATTCACAACCGGGAATCCCAGTTCGGCGTTGGAAGGGGAGGTGCGGGGTCAGGGGACGACGGTCGAGCCGATGGTCGGCATGAACTGACACTGCTTGTCGGTCGTGGAGACCTGGCCGAAGATCGTCGTCATGATGCTGCCCGATCCGGTGTCGGCGATCGCGGTCAGCGTGGTCGGACCCTCGGGGTTGAGGTCCGGGCGCGGCTTGAGGGTGACGCTGCCGGACTTGCCGGTGGTCAGGTTCACCCAGGTCGCGTTCAGCGGGAGCTTCTGCTCGGCGGCGGGGCCGGGCGTGCCGATCGCGGTGAACACATAGGCCGTCTGGCCGGGGCCCGGGCCGGGAAGCGGAATCGTCGCCGGGCCCGCCACCGAGATCGCGGTCGCCAGCACGTTGCCGCCGTCGGAGAGGCAGCCGTTGCTGATCGACGGATACAGGAAGTCCTGCGTCACCGGAGCGTTCGGACCGAAGCCGCCTGCCTCCCCGGTCGCGTTGGCCACCGGCGTGACCGGTGCGCCCGGAGCCGCCGGTGCTGCCGGGGCCGGAACCGCAACGGGCACCTCGGCACCCGCCGCGGGGCCGGGGGCCGGTCCGGGAGCCGGAACCGCACCCGGCGCCGCAGCCGCGGCCGCGGGCGCATGGGCCGCATCGGGCAGCGCCTGCGGCACCGCCTCCTGCACGGGCCCGAGCGCATGCCGCGGGTCGACCCCGGCCGGCAGGTGCGCCTCGAACCCCGGTACCGCCCCGGTCGCCGGGACATGGGCGACGGGCTGCGCGACGAACGTGTTGACCGCCGACGCGACGTCGCGGGACGGCTTCGGCGCCGCCATGTCCCCGGCGAACACCGCGGCGGCGGCCATCAGCATGGACGCGGCATTGGTGGGATCAGAGGCCGCCTGCTGAATCACCGGCCCGAGGCTCTGCACCGCGGGCAGACCGGGGGCCTGCAGCCCGTCGATCGGCGGCGGTGCAGGCAGCGGTGCCGGCGGTTCAGCGTGGGCGACGCCCGCGCTGACCGCCAGCAGCGCCGCCGAAGAGCACACCGCCATCGCGGCCGTGAGCATCGTCTTCGTCGTTGCTTTACGCCCGGTCGTGGACATGATCCCCCAATTGGTCGGTGTGTCGGTGGAGTTCGGTGGCCTGGTGGTGGTCAGCGCGTCACGGCAGGGCCGACAGCGGTGAGAACGCCGGCGGAAGTGCCGGGACGGCAGCGGGTGCCGCCGCCGGGGCGACCGCGGCCGGTGCCGTCGTGGCGCCCGGCAGAAGGCTCGCCAGCGGGTTGCCGGCGGGCAGCAGCGAGGCGAGTCCGCCCGGCAGCTGATCGGTCAGACCGGCCAGCGGCGAGACCGGCGCGGCCGCGGGCACCGTCGTGTTCGCGACGGGCACCGTGGTGATGTTGCCGTTGCCCAGCGGGGTGGCCCCGGGCAGAGTCGCGGCAGGCAGTGTCGCGGCGGGCAGGATGGCCGCCGGCTGCGGCAGCTCGATCGACGCCGTCGCACCGGGTCCCGACACCGGGGTGGCCGGCGTGGCCGTCGCGGTGGCGGCCGGTGCGTTGCCCATCAGGTTCGCGAATCCCTGCATGAGCTGTGTGGCGGCCTCGGGGTTCGCGGCCAGCTGCTGCAGGAACGGCAGGCCGGGGATCTCGGGGGCGGGTGCCGGGGCCGGCGCGGGCTGCGCGGCGGCGGGGGCGCTGAGCGCCAGCGCGCCCGACACCGCCCCAGCCGCGGCGAACAGTGTTGTGGCGAAAAGTTTCCGGGTGCGGTGCATCAGGGATCTCCCAATCCTCAAGTCGGCCGTAAATGACATCGATGGCATGCCTGCACCCGAAGCTAGCCTGTTACTAGAGTTACTCAAGTGACAAGAGTGGCATTTATGCAACCGTTACTGAGGTGAAGGCAGATGGTGACCGCTCGCTAGAGTCGGTCGGATAAACACCACCGAGCCCGTGACCGGGGCGACCGCGCGTCTTCGCGCGGCCGCCCCGCTGCTATTGGTCCTGAGCATCGCCGCCCGGCTGGCCTGGACGTATCTGGTGCCCAACGGCGCGAACTTCGTCGATCTGCACGTCTACGTCGGCGGCGCCGCGGAACTCGACGGCCCGGGCACGCTCTACGAGTTCGTCTACGGCGAGCAGACGCCGGACTTCCCGCTGCCGTTCACGTATCCGCCGTTCGCCGCGGTGGTGTTCTATCCGCTGCACGTGCTGCCGTTCGGGCTCGTCGCGTTCCTGTGGCAGGTCGGCATCATCGCCGCCCTCTACGGCGTAGTCCGGATGAGCCAGCGATTGCTGCCGGAGGACTCCGGCGCGCGCGGGCCGCGCGTCGCGATGCTGTGGGCGGCGGTCGGGATCTGGACCGAACCGCTGCGCAGCACCTTCGACTACGGCCAGGTCAACGTTCTGCTCGTGCTCGCGACGCTGTACGCGGTGTACAGCACGCGCTGGTGGCTGTCGGGGTTGCTCGTCGGGCTGGCGGCCGGGGTGAAGCTGACCCCCGCGGTGGCCGGCCTGTACTTCGTCGGCGCCCGGCGGTGGGCGACGGTGGTGTGGTCGGCGGTCGTCTTCACGCTGACGATCGCCGTGTCGGCCGTGCTGGTCGGTGACCAGACCCGGTTCTACTTCACCGAACTGCTCGGCGACGCCGACCGCGTCGGGCCGGTCGGCACGTCGTTCAACCAGTCCTGGCGCGGCGGGATCTCCCGCATCCTCGGTGAGGACGCCGGTTACGGGCCGCTGGTGCTGCTCGGCATCGCGGTGACGGCCGTCGCCGCGGTGCTGGCGTGGCGCGCGATCGGTGGCGCGCAGGACCGGCTCGGCGGCATCGTCGTGGTGCAGCTGTTCGGGCTGCTGCTGTCGCCGATCTCGTGGACGCACCACTGGGTGTGGCTGATCCCGCTGATCATCTGGCTGCTGCACGGCCCGCTGCGCGCGCAACTCGGCGCGCGGGTGCTCGGCTGGGGCTGGCTGGTCCTGATCCTGGTCGGGGTGCCGTGGCTGCTCAGCTTCGCCCAGCCGACGATCTGGACCATCCCGCGGCCCTGGTACCTCGCGTGGGCGGGCCTGATCTACATCGTCGCCACGTTGGCGACGCTGGTGTGGATCGCTATCCGAGGATCTCGTCGATATCGCGCGCCATCTGGATGTCCTTCTCCGTGATGCCGCCCTCGGAATGCGTGACCAGCACAAAAGTCACTGTCCGCCAACGGATGTCGATGTCCGGATGGTGGTCTTTGCTTTCCGCGTGCTCGCCCACGCGCCGGACGGCATCGATGCCGTCGAGGAACGCCGGGAACCTCACCGCCTTGCGTAGGGTCCCGTCGACGCGTTCCCAGTCGTCGAGTTCGGGCAGCGCCGCGTCTACCTGTTCGTCCGTCAAGACAGCCATGCTGCCGACGGTATACCGTCTGCGCCGATGCCGAATCTGATCGTCGTCGCCGGTGCGCTGGTCGAGCGCGGCGCCCTGCTGGTGGCCCAGCGTGTCCGCCCACCGGAGCTGGCCGGGCTGTGGGAACTGCCCGGCGGCAAGGTCAGTCCCGGCGAGAGCGACGAGGCCGCCCTCGCGCGGGAGTTGGAGGAGGAACTGGGGGTGGTGGTCGCCGTCGGCGCGCGTCTCGGCACAGACGTGATGCTGACGGAGACGGCAATTTTGCGCGCCTACCTGGTGACCCGGCTCCACGGGGTGGTCACGGCTCATGATCATCGTGCGCTGCGCTGGGTGGGCGCCGACGAATTGTCGAGTGTGGCCTGGGTGCCGGCCGACCGGGCGTGGTTGCCCGATCTGGCCGAGCGCCTGGCGTACGAGTGCCGGCCACCGCGCTCCGACGCCTGACGCTGTGTTTTCCCTGTGAAACACAATCTGCGCCAATTCAATTCGAAAACTCCAGATCGTTAGCAGTTCCAAGCGAAAGATGCTTGGCTGTCGACTGTGAGCACGGTCACACGACCAGATGTCAGTGCAGGACAGGGGCTCAACCTCGCGCTCGCCACGTGGGTCTCGGCCATCAACTTCTGGGCCTGGAACATGATCGGCCCGCTGTCGACGACCTATGCCGGCGATATGGAGTTGAGCAGCAGCGAGGCCTCGGTGCTGGTGGCCACCCCGATTCTCGTCGGCGCGCTCGGGCGCATCGCCGTCGGGCCGCTCACCGACCGGTTCGGCGGCCGGACGATGTTCATCGCGGTCACGCTGGCCTCGATCATCCCGGTGCTCGCCGTCGGGATCGCCGGTGAGGCGGGGTCCTACCCGCTGCTGGTGGTGTTCGGATTCTTCCTCGGTATCGCGGGCACGGTGTTCGCCGTCGGAATCCCGTTCTCCAACCACTGGTACGAGCCGTCCCGGCGCGGATTCGCCACCGGCGTGTTCGGCATGGGCATGGTCGGCACGGCACTGTCGGCGTTCTTCACGCCGCGGTTCGTGAACTGGTTCGGGCTGCTGCCCACCCACGTCATCATCGCGGCCGCGCTGGGTGTGACCGCTCTACTGTGCGTGTTCGTGATGCGCGACTCACCGGCGTTCACACCGAATCACGACGCGGTGGTGCCGAAACTCAAAGCGGCCGCGAAGCTTCCGGTGACGTGGGAGATGTCGTTCCTGTACGCGGTGGTGTTCGGTGGCTTCGTCGCCTTCTCCAACTATCTGCCGACCTACATCAAGACCATCTACGGCTTCTCCGCGGTCGATGCCGGCGCTCGCACCGCCGCGTTCGCGCTCGCAGCGGTGCTCGCGAGACCCGTGGGCGGCATGCTGGCCGACCGCATGGCACCCAAATACGTGGTGCTGGCGTCGTTCGCGGGCACCGCGGTGATGGCGGCTGTCGCGATCCTGCAGCCGCCACCGGACCTGTGGTCGGCGCTCACCTTCATCACGCTGGCGCTGTTCCTCGGCGTCGGCACCGGCGGGGTGTTCGCCTGGGTCTCGCGCCGCGCGCCGGCCAACTCGGTCGGATCGGTCACCGGCATCGTCTCGGCCGCGGGCGGGCTGGGTGGTTACTTCCCGCCGCTGGTGATGGGCAGCACCTACGACAGCGTCGACAACGACTACACGATAGGGCTCGCGCTGCTGGTGATCACCGCGCTGATCGCATTCGGCTACACCGCACTGAAACTGCACACCCAGGAGCCGGCCCCGAAGGAGAACACCCCGTGACGAGCCCGCCCCGCACCGGAAGTGTGATCGAAGAGCTGTTGGAACGCAGCGGCCGGTTCTTCACCCCGGGCGAGTTCTCCGACGACCTGCGCACCGTCACCCGCCAAGGCGGGCGCGACGGCGACATCTTCTACCGCGACCGGTGGAGCCACGACAAGGTGGTGCGGTCCACCCACGGCGTCAACTGCACCGGCTCGTGCTCGTGGAAGGTCTACGTCAAGGACGGCATCATCACCTGGGAGACCCAGGAGACCGACTATCCCTCGGTGGGCCCCGACCGGCCCGAGTACGAGCCGCGCGGCTGCCCGCGCGGCGCGGCGTTCTCCTGGTACACCTACTCGCCGACGCGGGTGCGCTACCCGTACGCCCGGGGTGTCCTCGTCGAGATGTACCGGGAAGCCAAGGCGCGCACCGGGGATCCCGTGCTGGCCTGGGCCGACATCCAGGCCGACCCCGAGCGCCGTCGCACCTACCAGCGCGCCCGCGGCAAGGGTGGCCTGGTGCGGGTCACGTGGGCCGAGGCCACCGAGATGATCGCCGCCGCGCACGTGCACACCATCAAGACCTACGGACCCGACCGCATCGCCGGCTTCTCGCCGATCCCGGCGATGTCGATGGTCAGCCACGCCGCCGGGGCCCGGTTCGTCAGCCTGATCGGCGGCGCCATGACGTCGTTCTACGACTGGTATGCCGACCTGCCGGTCGCCTCCCCGCAGGTATTCGGCGACCAGACCGACGTCCCGGAATCCGGGGACTGGTGGGACGCGACATATCTGATGATGTGGGGCTCGAACGTGCCGGTCACCCGCACCCCCGATGCGCACTGGATGGCCGAGGTGCGCTACCGCGGTACCAAGGTCGTGACGGTGAGCCCCGACTACGCCGACAACACGAAATTCGCCGACGAATGGATGCCGTGCGCGGCCGGCACCGACGGCGCGCTGGCGATGGCGATGGGTCACGTCATCCTCACGGAAAGCTATGTCAGGCAACCGGTCCCGTTCTTCGTCGAGTACGTGCGGACCTACACCGATCTGCCCTTCCTGGTCAAACTCGAAGAGCGTGGAGGCGTCGTCGTCCCGGGCAAGATGCTCACGGCCGCCGATCTCGGGCCGGCCTACGCCGCGGAGAACGCCGCCTTCAAACCCGTCCTGCTGGACGGGCGCACCGATGCGGTCACGGTGCCGCCCGGCTCACTCGGCTTCCGCTACGGCGACGAGGGCCTGGGCCGGTGGAACCTCGACCTCGGCGAGGTGGTGCCCGCGTTGACGGTGGCCGCCGGCGAGGACCACGACGGGGAGACCGCTGCGGTCACCCTGTCGCGTTTCGACACGGTCGACGGACGCGGCGCCACGATGACGCGCGGGGTTCCGGTGCGCCGGGTGGGCGGGTACCGGGTGTGCACCGTGTTCGACCTGATGCTGGCCCAGTACGGCGTTCAACGCCCCGGCCTGCCGGGGGACTGGCCAGCCGGTTACGACGACGCCGACCAGCCCTACACCCCGGCGTGGCAGGAGTCGGTCACCGGGGTGTCGGCCGCCCAGGCCATCCGGGTGGCCCGCGAATTCGCCCGCAACGCCGAGGAATCCGGCGGCCGGTCGATGATCATCATGGGCGCGGGTATCTGCCAGTGGTTCCACGGCGACACCACCTATCGCGCCGTGCTGTCGATGCTGCTGCTGACCGGATCGATGGGCCGCAACGGCGGTGGGTGGGCGCACTACGTCGGCCAGGAGAAGTGCCGCACGGTCACCGGGTGGGCGACGATGAGCTCGGCACTGGACTGGTCGCGGCCGCCGCGCCAGATGCCCGGCACGGCGTACTGGTACGCCCACACCGACCAGTGGCGCTACGACGGCTACCGCGCGGACGCGCTGGCGAGCCCGACCGCGCGCGGCCGGTTCACCGGCAAGCACACCATGGACGTGGTCGCGGCGGCAGCCGCGATGGGCTGGATGCCGTTCTACCCGCAGTTCGACCGCAACAGTCTCGACGTCGCCGACGAGGCGCGCGCTTCCGGGCAGGACATCGCCGAATACGTATGCGACAAGCTGGCTTCGGGCGAACTGGCCATGGCGGTCACCGATCCGGACAACCCGGCGAACTGGCCGCGGGTGCTGAACGTGTGGCGGGCCAACCTGCTCGGCTCGTCGAGCAAGGGCAACGAGTACTTCCTGCGCCATCTGCTCGGCACCGACTCCAACCTGCGGGCCACCCCGACCCCCGAGGCGCTGCGCCCCGCCGACGTCGTCTGGCCCGACGACATCCCAGAGGGCAAGCTCGACCTGTTGATGTCCATCGACTTCCGGATGACATCGACGACGTTGCTGTCGGACGTGGTGCTGCCCGCGGCCACCTGGTACGAGAAGCACGACCTGTCGTCGACCGATATGCACCCGTATGTGCACGCGTTCAGCCCGGCGATCGACCCTCCGTGGGAAACCCGGTCGGATTTCGACGCGTTCGGCGCGGTGGCTCGCGCGTTCTCGGCCCTGGCGCGCACCCATCTGGGCACCCGCACCGACATCGTGCTGGGGGCGTTGCAGCACGACACCCCCGCGGCGATGGCATATCCGTCAGGTACGCAACGGGATTGGCGCGCCACCGGCGAGACCCCGGTGCCAGGCCGGACGATCGGCCCGATCGCGGTCGTCGAGCGGGACTACGCTGCGATCGCCGACAAGTGGGCGACGGTCGGTCCGCTCGTCGAACGGCTGGGGCTGACCACCAAGGCCGTCACCACCCACCCCGAGCAGGAGGTCGAGGAACTCGCCCGCACCTTCGGGGTGCTGGACTCGGGCCCGGCGGCCGGCCGCCCCGCGATGACCACCGCGGCACGGATGGCCGACGTGATCCTGGCGCTGTCGGGCACCTCCAACGGGCGGCTCGCGGTCGAGGGCTTCCGGGAACTGGAACGCCGGACCGGGAAACCGTTGGCGCACCTGGCCGAAGGCAGCGAGGAACGCCGCATCACCTTCGCCGACACCCAGGCCCGGCCGGTGCCGGTGATCACCAGCCCGGAGTGGTCGGGCAGCGAGACCGGCGGACGCCGCTACGCGCCCTTCACCGTGAACATCGAGCAGCACAAGCCCTTTCACACGCTGACCGGTCGCATGCACTTCTACCTCGACCACGACTGGCTGGAGGAGCTCGGTGAGCAACTGCCGGTGTACCGGCCGCCGCTCGACATCGCGCGACTGTTCGGCGAGCCTGCCGTCGGTGACCGCGGCGAACTCGGTCTGACCGTGCGCTATCTGACCCCGCACTCGAAGTGGTCCATCCACTCCGAGTACCAGGACAACCTGTTCATGCTGTCGCTGTCGCGCGGCGGGCCGACCATGTGGATGAGCCCGGCAGACGCGGCCAAAATCGACGTCCGCGACAACGACTGGGTCGAGGCGGTCAACCGCAACGGGGTGGTGGTCTGTCGCGCGATCGTCAGCCACCGCATGCCCGAGGGGGTGGTGTTCGTCTACCACGCCCAGGAACGCACCATCGACGTTCCGCTGACCGAGACGACCGGCCGCCGCGGCGGTATCCACAACTCGCTGACCCGGCTGCTGGTCAAACCGAGTCATCTGGCCGGCGGGTACGCCCAGACGGCGTTCGCGTTCAACTACCTGGGACCCACCGGGAACCAGCGCGACGAGGTCACGATAGTGCGGCGCCGGTCGCAGGAGGTGCGCTACCAATGAAGGTCATGGCCCAGGTCGCGATGGTGATGAACCTGGACAAGTGCATCGGATGCCACACCTGCTCGGTGACCTGCAAGCAGGCGTGGACCAACCGGCCCGGTACCGAGTACGTGTGGTTCAACAACGTCGAAACCCGCCCCGGACAAGGGTATCCGCGCACCTATCAGGATCAGGAGCGGTGGCGCGGCGGCTGGGTCCGCGACAAACGGGGCCGGCTGCGGCTGCGTGGCGGCGGACGGCTGAACAAACTGCTGAACATCTTCTCGAATCCGTTGATGCCGTCCATCGACGACTACTACGAGCCGTGGACCTACGACTACGAGAACCTGATCGACGCCCCGCTGGGCGAGCACATGCCGGTCGCGCCGCCGCGCAGCCTGATCACCGGCGAACCGATGAAGGTGCAATGGTCGGCCAACTGGGATGACAACCTCGGCGGATCGACGGAGATCGTGCCCGGTGACCCGATCCTCGACAAGGTCAGCGAGACAGTCCGCCTCGAGCTCGAGCAGACGTTCATGTTCTATCTGCCGCGCATCTGTGAGCACTGCCTGAACCCGTCCTGTGTGGCGTCCTGCCCGTCGGGCGCGATCTACAAGCGCAGCGAGGACGGCATCGTGCTCGTCGACCAGGACGGCTGCCGTGGTTGGCGGATGTGCGTGTCGGGATGCCCGTACAAGAAGGTGTACTTCAACCACAAGACCGGCAAGGCCGAGAAGTGCACCCTGTGCTACCCGCGCATCGAGGTCGGGCTGCCGACGGTCTGCTCGGAGACCTGCGTCGGCAGGCTTCGGTATCTCGGAGTGGTGCTCTACGACGTGGACCGCGTGACCGAGGCCGCGTCGGTGGAGAACGACGCCGACCTCTATGAGGCGCACAGGTCGATCCTGCTGGATCCCGACGATCCCGAGGTGATCGCCGGCGCGCGTGCCGAGGGCATTTCGGACGAATGGATCGAGGCCGCGCAGCGGTCCCCGATCTATGCGCTGATCCACACGTTCGGGGTGGCGCTGCCGCTGCATCCGGAATTCCGCACCGTGCCGATGGTCTGGTACGTCCCGCCGCTGTCCCCGGTGGTCGACGCCGTCAGCCGTGACGGCCACGACGGCGAGGACCTCGGAAACCTGTTCGGGGCGCTGGAGGCATTGCGGATCCCGATCGAGTATCTCGCCGGGCTGTTCACCGCCGGCGACACGGCCGTCGTCGAGGGGGTGCTGAAGCGGCTCGCGGCGATGCGGTCTTACATGCGTGACGTGAATCTCGGCCGTGAGACCCAACCGCACATTCCGGAGTCGGTGGGTATGACCGAGGAGCAGATCTACCAGATGTACCGACTGCTCGCGCTGGCGAAATACGATGAGCGATACGTGATCCCGACGGCCTATGCATCGGTCGAACCGTGGTCGGTGGAGGAATCCGGGTGCTCGCTGTCGTTCGAAGGCGGGCCGGGCATGTACGAGTCGGGCCCGTTCGGCGAGGCCAGCGGACAGCCGGTACCCGTCGCCGTGGAGACATTCCACGCGCTGCAGCAGCGCCAGACCACCGAGCACATGGCGGCCAACGAGAGCCGGCCGTCGCGCATCAACCTGCTGAACTGGGACGGCCGGGGCGCGCCACCAGGACTGTTTCCCGGCGGTGGTCGATCATGAAGCTGCTCAGGCGTTCCCGCACCCCGGCGCTGGCCGACCGGGTGGTCTGGCAGTGCGCGTCGCTGCTGCTGAGCTACCCGGACGACGAGTCGCTCGACACCGCCGGGCAACTCCTGGAACACGTTGAAGGGGATGCGGCAGCACACCTTTCGGAAACCTACGAGGCGGTGCGCGCACTCGGTGCGATGGCCGCCGCGCAGAGCTACGTCGCGACCTTCGACATGCGTCGGCGCGCGACGCTGTACCTGACGTATTGGACCGCCGGAGACACCCGCAACCGTGGGCGGGCGATGCTCGTGTTCACCGATGAGTACCGTGCGGCGGGCGTCGCCATGCCCGCCGGGGAAGCGCCGGATCATCTGCCGGTCGTGCTGGAGTTCGCCGCGACGGTGGACGCCGCCGCCGGCCGCCGGCTGCTCGCCGGACATCGCGCGTCGGTGGCGGTGCTCTACGACGCGCTGCGGGAGTCCGCGTCGCCGTGGGCACCCGCGGTGGCCGCGGTGCTGGGGACGCTGCCGGCGGCGACCAACGAGGAACTGCACCGGGTCCAGCGGCTGGCCGCCGAGGGACCGCCGTCGGATGCGGTGGGGCTGCAACCGTTCACGCTGACGGTGCCGCCCCGACGGCCGGGCAACGAGGGAGGGCGCTGACATGTCGGGCAGGGAGATCTTCTGGGACGTCATTCCGTACGTGACCCTCGCCGTCGTCGTGATCGGAACCTGGTGGCGCTACCGCTACGACAAGTTCGGCTGGACCACCCGCTCGTCGCAGCTCTACGAGAGCCGGCTGCTCCGGATCGGTAGCCCGATGTTCCATTTCGGCATCCTGGTCGTCATCATCGGCCACGTCATCGGGCTGGTGATCCCGCAGAGCTGGACCGAGGCGATCGGGTTGAGCGACCACGCCTACCACGTGCAGGCGCTCGTCCTCGGCGGGATCGCCGGGGTGTGCACGCTGGTCGGCATCACCTTGCTGGTGTACCGCAGACGCACCCGCGGCCCGGTGTTCATGGCGACCACGGTCAACGACAAACTGATGTACGCCGTGCTGGTGCTGGCCATCGTCGCGGGGCTGGCGTGCACGTTGATCGGCGCCACACCGGTTGGTGCCGAACACAATTACCGGGAGACGGTGTCGCCCTGGTTCCGGTCGATCTGGGTGCTGCAGCCGCGCGGCGATCTGATGGCGGACGCCCCGCTGTGGTTCCAGATCCACGCGCTGCTGGGCCTGACGTTGTTCTGTCTGTGGCCGTTCACCCGGCTGGTGCACGCGTTCAGCGCACCGATCGGCTACCTGTTCCGGCCCTACATCGTGTACCGCAGCAGGGATGCGGCGGGCAAGGGGGAGCTGGTCGGATCGGCGCCGCACCGGCGCGGGTGGTGACGGTTCAGCCGTCCCAGACGACAACGCCGTCCGCGGTGAGCCGGGCACCCTCCGACGTTTCGTGGGGGAGTAGCCTGCCGTCGTGCATCAGATGGAGAACCTTTGCACCACAACGTAGTTGGGCGACATCCGCGACCAGGCGGCGATGGCATCGCCACCACACCGACTCGCTGCACATCATCGCGGTGCGACCGTTGCGTGCCTGCCCGAGAAGTCCGTCCAGTGCGTGGACGAACTCGTCGGTGCGGGTGTAGGCGGCGTAGGCGGCGAACTGGTTGACCCGCCACCACGTATCGACGACGTCGGTTCCCGCCGGCAGCCGCCGGCGACCCCCGAGCGCCGGATCCCAGCGGTAGGTCAAGCCGGCCTCCGGCACCCAGACCTGCATCGCGTCGCGTCCGACGTCGGGATTGCGTCGGCTCCCGGGGAATCGCCGGAGGTCGACCACATCCGTGACCGCGGCGCCGGTCAGCAGGTCGGTGAGTCCGGCCCGGTCGAGGGTGCCGTGCCCCACCGAGACCAGCCCCGAGACCAGCCGCGCAGCCGGGCTCAATAACGCAGGCGGTCGCCGGCGACACGCACGTCGGCCCGGGCGTCGCGGTGCGCGAGCGCGTGGATCGGATGCGTCAGCACCGGGTGCCTGCACTGCGGGCACGACGCCTGACTCTTGTTCGCCGAACTGAAAGTCAGGTGCCGGCACTGACTACATCGGACGACGTAGAACGCGCCGACCCAGTTGGCCAGGCCCAGGAAGATCGCCAGCGTGGTCAGCGTGGCGAGCACCGTGATGAGGACGATGGTGAGCACCGTGTAAACCGTCATGAAGGCACCTCCAGAACACGCCCGACGGGTCCCTCAAAGGTACGCCCGCAGGGCGTGGACCTGCTGAAAAACGGCTCAAGCCTTCCTGGCTCGCTGGTAGACCTTGGTCAGATCCTTGCCGCGGATTCCGTTGAGTTCGGCCTTGTGCACCTTGTGGATCACCAGCGGGCAGCGCTTGCACCGGGGCTTGCTGCGGCAGCACTTCTTCTTCGGCTTGAGGCCGGCAAGCTTCTTGGCTTTCAAGTGACGGGAATCTCTCGTTTTCGTGATCAGTGCAGTGCACTGCGACAATCGGCACGTGACTGCACGCCCGGATTTTCGCAACGTCGCCATTGTGGCCCACGTTGACCATGGCAAAACCACTCTGGTCGACGCGATGCTGCGTCAATCCGGTGCCCTGAGCCACCGCGGTGACGACGAGATCGAACGCCTGATGGATTCCGGTGACCTGGAGAAGGAAAAAGGAATCACCATCCTGGCCAAGAACACCGCCGTACACCGGACGCACCCGGACGGAACCGTCACGGTGATCAACGTCATCGACACCCCCGGCCACGCCGACTTCGGTGGCGAGGTCGAACGCGGCCTGTCGATGGTCGACGGTGTGGTGCTGCTCGTCGACGCGTCCGAGGGGCCGCTGCCGCAGACCCGGTTCGTGTTGCGTAAGGCCCTGGCCGCGCACCTGCCGGTGATCCTGGTGGTCAACAAGACCGACCGCCCCGACGCCCGCATCGCCGAGGTCGTCGAGGAGAGCCACGACCTGCTGCTCGATGTCGCCTCCGATCTCGATGAGGAGGCCCAGGCGGCCGCCGAGAAGGCGCTCGACCTGCCCACCCTGTACGCGTCGGGACGAGCCGGCATCGCCAGCACGACTCAGCCGCCCAACGGTGAGAACCCGGACGGGGAGAACCTCGACCCGCTGTTCGACGTGCTGCTCAAGTACATCCCGCCGCCGCAGGGCGACCCGGACGCGCCGCTGCAGGCACTGGTCACCAACCTCGACGCGTCGGCGTTCCTGGGCCGTCTCGCGCTGATCCGTATCTACAAGGGCCGCATCAAGAAAGGCCAGCAGGTCGCGTGGATGCGGGAGGTCGACGGCCACCCGGTCATCACCAACGCCAAGATCACCGAATTGCTCGTCACGGTGGGCGTCGAACGCACCGCGACCGACGAGGCGTACGCCGGCGACATCGTCGCGGTGGCCGGCATGCCCGAGATCATGATCGGCGACACCCTCGCCGACCCCGACCACGCGCACGCGCTGCCGCGCATCACCGTCGACGAGCCCGCGATCTCGGTGACCGTCGGCACCAACACCTCGCCGTTGGCGGGCAAGGTCTCCGGTCACAAGCTGACCGCGCGCATGGTCAAGAACCGGCTGGATTCCGAGCTCGTCGGCAACGTGTCGATCAAGGTCGTCGACATCGGCCGCCCGGACGCCTGGGAGGTGCAGGGCCGCGGCGAGCTCGCGCTGGCCGTGCTCGTCGAGCAGATGCGCCGGGAGGGCTTCGAGCTCACCGTCGGCAAGCCGCAGGTGGTCACGCGGACCATCGACGGCAAGCTGCACGAGCCGTTCGAAGCCATGACGATCGACTGCCCCGAGGAGTTCGTCGGCGCCATCACCCAGCTGATGGCCGCCCGCAAGGGCCGCATGGAGGAGATGACCAACCACGCCGCCGGATGGGTGCGGATGGACTTCATCGTGCCCAGCCGCGGCCTGATCGGATTCCGCACCGACTTCCTGACGCTGACCCGCGGCACCGGCATCGCCAACGCGGTGTTCGAGGGCTACCGGCCGTGGGCAGGGGAGATCCGCGCCCGCCACAGCGGGTCGCTGGTGTCCGATCGCAGCGGCCAGATCACCCCGTTCGCGATGATCCAGCTCGCCGACCGTGGGCAGTTCTTCGTCGAACCCGGGCAGGAGACCTACGAGGGTCAGGTCGTCGGCATCAACCCGCGCGCCGAGGATCTCGACATCAACATCACCCGGGAGAAGAAGCTGACCAACATGCGGTCCTCCACAGCCGACGTGATGGAGACGCTGGCCCGGCCGCTGGAACTCGACCTGGAGAAGGCGATGGAGTTCTGCGCGGAGGATGAATGCGTCGAGGTGACCCCCGAGATCGTGCGCGTGCGCAAGGTCGAACTGACCGCATCGCTGCGCGCGCGAGCCAAGGCGCGGGCGAAAGCGCAGGCCAACAACTGACCCCGGTGGGCGTGTACGCCCTGGTTACCCTGTAGAGCATGCCGACGACCCTGCGCCGCGTCAGCGCCGGCATCAGCGCGATCGGCATGACGTTTGCCCTGGTCACGGGCTGTACGGTGAGCCCGCCGCCGGCCCCGCAGAGCACCGACACGACCGAGTCCACGCCCCCGCCGCCGATGAAGGCGACGCAGATCATCGTCGCGATCGACTCGATCGGCCCCGGCTTCAACTCGCACCTGCTGTCTGACCAGTCGCCGGTGAACGCCGCGATCAGCGCGCTGGTACTGCCGAGTTCGTTCCGGCCGGTCCCGGATTCGCAGACCCCGACCGGCTCGCGGTGGGAAATGGACACCTCGCTGCTGGAGTCGGCGGAGGTGACCAGCCAGGAGCCGTTCACGGTGACCTACAAGATCCGGCCCGAGGCGCAGTGGACCGACAACGCGCCGATCGGCGCCGATGACTACTGGTATCTGTGGCGCCAGATGGTGAGTCAGCCCGGTGCCGTCGACCCGGCCGGCTACGACCTGATCACCGGGGTCCAGTCGGTCGAGGGTGGCAAGACCGCCGTGGTCACCTTCGCCCAGCCGTACCCGGCCTGGCGTGAACTGTTCAACGACATCCTGCCCGCCCACATCGTCAAAGACGTCCCCGGTGGTTTCGCGGCCGGGTTGACGCAGGCGTTGCCGGTGACCGGCGGCCAGTTCCGGGTCGACACCATCGATCCGCAGCGCGACGAGATCCTGCTGGCCCGCAACGACCGCTACTGGGGCGTGCCCGCGTCTCCCGACCTGATCCTGTTCCGCCGCGGTGGGGCGCCGGCCGCGCTCGCCGACTCGATCCGCAACGGCGACACCCAGGTGGCGCAGGTGCACGGCGGCTCGGCGGTGTTCGCGCAGCTGTCGGCGATCCCCGACGTGCGTACCGCGCGGATCGTCACACCGCGCGTCATGCACCTGACGTTGCGGGCCCAGCAGCCCGCCCTGGCCGACTGGCAGGTACGCAAAGCGATCCTCGGCCTGCTCGACGTCGACCTGCTCGCCGCTGTCGGCGCCGGAGACGACAACACCGTGACGCTGGCGCAGGCGCAGGTGCGGTCCCCATCGGATCCCGGATACGTACCGACCGCGCCGCCGGCGATGTCCCGTGAGGACGCGATCGCCCTCCTCGCCGAAGCCGGGTACGAGATCGAACCGGGGGAGTCGCCCGCGCCGCCGGAGATCAGCCGCGGGCGCGTCGTCAAGGACGGTGAACCGCTGCGTCTGGTGCTCGGCGTCGCGGCCAACGACCCGACATCGGTGGCCGTCGCGAACACCGCGGCCGACCAGCTGCGCAACGTCGGGATCGACGCATCGGTGTCCGCGCTCGACCCGGTGACGCTCTACGGCGAGGCGCTGGTCAACAACACCGTCGACGCGGTGGTGGGATGGCATCCGGCCGGCGGCGATCTGGCGACGTCGTTGGCGTCGCGCTACGGCTGCCCCGCGCTGGAGGCGACCGCCGTCCCGACCACCGGCGCGCCGACACCACCCCCGGAGCCGTCCGATCCGCCGGAGGCCACCCCACCGCCGACTACCGCCACCGCGACCACCGCGCCGGGCCCGCCTCCGGAGACGGGTCAGCTCGTGCAGGCGCCGAGCAACATCACCGGCATCTGCGACCGGGCGATCCAGCCGAGGATCGATGCCGCGCTGCGGGGGACAGCCGATATCGCCGAGGTCATCGACGAGGTCGAGCCGAAGCTGTGGGAGATGTCGACGGTGCTGCCGATCCTGCAGGACACCACCATCGTCGCGGCGGGCCCGAGCGTGCAGAACGTCAGCCTCACCGGGGCCGTGCCGGTCGGCATCGTCGGCGACGCCGGCGCGTGGGTCAAACTGCCGAAATAGCCCCGCAGACGAGGTAGGCCCCCGCGGGGGGTGCGGGGGCCTACCGGTACGCGGGAGGGTTACTCGTCGCCGCCGGACGATCCGCTGTCGGAATCGCTGCCGGAGTCCGCCGAGCTCCCCGAATCGGACGCGTCGCCGGAATCGGCGTCGTCGTCAGAAGCTGCGTCGTCAGAAGCGGCGTCGTCAGCGGAGTCGCTGCCGTCGGTGTCGTCCTCGACCGAATCGGTGTCGTCCTCGACCGAGTCGAGCTCGTCCTCGTCGAGCGCCACGTCGTCTTCGACGTCCTCGACCAGGTCCGTGGTCTCGTCGACGGTGTCCTCGACCGTGTCTTCGACGGTGTCCTCGGTCGCGTCCTCGACCGTGTCTTCTGTCGCGTCCTCGGTGGTCTCCTCGGTCGTTTCCGTAACGACCGCGGCGGATCCGTCCGGCTCACCGTTGGACACCTCGGTCACCGGGATCAGATCGCCCGAGCCGAGGTTGATGTCCGATGGGCCCGCAACGGAGGAGTACGCCCGTGCGGACTCCTCCGCGCCCTCCGGGGCGATGGCCGCGGCGAGCGCGCTCGGCAGTGTCACCAGCAGTGCCTGCAGCAGCCCGCCCTGGTTCGGATCCTCGTTGAACGAGAACAACCCGGCCAGCCACGTGTCGTCTGAGTTGGTGTATCCGTTGAGGACCGCACCGACGACCGCGGCGGGGAGGTTGACCAATGAAATGACCGCGTCGACCAGCCTGCCCTCGACCAGAGCATCGAACGATGCCTGCAGGGAGTCGCCGGTGGCGGACAACGCGCCGGCCATCGGCGTCAGGACGCCGAAGGCAAGCGGAATCAAGACCTCAAGGCTGAAGAACGTCTGGACCACGTTGCTGACGTTCTGTGCGATCTTGGTGGGGATCTCCAACAGTCCCGAGGCGAAGATCGGCAATCCGATGTTGATCAGCGGGCCGACGAGGAATGCGTTCATCAGCGTGTTGAAGCCGGTCGAGATCTCGCCTTGCAGGATCTGCTCGGCGGCGAGTCCCAACTGGCCCCACAACCCGTCCTCGTTGCTGAAGCTGAGGTAGTTGAGCGTGCCCTCGACCACGCCCACGCCGGCGCCGATCGCCGTTTCGCCGTATCCGAGCGCATTGGCGAGCGACTGCCGCAGGAACGGCGCCGGGTTGGCCAGCCAAGCATCGCCGATCCCGTTCAGGTTCTCGGCTGCTGCTGCCACAACCTGTGCCCAGGCCGTGATCGGATTCACCGCCGCGGACAGATCGACCGCCTGCGAAGAAACGGTAGGCGCGGCGGCCGTCCATGGGGCTGGTGTCGGGGTGATAGCTGGAGCGATCGCGATCGCACTGGCTCCGACGAGGGCTACCCCCGCGGTGAGATACGGCCTAACCGTGATGTCCATGTAGTGATCCCTTTCAGATATGGGCTGTGAGGTGGGACACCGCGCAACTTACATCGACGTCAATTGAAATTGTTGCGTTTGGAACAAATGTTTGGCGGCTGAATATTCTTCGGGCGGATGTACAGCCGATTTCGCTCAGTGGATATCCGATAGTTTGCCGGGGTCGGACATACGGCAAGCTGGACGGAATGGAGACCCCGCGACTGCTCTTCGTCCACGCCCATCCCGACGACGAGACCCTGACCACCGGCGGGTCCATCGCGCACTACACCGCCCGCGGTG
Organism: Mycolicibacterium parafortuitum; assembly: GCF_002086815.1. Lineage (GTDB taxonomy): Bacteria > Actinomycetota > Actinomycetes > Mycobacteriales > Mycobacteriaceae > Mycobacterium > Mycobacterium parafortuitum. Next base: position 18,485 of record NZ_MVID01000034.1, read on the forward strand.
CCGACGTCCACGTCATCACCTGCACGCTCGGAGAAGAGGGCGAGGTGATCGGTGAACGCTGGGCGCAGTTGGCCGTCGATCAGGCCGATCAGCTCGGCGGATACCGGATCGGGGAGCTGACGGCCGCGCTCACCGCGCTGGGTGTTGACCGTCCCCGCTACCTCGGCGGAGCAGGCCGATGGCGCGATTCCGGTATGGAAGGCACCCCGGCCCGGCACCGCCAGCGGTTCGTCGACGGCGACTTCGCCGAACAGACCGCCGTGTTGGCCGCCGTGATCGACGACCTGCGTCCGCACGTCGTGGTCACCTATGACCCGAACGGCGGATACGGCCACCCCGATCACATCCACACCCACCGGCTGACCACCGCGGCCGTCGACGCCGCCACTTGGACCGTGCCGAAGTTCTATTGGACGGTGACAGCGGCCTCGGCGCTGGCTTCTGGGCTGGCCGGCCTGCGCGACGTGCCGGACGGGTGGGTGACGCTGTCGCCGGACGACCTGCCGCTGCTCGGCTTCGGCGACGAGGACATCCATGCGGCGCTGGACGTTTCAGCACACACCGCTGCGCGCGTCGCGGCGATGCGGGCGCACGAAACCCAGATCACCGTCGCGCCGGGCGGGCACTGCTTCGCGCTGTCGAACAACATTGCCCTCCCGGTCGACTCGACCGAGTACTACGTGCGCGTGCGGGGGCACGCCGGCGACCGCGATGAGCGCGGCTGGGAAAGGGATCTGCTGGCCGGACTACCCCTCGGCCAGGGGTCCAGCGGGTAAGCTGCCCGCAACCGACCGCGCACGGAAGGCAGCACATGGACCCGGATCTGGATCCCAACCTGCAGCACTGGCAGGACCGGCTCGACAACTATCAATGGGTCGTCGGCTCACTCGTGTCGCTGCTCGACAGCATCCCGACCTGACAACGCCGGTCGCACCGGCCCCAGACCGGTATCGGATCATGCTGTGGATCCTGCTCGGCCTCGACGGCGTGCTCTCGGCGTTGATGGCTGTCTTCTTCCTTCCCTTGCGCATCGGCGTCGTGCCGTTCCCGATCAGTGCGCTGCTCAGCGGTGTCCTCAACGCCGCGCTGGTCTGGGTCGCGCTGCGGTGGACGACGTCGCCGCGATTGGCCGCCGTACCGCTGTGGGCCTGGTTGGCGACCGTGCTGGTGCTGATGTCCTTCGGGCCCGGCGACGACATCGTGTTCGGCGGCACCGGCGTCATGGAGTTCGGGCCGGTGCTCCTGGTCGCGCTCGGTGGGCTGCCCGGAGCCTGGCTGCTGATGCGCCCTCCCGGGTCGGCGACTCAGGCCGAGGTGACTACTGTGGCTGCTATGTCACGCGGACGGGCACATTCTGTTTCAGATAGTGAGACGCGTGGATGATCCGCGACAACGCCGGGGTTACAGGGAAGTGGCTCTGAACACCCAACGCGGCGCTGATCTGCCCAGCCCGGTCGTTCCCCCGAAGCCTGCCGCGCCCAGCGCGGCCGCGATGCGTCGTGTGCTCCGGCGAGCGCGCGACGGGGTGGCTCTGAACGTCGACGAGGCCGCGATCGCGATGACCGCGCGCGGCAACGACCTCACCGATCTGTGCGCTTCTGCGGCACGAGTGCGCGACGCGGGCCTGGAAGCGGCCGGGCGCCGCGGCCCCTCCGGCCGGCTGCCGGTCAGTTATTCACGCAAGGTCTTCATCCCGGTCACCCATCTGTGCCGCGACACATGCCACTACTGCACGTTCGTCACCGTGCCCGGCCGGTTGCGGGCCGAGGGCAAGGGCATGTTCATGGAGCCCGACGAGATCCTCGACGTGGCCCGCCGTGGCGCCGAATTGGGCTGTAAGGAAGCGTTGTTCACCCTCGGTGACCGGCCCGAGGCCCGGTGGGATGAAGCCAGGCAGTGGCTCGACGAACGCGGCTACGACTCGACGCTGGACTACGTGCGGGCGATGGCGATCCGCGTGCTCGAAGAGACCGGGCTGCTGCCGCACCTGAACCCGGGCGTCATGTCGTGGTCGGAGCTGTCCCGGCTCAAGCCGGTCGCTCCGTCGATGGGCATGATGCTGGAGACCACGTCGCGCCGGTTGTTCGAGACCAAGGGGGAGGCGCACTACGGCAGCCCCGACAAGGACCCCGAGGTGCGGCTGCGCACACTGGACGACGCCGGCCGGCTGTCGATTCCGTTCACCACCGGGCTGCTCGTCGGCATCGGTGAGACGCTGGCCGAGCGGGCCGAGACCGTGCACGCGATCCGCCGCTCGCACAAGGAGTTCGGCCACGTCCAGGAAGTCATCGTGCAGAACTTCCGGGCCAAGGACCATACGGCGATGGCATCGACGCCCGATGCCGGGCTGGAGGACTTCCTCGCCACGATCGCGGTGACGCGGTTGGTGATGGGGCCCAAGGTGCGCATCCAGGCGCCGCCGAACCTCGTCTCGCGGGAGGAGTGCCTGGCGCTGATCGGTGCCGGCGTGGACGACTGGGGTGGGGTCTCCCCGCTGACCCCCGACCACGTCAACCCGGAACGGCCGTGGCCCGCCCTCGACGAATTGGCCGCGGTGACCGCCGAGGCCGGCTACGACCTGGTGCAGCGGCTGACCGCGCAACCGCAGTACGTGACCGCCGGTGCGGCGTGGATCGACCCGCGGGTGATGGGACATGTGGCGGCGCTGGCCGATCCGGACACCGGGCTCGCGCGGGACGTGAACCCGGTCGGGCGCCCGTGGCAGGAACCCGACGAGGCCACCGAGTCGCTGGGCCGCACCGATCTGCATGCGGCGATCGACACTGAGGGCAGGCGCACCGAGACCCGGTCGGACCTGGGGTCGGCGTTCGGGGACTGGGAGTCGATCCGGGCCAAGGTCGAAGAACTCGCCGCGCGGGCACCCGAACGCATCGACACCGATGTGCTGGCCGCGTTGCGCTCCGCCGAGCGTGACCCGGCCGGATGCTCGGACGACGAGTACCTGGCGTTGGCCACCGCCGACGGTCCGGCGCTGGAAGCCGTTACCGCGCTGGCGGATTCGCTGCGCCGTGACGTCGTCGGCGAGGACGTCACGTTCGTCGTCAACCGCAACATCAACTTCACCAACATCTGCTACACCGGCTGCCGGTTCTGCGCGTTCGCGCAGCGCAAGGGAGACGCCGACGCCTACTCGCTGTCGACCGACGAGGTGGCCGACCGGGCCTGGGAGGCACACGTCGCCGGGGCCACCGAGGTGTGCATGCAAGGCGGCATCGACCCCGAGTTGCCGGTCACCGGTTACGCCGATCTGGTGCGGGCGGTCAAGAAGCGGGTGCCGTCGATGCACGTGCACGCCTTCTCGCCGATGGAGATCGCCAACGGCGTCACCCGCAGCGGCACCTCGATCCGCGAATGGCTGACCGCGCTGCGCGAGGCCGGCCTGGACACCATCCCCGGCACGGCCGCCGAGATCCTCGACGACGAGGTGCGCTGGGTGCTGACCAAGGGCAAGCTGCCGACATCGATGTGGATCGAGGTCGTCACCACCGCACACGAGGTGGGGCTGCGGTCGAGCTCGACCATGATGTACGGCCACGTCGACACGCCACGGCACTGGGTGGGGCACCTGAACGTGCTGCGCGGCATCCAGGACCGTACCGGCGGATTCACCGAGTTCGTGCCGCTGCCGTTCGTGCATCAGTCCAGCCCGCTGTATCTGGCCGGCGGCGCGCGTCCGGGACCGACGCACCGCGACAACCGCGCGGTGCACGCACTGGCCCGGATCATGTTGCACGGCAGGATCTCCAACATTCAGACCAGTTGGGTCAAGCTCGGCACCGAGCGCACCCAGGTGATGCTCAACGGCGGTGCCAACGACCTCGGCGGCACGCTGATGGAGGAAACCATCTCCCGGATGGCCGGTTCGGAGAACGGCTCGGCCAAGACCGTCGCGGAGTTGGTCGCGATCGCCGAGGGCATCGGCCGCCCGGCCCGGCAGCGCTCGACGGACTACACCCCCCTGGCTGCGTAGTTCCGGTTCCCTGGCCGAGCGTGCGTGTCTGCGGCCGACACGCCGTTGCAGCGGCAAACTTTGCGCACGCTCGCGGGTCCTAAGCATGCCCCTCAGTCCCCGCCGGGCTGGTAGGACAGAGGTATGAAACTGCGACGGGTCCTCACCGACGACGGGCTGCAGGTCGAGGTGCTGCAGCAGGATGGGTCCTGGGCTGGGGCGCCCGAGGCCACCTCGCTGGTCGGCGCGACCTTCAACAGTGACTGGGAAGTCGCTGTCGCGCAACATCACTGGGACGTCTCCGGTCAGTGCCTGCCGTTCCAGCCGGTGTCGTTCCGCGATTTCATGCTCTATGAGAGACACGCCGTCGACGCGGCGCGTGGACTGGTGGCGCGGTTCATGCCGGCGGCGGCCCCGGTCGCGCGGGCGTTCGAAAAGGTGTCCGGCCGGACGTTCCCCGCGTTCAGGCCCAAGCCGTTGTTCTACCGCCAGCCCATCTATTACATGTCCAACCACCTGAGCTTCGTGCCGAGTGGGACGCCGATGGAGTTCCCGTCGTACACGGCGGCGCTGGACTACGAGCTGGAACTCGGATTCGTGCTCAAGTCACCGCTGTTCAACGCGACGCCGCAGGAAGCGCTCGAGGCGATCGGGGCCTTCGTCGTGGTCAACGATTTCAGCGCCCGCGACGTCCAGCGCGCCGAGATGGTGACGGGACTCGGTCCGCAGAAGGCCAAGCATTTCGCGTCGTCGATGTCGGCGGTCGCCGTGACCGCCGACGAGATCCTGCCGCGCGTCGAGAGCCTGACGGGGTCGGTCACGATCAACGGGACCACCGTGGGCACAGTGTCCAGCGCCGGTCCGCAGTGGCCGATCGGTGAGGTGCTCGCACACACCTCCCGGGACGAGAGACTTTATCCCGGTGAGCTTTTCGCGACCGGCACACTGCCCGGCGGCAGCGGAATGGAGACCGGGCACTGGTTGCGGCCCGGTGACCATCTAGTGCTGACCATCGACCAGATCGGCGAGGTCAGCCACCAGATCGCAACCTGACCGCTTACGCCTGCTTGAGTGCCTCGATCTCGAGGGTGACGGTGACCTTGTCGCCGACGACCGTGCCGCCGGTCTCCAGCGGAGCGTCGAAGTCGATGCCGAAGTCCTTGCGGTTCAACACGACCGAGGCTTCGAAGCCGGCGACCTCGCCGTGGCCCATGCCGGGGTTGACACCGTTGAACTCCAGCGCCAGCGAGACGGGCTTGGTGACGCCCTTGAGGGTGAAATCGCCGTCGAGGATGTAGTTGTCGCCGTCCCGGCGCACCGCGGTGGAGACGAATGTCGCGGTCGGGTGGTTCTCGACGTCGAAGAAGTCCGCGTTCTTGAGGTGGGCGTCGCGCTGCTCGTTGCGCGTGTTGACCGAGTCGACGGCGATCTCGGCGCGTACCGACGGGGTGCCGTCCTCGGCGACGGTGATCGCGCCGGAGAACTCGTCGAAGGTGCCCCGGACCTTGCTCACCATGAGGTGGCGCACCCAGAAGTTGACCGAGGAGTGGATGGGGTCGAGCGCCCAGGTTCCGGTGGGCAGTGCGGTGGTGGCGGTGGTCATGAGCGTCTCCTTCGGGAACGGACCGTCGACGGATGGCGACGGAGTCATCCGAGGTAAACGGACCGTGGTCCGAATTAATTCCCCGACGGCCGGGCGGCGGCGGCGAGCGCGCGCGGAAGTCCGGATTCTGTGGCGGGTCGACGGGCAGACACGCGCGCTCGCGGAGACTAGGCGAGGGGTATGTGAGACGTTTAGTATCTGTAACCATGCGCAACCCCTAACCCGGGTTTGCGCGGAAGTTAGGGCACACTGACCCGCGCCTCCGAATCACGGCAGGGATACTTGCTGGGATTGGTTGCGGGGCCAGCGCGGTCCTGCCTGCAGCAGCCCACTGGACAGGTAGTTCGAGAGGACTTGAGGAGAAGTACGTGACGTACGTCATTGCCGAGCCCTGCGTCGACGTCAAGGACAAGGCGTGCATCGAGGAATGCCCGGTCGACTGCATCTATGAGGGCGCTCGCATGCTGTACATCCACCCGGATGAATGCGTGGACTGCGGTGCCTGTGAGCCGGTGTGCCCGGTGGAGGCCATCTACTACGAGGACGACGTCCCGGATCAGTGGAGCAGCTACACCCAGAGCAACGCGGACTTCTTCACCGAGCTCGGATCGCCCGGCGGTGCGTCCAAGGTGGGCCAGACCGACAACGACCCGCAGGTCATCAAGGACCTGCCGCCCCAGGGTGAGGACTGAGCTACGGCTGAGTTCGCCCGCCGGCGGCTGAGGTCGGCGTCGTTGCCGGTGTTCCCCTGGGACACCCTGGCCGACGTCACCGCCGCCGCCCGCGCACATCCCGACGGCATCGTCGACCTGTCCGTCGGGACGCCGGTCGACCCTGTCGCCCCGGTGATCCGGGAGGCACTGGCCGCGGCCAGTTCCGCACCCGGCTATCCGACCACCCACGGCACGCCGGCGCTGCGCGAGTCCGCCGTCGCGGCGCTGCGGCGCCGGTACGGGATCACCGGTGTCGACCCCGCCGCGGTGCTGCCCGTGATCGGCACCAAGGAGCTGATCGCGTGGTTGCCGACGCTGCTCGGCCTCGGCGCGTCCGACACCGTCGTGGTGCCCGAACTGGCCTATCCGACCTATGAGGTCGGCGCGTTGTTGTCCGGAAGCGCCGTGGTGCGCGCCGATTCGCTGACCCAGCTCGGCCCGTCGGTGCTGTCTGGTCTTGGCGCCAGCGGCTCATCGGCCCCGGCCCTGCTCTACATCAACTCGCCGAGCAATCCGACCGGCAAGGTGCTCGGTGTCGAGCATCTGCGCAAGGTCGTGGAGTGGGCGCGTGAGCGCGGTGTGCTGATCGCGTCCGACGAGTGCTACCTCGGCCTCGGCTGGGACGCCGCACCGCTGTCGGTGCTGCACCCCGACGTGTGCGGGGGCGACCACACCGGCCTGCTGGCCGTGCACTCCCTGTCGAAGACGTCGTCGCTGGCCGGTTACCGCGCCGGTTTCGTCGCGGGTGACCCCGCGGTGGTGGCCGAGTTGCTCGCGGTGCGCAAGCACGCCGGGATGATGGTGCCGACTCCGATCCAGGCGGCGATGGTCGCCGCGCTCGACGACGATCTCCACGAGCAGGAGCAGCGGGCCCGCTATCAGCGTCGCCGCGATCTGCTGTTGCCCGCGCTGCAGGCCGCCGGGTTCACCGTCGACCACTCCGAGGCGGGTCTCTACCTATGGGTGACGCGGGGCGAGCCGTGCCGCGACACCCTCGCGTGGCTGGCCCAGCGCGGCATCCTCGTCGCGCCGGGGGAGTTCTACGGGCCGCGCGGTGCGCAGCATGTGAGGGTGGCGTTGACGGCGACGGACGAGCGGATCGCCGCTGCCGTGCAGCGATTGGGCTTGCCTCCCGCCCCGCGCGTTATTGACGTGGTAGAAGTTCACTGATCAGTTGCTCGTATCAGCTCGATCACTTCTTCGAGGGGGGCGGTCGTGCGCTGTGCGAAATACGTCGGTCGAGTCGGTGCGTTGGCCCTGGCGTTGGGAATCGGCACCGCGGTAGCCGCCCCGGCGGCTGCGGACCCGTCGACCGCCGAATCGTCAACGGACAGTGCCGCCGTCAGCACGGTGAAGACTCCGTCGAAGCCGCAGATCGGCAACCGCGCCTCGTCACCCGAGCCGGAACCGGAGCCGGCCGACGCCGAGGACGCCGAGGACGCTGACTCTGAAGACCCGCAGGATGACGAGGACCCGGACGACCCCGCCGAGCCGTCGACGGCCGACACGATTGACGAGCCGGCGGACACCGACGACACCAGCGAACCCGAGGACGCTGCGCCGGTGACGGTGGAACCGGACGGCGACTCGGCCGAGTCGCCGGCGCGCCACATCCCGGACACGGTGAACCCCGAGGCCGGTCCAGCAGACTCCGAACAGGACGCGACCCCGCCGGAGCTCGGTATCCCGGTGAACACCGTTGCACCGCAAGGTGACACCGGCCCTTCTGCCGCGGTGGTGGTCACGGTGGAAGCGCCGGCGCCGACGGTGCGGCAGCCCGCGGGCGCGGTGGGTCTGGTTCTCGGCGTACCTCGCGCGCTCGCCGACATCGCGACACGGGCGCTCGCCATGTTGTTCAACCCTCCGCCGTCGGTGCCCGGTGATCCGCCGCTGCTACTCGCCGTGCTGGCGTTCGTCCGCCGCGAGATCCAACGGACCTTCTTCAACACCACACCCACCGCGGCCGCGGACACGGTGACCACGGCGCCGGGTGTCCCGATCCGAATCGCGGTGCTAGGCAACGACACCGATCCGGATGCCGGGGACGTCCTGACGGTGACGGGCCATACGCAGGCCGCCCACGGGGTGGTGACGCTCAACGGCGACGGCACCTTGACCTACGTCCCGGTGGAGGGCTTCCGCGGGGTCGACACCTTCACCTACACGATCTCCGACGGGGCCAGTGCGTGGCACGGCCACGGCCTGTTCGGCGTGCACACTGCGACCGCCACCGTGACGATCACCGTGCGGTCGGGCAACAGCGCGCCCACGGCGGTCGACGACAGCGCGACGACGAACGAGGACACGGCGCTGACACTGACGGCGGCGGCACTGGTGGCCAACGACCGAGATCCCCAGGGCGGCCGGTTGACCGTCGGTTCCGTCGGTGACGCGGTACACGGCCGCGTCGCGCTGAACTCCGACGGCTCGGTGACGTTCACCCCGGACCTGAACTACCACGGTGCTGCGTCGTTCACCTACCGCGTCCGCGACGCGTCGGGGACCCTCAGCGACAACACCGCGACGGTCAGCATCGTCGTCACGCCGGTCGACGACGTGGTCTTCGAGTTCTCCTTCGGAGCCGGGGCGCAGTACTGGACTCCGCAAGCCAAAGCGGCCCTGCAGGCCGCCGCGGCCCGCCTGGCGGAGAACATCGCGACCTCGTCCCCGGTGGTGATCACCTACGACGTCACCGCCGACGACATCCGCAGCGGGTACACCGCGTACGCGGTCAGCCCGTGGGGCACCTGGCAACCGACAGGATTCTGGAGCACCGTGGTCCGGGAGAAGATCCTGTCGCAGGTCCACCACGATCCCAACGGCGCCGAGGCGGACGCGAAACTGCATTTCAGCTTCGCCTGGAACTGGGAGTACGGGGACTCGGTCGACTGGGACGAGATCGACTTCCAAGCCACCGCAACCCATGAGCTGCTCCACACCCTCGGCTTCGTGTCGAACGTGTCCTCGGCAGGGCTCAACACGAACAGGTACTGGTATTCGTTCGACGAGTTCCTGGTGGACCGCAACGGCACCTCGGTATTCGGCGCCGATCTCGCGTGGAACACCGCCTACGACCCGCACCTGTCGGGCGGCAACGGCGGGCTGTTCTTCGGCGGCGCGCACGCGGTCGCTGCCTACGGGGGGCTGGTTCCGCTGCAGGCCGGATCGCTCTCGCACCTCGACCGGACCACGTTCACCGGGGCCGCGGCGGCCTATATGGGCGAGTTCGGGTACGGGCAGACCCTGCGCCGGCTCAGCGCGGTCGAGATCGGCATCCTCGAAGACCTCGGGTACACCGTGGTGCCCGCCGGGGCCGCGGCGCTGGTGGCGCTGTAGATCCTGGCGCGCTGTCGGCGCGCGCGGCCATCATGGGTAGATGACCCCGATCGGCAGCGTCGAGGACGCGGTGGCGGAAGTCGAAACCCTGGTGCGGCGCTGGCTGGACGAGGCGGCGGGGGAACCCGTCGCACCGGCCGCGCGCCGGCTCGCCGACGTGCTGCAGGACCCCGGTGGCCTGGAGTTCACCGTCGGATTCGTCGACGGGGTGATCCGCCCGGACGACGCCCGCGTCGCCGCGGCGAACCTGCGCGACCTCGCGCGCAACGCACCGGGATTCCTGCCGCGGCACCTTCGCGTGCTCATCAAGCTCGGCGCGGCGCTGTCCGTTGTCGCACCCGGCGTCATCATCCCGATCGCCACCAGGGCGCTGCGCGAGATGGTCGGCCACCTGTTGGTCGACGCCACCGACGCGCGCCTCGGCCGCTCCATCGCCCGGATCCGCAAACGCGGCGTCAGCCTCAACATCAACCTGCTCGGCGAGGCCGTGCTGGGGCGCCGCGAGGCGCAGCGCCGCCTGACCGGCACCGAACAACTGTTGAGGCGGCCCGACGTCGACTACGTGTCGATCAAGGTCTCGGCGACGGTACCGCCGCACTCTCCGTGGGCCTTCGACGAGACCGTCGACCACGTCGAGGAAAGCCTGCTGCCGCTGTTCACGCTGGCCGCGACGGCGCCGACGCCGAAGTTCATCAACCTCGACATGGAGGAGTACCGCGACCTGGACCTGACGATCGCGGTGTTCACCCGGTTGCTGGACCGGCCCGAACTCCACCACCTCGAGGCCGGCATCGTGCTCCAGGCGTATCTGCCCGACGCGTTGAGCGCGATGATGCGGCTGCAGGATTGGGCCCGCGCCCGCCGTGAACGCGGCGGCGCCGGCATCAAGGTCCGCCTCGTCAAAGGCGCGAACCTCCCGATGGAGCACGTCGAGGCGTCGCTGCATTCCTGGCCTGTCGCGACATGGCCGACCAAGCAGGACACCGACACCAACTACAAGAGGGTTCTGCACTACGCGCTGCAACCCGAGCGCGCCGCGAACGTGCGGATCGGCGTCGCCGGGCACAACCTGTTCGACATCGCGTACGCGTGGATCCTGGCGGGGCGGCAGGGGGTACGCGACAGGGTGGAGTTCGAGATGCTGCTCGGCATGGCCGAAGCCCAGGCCGAGGCGGTGCGCCGAACGGTGGGCGGCCTGCTGCTCTATGTGCCCGTGGTACATCCGAAGGATTTCGACGTCGCGATCGCCTATCTTGTGCGCCGCCTCGAAGAGGGCGCGAGCAAAGAGAACTTCATGTCGGCGGTGTTCGAATTACACAGCGAACACCAGCTTTTCGACCGGGAGCGGGACCGGTTCGCCGCCGCCCTGGCCGCTGTCGACGACGACGTCCCGCCACCCAACCGCCGCCAGGACCGGCGCAGCGACGACCCATCGGGTTCGGTGTGCCCGCCTGGCGTGTTCACGAACGTGGCCGACACCGACCCGTCGCTCCCCGGAAACCGGGTCTGGGCGCGGGCGATCACGGACCGTATCGCGGCGTCGACGGCCGCGCAGGACCTGGTGGACGAGAACACCGTCACCACCGCCGGCGCGCTGGAGGCGGTGCTCGCCCGCGGTCTGGCCGCGGGCGAGAGCTGGGGTGGGCTACCCGGTGCCGAGCGCGCCGCCGTGCTGCGCCGCGCCGCGGGCACGTTGGAGGCCTGCCGGGCCACCCTGCTGGAGGTGATGGCGTCCGAGACGGGCAAGACGCTGGATCAGGGTGACCCCGAGGTCTCGGAGGCGATCGATTTCGCGAACTACTATGCGGCCCTTGCCGAACAGCTCGACGACATCGACGGCGCGGTCGCCGAACTGGTCGGACTGACCGTGGTCACCCCGCCGTGGAACTTCCCGGTCGCGATTCCCGCCGGCTCTACGCTGGCGGCACTCGCCGCCGGAAGCGCGGTGATCATCAAACCCGCCCCACAGGCCAAGCGGTGCGGGTCGGCGATGGTGCAGGCGCTGTGGGACGCCGGGATCCCGCGCGCCGCACTGCAACTGGTGCACGTCGACGAAGGCAACCTCGGTGCCCGGCTGATCTCCGATCCGAGGGTGGGCCGCCTCGTGCTGACCGGCGCCTTCGACACTGCCGCCCTGTTCCGCCGGCTGCGGCCGGACCTTCCGCTGCTCGCGGAGACCAGCGGCAAGAACGCGATCGTGATCACGCCGCACGCCGACATCGACCTCGCGGTGAAAGACCTTGTGTACTCGGCGTTCGGGCACGCCGGGCAGAAATGCTCAGCGGCGTCGCTGGCCATCATGGTCGGCTCGGTGGCACAGTCCAGGCGCTTCCGCGACCAACTCGTCGATGCGGTGACGTCGCTGAGGGTCGGCTATCCGGCCGATCCCACCGTGCAGATGGGGCCGGTCGTCGAACCGGCGCAGGGGAAGTTGTTGCGCGCGCTGACCACGCTGGCGCCGGGGGAGCAGTGGCTGGTGAAGCCCAGCAGGCTCGACGACACCGGCCGGCTCTGGTCGCCGGGGGTCAAGACCGGGGTCCGCCGCGGTTCGGAGTACCACCTCACCGAATATTTCGGACCGGTCCTCGGCCTGATCGACGCCGCCGATCTCGACGAGGCCATCGCGATCCAGAACCAGGTCGACTACGGGCTGACGGCGGGGCTGCACACCCTCGACCGCGACGAGATCGATTACTGGCTGGAGCGGGTCGAGGCCGGCAACGTGTACGTCAACCGGTCCACGGTCGGCGCGATCGTGGCCCGCCAACCCTTCGGCGGGTGGAAGAAGTCCTCGGTCGGCGCGGGAACCAAGGCCGGCGGCCCCAACTACCTGATCGGCCTCAGTGACTGGCGCACCGCCGTGGCCGCGCGGGCCGGACGGCTCACCCCCGTGCTGAACGAGTTCCTCTCGGCGGCACACCATCTGAATCTCAAGCCGACCGAACTCGAATTCCTGGAGAGGTCCCTGAAATCCGATGCGGAGGCCTGGCAGAAGGAGTTCGGGCGCACCCGCGACCTTGCGGACCTGCTGGCGGAGAAGAACGTCTTCCGGTACCGGCCGGTGCCGGTGACGGTGCGCGCGGAGGACGGCGAGCACGCATCTCTGTTGCGCGTGGTCGCTGCCGGTGTGCTGGCCGGGGCCCGGCTCACGGTGTCGACCCCGGAGTCACTGGACGACGCGATCGCCGGATTACTGCGCGCGCACGGCGTCTCCTGGCACGTTCACGACCCGCAGGCGTGGCGAAATCTGCTGCGCACCAACGCACCCGGCCGGGTCCGGCTGCTCGGCGGGAGCCGCGAGGCATTCGCCGAGGCCTGCGACGGCCGAGCGGACATCGCGCTCTACGCGCAGCCCGTCGTCGAGGCCGGACGTGTCGAGCTTCTGACTTTTCTGCGCGAACAAGCTATTTCGGTCACCGCACACCGGTTCGGTTCACCGACCGCGCTCGTCGACGGATTGCTCGACGCGCCTCACGCAGGGTAGGCGGCCACCGGCATCACCACGGTGCCCTTGCACACGCCGTCCAGGATCTCGGTGCGCCACGTCCCGAACATGGAACCGTCGGCGGTCGGTGCGTAGAACACCAGCGAGCGTGCGGCCGCGTACTCGCGGGGCAGTCCCTCACCGCGGAAGCACTCCCACTGCCAGTTGTAGTTGAACACCCACTGGCGGCCGTCCCAGGTGTAGCGGGACGGCTGCGGGACCGTCGGATTGGACGGGGCGGGCCCGTCGCCCGCGGTCGCCACACATGTACCGACGCACGTCGTACTGAACGTGTACTGGGCGCTGAAGTCGGGTTCGGGCTGCCGGGTCGCGATGCTGGTGCCGATCTTCTGCGACGCGAACGTCACCACGGTGTACCGGCCACTCCAGTTCGGGGGCGCCGCTGTCGCGGCCGGCGCTGCGCAAACGCATGCCGCAGCAATGACAGTCGCAGCTGTCAACGCGTGGCGCGCCCGTGCGGGTGACATGGTTCCTCGCAGTCGTTTTCCAGATGTGGCCCTTGAAACGTAATTGGCCCCACCGTCAAGTTGCCGTATCGACACGACCCGTTCGGGCACGGTTGGATCACGGGTTGATATCGGCACCGCCGGCGAATGGCGTTCCCGCCGAACGGAGCTCGCTCCGACGACGGATTCAGTGCCCGTGCAGCCGCATCAGCGTCCACGCCGCCATGGTCTGCGCGTCGGTGATCACCCGCTCACGCATCATCTGCTCGACCTCGGCGCGGCTGAACCAGGCGCTGCGCATGTCCTGTTCCTCGTGCTCGCGTTCGTGCGGGCCTTCGGTGATCCCGGTCGCAAGGAACACCCGGCCACGCTGGCTGCTCATGCCCGGGGCGACGTCGAGCAACCCGATCTCGGTCAGGGACTCCGCGACCAACCCGGTCTCCTCCCGCAGTTCGCGGGCGGCCAGCTCGGCGCCGTCGAGTTCGGCCCGATCCGGTGCGGTGCCCTGCGGGAACTCCCAACGGCGCAGCCCGATCGGGTACCGGTACTGCTCCACCAGGTGGAAACGGTCGCCGTCGCGGGGGATCACCAGCGCATACGTCGGCTTGTCGACCACCGCGTACACCCCCGGGCTGCCGTCCGGTCTGCGGATGTCGTCCTCACGGATCGTCAGCCAGGGATTTCGGTAGATCTCCCGCGTCGCCACGGCCCGGATGTAATCCACCGCACCAGTATGGCCATCGGGCAGGGGTAGCCTCACATCCTGTGCTGTTGGCCTCTTTGAACCCTGCGGCCGTGGCCGCCGGGGCCGACCTCGGTGATGCGGTGCGCATCGACGGGGTGTCGTTGAGTCGGAGTGACCTCGTCGGGGCGGCGACCTCGGTCGCCGAGCGGGTCGCCGGCGCGTCCCGGGTCGCGATCCTCGCTCGTCCGACCGCGACGACGGTGCTGGCGGTCACCGGCTGCCTGATCGCCGGTGTGCCGTTCGTGCCGGTGCCCGCCGACGTCGGCGCGGCCGAGCGGCGGCACATGCTCACCGATTCCCGTGCCCAGGCCTGGCTCGGCGAACTGCCCGACGACACCGACGGGCTCGCGCACATCCCGGTGCGTATGCACGCGCGGTCGTGGCACCGCTACGCCGAACCGGCGCCCGACGCCCCGGCGATGATCATCTACACCTCGGGAACCACGGGCCTGCCCAAGGGCGTGGTGGTCAGCCGCCGCGCGGTCGCCGCGGACCTCGACATGCTGGCGCAGGCCTGGCAGTGGACCCCCGAGGACACGCTGGTGCACGGGCTGCCGATGTATCACGTGCACGGCCTCGTGCTGGGCCTGCTCGGATCTCTGCGGATCGGGAACCGGTTCGTGCACACCGGAAAGCCGACACCGCAGGCGTACGCGCACGCGGTGACCGATCTCGGCGGCACCCTGCTGTTCGGGGTCCCGACGGTCTGGTCGCGCATCGTCGAGGACGGCGACGCCGCCCGTGCGTTGGCCCCGGCCCGGCTGCTGGTCTCGGGCAGCGCGGCACTGCCGGTGCCGGTGTTCGACGGGTTGTCGGCGCTGAGCGGACATCAGGCGATCGAAAGGTACGGCAGTACGGAAACGTTGATCACGCTGAGCACGCTGGTCACCGGTGAGCGCAGGCCCGGTTGGGTCGGGGTCGCGCTGCCGGGGGTGCAGACGCGGCTGGTGTCCGACGACGGCGCGCCGGTGCCGCATGACGGTGAGTCGATCGGGCAGTTGCACGTGCAGAGCCCGACGCTGTTCGACGGTTACCTCAACCGGCCGGATGCGACCGCCGAAGTGCTCGGCGACGACGGCTGGTACCACACCGGTGATGTCGCCGCGATCGACTCCGACGGTATGCATCGCATCGTCGGCCGCGCGTCGGTCGACCTGATCAAGAGCGGCGGATTCCGTATAGGGGCAGGCGAGATCGAGACGGTGCTGCTCGGCCACGACGGCGTTCGGGAGGCCGCGGTGATCGGGGCGCCCGACGAGGATCTCGGCCAGCGCATCGTCGCGTTCGTGGTCGGCGACGCGAACCCGGACGAGCTGATCGAGTATGTCGGCCAGCAGCTTTCGGCCCACAAGCGGCCCCGCGAGGTGCGCCTCGTCGAGAGCCTGCCCCGCAACGCGATGGGTAAGGTGCTGAAGAAGGAACTGGCGCAATGGCTTTGAGATTCAGCGACTTGTGTATCGATGCCAATGACGTGAAGGCGCTGGCGACGTGGTGGTCGGAGGTGCTCGGCTGGCCCGCCGAGGACGCCGATGACGGAGACGTCGTGCTGCGCGCCCCCGCCGGCGCGCCGGACTGGCTGTTCCTGCCGGTGCCCGAGGGCAAGACGATCAAGAACCGCATCCACATGGACCTGACCCCGGACGATCAGCAGGCCGAGGTCGAGCGGGTGATCGGTCTCGGGGCGCGGCGGGTGGACATCGGCCAGGGCGAGCAGACCTGGGTCGTACTCGCCGACCCCGAAGGCAACGAATTCTGCATCCTGGCAGCGCAAGGGTGACGTCGGCACCGCGAGCGCGCGTGTCTGCCCGCCGCCGCGCCGCCGTTCCCGCCGTCACGCGCACGCTCGTCGTCCTCGGCGGCGCGCTCACGACCCTGCTGATGGCGTCCTGCGGCCGTGCGCCGGAGATCATGCTCGTCCAGACCAGCATCGCCGTCCCGCCCGCGCCGACCCCGCCCGTCGCCGCCGGTGACACCCTGACCATCGGCACCGCGGCGGTGGACACCACCGGTGGCTGGCTGCCGGACGGCATCCTGCTGTCCCCGTTCGACACCGCCAACCCGATTCTGTCGCAGCTGGATCCGGCGCTACTGAGTGCGGTGCAGGACGCCGCCCGGGCCGCGGAGGCCGACGGTGTCGAGTTGTCGGTGGCCTCCGGCTGGCGATCGAAAGGCTTCCAGCAGCGACTGTTCGACGACGCGGTCGCGTCCTACGGCAGCGTCGAGGTCGCCGCGCAGTTCGTCGCGACGCCGGAAGTCTCCAAGCATGTGACCGGTCAGGCCGTCGACATCGGCCCGCCCGAAGCCGACCGGTGGCTCATCGCCAACGGCAACCGCTTCGGGCTGTGCCAGATCTACGCCAACGAGATCTGGCACTTCGAGCGGGCTGTCGACGCCCAGGGCAACTGCCCGCCGCTGAGGCCGAACGCCGCGGGCTGACCACCCGCGCCGCGTCAGCCGCCCGCGCCGCCGTCGCCGCCGGCCCCGCCCGCTCCGCCGGTGCGGCCGGTGGCCGACTTCCCGGACTGACCCGACTTGCCGGCGCCGCCCGACGCGCCCGCGCCGCTGAGGCCTCCGGTACCGCCGTTGCCGCCGGCACCGCCGCGGCCTCCGGTGCCGTCATCGCCGGTCTTCCCGCTGGCGCCGGACCTGCCGAACAGGCCTTTCGCGCCGCCGCGCCCCGGGTCGCCGCCGGCGCCACCGTCACCGCCGCGGCCACCGACGCCACCGGCACCGCCGTTGCCGCCGGCCCCGACTGCGCCAGGCGAGTGGACGGTGCCGCCCGCTCCGCCGTCGCCTCCGGTACCGCCGTTCGCGCCGTCACCACCGGCGCCGCCGGTACCGCCGTCGCCGCCCTTGCCGCCCTTGCCGCCGAACAGGCCGCCGCGACCACCCGTGCCGCCGGCCCCGCCCTTGCTGCCGTTCCCACCGTCGGCGCCCGCTCCACCGGCGCCACCGGTGCCGCCGTCGCCGCCGATGGCGGAGCCGCCCCAGGCGGACCCGCCCGCGCCGCCCCGGCCTCCGGTCGCTCCGGTGCTGCCGGCCCCGCCGTCGCCGCCGTTTCCGCCCGTCGCGACCCCGTTGGCGGCGAAAGCGACGCCGCCGATCCCGCCGGCGCCGCCGTAGCCACCCAGGGCGCCGTCACCGCCGTTGCCGCCTGCTCCGGCGGTGGCGTTGCGGTCGAAGCTGTTCGCCCAACCGCCGTTGCCGCCTGCGCCGCCGTTCGGCACGTCGACGCAGCACAGCGCGCCGATCGGATAACGACCGCCGTTGCCGCCGTCCCCTCCGTCACCGGCGATGATGTCGCCGTATCCCAGATAGGGGCCCGCTCCGTCGCCGGCCTGGGCGGCCACGCCACCGGGGACCGGGTTGACGCCCGCGGAACCGGCGACGCCGGGCGCTCCGTTGCCGCCCGCGCCGCCATTGCCCCACAGGGTCCCGCCGTTGCCGCCGGCCCCGCCGTTCTGACCGGGTGCGGTCCCGTCGCCGCCGCGCCCGCCGTTGCCGAAGAGGCCGGCGCTGCCGCCGCGGCCGCCGTTGGCGCCGGCCCCGCCGTTACCCCAGATGATGCCGCCGTCGCGTCCGTTGCAGGCGTTCCCGACGCAGTCGGCCGGGGCGTCGGCGCCGTTGCCGAACAGCGGGCGGAACGACGGGTATCCGGCTACGGCCTGGGCGGACGCCGGGGTCGCGGACCGGCCGGCGCTGTGGGGGGCGGAGGTCGCGCACGACTCGGTCAGGGCCATGCAGTCGGCCGGCAGCGATGAGCGGGGAGTCGCCGCCGCGTCGGGTGCGAGCACCAGTGACGCGCCGATCGCTGTTCCGGCGAGCCCGGCCGCAACGACCAGACTGGCGAGGAGGGGTGATTTCGCTGATACCTCGACGGCGATGGACACGCTGGAGATCCCTTCTCGAAAGCCGGGGGCTGGGAGGCGCTGGTCGACTACCTGGCTTCAAGATCGTCGGGCAAGATCATAAATAACGAGGGCGTAGATAACCAAAGTGCTAGCTACCGCAAAGGCTTGTGCGGGTCACGACACGTGTCTGTCGAAACAGCCCGCCATTAACCGATCCGAGCGAAAACAGCAAATTCCGTGCGCGTGCCGACGGCCGGTGAGGTGAGGGTCGACGGCGGTGAGAAAGCGCGGGCGCGCCACGTACCGCGGCGTGCAGGCGCGAAGACACCCGCGCTCGCGAGGCGAGGCGGGTGGTTACTCCACGTCAATTTGCGTGCAGTGCCTCGTTGAGGGTGATGCCCGTGCCGTCGCGTTTGACGACCTCGACGGCACCGGTCACGGAGTTGCGGCGGAACAGCAGGTTGCTGGCACCGGAGAGTTCACGGGCCTTGACGGTCTGCCCGTCAGAGGTGGTCACCTTCGTCCCGGCCGTCACGTACAGCCCGGCCTCGATCACGCAGTCGTCACCGAGCGAGATACCCAGCCCCGCGTTCGCGCCGAGCAGGCACCGCTTACCGACCGAGATGACCTGCGTGCCGCCGCCCGACAGTGTGCCCATGATGGACGCACCGCCGCCGACGTCGGAGCCGTCGTCGACGACGACGCCCGCCGAGATGCGGCCCTCGACCATCGAGCTGCCCAGCGTGCCCGCGTTGAAGTTCACGAACCCCTCGTGCATCACGGTCGTGCCCGCCGCCAGGTGCGCGCCCAGGCGCACCCGGTCCGCGTCGGCGATCCGCACCCCGGACGGCAGCACGTAGTCGACCATCCGCGGGAACTTGTCGACCCCGTGCACCGTGACCGGGCCCCGGCGGCGCAGCCGCGCACGCACTCTCTCGAAGCCCTCGATCGCGCACGGCCCGTGGCTGGTCCACACCACGTTGCTCAGCACGCCGAAAAACCCGTCGGCGTTGAGCCCGTGCGGCGCCACCAGCCGATGCGACAGCAGGTGCAGACGCAGGTAGGCGTCGTACGCGTCGGCGGCCTTGTCCTGCAGGGACGCGATCGTGGTCCGCACCAGCACGACCTCGACGTCACGGTCCTCGTCGCGGCCCACCAGCGCGGCCAGTTCGGCGGGCGCCTCGGCGACGGACAACCGCACCGTTCCCGACGGCCCGTCCGCCGTCAGCTCGGGGGCGGGGAACCAGGTATCGAGAACGGATCCGTCGGCCGCGATCGTCGCGACGCCGACGCCAGAAGCTGCAGTCACGATGCAACAGGTTACCGCGCGCCCCGACCGGCTAACGTGGGTAGTTGTGCTGGACTTACACGCCGACCCGGTCGCCTTGACGGCGGCGCTGGTCGACATCCCCAGCGAGTCGCGCCACGAGTCCCGCATCGCCGACGAGATCGAGCGCGCGCTGCGCGAGCAGACCACCGGCTTCGACATCATCCGCAGTGGGGACGCGGTGCTAGCCCGTACCGACTACGGCCGGCCGTCGCGGGTGCTGCTCGCCGGGCATATCGACACCGTTCCGGCCGCCGACAACCTGCCGAGCCGGATGCACGACGGGCTGCTGTACGGCTGTGGTACCTCGGACATGAAATCCGGCGACGCCGTGTTCCTGCACCTGGCGGCGACCGTCGCCGATCCCACCCACGACATCACGCTCGTCATGTACGACTGCGAGGAGATCGAGGCCACCGCCAACGGGCTCGGTCGCATCGAGCGGGACCTGCCCGAATGGCTCGCCGCCGATGTCGCGATCCTCGGTGAACCGTCCGGCGGCTACATCGAGGCCGGCTGCCAGGGCACCCTGCGTGTCGTCGTCCGCGCCGCGGGCACCCGCGCCCATTCGGCCCGGTCCTGGCTGGGGGACAACGCGATTCACAAGCTCGGCGAGGTGCTGGCCCGGCTCAAGGCGTATCAGGCCCGCAGCGTCGACATCGACGGCTGCACCTACCGTGAGGGATTGTCGGCGGTGCGCATCGACGGCGGTGTCGCCGGCAACGTGATTCCCGACTTGGCGAGCGTGACCGTCAACTTCCGCTTCGCGCCGGACCGCAGCGTCGAACAGGCCTACGCCCATGTCCGCGAGGTGTTCGACGGCCTCGACGTGACGATCGAGCTCACCGACTGCGCCGCGGGCGCGCTGCCCGGTCTGGCCAAGCCCGCGGCCGCCGCGCTGGTGCAGGCGGCCGGCGGGCAGGTGCGCGCCAAGTACGGCTGGACCGACGTGTCCCGCTTCGCCGCCCTCGGCATCCCCGCGGTGAACTACGGCCCGGGAGACCCGAACCTCGCGCACCGCGTCGACGAACACGTCGAGGTCGCGCAGATCACCGCGGTGACCGAGATGCTGCGGCGCTATTTAACCGGTTGACCGCACCGATAACCTGAAATACATGCTGTCGCTCTAGAGGATTCCGGTCTCTGTCCGCCCCTCACCGAGAGCATCCGCATGCCGTCGATCATCTGTACGCACCTGTCCTTCTCCTTCGACACCGGTCCCGCGGCGACCGCGCTGTTCAGCGATCTGTCGTTCACCCTCGGCGCCGGCCGCACCGGCCTGGTCGCCCCCAACGGCGCAGGCAAGAGCACCCTGCTGCGCCTGATCGCCGGAGAACTGCGGCCCACCGCGGGCGCCGCCGGCGCCGACGGTGTGGTCGGCTACCTGTCGCAGACCCTTCCGCTGCTCGACGACCGCCGGGTCGCCGAGGTCCTCGGCGTCGCACCGGTGCTCGACGCGTTGTCCGCATTGGCGGCAGGGGATTCCGGTGACGCGGTGTTCGCCGCCATCGGCGACGACTGGGACGTCGAGGAACGCACCCGGGCCCAGCTCGACCGGCTGGGCCTCGGCCACATCGAACTCGACCGCTCGCTGCGCTCACTGTCCGGCGGTGAGGCGGTCACCCTCGGCCTGGCCCGCGAACTGCTGCGCCGCCCGGATGTGCTCCTGCTCGACGAGCCCACCAACAACCTCGACGCCGATGCGCGGCAGCGGCTCTACGATGCGCTCGACGACTTCCGCGGCTGTCTGCTCGTCGTCAGCCATGACCGCATGCTGCTCGACCGGATGGACCGGATCGCCGAGCTGCACCGCGACGAATTGCGGCTCTACGGCGGTGATTTCACCGCCTACATCGAAGCGCTGCAGGAATCGCGGCGCGCGGCCCAGGATGCCGTCCGTTCTGCCGAGCAGGCGGTCAAACGCGAGAAGCGGCAACGCCAGGAAGCCCGGGAACGGCAAGAACGGCGATCGGCGGTGGCGAAACGCACCCTGGGGGACGCGGGGCTGCCGAAGATCGTCGCCGGCGCCAGGAAACGCCGGGCCCAGCAGACCGCGGGCCGCACCGACGACGTGCACGCCCGGCGCCTCGACGACGCCGTGAGCCGCCTCGCCGACGCGGAGCAGGCGGTGCGTGACGACGACACGCTGGTACTCGACCTGCCCGACACCGTCGTCCCGGCCGGACGCACGGTGTTGGACGCCAACGGGATACGGGTGCGCGTCGGGGGTCGCGAGGTGCTCACCGATGTCAGCGTGTCGGTGCGAGGCCCGGAACGGATCGCGCTGACCGGGCCGAACGGCGCGGGCAAGACCACGCTGCTGCGGGTGCTGCTCGGGGAGCTGCCGCCGGACGCCGGCACCGTCGCGACGGCCCGCGGCCGGGTGGCCTACCTGTCGCAGCGCCTCGACCTGCTCGACGACGAGCGCAGCGTGGCCGACAACCTCGCGGCGTCCGCCCCGAGTCTGTCGCTGACCCGGCGACGGCATCTGTTGGCGCAGTTCCTGTTCCGTGGAGATGCCGTCGACCTTCCGGTGCGCGTGCTGTCCGGCGGGGAACGGTTGCGTGCGACGCTGGCCTGCGTGCTGTTCGCCGAACCCGCACCGCAACTGCTGCTGCTCGACGAGCCGACGAACAACCTCGACCTCGTCAGCGCCGAACACCTGCGGGACGCGTTGAGCGGCTACCGCGGGGCCTTCATCGTGGTCAGCCACGACGCGGCGTTCCTGGACGCCGTCGGCGTGGATCGTGTGCTGCGCCTGCAGGACGGCCGGCTGGCCGAGCGCACCTAGAGCGACGGGCGGGTCGGCGCGGGCCGCGGTACGGCGGGCGGAACCGGTGCGGGTTCTGCAGGCGGTGTCGGGGCAAGCTCCTGCTCGCCGGTGTCCTCGCGCGCGGGCTCCTCGGTGTCCTCGCGCGCGGGCGCGCCGGTGTCCTCGCGCGTCGCGACCGCTTCTGCGGGCGATGCTACGTCGGCGAGACCGGTTGTGCTGGAATCGGTTTCCTCGGACAAGCCCGACTGGGCGAGCCCGGAGGCCAGCTGCGCGGGCAGTGTGAGCAGGGCGGGGGCCAACGCCGCCAACGGCGCGGCGAGCTGCTGGCCCAGCACCCCGAGCTGGCCCAGCTGGCCGACGGCCTGTCCCAGCGCATCGGCGCCGGGTGGGCTCGGCGCCGCCGTCGCGGCAACGGCCTCCGGGGCCTGCGCCATCCGGTCGGCAGCCGCACTGATCGCGTCGCCGCCGCGCTCGTCGCCGCGTTCGTAGGCCAGCGCCGCCTGGTGCAGCAGTTCGGCGATCGTCTCGCCGGCGGATCGGGCGCCGGCCACCGAACGGGACCGCCGGCCCAACGTGCCTGTCAGCGCGGTGTCGACGGCGGCGGCGATCGGTCCGTGCGACGCGGCGAGTGGAGCGGAACCAGGCGCGGATGCTCCCAGCGCGCCGAGCCCGGCGGCCACCCCGCCGTGGACCTCGGCGAGTGTTCGCACGCCGTGCGGGTCCACCGAAAGGGGCTCGGTCATCGTCACCTCCGGAATCGTCGGTGTGTCGATCCTATGAGCCCAGAACCGGACCTCGGCGCACCAAAAGCGCTCCAGAACCGGTTACCTCAGCGCCGCCCGCGCGAACGCGCAGTCGAGGTCGCGGGACAACCGGGCCAGCGTCTCGGCGGCCCGCGGATCGCCTAGCTGCGCCCCGTCGCGTGCCGCGCGCAGCGCGACCGCCTGCTGGCCGCCGCGTTCTGCGGCCTTCACGGCGTCACGTGCCGCCGCGACCGCGCCGTGCTCGTCGCCTCGTGCCGACATCGTCGCGGCCCGTGCGAGTGCCAGCTCGGGGGCGAACAACATCGACTTGAGACCGTGCTTGGTTTCCGCGCGGGACAACGCCTTTCCGGCCTCCACCGGCTGGCCGAGCCGGCCCAGCGCCTGCGCGAGCAGCATCCACGCCAGGGGCCCCCAGGAGTAGCCGGTCGGTGCGAGCGCCGCCGCGGCGTCGCGAAGCAGCGGCACCGCCTCGGCGTGCTCACCGGATGCGATCAGCACATCGGCGGTGAGCACCGCGCCGATCGCCCGGCCCGGCTGATGCCGCTGCGCGAGATCGGTCAGCCGCCGCGCCAGCTCCAGAGCGCGGTCGGTGTCGCCGGTCATCATCAGCGCCGTGGTCTGGCCGAAGCCACTGGTGAACCGCAACAGACCCGGCTGCCCGGCCGACAGCGCGCGCTCGGCGAGCGCGTCGACGTCGGCGAACCGGCCCATCCGCGCCGAACTCAACGCCGCCGCCGAGGCCGCCCATCCGACGGCGGTGTCGTCGGCGTATTCCGACCCCAGCACCTCGTCGGCGAGTTCCAGTGCACGGCCCAGGTTTCCGGCGTTCATCGTGAACGTCGCAGACAGGGCGTCCAGTGTGATCCGCGCCGACGGCGACGTCACCTTGCCGCGGGTCGTTCGCAGGAACGCCGTCGCGCGTTCGGGTTCGGACAGCATCCAGAACTGGTTGGCCGCGGTGGGCAGCGCCCACGCCAGCAGCTCGTCTTCGCTCAGTGTCGCCGGGTCGATCTCGGCGAGGATCTCGTCGGCGTCGCGGCCCCGGCCCTGCCAGGCCAGCGCATACCCGACGGTCAACCGGGCGTCGAGTTGCGGCGACTGGGCCAGCGCGGCCCGGCCGAGCCGTTCGCTCAGATCGAGATCGCCGAGCCTCAGCGCTTCCCGCGCCGCCGCGCACAGCTCGGAAGCGGTCAGGGCGCGGTCACTGCCGATCGCCAGGAACGCCGTCCGCAGCCGCGAGACCACGCCCCGGCCGGGCCCGGACGTGCGCTCGACCACCGCGGTGCGCAGCCGACGGAGTTCCGGGCCGCCGAGTGCACCGCGGACCGCGTCGAGCAGCAGTGGGTGTGCGGGGCGAAGTTCACCGCCGATGGCCAGCACGGCGCCGCACTCCAGCGCCGCGTCGACCGCATCGGCGCCGGCCAGCGTGTCGGCATCGGTGCGCGGCAATGGATCCGACACCGTCAGGAACTCCAGCACGCTGCGTGCCGGGGCCGGCAGGGTCGCGACGAATTCGTCGGCCTGTGCGAGCAGCCGGGCGTCGTCGTGCCCCGGCGGTCGCACGTCGACGCGGGCCACCAGACCGTCGCGCCACAGTGCGCTCACCTCGGCGGGCACCGGCGCGTCGTCGGCCGTCGCGGTGAGCAGCAGTCGCGCCGTCCCCTCGACCGCCAGCTGATGGACCAGCGCACTCGACAGCGGGTCCAACAGGTGCGCGTCGTCGACGATCAACAGCCGCCCGTCGCCGAGTTGTTCGGCGGCCGCGCGCGACACCGCCGTGGCCGACCCGGTCTCGGGAACCGTGATGAGCCGTTCGAATGCCCCGAAGGGCACAGGCTGGCGGGCGGTCGTCGCGAACACCCAGTCCACGCGCGGGAACTCGGCTGCCAGCCGGTCGGCGACGGTCCGTGCCAGCGTCGTCTTCCCGACCCCGGACGGGCCGATCAGCACCGCCCCCGCGCGGGTCCGCACACCGAGTTCGAGCTGGTCGAGCACCGGATCGGCGGGCGCGATCACCCATCCGAGAGGCAGAGGCGAAGGCACATGCCGGAGTCTATGTGGCTAGGTTGGTGGTGTGTCCCGAGATCCAGACCGTGAATGGGCCGTCTGTGTCTACTGCGCCTCGGGTCCGACTCATCCCGCGCTGCTGGAGCTGGCCCGCGCCGTCGGCGCCGGCATCGCGGACCGGGGTTGGACGCTGGTCTCCGGTGGCGGCAACGTCTCGGCGATGGGCGAGGTGGCGAGCGCGGCCCGCAGCCACGGCGGATACACCGTCGGTGTGATCCCGAAGGCGCTCGTGCACCGGGAGGTCGCCGACACCGAAGCCGACGAACTGGTCGTCACCGACACGATGCGGGAACGCAAACAGGTGATGGAGGACCGCGCGGACGCGTTCCTGGCGCTGCCCGGCGGGATCGGCACCCTCGAGGAGTTCTTCGAAGCCTGGACAGCGGGCTATTTGGGTATGCACACCAAACCGATCGTGATGCTCGACACCACGGGGCACTACGACGGTCTCCTGGCCTGGCTGCGGGGGTTGGTCGGAACCGGATACGTCGCCGAGGACGCGATGCGGTCCCTCGTCGTCGTCGACGACGTCGATGCCGCTCTGGCCGCCTGCGCACCCCGGCTAGGGTGACGCACACAACAGCAGCAGCGGAGACAGCGGAGGCACAGTGAGCAAGAAGTCGGGGACCCGCAGCAGCGTCGGTCTGCTCGATATCGCCAAACAGGTACCGGGACTGGTCAGGGATACGCCGACGATCGTGCGCGGCGTGGTCACCGGCTTCGGTGCCCGCCCGACCGCGAAGACGTCCATCGGGAAGGTCTTCCAGGACCGGGCCGCGCAGTACGGCAACAAGGTGTTCCTCAAGTTCGAGGACCGCGAGATCACCTATGCCGAGGCGAACGAGACCGTCAACCGCTATGCCGCGGTGCTGGCGGCCAAGGGAGTCGGCCACGGTGACGTCGTCGGCATCATGATGCGCAACTCCCCGGAACCGGTGCTGCTCATGCTCGCCGCGGTCAAGTGCGGGGCGATCTCGGGGATGCTCAACTACCACCAGCGCGACGAGGTCCTCAAGCACAGCCTCGGACTGCTGTCGGCCTCGGTCGTGGTCGCCGAAACCGAGTTCGTGGAACACATCACCGAATCCGGCGCCGACACCGACGGGCTGGTCACCCTCGACGAGTTCAAGCAGCTCGCCGAGACGGCGCCGACCAGCAACCCCGCGACCACGTCCGCGGTGCTCGCCAAGGACAAGGCGTTCTACATCTTCACCTCCGGCACCACCGGCATGCCGAAGGCCAGCGTGATGACCCACTACCGGTGGCTGCGCGCACTGGCCGGGTTCGGCGGCCTCGGTATGCGCCTCAACAGCAACGACACGCTCTACTGCTGCCTGCCGCTCTACCACAACAACGCGCTGACGGTGGCGCTGTCGTCGGTGCTGAGCTCCGGGGCGACGCTGGCGCTGGGTAAGTCGTTCTCGGCGTCGAAGTTCTGGGACGACGTGATCCGCTACGACGCCACCGCATTCGTCTACATCGGCGAGATCTGCACCTACCTGCTCAACCAGCCCGAGAAGCCGACCGACCGCAAGCACCGGGTCAGGGTCATCTGCGGCAACGGTCTGCGCCCGGCGATCTGGGACGCGTTCACCGAACGCTTCGGCATCAAGCGGGTCTGCGAGTTCTACGCCGCCAGCGAGGGCAACACCGCGTTCGTCAACGTCCTCAACGTCGACAAGACCACCGGGATCTGCCCCAGCCCGGTCGCGTTCGTCGAGTACGACGAGCACACCGGCCAGCCGGTGCGCGGCGACGACGGCCGGGTGCGCAAGGTCAAGAAGGGGGAGCCCGGCCTGCTGCTGTCGAAGGTCAGCAACTTCCAGCCCTTCGACGGCTACACCGACAAGAAGGAGTCGGAGAAGAAGCTGGTCCGCGACGCCTTCAAGGAGGGCGACGTGTGGTTCAACACCGGGGACCTGATGCGTGCCCAGGGGTTCGGGCACGCGGCGTTCACCGACCGGCTCGGTGACACCTTCCGCTGGAAGGGTGAGAACGTGGCCACCACCGAGGTCGAGGCGGCGGTGTCGACCGACCCGCAGGTCGAGGAGGCCACCGTCTTCGGCGTCGAGGTGCCCGACACCGGCGGCCGCGCCGGCATGGTCGCCATCCAGCTCAAAGAGGGCAAGGAGTTCGACGGCAAATCGCTGGCCAAGGCCGCCTTCGACAAACTGCCCGGCTACGCGGTGCCGCTGTTCGTGCGGGTGGTCTCAGAACTCGCCCACACCTCGACGTTCAAGAGCCAGAAGGGGGACCTGCGCAAGGAGGGCTACGGCGGCTCCAGCGGCGAGGGCGAGGACGACGACGTCAAGGTCGAGGACCCGATCTACGTGCTGTCGGGGCGCGAGGAGGGCTACGTCGAGTTCTACGAGGAGTACCTGATCGAGGTCAAGGACGGCAAGAAGCCCAAGTAGCTGCACGTAGCCTGGGGAGGTGCAGTCGACGTTCCTGGGTCGCCCGGTCGCGGGGGACCGTGCGCTGATCATGGCGATCGTGAACCGGACGCCCGACTCGTTCTACGACCGCGGGGCGACGTTCACCGACGAGGCGGCCAAGCAGGCCGCGCACCGCGTCATCGCCGACGGCGCCGACATCGTCGACGTCGGCGGGGTGAAGGCCGGGCCCGGGGTCACCGTCGAGGTCGACGAGGAGATCGCCCGGGTGGTGCCGTTCATCGAATGGCTGCGCGAGACGTTCCCGGACCAGCTGATCAGCGTGGACACCTGGCGCGCCGAGGTGGCCAAACAGGCGTGTGCGGCTGGTGCGGACCTGATCAACGACACGTGGGGCGGCGCCGACCCCGACCTGGCGGCCGTGGCCGCCGAGTTCGGCGCGGGCCTGGTGTGTTCGCACACCGGTGGCGCGGTGCCGCGGACCCGGCCGTTCCGGGTCAACTACGGGCTGACCGAGAGGGGCGTCGTCGACGACGTGCTGGCCGAGGTGACGGCCGCGGCCGAGCGGGCGGTGTCGCTCGGGGTCGCCCGCGACCGCATCCTGATCGATCCGACCCACGATTTCGGCAAGAACACTTACCACGGTCTTAGTTTGTTGCGTCATGTAAAAGAGCTTGTTAACACTGGATGGCCGGTCCTGATGGCGCTGAGCAACAAGGATTTCGTCGGGGAAACTCTGGGTGTGGGACTGACCGAACGCCTCGAGGGCACCCTGGCCGCGACCGCTCTGGCGGCCGCGGAAGGCGCCGCCGTTTTCCGGGTGCACGAGGTGGGTCCCACGCGTCGGGTACTGGAGATGGTTGCGTCAATCCGAGGCGCCCGTCCGCCGAAACACACGGTGAGGGGATTGGCATGACTGTGCTGTCTGACCGCGTCGATGAACTGGCCACCTACGAGGTCGCCGAACACCGCTGGTTGACCGATCGCAGCTGGAGCCGGCCGGACTGGTCGATCGCCGAACTGGTGGCCGCCAAGCGCGGCCGCACGGTGTCGGTCGTGCTTCCCGCACTGAACGAGGAGGAGACCGTCGCCAGCGTCGTCGAGACCATCACCCCGTTGCTGGGTGGCCTCGTCGACGAGTTGATCGTGCTGGACTCCGGTTCCACCGACGACACCGAGATCCGGGCGGTCGCCGCGGGGGCCCGGGTGGTCAGCCGAGAGGTCGCGCTGCCCGAGGTGCCGCCGCAGCCCGGCAAGGGCGAGGTGCTGTGGCGGTCGCTGGCGGCCACCACCGGCGACCTGATCGCGTTCGTCGACTCCGACCTGATCGATCCGGACCCGATGTTCGTGCCCAAGCTGCTCGGTCCGCTGCTGACGACCGAGGGTGTGCATCTGGTCAAGGGCTTCTACCGGAGGCCGCTGAAGGTCAGCGGCAAGGAGGACGCCAACGGCGGCGGCCGTGTCACCGAGCTGGTGGCCCGCCCGCTGCTGGCCTCGCTGCGCCCCGAGTTGATGTGCCTGTACCAGCCGCTGGGCGGCGAATACGCCGGCACCCGCGAACTGTTGACCGCGGTGCCGTTCGCGCCGGGCTACGGCGTCGAGATCGGGCTGCTCATCGACACCTACGACCGGCTGGGGCTGGACGCCATCGCGCAGGTCAACCTCGGTGTGCGTACGCACCGCAACCGGCCGCTGACCGAGCTGGCGTCGATGAGCAGGCAGGTCATCGGCACGCTGCTGTCGCGCTGCGGCGTCCCGGACTCCGGCGTCGGGCTGACCCAGTTCTTCGCCGACGGCGAGGACTACACCCCGCGCACGTCGACGGTGTCGTTGTGTGACCGTCCGCCGATGAACACGCTGCGGCCGCGCTGACCCAACGGGTGGCCGCGCCGCGGTCGTCGGTGCCGTCGGGCACTATCGAGGGGTGACTCTCGTCCTGCTCTACCTCGTCGTACTGGTGCTCGTCGGCATCGTGTTGTTCGCCGTGGGCAGTGTGTTGTTCGGTCGCGGTGAGGTGCTGCCGCCGCTTCCCCAGGGGACCACCGCGACCGTGCTGCCCGCGTCCGGTGTCACCGGGGCCGACGTCGAGGCCGTGAAATTCACCCAGACGCTGCGTGGCTACAAGCCCAGCGAAGTCGACTGGGTGCTCGACCGGCTCGGCCGCGAGATCGACATGTTGCGTGGTGAACTCGCCGCGGTGCGCTCGTCCTACGGCCTCGATGCGGACCCCGGGCAGCAGGGCGCCGACGCGCCGGCCGGGGCGCACGCCCTTCCCCCGGAGTACGCGCGGGACGACTCGTGACCGGCATGAAACAGGCGATGGAACCGGACAGCCGGACCCGCTGCGGGTGGATCGATCAGTCGCGGCTGTCGGACGCCGACTTCGTGCTGTACCGCGACTACCACGACACCGAATGGGGCCGCCCGCTGCACGGCTCGCCCGAGCTGTTCGAGCGGGTCAGTCTGGAGGCGTTCCAGAGCGGACTGTCCTGGCTGATCATCCTGCGCAAGCGGGACAACTTCCGGGCGGCGTTCGACGGTTTCGACGTCGAGCGCGTCGCGCGCTACGGCGACCGCGACGTCGAACGGCTGATGTCCGAGTCGGGCATCGTGCGCAACCGCGCCAAGATCGAGGCCACCATCGCCAACGCCCGTGTGGTCGCCGACATGACCGACGCCGGTGAGGATCTCGGGGAGCTGCTGTGGTCGTTCGCGCCGGCGGACCGGGCGACGCGGTCGCGGCCGGAGAGTCTGGCGGACGTCGCCGCGGTGTCCCCGGAGTCGACGGCCATGGCCAAGGAACTCAAGAAACGCGGATTCCGGTTCGTCGGGCCCACGACGGCGTACGCCCTGATGCAGGCCACCGGGATGGTCGACGACCACGTCGCCGACTGCTGGGTACCGCGTGTGGAGGCGACCGGGGCCGGCGGTTCAGCGAATCAAAAGGCCCCGTCAGAGCAGCTATAGCCGGGTCTTCGCACACGACTCGGCCTGGATAGGGAACAATGGAACCTGTAGCAGTTCAGAGCCGGGTGCTGTCGGTGCACGCCCAACGGTGCCCAGCTTCCGGCTCACGGACAGACGAGGCCCTGACGGGCACGCCCATTGTGGAGGGAGCACTCGATGGCGGCGATGAAGCCCCGGACTGGAGACGGTCCACTGGAAGCGACCAAGGAGGGGCGAGGCATCGTGATGCGGGTTCCACTGGAAGGCGGGGGCCGACTCGTCGTCGAGCTCACCCCGGAGGAAGCCGCCGCCCTCGGCGACGAACTCAAGGGCGTGACCAGCTAGCGCCGACTCCGCTAGGCCGAGACCGTGCGATAGATCTGCACGGTCTGTTCGGCGATGCGCGCCCATGAGAAATGGTCGATGCAGCGCTGCCTGCCCGCCTGCCCGTACCGCCCGGCCCGCTGCGGGTCGGCGACCAGGGCGTTGACGGCCTCGGCGAGGTCACGTTCGAACGTCGCCGGCGCGTCGGCGTCGTAGTGCACCAGCAGCCCGGTCTGCTGGTCGGAGACCACCTCGGGGATGCCGCCGACGTCGGAGGCGACCACCGCCGTCGCGCACGCCATTGCCTCCAGGTTCACGATGCCCAGCGGTTCGTACACCGATGGGCATACGAATACCGTTGCCGCGGACAAGATCTCGTCGATCTTCGGCTGAGGCAGCATCTCCCGGACCCAGAACACCCCGGTGCGGCTCTGGGACAGCTGCTGCACCGCGGAGGCAACCTCCTCGGCGATCTCCGGGGTGTCGGGGGCGCCGGCGCAGAGCACGAGCTGCACCGCGGGATCGAAGTGGTGCGCGGCCGCCACCAGATGGGCGACGCCCTTCTGCCGGGTGATCCGGCCGACGAACGCGACGATCGGACGGGACAGGTCCACACCGAGTTCGGTCAGCACCGACCCGTCGCCGCCGGCTTCGACCGGACGCCATTTGTCGGTGTCGATCCCGTTGAGGACGACATGCACCTTGCCGGGGTCCAGCGCCGGATACGTGCGCAGCACGTCCTCACGCATCCCGGCGCTGACGGCGATGACGGCATCGGCGGCCTCCACCGCGGTCTTCTCCACCCACGACGAGATGCGGTAGCCGCCGCCGAGCTGCTCGGCCTTCCACGGCCGCATCGGCTCCAGCGAGTGCGCGGTCAGCACGTGCGGCACCCCGTAGAGCAGTGCCGACAGATGCCCCGCCATCCCGGCGTACCAGGTGTGGGAGTGCACCACGGTGGCCTGCGCGGCGGAGTTGACCATGGACAGGTCGGCCGACAGCGTCGCCAGCGCCGGGTTCGCGCCGGCCAGCGCCGGGTCGGGCTGGGCAACCGTCGCACCGGGGCGCGGTGCCCCCATGCAGTGCACGTCGACCTCGCACAGCAGCCGCAGCTGCCCGACGAGTTCGGTGACATGGACGCCGGCGCCGCCGTAGACCTCCGGTGGATACTCCCGCGTCATCATCGCCACCCGCATGCTCCTGACCGTATCCAACTTCTCGATGCGCTGCGCCGCATCCCCAATTGTCTTGACGGACAGCCCGAAAACCCGTCGTCAGCGGCGTGTGGCGGGCCGGGGACGCGCGAGTTGGCGGCGAATGGCTAGCCGCCGTCGCGGCGTGCGGATAGGTTGGAAACATGAGGGAAGCGCCACATGTGCTGGGCATCGTCCTGGCGGGCGGGGAGGGTAAGCGGCTCTACCCGCTGACGGCCGACCGGGCGAAGCCCGCGGTGCCTTTCGGTGGCGGTTACCGCCTGATCGATTTCGTGCTCTCGAATCTCGTCAACGCCCGATTCCTGCGGATCTGCGTTTTGACGCAGTACAAGTCGCATTCGCTGGACCGCCACATATCCCAGAACTGGCGGCTGTCGGGGCTCGCAGGGGAGTACATCACCCCGGTGCCGGCCCAGCAGCGCCTCGGCCCGCGCTGGTACACCGGGTCGGCGGACGCGATCTATCAGTCGATGAACCTGATCTACGACGAGGATCCCGACTACATCGTGATCTTCGGCGCCGACCACGTCTACCGCATGGACCCCGAGCAGATGGTCCAGCAACACATCGAGAGCGGAGCGGGTGCGACGGTCGCCGGAATCCGGGTGCCGCGCTCGGAGGCCAGCGCGTTCGGCTGCATCGACGCCGACGACTCGGGACGCATCAGGGGATGGGTGGAGAAGCCGGCCGACCCGCCGGGCACGCCCGACGACCCGGACATGACGTTCGCATCGATGGGCAACTACGTCTTCACCACCAAGGTGCTGATCGACTCGATCCGCGCGGACGCCGAGGACGACGATTCCGACCACGACATGGGCGGCAACATCATTCCCCGCCTGGTGGCCGACGGAATGGCCTCGGTCTACGACTTCAGCAACAACGAGGTGCCCGGTGCCACCGAACGCGACCACGGCTACTGGCGTGACGTCGGCACGCTGGACGCGTTCTACGACGCGCACATGGACCTGGTGTCGGTGCACCCGATCTTCAACCTGTACAACAAGCGCTGGCCGATCCGCGGCGGCGCCGAGAACCTGGCGCCGGCCAAATTCGTCAACGGCGGGTCCGCCCAGGAATCGGTGGTGGGCGCGGGCAGCATCATTTCGGCTGCGTCCGTTCGCAATTCGGTGTTGTCGTCCAATGTCGCGATCGACGACGGCGCCATCGTCGAGGGCAGCGTGATCATGCCGGGCGTGCGCATCGGCCGCGGCGCGGTGGTGCGGCACGCGATCCTGGACAAGAACGTCGTCGTCGGCCCCGGTGAGATGGTCGGGGTCGACCTGGACAAGGACCGGGAACGGTTCACCGTCAGCGCGGGCGGCGTGGTGGCCGTCGGCAAGGGTGTGTGGATCTAAGCCACCGGCACCCGGACGGGGGTCAGCGTCCGGGCGCGGCCCGTTGTGCGGCCCGGCGCCTGCGGACCAGCCGGACCGCGACCCACGCCAGCGCGAGCAGCGCGACCAGGACGAGCATCGGCACCAAGATCGCGACGAAAACCAGCGCGACGCTGGCGATGTCCTCGGCGGTGCTGAGCACCGGTGCGGCCATCCCGGCCGTCGCGACATTGGCGGCCGGGCGCACCGTGGACTTGGTCAACGACACCACCAGTGCGATCGCGATGCCGATCAACACCGGGATCCACTGGCCGGACTGCGCGAACGCGGCGGGGTCGGTGACGACCGCGGTCTGCGCGGACGTGCCGGAACCGAACACGATGCCGCCCGCGGCCGGCCGCACGAACGTCTGCACCGCATCGTTGACGCTGTCGAGCGCGGGCACCTTGTCGGCGACGACCTCGACGACCAGCAGCACCGCCACGATCACCATGACCCAGCCGTTCGTCAGCCACTCCCAGCCGGCGGGCAGCGTCACCAGGCCGGTGAACCGGGCCAGCAGCCCGAGCGCGAGCAGCGGGATGTAGGCGTTCAGCCCGGCCGCCGTCGCCAGGCCGAAACCGGTGAGCAGCTCCATGCGAATCAGTATGCGACGAGCACGCTCACCACACCCCGGGGATCAAGCGGGCCCGCACCTGCCGGGTGTACTCGCGATATCCGGGCAGTTCCTCCGTCAGCATCTTCTCCTCGTCGAGGATGCGGGCGACCATCAGCGGGGCCGCCGCGGCGACGCCGGCCAGGCCCCACAGCGAGTCCAGCGCCGGGGGTGTCGCGAGCATCATCAATGCGGCCCCGGAGTACATGGGATGGCGGACCATTCCGTACAGGCCGGTGGAGACCAGGGTCTGCCCCGGTTCGACGGTGACGCTGGCCCCGGCGAAGTTGTTCTGCACGATGACCAACTGGGTGATCCCGAGCCCGACACCGACGAGCAGGTTGGCCAGCAGCGTGAGCCACACCGGCACGTGGGACCACCCGAACCGGTGGTCCAGCGCGGAGAGGACGAAGGTCCCCAGCACCAGGACCGTCACCCCGGTGATGACGAGCCGCTGGACCGGCCGGGTCTCGGCCAGCGGGCCCGCCTTCATCCGCCGGGCCAGCACATCGGGGTGGCGGACAGCCAGATACACCGTCGGGACGATCGTCGTCACGACGAAGACCGTGATGAACACCCAGGCCTGCCAGTAGTCGAGCGTGCCTGCGGGCCAGAACAGTACGGCGGCGAAGATGACGAGTCCGATCAGCGTGGATGCCAGCGCCTGCAGCTTGATCTTCATACCGCGTCCCTGTTCCGGTAGATCCCCACCGCCAGCGCGGTGAAAAGCGTTGCGGCGAGCACCATCACGATCATGGCCGGCACCGGGACCTCGGCCGGCGCGGTCGTCTGCCCGACGGGCGAGAGGTCCAGCAGCCAGTCCGGCAGCCGCAACAGGGCGCCGAGATACAGCGAGGCGATCACGAACGTCACCGCCAGCCAGCCGATCCAGCTGCGCCGCACCGCGACCGCGACCGCCGCGACCCCGGCGAGTACCGCCAACGCCGGCACGAACGCCAGACCCGCCAGCGTCAGCCGCACGACCAGGCCCGGCTCGTCGAGGGTGAGCGCGGCGCCCACGCCATTGCCCAGCCCCGCCGCGAGCATGAGCACCGCGGCGCCCGCCGTCGCCGCCGCGACGGCGGTGACCAGCCAGCGCCACCGAGGCACCGCTGCGGCCAGCACTGCCTCGCCGAGCCCGGACTGCTCGTCGCCGTACACCCGCAACACGGCGGCGACCACGTACGCGCCCGCCGCGGCAGCCAGGAACTGCGACATCGTGGTGTACACCCCGTCGCGCCCCTGCACCGGGAGGAGCTGGGCGATGAGCTCGTTGCCCTCGGCCGCATCGAGCAACGACTTCGTCATCGACCCGAACGCCAGCCCGGCGGTGAACAGTCCTACCGCCCACCCGAACACCTGTCCCCGCTGCAGCAGCACCTGCAGGCCGAACAGCCCGCGGACCGGCGGGGCGCCGGGATGTTCGCCGCTCGACGGCACGATCGCGTCGTCGAACTCACGGCGGGCCTCGAGCGCGGCGGCCAGCGCCACGAGCGCCGCCGTGACGGCCGCGAGCAGCACCAGGGGCCACCAGCGCAGGTCGACGAACGCGCGCATCTGCTGTGCCCACGCGATCGGGGAGAACCAGCTCAGCGTGCTTCCCGAGTTGTCGATGACGTCGCCGATCCCGCGGACCAACGCCGAAACGGCGAGCACCGCCATCGCCGCGCCGGTCGCGGCCCTTGCCGTACGCCACAGTTGGGCCGTCACCGCGGCGACGGCGGCGAAGACCGTCGCCACCGCGGTGACGCCGAGGCACATCGCGGCCGAGTCGGCGACCCTGAAACCCGCCGCGACGGTCGCCGCCGTCATCGTCACCGCCAGAACGATGTTCACGCCGCAGGCGACGGCCAGCGCCGCCGTGGTCCTGGCGTGGCGGCCGACGGCCGATGCCAGCACCAGTTCGGCGACCCCGCTCTCCTCCTCGGCACGGGTGTGCCGGACCACGGTGAGAATGGCCAGGATCGACGCCGCGACGATCAACGTGAACATCAGCTCGTTGGCGATCATCGCGCCGAGATCGGTCTCGTTGACCCCGAACATCGGGCCACCCATCATCATGCCCGCCGGTGTCCTGAGCAGGTTGACCCGCGCAAGGCGTTGTGCCTCTTCGGGATACGCGAGCTCGAGCGCGTTAGGGGTGTACACCATGAGCAGCGTCAGCGTCGCGATCCACACCGAGAGCCGGACGCGGTCCCGCCGCAGCGCGAGGCCGGCCAGCCGCGCGGTGCCGGTCCACGGCCCGCCGCCCGGGGACGGGGAAGTCATCACGGTGCCGCCGCGTGGTACTCCTGCAGGAACAAGTCCTCCAGAGAGGCGGGGGAGACGGTCAGGTCATCGATGCCGAGCGCGGTCAGATCGGTCATCGCCCGGCCGAGATCGTCACGGTCGACCGAGAATCGAAGTTGCCCGTCCTCGGTGCGCAGATCGTGCACGTACGGCGCGTGGGCGAGGGTGCCGCCGTCTTCGCGCGTCCGGGCGACGACGGTGGTGCGCATCAGATGGCGCATCTCGGCCAGTGTCCCGGACCGCACCGTGCGTCCTGCCCGCACGATCGTCACGGCGTCGCAGAGCTTTTCGACCTCGGCGAGGATGTGGCTCGACAGCAGGACCGCGGCACCACGATCGGCGACCTCGCGGACGCATTGCTGGAACACCTTCTCCATCAACGGATCCAGTCCCGATGTCGGCTCGTCGAGGACGAACAGCTCGCTGCGGGTGCTGAACGCGGCGACGATCGCGACCTTCTGCCGATTGCCCTTGGAGTAGGTGCGCGCCTTCTTGTGCGGGTCGAGTTCGAAACGTTCGATCAGCGCATCGCGGCGCTTCGCATCGATGCTTCCGTCCCCGCGCAGCGAGGCCAGGAAGTCGATGGCCTGCATCCCGGTCAGATTCGGCCACAACGTGACATCGCCGGGAACGTAGGCGATCCTGCGGTGCAGGGCGACCGCGTCGCGCCACGGGTCGCCGCCGAGAAGTCGCACGCTGCCGCCGTCGGCGCGCAGCAGTCCCAACAGCACCCGGATGGTCGTCGACTTTCCCGCGCCGTTGGGTCCGAGGAACCCGGTGATGTCGCCGGGGGCCACGGTGAGGTCGAGACCGTCGAGTGCCGTGGTACGCCCGAACGACTTCCGCAGCCCGGCGATCGCGACCGCATGCGTGGTCTCAGCCATCCTGCGCTCCGGGTGCCGCGGTGAAGGGAACCCCCCGCGCACGTTGTGCGGCGAACGCGTCGTACATCGTCGAGTCCGCCATCAGCCCCTGGGTGTAGAGCTCGAGCGCGGGCAGGATCATCTGCTCGGCGTAGTCGTGGAGCACCACCTTCAGGTCTGTGCTCTCGTGCAGCTGCAGGTAGAGCAGGAATCCGCCGCCACCGGCCAGCGCGAGGAAGCGAGCCCTCGCCTCGGGGTCCACGCTCGGCTTGATCGTGCCGGCCCGTACACCCTCCTCGATGTACAGCTCGGTGTTCTCGATCATCGTGCGCCACAGCATCTTCGACAGCTCTCCGCCGTTCTGCATGCTGCGCACGAGGTACGCCATCATCGGCGCGTAGTCCTCGATCTCGGCCATCGCCGCGAACCACGTCGCGGGGTCTGAGCTCCTGATCGACTCCTGCTTGCTCGCGAGCACGGTTTCGGCGATGAAGGTGTCGCACGCCTTGCGTAACCCCTCCTTGGAGCCGAAGTGGTGGATCACGAGCCCGGGGCTGACGTCCGCGGCGGCGGCGATCGCGCGCACGCTCACCGAGAAGCCGTCGCGGCCGAACAGATCTATCGCAGCGTCCCGGATCCGGGCCGTCGCGGTCAGATCGTCGACTGAACGCATGTTTAGTACGTTAAACGTGCGTTCAGTGCGGCGTCAAGGGCGTGCCGCGAGCAGACGCATTCTCCGGCGTGTCGTGCGGGACTCGCCGGAGAATGCGTCTGCTCGCGCAGGGAATGGTCAGTCGCGCGCGGCGGCCAGCAGACCGTCGCCGAGGGGGATCAGCACCGGTGTCAGCCGTTCGTCCTCGGCGATCAGGCGCGCCGCCTCGCGTACCGCGGCCACCTCGTTGTCCTTCGCCGACGCGTCGCCGGCGCGTCCGCCGAGGGCCGCACGGTGCACGACGATCGCACCGCCCGGACGCAGCAGCCGGACCCCTTCGACGACGAACTGGGGCTGATCGGCCGGCTCGGCGTCGATGAAGACCAGATCGTAGGACTCGTCGGCGAGCCGGGTCAGAACTTCCTGGGCACGGCCGCTGATCAGCCGGGTGCGGCCGGGCCCGACGCCGGCCTCGGTGAACGCCTGCTTGGCGATGCGCTGGTGTTCGGGTTCGACGTCGATGGTGGTCAGCACGCCGTCCTCGCGCATACCCGAGAGCAGCCACAGGCCGCTGACGCCGGCTCCGGTGCCGACCTCGACCACCGCGCGCGCCCCGGTCAGCTTGGCCAGCACGCACAGCAATGCACCGACGGCGGGGGTCACCGCGCCTGCGCCGATGTCGACGGCCCGCTCCCGGGCGGCCGCGACGATGGAGTCCTCGGAGATCGAGTGTTCGGCGTGGTTGACGATCGCTTCGGCCTGACGTGCCCGCGCGGAGAGTTCGCCGGAGTTCGCTCCAGGCTCGTCGGTGTTGGCCATGCCCGCAGCGTAGAACCAACCCCGTCGCCCGCCGCACCGACACGCCCGCGTGCGCGACCAGAGTCACACCTGTTTCCGCTGCTAGAAAAAGGGGTAGCGGTCTTTCTCAGGAAAAGTTCAGTTTGCTCATATGCCTGGCACACGGGCGCGGGAAATGGTGATCGCATGACACACGGCGCATCCAGCGCACGTATCGACTCCGTGCAGCCGGGGAACAACCAGGCGACGCCTCGCGTTTCCGATCTTGAAGGGTCGCCGAATGGCGGCCGACTGAACCAGCGCCACATCGATCTGGAGGATCCGACGACCATCATCAACGGCCCCGTGTCCAAAGCGCCGGCGAGCACGCTGGCTCCCGCACCCGTATCGATGGCCCATCTCGAGCAGTTCACCGACGCCGAATGGGTCGAACCGTCCGAGGAGTTGACCGGTACCGCGGTATTCGACGCGACCGGGGACAAGGCCGCGATGCCGAGCTGGGACGAACTCGTCCGCCAGCACGCCGACCGGGTGTATCGCCTGGCCTACCGACTGTCCGGTAACCAGCACGACGCCGAGGACCTCACCCAGGAGACGTTCATCCGGGTGTTCCGCTCGGTGCAGAACTATCAGCCGGGCACCTTCGAGGGCTGGCTGCACCGCATCACGACCAACCTGTTCCTGGACATGGTGCGCCGGCGCGGCCGCATCCGGATGGAGGCGCTGCCCGAGGACTACGACCGGGTGCCGGCCGACGAGCCGAACCCCGAGCAGATCTACCACGACTCCCGACTCGGGGCCGATCTACAGGCGGCGCTGGATTCGCTCGCGCCGGAGTTCCGCGCCGCGGTGGTGCTGTGCGACATCGAAGGTCTGTCCTACGAGGAGATCGGCGCGACGCTCGGCGTGAAGCTCGGAACGGTGCGCAGCCGCATCCACCGCGGCCGCCAGGCGATCCGCGAATACCTGGCCCGTCACTCCGACGCCGGGGCCGCGGAGATGGTCACAACTGCATGACGTTCCCGCGCTCGAGTCGGGCGTGTCGCGCTACATTCGAAGGATCGCGTTGACAACGGACGGACTGGAGAGGAGCTGGGTCGTGTTCGATCCCGGGCATGCGTTCCGCCGGGCGTTCTCCTGGCTGCCCTCCCAGTTCGCCTCCCAGAGTGAGGACCCCGTCGGTCCGCGGCAGTTCGGTTCCACCGAGCACCTGTCCGCCGAGGCGATCGCCGCGTTTGCCGATGGCGAGCTGCGGATGGCCGCGCATCTACGCGCCGCGCACCACATGTCGTTGTGCCCGGAGTGCGCGATGGAGGTCGACGCGCAGCGGCAGGCGCGGGAAGCGTTGCGGGATTCCTGCCCGGTCTCGATGCCCAGCTCTTTGCTGGGCCTGTTGTCGCAGATCCCGGACCGGACACCGGACGACGCGCCGGAGCCCGTCGACACCCCGCAGTTAGCTGACAGCCCGCAACGGCTTCGCCGCAAGCGCCGGTAGGGTGGACACGGAGCCGACCGCCGGCGACTGTCGGCGATTGCCGGCATCGATTCCGGCACCAGGCACAGGCGAGCGAAGGGCGATGAACGGGTGAGCAATCTGGACGAGACCGGTCGGGAGCGTCTTGAGCCGCGCCCCGTGTCGCGCCCTCCCGTCGATCCGGCGGCGCAGCGCGCGTTCGGCCGTCCGGCCGGCGTGAGCGGTTCGTTCCTCGGCGCCGAGAAGCACATCGACCAGGGCGAATACACCCCCAAGGATCAGGCGCCCGACCCGGTGCTCGCGGAGGCGTTCGGCCGTCCGCACGCCGGGGTCGACTCGCTGCAGCGCCACCCCACCGACGCCGGCGCGCTGGAGGCCGAGCGCGAGGGTGACGACGACGACGTCGACGATCCGTGGCGCAATCCCGGCGCACCGGCCGCGCTCGGCACCCCGGCGGTGCCCGCGGCGGCGCCGACCCAGGTGAACGCGCCGGTCGGCAAGCTCGGCGTGCGTGACGTGCTGTTCGGCGGCAAGGTGTCCACGATCGCGCTGATGGTTCTCGGGCTGATCGCACTCCTCATCGGCGTCGCCGGGGGATGGGTCGGCCGGACCACCGCCGAGGTGGTGTCGGCGTTCACCACCTCGAAGGTCACGCTGGAAACCGGTGGCGGCGACGACAACGGTGAACCGCGGGGCCAGTTCGCCAAAGTGGCCGCCGCGGTGGCCGACTCCGTGGTCACCATCGAGGCCAGCAGCGACCGCGAGGGGTCCCAGGGTTCCGGCGTCGTGATCGACGGCCGCGGCTACATCGTCACCAACAACCACGTCATCTCCGAGGCGGCCACCAACCCCAGCGACTTCAAGATGTCGGTGGTGTTCAACGACGGCAAAGAGGTGCCCGCGAACCTGGTCGGCCGGGACCCGAAGACCGACCTGGCGGTCCTGAAGGTCGACAACGTGGACAACCTGACCGTCGCCCGGATGGGTGACTCGGAGAAGCTGCAGGTGGGCGAGGAAGTCATCGCCGCCGGCGCGCCGCTCGGCCTGCGCAGCACCGTCACCCACGGCATCATCAGTGCGCTGCACCGGCCCGTCCCGCTGTCCGGCGACGGCTCCGACACCGACACCGTGATCGACGGCGTGCAGACCGACGCGTCGATCAACCACGGCAACTCCGGCGGTCCGCTGATCAACATGGACGCCGAGGTCATCGGCATCAACACCGCGGGCAAGTCGCTGTCGGACAGCGCCAGCGGCCTGGGCTTCGCGATCCCGGTCAACGAGGTCAAGCAGGTCGTCGAGACGCTGATCCGCAACGGCAAGATCGCGCATCCGACGCTGGGCCTGACCGCCCGCTCGGTCAGCAACGACGTCGCCAAGGGCGCGCAGATCGCCGACGTGAAGCCGGGAAGCCCGGCAGAGCAGGCCGGTCTGCTGGAGAACGACGTCGTCGTCAAGGTCGGGGACCGCGAGGTCGCCGACGCCGACGAGATGATCGTCGCGGTGCGCCAGCTCAAGATCGGCGAGCCCGCGCCGATCGAGGTGGTGCGTGAAGGCCGCAATGTGACGCTGACGGTGACGCCCATCGGCGACGACAGCGCTTCATAGCCGATGTTCGCGAACGTCGGTTGGGGCGAGATGCTCATCCTCGTCATCGCCGGGCTGGTGATCCTCGGACCGGAACGGCTGCCCGGCGCGATCCGGTGGACCTCCGGCGCGGTGCGCCAGGTGCGCGACTACGTCTCCGGGGCGACCAGCCAACTCCGCGAGGATCTCGGCCCGGAGTTCGACGACCTGCGTGAGCCGCTGTCGGAACTGCAGAAGTTGCGGGGCATGACACCGCGCGCGGCGCTGACCAAGCATCTGCTCGACGGCGACGACTCGATATTCACCGGCAAGTTCGACGCGAAGAACCCGGGCTCGGGCACACAGCAGAACCCGCCGACCAAGCCGCAGTCCGGGCCGGGCCCGGCTGCGGCGTCACCTCCTGCGGCCGAGCCGACCGCGACGCCGTTCGACACCGACGCGACCTGACGCCGCGCCGCGGACGGTCAGCGACCGGCCGGGTCCAGGCCCAGTGACATCCCCGCCAGGCCGCGCTTGCGGCTCGACAGCGTATCGGCGATCTTGCGAAGTTCCCTGCCCGCCAGGGAATCCGGGGCGCTGAGCACCAACGGCACCCCCGAGTCGCCCGCGGCCACCAGCTCCGGGTCCAGCGGGACCTGACCGAGCAGTGGCACGTCGGCGCCGACAGCGCGCGACAGGCTCTCGGCGACCTGGCGTCCGCCGCCCTCGCCGAACATCTTCAGGGTGGGGCTGTCGACCATGTTCTCGACGACGCCCGCGATGCGCTGGCGGGTCTGGATCGCGATGGCCCCGGCCCGCTCGGCGACCTCGGCGGCCGCCAGCTGCGGGGTGGTGACGACGAGGATCTCCGCGCCGGGGATCAGCTGCGCCACCGAGATCGCGATGTCACCGGTCCCGGGCGGCAGGTCCAGCAGCAACACGTCGAGGTCGCCCCAGTACACATCGGCGAGGAACTGCTGCAGCGCGCGGTGCAGCATCGGTCCGCGCCACACCACCGGGGTGTTGCCCTGGGTGAACATCGCGATCGAGATGACCCGCACGTCGTGGGAGACGGGCGGCAGGATCATCGAGTCGACCTGGGTGGGCCGGTCCTGGGTGCCCATCATCCGGGGCACGGAGTGGCCGTAGATGTCGGCGTCGAGCAGCCCGACGGACAGCCCCCGCGCGGCCATCGCGGCGGCGAGATTGACCGTGACGCTGGACTTGCCGACGCCGCCCTTGCCGGACGCGACCGCGTACACCCGCGTCAGCGATCCGGGCTGGGCGAACGGGATGACCGGCTCGCGCGAGTCGCCGCGCAGCTGCTTGCGCAACTCGGCGCGCTGCTCGTCGTTCATCACGTCGAGGCTGACCTTGACCGCGCCGGTGCCCGGGACGTCCTGCACCGCCCGCGTGACGCTGTTGGTGATCTCGGTCTTCTTCGGGC
The DNA here is from genome assembly GCF_002086815.1 of Mycolicibacterium parafortuitum. Lineage (GTDB taxonomy): Bacteria > Actinomycetota > Actinomycetes > Mycobacteriales > Mycobacteriaceae > Mycobacterium > Mycobacterium parafortuitum. The sequence goes on from NZ_MVID01000034.1 coordinate 61,543, forward strand.
AGGCCGAGGTGGTCAGGTACACCTCGACGTGGACCGAGGCGTCGGATTCGACGGTGACGCTTTTGACCATGCCGACTTCGGTGATCGGACGGCGCAGCTCGGGATCGATCACCTTGGTCAGGGCGGTGCGTACCGCCGCTTCCAGGTCGTGCGGAGTAGAGGACATCACCGGCGAGTCTAGGCGCCGGTGTGCCGTGGTCACGAATGCGGGCGCGTCAGCCGACGGGGCCGGGCGCCGGTCCCGGAGCGGGTCCGGGTGCCGGTGGCAGTCCGGCCGGGGCCGGCGGCAGCAGCGGCCCCGGCGCCGGCGGCGCGGCCGGTGCGGGGGCGAGGTTCAGCGGGCCCGCCGGCACCGGCGCGGGCGCAGGTGCCGCGGGCGGCAGATCCTGGATGCAGAACACCGCGCATTGGGCGGGCTTCTGCGGCGGCTGCTGCACCCACGGCGGCACCCAGGCCGGCGGCGGGGCGGGTACCGCGGGCAGCGGTGCGGCCGCCGGCATCGGGCCCGGCGGCGGACCGAGTGTCTGGCTGGCCCCGAACCCGGGCAGGCCGGTGTTGATCTGGCTGGCGACGTCGGTGCGCTCCATCAGCGGGATCAGCGACAGCGGATCGCTGGCGGGCAGCCCGGCCGCGTTGATGGGCAACCCCGGGCCCAGCCCGGCGCGCCGGTCCAGGTGCGCCGTCAGCGTCGCGCTCTCGGTGTCACTCAGCTCGGGGATCGAACCGGTGATCGGCGGCAGGTCCACCGGGACGACGCCGGTGGCGTACGCGGCGGCCCAGCTGAGCACGTTCTGCGCGTAGGCCATCGAGTTGTTGTAGCGCAGGATCGCCGACATCACGTCGGCCTGGTTGCGCAGGTTCAGGCCACCGCTGCACAGGTAGCGCGCGGCGGCCAGGGCCGCGTCGTAGACGTTCTGCACATCGGCTTTGCCGTCACCGTCACCGTCGGAGGCGTAGCGCGACCAGGTGCCGGGCAGGAACTGCATCGGCCCCATCGCCCGCGCGTACACGACGCGGTCGGCGGTGCGGCTCTCGACGATGACCTCGTTGCCCGGCAGCGTGCCGTCCAGCGCGGGACCGTAGATCGGGCGGACGGCGGTGCCGCGCGCATCGGTCGCGCCACCGTAGGAGTGCATCGACTCGATGCGGCCGATGCCGGCCAGCAGGTTCCAGCTGACGCCGCAGCCGGGGTATGCGGCGGCCATCATGGCTTCGGCGTTGCGGTAGGCCGCCAGGTTCACCGACGGGATGCGCAGCGTTCCGGGCGCGTTGACGACGGTCGGGGGTGGCGGGGCCGACGCGGTGCTGGCGACCGTGCGCAGCGGGGCGGGCGGTTTGGCGACCGCGACGACCGACGGGCCCGAACGGTCGACGACGGTGGCTCCGGCCGGGGCTCCGACGGAAGCCAGCGGCATCACCGCGGTGTCTCGCGTCGGGTCGATCGTCACGGGTGCGGAGGCGCCGACGGCGCCGGCGAGAACCAGGGGAGTCAGCACGGCCGCCACACCCACCGCAGGATTGCGAACGACGTGCCCTGCTCGACGCCGCGCTGCGCGGAGGGCGGGTCCTCCCCCTATGTGCACTCAACCGTCCTAGCTGTGAGATCGCTTGTGAACCTCGCCACCATACCTAGTCGGCAACGGTGGTGTAACAGCATTCGGTCAGCCGTGTCCGGCGGATTTCTTGGACTTGCGGTCGCCGGTGTCGTGTTTGCTCGTTCTGTCAGCGCCGTCGACGGCGTACTCGTGCAACTTCTCCAGCATGTCGCGTACCTCGTCGAGTTCGCGACGCAGATAGTCGCGGGTGGCGACCTCGCCGACGGCCAGTCGCAGCGCGGCGAGTTCGCGGGCCAGGAATTCGGTGTCGGCCTTGGTCTGCTCGGCCCGCCGGCGGTCCTCCTCCAGCGACACCCGGTCCCGGTTCTCCTGACGGTTCTGCGCGAGCAGGATCAGCGGCGCCGCGTATGCCGCCTGTGTCGAGAACGCGAGGTTGAGCAGGATGAACGGGTACGGATCCCACTGCCAGGCGAACGCGCCGAGGTTCAGCGCGATCCAGACGATGACGACGATGGTCTGGATCGCCAGATACCGCCCGGTGCCGAGGAACCGGGCGATGCGCTCGCTGAACCGGCCGACCGCCTCGATGTCCAGCCGCGGCCCCAGGAACCGGGACATGCGCGGCGTGTCGAGGCGCTGCCGCGACGATTCGCTCATGTCGCCTTCTCCGCGGTGACGATCAGCGGCTCGGATTCGTCCTCGCGCCAGTTGTCCGGCAGCAGGTGGTCGAGCACGTCGTCCACCGACACGGCGCCGAGAAGGTGGTTCTGGTCGTCGACCACCGGGCCGCACACCAGGTTGTAGGCGGCGAAGTAGCGGGTCAGAGCGCCCAGGGAGTCCTCGGGTGACAGGTTCGGCAGGTCGGTGTCGACGATCCCGCTGACCAGCGTCGCGGGCGGCTCGCGCAGCAGGCGCTGCGTGTGCACACAACCGAGGTAGTGGCCGGTCGGTGTCGCGGTCGGCGGCCGCACCACGAACACCAGCGATGCCAGCGCCGGGGTGAGGTCCGGATCACGTACGCGCGCAAGGGCTTCCGCGACGGTCGTGTCGGGTGCGAGCACCACCGGCTCCGAGGTCATCAGGCCGCCCGCGGTGTTGGGGGAGTGGCTCAGCAGCCGGCGGACGTCCTCGGAATCCTCCGGATCCATCCGGCGCAGGAAGGATTCGGCGTCGGCCGGTGTCATCGTGCCGAGCAGGTCGGCGGCGTCGTCGGGATCCATCGCCTCCAGCACATCGGCGGCGCGGTCGGTCTTGAGCTGGTGCAGCACCGCAACCTGCTCGTCTTCGGGCAGTTCCTGCAACACGTCGGCGAGGCGCTCGTCGTCGAGCGCGTTGACGACCTCGTGGCGGCGCTTGTCGGGCAGTTCCCGGATCGCGTCGGCGACCTCGACGGCGCGCTGGCCCTCGAACTGCTCGAGGAGCTGCGCGACGCCCTGATCCGGCATCGCCAGCCCGGACGGGGTGAGACCGTGGACGTGCTGCCAGTCGACCGAGGACACGTTGCTGCGCCTGCCCAGCCGGCGCTGCGGGCGCACCGCCACCCGGGTCACCATCCAGTCGCGCGTGCGCGTCTGTTCGATGCCGAGGTCGACCACGACGACGTCGACACCGGCCAGCTCGGGCAGGTCCGGATCGTCGACGCGGACCCGGGTCTCCAGCACCTGGCCCAGGACGAGCACCTCGCCGGGGCGCTGGGAGAACCTGCGCAGCGACACATTGCCCGTCGACAGGGTCACCGCCCCGGGTTCGATCGCGGTGACCCGCAGGATCGGAACGAAAATCCTTCTGCGGTTGAGCAATTCGATGACAAGCCCGAGGACCCTGGGTTGTTGTCGCACGATGCTGATGCCGATGACGACATCCCGCACGCGGCCGATGGATTCGCCGTCGGGGCCGAGCACCACCATGCCCGCGAGCCGAGCCGCATAGACCCTGTTGACCGACGCCATGGTTGTCAGGGTAGAGAGTGTTGTTGTGGAAAACCGGTATCGGCCCCGTCGGACGTGCCTGTCCGTGCCGGGCAGTAGCGACAAGATGATCCAGAAGGCCAAGAGCCTGCCCGCCGACGAGGTGTTCCTCGACCTCGAAGACGCCGTCGCCCCGGACGCGAAAGTACAAGCGCGCGCACGGGTTGCGGAAGCCTTGGCCGAACCCGGATGGGCCGGTCAGCTGCGCGGGGTGCGCGTCAACGACTGGACCACACCGTGGACCCACGCCGACATCATCGAGGTGGTGTCGCGCGCCGGCGCGTCGCTGGACATCGTGGTGCTGCCGAAGGTGACCGACGTCTCACACATCCACGCGCTGGATCTGCTGCTGACCCAACTGGAGGCCACTCACGGTCTGCCGCTGGGGCGTATCGGGATCGAGGCGCAGATCGAGGACGCGCGTGGACTGACCAACATCGACGCGATCGCGTCCGCCCCGCGGGTGCAGGCACTGGTGCTCGGCCCGGCCGACCTGATGGCGAGCTTGAACATGCGCACCCTGGTGGTCGGGGAACAGCCCGAGGGCTACGACGTCGGCGACGCCTACCACCACATCCTGATGCGGATCCTGGTCGCCGCGCGGGCCAACGGGATCGCCGCGATCGACGGGCCGTTCCTGAAGGTGCGCGACGTCGACGCGTTCCGCCGGGTGGCGGGCCGGTCGGCGGCGCTGGGCTATGACGGCAAGTGGGTGCTGCACCCGGATCAGATCGAGGCGGGCAACGAGCTGTTCAGCCCTCGCCAGGAGGCCTACGACCACGCCGAGTTGATCCTCGAGGCCTACGAATGGCACACCTCGCGGGCCGGCGGCCTGCGGGGCGCGGTGATGCTCGGCGACGAAATGATCGACGAGGCCAGCCGCAAGATGGCGCTCGTCATCGCGGGCAAGGGACGCGCCGCGGGTATGCGGCGCACCGGCGAACGGTTCAGCCCGCCGGACTAGGGCGTGTCTGACAAATGTTTCGGATGTTGCGGCTGAGACTTAGGGCATGTC
>NZ_MVID01000035.1 GCF_002086815.1 Mycolicibacterium parafortuitum
CCCCTGTGCCTTCTCCCGCCCGCCCCCCTGAAGGCGACTGGCTCGGCACCCCCTTCCTCCACTTCACCCGCGAAGGGCCGTTCGGCGTGTGCCGGCTGGACCGCCCCGAAGCCCGCAACGCGATGACCCCGGCGATGTACTTCGGCATCAAGTACGCGGTCAAACACGTCGAGGCCGACCCGGACCTCGCGGGGCTGCTGATCACCGGCACCGGTGACGTGTTCGCCCCCGGCGGCGACATGGGCGGCGGCGGGGCCGACAACTGGATGACGTTCGGGCCCGCGCTCGGCATGGACGCGCTGCCCTTCGACACGCTGCGCCAGTCGGCCAAGCCGGTCGTCGCCGCGGTCAACGGCCTGTGCCAGGGCGGCGGACTGCAGATCGCGCTGTGCGCCGACATCGCCGTCGTCAGCGAGCGTGCCACGTTCCGGGTGCCCGAGCTTTACCGCGGCATCGCCGACACGTACTACAGCCACATGCTGGCCCGGTTGATCGGCCCGGTGCGCACCCGCGACCTGATGTTCACCGGGCGCACGCTGACCGCCGCCGAAGCCCACGACTGGGGCATGATCGCCCGCGTCGTCACGCACGACGAACTCCAGGACGCGGCCCGGGAGGTGCTGGCGCAGTGCTGCCGCACCGCCCCCGGCGCGCGCACGGTGGTCAAGTCGAGCATCGACGACTACATCGGCCTCTACGACCGCATCGGCATGCAGGCCAGCCTCGGCGCCCCCGAATCCATCGAAGGCTTCCTGGCGTTCAAGGAGCGGCGTTCGCCGTCCTGGGTGCACCCGGATCTGCGCATCGACGGCAGGCTCTGAATAGTTCAGCCTTTCCTGAATACAGAATCAGATGTACTGTCTCGGTCATGAAGACAGTCATCGGCCGTGACGCGCTGGCCCGTTTCGGATCCGCCCTGTCGGATCCGACCCGTGCGGAGATCCTGCTGATCCTTCGGGACGGGCCGGGCTATCCGTCCGAACTGGCCGACCGAATCGGGGTGTCGCGCCAGATCCTGTCCAACCATCTGGCCTGCCTGCGGGGTTGCGGACTGGTCGCCGTCAGCCCGGAGGGCAGACGCAGCCGCTACGAACTCGCCGATCCCCGCATCGCCCATGCGCTCGCCGACCTCGTCGGTCTGGTGCTCGACGTGGACCCGGCGTGCTGCCCCGCCGCCGGCGACAACGCGTGCTGCTGATGACTCCGTCTACCGCGGCTGTCGTCGCGATCGCGTTGTTCGTCGTATTCGGAGCCCTCGGATTCGGTTGGCGCAGTTGGGTGCAACACCGCAGGACCGGCTCCACCGGATTCAAGGGCATCAGCGGACGGCCCGGATCGGTCGAATGGTTCGCCGGGGTCGGGTTCGTCGCCGCGATCGTCGTCGGCGTGGCGGCACCCACGCTGCAGTGGGTGGCACTGGTCGCACCGCTGCCGCTCCCGAACTGGGTGCCGGTGGCCGGAACAGCGATCGCGGTCGCCGGGATCGCGGCGACCGTCTACGCGCAGATCGACATGGGCGACTCGTGGCGCATCGGCGTCGACCACAGCGAGTCCACGACGCTGGTGCACCGCGGCGTGTTCGCGGTCGTGCGCAACCCGATCTTCACCGCAATGCTGATCTTCGGGTTCGGGATCATGCTGGTGACGCCGAACGTCGTCGCGATCGTCGGTTTCGCGCTGTTGCTCGTCACGATCGAACTGCAGGTACGGGCCGTCGAGGAACCGTACCTACGGAAGGTCCACGGTGCGGCCTACCGCGAATACCTCGCCACCGTAGGGCGTTTCGTGCCGCGGGTCGGCACCACCCCTATTCGATAGGGATGCTGCGTTCGATCTCCTCGAGCCAGATGCGCGCCGACATGTCCGACGGCGCCCGCCAATCCCCGCGCGGCGACAGCGATCCGCCCGCGGACACCTTGGGGCCGTTGGGCAGCGCCGACCGTTTGAACTGGCTGAACGAGTAGAACCGCTGAGCGAACACCTGCAGCCAGTGCCGGATCTCGTTGAGCGAGTAGCTCGGCCGCTTCTCCTGCGGGACGCCGACGGGCCAGTCGCCGCGGTCGGCGTCGCTCCACGCATGCCAGGCAAGGAATGCCACCTTCGACGGCCGGAATCCGTAGCGCAGCACCTGGAACAGTGAGAAGTCCTGCAGCACATAGGGCCCGACCTTGCCCTCGCTGCTCTGGATCTCCTCGTCCTCCCCGGCCGGAACGAGCTCGGGGCTGATCTCGGTGTCCAGCACCGACTGCAGCACGTCGTTGACCGTGTCGTCGAACTGGTTCGACGAGATCACCCAGCGGATCAGGTGCTGGATCAACGTCTTCGGCACCCCGCCGTTGACGTTGTAGTGCGACATCTGGTCGCCGACACCGTAGGTCGACCAGCCCAGCGCCAGCTCCGACAGATCTCCGGTGCCCAGCACGATCCCGCCGCGCTGGTTGGCCAGGCGGAAAAGGTAGTCGGTGCGCAGACCGGCCTGCACGTTCTCGAAGGTGACGTCGTAGACCTTCTCACCGCGGGAGAACGGGTGGTCCATCTCGGAGAGCATCAACTCGGCAGTGGCCTTGATGTCGATGGTCTCGAACGTCACTCCGAGCGCTTCGGCCAGCCGGGTCGCGTTGTTCCTGGTGCGGTCGCCGGTGGCGAAACCGGGCATGGTGAACGCGAGAATGTCGCTGCGGGGCCGCTCTTCCCGGTCCATCGCCTTGGCCGCGACGATCAGCGCGTGCGTGGAATCCAGACCGCCGGACAGGCCGAGGACGATCTTCGGGAAGTGCAGCGCGCGCAGCCGCTGTTCGAGCCCTGAGACCTGGATGTTGTAGGCCTCGAAGCAATCCTGTTCCAGCCGGGCCTCGTCGGCGGGCACGAACGGGAAGCGCTCGACCTCGCGAAGCAGCCCGATGTCGCCGTCGGGCGGGTCGAGCCGGAACTCGATGCGACGGAACGAGTCCTCGTCGATCAAGTGGTGACGGCGGTTGTCGTCGAAGGTGCCCATGCGCACCCGTTCGTTGCGCAGCAGCTCCAGGTCGACGTCCGCGGTCGAACGGCGCGGTCCCTTCGGGAAGCGCTCGGACTGCGCCAGACACACCCCGTTCTCCCAGATCATCGTCTGCCCGTCCCAGGCCAGGTCGGTCGTCGACTCCCCTTCGCCGGCGGCGGCGTAGACATAAGCGGCCAGGCAGCGCGACGATGCCGAGCGCGCCAGCAGAGCGCGGTCCTCGGCGCGACCGATGGTGATCGGACTGCCGGACAGATTCGCCAGCACCGTGGCACCGGCCAGCGCGGCCTCGGCGCTGGGCGGCACCGGGACGAACATGTCCTCGCAGATCTCCACGTGCAGGACGAACGCCGGCACGTCGACGGCGGTGAACAACAGGTCGGGCCCGAACGGCACGGTGCCGTCACCGAGCCGGATCTCGCCGCGCTCGTCGTCACCCGCCGCGATCTGCCGCTTCTCGTAGAACTCGCGGTAGGTCGGCAGGTAGGACTTCGGCACCACCCCGAGCACCCGGCCGCGGTGGATCACGACGGCGGTGTTGTAGATCCGGTGGCGGTGGCGCAGTGGCGCGCCGACCACCAGCACCGGCAGCAGGTCGACAGATCCGGCGACCACCTCGAGCACCGCCTCGTGCACGGCTTCGAGCAGCGCGTCCTGCATCACGATGTCCTCGATCGAATAACCGGACAGCGTGAGCTCAGGGAAGACCGCGAGCGCGACGTTGTCGTCGTCGCATTCGCGGGCAAGCGCCAGCACCGTCTCGGCGTTCGCGGCGGGATCGGCGAGGGCGGTGTGATGGGTGCACGCGGCGACCCGCACGAATCCGTGCCGGTAGGCCGAATAGAAATCCATGCCTCATTGTTGCCCGAACCCGCCGCGGCTATACATGCCCCCTCCGGTACCGCTGACCAGCGCGTCTCCACCACGCCCCGACCGTGGCCTACATTCGACTACGTGGAAGCACCCGAACTCGTCTCGCTGTTACAGGGGCGGCGCATCGCGGTGCTCACCGGCGCGGGCATGTCCACCGACTCCGGGATTCCCGACTACCGCGGGCCGGATTCCCCGCCGAGCAACCCGATGACCATCCGGCAGTTCACCTCGGATCCGGCGTTCCGGCAACGCTACTGGGCACGGAACCATCTCGGCTGGCGGCACATGGACCAGACGCTGCCCAACGCCGGGCACCGCGCGCTGGCCGCTCTCGAGCGCGCCGGTGTGGTGACCGGGGTGATCACCCAGAACGTCGATCTGCTGCACACCAAGGCCGGCAGCGAGGTGGTGGTCAACCTGCACGGCACCTACGCCCAGGTGATCTGCCTCGACTGCGGGTACACCATGTCGCGCACCCTGCTGGCCGAGATGCTGGAGGCGGCCAACCCCGGTTTCGCCGACCGCGCGGCGGCACTGGGTGGTATCGCGGTCGCCCCTGACGCCGACGCGGTCGTCGCCGACACGTCGTCGTTCCGGATCGTGGACTGCCCGCGCTGCGGCGGCATGCTCAAACCCGACATCGTCTACTTCGGCGAGAGCGTGCCCAAGCAGCGCGTCGAGGACGCCTACGCCCTCGTCGACGCCGCCGACGCGCTTCTCGTCGCCGGATCGTCACTGACCGTGTACTCGGGCTTCCGGTTCGTGCGGCACGCGGTTGCGGCCGGGCTTCCGGTCGCGATCATCAACCGCGGCCGGACCCGCGGCGACGAACTCGCGACGGTGAAGATCGACAACGGCTGCTCGCCGATGCTGGCGCTGCTGGCCGACGAGCTGCCCGCGGCCGGGGCCAGCCTCACCAGGTGACGGGCATCCGACGCACTGCGTGGATGAAATTGCCTGCCACATAGGACGGTTCACCGGCCTGCAGATCGGGGATTTGGGTGAGCAGTTCATCGAAGATCGCGCGCAGCTGCGCGCGGGCCACGTGTGCGCCGAGGCAGAAGTGCCTGCCACCGCCACCGAAACCGATGTGCGGGTTTGGATCCCGGCCCAGATCGAACCGTTCGGGGTGGTCGAACACGGCGGTGTCCTGATTGCCCGACGAGTAGAACATCACCACCTTCTCGCCCGCGGCGATCTGCCGGCCGCCGAGCACGTAATCGGTTGCCGCCGTGCGACGGAAGGTCATCACCGGGCTCGCCCACCGGATGAGCTCCTCGACCGCGACGCCGATCCGGTCCTCGAACGACGCCGTCAACCAGGCGCGCTGCTCGGGGTGATCGGTGAGCGCCTTCATCCCGAGGCTGGTGGTCTGGCGGGTGGTGTCGTTGCCCGCTACCGCGAGCAGCACGAAGAATGCGGCGATCTCCGCGTCGGTCAGGCGGGCGCCTTCGACCTCGGCGTGCACCAGCGCGCTGAACAGGTCGTCACCGGGGTTCTCGCGGCGTTCGGCGGCCAGACTCAGCGCCACCTGGTGCAGGTACATCTGGCTGGAGACCAGCACCTCCAGCGGATTCCGGCCGGCGAGGTACTCCTCGTCGCCCCAGCTGACCAGCGCGTCGGCAGCGTCGGCGACCGCGTGCCGTTCGGATGCGGGAATGCCGACCATGTCCGACAGCGTGCGCACCGGTAGCTCCTTGGCGCAGTGGCTGACGAAGTCGACACCGCTTCCCGCCGCCCTCAACTCGGCCACGATGTCGCGGGCGTTCGCCTTGATCGAGTCCTCGATGCGACGGACCTGACGCGGGGTGAACGCGGCGTGGACGACCTTGCGGATCAGCGTGTGCCGCGGCGGATCCATGGCCAGGAACGACTGGCTGGCCTCGAGCAGTTCCTCGGGGACGTTCTCGAACAGCACGCCCTTGCCCGACAGGAACACCTCGCTGTTGCGGCTCACCTCGACGATGTCGGCGTGCCGGGTGACCGCCCAGAAGCCGGGGTCGGCCGGATCGGGCATCAGCGAGTCTTCGACGGGCGGATGCCAGCTCACCGGGCGCTCGGCGCGCAGTTGTGCGAACGAGCGTTCCCGCTCGGCGGCGGTGGTGGCCCAGAACGCCCGCGAGGACAGATCGATGGGGTCGTATGACCGACCCGACGGATCGGCTCTTGGTGTGGGCGTGGTCACAGTCATGGCGGCGACAATACGACTAGACACTATGTCTAGTCAATGGCGTCAGGCTTCGGATACGCTCGGGCGATGCCCTCGGTCACCAGAAAACCGCAGGCCAGTCGGCAGGAGCGGCGCGAGCAGATCGAACGCAAGCTGCTCGAGGCCACCGATCGGCTGATGGCCGACGGGGCGAGTATCACCGAGCTCAGCGTCGACCGGCTGGCCACCGAGGCGGGGATCTCGCGGGCGAGCTTCTACATCTACTTCGAGGACAAGGGCCATCTGCTGCGCCGGCTGGCCACCCAGGTCTTCGTCGATCTCACCGAGGCCGCGCAGCGCTGGTGGTCGGTCGCCGACCGGCTCGACCCCGCCGATGTGCATTCCGCGATGACGGCGATCATCGCCGCCTACCGCCGACATCAGCCCGTGCTGGTGGCGCTCAACGAGATGGCGCCGTACGACACCGCGGTCGGCGACACCTATCGGTCCCTGCTCGCCGAGGTCAGCGACGGGTTCAGGGCGGTGATCGTCGCCGGGCAGAAGGCCGGCGCGATCCGCCCGCAGCTGCCCCCGGACACGACCGCCCAGGTGCTGGTGTTGATGGTCGAGCGCACCTGCCAGCAGAACCTGCCGTCAAAGCCCACGTCGTTCGACGCCGAATTGGCCGGGGTGCTGACCGAATTGGTCTGGGGCGCGCTGTATCTGAAGGCCGGCCTCTGACTGCTGGCCGCTAGACCGCGACGAGATCGTCGGCGTGCACGGCGGGGCGGCGCATCTCGGCGGGCAGATCGGCGGTGGACCGGCCGAGCATGGTGGCCAGCTCGGCGGCATCGTAGGCGACCACCCCGCGGGCCACCATGGTGGCGTCCTGGTCGCGCAACTCGACCACATCGCCGCCGTAGAAGCGGCCCGACAACGAGGTGATTCCGGCCGGAAGCAGCGAACGCCGTTGCTGAACCACCGCCTTCACCGCACCGGCGTCGAGCGTGAGCGCTCCTGAGGACTCCGCGGCGTAACGCACCCAGAACCGCCGCGCCGACATCCGCTCCTTACGGGGCGCGAATACCGTTCCGACAGAGGCGGTTTCGAGAGCGGCCGCCGCGTCGGAGGCGGCCGCCAGCAGCACCGGGACGCCGGCGTCGGCCGCCAGGAGCGCCGAGGACAGTTTGGAGACCATCCCGCCGGTGCCCAGGTTGCTTCCCCGGCCCGCGGTGACACCGTCCAGGTCGTCGGGGCCCGCGACCTCGGGGATGAACCGGGCCGGATTGTCCTTGGACGCCTTGCGCGGGTCGCCGTCGTAGAGACCGTCGATGTCGCTGAGCAGGATCAGGGCATCCGCGCCGACCAGATGGGCCACCAGCGCCGAAAGGCGGTCGTTGTCACCGAATCTGATCTCGTTGGTGGCGACGGTGTCGTTCTCGTTGACGATCGCCACGGCGTGCAGCGCCCGCAGCCGGTCCAGGGTGCGCTGGGCGTTCGTGTGCTGAACCCGCATCGAGATGTCGTGCGCGGTGAGCAGCACCTGGCCCACGGTGCGGTCGTATCGCCCGAACGCGGCGCTCCACGAGTTCACCAGCGCCACCTGCCCCACGCTGGCCGCCGCCTGTTTGGTGGCCAGATCGGTGGGTCGCTTGGTCAGCCCGAGCGGCTCGATGCCCGCGGCGATCGCACCCGAGGACACGATCACCACATCGGAGCCGGACTTCATCCGCGCCTCGATGGCGTCGGCGAGATGCTGCAGCCTGCCGGTGTCGAACACCCCGGCCGGGGTGGTCAGCGCGGTGGTGCCGATCTTGACCACCACGGAACGAGCATCGCGAATGGCCGCGCGGTGGACCGAGTTCACTCGCTCGACTCCCGACGCGCCTTCCGTGCCGCCTTGCGCTCGTCTGCCCCGATCCGGTCGGTCTGCTCGAGGCGGATGTCGGTACCGCGGCCCGACAGATGGCCGTCGACACCGGCCGGCGTCTGCGGCTCCCAGTCGAACGTCATGTCGCCGATCGTCACCGCACATCCGGGCCGCGCGCCTTGCTTGAGCAGTTCGTCCTCGACGCCGAGGCGGGCCAGCCGGTCGGCGAGATAGCCGACCGCCTCGTCGTTGTCGAAGTTCGTCTGGGCCACCCAGCGCTGCGGCCGGGTGCCCTTGACGACGAATCCGCCCGTCCCATCCGGCTGCACGCTGAAACCACTGTCGTCCACCGGGACCGGCCGGATGACCGGGCGGCGCGGCACCGCCGCCGGCTGGGCGGCACGGTAGGCGGCGACCATATCCCACAGCGCGAACGTCAACGCGCGCAGACCTTCTCGTGCCACGGTCGAGATCTCGAAGACCGGCCAGCCGAACTTCTCCTTGATCTCGTCACGGACGAAATCGGCCAGTTCGCGAGCCTCGGGCACGTCGATCTTGTTGAGCACCACCGCGCGTGGACGTTCGGCGAGATCGCCCAGCGTCGTATCGCCTTGCAGCGTCGGGGTGTAGGCCGCCAGTTCGGCCTCCAGCGCCTCGATGTCCGAGATCGGGTCGCGGCCGGGCTCCAGCGTCGCGCAGTCGACGACGTGCACCAGCACGGCGCACCGCTCGATGTGGCGGAGGAAATCCAGGCCCAGGCCGCGTCCTTGCGACGCACCGGGAATCAGCCCGGGCACGTCGGCGACGGTGAAGGTGTTCTCCCCCGCCGACACGACGCCGAGGTTGGGCGCCAGCGTGGTGAACGGGTAGTCGGCGATCTTCGGCTTGGCCGCGGAGATCGTCGACACCAGCGAAGACTTACCCGCCGACGGAAAACCGACGAGGCCGACGTCGGCGACCGTCTTGAGTTCGAGGGTGAGATCGCGGACCTCACCCTGCTCGCCGAGCAGAGCGAAGCCGGGAGCCTTACGCGCGCGGGAGGCCAACGCCGCGTTGCCGAGCCCGCCCCGGCCACCTGCGGCGGCCTCGAAACGGGTACCTGCGCCGACCATGTCGGCCAGGATCTGGCCGTGCTCGTCGAGGACGACGGTGCCGTCGGGAACCTTCACCTCGAGGTCGGCGCCTGCGGCCCCGTCGCGGTTGCTGCCTGCGCCCTGCTTACCCGACGGTGCCACCACGTGCGGGTGGAAATGGAAGTCCAGCAGCGTGTGGACCTGAGGGTCGACGACGAAGATGACACTTCCGCCGCGACCGCCATTGCCGCCGTCGGGGCCACCGAGAGGCTTGAACTTCTCGCGGTGGACGGACGCGCAGCCATTGCCGCCGTTACCCGCCCGCGCGTGGATGACGACGCGGTCGACGAACCGGGGCATCGGTGATCCTTTCCATGACGAAATCTACGTTTTGCCGCCCGAAGCGTGAAGGCCGGTCAAAACGCCGATCTCGACGTCAAGGACCTCAGGCGTCGGTACGGGCGACGCGGACGATGTTGACGTACTTGCGACCGCGCTTGGTGCCGAACTCAACGGCGCCGGGTGCGGTGGCGAACAGCGTGTCGTCGCCGCCACGGCCGACGTTGACGCCGGGGTGGAAGTGAGTGCCGCGCTGGCGGACCAGGATCTCGCCGGCCTTCACGATCTGGCCGCCGAACCGCTTGACGCCGAGGCGCTGCGCGTTGGAATCGCGACCGTTACGTGAGCTGGAAGCGCCCTTCTTGTGTGCCATGTCTGCTCGCTCCCGTCGTTACTTGATGCCGGTGACCTTGAGCACCGTCAGCTGCTGACGGTGGCCCTGGCGCTTGTGATAGCCGGTCTTGTTCTTGAACTTGTGGATACGGATCTTCGGGCCCTTGGTGTGCTCGAGGACCTCGCCGGTGACGGCGACCTTCTCCAGCGCCTTGGCGTCGGTGGTGACGTTCGCACCGTCGACGACCAGCGCGACGGGCAGCGAGACCGATGCGCCGGGCTCTGCGTCAAGCTTCTCCACCTTGACGATGTCGCCGGCCGCGACCTTGTACTGCTTGCCACCGGTCTTGACGATCGCGTACGTGGCTGATTTGGCTGCCATCGCTAGGTCTTCCTCTGCTCTGCGTGCGGGCGCGCATCACCGGGGTGTGCGTGCGGGTCTTGGTGCGGGATCTCGTCCCGTCTCCGGCCGGCTGTGGGCAGGCCCTGGAGACAACTGGTCAAGGGTACGTGACCAGCGGGTAGAGGGTCAAACCGCTCAGTCGCGAGTGGGTGGGCCCGCCGGACGCGCAGCCGCGCGCCTGCGTTGCCTGCCCACTGGAGCAGCGACTATGGGTTCATCCTCGTCGTCGGAGTCGTCATCCTCGTCGTCGGAGTCCTCGTCGTCAGAGTCCTCGTCGTCGGAGTCGTCCTCGTCAGAGTACTCATCGTCGTCTTCGGAGTCCTCGTCCTCGTCGGAGTACTCTTCGTCGTCTTCGGAGTCGTCTTCGGAGTCCTCGTCGAGATCTTCCAGGTCGTCGTCCTCGTCGTCTTCATCGTCGTCGAGGTCGATCTCGTCGGTGTCGTCGGAGTCGTCCTCGTCCGAGTCGTCTTCGTCGTCAGAGTCGTCTTCGTCGTCAGAGTCGTCTTCGACACCGAACTCGTCTTCGGTGGGCACCGGCGTCGTGTCGTCGTCGAGCTCGTTGATCTCGTCGGTCGGCGTGGTGTCCTCGCCGTCCTCGCCGTCCTCGTCCTTGCCGTTGGCCGCCGCCATCGCCTTGAACATCGGGTGGTCACCGGGCAGGTGGGCGGGCACCTTCGTGACCTGAACCTCGGGTTCGGCCTTGGCACCGCGCTTGCCGCGCTTACCGCGGCGTCCGCCGCCACCGCCACCGCCGCCGTTGTTGTTGCCGGAGTCGGCCTTGCGTCCGCCGGAGCTCTGCGCCGACTCGATCGGATCGCCATGCAGCACGATGCCGCGGCCTGCGCAGTGCGTGCACGTCGTCGAGAACGCCTCGATCAGTCCGGTGCCGAGCCGCTTCCTGGTCAGCTGAACCAACCCGAGCGACGTCACCTCCGAAACCTGATGCCGAGTGCGGTCGCGGGCCAGCGCCTCGGTGAGGCGGCGCAGCACCAGATCCCGGTTGGATTCGAGCACCATGTCGATGAAGTCGATGACGATGATGCCGCCGATGTCGCGCAGCCGCAGCTGCCGGACGGTCTCCTCGGCGGCTTCGAGGTTGTTGCGCGTGACGGTCTGTTCCAGGTTGCCCCCGGAACCGGTGAACTTGCCGGTGTTGACGTCGATGACCGTCATGGCCTCGGTGCGATCGATGACCAGGGTGCCGCCCGACGGCAGCCACACCTTGCGGTCCATCGCCTTGGCCAACTGTTCGTCGATGCGGTGCACGGCGAACACGTCGGGCCCGTCCGGGCTCGCGGGTTCGTACTTCGTCATCCGGGGCAGCAGCTCGGGCGCGACGGCGGTGACGTAGTCGCTGATGGTCTTCCACGCGTCGTCACCCGACACGATCAGCCCGGAGAAGTCCTCGTTGAACAGATCGCGGATGACCTTGACCAGCACATCGGGCTCTTCGTAGAGCGCGACGGCGGCGCCGGCCTTCTTCTGGGTGACCTCGGCGGCCTTGGCCTCGATCTCACTCCACCGCTTCTGCAGCCGCTCGACGTCGGTGCGGATGTCCTCTTCCTTCACGCCCTCGGAGGCGGTGCGGATGATCACGCCGGCATCGGACGGGACGACCTCTTTGAGGATCTCCTTGAGGCGCTGCCGTTCGGTGTCGGGCAGCTTGCGGCTGATCCCCGTCGACGACGCGCCCGGCACGTACACCAGGTAGCGGCCTGCCAGCGACACCTGGGTGGTCAGGCGGGCACCCTTGTGTCCGACGGGGTCCTTGCTGACCTGGACCACGACGTAGTCACCGGGTTTGAGGGCCTGTTCGATCTTGCGCTGGGCGCCGCCGAGGCCGGCGGCTTCCCAGTTGACCTCACCGGCGTACAGCACGCCGTTGCGGCCGCGGCCGATGTCGACGAACGCCGCCTCCATCGAGGGCAGCACGTTCTGCACGATGCCGAGGTAGATGTTGCCGACCAGGGACGCCGACGCCGGCGAGGTCACGAAGTGCTCGACGACCACGCCGTCTTCGAGGACCGCGATCTGGGTGTAGCGGGCGCCTTCGTGCGGCGGCTCGGTACGCACCTTGTCGCGGATGACCATCGTGCGTTCGACGGCCTCGCGGCGGGCCAGGAACTCGGCCTCGGACAGGATCGGTGGCCGACGCCGGCCCGCGTCGCGTCCGTCGCGGCGGCGCTGGCGCTTGGCCTCAAGGCGGGTGGAACCGCTGATGCCCTGGATCTCGTCGTTCTTGTCGCCCTTGTCCGACCGTCCCGATTTACGGGGTTCGCGCTCGTGGACGACGGTGTTCGGCGGATCGTCGGGAGAACCGCTGGCGTCGCCGTCGTCATCGGAACCGGACTTGCGGCGGCGCCTGCGCCGACGCCGGCGGGTGGTGCCGTCACCGGACGTGCCCTCGTCGTCACCGTTGTCGTCGTCCTGATCATCGGCGGCCTCACTACCCGACTGCTCGGCCTCGGCGTCGCCGTCGGTGTCCGCATCGGTGGCGGCCTCGTCACCGTTCTGCTCACCGCGGCCCCGTCCGCGTCCGCGGCGTCCGCGGCGGCGGCGTTTGGCGGCGGGCCGGCCGGACTGGTCGTCGGAGTCCGAATCGGCGTCATCGGCGTCGTCGTCGGCGCCGTCGGTGGCGTCGTCGTCATCGCTGTCGTCGTCGTGGGCGTGGTCGTCGAAGCGGACGGGCTGCGGCGCGACGAACAGCGGCAGGTAGTCGGCGGGTTCGGCGACTGTGCGGGTCTCGGGGGTCTCCAGGATGAGCCGGGATTCGGGCTCCTCCTCGGCGGGAGCCTCGGCTGCTTCCTCGGCGGGGGCCTGAGCTGCGGGCTCTTCGGCGGAGGGGGCTTCTGCGACCGGCTCTTCGGCCGAGGGGGCTTCGGTGACCGGTTCCTCGGCGGGGGCCGCCTGGCTCTCGACCGCATCGGTGGCGATCGCGGTGGGGGCCGGCTCCGGCTCGGGGGCCGCCAGCACCTCGCGTACCCGGTCAGCCTCTTCGCGGCCGACCGTCGAGTGCGCGCTGCGGGCGCGGCCGTCGAGTTCGACGAGCGCGTCGATGATCCGTCGGCTCGTGGTGCCCAGCACCCGGGCCAGCGAGTGGACCCTGACCTTCTCGGGCGTCGGAGCCGCGGGGGCTTCGACGGGCGGCTCGGCTATCTGCTGAGGCGCTTCCGCGAGGTCGTGGTTCGGATCTTGATTCTGCTCATTGTCAGCCACGTATTCTCCTCAAGCCCCCGGGCGCGTCGATTAGCTGACGCGGCCACGCGAGGGCTTCTGTTGTGTGTCCGGGCTACCAACTCCCGGACTTGTAATGGTCTCGCTCCGAGTGATCCCGAAAGAACGATCTCGGTGCCTGTCTGAATGATGGCCGGACGGTCTGCGCCGCACCGTGGGTAGACGGTGGTCGCGCTCGTCGAAGTCTTCATTCGGGTGCTCGGCCCGGGTTGTAAGGCCGGTCACCCTCGACCATTATCCCACACCTCGGAGAGTGATCCGCGAAGGCCGGGGTCGGCCCGGCGATGCGGCCTCAGAGCTCGGGGAACCAGAGGGCGATTTCGCGGGCCGCGGAATCCGGCGAATCGGAGCCGTGGACCAGGTTGAACTGCGTCTCCAGGCCCAGGTCACCCCGGATGGTGCCGGGGGTCGCCTTCTCGACGGGATCGGTGCCGCCGGCGAGTTGCCGGAACGCCGCGATCGCCCGCGGGCCTTCGAGCACGGCCGCGACCACCGGGCCGGAGGTGATGAACTCCAGCAGCGAGGGGAAGAACGGCTTGCCCTCGTGTTCGGCGTAGTGCGCGCGGGCGGTTTCGTCGCTGACGTTCTTCAGCTCCAGGGCGGCGATCGCCAGGCCTTTGGCTTCGATTCGGCTGATGATCTCTCCGATGAGGCGGCGCTGCACACCGTCGGGCTTGATCAGTACGAGAGTTCGCTCAGTCACGCAGGACAGCCTATCGGGGATCGGGACGCTGCCCCGGAAGCAGGCCCCGCTTCTGCCGGCGCAGCACCTCCGCGCGCAGGTAGGCGATGAGCAGCCACACCACGATGAACAGCAACCCGATGAAACCGATGCCGGGATAGAGGAACCAGCCGGCCACGAGCGGCAACTGCATCCCGAGGTTGGCCCACAGCGCCCACGGGCGGCCCTGCACCCCGGCCAGGAGCACCAGCAGCACCGCGACGCCGAGGACATAGGTCGTCGTCCACACGGTCAGGCCCGGACCGACGGCGCCGACCACCGGCAGCGCCAGCAGCACGACGACGGCCTCCAGGATCAGCGTCCCCGCCATCACGCCCCGGAAGCTCTTCCACGGATCCGGTGGCGGCGGGCCGGCGGCGGGTTGCGGCGGTTGCTCGCTCATGCGGGGTCCTTTCCGAACAGCGTGCGCGCCGCACCGGCGGTGACCACCGATCCGGTGATGACGATCCCGGCGCCGCTCATCCCGGCGGCGTCGCCGTCACTTCCGGACTCCTCGACCAGCGCGGTCGCGGTCTCGATCGCGTCCGGGAGGGTCTCCGCGGTGATGACCCGCTCGGGCCCGAAAAGCTCCTCGGCCTTGACCGCCAGCGCGGCCACCTCCAGTGCTCGCGGGGATCCGTTGTGGGTCACCACGATCTGGTCCAGTACAGGTTCCAGCGCCGCCAGGATGCCGTCGACGTCCTTGTCCCCCATCACCGAGACGACACCGACCAGGAAGCGGAAGTCGAACTCGTCGCGCAACGTCTCCGACAGCGCCGCCGCCCCGGACGGGTTATGCGCGGCGTCGATGAAAACCGTTGGTGCGCTGCGCATCCGCTCCAGCCGTCCGGGCGAGGTGACCGAGGCGAATCCGGCCCGCACGGTGTCGAGGTCGAGCTGGCGCTGCGCGCCCGCGCCGAAGAACGCCTCGACGGCCGCCAGCGCGAGCACCGCGTTGCGGGCCTGGTGCTCGCCGTGCAACGGCAGGAAGATCTCCGAATACAAGCCGCCGAGGCCCTGCAGCTCGAGGAGCTGGCCGCCGATGGCGACCTGGCGGCCGACGACGGCGAATTCCGAGTCCTCCCGGGCGACCGCGGCCTCGGCGCGCACGGCCTGGGCGAGCAGAACCTCCATCGCCTCGGGCACCTGGCGGGCGATGACGGCGACGGTGTCGGTGGGCACCAGGTCGTCAGCCTGGCGGGTGATGATGCCCGCCTTCTCCGCGGCGATCTCGGCGACCGTACCGCCGAGGTAGTCGACGTGATCCAGCCCGATCGGGGTGATGACGGCGACGGGCGCGTTGACGACGTTGGTGGCGTCCCACCGTCCGCCGAGCCCGACCTCCACCACGGCCACGTCGACCGGCGCGTCGGCGAACGCGGCGAACGCCATCGCGGTGACGACCTCGAACTTGCTCATCTTGGGGCCGCCCGCGGCCTCGGACTGCTGGTCGACGAGCTCGACGAACGGCTCGATCTCGCGGTAGGTGTCCACGTAGGTCGCCGGGCTGATCGGCACACCGTCGATGGCGATGCGCTCGACGGCCGACTGCAGGTGCGGGCTGATGGTGCGGCCGGTGCGCCGGGAGAACGCGGTCAGCAGCGCGTCGACCATCCGCGCGACCGAGGTCTTGCCGTTGGTCCCGCCGATGTGGATCGACGGATAACCCTGCTGCGGCGATCCGAGCATCTCCAGCAGCGCCGAGATCCGGCTGGTGCTCGGCTCGATCTTGGTTTCGGGCCAGCGTTGGTCGAGCAGATGTTCGACCTGCAGCAGTGCGGCGACCTCGTCGGGCGTGGGTTCGGTCATGAGAGTGCGGCCAGCCGCGCCTTGATCCGTTCCACTTCCTCACCGGCGACCTGCTGGCGCGCCCGGATCTTGTCGACGACCGCCTCGGGAGCCTTGGCCAGGAACGCGTCGTTGCCGAGTTTCGCCGACGTGCCGGCCAGCTCTTTCTCGGCGGCGGCGAGATCCTTTTCCAGCCTGCGGCGTTCGGCGTCGACGTCGACGGTGCCGGAGGTGTCCACCTCGACGACGACCGTGGCCGAGGACAACCGCACCTCGACCGCCGCCGACGGGGTGAAACCGTCGGCGGGCGGGGTCAGCCAGGCCAGCGCGGTGACGGCGGGCACGTGGGCGTCCAGACCCGCGGCGGTCACCTCCGACAGCCGGGCAGGCACCTTCTGCCGGTCGGCCAGGCCCTGGTCGCTGCGGAACCGGCGGACCTCGGTGATCAGCTTCTGCATATCGGCGATCCGTTGCGCCGCAGCATGATCGGCCGCGAATCCGCTGGGCTGCGGCCAGTCCGCGATGACCAGCGACTCACCCCCGGTCAACGTCTTCCACAGCACCTCGGTGACGAACGGCATCACCGGGTGCAGCAGCTTGAGCAGCGTGTCCAGCACCGCGGCGAGCACCGCTGTAGTGCGTGCGGTATGTGCCTCTTCCTGGCCGAGTTGGACTTTCGCCAACTCCAGATACCAGTCGCAGAACTCGTCCCACGCGAAGTGGTAGAGCGCCTCACAGGCCCGGTTGAACTCGTAGGCGTCGAGGGCGGCGTCGACGTCCGCGCGGACCTCTTCGAGCCTGCCGAGGATCCACCGGTCGGCGTCGGTCAGTTCGGCGGCCGGCGGCAGCGGGGCCGGGCTGGCCCCGTTGAGCAGTGCGAACCGGGTGGCGTTGAACAGCTTCGTGGCGAAGTTGCGGGACGCGCGGGCGTGGTCCTCGCCGATCGCGAGGTCGCCGCCCGGGCTGGCGCCGCGGGCCAGGGTGAACCGCAGCGCGTCGGCGCCGAAGGCCTCCACCCAGTCCAGCGGGTCGATGCCGTTGCCGCGCGACTTGCTCATCTTGCGGCCGAACTCGTCGCGGATCAGGCCGTGCAGGAACACGTTCTCGAACGGCACCTGCGCACCCCGGGCGCCGTCGCCGGTGATCGCCGGGTCGTCGCCGACGAAGGTGCCGAACATCATCATCCGGGCCACCCAGAAGAACAGGATGTCGTAGCCGGTGACCAGCACCGTCGTCGGATAGAACTTCTCCAACTCGGGGGTGCGGTCCGGCCAGCCCATCGTCGAGAACGGCCACAGCGCGGAGCTGAACCAGGTGTCCAGCACGTCCGGGTCCTGTTCCCAGCCCTCGGGCGGGGTCTCGTCGGGGCCGACACAGACGGTCTCGCCGTTGGGGCCGTGCCAGATCGGGATGCGGTGGCCCCACCACAGCTGGCGCGAGATGCACCAGTCGTGCATGTTGTCCACCCAGGCGAACCACCGCGGTTCCAGGCTCGCCGGATGGATCACGGTGTCGCCGTTGCGGACTGCGTCGCCGGCCGCCTTGGCCAGCGACTCCACCTTGACCCACCACTGCAGGCTCAGCCGGGGTTCGATCGGCTCACCGCTGCGCTCGGAATGCCCGACGCTGTGCAGGTACGGCCGCTTCTCGTCGACGATGCGGCCCTGGGCGGCGAGCGCCTCCCGCACCGCGACGCGGGCCGCGAAGCGGTCCATGCCGTCGAACTGCGTGCCGGTGTTGGCGACGCGGCCCTTCGTGTCGAGCATCGTCGGCATCGGCAGCTGGTGGCGCAGGCCGATCTCGAAGTCGTTGGGATCGTGCGCCGGGGTGACCTTGACTGCGCCGGTGCCGAATTCGGGGTCGACGTGCGAGTCGGCGACGACGATGAGCTCGGTGTCGAGGAACGGGTGCGGCAGCGTCGTGCCGACGAGGTGGCGGTAGCGGTCGTCGTCGGGGTGCACCGCGATCGCGGTGTCGCCGAGCATC
Source organism: Mycolicibacterium parafortuitum (assembly GCF_002086815.1). Taxonomy (GTDB): domain Bacteria; phylum Actinomycetota; class Actinomycetes; order Mycobacteriales; family Mycobacteriaceae; genus Mycobacterium; species Mycobacterium parafortuitum. Next base: position 17,768 of record NZ_MVID01000035.1, read on the forward strand.
GTCTCCAGCCGGGTGGTGGCCACGACGATGTGCGGCTCGGCGTCGTCCATCGAGCCGTACCGGAACGACACCAGCTCACCCTCGACGTCCTCGTACTTGACCTCGAGGTCGGAGATCGCGGTCTCCAGCACCGGGGACCAGTTGACCAGCCGCTCGGCCTGGTAGATCAGCCCGGCGTCGAAGAGCCGTTTGAAGATCGTGCGGACGGCGCGCGACAGCGTCTCGTCCATTGTGAAGCGGTCGCGACTCCAGTCGACCCCGTCGCCGATGCGGCGCATCTGCGCCCCGATGGTGCCGCCGGACTCGCGCTTCCAGTCCCACACCTTCTCGATGAACTGCTCGCGGCCGAGGTCTTCCTTGGTCTTGCCGTCGGCGGCCAGCTGCTTCTCGACCAGCGTCTGGGTGGCGATGCCGGCGTGGTCCATCCCGGGCAGCCACAGCACCTCGTAGCCCTGCATGCGCTTGCGCCGGGTCAGCGCGTCCATCAGGGTGTGGTCCAGCGCGTGGCCCATGTGCAGGCTGCCGGTCACGTTGGGCGGCGGCAGCACGATCGAGTACGCGGGCTTGTCGCTCGCGGGGTCGGCGGTGAAGTAGCCGGCCTTGACCCAGCCGTCGTACAGATCGCTCTCCACCGCCCCCGGATCCCAGGACTTGGGCAGGGAGTCGAGCTCGGGGACGCCGCGCGCGTCACCGTCGGAATTGGGCTGGGAAGTCACCGCGCCATTCTAGGAAGTCCCTGCGGATGGTTCGGTCGCGCCCGACGGACCGGCTATTTTCGCCCGCCCAACAGGCCGCCCAGGATGTCGCCGAGGGGTCCGCCCTTGTCCCCGCCGAGCACGCTGCCCAGGATGCTGCCCAGCGGGTTGTCGCCTCCGCCGCCGGCGCCCTGCCCGCCGCCGAGGATTCCGCCGAGGATGTCGCCGAGTCCGCCCCCGGACTGACCCGACGGCGCGCTCTGCCCACCCGAGAGCTTCCTGCCGATGTAGGCGAGCACGATCGGCGCGAGGATCGGCAGCAGCTTGTTGATCAGCTCGCTGTTCCCGGCGCCGCCGCCGGACAAGGCCGAAGCGACCTGACCGGTGTCGTTGCCACCGAAGATCTTCGCGATCGCCTTGGATCCGTCGGCTTCGTCGACCTGGTCGACGTCGACGCCGCCGTCGAGCAGACCGCTGGCGGCGTGGTTGTCCGCCGCGGCGGCGATACCTGCCGCGGCGCCGGGGTCCGCGGCGTTGTGCTGCAGCCCGCCGACCAGCACCGGCAGCAGTGTTTTCACCGCGCTGCCGACCTCGTTCTCGTCCGCGCCCAGCCGCTGCGCGATCTGCTGTGTGGGTATCTGCGCGTAGAGATCATCGAGGTCGGCCATGATCCGACGGTAGACCCGCCGACCGGCGCCCGGAAGACTTCGGCTAGTTCAATCGCGTGACGTCGAGGGAGACCTGCGCGGCGGGGAATCGGGCCAGCAGCGCATCGCCCATCGCGGCCGCCGGGGTCAGGATTCCGTGCAGGTCGGACAGCTTGTCGCGGTCCAGCGCGAGCGCCAGGCCGCTCTCGCCGAGCAGCACCGCGGTGGCCTTGTACCCGGGGTCGCCCTGCTGCGACATCCGGGCCACGTAGCGCGCCCCCTTGGTGGTGGTGGTGTACGTCTCGACGGTGTAGTGACCACGCTCGCGGGTGCGTTCGTCGGGTCCGGTACCCGGCTTGGGCAGCACACGCTCGAGCATGCCGCGCGGGACGCGGTCGAGGAACCGGGTGCCGAGTCCGAAGGTGGCGGCATTGCCCGCCGTCGCCATCGCCGCGAGTACCGGTGCGGCCACGGAGCGGCCGAGGCTCATCTGCTCGGCGTACTCGAAGCGCCGGCCGTAGCCGTAGCCGAGCAGCGCGTTGCTCCGCCGCACGATCCGCGAGTTGGGGATCGCCATCGGGAACGCGCCCACCCAGTAGCCGGACAGTTCGGGGGCGATCTCCCGGCCGCGCCGCCACCGGGCGTCGGGTTGGGCCCCGAGTTCGGGTTCGGCGGCCCGGTCGGGGCTCAGCGTGTACGGATCCTCGACCAGCCGCCGTCCATCGGGGTCCTGTGCGGCCTCGCGCACGAACTCGATCATCGACGCCATGGTGCCGCCCGATACGCCGCCGGCGAAGCTCTTCGCGACGAAGTTGGTGTCGGTGAGCTCGCCGGTGCCGTCCTGCTGCGTCTGTCGGTACAGCGCGAACACCGTCAGATCGGACGGGATGGAATCGAACCCGCAGGCGTGCACGATGCGTGCCCCGGTCTCGACGGCCTGCTCGTGGTACTGGTCGATGGCCTTGCGGACGAACAGGCTCTCGCCGGTCAGGTCGGCGTAGTCGGTGCCCGCGGCCGCGCAGGCGGCCACCAGCGGCAGCCCGTAACGCAGGTAGGGGCCGACCGTGGTGATCACGACGCGGGTGCCGGCGGCCATCTCGTTGAGGGTCGACGGCTGCGACGCGTCGGCGACGATCAGAGGCCAGTCCTGCGCCGCCTCGCCGAGCGAGTCGCGCACGGCGAGCAACTTGTCGGTGGAACGGCCGGCCAGCGCGATCCGGGCACCCGTGCCGGCGGTGGCCAGGTATTGCGCGGTGAGTTTCCCGACGAATCCGGTGGCTCCGTACAGGACGATGTCGTGGTCGCGCTGGTTTCCACTCATGTCCGCCGACGCTACCCGAGCAGTTCGGGCACCCCGCTGTCCTCTCCGAGCACGTGCCCGCCGAGAAACGCGAGCACCACCTCGTACCAGAGCTTGGCGTGCTGCGGGCTCAGGACCCAGTGGTTCTCCGACGGGAAGTACAGGAACCGGTGCACGGTGGAGCCCGTTTCGGGACCGGAGTCGGCGGCGGGCAGCGCCGAGCGGCTGAGCAGGTCGTACCACAGCCGCAGCGCCTCGCCGATCGGCACGCGATAGTCCTTGTCGCCGTGGATGACCAGCATCGGGGTCCGGATCTGGTCGACGAAAAGGTGCGGCGAGTTCGCGCTCGTCATCTCCGGGGTCATCTCCCTGGCCCACCAGTAGCTGCCGTCGGTGGTGCCGCCGAACTGGTCGAGCGCCCACAGGCTGGCGTGGGTCACGATCGCGGCGAAACGGTCGGTGTGGCCGGCGATCCAGTTCGCCATGTACCCACCGAACGAACCACCCATCGCCGCAGTGCGGGTGTCGTCCACCCTCGGATGCGCGCATGCCGCGTCGGTAGCCGCCATCAGATCGGTGTACGGGGCGAAACCCCATGCCCCCCAGCCGCGTTGGATGAAGTCCTGGCCGTACCCGGTGGACAGCGCCGGGTCGGGCAGCAGCACCGCATAGCCCTGCGCGGCCATCAGCCACGGATTCCAGCGCCAGTGCCAGGTGTTCCAGCTGCCCAATGGGCCGCCGTGGATCCACAGCACCAGCGGCGCGGGTGCTTCCCCGTCGGGCAGCACCAGCCACGACCGGACCGGCATCCCATCCTCGGCGGTGGCGGTGATCTCGGTGAGGCTTCCCGGAAGTTCGGGCAGTGCAACGCAATCCAGCACGGTCACCGATCCGTCCGGGTCGATCCGGACCGGATGCTGCGGGGTCGAATACGAGCCGCGCAATGCGAAGAGCACTCCCCCGGGCGCGGTGCGCACGTCGGAGTAGGTGTGATCGTCGGCGACGACGGCATTCACCGCCCCGGTCTGCGGGTCCACCGCGAAGATCGGCCCGCGCCCGTTCTCGTCGGCGGTGACGATCAGCGTCGAGCCGTCGTGCGACCAGGTCACCGAGGTGGGCCAGCGGTCCCAGCCACCGGTCAGCTCGCACGGTTCTTCGCCGAATCGCAGCAGCCCCAATGTGATCCGGGGCGCTTGATGCGGCGTGGACAGAGTCTCCCGCAGATACGCCACCGACTGTCCGTCCGGAGCGATCGCCGGGAACCCGAGGTCGGCGCCGGGGTCGTCGGCGATCACGGCGCGCTCTGCCGTCGCCATGTCGATCCGGACCAGGACGCTCCGCAAGGCCGCCCCCGGTGCCGCGACGTTCCAGGACGTGACCACGAAGGTGCCGTCTCGACTGATGTCGAAGTGACTGTCGCGCAGCGCGCCTGCGGGGTCGGGAGTGAGATCGCGGCGAGTGTCGCCGTCGGCGTGGAACAGGTGCGTCTGCGCGGGCCCGATGTCGTGATCCCAGGACCGCACCGGGTATCCGGTGTGCAGGATCGCCGACACCTTGTTGTCCTTGCGCGCGGCGCGCAGCTTCTCGTCGGCGTCGAGGTCGGTGGCCGAGGGCAGCATCGACGAGGCCAGCACGGTCGCGCCGCCGGCGGACACCACGCCGTCGACACCGCCGGGCATCGTGCACACCTGGTAGGCCTCCCCTCCCGGCGCGGGCAGACACCACAACGCCTTGGGCGGCTTGTCCTCACCGGCGTCCGGCCGGGAGGCCAGGAAGAGCAGATCGCCGTCGGCGGTGAACGCCGGAGCCGACTCCCCCGTCCTGCCGTGGGTGATCCGCCGGGCCGGCAGGCGCCCTGCCGGGTCGAGTTCCCACAGCGCGCTGACGAACTCGGTGCGCTTGTCGTCGAGCGCCGCGACGGTCGTCACGACGCGGCTGCCGTCGGGCGACACCGCCAGTCCCGAGACCCGGGGCAGGGACAGAAACTCGTCGAGGTTGTGAAACGGTGTGCTGGATACCGGATTCGCGTCCGAATGAGCGGCCATGCCTTCTTCGTAACACAGCACACCGTACGACTTCACACGGAATTAACTCGCCTTGACAGGTGGGACACATTCCCACGGTTAGCGTCAACCCTCGTACACCATCAGTACCTCGAGAACACTACGAATAAACGCGGCGACTCGGGGCACGTCATTCAACCCACACGGCGGAGGTCCCTTTGACACCTGAAGTGGAGGACGCACTCGCAACGATGGCGTCCGTCAACAATGAATTCTTCTACTGGATGTCCATCGCGCTGATGATGCTCATCCACGCGGGATTCCTCGCCTACGAAGTGGGCGCCTCGCGATCGAAGAACGTTCTGGCGACGGCCATGAAGAACCTGCTTGCGTTCGCCACCATCGTGGCGTCGTTCTTCTTCGTCGGCTGGTTCCTCTACAACGCGATGCCCAGCGGCTTCATCGAGTTCAACGATGCGGCCAAGGCGGCATTGCCGTGGAGCGACAACATGGGCCCGAACACCGCGGACTCGGGCAGCGGGATCTTCTGGGGGGCGTTCGCGCTCTTCGCGGCCACCACCGGGTCGATCATGTCCGGCGCTGTGCTGGAACGGATCCGGACGAGCGGCTTCCTGGTGCTGACAGTCCTGGTCGGCTCGGTGACCTGGATCATCGGCGCCGCGTGGGGCTGGCACGGTGCCGGCTGGATGCTCACCAAGCTCGGCTTCCACGACGTGGGTGCGGCCGGCTGCGTGCACATGATCGCCGGGTTCGCCGCGCTGGGCATCCTGATCAACCTCGGTCCGCGCATCGGCCGCTTCCGCGCCGACGGCACCGCCGTGACGATCCGGCCGCACAACCTGCCGCTGACGATGCTCGGCCTGTTCCTGATCTTCACCGGGTTCTTCGGCTTCCTGATGGGCTGTGTCATCTACGGCGCCGACGGCTACGCGACGATCTACGCGAGCCCGACGACGTTGAGCGCGTTCGCATTCAACACCCTGATGGCCCTGGCCGGCGGCATCATCGGCGCCTACCTGACGTCTCGCGGTGAACCGTTCTGGACCATCTCGGGCGGCCTGGCCGGCGTCATCGGCTGCGCCTCCGGTCTGGACCTCTACCACCCGGCCCTGACGTTCATCCTGGGCCTGGGCGCGGGCGCGCTGATCCCGTACATCGGCAAGCTGCTGGAGAAGTTCAAGATCGACGACGTGGTCGGCGCGTTCTCCGTCCACGGCGGCATCGGCCTGTACTCGGTGCTGATGGCCGGGGTGTTCCTGTCCGGCTACCCGAATACCGACGGCAACCCGTCGATCACGCTCTGGGGCCAGGCCGTCGGGGCGCTGGTGTTCGCCGCGCTCGGCTTCTTCCCGACGTACTTCCTGTCGCTGCTGCTGAAGAAGGTTGGGCTGCTGCGCATCCCGAAGGAGGTCGAGGAGCAGGGTCTGGACCTCAGCGAGGTGCCCGCGACCCCGTACCCCGAAGGTATCCCGGTGACGGTGATGCCCGTCAACGGCGGCAAGGCACTGGTCGGCACGATGGAGGTGAAGTAAGTGTTCAGTCCTATCGACAGTTATGACGTGCCCGGAGTGGTGTTCACGTTCGGCGGCTTCTCCGTCGGCGTGTGGCTGAGCTTCATCGTCGCGGTCCTGCTGTTCGTCGGGTTCTTCGTGCGGATGATCCAGCACGAGAACAAGGCGTACAAGGCGATCATCGAGCACAAGCCGGTGGAGCCGGGACCGGCCGCGGAGGGAGAACCGACACCGTACTGAGTCCCGCAGGGGAACGTCTCGACAAAAGGGGAACTACGGAATCGCCCGGATCCGAAAGGATCCGGGCGATTTCGCGTCCCCGGTCAGGCGCCGATCGCACGCCGAATGCACGGTTTCTGTCGGATTCAGGTGGGCGATCCGGTCAGAAACCGTGCATTCGGTGCGGGGTGTCAGCCCGCGTTCTGAAGCCAGGCCACCGCGCGGTCGCGGTAGGCGATGATGCCCTTGTAATCGGCCATGTCGTCGGGAAGGTCGGCGAGCACCGCCGCGGCGCGCACGCGCCACGGCTCATAGGCCGCCAGATCGGCCAGCGGCAGCATGTAGGTGCGGATCAGGAAGCAGATCGATCCCGACTCGGGCAGCCGGATCAGGTGCTGCACCTCGACCCGCAGGTGTACCCGGCGCCCGAACTCCTCGTCGGACACGGACTGGATCAGGGTGCGGTCGGGACCCCACTCGTGATAGCGCTCGGTCGACACGTCGAGACGCCGGTCGATGGTCAGGGTCCAGTTGGTCCGCCGGTAGGTCTCGCCGGGTTGTAGCCGCATCAGGAACTCACGGGCGCGGGTGATCACGCCGGTCTGGCGCAGCCGTGGGACCGGACCGTGGATCTCCAGAAAGGTCATCCCCACGTCGAACCCGAACGACCAGTCGGCCGCGAAGGTCACCACCCCGGCGTCGCCGAACAGATCGCCGTCGCGCTGGTCGAGCAGCACGATGTCCTCCTGTACCTGGCCGCCGATGTAGGCGAGCGGCTCGGCAGGCAGGGTCGACTCGTCCCCCAATACGAAATCCTGGGTGATGCCGAGACGGTCGTTGCACCATCGCCAGCCCGCCCCGGTGCGCTGCAGCGACATCGTGTCCGGGTAGGCGGTGGCCATCTCGCGCATCAGGGTCATCATCGCGTCCCAGCACGCCGTCCTCATATGGGGCAGCACGGCGTACCGGGTCGGATCGGCGGCGAGAATCGCTGCGCGCTCGGCGAGTTCGGCTTCGTATTCGCTGTCGACGTCGACCACCCGCTCGCCCCAGCGTCCCGCCGGGGTGGGGACCGTCGCGCCCGCGGGCTCGACGTTGGTGGTGTAGCGGTAGCTGTCCGCGGCGAACGGGAACGGGAACGTTTCGATCAGGTCCGGTGCCGAGATCACAGCGCCACCTCCAGGGTCTGGTCGGCGCAGCCGCGTGACACACACGCCATCAGCGAGTCCGCCGCTTTCTTGTCGTCGTCGGTCAGATACAGGTCGCGGTGCGTGATCGCGCCGCCGCCGGCCACCGGGATCCGGCATTCGCCGCACACGCCCCGGCGGCAGAGGTTCGGGATGTCGAATCCGCGGCGCTCCAGCGCCTCCAGCAGTGAGACACCGGGTTCGACGGTGAACCTCTCCCCCGTCGAGCGCACCTGGACGGAGAACGGCTCGCCGGGATCGAGGGCGTCCGAACCGAAGTGCTCGACGTGGATTCGGCTCGCCGGCCAGCCCAGCGCCGTGGCGGTGACGCCGACGAACTCGATGAACGCGGGCGGTCCGCACACGTAGAGATGGGTGCCGAGGGGCTGCGCGGCGAGGGCGGCCGAGATCTCGGTCGCGAACGGTGCGCGCCGGGTGTGGATCGACGCGTACTCGGTCAGTTCGCGGACCGTGTCGACGTAGGCGCCCCGCCCCGGCCGGTGGATGTAGTACAGCCGGGCGTCGCGGCCCCACAGTTTCGCGCTGCGCAGATGCGAAACCATCGGGGTGATGCCGATCCCGGCCGCCACCAACAGATGTCGGCGCGCGCGCAGCACCGGGGCGAACGCACTGCGCGGCGGACGCGCGATCACGGTGTCCCCGACCGCGAGTTCGTCGTGGATCCACTGCGATCCGCTGGCCGCGCCCGCGAGTTGGTCCGCCCGGCGCAGCACCGAGATCACGTAGCGCTCCGGTGCGACCCCGTCCCCGGTCAGCGAGTAGGCGTTGGCCGGCCGGCCCGTCGTCTCGCACTCGACGACGATGTGGCTGCCCGGGGTGAACGACGGCAGCGGGGCGCCGTCGACGTGGGTCAGCGTCAGGGTGCGAATACCGTCGATCGAATCGTCGACCGCGGCGACGGTGAGCTTCAACGCGGTCACGAGGCCACCTCTTCGGCGTCGATCATGAAGCCGAGGTGAGCGCCCTGTCGCCGCGAGACATGGTAGTACACAACGAGATTGCGGCCACAGCCCGCGCACGGTACGACGTCCTCCAGTTCGGCCCGCACCGACGTGACGGCGCGGCAGTGCACGCACTGCACAGTGCGCAACCCGACGTCGGTGGACGCGACGGTGATCTCGTCGTCGGCGATGCCGAGTTCGAGCGCCGCGGCGCGCACCCGTAGACAGGCGTTCGCCGGGCCGGCCAGCATCAGTCGCCAGCCGACTCGGGCGCCGGCCACGTCGGCGGCCAGCGCGGCGCACGCCGCGTCCGCGTCGTGTTCGGCGACCCGGTGGATCCTCAACCCGGATTCGCGTCCGGCAGCGTAGATCTCGTCGCTCCAGTCGCGGACCACCTCGTCACCGTCCGCCCCGAAGGCGACGACGGTCCAGTACCGTCCGGACGTGTCGGCCCGGGGTCGGGTCGCGGTCACGGCCCACGGGGGCACACTTGTGAGCTCGAGAGCAGGTCTCATACGGCAATGACACCTTTCGGGTACACCACAGGTTGACAGGGTTGCCCTTCAGGAAACCAGCCTCGCGTTTCGGCAATGTGACTGTGCTGTCTCGGCCAGTTGACGCGTGCCCCGATAAGGTCGCGGCATGTCAGCGCACATCTCGGTGATCGGCGCCGGCATCGCCGGATTGTCGGCCGCCGTCGCGTTGCGGCGCGCGGGCCATGAGGTCTCGGTGATCGAACAACGTGCCGAGGTCGGTTCCGGGTCCGGCATCAGCCTGTGGCCCAACGCGCTGGCCGCACTCGATGCGATCGGGCTGGGCGACGCCGTGCGCCAGGCCGGCGGGCGGGTCACCGCGGGCGCGATCCGCTGGCGGGACGGCACCTGGGTGCGCCGCCCCTCGGCGCAGCGCATCGTCGACGCCCTCGGTGAGCCACTCGTGGTGGTCCGTCGGTCGACGCTGACCGACATCCTGCGGGACGCGCTCCCGGTCAGCGCGGTGCACGCGGGCGTCGCGGTGACCGCGGTGGCCGCGACCGAGTCCTCGGCACGGATCACACTGGCGGACGGCCGGGTCCGCGAGGCGGATGCGGTGGTCGGCGCCGACGGCGTCAACTCCGTCGTCGCCCGCACGCTGAACGGACCGCTGCGCACCCGCTATGTCGGCTACACGGCGTGGCGCGGCGTCGCGGCGTGCCCGCTGGACCCGGATCTGGGCGGCGAGACGCTGGCACCGGGCACCCAGGTGGGCCATGTGCCGTTGGGCACCAGCCACACCTACTGGTTCGCGACGGAGCGCACACCGGAGGGGTCGACATCTCCGGGCGGTGAGCACGCGTATCTGACGGCCAAACTCGCCGGCTGGGCCGAGCCGATCCCGCGGTTGGTCGCGGCCACCGATCCGGCCGATCTGTTACGCAACGATCTGTACGACCGCGGCCAGGCGACCCACTGGTCGCGGGGTCGGGCGGTGCTGATCGGCGACGCGGCCCACCCGATGCGGCCGCATCTCGGCCAGGGCGGCTGTCAGGCCCTCGAGGACGCGGCGATCCTGGCCCGGTTCGTGGACCTGACGCCCGATCTCGCGACGGCGTTCCACCGGTTCGGCGCGTACCGCAAGGGCCGGGTCCGGCGGCTGGTGCGGGAGGCGGAGCTGATCGGGCGGGTGCTGAACTTTCGCCCAGCCGCGCTCGGCGGCCTGGCCAGCCGGGCGACGGCGTTGATCCCGGAACGCGTGGTCACATCCCATCTGACCGGGATCGCAGCCGGCTCGGCCTTCGTCCTACCGACGCCGGCCGATCTGGGGGGCTGACCGCCTGGTCAGCGCGCGGCGCGCGGGGTGAACAGCGCGGTGCACATCTTGCGCAGGTCGACGATGCCGCCGAATACGGAGGTCGGCATCGTGGCGCAGCCGTTGGCCTTGCCGGGCGCGGTGGCCGGGACGACCGCGGGCATCTGCGTCGGCGCCTGGTTGCCCCACACCTGAGCAGCCATCCCCTTGGCGCCGCACTTCGGCCACGCCTTGAGTCCCTGGGTGCGCAGAACGTTCTCGGCGACGCGAATCTGCTCGTGGCGCGGGGCGGTGGCCGGGTTCCCGGCGCCACCGTTGGCCGACCAGGTCGTTTGCTTGAACTGCAGACCGCCGTAGTGGCCGTTGCCGGTGTTGATGGCCCAGTTCCCGCCCGACTCGCACTGCGCGATCGCGTCCCAGTTGACGGAATCGGCGTGAGCGGTGGCAGTGGTGCCGTCCATCGCCATCGGCACGACGGCGAGCGCTCCGGAGATCGCGGCGGCCATCAGGCCCTTGCTGACAATCTTGCGAACGTTCATCTTTGCGGTCCTTCCCCGACCTTGACCTTGCGGCTACCCGAACTGTCGAGTGAGGCACGTCACCTGTTACCGAAGAGATGAAAGTTTTAGTAGTTACTTATCTGACGTAAGAGGCCTCTGAGGAGCTTGGTCCTGAAGACGACAAAGGCGGTGCCGACCATGGTCGGCACCGCCTTTTCGACGAGGTGTGGCTGCGGTCAGCCGCGGCCACCGCAGGTCGGCCACGCGCCGATGCCCTGCGACTGCAGCACGTTGTTGGCCACCCGGATCTGCTCTTCCCGGCTCGCGTTGTGCGGCGAGCCGCTGCCGCCGTTGGCCTGCCAGGTGCTCATCGTGAACTGCAGGCCACCGTAGTAACCGTTACCGGTGTTGATGGCCCAGTTACCGCCCGATTCACAGGCCGCCACGGCGTCCCAGTCGACGTTCGCGTTCGCGGTGCCTGCCAGCGCCAGGGGCGCGACGGCGAGCGCGCCGGCGATGGTGGCCAGCCCGAAAGTCTTGCGGATGTTCTTCAACTTCTGTCCTTTCGCCGAGCGCGCGCCACCGACACCCGCGAGACACGGCGGTGTCACACGGGCGTGATGCCTGCAGGGCAGGCCGGGGTGGTCGGATCGTGCCGTCTCGGTCAGGCACAACAGGGGAGGTCGCATCGGACCTCACCGGGTTGGTGAACCCGGCAGCCACAGCAAGCCGGTCCGGCTTCCGGGCTCCACTCACACGCTGGTTAGTGGTTTTGAGTTATTTGCTCCCGAAGAAGCTCCATTGGACCGTACAAACCGATTCACCCAAAGTCATCTCGATCAGGAACAGGTCGCGGACAGATAACGGATTGATCACGACCCGGGCTAGCCGACGTCCACGCAGGTCAACGATCGGTTCCGCCGGCCGCGTCCGGCGGCTCGCCACCAAACCGAAAGTGAGCCAAATCACCGGCATTTTGTGAGCTGGACCACCGCAAAACACTTGTTCACCGGGCCGTTTGCACGAAAAAGCCTGCCCGCCTGCAATTGACGACGATTCCACATGGGCAGGGCAACTCACCGGTTCGCCGGCATGGACGTCCCGCCGATTCGCCAGACCCAGCCGATGACGTTCTCTCCAAAGAGATTTCACCTTGAGCCCTGTTCGCCGAGGTCGATCCCGGCGCCATCGGATGCAAAAATGTTGCAGGGCAACGCTTATGGCCGAACCTGCCAGTACTTCCCCGCCACCGATACCGCATTTCCCGCCGGTCCGCCGACCCCGCCGCAATAGTGGCGAATTGGACGGAATCCACTATTTCGACGCCTGACGAATCGACTCGAAGTCGGCCGAACAGGCGCTCTTTCCGACATTACGTCCGCGAAATCACTTCGTGCACATGGGGACTCGCCCGCCGACGAAACGGTGACTGTCCACCGTCTGCCGTACGAACCGACGAACTCGCATCTTATTACGGGAGAAATTCGGAATTTAAATGGCGGAGAATACTCCCCACGACAATGGCGATTGCGACGCGCCGGAATGGCGAATTTGCTAGGCCAATCGGGGCGGGCGGATGGCCTCCAGGTCCTCCGTGGTGTTGACGTTCGCGAGCGCGGGCTGCTCAGGGAGCACGATCCGCTGGGTGTCCACGGAGTCGACCAGCGCCCGCATACTGCGGGCACCGGTCTTGAGCAGATCCGACACGACGTCGTGCAGTGCGGTCCGGTAGATACCTGCCAGGTAGTGGTCGCGCCCGTCCCACGGCAGCACGACGTCCGCGTCGAGCCGTTCGGCCGGGGCCGCGAGGATGTCGATCAGATCCGGGGTCAGCGCGGGCATGTCCACGGCGCTGACGAACGCGTGCCGGCGGCCGGCCTCGGCGGCGGCACGCAGCCCCCTCCCGGTGGCCAGCAGAGGCCCCACTCCGAGAACCTCGTCCCGCAGCACCACGGCGTCGAGGTCGGGAAGCGCCTGGCCGGGGGCCGCGATCACGAACACCGGATCGCAGCGGGCGCGCAGCACCGACACCACCCGCTCGACCATCGTGGTCGGGGAACCCGAGGGCTCGTCGACCACCAATGTGGCCTTGTCGCGGCCCATCCGCCGCGACGCACCACCAGCGAGGACAACACCAGCCAACGACAGCGACGACGTCACACCGCGACGTTAGCGCAGCGGTCGTCGACCGTCAGCCGGTCGGATCAGTCGACGGTCCAGGTGTCCTTGCCGCGCAGCAGAGCCTGCAGCGCCGCGGTGTCATGCGCCTTGGCCTCACGGGCCGACGCGATCTGCTGACGCGCCGCGTCGTCGTAGGTCGGCTTGCTGACCTTCCGGAAGATGCCCATGACCATGTGGTCGAGGTTCTGCTCCGACAGCCGCGACAGCGCGAACGCGTACGCCGGGTCCTCCAGCGTCGCGTCGTGCACGACGATGTCGGCGGCCGACACGTCGGCGGTCTTGGCGACCTCCAGCCCGTAGCCGGACTTGATCACGCAGTACTCACCGTCGGTGCCGAACGTAATCGGCTCGCCGTGGGCGAGGTTGATCAACCGCTCCTCGGCGCCTTCTTTGCGCAGCGCGTCGAAGGAGCCGTCGTTGAAGATCGGGCAGTCCTGCATGATCTCGACCAGCGCCGCACCGCGGTGCTCGGCGGCGCCGCGCAACACCTCGGTCAGGCCCTTGCGGTCCGAGTCCAGCGCACGGCCGACGAACGTCGCCTCCGCACCCAGGGCCAGAGACACCGGGTTGAACGGGTAGTCCAGCGAGCCCATCGGGGTCGACTTGGTGACCTTGCCGGTCTCCGAGGTCGGCGAGTACTGCCCCTTGGTCAGACCATAGATCCGGTTGTTGAACAGCAGGATCGTGATGTTGATATTGCGGCGCAGCGCGTGGATCAGGTGGTTGCCGCCGATCGAGAGCGCATCGCCGTCACCGGTGACCACCCAGACCGACAGATCCTCGCGGGCCAGCGCCAGGCCGGTCGCGATGGTCGGCGCACGGCCGTGGATCGAGTGGAACCCGTAGGTCTCCAGGTAGTACGGGAACCGGCTGGAGCAGCCGATGCCGCTGACAAACGCGATGTTCTCGCGCCGCAGACCCAGCTCGGGCAGGAAGTTGCGGATGGTGTTGAGGATGACGTAGTCACCGCAACCCGGGCACCAGCGGACCTCCTGGTCGCTGGTGAAATCCTTGCCCTTCTGCGGGACGTCGGTCTTGGGCACCAGGCTGGTCTTCGTCAGCGCGCCCGGCGTCAGTCCGAGGTCAGTGCCTACGAGGTCAGTCATGCGCTCACTCCCACACTCTCCACGGTGGCCGCGGCCAACCGGGCGAACTTGGCCTTCTCGATTTCCTTGTCGCCGAGCGTTCCATCCAGCGCCGAGTCGATGATGCCCTCGACCTCGTCGGCCAGGAACGCCATCCCCTCCACCTTGGTCACCGACTGGATGTCGATCAGGTACTTGCCGCGCAGCAGCAGCGCGAGCTGGCCGAGGTTCATCTCAGGGACGACCACCTTGGCGTACTTGTTGAGCACGTCGCCGAGGTTGGCCGGGAACGGGTTCAGGTGCCGCAGCTGGGCGTGGGCGACCTTGATGCCCTTGCGCCGGGCGCGGCGGCAGGCCTCGCCGATCGGGCCGTAACTGGAGCCCCAGCCGAGCATCAGCAGTTCCGCGTCGCCGGTCGGATCGTCGACCTCGAGGTCGGGAACCTTGATCCCGGCGATCTTCTCCTGACGCAGCCGGACCATCAGGTCGTGATTCTTCGGCTCGTAGGAGATGTTGCCCGAGCCGTTGGCCGACTCCAGGCCGCCGATGCGGTGCGCGAGACCCGGGGTGCCGGGAACGGCGAACTGACGGGCCAGCGTCTCGGGATCGCGGGCGTAGGGCTGGAACGGCTCACCCTCCTTGGCGAAGGTGTGCTCGATCGGCTCGTACGTCGAGATGTCCGGGATGGCCCACGGCTCCGAGCCGTTCGCGATCGCGCCGTCGGACAGGATCATCACCGGGGTGTGGTAGTCGATCGCGATCCGAGCGGCCTCGACCGCGATGTCGAAGCAGTCCGACGGCGAGCGCGGCGCCAGCAGCGCCACCGGGGATTCGCCGTTGCGGCCGAACATCGCCTGCAGCAGGTCGGCCTGCTCGGTTTTGGTCGGCAGACCGGTGGACGGGCCGCCGCGCTGGACGTCGATGACGATCAGCGGCAGCTCGGTCATCACGGCCAGGCCGATGGCTTCGGACTTCAGCGAGATGCCGGGACCCGAGGTGCTGGTGACACCGAGCGCGCCGCCGTAGGAGGCGCCGATCGCGGCACCGATACCGGCGATCTCGTCCTCGGCCTGGAACGTCATCACATTGAAGTTCTTGTGCTTGGACAGCTCGTGGAGGATGTCCGACGCGGGCGTGATCGGGTAGGTCCCGAGCACCAGCTGCAGGTTGGACAGCTGACCGGCGGCGACGAGGCCGTACGCGAGCGCGGTGTTGCCGGAGATCTGCCGGTATTCGCCGGTCTTGAGCTTCGCCGGCGCGACCTCGTAGGTGGTCGCGAACGCCTCGGTGGTCTCACCGAAGTTCCATCCGGCCTTCAGCGCGAGGACGTTGGCCTCGGCGACGTCGGGCTTGCGGGCGAACTTCTCCCGGATGAAGGCCTCGCTGTGCGCGAGCTCGCGGCCGTACATCCACGACAGCAGTCCGAGCGCGAACATGTTCTTGGCGCGCTGACCGTCCTTCTTGGTCGCGCCGATCTCCTCGACGGCGCCGAGCGTCAGCGTCGTCATCGGCACTGCCTGCACGACGTAGTCGGACAGTTCGTCGCTCTCCAGCGGGTTGGAGTCGTAACCGACCTTGGCGAGGTTGCGCTTGGTGAACTCGTCGGAGTTCGCGATGATCAGGCCGCCGCGGGGCAGGTCGGAGACATTGGCCTTCAGCGCGGCCGGGTTCATCGCGACGAGCACGTCGGGCCGGTCACCGGCGGTCAGGATGTCGTAGTCGGCGATCTGGATCTGGAACGACGAGACGCCCGGCAGGGTGCCCTGGGGCGCCCGGATCTCCGCCGGGTAGTTCGGTTGGGTGGCAAGGTCATTGCCGAACAGCGCGGCTTCAGAGGTGAAGCGGTCGCCGGTCAGCTGCATACCGTCACCGGAGTCACCGGCGAACCGGATGACGACCTTCTCCAGCTTCTGCCGGGGGGCGGTGCCGTTAGCGGAGTCACTGCCGTTTGAACTCACGACCCTGCCTCTCAACGTCTCGTCAGGCCGCACATCTCCGCGTCGCAACTCGGCTGCATTGCCGGCTCAGCCGGCGGCTGCATCGCCGACTCAGCCGGCGGCCGCGAAGTGCACGTCGCTCCGATACGAAATGGCTACCCAAATGTTTCTGTCACTGGGAGTACCGATTATTGCACTTCTCTTAGGCTAACCAGAAAAGGACTCACGGGTTACCGCCAAGTAAAGCTGGAAGGTATACCCAGCTCAACACGTCCCCGCCGGGAAACAGCGCGCGTTTTTGTGGTTTTCGTCACGTTCAGGAGAATGGCATTCTCTAAGACTGGGGTTACCGGTCGGTAGCCCCCAGCAAGCACCGCAAGCACCGGGTGCGGCTCAGAGCGGAACGGACCCGACGCGGCGCTTGTCGAGTTCGGAGGCGACGAGCTTGCTCGCCTGTTCGGCAGCGCGCCGGGGATCGGCGCCGGCTGCCCGATTGGCCACATAGCTCGCGGTGAACATGTCACCGGCGCCGGTGGTCTGCACGTCGAGCACCCGCCACGCCGCGGGAACGTGGATGACGCCGCCCTCGGTATAGATGTGGCAGCCCTCGGAGCCGTAGGTCACCACGATCTCCGGAACCCCGAGCCGCTCGGCGGCCTCGGCGTCGAACGGGCCGTCGGCCACCACGACGGCCTCGTCCTCGGCCAGCTTCAGGACGTCGAGGTGGGTCAGCAGATCGGCGGAGAAGTGCCGGTCCTCCACGAGCGGACCGCGCCGGTCGGCGCGCACGAGGCCCTGACCGTCGTAGGCGACGCGGTGCCCGCGCGCGGACAGCAGCGCCAGCGTCTCGGCCGGGAAATCCGTGCGCAGCAGCGGCGCGAGGTGCACCCAGGTGGTGTCCGGATCGGCGGCCTCGATCTCGGCGGCACCCCAGACCGGCCCGATCTCGTCGACGGCCATGTGGCGGTGGTCGATGTCGTCGTAGTCGAGGTGGAACGCGCTGGTGCGATCGGCGGGAAGGACCTGGATCATGTCGCCGAACCGCTGGCACAGCGCATCGAACAGTGCGTGGTCGGCCTCGGCGCCCATCGCGACGATGCGGCCCGCACCTCCGGAGGCCTCCAGGGCGGTGCCGGCGAACGACGCGCATCCGCCCGGGCTCGCCGGGCCGCCGTTGATGATGTCGATGGCCAGGTTCCCCAGGATGGTCACACCGTTGACGAGGTCTCGCGGCACCGATTGATCTCCTGGCATTTTGTCGGCGCTCAAGACACCGTGGGACACCAAATGGTAACGAGGGGTGCTGCGATTCGGCGATTCGGCCGTTGTGGGGTGTCACGCTGTGGGGTGTCACTCAGTAGTGCACCGGCAGGTTGTAGGGCGTGACGACCTGGATGGGTACCGGCCTGGCCGGCTCCACCGGCAGCGCACCCCGCTCCTGCAGGATCAGCCGCAACGCCAGCCGCGCGTCGGCCCGAAGATCGTTGTGCAGAACCGCCGAGATGCGCCCCTCCCGCAACAGCCGGCGATTGTCCGCGTCGAGGTCGTGGGCCACGAACACGCGACACTTGCGCCCGAGCGTGTCGAATGCCGCGACGGTCGCGACGTTGCCGCCGCCGACGGAGTAGACCGCCTCGACTCCGGGATTGGCCTCCAGCGCGTCGAGGACCAGCCGCTCCTGCGTCGCGTCGATCCCGTCGGCGTCGCTGACCTCGACCACGGGACGCCCGGAGCCGCGCAGCGCCGACCGGAACCCGACCTCGCGCTCCCCTTCCCCACGAAACACCGTGCGGCTCAGCGTGATCAGCACACCGGACGGATTCTCGCCGAGCCACTGCTCAACCAGGTAGGCCGCGGTCACGCCGGCACCGTGGTTGTCGATTCCGACATAGCCGCAGCGGGCGCTGGCCGGCACGTCGGTGGTGTAGGTGACCACCGGGATCCCGGACTCGACGAGGCGGTCGATCGCCTCGGCCACCTCGGGTTCGTCCTGCGCTTTCAGCACCACGCCGTGACTGCCGCGCAACCGCGCCAGCGTGTCCACCATCTGGGCGGTGGTGCCGGACTCCCACAGATGAAACCGCGCGCGCACCATCGCCGGCGCGAACGCGGGCAGTTCGGCCTCGACGGCCGCGCGGAACGCATCCGAGAACCGCCGCGGCGTCTGCATCACGACGTCGATCAGGTAGCGACGGCCGTTCAGCCGCAGCTGTGCGCGCTGCTTGTCCAGGTCGGCGATCGCCTGGTTGACCTCGGCGACGGTGCTCTCCCGAACCCCGGGCCGCCGGTGCAGCACGCGGTCGACGGTCGCCTCGCTGAGACCGGCCTGCTGCGCGATCTCACGCACTTTGTAGCGGTGCGGCACCGTCGGCCCCCTGGTTCTCCCGCGAGTTCTCCCCGCGAGCAGACGCAAACTCGCACACATTGGCCCCGAAAGGTGCGAGTTCGCGTCTGCTCGCGGGCAATTGGTGAGGTGTTTTTGATGGATTTATGCCGTTGATTGCGTCCTCGATCACAGCAAGACTACTGCCATGACGCCCCTCCACGCCGAGCTCCTCCACGCCGGGCAGGCACCCTGGCTCGGCGAATCAGACCTGAGCCTGGACGCCTTCCGCGCGCAGGTGGAACGCGACACCGCCCTGGCCGACTACCCGCACGCCGAGGAGGTGCGCGGCAACGTGCTCGTCTACTCCGCGCAGGCGATGGCCGGCGCGGGCAACCGGCGGGCGCTGCAGGCCGAACTCATCCGCGCGCTGTCCGACGGGCCCGGGGTCGTGGTGTTCACCGGCGCGTTCGACCCCGCCATCGTGGACCGGGCCAGCGCCGCGTTCTTCGCGATCATCGAGGCCCAGCGCTCGGCCGGCCTCGCCGCGGGCGACCACTTCGGTGCGCCCGGCGCCAACGACCGCATCTGGAACGCCGCGCAGAAGCTCGCGCTCCATGACCCGCAGGTCTTCGCCGAGTACTACGCCAACGACGCACTCGCGCTCGTCTGCCAGGCATGGCTGGGCCCGCGGTATCAGGTGACCTCACAGGTCAACGTCGTCAACCCCGGTGGCACGGCGCAGGTCCCCCACCGCGACTATCACCTCGGGTTCGTTCCCGAGGACCATCTGGCCGCCTACCCCGCGCACATCCACCGCACCTCACCGGCGCTGACGCTGCAGGGCGCCGTGGCGCACTGCGACATGCCGGTCGACAGCGGGCCGACCATGCTTCTGCCCCACTCGCAGCGCTTCGCCGGCGGCTACATCGCGTTCAACCGGCCGGAGTTCATCGACTATTTCGCCGCGAACCACGTGCAGTTGCCGTTGTGCAAGGGCGACGCGGTGTTCTTCAACCCGGCGCTGTATCACGGTGCGGGAACGAACTTCTCGGCAGATATCCGGCGCATCGCGAACCTGATGCAGATCAGCTCGCCGTTCGGGCGGGCGATGGAGGCGATGGACCGCACCGCGATGGTGCGGGCCGTCTACCCGGTGCTGCGCGCGATGCGGGCGGCGGGCCGCCCGGCCCGCGACGTCGAGAACGTCGTGATCGCGACGGCGGAGGGCTACGCGTTCCCGACCAACCTGGACAGCGACCAGCCGATCGGCAGCCTCGCCCCGCCCAGCCAGGTGGACACCGTGCTGCAGGCACTGGCCGACGACCTCACCCCACAAGACCTCGACCTCGCGCTCGGCGAGCAGAACGAACGGAGAACCCCATGACCACACTCGGACTGATCGGGCTGGGCCGGATCGGCGCGTTCCACGCCGAGACCCTGACCAACCTGCCTGCCGTCTCCGGGCTGGTGATCACCGACGAACGCGCCGACATCGTCGGTGAGGTCGCCGCCAAATACGGTGCCACGCCGGTGGATTCGGTGGAGAAGCTGCTGTCGTCCGGCGTCGACGGCGTGGTCGTGGCCGCCGCGACCCCGGCGCACGCGGAGCTGACCCTCGCCGCCGTCGAGCGCGGGTTGCCGACGTTCTGCGAGAAGCCGATCGCCTCCACGGCCGCGGAGAGCCAGCGGGTCGCCGATCTGATCGCCCGCTCCGGCGTACCGGTCCAGGTGGGTTATCAGCGCCGTTTCGACACCGCGTTCGCCGCGGTGAAGGCCGCGGTCGACAGCGGATCGCTGGGCGCGCTGACCACCGTGCGCAGCACCACGATGGATCCCGCTCCCCCGCCGATGGACTACATCAAGGGTTCGGGCGGCATCTTCCGCGACTGCGCGGTGCACGACTTCGACGTGATCCGTTGGGTCACAGGACAAGACGTGGTCGAGGTGTATGCGACCGGCAGCGTGCAGGGTGACCCGCTGTTCACCGAGTACGGCGACGTCGACACCGCCGCCGTCGTGGTCCGCTTCGACGGTGGCGCACTCGGGGTGGTGTCCGCGGCCCGGTACAACGGCCGGGGTTACGACTGCCGCCTGGAGGTGCATGGGTTCGACGACACCGTGGTGGCCGGCTGGGATCAGGGCGCCCCGGTGCTCAACGCCGACCCCGCGGTCGAGTTCCCCTCGGGCCAGCCGCACCACTTCTTCATGGACCGGTTCACCGAGGCGTTCCGCACCGAGCTGGGCGCATTCGTCGAACTCGTTCAGGGCGGCCCGATTCAGGGTGCCACCGTCGCCGACGCGGTCGAGGTCGCGTGGATCGCCGAAGCCGCGACGGAGTCCCTGCGCCGCGGTGTCCCGGTCAGCATCGAATCGGTCCGCAAGGAGGCCAAGCAGTGAAGATCGCGGGCGCACCCATCTCATGGGGAGTGTGTGAGGTTCCGGGCTGGGGATATCAGCTGGGCCCCGATCAGGTACTGACCGAGATGCGCGAAGCCGGGCTGACCGCAACAGAACTCGGCCCTGACGGGTTCCTTCCGTCCGATACCGTCGAACTGGTGCGGCTGCTCGACGGACACGGGCTCGCGTGTGTGGGCGGCTTCGTCCCGGTGGTGCTCTACCGCGACGACCACGACCCGGCCGACGACCTCGCAGGCCCGCTGGAGTCGTTGGTCGCCGCCGGTGCCGGTGTCGTGGTACTCGCCGCCGCCACCGGTCAGGACGGCTACGACGAGCGTCCGGTGCTCGACGACGCACAGTGGCGGACACTGCTTTCCAATCTGGACCGGCTGGCCGGCATCGTCGCGGCACGAGGCCTGACCGCGGTGCTGCACCCGCACGTCGGCACGCTGGTGGAGACTCGCGCCGAAGTGGACCGGGTGCTGACCGGATCGCACATCCCGCTGTGCCTGGACACCGGCCATCTGCTCATCGGCGGCACCGATCCGCTGGCACTGGCCCGGGAGGTGCCGGACCGCATCAAACACGCGCACCTCAAGGATGTGGACGCCGGCCTCGCCGCCCGGGTGCAGTCGGGTGAGATGACCTACACCGAAGCGGTCGCGGCGGGCATGTACGTGCCGCTGGGCGTCGGCGACGTCGACATCGCCGGCATCGTCTCGGCGTTGGAGGACAACGGCTTCGACGGCTGGTACGTGATGGAGCAGGACAAGATCCTCGCCGGGGTCCCCGGTGCCGGGGAAGGTCCGTTGGACGACGTGCTGGCCAGCGTCAGGTTCCTGCAGGGCGCGGCCTCCGGCGTCACGTCGTGACGCTGCGCATCGGCATCCTGGGCGCGTCCCGCATCGCCGAGTCGGCGATCGTCGAGCCGGCCCGGGAACTCGGGCACCGCCTGGTGGCCGTCGCGGCACGTGATCCGTTGCGCGCGGACGTGTTCGCCGACAAGTACGGCGTGGAACGGGTGCTGCCGACGTATCAGGACGTGGTGAGCGATCCCGAGGTCGACGTCATCTACAACCCGCTGGCGAACGCGTTGCACGCACCGTGGAACCTCGCCGCCGTCGCGGCGGGCAAACCGGTGTTGAGCGAGAAGCCGTTCGCACGTGACCGTGCCGAGGCGGCCAGGGTCGCCGCCGCGGCCGACGCTGCCGGCGTCACCGTGATGGAGGGGTTCCACTACCTGTTCCACCCGGCCAATCAGCGGGCCCTCGCGCTCGCCGGCGACGGCACCCTCGGTGAGCTGACCCGCGTCGAGGTCCGGATGGGTATGCCCGAACCGCAGCCCGACGACCCTCGCTGGTCACTGGAGCTCGCCGGCGGGGCGCTGATGGACCTGGGCTGCTACGGGCTGCATGTGCTGCGCCGGTTCGGTGCGCCGTCGGTGGTGTCGGCGACGGCGGTGCAGCGCACCCCGGGTGTCGACGAGCGGTTCGACGCCGAGCTGGTGTTCCCGTCGGGACTGACCGGGTTCACGTCGAACTCGATGGTCGAGGACGAGTACTCGTTCACGCTGCGGTTGATCGGTACGCGCGGGGAGGCGTTCGTCCACAACTTCATCAAGCCCCCGGACGACGACCGGCTCACCGTGCGCACCGAGGACGGCACGACCGTCGAACGCTTCGGCCCGCGCGCGTCCTACACCTATCAGCTGGAGGCGTTCGCCGAGCACGTCCGCCACGGCGCACCGCTGCCACTGGACACCGCCGACGCCGTGGCGAACATGGCCCTCATCGACGACGTGTACCGCGCCGCCGGGATGGCGCCGCGCTGACCGTCAGTCCCGGCCCTCCGCGGCGGTACGCCGCTCGTGCCAGCGCAGGCGCAGCAGCAACAGGCCGCGGTGGGCGCGCCATCCCGCCGACAGCGGGTCACGCCAAACGGGCGAGTGCACCCGAGTTCCGTTCTCACTGTCCATGTGGCCCATTGTGCCGCCGCCGGGCGGGCGCGGCTCGTCGTCGGGATACCGGCCTCATGACGACATCGTGAACAGTCGGTATCGGCGCACGTCAGTGCGTGTCGTAGCGGTCGGCCAGGGCCAGCAGTGTGGACTCGATGCCGTCGGCGTTCTTCTTCTGCATTCCGAGCAGTTCGATCATCACCGGCAGTTTGGCCGTCGAATAGTCGAAGGTCTCGGTCACCTTCGTCGCGCCGGGGCCGACCTCGGCCAATTCCCAGCGCCACCGGTGCCCGAGCGGATGCTCCCACTCCACGACGCGGTTCTCTTCCACCGCGGTGACCTTCGAGGTGATCTTGTACGGCACGCCGTACTGCGTCATCCCGACGGTGAACTTGTCGCCGGTGTTCAGCCGGTGCGGCCCCTTGACGTCGACGTCGCGCACCGTGCCCGAGCCGTCGATCTCCGGATGCCGGTGCGGGTCGGCGATCAGCTCGAACAGGGTCGCTGCCGGCGCGGACACCTGCACACTGCGACTCACCGCGCGGGGTCCGGCGTCTTCTGTCTTCAGGGTCGAGATAGTCATGTCGGAGTCGTACCCGGCACCCCTGCCACCCAATCGACCGCACGGCCATACACCCGCGACGCGGTGTGAGATTCCCCAAGGTTTGCCGTCCGATCGACGTGACACCCGTTAACTTCTCTGTCTATGCCGAACCCGTACGTCCCGCGCGCGCTGATGAACCACGCCATCGACGCCGTGCGCACCGGCCTCGACCTCTACACCTGGACCGAGAAGCAGGTCGTCGGCGCGTTGCGGACCGGGCTCGACGCGCTGGACCCGAAGGACGAGCCCGCACCCGAGGAGCCCGACGAGCGCCCGGTCGCGTCGGCGACACCTGAACCCGACACCGCGTCGCTGACCGAGAAGATGAGCACGCTGCTGGGCCGCGCCCTGGATCAGAACACCCGGGGCAGCCAGGTCGAGCTCTATCACCATCTGCTCGACCAGCTGGTGGCCGACGAGGCGCGCATTCTCGGCGCACTGTCGGACGGCTCCTCGTCACCGCTGGTGAACGTCTACGGATGGAAACAGTCCAGGACACCGCGCCGTGCGGTGCTGGAGAACGCGTCGCTGGTGGGCCGCACCGCCAACGTCGCGCTGCCGCACATGGTGCCGCAGTACGTCAGCCATCTGCTCTCCCTGGGCCTGGTCGAGGTCGGACCCGAGGACCCGGCTCTGGACACCGAGTACGAGGTGCTGCTCGCCGAATCGGCGGTGCTCGCCGCGATCAAGAGCGCGACCAGGGGTCCGGTGCCCGCGCGGATCGAGAAGTTCACGCTGTCGCTGTCGCCGCTGGGCACGTCGCTGTGGCAGGCCGCCGCAGAGGGCGCCGAGCACGAATGACCGTCACCACGGTCGCGTTGTCGAGTTGGGCCGAGATCACCACCGACGTCCGCGAGTACTGGTGGGTGTATCTGTCCATGCCGTTCGTCGCGGCGTTCGTCGGGTGGAGCACCAAGATCGTCGCGCTGGAGATGCTCTACCGGCCAACCGAGTTCAGAGGGGTCGGCCCGTTCGGCTGGCAGGGCATCGTGCCGCGGCGGGCCGGCAAGGTGGGGTCGAAGACCATCGAGCTGCTCACCACCAACCTGCTCAAACCCGAGGAACTGCTGGACCGCATCGACGTCGACGACGCGCTGGAGACGTTGCGGGAACCGCTGACGCAGGCCGTCGACGAGATCTCCCGCGACATCGCCGAACAGATCCGCCCGGGGTTGTGGGATGCGTTGCCCGAGAGCGGACGTCAGGCGGTGCAGGCCCGGATCACCGCCCAGGTGCCGCAGATCATCGAGAACATGCTCACCGAGGTCAGATCCGACCTCAGCCGCTACCTGGACGTGCAGTTCCTCGCGGTCACCACACTGGTGCGCAACAAGGACAAACTCGTCAAGCTGATGCGCGGGGTCACCGCCGACGCGATGGCGTTCGTG
Organism: Mycolicibacterium parafortuitum; assembly: GCF_002086815.1. Taxonomy (GTDB): domain Bacteria; phylum Actinomycetota; class Actinomycetes; order Mycobacteriales; family Mycobacteriaceae; genus Mycobacterium; species Mycobacterium parafortuitum. The sequence goes on from NZ_MVID01000035.1 coordinate 42,476, forward strand.
CGGCGCAGCGGCATCTACTTCGGATTCGCGATCGGTTTGGTCCAGGTGGTGGCCTGGGCACTGTTCAAGAATCCGTGGATCATGCCCGCGTTCGGGTTCGCGGTCGGCTTCCTCAGCGACTACATCGCGCTGAACATGTTGTTCCGGCCGACACAGCCGCGGAAGTTCCTGGGGCTGTTCCCGTTCCAGGGTCTGCTGCACGCCCAGCGCGACCAGATCACCCGCAACTACGCCAAGATCCTGGCCGACGACCTGTTCTCCCCCGAGGTGTTGTTCGACGGCCTGATCAAGGGCCCGGGTGCGGACAAGCTGTTCGCGTTGGTGGGCCGCGAGATCGAGGCGGCGATCGACAACCAGACCGGCATCGCCAAGCCGATCGTCGCGCTGGCCATCGGCACCAAACGCTATCGCGCCCTCAAGGATCGGGTGGTGGCGCTGACGCTGGAGCGGCTCCCCGAGACGCTGTCGGAGGCACAGAACTACGCGGTGCGGGTGATCGACCTGGAGAACACCATCGTCGACAAGATGAGTCAGCTCAGCAACGAGGAGTACGAGTCGATCCTGCGACCGGTATTCAAAGACGACGAGCCGCTGATGATCGCCGTCGGCGCGGTCCTCGGCGGGGTCGTCGGCGAGATCCAGGTCCAGTTCATCGAGCTGGTCACCAAGTAGCGCCTCGCCCTTTTTCGCCGAACTGAGGTTCCCGGCTGTTGTCGGGGCCGAATTCGCAGCCGGGAACCTCAGTTCGGCGCAAATTACTTCTTGGCCGAGCGCAACTCGTGGGACAGCGCCTCGAGTTCGTCGCCGCCTGCCATCTGCTGGGTCAGGTGCTCGAGGGTGATGTCGTCGTAGCTGCAGTCCAGCTTCTGGCGGCCGCGGTTGAGCAGCACGAAGTGGTCGCCGACCAGGTGGGCGTGGTGCGGGTTGTGGGTGATGAACACGACGCCGAACCCGGCCTCCTTGGCCGCGGTGATGTACTTGAGCACCACACCGGACTGCTTGACGCCGAGGGCTGCGGTCGGCTCGTCGAGGATCAGTACCCGGGCGCCGAAGAACACCGCGCGCGCGATCGCGACGCACTGCTTCTGACCGCCCGAGAGCGATCCGATCGGCACGTCCACGTCGGGCAGGTCGATGCCCATCTTGGCCAGTTCGGTCAGCGTGGTCGCCCGCATCGCGTTGGCGTCCAAGGACCACGGGAACGACTTCTTGCGCAGCTCCTGACCGAGGAAGAAGTTGCGCCACACCGGCATCAGCGGCACGACGGCCAGGTTCTGGTACACCGTCGCGATGCCCTTGCCCAGCGCGTCCGCCGGTGAGCTGAACTTGATCGGTTCGCCGTCGACCAGAAGCTCACCGTCGGTCTGCTGATGCAATCCGGCGATGATCTTGATCAGGGTGGACTTGCCCGCGCCGTTGTCGCCGAGGATGCCGGTGACCTCGCCGGCGTGCACCCGCAGGCTGATACCGGTGAGCGCGGTGATGTTGCCATAGGCCTTGCCGACGTCCCTCAACTCGACCAGAGGCACCTTGCCTCCGGCCTGCGGTGCGCTGTTGGGCTTTTCGACGGAGATGGTCATCGGATCACTTCTTTGCTGCGTAGTTGCGGAAGGCGTTGTTGGCGATCACGGCGAACAGCAGCATCGCGCCGAGGAAGAACTTGAACCAGTCCGGGTCCCAGCCCGCGTACACGATGCCCTGATTGGTCATGCCGAAGATGAACGCGCCGATGGCCGCGCCGATCGCGGTGCCGTAGCCGCCGGTGAGCAGGCAGCCGCCGATCACCGCGGCGATGATGTAGAAGAACTCGTTGCCGATGCCCTGGCCGGATTGCACGGTGTTGAACGCGAACAGCAGGTGCATGCCGACGAACCACGCGCAGAAGCCGACGAACATGAACAGCCCGATCTTGACCTTGGTCACCGGAACACCCACCGCGCGAGCGCTGTCGGCGTCTCCGCCGACGGCGAAGATCCAGTTACCGATCTTGGTCTTGAACAGCACCCAGGTGGCGATCGCGGTGAACACCAGCCACCACACGACGGTGATCCGGATGCTGACGCCGAAGAGCGTGAACGACGACGCGAACACCTTCTGCGCCGAATCCCAGCCGGCCATGTCGGACACGCTCTGGGTGGCGACCTGTCCGGCCACCAGCTTGGTGACCGCCAGGTTGATGCCGGCGAGCATGAAGAACGTACTCAGCGTGATCAGGAAGCTCGGGATCTTGGTTCTCATCACCAGGAACCCGTTGAAGAATCCGACGGTCAGCGACAGCACCAACGCCAGCAGCGCGCCCACCCACAGGTTCAGGTGCAGGTTGTAGGCCAACATCGACGCCGCCAGCGAGCTGAACGTCACGGCCACACCGGCGGACAGGTCGAACTCGCCGCCGATCATCAGCACCGCGACGCCGCAGGCCATGATGCCGATCGTCGAACTGGCGTAGAGCACCGTCGCCAGCGAGGACGCCTCGCGGAACGGGGCCGCCACGATCAGGAAGAAGACGAAGATCCCGATGGCGCCGATGCCCGCACCCATCTCGGGCCGGATCAGTACTCGCTGCAGTCGATTTCGTTCCTTGACCCGCTCGTCTCGGACCACCTTGTGGCCGGAGACGTCGAGAGCCTCCTGGGTTGTCATCTGAACTGTCTCCTCTTCGCGCAGGCGCTCATCGCAGGATTCCCGTCTTCATCACGCGACTCAGCGCGTGCCGCCCTTGGCGTACTCCGCCACGGCTTCGATGTTCGACTGGTCGATGAACGCCGGACCGGTCAATGTCGGCTGCCCGCCGCCGATGACGTTGCCGTTGCTCAGGTAGAGCCACAGCGAGTCGACGGCGAGGTAGCCCTGCAGATACGGCTGCTGGTCGACGGCCCACTGCACGTCGCCGTTCTGGATCGCATCGACCAGCGCCGCATTGGTGTCGAATGTGCCGATCTTGGCGGTGCTTCCCGCGTTCTTGGCCGACTGCACCGCGGTCAGCGCGAACGGTGCGCCGAGCGTGACGATGTAGTCGATGCTCGGATCCTGCTGCAGCTTGGCCGTGATGGTCGACTCCACCGACGGCATGTCCTTGCCGTTGACGTTGAGGACCTCGGTGGCCGGGAAGGTCTGCTTGACGCCGGCGCAGCGGGCTTCCAGGTCGACGTGGCCCTGCTCCTGGATCACGCAGATCGCCTTGGTGGCGCCTTCGCTGGTCAGCCGCTCGCCGACACCCTGCCCGGCGATGCCGCCGTCCTGGCCGAAGTACTCCTTGACGCCCATCGGCTTCCACGACTCCATGCCGGCGTTGAATGCGACCACCGGGATGCCCTTGGCCTCAGCGGCTTTCACCGCGGCCTGCATCGCGTCCGGCTTGGCCAGCGTGACGGCGATGCCGTCGACATTGCTGTCGATGGCCGACTGGACGAGGTTGGCCTGATTCGGCGCCTCGGGATCGTTGGAGTAGCGCAGCTCGACGTTGTCCTTCTTGGCCGCCGCCTCGGCGCCCTTGCGCACCAGGTCCCAGAACGAGTCGCCCGGCACCTCGTGGGTGATCATCGCGATGGTCATCCGCGGGGTGTCGACGGTGCCGCCACCACCGCTCTCTCCGGACCCCTGCGGGGCGCCGCCGGTCGACGAGCACGAGACGATCCCGAATGCCAGAACCCCCGCGCCGGCAAATGCCGCGAGGCGTTTGAGGGTCTGGTGTTTTCCGCTCTTCGCGCGATCGCCCATCACAGTTTCTCCTTGTCGTCGACACTGCCGCGACGCCCTTGTCGGCTCGATGAACCCATGTCGGGCGACACGCCTCACAGCTGATGTAATACGGCTCACACGAGAAAGTCAAGACTTTGTCCTGACATTAGGACTGCAAGTCATGCCGTGTTTGAATTGCCGCAGATCAGGCGCCCATGATCCCCGCCGGCTCGGCGGGACTCACGACACGCCTACCGTCCGAGAACGTTCTGGTCCACCTTCACAGATTCCGGAGTGCCCATGACATCGTCGTTGTCCATCGCCCGCCTCGGCGGACCCACTGATAAGCAAAATGCCCAGACTGCAACGGAATTCGGCGCGACACCGGCGCCGGGCCTGCCCAGCCGGGTGGCGCGATGAGCTTCCAGTTGGCGGTGTGCGCCGAGATGGTGTTTCGCGACCTGCCGATCGTCGAGCGGATCGAGCGCATCGGTGAACTGGGTTTCGCCGCCGAGATCTGGAGTTGGCACGACAAGGACCTCAGCGCGCTGGCGGCCACCGGGGTCACGATCACGTCGATGACGGGCTATCTGCACGGCGACCTCGTCGACCCCGAGACCTGTGACGAGGTGGTGCGCACCGCGAGGCGCAGCGTCGAGGCCGCCCAGACCCTCGGCGTCACCCGGCTGAACCTGCACACCGCCGAGTTGGTGGACGGCCACGCAGCACGCCCCCGGCAGCGCAGCACGGGGCAGATGTGGCTCACCGCGGCACGGACATTGGAGCGCATCGGCGAACTGGGCGCCGCGGCCGGTGTGCAGTTCTGTGTGGAGAACCTCAACACGATCGTCGACCACCCCGGGGTTCCGCTGGCGCGGGCAAAGGACACCCTGGCGCTGATCGAGGGGGTGGGCCATCCGAACGTGAAGATGATGCTGGACCTCTACCACGCCCAGATCGGCGAGGGGAATCTGATCGAACTGGTCCGCCGCTGCGGTGACGCGATCGGCGAGATCCAGGTGGCCGACGTGCCGGGCCGCTGCGAGCCCGGCACGGGCGAGATCAACTATCCGGCGGTGGCCGAGGCGCTGCGCGGGATGGGCTACACCGGCACGGTCGGCATGGAGGCGTGGGCGTCCGGAGCGGGCGCAGCGGGAAGTGAGGCCGCGCTGTCGGCGTTCAGGGCGGCGTTCGCGCCCAGCGCACGATGACGGTGCCGTCGCCACCGACGAGGATGGCGCGTCGTTCCATCCGGATCTCGACGTGGGTGTCGGTCGCGGCGATGCGGCGGGCAGGCCCGGCGACCACCTTCGGGCTCGTCGTCAGGCACAGCTCGTCGATCCCGTTGTCGGACACCAGTTGTGAGAACAAGGTGGGCCCTCCTTCGACGAGCACGCGGTGCAACCCGAGCCGGCCGAGCGCGTCGCGGATCGCCGCGGACCCGATCGTGGTGCCGGGCAGCTCGGCCACCCGCGCCGAGGAACGCGCCAGCACACGACGCGCGGACTCGTCGGCGCTCGCGCTGACGAGCACCACGGCGGGCACGTCGACGTCGTCGAGCAGATGCCCGGGCACCGCGCCCGTACCCGACACCACCGCCACGGGCAGCGCGGCGGCCAGCCCGTTCGCGATCCGCCACGCCTGCGCCTCGGCGCTGAGCCGGATGTCGACGTACGGGGCGGCCGCAGCGGTGACGGCACCGACGAGGATCACGTCGGCGACCTCGCGCAGCCTGGTGAACACCCGGCGGTCGGTCGCCGTGCCGAGCCTGCGACCCGAGCCGTCGAGGGTCACCGCACCGTCGATGCTGGCGATGAAATTGGCGCGCAACAGCGGCCGCCGCAGGCCCCCGGGATAAGCCAGCAGGTCGCGCAACTCCTCGTCGGCCAGCGCCTCGGCATCGACCACGCTCGGCTGCGGCGCCACTGCGGTCACGGTGTCCCCCCTCCGTGTCGGGACAGTGCCACTGCGGCCGCCGGCGCGGGCTTCTGCTCGCCGCCCACCAGGAACATCGCCGCCACGATCCCCAGTGCCGCCGCACACGCGGGCAGCAGCATCGACTGCGCCATCGCATCGGCGAACAGGTCCTCGAGCGGTTCGGGCAGCGCCGCCCCGGTTTCGTCATCGAGGTGGATGTGCTCGGCGTGTTCGTCGCCGAGCAGCACCGTGATCAGCGCGGCGATACCGGCGCTGCTGAGCACCCCGCCGACATGGCGGGCGGTGTTGCACACCGCGGATCCGGCACCGGCGAGGTCCTCCGGCAGCGCACGGGTCGCGGTGGCCGACAACGGCTCCCAGGTGAACGCGCCGGCCACCCCGACCAGTGTCATCGGCAGCGCCAACCGCCACACCGGATTCTCGGGTTCCATCTCCACGGCCAGCCACAGCAGCGCGACCGCGAGCAGGGTGAACCCGAACACGACGAGGGGCCGGGGGTGCACACGGTCGACGAGTCGCCCGACCACCGGCGCGAGCAGCACGGTGGCGATCGCCATCGGTGCCATGAGCAGCGCCGCGCGCAGCGCCGTCAGCCCGGCCACCTCCTGCAGGAAGATCATCAACGGGATCGCGAACGCGGCGAAGGCGAAACTGACCAGCGCGATCCCGGCGTTGGACAGCACGAAGTTCCGGTACGAACCCAATGTCGACGGAATCAAGGGTTCACTGGAGCGCTTGGCCTGCCATCCGAAAAACCCTGCCATACAGACGAATCCGGCGATTATCGCCGCCCAGATCGGGGCGGACCAGTCGTGGTGCTGACCCTCCTGCACGCCGAGCACGATCAGGCAGATACCGACGCCCGACAGCACCGCCCCGACGATGTCGAAACGCAGTCGACGCCCCGGCAGGGCCGGAATCAGCCACACCGCCAGCGCCAGACCGGCGACACCGATCGGCAGGTTGATGAAAAAGATCCACCGCCAGTCGGCGGCACCCAGGAGCAGCCCACCGAGCACCGGGCCCGCGAGCATCCCGACCCCGGCCGTGGCGCCCCAGACACTCATCGCAGCACCATGCCGCTCCGGCGGGAACGTCCTGGTGATCGACGTCAGGATCTGCGGGGTCAGCAGCGCCGCACCGATGCCCTGAACCACCCGCGCGCAGATCAGCATGCCGACCGACGTCGACAGACCGCACCACACCGACGCCGCCGTGAACGTCGCCAGCCCGAACAGATAGATGTGCTTGGGGCCGAACCGATCTCCGAGTCGTCCACCGATCAGCAGGAACACCGCGAACGCGAGGAGGTAGGCGCTGGTCACCCAGATGACGGAGTGGTACTCCACCCCGAAGTCGTGTTTGAGCGCCGGGTTCGCCACCGCGACGACAGTCGAGTCCGCGACGATCAGGAAGAACCCGATCATCATCGCCCACAGCGCGCGGAACGGGCGGCGGTGCTGCGACACGATGCCCTCCCCGCGGTCCTGCCGAAGGTTCCAAAGGAAAGGGTGTCACAAATGCCATCCGCCGGTGGCGCAATCGGCGGACCTATTAGAGGACCTTTATAAAATCAGCGGTCCACGAGGGTGGTCTCGAAGTAATAGCGCGATGCGCGATAGCAATGGTGGCCGAACTCGACGGCGGCTCCCGAATCGTCGAATGCGGTGCGCGCCATGGTCAGTAGCGGGGCATTGTGCTTCTCGTCGAGCAGCTGCGCCTCTGCGCGCGTCGCACTGCGTGCGCCGATGCGCTGTCTGGCGAGGCGGATGTGCACACCGCGGGCCCGCAGCGATTGGTAGAGCCCGTACTTCTCGAGTTCCTCGGCCTGCGGCGCGATGTCGGCGGGCAGGTGGTTCGTCATCAACGCCAGCGGTTCGCCGTTCGCGCACCGGAGCCGGTGGATCGTGGCCACATCCCGGCCGTCGGTCAGGTTCAGTTCGCGGGCGACCTCTTCGTCGGGCGGGCCGACGTGATACTTCAGCAGCCGGGTGGTCGGTTCCTGGCCGGCACGCGCGAGGTCGTCGAACAGGCTGGTCAACTCGACGCGGCGGTGCACCGGATTCTGGACGACCTGGGTGCCGACGCCCCGCTTGCGGACGAGTAGGCCCTTGTCGACGAGTTCCTGGATGGCCCGCCGAGTGGTGGGGCGCGACAGCGTGAGTCGCTTCGCCAGCGCGAGCTCGTTCTCGAATCGGTCACCGGGGGCGAGTTCGCCATCTCTGATGGCGGCCTCAATCGCCTGGGCCAGCTGGTAGTAGAGAGGGACCGGGCTTGACCTGTCGAGCTCCACAGTCAGCGGCACATCGGCTCCGATCTCGCGAGGAACGTGTCAAAGGTAGCTGAATCCTAACACCGATTGAGATAAAGATAGAATGTCAGGACAAAGTATTGACAGCTTGCCGTGACGCGGGGCACAGTCATAGTCAGCCACCCACACCTATCCGTCGGAGTGACTTGTGATGACCAATCAGCCATATGACGTGCTCGCCATCGGGCGGTGCGGCGTCGACGTATATCCACTCCAGGTCGGGGTCGGCCTCGAAGAGGTGCAGACGTTCGGGAAGTTCCTCGGCGGCAGCGCTGCCAACGTCGCGGTCGCCGCGGCACGCCTGGGGAACCGCTCGGCGCTGATCTCCGGAGTCGGTGACGACCCGTTCGGCCGTTATGTGCGCGCCGAACTCGAGCGGCTCGACGTCGACAGCCGCTTCGTGGCCACCCACGGCGAGTTCCCGACCCCGGTGACGTTCTGCGAGATCTTCCCGCCCGACGACTTCCCGCTCTACTTCTACCGCAAGCCCAGCGCGCCGGATCTGCAGATCCGGGCCGACGAGATCGACTCCGAGGCGGTGCGATCGGCGCGGCTGTACTGGTCGACGGTTACCGGGCTGTCCGAAGAGCCAAGCCGCAGTGCGCATTTCGCGGCGTGGGAGGCCAGGGGTGAGCGCTCGCGCGAAGACGATCAGCACGGCCAGCGGCGTTCGCTGACGGTGCTCGACCTCGACTACCGGCCGATGTTCTGGGCCAGCCCCGCCGCAGCCACCGAGCAGGTGCGCAAGGCACTGGCCCATGTCACGGTCGCGGTCGGCAACCGTGAGGAGTGTGAGATCGCCGTCGGCGAGACCAATCCGCACAAAGCCGCCGACGCGCTGCTCGACCTCGGTGTCGAGCTGGCCATCGTCAAGCAGGGCCCGCGCGGTGTGCTCGGTAAGACGAAGCACTCGTCGGTGACGGTGCCGCCCAACGAAGTCGACGTGGTCAACGGCCTGGGCGCGGGCGACGCGTTCGGCGGCAGCCTGTGCCACGGCCTGCTCAACAACTGGTCGCTGGAGAAGACGCTGCGTTACGCCAACGCCGCGGGCGCCATCGTCGCGGGCCGACTCGAATGCTCGACCGCGATGCCGACCGCCGCCGAGGTCGCCGATCTGGCCGAGCAGACCGCCATCGGGGCCGTCAATGTCTGACACCGCCGTGTGCACCGACTACGCGTCGCTGACCGAGGTCCGGGCCACCGAACCGGGCGCCGTCGCCCGCGCCTGGGCGCAGCGCACCACCCGGCCCACGCTGCGCGGCAACGGAAGACTGATGATCGTCGCCGCGGACCACCCGGCCAGGGGCGCGCTGTCGGTCGGCTCGCGGCTGACCGCGATGAACAGCCGCACCGAACTGCTCGACCGGCTGCGCACGGCGCTCGCCGATCCGGGCGTGGACGGCGTACTCGCCACCGCGGACATCCTCGACGACCTGGTGCTGCTCGGCGCGCTGGAGGACAAGGTGGTGTTCTCCTCGTTCAACCGCGGCGGGCTGGCGGGTTCGTCATTCGAGCTCGACGACCGCATGACGGGCGCCACCGCGGCATCCACCGCCGCGGCGAAGATGAACGGCGGAAAGATGTTGTGCCGCATCGACCTCGACGATCCGGGCACTGTCGCGACGCTGGCGTCCTGCGCCCTCGCGGTCGACGAACTGGCCGCCCACGGGCTCATCGCGATGCTGGAACCGTTCATGTCGTCGCGAGTGAACGGCAAGGTGCGCAACGACCTGTCGCCCGACGCGGTGATCAAATCGGTGCACATCAGCCAGGGGCTCGGCGCCACCTCGGCCTTCACCTGGATGAAACTGCCCGTCGTGCCCGAGATGGCACGGGTGATGGACGCGACCACGCTGCCGACCCTGCTACTCGGTGGCGACCCGACCGATCCCGACGAGGCGTTCGCCAGCTGGCAGAAGGCGCTGGCACTGCCCTCGGTGCGGGGTCTGATCGTCGGACGCAGCCTGTTGTATCCGCCTGACGACGACGTCAGCTCCGCCGTCGCGACTGCCGTGGCGATGGTCCGATGAGGTCGGTGCTGTACATCCCGGCCAACAGCGCCCCGGCTCCGTTCACCGTCGCGATCACCCCGGAGGATGCCGGCTGGGCCGAATCCTCGCTGCATGTCGTCGATCTGGGTGACGACGGCTCGGTGTCGCTGTCCACCGGCGGCACCGAGGTGATGATCCTTCCGCTGTCCGGCGGCGGACGCGTCGAGTGCGGAGGTGAGACCTTCACCTTGTCGCCACGGGCATCGGTGTTCGACGGACCCGCCGACATGGTCTACCTCGGCATCGGACAGGACTACACCCTGTCGGGCCACGGCCGGATCGCGATCTGCGGTGCGAGGGCCACGACATCGTTCCCGAACCGGCGGGTGGCCGCGACCGAGGTCGCGGTCGAGTTGCGCGGTGCGGGCAACTGCAGCAGGCAGGTGCACAACTTCGGCACCGCGACGGCGTTCGAAGCGGATTCCCTGATCGCGTGTGAGGTGATCACCCCGGGCGGCAACTGGTCGAGCTACCCGGCCCACAAGCACGACGAGAACAGCGACGTCGAGACCCAGCTCGAGGAGATCTACTACTTCGAGATCGACGACTCCCCCGCCGGCACCCCGGGGTTCGGATACCACCGGGTGTACGGCACCCCGCAACGCCCGATCGAGGTGCTCGAAGAGGTGCGCTCCGGCGACGTGGTGCTGGTCCCGCACGGCTACCACGGCCCGTCCATCGCCGCGCCCGGACACCACATGTACTACCTGAACGTGATGGCCGGATCCGGTCCCACCCGGGCCTGGCTGATCTGCGACGACCCGAATCACACCTGGCTGCGCGGCAGTTGGGAGCACCAGGACGTCGACCCGCGCCTGCCGTTCACCGGATCGCCGGCAGCCGACCCCGCGACTCAAGGAGAATGACCCGTGGTTTCCACCGCGCCGAAGTCGACCGAGAAGCTCGTCGACGACGAACCGACCGTGCGGCTCACCGTGGCCCAGGCGACCGTGCGGTTCCTGGCCAACCAGTACGTCGAACGGGATGGCGAGCGACACAAGTTCTTCGCCGGCTGCCTGGGCATCTTCGGCCACGGGAACGTGGCGGGCATCGGGCAGGCGCTGCTGCAGGACGAGGTCGAAGCACGTGAGGCCGGCGTCGAACCCGGGCTGAGATACGTGCTCGGACGCAACGAACAGGCCATGGTGCACACCGCGGTCGCGTACGCGCGCCAGCAGGACCGCACCCAGGCGTGGGCGGTCACCGCCAGCGTCGGCCCCGGCTCCACCAACATGCTTACCGGCGCGGCGCTGGCCACGATCAACCGGTTGCCGGTATTGCTGCTGCCCTCGGACACTTTCGCGACCCGCGTCAGCGCGCCGGTGTTGCAGGAACTGGAGTTGCCGTCCAGCGGCGACGTGACGGTCAACGACGCGTTCAAACCGCTGTCCCGGTATTTCGACCGGGTGTGGCGGCCCGAGCAGTTGCCCGCGGCGCTGCTCGGTGCGATGCGGGTGCTGACCGATCCTGTCGAGACCGGTGCGGCGACTGTGGCGCTCCCCCAGGATGTTCAGGCCGAATCGTTCGACTGGCCGGTGTCGCTGTTCGCCGAGCGCACCTGGCACATCGCACGCCCGCTGCCGGAACGGTCCGTCATCGCCAAGGCTGCGGCGGTGATCCGGTCGGCACGCACACCGCTGATCGTCGCCGGCGGCGGAGTGATCTATTCGGGGGCCGATGAGGCGCTGGCACGTTTCGTCGCCACCACCGGCATCCCGGTGTGCGAGAGCCAGGCGGGTAAGGGCTCGCTGCTGCACGACGATCCGCGCTCGGTCGGCGCGGTCGGATCGACGGGCACCACCGCCGCGAACGCCCTCGCCAGTGAGGCCGACGTCATCATCGGGATCGGCACTCGGTACAGCGACTTCACGTCCGCGTCGCGCACCGCGTTCAACAACCCCGACGTGCGGTTCGTGAACATCAATGTGGCGTCGCTGGATTCGGTCAAGCAGGGCGGCATCAGCGTGGTGTCGGATGCGAGGGAGGCGCTCGACGCGCTGACCGAGCTGCTGGCCGACCACACCGTCGGCGCCGAGTACACCACCCGGATCCGGGAGCTGATGTCCGAGTGGAACGCCACGGTCGACGATGCGTACCGCACCCGTGACGGCGAGGCACTGAACCAGAACCAGGTGATCGGGCTGGTGAACACGCTCTCGGATCCCCGCGACGTGGTGGTGTGCGCGGCCGGGTCGATGCCCGGTGATCTGCACAAGCTGTGGCGGATGCGTGACCGTAAGGGCTATCACGTCGAATACGGGTTCTCGTGCATGGGTTACGAGATCGCCGGCGGTATCGGTGTGCGGATGGCCGCCCCCGACCGCGACGTGTTCGTGATGGTCGGCGACGGCTCGTACCTGATGATGGCGACCGAACTGGCCACCGCGGTGCAGGAGGGCGTCAAGATCATCCCCGTGCTGGTGCAGAACCACGGTTTCGCGTCGATCGGTGGCCTGTCGGAATCGCTTGGCTCGCAACGGTTCGGCACGTCCTATCAGTACCGCGGCGAGAGTGGACGGCTCGACGGCGGCAGGCTGCCGGTGGACCTGGCCGCCAACGCCGCCAGCCTCGGCGCCGACGTCATCCGGGCCGACACCGCAGCTGAGTTCACCGATGCGGTCAAGGTGGCCAAGGCCAGCGACCGCACCACGGTGATCTATGTCGAGACCGATCCGCTGGTGTACGCACCGGACAGCCACTCGTGGTGGGACGTCCCGGTCAGCGAGGTCTCCACCCTGGATTCCACGCAGCAGGCCTACCAGCGGTACGCGGAGTGGAAGAAAGTGCAACGGCCGCTGATCAATCCGTCCGACCGCTGACAAGGAACGCCATGTCCGATCTGCGCATCGCCGTGCTCGGCGTCGGCGTGATGGGCGCCGACCACGTCGCCCGCATCACCTCGCGCATCTCCGGTGCCCGCGTGAGCGTGGTCAACGACTACGTCACCGAGAAGGCCGAACAACTCGCCGCCGCCATCCCCGACTGCCGGGCCGTCGCCGACCCACTCGATGCGATCGCCGGTGACGATGTCGACGCCGTGCTGCTTGCCAGCCCGGGGGCAGCCCACGAGAAGCAACTTCTCGCCTGCCTGGAGCACCGCAAACCGGTCATGTGCGAAAAGCCCTTGACGACAGATGTTTCCACATCGCTGGAGATCGTGCGGCGGGAAGCCGAACTCGGCCGGTCGCTGATCCAGGTCGGGTTCATGCGCCGCTTCGACGACGAGTACATGCGGCTGAAGATGCTGCTCGACGGCGGTGAGCTCGGCCGGCCACTGGTGATGCACTGCGTGCACCGCAATCCGAATGTGCCGTCGTACTTCGACAGTTCACTGATCGTCAAGGACTCACTCGTGCACGAGGTGGACGTGACCCGCTTCCTGTTCGGCGAGGAGATCGCCGCCGTGCAGATCATCAAGCCCGCCTCGAATCCCGGTGCACCCGAAGGTGTGATCGACCCGCAGATCGCGATCATGAAGACGGTCTCGGGCAAGCACGTCGACGTCGAACTGTTCGTCACCACCGGCGTCGCGTACGAGGTGCGCACCGAGGTGGTCGGTGAGCATGGCAGCGCGATGATCGGTCTGGACGTCGGGATGATCCGCAAGAGCTCCCCCGGCGTCTGGGGCGGCACGATCACCCCCGGGTTCCGGGAGCGCTTCGGTCGCGCCTACGACACCGAGATCCAGCGCTGGGTCGACGCGGTCAGGGGCGGTGCCGCCACGGGGAAGTACATCGATGGCCCGACCGCGTGGGACGGCTACGCCGCCGCGGCGGTCTGCGCCGCCGGCGTCGAATCGCTGGAGACCGGTCGGCCCGTCGACGTGCGCCTCGCCGAACGCCCCTGAGCGTCGGCACGCGAGCGCGCGTCGCGCGTCAGCTGGTCCGGCGGTCGCGCGGGTGTCGGTAGGCCTCGATCGACTCCAGGTCGGCGAGCACCTCGGCGCGGGTGTCGTAGTGCAGGGCGTGATCGACCTGGTGGTCGGCGTGGTCCGCCGACTGCATGATGTAGCCGTCGGGCTGGACGGTGATCATGGTGGGCACCCAGCCGTCGTCGCCGGGTGTGGACGGCGGCAACACCCACATGTCGGACAGCTGCTGGACGTGAGCGTGGACCGCGACCCACCCGCGCTCGACCAGCCGAGCACCTAGTTCGTCGTCGCGGTAGCGCGCGTGCGGCGCGACGTCGACCGCGCTCAGTGACTCTTCGAGGGCGTCGACGTCGATCCCGTCGAGCCGGGGGTCACCGGCGCCCGCGTCGCTGTCGGAGGCGCCGTCGCGACCGGCCCGCCAGGCCTTGCCCTTGGCGGTTTTCTTCCTACCCTTGCTGCGCGGCATGAGGTCCATCATGCCGCGCAGCGGGTACCGCACCCCCTGCTCCCCCCGGTCAGAGGATGAAGAGCATCTCCTGGTAGGTCGGCAGCGGCCAGAGGTCATCGGCGACAACCGCTTCCAGCGCGTCGGCGGCCGCACGGACCGCATCCATCGCGGGCAGCAGCGCCTTCTGGGCGTGCGTCGCCTCCTCCAGCGCCGAGTCCGCCGAGTGGCCGAGTGCACCCCTGAGTACACCGAGCGCGGCGGTCAGGTCGGCGATCGGCGCCGAAACCGCCTGCAGCAGCGTGGTATCGGCGTCCACGCCGGCCGCCTTGAGCGCCGCGACGTTCTGCGCGAGCTCGGTCTGGTAGCGCACCGCGGCGGGCAGGATCACCGTGGTACCGAGCTCGAGGGCGAGCTTGGCCTCGACCGCGATCGTCAGCGCGTACTGCTCGAGGCGGACCTCGTAGCGGCTGTGCAACTCCCGCTCGCTGAACACGCCGTACTTCTCGAAGACCTCGACGGCGCCGGGCTTGATCAGCTCGGGGATCGCGTCCAGCGTGGTCTTGAGGTTGGGCAGCCCGCGTTCGGCGGCTTCGATCTGCCAGTTCTCCGAGTAGCCGTCCCCGTTGAACACGACCGCGCCGTGCTCGGTGATGATCTCGGTGAGCAGGCTCTGCACTGCCACGTCGAAGTCCTCGCCGTCGGCGACGGCCTTCTCCAGCACGGTCGCCATGTAGTCCAGCGAGTCGGCCATGATCGTGTTCAGCACGATCATCGGCACCGCGACCGTCTGGCTGGAGCCCGGCGCGCGGAACTCGAAGCGGTTGCCGGTGAACGCGAACGGGCTGGTGCGGTTGCGGTCACCGGGATCGGTCGGCAGCGCCGGCAGCGTGTCGACACCGATGTGCATGACGCCCTTGCCCTTCGACGACGTCGCCGCACCCTTGGCGATCTGCTCGAAGACATCGGCCAGCTGCTCGCCGAGGAAGATCGAGATGATCGCCGGTGGCGCCTCGTTGGCGCCGAGGCGGTGGTCGTTGGTCGCCGAGGCCACCGAAACCCGAAGCAGCCCGGAGAATTTGTGCACCGCGCGGATCACCGCCGCGCAGAACACCAGGAACTGCGCGTTCTCGTGCGGGGTGTCGCCGGGCACGAGAAGCGACCCCAGCTCGGCGTTGCCGACCGAGAAGTTCACGTGCTTACCGGAACCGTTGACCCCGGCGAACGGCTTCTCGTGGAACAGGCACTCCATGCCGTGCTTCTTGGCGATCGTCTTGAACACCGTCATCAGCAGCTGCTGATGGTCGGAGGCGATGTTGGCCCGCTCGAACATCGGCGCCACCTCGAACTGCGCGGGCGCGACCTCGTTGTGCCGGGTCTTGGCCGGGATGCCGAGCTTGAACAGCTCACGCTCGGTGTCCATCATGTACCCGAGGACGCGCTCGGGGACGGCGCCGAAGTAGTGGTCGTCGAACTCCTGGCCCTTGGGCGGTTTGGCGCCGAACAGCGTGCGGCCCGCGTTGACGAGGTCGGGGCGGGCCAGGAAGAAGTGCCGGTCGACGAGGAAGTACTCCTGTTCCGGACCGCAGAACGAGACCACCTTCTGTAGATCCTTGTGCCCGAACAGCGTCAGGATCCGCTCGGCATGGGTGCCCATCGCCTGCTGGCTGCGCAGCAGCGGGGTCTTGAAGTCCAGCGCCTCGCCGGTCATCGACACGAACACCGTCGGGATGCACAGCGTGTTGCCGTTGGGGTTCTCCAGGATGTAGGCCGGGCTGGTGACGTCCCAGCCGGTGTAGCCGCGCGCCTCGAACGTGCTGCGCAGCCCGCCCGACGGGAAGCTGGACGCATCCGGTTCCCCCTGGATCAGGGTCTTGCCGGCGAACTCGGCGAGGGTCTCACCGTCGGAGACGGGCTCAAGGAAGCTGTCGTGCTTCTCGGCGGTCAAACCGGTCATCGGGTAGAAGACGTGCGCGTAGTGGGTGGCGCCCTTCGACAGCGCCCAGTCCTTCATCGCCGAGGCGACGGAGTCGGCGATCGCGGGGTCGAGCTTGGCGCCCTTCTCGATGGTCGCGACCACGGATTTGAACACCGATTTCGGCAGGCGCAGCTGCATCTCGGCCTTGGTGAACACGTTGGCGCCGAAGATCTCTCCTGGCGCCTCGGTCGGGTCGAAGCTGATCGCCGGCGGCACATATGCCTCGACGTTGTTGATCGCCTGCAGGCGTACCGCATTACCGCTCAATGGAGTTCCTTTGCACTACGGAATCCGCCTCGGCTCGACGGACGTGACCGGCCCACACTAGGAACGTTCGATGCCGAATTTGTTACGCGAGCGTCAACGACTGAAGTCGCTGGTTACGCGCGCGAACGCGCGGGCGCCGCTCGGCGTGTGCGACCGCCCCGCAACCTCAGCCCGAGGTCTCGTTCCACAGCGTGTCGATCCGGGCGCCGAGCTCGAGATCGGCAGCGACCGCCTCCAGCGCCGCAGCGACGATGGAGGCCGGGGCCCGGTCGTGGACGACCAGGCCGATTGGGGGCCGCGGGCCGTGCTGAACCATGGGCCGCGCCGCGAAACCGGGCGGCACCCCGAGTTGCGGCAGCCACGCGGTGGACGCGATCGTCGCCCGCCGCGACCCCGTCAGGTGCGCATAGAGCGCGTCCACCGAATCGGCTTCCACCGCAGGCCGGTACCGGGCCCCCTCGGCGGCCATGTTCGCGTCGAGGATGCGTCGGTTGCGCATCGTCGTGGTCAGCATGCACAGCTGCAGCTGCGCCGCGTCCGCCCAGCTGACCTCCCCTGAACCCATCACCGGATGGTCCGCCGGCGCCAGCAGCACGTATCGCTCCCGGTACAACTCCACCGACCGGGTGCCGGGCGTCGCCTCGTCGTCCAGGTAGGTCAACCCGGCGTCGAGCTCGAAATCGGCGAGTCGCCGGGCGATCTCGCGTGACGACAGCGCCTCGATGCGCACCGACGCCGCCGGGTTGCGGGCCAGGAACTCCGCGGTGATGAACGGACTTGCGGGCACCGCCGTCGGGATCGCCCCGATCCGCGCGGTCGCGGTCAGCCGCCCCTGCATGCGTTCCAGATCGGCGAGCATCTCGTCACGTTCGGCGACGATCCGCTGCGCCCACGACACCACCCGCCGGCCTTCCTCGGTGAACCCCTCGAAGCGCTGGCCGCGCTGCACGATGACGATGCCGAGTTCGCGTTCCAGCCGGCGGATCGCCACCGACAGGGTCGGCTGGCTGATGTGGCACCGGGCCGCCGCGCGGCCGAAGTGGCGCTCGGCGGCGAGTGCCAGAAGGTAGTCCAGGTGCTGCATCTGCACTTCGTTCGCCATCGGCCCTCCCGGTGCGCGTTTCGATAGACAACAACTATCACCGCATGTGAAATACCGAATACCGAGGTCTGAACAATGGGCTGCGCGCGAGGCTAGATTGGGGAAATGGCCAGCACGCGAGACGTCGACGCAACCTACGACGAGCGCGACGTGGTGGTCAGCGGCGCCGAACATGAAGCCGCCGGCGTGAAGGCCGTGATGGTCAGCCTGCAACGGGCGGTCGAACAGATGGGCCCGGTCCGCACCGTCGCGGCGCTGTCGAAACTCAACCAGCGGCACGGCTTCGACTGCCCGGGCTGCGCGTGGCCCGAGGAACACGGGGGACGAAAGCTCGCGGAGTTCTGCGAGAACGGTGCCAAGGCTGTCGCCGAGGAAGCCACCAAGCGGGTGGTCACCCCCGAGTTCTTCGCGCGGCACAGCATCGCCGAACTCGACGCGCAGCCCGAGTACTGGTTGTCCCAGCAGGGCCGGCTGACCCACCCGATGGTGCTGCGCCCCGGCGACGACCACTACCGGCCCATCGCCTGGGATGACGCCTACCGGCTGATCGCCGACGAGCTGCACGCCCTCGACGACCCGAACCAGGCGGTGTTCTACACCTCCGGACGCACCAGCAACGAGGCCGCATTCCTGTACCAGCTGCTGGTCCGCAGCTTCGGCACCAACAATCTGCCGGACTGCTCCAACATGTGCCACGAATCCTCGGGCACCGCGCTGATCGACGCGATCGGAATCGGCAAGGGTTCGGTCACCGTCGACGATCTCATCGCCTCCGACCTGATCCTGATCGCCGGACAGAACCCCGGCACCAACCACCCGCGGATGCTGTCGACCCTGGAGAAGGCGAAGGCCAACGGCGCCAAGATCGTTGCGATCAACCCGCTGCCCGAGGCGGGGCTGATCCGCTTCAAGGACCCGCAGAAGGTGCACGGTGTCGTCGGGCACGGGGTGCCCATCGCCGACGAGTTCGTCCAGATCCGCATCGGCGGCGACATGGCGCTGTTCGCCGGGCTGGGCAAGCTGCTGTTCGAAGCCGACGACAAAGCACCGGGCACCGTGGTCGACCGCGACTTCGTCGACCGGCACACCGCCGGATTCGGCGAGTACGAGACCCGCACCCGGGCACTCGATCTCGACACCGTGACCGACGCCACCGGCATCGGCCGTGACCAACTCGACCGGGTCGCCGCGATGCTCACCGCGTCGCGGCGCACCGTCGTGTGCTGGGCGATGGGACTCACACAGCAGAAGCACGCCGTGCCGTCGATCACCGAGATCTCCAACCTGCTGCTGATGCGCGGCATGATCGGCAAGCCCGGCGCGGGCCTGTGCCCGGTGCGCGGGCATTCCAACGTGCAGGGCGACCGCACCATGGGCATCTGGGAGAAGATGCCCGAACGCTTCCTCGCGGCGCTCGACACCAGGTTCGGGATCTCCAGCCCCCGCGAGCACGGAATGGACACCGTCGACGCGATCCGAGCGATGCGCGACGGCCGCGCCGCGGTGTTCATCGCGATGGGCGGCAACTTCGCCTCAGCGACCCCCGACACCCCGGTCACCGAGGCCGCGCTGCGGAACTGCTCGTTGACGGTCCAGGTGTCGACGAAACTGAACCGCAGCCACCTGGTGCACGGCCGCACCGCGCTGATCCTGCCGTCGCTGGGCCGCACCGACCGCGACATCCAGGCCACCGGCAAACAGCTGGTGTCGGTCGAGGATTCGATGTCGATGGTGCATCTGTCGCGCGGTAGCCTGCGTCCGCCCAGTGAGCACGTACGCAGCGAGGTCAGCATCGTCTGCCAACTCGCGCGTGCCCTCTTCGGCCCCGGCCATCCGGTGCCGTGGGAGAGCTTCAACGCCGACTACGACACCATCCGCGACACGATCGCCGACGTGGTGCCCGGCTGCGAGGACTACAACCGCAAGGTGCGCGGCCCCGACGGCTTCCAGCTGCCGCATCCGCCCCGGGACTCCCGCGAATTCCACACCGCGACAGGCAAAGCCAACTTCCGCGCCTACCCCGTCGAATGGGTGGAGATCCCGCACGGACGGCTCGTGCTGCAGACGTTGCGCAGCCACGACCAGTACAACACCACCATCTACGGACTCGACGACCGCTACCGCGGCGTCAAGGGCGGTCGGCGGGTGGTGTTCGTCAACCCCGCCGATCTGCAGCGGTTCGGCCTGGCCGACGGGGACCGCGTGGACCTGATCTCGGAGTTCACCGGCGCCGACGGGCAGGTGCAGGAACGGCGGGCGAAGGACTTCGCCGTGGTCGCGTACGCGACCCCGCAGGGCAACGCGGCGGCCTACTACCCGGAGACCAATCCTCTTGTCCCGCTGGACCACACCGCCGCGAAGTCGAACACCCCGGTGTCGAAGGCGGTCGTGATCCGGTTGGAGCGTGCGTAGTGGGACGGGTGACGGCGCGTCGGCGGGTCCGGCACGTCACGGCCGAGGACGCGGTGGCACGCCCGGAGACCCTGGCCGTCGAAGAGCCGCTGGAGATTCGGGTCAACGGCGCCCCGATCACCGTCACGATGCGCACCCCGGGCAGCGATGTCGAACTGGCCCAGGGGTTTCTGCTCACCGAGGGCGTCGTCGGCAGCCGTGAGGACATCGTGTCGGTGCGGTACTGCCGCGGCGCGACCGAGGACAGCTCCGGCTACTCGCAGAACACCTACAACGTCCTCGACGTCACCCTGGCGCCCGACGTCCCCGCACCCGAGGTGGATCCGACCCGCAACTTCTACACGACCTCGTCGTGCGGGGTGTGTGGGAAGGCCTCCCTGGACGCGGTCCGGCTCAGCAGCAAGCACTCCCCCGGCGACGATCCGTCCGTCGTCAGCGCCGAGACCCTGTCGGAGCTGCCCGGCAAGCTGCGCGACGCGCAGAAGGTGTTCGCCGCGACCGGTGGGTTGCACGGCGCGGCGCTGTTCACCACCGACGGCGACGCGCTCGTCGTGCGCGAGGACATCGGCAGGCACAACGCCGTCGACAAGGTCGTCGGCTGGGCGCTGGAACAGGGCCGGATCCCGCTGCCCGGGACGGTGCTGCTGGTGAGTGGGCGCGCGTCCTTCGAACTGACTCAGAAGGCGGTGATGGCGGGCATCCCGGTGCTCGCCGCGGTCTCGGCGCCGTCGTCGCTGGCCGTGG
Organism: Mycolicibacterium parafortuitum; assembly: GCF_002086815.1. Classification (GTDB taxonomy): domain Bacteria; phylum Actinomycetota; class Actinomycetes; order Mycobacteriales; family Mycobacteriaceae; genus Mycobacterium; species Mycobacterium parafortuitum. Next base: position 63,276 of record NZ_MVID01000035.1, read on the forward strand.
ACCTCGCGGCGCAGTCCGGGCTGACGCTGGTCGCGTTCCTTCGGGGCGAGTCGATGAACGTCTACTCCCGGCCCGACCGCGTCACCCGGTAGCCGGCACGAAATCTCCATCCGTTCTCCACACAACCTCCAAGCACCGGTGCCCGTTCTGCGGCCAGCATCGTGCGCATGCCAGAAATCCTCATCGCGTCCTGCCCGCCGATCGGACACATCGGTCCGCTGCTCAACGTCGCCCGCGGCCTCGTCGCCCGCGGCGACCGCGTCACCGTGCTGACCAGTGCCCGCCACACCGACCGGATCCGCGCGGTCGGCGCCGAACCGCGGCCTCTGCCCTATGGCGCCGACTTCGACGACACCTCGCTCGACGCCGACCTGCCCGGCCGCGCCGAGACGTCCGGAATCGCCCGGCTCAGTTTCGACATCGAGCACATCTTCGTCCGGCCGATGCCGCACCAGTTCAGTGCACTGCAGGAACTGTTGGCCACCAACCAGTTCGACGCCGTCATCGCCGATGCGTTCTTCCTCGGCATCCTGCCCCTGCTGTTGGGCCGCACCGCCGACCGGCCGCCGATCCTCGCGTACTCCAGCACGCCGCTGTTCCTCAGCAGTGCGGACACCGCTCCGGCCGGCCCCGGCGTCCCGCCGATGCCGGGCACGGTCGGCCGGATCCGCAATCGCGCGCTGACCCTGCTGACGAGGACCGTGCTGCTGCGGCCCGCGCACCGCGCCGCCGTCAGAATGCTCACCGCGATGGGCGTGCAGCCACCTCCGGTCTTCGTGCTCGACTCGGCGGTGCTGGCCGACCGGGTCATCGTGCCGACCGTCCCGGAGTTCGAATATCCCCGCACCGACCTGCCCGACCATGTCCGGTTCGTCGGCGCGGTACACCCGATGCCCAGCGACGACTTCCTCGCCCCTGACTGGTGGGGTGAGGTGCACGCGGCGGTCGCGGCCGGTCGCCCCGTCGTGCACGTCACCCAGGGCACCATCGACAACGCCGACCTGGGTCGCCTCCTGGAACCCACCATCGAGGCCCTGGCCGACCTGGACGTCACGGTCGTCGTCACCACCGGGGGCCGCGACGTCGCCGCGATACGCGTCCCGATTCCCGCCAATACCTTTGTCGCCGAATACATCCCGCACGACAAACTGTTGCCCAGCGTCGACGTCATGGTCACCAACGGCGGCTACGGCGCGGTGCAGCGCGCACTCGCCGCAGGTGTCCCGTTGGTGGTGGCGGGCAATACCGAGGACAAGCCGGAGGTCGCGGCGCGGGTGGCATGGTCGGGCGCCGGTATCAACCTGAAGACCGGCACGCCGTCGGCGGCCGAGGTTCGGGAAGCCGTGCGGCGGATCCTCGACGACGGCCGCTACCTGCACCGGGCGCGGCAACTGGAGGCCGCGTTCGCCCGCAAGGACGGAACCGCCGAGATCGCGGCACTGCTCGACGAGGTGGTCGGAGAACGGCCCCGGGCACTGCGTTGACGGGCACTGCGTTGAGGCGTGTCGGGTGACAGCGCCGAGAATGCACTGAGGGCCGTCAGCCCACTGCTTGGATTCAAGCGGTGGCTGCAACGAATGTGGACGGGTCTGACAGTAGTCGGTC
>NZ_MVID01000036.1 GCF_002086815.1 Mycolicibacterium parafortuitum
ACTGGCATCAAAAAACAACCCACCCCTAAACGGGAAAAAGAGGCGGATCAAAAAAACAACAAACAAAAACCACCAAACACACTATTGAGTTCTCAAACAACACGCCCCAGTCTGGCCGCGCAAGAAATCCCCGGCTAAAAGCCGTGGTCTCTGTGCGGACAGTAGAGGATGTTCACCGAAGTGAACTTCCCTCTGGAGGCCGCCGCGCTCTCCGGGTTTCTGGCCCGTGTCGCAGCGACTCGGTAAAGTTACGTCAGGGATAACTCAGAGTCAAATCGCCTGGTAGAGCCGGTTTTTGAACCGCGACCATGACGCCGCCGGGACGCCACCAGACGCCTGCCGGTTCCCGCCCTCATCCAACGCGCTCGACCCCGGCGATATTCCGCTTGCCCCGCCGCAGCACCAGCCACCGGCCGTGCAGGAAGTCCGATGGTTGCGGAACCCAGTCGTCACGGTCGATCTTCACGTTGTTGACGTACGCCCCGCCTTCGGCGACGGTCCGCCGCGCGGCGCCCTTACTCGCCGACAGCCCGGTGGCGACCAGGAGATCGACGATCGAGTCGGGACCCCCGGGTTCCAGCTGTGCGACCGATGCCTCCCGGACCGCGCCGGCCAACGTCGCCTCGTCAAGATCGGCGAGCTCGGCCCGGCCGAACAGGGCCTGGCTGGCGAGTTCGACCGCGGCGGTCGCGTCCTCGCCGTGCACCAGGTTGGTCAGCTCCCGCGCGAGGCGGCGCTGAGCAGCGCGTTCGTGCGGCCGCTCCGCGGTGGCCTGCTCCAGGTCGGCCAACTCGTCGGCGGTCAGGAACGTGAACCACCGCAGATACGGGATCACGTCGGCATCCGCGGTGTTGATGAAGTACTGGTACCAGGCGTACGGGCTGGTCATCTCGGGGTCGAGCCACAGACTGCCGCCGCCGGTCGACTTCCCGAACTTCTTCCCCTCGGAGTCCGTGACCAGCGGCGTCGTCATCGCGTGCACCGAGGCGCCGGCTTTCTGCCGCACCAACCGCACCCCGGCGATGATGTTGCCCCACTGGTCCGAGCCGCCGATCTGCAGCGTGCAGCCGTACCGCTGATGCAACTCCACGTAGTCGTTGGCCTGCAGCAGCATGTAGCTGAACTCGGTGTAGGAGATGCCGTCCCCCTCCAGCCTGCGCCGGACGGTGTCGCGGTCCAACATCACATTTACCGAGAAGTACTTACCGACGTCACGCAGGAACTCGATGGCCGACAGCTCAGCCGTCCACGACAGGTTGTCGGCGATCACGGCGCCGGTTGGGGATTCGTCGAACTCCACGAAGCGCTCGAGCTGACCGCGGATGCGCCCGGCCCAGTCGGCGACAGTGTCGGCGGTGTTCAGGGTGCGCTCCCCCACATCGCGCGGGTCACCGATCATTCCGGTGGCGCCGCCGGCGAGGACGATCGGCCGGTGCCCGGCCTGCTGGAACCGGCGCAGGGTCAGCAGCGGGATCAGATGCCCGGCGTGCAGGCTCGGCGCGGTCGGATCGAAACCGGAGTAGACGGTGATCGGGCCGGCGGCGAGCGCCTCGGCCAGCGCGTCACGGTCGGTGGACTGGGCGACCAGTCCACGCCATTCCAACTCGTCCAGGATGTCCGGCGTGCTCATGGCCCCGATCTTTCCGTACTAGTCGCTCTCCCCCGGAGCCGGTGCCCGCGGGCTGCGCCGATACGCCGACACCTCGGGGTGACCGGGAAGCCACATCCGCCACGGCCGGTCGGCCGCCTTGCTGACCCCGACCCGCGGGCCGGCGTCCCCGACCCGCAGTTCGCCGAGCCTCAGCCGCACCGGGGATCGCGGATCGAACAGGTCGGTCCCGTTGTCGTCCATGGTGATGCCCAACGCCGAGCACAGATTGCCTGGTCCGCGCGCCAACCCGGATTCGCGCACCGCCGCACCCCGTCGGGACCAGGCCACATCGAGGCCGGTGTCGACGACCGCCGCGCGGAGCAAGACCGCTGCGGCGACGCCGTCGGAGGCACATACAACGTTCGCGCACACATGGATGCCGTGGCTTCGATAGGTGTAGAGCCGACCGGGCGGACCGAACATCACCGAGTTACGCAGCCCGGGGCCCCGGTACGAGTGGGCGGCCGCATCCGGCCACGGACCGTCGGCGGGGCCGCCGTAGGCCTCCACCTCGACGACCGTCGCTGTCACACCGCGGCCGGTCAACTCGGCACCGAGCAACAGACGCGCCGCACTGAGCGGATCGATCTCCAGGTCCGCGGAACTCATCGAGAGGCGGAACCGCCCGGTTACGACTGTTCGGCAGCGGCGACAAGGCGCCGGTGCTCGTCATCGTCGACCGAGACGGCCTCGTCGATGAGCAGCACCGGGATTCCGTCGTCGATGCGGTACTTCCGCTTCAGCCTCGGGTTGTACAGGCATCCGTCGACCGCCAGCAGTGGCCCGCGGTCCTGCGGGCAGACCAGGATGGCGAGCAACGTGTCATCGAGCGCCATCGGTCAGCGACCGGGCATCGGGAAAATGGTCTCGCCGCCCTGCTGCATCGGATTACCGGGAGACCAGGCCGGCGAACCCATGCCGCCACCGGGGCTGCCCGGCGTGGCGACCGGCGGTGCACCGCCGCCCGACGGCATCTGGTTCGCCCCCTGCGCCATCACCTTGCGCTGGTAGATCAGCGTGGACTGAAGCGCGTCGATCAGCGGCTTCTGGTTCGGGCGGGCGTCGAGCCCGGCGAGCAAGGCCTGGGTGTTGGCGACCGACGGACGGATGCCGCGCTTGCGCAGCGTCATCACCTGCTCGATCAGCTTCGACACCTGGCCGCCGCTGGCTCCGGTCTGGTACTCCTGCGAGATCGCCATCAGCACCTGGTCGGGGTTGACCCGCGGGGGCGGCGGGACCTCGGCCTTGGTGGTCGGCTGCGCGGCCGCGAGCGGCGCGATGCCGGTGACCGTGCCGAAGGCCAGAGCGGCACCGAGGACTGCCCCCGCCGCGATGCGGGGCAGAGACACACCGTCGGTGCTGTTGTGCGAAGTCATTCAATCCTCCAGCGCGTTGGGGCAGCCGACCCGGCGAGCGTAACAGTGCGCGTCGGGCCCGGCATCACTGTGAAGTGCCCGCGAGCTCGCTGCGCACGGCAACGGTCAACCGCTTGTACCGATGGGTATCGGGGTCCAGGTACCAGGCGTTACGCGACGCTCTCGGCAGGCCCTTCTTCTGCAGCGGCCCGGCCAGCGGCCGGAACGTCGCGGTCAGCGTCATGTCCGGGGCGACGTGCACGATGTCGGGCGGTGACCCGACCGGAAGGTCGGCCAGCGCCTCCGACAGGTCCGCCGACGGGACGCTTCCGCCGGGTCGCAGCGCCAGCGCCGTGACGGCCAGCGTCCTGCCGTTGCTCTGCACCTCATAGGTGACCGCCATGTCGACCGCGTCCAGCCTGCCGACGGCGTCGTTGACCGTCGCGGCGAACACCACCCCCCGCGGGGTGCGGATCACCGCTGCGCGGTTGTCGACCAGCCAGTAGTCGCCGTCCTCGTCGCGGCGGAACAGGTACTCGGTGGACACCCAGGTGTCCGCGGGCGCGAACACGCCCCGCTTCACCGACGCCAACGGGTCGACCGGCCCGCGCGGGTGAGCCAGCAGCACACCCACCTCGCCGACGTCCGCGCGCCGGACGAACCCCTGCTTGTCTTCGAGGATCAGGTTGTCCTCGGGGTCGTAGGCGGCCAGCGCGATCTCCCCGCCGCCGGGCAGCGGCCTGCCCTTGCTGCCGATCTTGGCGCCCTTGACGTTGGCGAGCACGGCCTGGCCGTCGGTGGTCGCGAAGAACTCGACGACGTTCGCCGGGGCGAACACGTCCACGACGCGCTGCCACAGCCCGGCGGGCATACCGGCGCCGATGAACAGCCGCATGGGATGGTTGCCGTTGAGCGAGAAGCCCGGATCGTCGATGACCTCGCGCAGCATCGCCCACGTATAGGACACGACGGTGACGCCGTACTGACGGATCTCCTGGACGAAGCGGTCGGGGCGCAGTTCGCGCGACAACGCGATGCGGGAGCCGCCGACGACCGCGCCGCCGAGGCTGACCAGCAGCCCGGACTGGTGATGCAGCGGCGTCAGGCAGTAGACCGTGTCGTTACGGCTCAGGTTGGCCGCCGACGCGGTGCCGAACGCCGACAGCGCCCACCGGTAGTTGGTGATCTGGCGGGCGACGAGTTCGCCGCTGACCGTGCTGAACCCGATGAACGCCAGGTCCCGCGCCAGACCGGGATTGGGCCGGTACCAGCCGGGCAGTTCGACGCGGTCGGGGTCGATCTTCTCCATGTCGATGATCTGCGCGCGGGCACCGGACTCCGGCACGTCCAGGTCGCGGGATTCGCCGCCACCGAGCACGAGCACCCGCATGTCCAGTGCGCTGGCCGCGGCGAGGTGGGTGGGGTCGGCGATGATCTCGGTGACCGCGCCCAGGCGCGCGGCCTCGGCCAGGTCCGCGTCGGGCGGCATCAGCACCGCCACGGCACCGAGCCGGGACAGTGCCGCGATCGCGACCAGCGCGCTGGGCCGGGTCTCCATCAGCACACCGACGCGCGCGCCCTGCCGGACACCGACCTCGATCAGGCCGCGCACCACGTTGTTCACGCGGCGGTCGACCGCCTCGATGGTGTGCACCCGCCCGTCGAACAGCAGTCCCTCGTTGTGCGGCATGTCGCGAGCCTGCTCGGTCATGATGCGGCCCAGCGAGATCCTGGTGTGGTCGTTGACCTGTCCCAGACGGGCCAGCCGTGGCAGCGTGCGTGCGGTCTCGACGGCCAGGGTGCGGGCGGACCGGTTCGCCGCGACCAGCGCGTCGGCGGCCGACTTAGCCAGGGTCAGCGCCATCTCGGTGGCCGCCGCGGTGCTGTGCGCCAGCCGCGACGCGAGCGTCACGCCGCTCTCGGACGGCGCGGACGGCTGCACCGGCATCGGCGACACACCCTCGGGCATCGGGCCGCCGCTGTCGAGCCAGCGCACCCAGTCGGCGACGGTGGGCCAGGTCTGGGTGCTGGCCTTGGATCCGACGACCAGACCGAAATGCCCTGCGCGGATCAGGAATTCGTAGACGTCCGCTTTCGGTGCGGCCCTCTTGATGCCGCGCACCGACGCCGGCTGACCGATGTCGTCGACCTCACCGATGACAGCCAGAACCGGGATGTCGATGTCGGAGAGCGTGACCAGGTCACCGTGGATCGCGAAGCCGCCGCTCATCATCCGGTTGTGGGCGATGAACTGTTTGAGCAGCTCCGAGATCGCCGGGCCCGACCAGGCGATCCAGCCGTCGGACGCGAGGAACCGGCGCTGCTGCTCCCGCGGCAGCAATGCCTCCCGGTCGTGCAGCTGGCGCAGGAAGTCGATGCGCGACTGGGCCGTCTTGACCGGGTCGAGCATCTGGAATCCGGTGCGCGCCAACCAGCCCGGAATGTCGATCCGGCTGAACACGTGGTCGGCCATGAAGTCCGCGGCCGCCGGTGCGATGCTCGCCGGCAGGTTCATCGGCAGCGCGGCCAGCGTGTCGACCGGCGAACCGAACGCGACGATGCTGGCGAGGTCTTTGGACCGGCGGTACGCCGCGGTCTGGTAGGCGAACATCCCGCCCTGGGAGTAGCCGGCGAGGTGCACGTCGCGGCCCGTCACCGTCTTGACGGTGTCGATGGCCTCGCTCAGCCCCACGATGTGGTCGGCGAGGGTGCGCTGCATCCCGCCCTCGATCTTGTCCGGCGAACCGAAGTCGATGACCCACGGGTCCACGCCGGCCCGGTGCAGGATGCCGACGGCGCCGTCTTCGCGGGTGACGTCCCACATGTCGGCCGACATCATCATCGGGTGCACCATCAGCACCGGCGGTCCCGGCTTGGTGGCGCCCGGTCGCGAGTCCGGCGGGAAGTAGCGCCGCAGCCGGTACATCGGCACGCTCTCGATGATCTGGAACGGCGACGGCACGGCGCCGGTTTCGAGTCCGCCGTAGCGCAGCACCTCGAGACCGTTCTGGGCCGTAGCGACCAATCGTCCTACCGGCTTGGTGATCGCCGAGAGGTCCACCACTGCACGCTCCCCACTTTGCTGTTCGCTCCACCGATCGAGACCTGGTCATGATCGCACAGGGCCGACCGCCGGTTTCTGCTATCGACCGCGGGCCCACTAGTCTCGAAAATCGATGGCACACCTGCTCGGGGGCGAGAACCTCCACCTGGAGTACCCCACCGGGGTGGTGTTCGATTCGGTGACCGTCGGCGTCAGCGACGGCGACCGGATCGGCATCGTGGGTCGAAACGGCGACGGCAAGTCCACCCTGCTGGGGTTGTTGACCGGCCAGATCGAACCGCACGGCGGACGGGTCACCCGCCGCGGCGGTGTGCGGGTCGGCGCGCTGGACCAGTCCGACATCCTGGATCCCGACCGCACCGTCGGCTGGTCGCTGGTGGGTGGCCGCGCCGAGCACGAATGGGCCGGCGACGCCCGGATCCGCGACGTGATCGGCGGTCTGGTCGCCGACATCCCGTTCGACGCACCTGTGGGCACGCTGTCGGGCGGGCAGCGCCGCCGGGTACAGCTGGCCGCGTTGCTGATCGACGAATGGGACGTCGTCGCGCTCGACGAGCCGACCAACCATCTCGACATCCAGGGCATCACCTGGCTCGCCGAACACCTCAAGCAGCGGTGGGCGCGCGGAACGGGCGGGCTGCTGCTGGTCACCCACGACCGCTGGTTCCTCGACGAGGTCGCGACGGCCACCTGGGAGGTTCATCCGGGCGGCAGCGGCGTGCCGGGCAGCATCGTCGAACCGTTCGAGGGCGGCTACGCGGCGTACGTGCTGCAGCGCGTCGAGCGGGACCGCCAGGCCGCGGCCGTGGAGGCCAAACGGCAGAACCTGATGCGCAAAGAGCTCGCGTGGCTGCGTCGCGGACCGCCGGCCCGGACGTCGAAACCGAAGTTCCGCATCGACGCGGCCAACGCGCTGATCTCCGATGTCCCGCCGCTGCGCAACAGCGTCGAGCTGTCCCGTGCGGCGATGGCGCGCCTGGGCAAGGACGTCATCGACCTGCTCGACGTGTCGGTGACCTACCCCGGCGGCCGGGAAGTGTTGCGCGACATCGAATGGCGTATCGCCCCCGGTGAGCGCACCGGCATCCTCGGCGCCAACGGCGCCGGGAAGTCGACGCTGCTAGGCCTGATCGCGGGCACCGTGACGCCGACGGCCGGCCGGGTCAAACGCGGTAAGACCGTGCAGCTGGCGGTGCTGGACCAGGAGTCGCGCGAGCTCGACGCGCTGGCCGGTGACATGGTGCGCGAGGTGCTCGGGCGGCTGCAGACCACCTACCAGATCGACGGCAAGGACGTCACCCCCGCGCAACTGCTGGAGCGCCTGGGCTTTCCGCGCGCGCACCTGTCGGCGCGGGTCGGTGAACTGTCCGGCGGGCAACGGCGGCGGCTGCAGTTGATGCTCGTGCTGCTGTCGGAGCCCAACGTGCTGGTGCTCGACGAGCCGACCAACGACGTCGACACCGACATGCTCACCGCGACCGAGGATCTGCTGGACTCCTGGCCCGGAACCCTGATCGTGGTCTCCCACGACCGCTACCTGCTCGAGCGCATCACCGATCAGCAGTACGCGATCCTCGACGGACGGCTGCGCCACCTGCCCGGCGGCATCCCCGAGTATCTGCGGCTGACCGCCGACCGGCCCGAGCCCGCCGCGGCCCAAGCGAAACCCGCTGTCACAGAGCAGCTCTCGGGTGCCGAGCTGCGCAGCATCGAGAAGGAGATCTCGTCGGTCGACCGGTCGCTGGCCAAGCTCGCGGACCGCATCAGCGCCAAGCACGACGAGATGGCGCGCCACGACCAGTCGGACCATGTCGGTCTGGGTAAGCTCACCGAAGAACTGCGTGAGCTCGAAACCCAGGTGGCCGAACAGGAGTCACGCTGGATCGAGCTCTCGGAGAGACTCGAGGGCTAGATGACCTATCTGCTGCGGCCGTTCGTACTGTTCGTTCGATACTGGCCGCAGCTGGCCGCGTGTTATCTGCTCGGGCTGCTCGGCCGCCGCGGCGCCATCGAACTGGCGGCGTGGGCGGGCTGGGACAACGACGTGTGGGCGTCGCTGATCATGCCGCTGGCCGGCCTGTCCCGCCTGGGTTCGTATGTCGCGATGTTCTTCGTGCTGCGGCGGGCCATCCCGGCGCTGGCCGCGGTGCCGTCGCGTTCCGCACGGAGCATCGACGTGTTCTCGACCGTCATCGTGCCGTTCTTCGCGATCTATCTCGCGTGGAAGATGTTCGCCGAGGACTGGATCGCGTTCGAGGCGCGCGCGCTCGACTACCGGATCGGCGACGCGATGACGTCCCCGGCCCCGACCGAACTGCATCCGGAGACGCTGCCGATCAGCAATCTGACCTGGGTGCTGATCCTGGCCGCGCTGGTGGCGCGGTACGTGCTGAGTATGGTCAAGGACCGGCTGCCGGGATGGATGATCGGCGTCCGGGTCTACGTGGACACCCTGTGGGTGTTCCTCGGTGTCAGCTTCGCCGCCAGCAAGGACCTGACGTTCTTCCTCAATCCCACCGGATGGCTCTCCGAGCGGCGGATCGTGGTCTGGTTCAACGAGACCCGTGCGGGCCTGTTCTCGTATCTGGGACCGCTCGACGCGGTCTGGGACGCCATGATGTGGGCGGTACGCACCGTGTTCGGCGGCGCGACGATACCGCTGCTGTGGCTCGCGGTCGCGGCGATCGTCTACGGGGTCACCGCGCCCCGGGACTGGCGGGGAGCCGCGCGCCGCGTGGCCGGCCAGCGCGCCGACTGGGTCTTCGAACGCACCGCCGGGCGGCAGAAGCGGGTCCGGGAACGGTGGTCGCGGCTGCCCGAGGTGCACCGCGCGGACGCCCGGGACTGGTTCGTGTCGAAACTGGGCAACTACCGGACCATCACCGACGCCGCTCGACTGATCCTGCACGGCGGGGTGCTGGCGTTGTCGTTGTACGTCCTCGGATATCTCGGTCTGGCGTGGCTGGACATGGCGGGCAGTTTCTACCGTCCCGAGATGCGGGCCGGATATCTCTTCCGGGGCGCGGCCGAACTGTTCGGCCCGAACCCTCTGGCGTTCTGGAACTTCGCGCAACCGGTGCTGGTCCTGATATCCCACCTGATCGTCGAGCCGCTCCGGGTGTGCCTGATCGCGTCGACCGTCGCCTACTGCCTGGAGAACGTGCGGCCGAGCGCACCTACAGCAGCATCCGCACCGTGATCGCGTCGTTGTGGGTGACGTCCAGTGCGGTGGGTACGGCATCCTCGGGCAGCACGAACGCGAACTGAATGCGTCCCGGTGCATCGCATCGGGCCTTCATCCCGTCCGGCGGGATCGGCGCGAATCCGCCGAGCCTTTCGGCATCCCAACGACGTTCACCGTCGGTGAGGACCCCGGTACACAGTCCGGGCAGCGCCGTGCCGGACCAGTCCACGACGATCACCGTGATCACCGTGCCGTCGGGAAGCTGCGGCCCGAAGTTCAACGGTCTGCGGTTCAGCTGCCGGATGGATTCGATCTCCCAGGTCTGCCCGTCGGCGGCGCCGCTCTGACCGGCGGGCACGACCAGCTGGGGTGTCTGCGTGTGGCGATACGCCGACCAGGCCGGTCCAAAGTCGATGGCGGTGTAGGCGCCGAGAGCGCATGCGACGACGACGGCACCGATCGCGTTGCGCTGCCACAGCGCCGGCATCCGCATCACCGCCCGCTCTCCGTGCGCTCGGCGAGTCCGACGTCGTCGGCGCGGGTGATCAGCGGGTCGTCGGCCGGGATGTCGATGACCAACCGGGATCCCAGGTAGTCGCTGCCTGCCCACACCCTGAGCAACAGCGGCGTCGAGGACCCCGCCTCGACGAGCGGTGGGTCGACCTCGAACAGCCAGCTGCCGTGCTGGGCGATCCCCGGCGAGATCTCCTCGCCGAGCGTGTCCAGAGAGAACTGATCGGATCTGGCGTACGTGTTCGGTCCGACGATCAGGTCCGCGCGCGGCAGCTCGGTGGCCCGCACCGCCTCCAGGGTGGTGTCGATGACGACCCACATGCCTGCTGCCGGAACGGAATCCAGCCGGGGCCCGATGCGCACCGCGGTGACCGTGGCGCGCAGCGCGCTGCCCTGTACCGGTTCTCCCGCGCGGCCGCGGACCTCGAACGGGCCGTAGATGTCCAGCGTCGTCGGAAGGTGGTGCCACACCAGCGCCGCGGCGGCCACGGTCACGACGACGCAGAGGGTGGACAGCAGCGCCTTGACGTTCGCGTTCAGGGTCCTCACGGTGATGTCCTCACGGTGACGGCGCCCCGACCACCAGCTCGGTGACCCCGTAATCGGTGAGACTGTCCAGCCACTCCTTACCGCCGTAGGTGACCATCAGCTGCTTGAAGCTCTTCTTCCACACCCGGACGGTGACGGTGCTGCCCTGCGCCAGCGCGTCGGCGGGGACCTGCCAGGCGAACACCACCTGCTCGGTCAGGCCGGGACCGAGGTTGGTGATCGGCGAGCCGTCCCGGAACCGGAACACGCCGTAGAACCTCTCCCCCGGCACGCCGCGCAGATCCAGCTCGTCGCGCAGCCGCCCGGGGATGGTTCCGTCGTTGCGCAGCGTCGCGACCACGCCCAGATAGAGCTGTCCCGGGGTGGCCGGACCGACGGTCAGACCCCCACCCTGGATCGTCTCGAGCAGTCTCGCCCGATCGACGGTGACGGTGTACTGCCCGTCGCTGAACTCCTCACCGGGCGCGAACGGTGTCGCGCCGTTGTCCACCCGGTCCAGCCCGCCGAACAACGCCGTGAATGCGACGAACGCGGCCACCGCGGCTTTCGACCACTGGCTCACCCTGCGGCTCGCCAGCCACTGCCCCACCCGCGACCGTCGGCCGGCGGACACCGCCGGTGCGGCGGGCTGGGGGTCCATACCGCTGAATGCTAGCGGCGCAACCGCGACCTCAGGGCGTCCGCGGTCTCGTGCACGGCACCGAGTTGCCGGGCCACCTGGACGGGCGCGGTACCACCGCGCGCATCGCGCGAGTTCACCGAGCCGTCGATGGTCAGCACGTCACGCACCTCGGCCGTCAGCTCGGGGTGGATACCCGCCAGTTCGGCATCGGCGAGGTCCTCCAGGCCGACGCCGCGCGCCTCGGCGGCGCGCACCGCCGCACCCGCGGCCTCGTGCGCGACGCGGAACGGCACCCCGCGGCGCACCAGCCATTCGGCGACGTCGGTGGCCAGTGTGTATCCCAGCGGGGCCAGCTCGGCCATGCGGTCGACGTCGAAGCGCAGCGTGCCGACCAGACCCGCCATCGCGGGCAGCACCAGCTCGAGCTGGGCGACCGAGTCGAAGACGGGTTCCTTGTCCTCCTGCAGATCCCGGTTGTAGGCCAGCGGCTGCGCCTTGAGCGTGGCCAGCAGACCGGTGAGGTTACCGATCAGGCGGCCTGCCTTGCCGCGCGCGAGCTCGGCGATGTCGGGGTTCTTCTTCTGCGGCATGATCGAACTGCCCGTCGACCACGCGTCGTGCAGCGTGACATACCCGAATTCGGTTGTGCTCCACAGGATGATGTCCTCGGCCAGCCGAGACAGGTCGACCCCGATCATCGTGAGGACAAACGCGGCCTCGGCCGCGAAGTCCCGGGACGCGGTGGCGTCGATCGAGTTGTCCGCCGCGGCGGTGAAGCCGAGCTCCTCGGCGATCGCGTCGGGATCGAGCCCCAGCGACGATCCGGCCAGCGCGCCGGATCCGTACGGCGACACCGCCGTCCGCTTGTCGAGGTCGACCAGCCGGTCGACGTCGCGCAGCAGCGGGTGCGCATGCGCCAGCAGCTGGTGCGCCAGCAGCACCGGCTGCGCCGACTGCAGGTGGGTCTTGCCCGGCATGATCGCGGTGGGGTGCGCGGCGGCCTGGGTCGCCAACGCCGACACCACCTCGAGGACACCGTCGGCGACCCGCCGCACCGCGTCACGCAGCCACAGCCGGAACAGCGTGGCCACCTGGTCGTTACGGGACCGGCCGGCCCGCAACCGGCCGCCCAGGTCCGGACCGACCCGGTCGATCAGGCCGCGCTCCAGCGCGCCGTGCACATCCTCGTCGGTGACCAGCGGGCCGAAGCTGCCGTCGGCGACGTCGGATCCGAGGCTGTCCAGCCCGGCGAGCAGTCCGTCGCGCTGCTCCTCGGTCAGCAGCCCCGCCCGGAACAGCACGCGGGCATGGGCTTTCGACGCCTGCACGTCATACGGCGCGAGCACCCAGTCGAAGTGCGTCGACTTGCTCAGTGCGGCAAGGGCGTCCGCGGGCCCGTCGGCGAACCGGCCGCCCCACAGCGAACCCTCGTTGGTGCTCACGGCGCTACTTCCCCGCCAGGTCCCGGCGCGCCGACAGGCTCGACGACAGGCCGTGCACGTGCACGAAGCCCTTGGCCGACGACTGGTCGAAGCTGTCGCCCTCGTCGTAGGTGGCGAGGTTGAAGTCGTACAGCGACTCGCTGCTGCGCCTGCCGTTGACCGCGATGTGCCCGCCGTGCAGCACCAGCCGGATCTCACCGCTGACGTGCTCCTGGGTGTTCGCCACGAAGGACTCCAGCGCCCGCTTGAGCGGCGAGAACCAGAGGCCGTCGTACACCAGCTCGCCCCACTTCTGGTCGGTGGTGCGCTTGAACCGGCCGAGCTCACGCTCCAGCGTGACGTGCTCGAGCTCGGTGTGCGCGGTGATCAGCACCATCGCGCCCGGCGCCTCGTAGATCTCGCGGCTCTTGATGCCCACCAGCCGGTCCTCGACGACGTCGAGCCGGCCCACGCCCTGGGCGCCAGCGCGCGCGTTGAGCTCTTCGATGGCCTCCAGCACGGTGACCGGCTTGCCGTCGATCGAGACCGGGACACCCTTCTCGAAGCCGATGATGACCTCGTCGGGGCTGTTCCAGTTGACCGTCGGGTCCTCGGTGTAGTCGTAGACGTCCTTGGTCGGGGCGTTCCACAGGTGCTCCAGGAAGCCGGTCTCCACCGCACGGCCCCACACGTTCTGGTCGATCGAGAACGGCGACCGCTTGGTGACGTTGATCGGGATCGCGTTCTCCTCGGCGAACGCGATGGCCTTCTCACGGGTCCACGCGTAGTCGCGCACCGGGGCGAGCACCTTGAGATCCGGTGCCAGCGACGCGAATCCGACCTCGAAGCGAACCTGGTCGTTGCCCTTGCCGGTGCAGCCGTGGGCGACGACGCCGCCGCCGTGCTCGCGCGCGGCCTCCACCAGGTGCTTGACGATCAAGGGCCGGCTCAGCGCCGACACCAGCGGGTAGCGGTCCATGTAGAGCGCGTTGGACTGGATGGCCGGCAAGCAGTACTGCTCGGCGAACTCGTCGCGGGCGTCGACGACGACCGCCTCGACGGCGCCGCAGTCGAGGGCGCGCTGGCGCACCACCTCCATGTCCTCGCCGCCCTGACCGAGATCGATGGCGACGGCGACGACCTCTTTACCGGTCTCCTTGGCGATCCAGCTGATCGCAACCGAGGTGTCCAGGCCACCGGAATAGGCCAGGATGACGCGGTCGGACATAACGAAACTCCTTCTTCTAAGGGCTAGTTCAGGTCTGCAATATCAAGTTTTGGACAGGTTCTCGATGGCGACGGCCAGTTCGGCGCCGGTCATCGGCTCGCGGGCGATCACGAGGATCGTGTCGTCCCCGGCGACCGTGCCGACCACGTAAGGCAGCACCGCACGGTCGATCGCGCTGGCCAGGTAGTGCGCGGCGCCGGGAGGCGTGCGCAGCACCGCGAGGTTGCCGCTGGCATCGGTGGACACCAACAGGTCGCCGAGTAACCGGGTGACCCGTTCGGTACCGCCGGCGACGCCGCGGACGGGGCTGCCGTCCTCGGGCACCACGTAGACCCCGACACCGCCGTCGGCGCCGCGCAGCTTCACCGCGCCGAGTTCTTCGAGGTCGCGCGACAGCGTGGCCTGGGTGACGTCGATCCCCTCGTCGGCGAGCAGCGCGGCCAGTTCGGTCTGGCTGCGCACCGAGTTCGACGACAGCAGCGCGACGATGCGGGCCTGCCTGCCCGCCCGGGTGGTGGCGGCTGTCACGGCCCGACCCCGGAGCTCTCCAGCAGCCACACCATCAGCGCTTTCTGCGCGTGCAGCCGGTTCTCGGCCTCGTCCCACACCGCGCTCTGCGGTCCGTCGATCACGTCGTCGGTGATCTCGTGGCCGCGGTGCGCCGGAAGGCAGTGCAGCACCACGGCTTCGGAGTCGGCGTGGCCGAGCAGTTCGGCGTTGAGCTGGAACGGCCGGAACGGCCGGACCCGGTCGAGCCCGTCGTTCTCCTGGCCCATCGACGTCCAGGTGTCGGTCACCAGCACGTCGGCCCCGGATGCGGCGGCGATCGGATCGTCGGTCAGCGTGACCTTCGCGCCCGTCTGGTGCGCGCGGGTCTCCGCGGCCGCGACGAACATCGGGTGCGGTGCGAAACCGGGCGGCGCCGCGATCGTCACGTCGATACCCGCGGTCACCCCGCCCAGCATCAGCGAGTGCGCCATGTTGTTGGCGCCGTCGCCGAAGTACGACAGCCGCAGGCCCTTCAGCGAGCCCTTGCGCTCGGCCAGGGTCTGCAGATCGGCGAGCACCTGGCACGGATGGAACTCGTCGGACAGCGCATTGATGATCGGCACGGTCGCGCCGCTGGCCATCGCGGTGAGCCGCTCCTGCGCGAACGTGCGCCACACGATCGCGTCGACGTACCGCGACAGCACCGCACCGGTGTCCTCGAGGGTCTCCTCACGGCCGAGTTGGGTGCTGCGGCCGTCGACGACGACGGCGTGCCCACCGAGCTGCGCGATCCCCATCTCGAACGAGAACCGGGTGCGGGTGGAGTTCTTCTCGAAGATCACCGCGACGCCGCGCGGGCCTTCGAGGGGCCGCCGGCTGACCGGGTTCTTCTTCAGCTCCGCCGCCAGGGCGAGCACCTCGGCCTGCTCGTCGGGCGAGAAGTCGTCGTCACGAAGGAAATGCCGGATCATCGGGAACTCTCCACCTGGTTGAGGATTCGCGGCAGGGCCGCCAGGAACGATTCGACCTCGGCCTCGGTGATCACCAGCGGCGGCGCCAGCCGGATCACGTCACCCGCCGCGGCGTTGACGAGGAAACCCGCTTCGCGCGCGCCGGCCTCGACCGCTTTGGCCACGTCGGCCGTCAGCACGATCCCGCGCAGCAGGCCGCGACCGCGGACATGGTCGACCAGCGGATGGTTCAGCTCCTCCACGCCGTGCGCGATGGTCTTGCCGAGCACGTCGGCACGCTCGACGAGACCTTCGTCGGCGAGCACCTTGAGCACCGCGAGCGCGGCCGCGGTGCACACCGGGTTACCGCCGAAGGTGCTGCCGTGCAGGCCGGGAGTGAGCAGGGCCGCGGTGTCACCGACGGCCAGGCACGCGCCGATCGGCAGACCGCCGCCGAGGCCCTTGGCCATGGTCACGACATCCGGGGTGATGCCGTCATGCTGGTGGGCGAAGAACGCCCCGGTACGCCCGACCCCCGTCTGCACCTCGTCGAGGACGAGCAGCGCGCCGTGCGCGGCGGTGATCTCGCGGGCCGCCACCAGATAGCCGGCCGGCGGCACGACCACGCCGCCCTCCCCCATGATCGGCTCGAGGAACACCGCGGCGGTCTCCGAATCGACGACGGCGCGCAACGCGTCGACGTCCCCGTACGGCACGTGCGTGACGTAGCCGGGCAGCGGCTCGAACGGCGCCTGCTTGGCCGGCTGGCCGGTCAGCGCCAGCGATCCCATCGTCCTGCCGTGGAAAGCGCCTTGCGCCGCAATGATCTTCGTCTTGCCGGTGAGCCGGGTGATCTTGAAGGCGACCTCGTTGGCCTCGGTTCCGGAATTACAGAAGAACACCTTGGCCGGCGCGCCGAGCTGGGCGACCAGCGCTTCGGCGAGCGCGACACCCGGTTCGGTGGCGTACAGGTTCGAGGTGTGTCCCAGCGTGCTCATCTGACGGGTGACCGCCTCGATCACCGCCGGATGGCCGTGGCCGAGCACGTTGACGGCGATGCCGCCGAGCAGGTCGATGTAGCTCTTACCGTCGACGTCGGTCACCACCGCGCCGTGCCCGCTGGCCAGCGCCAGCGGCGGGGTGCCGTAGTTGTCCATCATGACCGCCGACCAGCGGTCCAGCAGGTTGCTCACGCTCCAGCCTCCTTGTCCGGCTCCTTCGTCGCCGAACGCATCACCTTCGTCCCCGCGCCTTCATCGGTGAACAGTTCGACCAGCACGCAGTGCTCCACCCGGCCGTCGATCACATGGGCGCTCGGCACGCCGCCGTTGATCGCGCGCAGGCACGCCTCGATCTTGGGCACCATGCCCTCTTCCAGCGTCGGGAGCAGCTCGGTCAGCGCATCGGAGTTGATCTGGCTGACCAGCGAATCGCGGTCGGGCCAGCGCGTGTAGAGGCCTTCGACATCGGTGAGCATCAGCAGCTTCTCGGCCCCGAGGGCTTCGGCCAGCGCGGCGGCGGCGGTGTCGGCGTTGATGTTGTAGACCAGCCCCGAGGCGTCGGGCGCGATCGTCGAGACCACCGGGATCCGGCCCGCGGCGATCAGGTCCAATACGGCGCCGGTGTTGACCTTCTCCACATCGCCGACCAGGCCGATGTCGGTGGCGACACCGTCGACCAGCACGGTGCGCCGCACCGCGGTGAACAGATGGGCGTCCTCGCCGGTGATGCCCACCGCGTAGGGACCGTACGCGTTGATCAGATTGACCAGCTCGCGGCCGACCTGACCGAACAGCACCATGCGCGCGACGTCGAGCACCTCAGGGGTGGTGACGCGGAAGCCGCCCTTGAAATCGCCTGGGATGCCCAGCTTCTTGAGCATGGCCGAGATCTGCGGCCCGCCGCCGTGCACCACGACCGGGTGGATCCCGCAGTTGCGCAGAAACACCATGTCGGCGGCGAACGCGGCCTTGAGCCGATCGTCGACCATCGCGTTGCCGCCGTACTTGACCACGACGATCTTGCCGTTCAGCGCGGTCAGCCATGGCAGCGCGTCGGCGAGCACCTGCGCCTTCTCGGG
Organism: Mycolicibacterium parafortuitum; assembly: GCF_002086815.1. Taxonomy (GTDB): domain Bacteria; phylum Actinomycetota; class Actinomycetes; order Mycobacteriales; family Mycobacteriaceae; genus Mycobacterium; species Mycobacterium parafortuitum. Next base: position 17,107 of record NZ_MVID01000036.1, read on the forward strand.
TGTCGTCAGGCTCATGAGCTGTAGGCCGAGTTCTCTTCGACGTAGGCGTGCGACAGGTCGGTGGTGCGGATCGACGCCGACGCGGACCCGACACCGAGATCCACCACGACGCCGATGTCCTCACCCGACAGGTCGACCTCGCGTGCGCCGGGCGTCCCCGTACTGTCCACGCACACCGGGAAACCGTTGAACGACACCGCGATCCGCCCGGCGTCGAGCTTGACCGGGGCCATCCCGACCGCGGCGAGCACCCGGCCCCAGTTCGGGTCGGAACCGAACAGTGCGGTCTTGACCAGGCTGTCGCGGGCGATCACGCGTGCCGCGGTCACCGCGTCGTCCTCGCTTTCGGCGCCGGTGACGGTGACGATGATCCGCTTGGTGACACCCTCGGCGTCGGCCTGCAGCTGCGCGCACAGGTCTTCGCACACCTGCAGCACCGCGTCGTCGAGCGCCTCCTGGCTCGGGGTGACCTCACTGGCCCCCGAGGACAGCAGCAGCACGGTGTCGTTCGTCGAGCAGCTGCCGTCGATGTCGAGCCGGTCGAAAGTCCTTGCGGCGGCGTTCTTCAGCGCGGACTGCAGCGCCTGCGGGCTCGCGACGGCGTCGGTGGTGATCACGCACAGCATCGTCGCCAGCGACGGCGCCAGCATGCCGGCGCCCTTGGCCATCCCGCCGACGGTCCATTGGTCCCTGTGGTGGAGCGCGGCCTGTTTGGGCACGGTGTCGGTGGTCATGATGGCCCGGGCGGCCTCTTCCCCGCCGCTCAGCCCGCCGGCCATCTCGCGCACGATCTCCTCGACGCCGGCGAGCACCTTGTCCATCGGCAGCCGGTCGCCGATGAGCCCGGTCGAGCACACCGCGACCTCGACAGCCCCGGTCTCGGTGCCCCAGTTGGACAGTGCGGACGCGACGGCCTCGGCGGTGGCGTGCGTGTCCTGGAATCCTCCGGGGCCGGTGCAGGCGTTGGCGCCGCCGGAGTTCAGCAGCACCGCGCGCAGCCGACCGGTGGTGAGCACCTGCTGTGACCACAGCACCGGGGCGGCCTTGATCTTGTTGCGGGTGAACACGCCCGCGGCCGCATGGTCGGGCCCTTCGTTGAAGACCAGCGCCAGGTCGAGCTTGCCGGACGCCTTGATGCCCGCGGCGATGCCGGTGGCCCGGAAACCCGCGGGCGCGGTGACACCCTGGGTGCGCAGCAGCCGCGTCACGGCGCGACCCCCACCGTCGAGAGGCCCTCGGCCTCGGGCCAGCCCAGGGCGAGGTTCATCGACTGCACAGCCGCTCCTCCGGTTCCCTTCACGAGATTGTCGATGGCGGCGATCGCGATGAACGTCGAAGCGTCCTCGTCGACCGCGATGGCGAGCTGCGCGGCGTTGCTGCCGGTCACCGCTCCGGTCTTGGGCAGCTGTCCGTCGGGCAGCAGGTACACGAAAGGCTCGTCGCTGTAGGCCTTCTCGTACGCGGCACGCAGCTCGTCGACGGAGGCCTGGGTGCGCGCGGTGCACGTCGCGAGGATGCCGCGCGACGTCGGGATCAGCACCGGGGTGAACGACACCGTGACGTCGACGCCGGAGACGCCGCGCAGCCCCTGGGCGATCTCGGGCGTGTGCCGGTGCTTGCCGCCGATGTTGTAGGCGCGCGCCGAACCGATCACCTCGGAGCCGAGCAGATCCACCTTCGCGGAGCGGCCGGCGCCCGAGGTGCCGCTGACCGCGACGACGGTGACCGCGGGCTCGACCAGACCCGCGGCCAGGGCGGGCCACAGCGCCAGCAGCGCGGCGGTCGGATAGCAGCCGGGCACCGCGACCCGCCTGGTCCCGCGCAGCCGGTCCCGGCCCCCGGGGAGTTCGGGCAGGCCGTAGGGCCAGCTGCCGGCGTGCTCGGAGCCGTAGAACCGCTCCCAGTCGCCGGCATCGGTGAGCCGGAAGTCGGCACCGCAGTCGATGATCAGGGTGTCCGGGCCCAGTTGCTCGGCCAGGGCTGCCGAATGTCCGTGCGGCAACGCGAGGAACACCACGTCGTGCCCGGCGAGAATGTCGAGCTCGGTCGGCTCCAAGGTCCGGCCGGCGAGCGGCAGCAGATGCGGATGATGCTCGGCGAGCAGGGACCCGGCGCTGGCGGCGGCGGTCAGCGCACCGATGGTCAGCCTGCCGTCGGCGTAGGCGGGATGGCCGAGGAGCAGACGAAGGATCTCGCCTCCTGCATATCCGCTGGCACCGGCGACAGCCACAGAAGTCATGACTACCATGATGAATGGTTATGCATCGATATGCAAATTCATTATGCAGGCCACTGACAGGCGCCAGAGGTCCCGTCGAACGAGGCGGAGGCGACGACCAAATTCAGCGCTGAACCGCGCCGACCCGCTCCCCGGCAACAGCCACCGCGGCCTCGCGGGCGGCGCTGGCCTCCTCCTCGGTCAGTGTGCGGTCGGCCGCGCGGAACCGCAGCGCGAGCGCCAGCGACTTCCGTCCCTCGCCGATCTGCGGACCGGTGTAGACGTCGAAGATCCGGACGTCTTCGAGCAGGTCTCCCGCGCCGGCCCGCACGGCCTCGACGACACTCTGCGCGGCGACGTCCTCGGCGACGACGAGCGCGACGTCCTGGAACACCGCCGGGAACGGTGAGACCTTGGGCGCGGGAAGGGTTTCGGTGATCGGCACCGCGTCGAGGTCGATCTCGAGGGCGCAGGTCCCCTTCGGCAGCCCGGTCCGCTCGATCACGGCCGGGTGCAGCTGACCCGCATGACCGACGACGACGTCGCCGAGCAGCACCTCCGCGCACCGTCCCGGATGCCACGGCAGGACCTGCGCGGAGCGCAGCGTGAACTCGACGCCCGCGGCGCGACCGATCACCCGCACGGCCTCGAACGCGTCAGCCGCCTCGACGGCACGCCCGGCACCCCACGGTCCGGCAGCCTCGCGCAGACCCGCCAGCACCGCGGCGACGTGCCGGGGCTGACGTGGCAGCGACGCGTCCAGCGTGGCGATCTCCTCGTCGGTGGGCCTGCGATCGTTCGGGATCCGCTCGACCGCGCGGGTGTCCGGTGTCGGCTCCACCACCTGGGCGATGGCGAACAGCGCCACGTCCACCGCACCCCGGGAGACGTTGCGGTGCAACGCTTCCAGCAGTCCCGGCAGCAGGGTTGTCGCCAGGCCGGGCCGGTCGGATTCCAGCGGGTTGAGCACCTTGGTGGTGTTGCGGCGTGGATCGTCGGCGTCCAGTCCCCACTGGTCGAAGACGCCCGCGGGCAGGAACGGGGTCGGCAGGATCTCGACGAAACCGCTGAGCGCCAAGGACTTTCCGACCGCACGACGACGCTTCTGGTCCGGTGTGAGACCTCTGCCCGCCGGCGCGCTCGGCAGCACGGACGGGATGAGGTCGAGCCCCTCGAGGCGCAGCACCTCTTCGACGAGGTCGGCGGGCTGGCGGATGTCGGGGCGCCAGCTCGGCGGGGTCGCGGTCAGCCGGTCGCCGTCGACCTCGACACGGGCGCCGATCTGCGTCAGCCGCTTCACCGCGGCGCCGGGCGCGTACTCGACGCCCGCGGTTCGGTCGGGCAGGTCGACGGGCATACTCACCGGCGCCGGTGACCAGTCGTCGCGCGGCGGATCGCCGCGCCAGTCGGTCAGCGTGGGTTCGACTGTGCCGCCCGCGATCTCGGCCAGCAGTGTCGCGCAGCGATCGAGCGCGGCGACCGACACCGCGGGATCGACGGTGCGTTCGTAGCGCCGGCCCGCCTCGCTGTGCAGGTGCAGGCGGCGCTGCGTCCGCGACACCGCCGCCGGATCCCAGACCGCCGCCTCCAGCATGACGTCGGTGGTGCTGTCGCGGACCTCGGTGGTGCCCGCGCCCATCACGCCGCCGATCGCGGCGGTGGCGACGTCGTCGACGATCAGCACGTCGACCGGGTCGAGTTTGCGTTCCACGTCGTCGAGGGTCACGACGGTCTCCCCCGGCTCGGCGAACCGGACCCGGAATCCGCCGGTGATCAGGCTGCGGTCGTGGGCGTGCATCGGATGCCCGAGCTCGAGCATCACGTAGTTCGTCACATCCACCGCCGGCGAGATCGCCCGGATCCCGCTGAGCACCAGGCGCCGTTGCAACCACCACGGTGACACGGCCTTCGGGTCGATGCCGGTCACGGGGCGCAGCCCGAACCGCTGCACACCGGTGCCCGGATCGATGGTCACCGGCAACGCCTCGCCGGTGGCGGGCAGCGGGGTGACGTCGGCGGGGTCGACGTAGTCGAGGTCGAACGCGTTGGAGATCTCGCGTGCCAGCCCCCGCACCGACAGGCAGTAGCCGCGGTCGGGGGTGATCGCGAGGTGGAACACCACGTCGTCGAGGCCCAGTACGCCGTGCGCGGGAGTTCCGGGTTCGGCGGTGCCCGGCGGCAGCACCAGGATCCCGGAGTGGTCCGAGCCGAGGTTGAGTTCGGACACCGAGCAGATCATGCCGTCGGAGGTGCGCCCGTAGGTCTTGCGGGTCGCGATGGTGAAATCGCCGGGCAGCACGGTGCCGGGCAGCGCGACGACCACCAGGTCACCGACCGCGAAGTTGGTTGCCCCGCAGACGATGTCGCGCGGCGCCCCGTCGAGGTTCTCGGATCCGACGTCGACCTTGCACGCTCGGATCGGCTTCTTGAACTCGGTGAGTTCCTCGATCTCGACGACGCGGCCGATGGTCAGCGGACCACTGACCGGGCCGACCGGGATGATCTCCTCGACCTCGTGCCCGATGCGGATCAGCGCCTGCTCGAGCTCCTCGGCAGAGACGTCCCAGCCGGGCGCGCCGGCCTGGACGGTGTCACGCAGCCAGCTGTACGGAACGCGCATCAGGCCCCCACTCCGAACGGCAACGAGAACCGGACGTCACCCTCGACCATGTCGCGCATGTCGGGGATGCCGTTGCGGAACTGCAGGGTGCGTTCCAGGCCCATGCCGAACGCGAAGCCCGAATACACGTCCGGGTCGATACCGCACGCGCGCAACACATTCGGGTTGACCATGCCGCAACCGCCCCATTCCACCCAGCCGGGCCCGCCCTTCTTGTCCGGGAACCAGATGTCGACCTCGGCCGACGGTTCGGTGAACGGGAAGAAGTGCGGCCGGAACCGGGTCCGCCCCTCCGGCCCGAACTCCGAGCGCGCCAGTGCGTCCAGCGTGCCGCGCAGATTGGCCATGGTCAGCCCCTTGTCCACGGCGAGCCCTTCGACCTGGTGGAACACCGGGGTGTGGGTGGAGTCGAGCTCGTCGGTGCGGAAGGTGCGCCCCATCGCCACGATGTAGACGGGCAGGTCACGTTCGAGCAGGGCCCGGATCTGCACCGGCGAGGTGTGGGTGCGCAGCACCTGCCGCGACCCCTCGGGCGCGACCTGGAACGTGTCCTGCTCGCTGCGCGCGGGATGGTCGGGAGGGAAGTTCAGTGCGTCGAAGTTGAACTGCTCGGTCTCGACCTCGGGCCCCTCGGCCACCTCCCAGCCCATCGCGACGAACGTGTCGGCGATGCGCTCGGACAGGATGGTGATCGGGTGCCGCGCGCCGACCGGCTGCCGCGTCGACGGCAGCGTGACGTCGATGCGCTCGGCGACCAGCACGGCGGCGTCCCGCTCGGCGCGCAGTGCCGCCAGACGCTCGTCGTACGCGGCCTGCGCACCGGTGCGCGCCACGTTGACGCGTTTGCCCGCATCGGCGCGCTCGGCCTTCGGCAGCGCGCCGAGCGCCTGCCGGGCGAGCGCGATCGGCGACCGGTCCCCGAGGTGCTCGGTCTTGGCTTTCGCGAGCTCGTCGAGGCTGGACGCCGCGTCGAACGCACGCCGGGCTGCGCTGACCGCTTCGGCCAGCGCGTTGTCTGAGAGGTCCACAGGCTGATCAGCCACCCGGCCATCCTAGGGGACGCGTTCGGGCGCACTTCGCCTGCATTTGGCACTCGTCGGCGATACCCTCGCGCGATGGTGATCCGGCTCTCCATCCGTCGACACCGCCTGCGGGTTTCCGCGGTCCGGCCGGGTGACAGGTGATCAGATCGGTGGGCCCGGCCGGGCCGGTCAAGGTGTCGGCGCGGGTGATCTGGGCGCTGCGTGTCGACCTGCTGGTCATGGTCACCGTGGCAGCGGTGATGGCGCCCATCCCGGACTCGCTGCAGGACGAGAACGCCACCGCGGTGCTGTCCGTGCTCGGCATCTGCGCGACGATCTTCATCGGCTTCCGCAACAGCAACGCCTACAGCCGATGGTGGGAGGCGCGCACGCTGTGGGGCGGGGTGATCATCAACGACCGGGCGCTCGACAACGACCTCGTCAGCCTCGACGATGGTTCACCGGCGATGGCCCCGGTCCTGGATCGTCTGCGCCGGCGCCAGGTCAGGCACGCCTGGCAACTGGCCGCCGAGCTGCGCGGGGTGCGGCCCCCGGCCGGCGTCACCGATCTGACCCCGGAGGATCCCGCCGAGATCAGCGCCACCGAACTCCTCACCCGACAGGCCCACGACGTCCAGCTGCTCGCGCGCGACGGGCACATCGACTCGCAGAGCCGGATGATGCTGATGTCGCTCAACACCGCGGTGGTGACTGCGCAGAGCGGGCTGGAACGCATCCGCAACCAGCCGATCCCGGTCCACTACGACGGTTTCATCCGACTGCTGGCGTGGGTTTTCGCGATCGTGGCGTTCAACCGGCTCGACGCCGCCAGCCACCATCCCGGCAGCATCGCGATCGGGCTGGTGATCATGGCGGTGTTCATCACCGCAGAACGGTTGGGACACTTCATCGAAGAGCCGATGAGCAACCGGATCTTCGACCTGCCGCTGTACCGGTTCTGCGCGACGATCACCGGGAATCTCCTGGGGCCCGATCACCCGCTGGCGCAGCCCCGCGAGGACGCGAAGGCCACCGTCTGGATGTGACCGGCCTGGCTGTCAGTACACCTGGTCCCCGTCGTCCCCGCTGACCGCCCGCTGGTATCGCGTCCTGAGCCGGTACATGGTGAAGTCGGCGGGCACCCCGTCGGGTTTGGGCGCGAACACCTGCCGGCGCAGCTTCTTCGCCGTCACCCCGAGTGCGTCGAGTTCCCCGTCGGGAATCCGTTCCAGCGTCGCCTCCGACACCACCAGTTCGCCGCGGGTGGCCCGCTCCATCACCCGCGCCGCGAGGTTGACGTCGATGCCGAGCCAGTCCGAACCGATCCGTTGCGGACGTCCGGTGTGGACGCCGACCCGCATCCGGGGTGTGTAGCCGTCCACGTCAACGAGTTTCACGGCGCGCCGGGCCTCGACGGCCGCGGCCACGGCGGTGATCGGATCGGTGAAGACCGCCATCAGACCGTCCCCCATCCGTTTGACGATGTGCCCGCCGGCTTCCAAAAGCGGCGGCTCGACGACCTGCGAGACACGGCGCAGCAGGCGCAGCGTGGCGTCGTCGCCGGCGTCGAGCGACCAGGCCGAGAAACCCACCAGGTCGGTGAACACCAGGGTGGCCTCGGCATTGGCCGGGCGGCCGGAGACCCGTTCGGTCAGCGCCTGCCACACCTGCAGCGCTCCGAGGCTCACCTCACGGGTCGCGGCGTTGCGCTCCAGCAGCCGGTCGGCGGCGCGGGCCGCGGCCCGGGGACCGCCGACCCCGTCGACCGACAACGGGTCGCCGAATTCGGGGTCACCGGGCAGGGCGCGGCGGGTGCGCCGGAGGAACGAGACCACGCCGTCGTGGTGGTTGACACTCCTGAACCACGACAGCGGCCCGCCAGGCCGCCCGCCCTCTGGCTCACCCGGCGGCTCATCCTCCACGGCGTCAAGCCTAAACGAGCGCCGAATCCGGGTTAAACAGCCAGGTCACGCACGGATGGCACCACGGTGGAATCTCCGTAACAGCCCGGCCGCGCCGACCCGATTTCGTAGACAACGAGTGTTGTCAAGCTTATCTTGGGAAGGGTGCGATCAAAGGCGATGGCAAACACTTCCCCGGGCGCCGGTTCTGGCGCCGACGCGTCCGAATCCTCCGTCGTTCCCGACGATTTCCCGCTCGGGCCCGACTCCCTGACATGGAAATACTTCGGCGACGTCCGCACCGGCATGCTCGGGGTGTGGATCGGCGCGATCCAGAACATGTACCCGCAGCTGGGCGCCGGCGTCGAGGACCACTCGATCCTGCTGCGTGAACCGCTGCAGCGGGTCGCCCGGTCGGTCTACCCGATCATGGGCGTGGTGTACGACGGCGACCGCGCCGCCGAGACCGGGGCGCAGATCCGCGGCTACCACCAGACCATCAAGGGCGTGGACGGCGAGGGCAGGCGCTACCACGCACTGAACCCCGACACCTTCTACTGGGCGCACGCGACGTTCTTCATGCTGATCATCAAGACCGCCGAGTACTTCTGCGGCGGTCTCACCGAGGCCGAGAAACATCAGCTGTTCGACGAGCACGTGCAGTGGTACCGGATGTACGGGATGAGCATGAAACCGGTGCCCGAGTCGTGGGAGGCGTTCTGCGAGTACTGGGATCGCAAGTGCCGCGAGGAGTTGGAGATCAACCGCGCGACGCTGGACATCTTCGAGATGCGGATCCCGAAACCGTGGTTCGTGCTGATGCCGACCCCGGTGTGGGACCAGATGTTCAAACCGATGATCGGCGCCCAGCGCTGGATCGCCGCCGGCGTGTTCGACCCGGTGGTGCGCGAGCGGGCCGGACTGCGGTGGACGCCCGGCGACGAGGTCGTGCTGCGGCTGTTCGGCAAAGCCGTCGAGCTGGCGTTCGCCGCCGTGCCGGACGAGATCCGGCTGCACCCCCGCGCCGTGGCGGCCTACCGCCGGGCCGAGGGCAAGATCCCCGCCGACGCCCCGCTGGTGGAGGCGCCGGCGTTCATGGCGCCGCCACGCGACCGCCGGAACATGCCGATGCACTACCTGCCGCCGCACAAATCGTTGCTCGACAAGGTCGGCTCGCTGGTGCACACGACGTTCTCTTTGGCGGGGCGGCGTCCGGCGCGCGGAACCGGTAAGGCAGCCTAGGCACATGCTTGATTGGTCAGACGTTGACATTGCCGTGCGCGACGCCGTTCGCGAGTTCGTCGACAAAGAGGTGCGCCCGCACCTCGACGAGCTCGAAGACGGCGACATGGAGCCCTACCCGATCATCCGGAAGTTGTTCTCGACGTTCGGGATCGACGCGATGGCCAAGGAGGCCCTCGACAAGAGACTGACCCGGATGCGCGAGGGCGGCGACAAGCCGTCCAAGAGCGCGGGCGGCGGCATGTTCGGGGGCGGTTCCCCCGGAATGGGTTTCGTGCTGATCAGTGAACTGTGCCGGGTGTCGATGGGCCTGGTGACCGGGATGGGTGTGAGCCTGGGCCTGACCGTGCCGACCATCCAGAGCCGCGGCACCCTCGCGCAGCAGGAGCGCTGGCTGCCCGGCCTGGTCACCTACGAGAAGATCGGCGCGTGGGCGATCACCGAGCCCGATTCGGGTTCGGATGCCTTCGGCGGCATGAAGTCCTATGTGGTCCGCGACGGGGACGACTACATCCTCAACGGCCAGAAGACGTTCATCACCAACGGACCCGACGCCGACGTCGTCGTCGTCTACGCGAAGCTCGACGAGGGTGACGGCGCGGACAAGCGTGACCGCAAGGTCCTGACCTTCGTGCTCGACAAGGGCATGGAGGGCTTTGTGCAGTCGAAGCCGTTCCGCAAGATGGGAATTCACAGCTCACGCACCGGCGAGCTGTTCTTCAACAACGTCCGGCTCGGCCGCGACCGGCTGCTCGGCGAGACCGAGAACAATGAAGCCGGCGACGGGCGCGACAGCGCCCGGTCCAGCTTCTCCGCCGAGCGGATCGGTGTGGCGGCGATGGCCCTCGGCGTCATCGAGGAGTGCCTGCGCCTGAGCGTCGACTACGCCAAGACCCGCAAGCTGTGGGGCCAGGAGATCGGTCAGTTCCAGCTGATCCAACTCAAGCTCGCCAACATGGAAGTCGCGCGGATGAACGTGCGCAACATGCTGTTCCGGGTCATCGAGTCTTCGCAGAGCGGTTCGCCGATCTCGCTGGCCGAGGCGTCGGCGATCAAGTGGTACTGCTCGCAGGCCGCCACCGACGTCGCGATGGATGCCGTGCAGCTGTTCGGCGGCAACGGCTACATGACCGAATACCGCGTCGAGCAGCTGGCCCGCGATGCGAAGTCGCTGATGATCTACGCCGGAAGCAACGAGGTGCAGATCACCCACGTCGCCAAGGGCCTGCTGAACGGCTGACCCCGCGGTTTCGCGAGACCGCCACCACGGTAGTGGCCGGGCTGGAATCACTACCGTGAGGGCGGTTTCGCGAGACGGCGCGCAGCTCGCGGGCGAGCGCTAGCCTGGATGGGGCCCGACCGAGGAGCACCCATGGAGTTCAGCAACACCACCGCACTGGTCACCGGCGCGAGCGGAGGCATCGGCGAGGAGTTCGCCGTGCAGCTCGCCCGCCGCGGCGCCCATCTGGTCCTGGTCGCGCGGCGCGCTGAGAAGCTGGAGGCGCTGCGGCAGACCCTCACCGCACGGCATCCCGGCATCGTCGTCGACATCGTCACCGCCGACCTGTCCGTGCCGGGCTCGGGGGCCGACGTCGAGGCGCAGGTGCGCACGCTCGGCCGATCGATCGACGTGCTGATCAACAACGCGGGCATCGGGTTGCACGGCAAGTTCGTCGACCAGGAACCCGATCCCAACGCCGCCCAGATCCAGTTGAACTGCGGCACATTGGTGGACCTGACCGCGCGGTTCCTGCCCGCGATGGCAGAGCGCCGGCAGGGCGTGGTGCTCAACGTCGCGTCGACGGCGGCGTTCCAGCCGACTCCCGGCATGGCGGTCTACGGCGCCACCAAGGCGTTCGTGCTGTCCTACACCGAGGCGCTGTGGCAGGAATGCCGCGGCACCGGGGTCAAGATCCTGGCGTTGTGCCCGGGAGCGACGGAGACCGAGTTCTTCGACCGCACCGGCGAACAGTTCCTCACCGACGGCAGGCAGAGTGCCGCGCAGGTCGTCGACAACGCGTTCTCCGCACTCGACAAGTCCGACCCGACCGTGATCTCGGGCTTCCGCAACGCACTGCTGGCGTCGGGCTACCGGATCGCGCCGCGCAAACTGCTGCTGGCGGTGTCGGAGCGGATGCTGAAGTCGACCTAACGGGCACGGCGGCGGGCGGCCGCGCTCTGGTACAGACAGATCGCCGCGGCCGATGCGACGTTGAGGCTCTCCGCGCCGCCGGCCATCGGGATCTCCACACCGGCGCTCGCGAGTGCGACCACGTCGTCGGGAAGGCCGTGCGCCTCTGGACCGAACAACCACGCGGTCGGGCCGGACAGATCGACGTCGTCGAGGGACACGGAGCCGCCGAGCACCGTCGCGAGCGCCTGCAGGCCGGCGTCTTTGAGCGCCACCACAGCGCCCGCGGCATCCTGGTGACTGACCACCGGAATCGAGAAGATGCTGCCCGCCGACGCGCGCAGACACTTGCCGTTGTAGGGATCCACGCTGTCACCGGCGAGCACCACCGCGTCGGCGCCCATCGCGTCGGCGACCCGGATCAACGTGCCCGCATTGCCGGGCTCGGAGATCCCCACCGGCACCGCCACCAACGTCGGTGCGGTGGCCAGCACATCGGCCAGGGTGGTCTCCGGCATCGCGCACACGGCGACCAGGCCGACCGGGGTCACGGTGTCGGACAACACCTTTGCCGCTTTGTCGGTGACCAGGTCCACCTGCGTCCCGGACAGCAGCGCACCGAACTTGTCCGCCGCGGCCTCGGTGGCGAAGACCTCACAAACACGTCCGCGCCGCAACGCTGCCTCGACGAGGTTGGGACCTTCGGCGAGAAAGCGTGCGGCGCGGCGGCGCCCGGTGTGGCGGTGCAGTTTGACCGCAGCTGCCACCCGGGCAGAACGCTCGGTGAGGGTCAGGCAGCCTCGCCCGACGGCGCGTTCACGTCCTCCGGCAGCGCAGCCTTGGCGACCTCGACCAGCGCGGTGAACGCGGCGGCATCGCTGACCGCGATCTCGGCGAGGTTCTTGCGGTCGACCTCGACACCGGCGGCCTTCAGGCCCTGGATCAGCCGGTTGTAGGTGATGTCGTTGGCGCGCGCGGCGGCGTTGATACGGGTGATCCACAGCCGGCGGAAGTCGCCCTTGCGTGCCTTGCGGTCACGGTAGGCGTAGGTCAACGAATGGAGCTGCTGCTCCTTGGCCTTGCGGTAGAGGCGCGACCGCTGCCCGCGGTAGCCCTTCGAGGCCTTCAGTACTGTGCGCCGCTTCTTCTGCGCATTCAGAGCGCGCTTCACGCGTGCCATGGGGTAGTCCTATCTCGGTCGGGTCAGGTTCGAGTTCTGGCGGTCTAGCCGTTGAGCATCTTCGCGACGCGCTTCGCGTCGTTCGGGGCGACCACGGTGCGGCCGTCGAGGCGACGGGTGCGCTTGGTGGGCTTGTGCTCGAGCAGGTGCCTGCGGTTGGCCTTCTGGCGCACGATCTTTCCGGTCCCGGTGGTGCGGAACCGCTTCGACGCGCCGCTGTGGGTCTTCGCCTTGGGCATTGGTGTCCTCAGTTCTGTGTTTCGGTGGGTGCTTCGTCGGCCGGCGCGTTCACCCGCGGGGCCGGGGCGTCTGCATCGTGAGCCGCCTTGGCGCGAGTCTTCGCGCCGCGATGCGGTGCCAGCACCATCGTCATGTTGCGGCCGTCCTGCTTGGCGGACGTCTCGACGAAGCCGTAATCGGCGACATCGGCGCCCAGGCGCTGCAGGAGGCGGAACCCGAGTTCGGGTCGCGACTGCTCGCGCCCGCGGAACATGATCGTCACCTTGACCTTGGATCCGGCTTCGAGGAAGCGGATGACGTGACCCTTCTTGGTCTCGTAATCGTGCGGATCGATCTTGGGACGCAGCTTCTGTTCCTTGACGACGGTCTGCTGCTGGTTCTTGCGAGACTCGCGAGCCTTCTGTGCCGTCTCGTACTTGAACTTGCCGTAGTCCATGATCTTGCACACCGGAGGCTTGGCATCCGGGGCTACTTCGACAAGGTCGAGATCGGCATCCGCGGCGACGCGGAGTGCATCTTCGATGCGCACGATGCCTACCTGTTCACCGCCCGGTCCGATCAGGCGGACTTCAGGTACGCGGATACGCTCGTTGACGCGGGTCTCAGTGCTGATGGGGCCTCCCTGGATAGTTCCTGCTGTCCTCAGGAGCCCCTCGATCCGCCGGCGCTGTTCCTCAAGGAACAGATAAGCCCTGCTCAACGCAGGGCCCAAGCCGACCAGGACAGACATCGCAGATGTCTGTGACCGGACCGCGTAGCCTTCGGGTAACCCGTGGCCGGCGGTGGGAGTTGGGACTCCACTTGCTGTCCCTGGCTTAAGCCGGGACGGTCGCGCATGCAAGTCTAGCAGGCATGACCGATAGTTCCGACATCCCCGAAGCGGCGGATCCCGCCGTGCGCGAGCTGGCCGAGATCCCGGCCGTCGAAGTCATCACCCGTTCCGCGGTCATGCTGATGAGCGCGGCCGCCGAAAAGCTCGGCCTGTCGGACCCCGATCCGGACGAGAGCCCGCGCCGGGACCTCGACGAGGCGCGTCGGCTGATCACCGCGCTGGCCGGGCTCGTCACCGCATCCGTCGAGTACCTCGGCCCGCACGCCGGGCCGGTGCGTGACGGGCTCAAGAGCTTGCAGCTGGCGTTCCGCGAGGCCAGCGCCGCACCCGATGAGCCAGGGAAGGGCCCGGGAGAGAAATACACCGGCCCGGTCTGGTAACGCCACTCCCCACGCCACGAACATCCCCGCGACGGGGTCGTCGAGCGAATATCCTCCCCGGCTATGACACCCACCAGCCTCGTCAGGGCGGATCCGAAGTCCAGCCATCGGTGGGTGCCCGCGGCTGCGGGCTGGATCGTGGGCGTCATCGCGACGCTGTCGCTGCTGGCGAGCGTGTCACCACTGGTCCGGTCGATCATCCGGGTGCCGCGCGAATTCGTCGACGACTACATCTTCAACTTCCCGGACACCAGCTTCGCGTGGGCGTTCGTGCTGGTGCTGCTGGCCGCTGCGCTGGCGGCACGCAAACGCATCGCCTGGTGGATCCTGACCGGTTACATGGTCGCGGCGGTGTTCTGGAATGTCGCGGGCCTGATCGGCGACGACGGACGCTGGGGCGCCGAGGCCGGCGAGCTGGTCGGCCTGGCGTTCCACCTGGCCGCGATCGTGTTCCTGCTGCTGGCCCGCAAGGAGTTCTGGGCCCGGGTGCGCCGCGGCGCACTGCTCAAGGCCGCGGCGACGCTGGTCGCGGGCATGGCCGTCGGAACGCTGGTCGGCTGGGGTCTGCTCGAACTGTTCCCGGGCACGCTGGCCCGGTCGGACCGCTTCCTGTACGCGCTGAACCGCGTCAGCGCGTTCGCGGGCGCCGACGCCAGTAACTTCTCCGGCCACCCGCACGTCTTCGTCAACGCGCTGCTCGGTCTGTTCGGCGCGATGGCGCTGATGGTCGCCGCGGTGGTGCTGTTCCAGTCCCAGCGCGCCGACAACGCGTTGACCGGCGAGGACGAATCCGCCATCCGCGGGCTGCTGGACGTCTACGGCAAGAACGATTCGCTGGGCTACTTCGCGACCCGGCGCGACAAGTCCGTGGTGTTCGCGCCGAACGGCCGCGCCGCGATCACCTACCGGGTCGAGGTCGGCGTCTGCCTGGCCAGCGGTGACCCGGTCGGCGACCCGAAGGCCTGGCCGCAGGCCATCGGCGCGTGGCTCAAGCTCTGCGAGACCTACGGCTGGGCCCCGGGGGTGATGGGTGCCAGCGCGGGCGGCGCCGAGGCGTTCCGCGACGCCGGGTTGCATGCGCTGCAACTCGGCGACGAGGCGATCCTGCACCCGGAGAACTTCCGGCTGTCGGGGCCCGACATGCGCGCGGTGCGCCAGGCCGTCACCCGCGCGCGGCGGTCCGGGGTGACGGTGCGGTTCCGCAGGCACCGCGAACTGTCGGCCGAGGAGATGGCCGAGGTGATCGCCAACGCCGACGCCTGGCGCGACACCGAGGACGAACGAGGCTTCTCGATGGCGCTGGGCAGGCTCGGCGATCCGGCCGACGGCGACTGCCTGCTGGTCGAGGCGGTGCAGGACGAGCGCGTCGTGGCGATGCTGTCGCTGGTGCCGTGGGGCAGCACCGGGGTGTCGCTGGACCTGATGCGCCGCTCCCCGCAGTCCCCCAACGGCACCATCGAGCTGATGGTCAGCGAGTTGTGCCTGCGCGCCGAGGACATCGGCGTCACCCGGATCTCGTTGAACTTCGCGATGTTCCGGTCGGCGTTCGAACAGGGCGCCCAGCTCGGGGCCGGTCCGGTCGCGCGGCTGTGGCGCTGGCTGCTGGTGTTCTTCTCGCGGTGGTGGCAGCTGGAGACGCTGTACCGCTCGAACATGAAGTACCAGCCGGAGTGGGTGCCGCGGTACGCATGTTTCGAGGACGCGCGATTGGTGCCGCGCGTCGGTGTCGCGTCGGTGATCGCCGAAGGCTTTCTGGTACTGCCGTTCTCGCGCAGGCACGAGCAGCCGCACACCGGGCATCACATCGCCGCGCCGGGGTCGCTGGTCGAGACGGGACTGCTGCACAGTGACGGCACCGCACCCGACGGCATGGGCATCCAGGACGACGACATTCGGGACGGGCCGGCGCCCCGCCTGCCCGAGCAGGTGCGGGTCCGGATGGCGAAACTCAAAGCCCTGCAGGCTGAAGGTGTGGACGCCTACCCGGTGGGCAGCCCACCGAGCCACACCGTCGCGCAGGCGCTGGACGCCGGCGAGGGCACGGAGGTCACCGTCGCGGGCCGGGTGCTGCGGATGCGTGACTACGGCGGGGTGCTGTTCGCGCAGCTGCGCGACTGGTCCGGGGAAACCCAGTTGGCCCTGGACAATTCGACACTCACCGACGCGACAACCGCGGATTTCACCCGGAGCATCGACCTCGGCGATCTGATCGAGGTGACCGGCACGATGGGCCGCACCCGATCCGGGAAGTGGTCGGTGCTGGTGACCCGGTGGCGGTTGATCGGCAAGTGCCTGCGCCCGCTGCCCGACAAATGGAAGGGCCTGACCGACCAGGAGGCGCGGGTTCGCGCCCGCTACGTCGACCTCGCGGTCAACACCGAGGCCCGCGACCTGATCCGGGCCCGCAGCGGTGTGCTGCACGCGATCCGGGAAACCCTTGTCTCCAAGGGATTCCTGGAGGTCGAGACCCCGATCCTGCAGCAGATCCACGGCGGGGCGAACGCCCGTCCGTTCCTGACCCACATCAACGCCTACGACCTCGACCTGTACCTGCGCATCGCCCCGGAGCTGTATCTGAAGCGGCTGTGCGTCGGTGGCGTCGAGCGCGTCTTCGAGCTCGGCCGCGCGTTCCGCAACGAGGGGGTCGACTTCAGCCACAACCCGGAGTTCACGCTGCTGGAGGCGTATCAGGCGCATGCGGACTACAACGTGTGGATCGACGGGTGCCGGGAGCTGATCCAGAACGCGGCGATGGCCGCCAACGGCTCCCACGTGTTCATGCGGCCCCGCGAGGACGGGGTCCTCGAACCCGTGGACATCTCCGGTCAGTGGGCGGTCAAGACCGTGCACGGCGCGGTGTCCGAGGCGCTCGGCGAGCACATCGACGTCGACACCGGCCTCGCCACGCTGCGCACGCTGTGCGACAAGGCCGGCATCCCGTACCTGACGCACTGGGACGCCGGCGCGGTGGTGCTGGAGATGTACGAGCACCTCGTCGAGGACCAGACCACCGAGCCGACGTTCTACAAGGACTTCCCGACGTCGGTGTCGCCGCTGACCCGGCCGCACCGCAGCACCCCCGGCGTCGCCGAACGGTGGGACCTGGTCGCGTGGGGTGTCGAGTTGGGCACCGCGTACAGCGAACTCACCGACCCGGTGGAACAGCGCCGCCGGTTGCAGGCGCAGTCGCTGCTGGCGGCGGGCGGTGATCCGGAGGCGATGGAACTCGACGAGGACTTCCTGCAGGCGATAGAGTACGCGATGCCGCCGACGGGCGGGCTCGGCATGGGGGTGGACCGTGTGGTCATGCTGATCACCGGCCGCAGCATCCGCGAGACGCTGCCGTTCCCGCTGGCCAAGCCTCGCTAACACCTCGCAGCGATGTCACAGCCGGCACCAAGGTCGGCGATCCAGTCTGGACCCCGTGACGCATGTCTCGTTGATGCACGGGTGGCTGCCGATGACCGTGCAGGTCCTCGCCGGGCTGGCCGTGGTGCTCGCGGTGGGCCGGCGGGCAGGGCGCTGGCGCAGGGTGTGGCTGCCCTGGTCGGCGTTGATCGGGGCATGCCTGGCCGCGGCGGTCTACGCCTACATCGAGTCCGCGGGCATCGCCGACGACAGCAATCCGGCACCGGTCACCCTGTGGCTGTGGATCGCGTTGTCGGGGTTGGCCGTCGGGATTCTGTTGTCCGGCTGGCGGGGCGCCCGGTGGGGATTGCGGGCGGTGTCGATGCTGGCCGTGCCGTTGTGCGTGCTGGCCGCGGCGCTGTCGCTGAACCTGTGGGTGGGCTACTTCCCCACCGCCGCCACGGCCTGGGACCAGCTCACCGCGGGACCCGTTCCCGACCAGACCGATCCGGTCGCGGTCGCGTCGATGCAGAAGCGGCACGCGGTGCCGATCAAGGGCAGTGTGGTCCCGGTCGACATCCCGGACACCGCATCGGGTTTCAAACACCGGCAGGAGTTCGTGTATCTGCCGCCGGCCTGGTTCGCCGCCGACCCGCCGCCGGCACTGCCCGCGGTGATGATGATCGGCGGCGAGTTCAACACCCCCGCCGACTGGCTGCGCGCGGGCGGGGCGATCAAGATCCTCGACGACTTCGCCGCCGCGCACGGCGGCTACGCACCGGTGTTCGTGTTCGCCGACCCGGGCGGCACGTTCAACAACGACACCGAGTGCGTGAACGGCCCGCGCGGGAACTCCGCCGATCATCTCGTCAAAGACGTTGTGCCGTATATCGAATCGCACTACGGCGTGAGCACGCGCCCGGCGGGCTGGGGTGTGGTGGGCTGGTCGATGGGTGGCACCTGCGCCGTCGACCTCGGGGTCATGCATCCAGACCTGTTCGGCGCGTTCGTCGACATCGCCGGTGACGCCGCACCCAATTCGGGCAACCAGAACGAAACCGTGCAGCGGCTTTTCGGCGGCAACAGCGCGGCGTACGTGGCGTTCGATCCGAGCGCGGTGATGACCGCACACGGCCCCTACTGGGGACTGACGGGCTGGTTCGCGGTCAACACGGCCGCAGGCGATCGTGGACCCAACGATCAGGCCCGCGCCGCCGACCAGCTGTGCGGCCTGGGTGCCCGCACGGGGATCGGATGTGCGGTCGTGCGCCAGCCCGGCAACCACGACTGGCCGTTCGCGTCCAACGCGTTCGCGACCGCGTTGCCGTGGCTCGCAGGTTCGATCGGCACCCCCGGCGTTCCCCGGATCGGCTTCCCGCCGACGCTGCGCGGGTAACGTGGGGCCATGCCGGACGAACCCACCGCCGAGCCCTCCGCGCCGGTCGACACCGGGTACACCGCCGACGGCGTCCCGACGTTCGACTCGGTGCGCGAGAAGATCGAGACGCGCTACACGACCTCGATCGGTGCGGCCGAACTCGACGCCGAGACCGTCGAGGGCCGCACGATCGAGGAGCAGTACGACGCGCGACAACGCGCCGCCGCCGAACGCCTGGCCCAGATCCGCGAGTCGATGACCCAGAAGCCCGAGACCGGTCAGTAGTCGCTCTTCGGCGGGGCTGTCGGGGTGACCCGGTACGTTCTGCGTCCATGGGGTCTGTGCGGTCCTTCTCCACCGACGAGCGGCGTGCCCGGCTGGCCAGACGTCACCACCTGGCGCCCGGCGCGGACCCCGCCGCGTCGATCGGTGCCGTCACGGCGGGACTGGTCGGGCTGCACGCCACCGACCCGTCGACGCCGTACCTGTCACTGTGGGCGCGGCTGCCCGGGTTCACCACCGCCGATCTGAACTCCGAACTCTACCAACGGCGTTCGGTGGTCAAGCAGCTCGCGATGCGGCGCACGCTGTGGCTGGTGCACCGCGACGACCTGGCCGCGATCCAGTCCACGGCCGCCGACCGGGTCGCGGCCAACGAGACGCGCAGGCTGGCCGCCGACGTGGCGCGGGCCGGGGTCGCCGCCGACGGGCACGTGTGGCTGGAGACCGCGTGCGCTGCGGTCGAGCGCCACCTGCGCGACCACGGGCCGTGCTCGGCGCGGGACCTGCGGGAGGCGCTGCCGGAGCTGACCGGGACCTACGATCCGGCCCCCGGCAAGTCCTACGGCGGGCAGGGCCACCTCGCACCCCGGGTGTTGACCGTGCTGTCGGCGCGCGGCCGGATCGTGCGCGGCCCCAACGACGGCGGATGGACGGCATCGCGCCCGCTGTGGGCGGCGGCCGACCAGTGGCTGCCCGGCACCGAACCGACGGGTCCGGACGACGCCCGCGCGGCGTTGGTCCGGCGGTGGCTGTACGCGTTCGGTCCGGCGACCGTCACCGACCTCAAATGGTGGTTCGGGACCACCCTCGGCTGGGCGCGCCAGGCCCTCGCCGAGGTCGGGGCGGTCGAGGTCGAGTTGGCGGACAGCCGTGACGGCAGCCCCGGGTACGTCCTGCCCGGCGACGACACCGCGGAACCGGCCGTCGAACCGTGGTGCGCACTGCTGCCCGGTCTGGATGTGACCGTGATGGGGTGGTTCGACCGGGACTGGTACCTGGGTGCGCACCGGTCCCAGGTGTTCGACCGCAACGGCAATGCGGGCCCGACCGTGTGGGTGGACGGCAGGGTTGTCGGGGCGTGGCGTCAGGACGCCGACGGGCACGTGGAGTTGCTGCTGCTGGAGAAGGTGGGCGGGGCGGCCGGGCGGGAGCTGAAGGCGCGCGCCGCGGAGCTCACGGCGTGGCTGGGCGGGGTGCGGGTCAGCCCGCGGTTCCCGTCACCGCTGAGCAAGTGCTAGTCGAAACTCTTCTGCAGCAGGATGGTGTCCAGCCACCGGTCGTGCTTGAAGCCGACCCGCACCAGACGGCCCGCGTCGGTGAAGCCGCGCCGCCGGTGCAGTGTCAACGAGCCGTCGGCGTCGGCGTCGACCACCACCGCGATCATCTGGCGCACCCCGACCTGGCCGCACCACGCGATCAGCCCGTCGAGCAGCGCGCCGCCGACACCGCGGCCGAGGGCGTCAGGTGCGACGTAGACCGAGTCCTCCACGGTGAACCGGTAGGCCGGCCGGGTCTTCCACGGCGCGCAGTACGCGTAGCCGGCCACCGCACCGTCGAGGGTGGCCACCAGGTAGGGCAATCCGGCCGCGGTCACGGCGTCGATCCGCCGCAGTATCTCGTCGCGCGTCGGCGGTTCGACCTCGAACGTCGCGACGCCCGACGTCACGTAGTGCGCGTAGATCGCACAGATCGCGTCGGCGTCGTCCGGGGTGGCGGCCCGCACGGTCACGGGGTCGGCCATCGCTCAGGCGCTGACCTTGCGCCGGCTGCGCGCCTTGGGCTTGGGCTTGGGCCGGTCGACGTCGAGGATCTCGGCCAGGAAGTGGCCGGTGTAGCTGTCCGGGTTGGCCGCGACGTCTTCGGGCGTGCCCGTCGCGACGACGGTTCCGCCGCCGGACCCACCCTCGGGACCCATGTCGATGATCCAGTCCGAGGTCTTGATGACATCCAGGTTGTGTTCGATGACGATCACCGAATTGCCTTTGTCGACAAGGCCGTTGATCACCGTGAGCAGCTTGCGGATGTCCTCGAAGTGCAGACCGGTGGTCGGCTCGTCCAGGATGTAGATCGTCCGGCCGGTGGAACGCTTCTGCAGTTCCGAGGCGAGCTTGACGCGCTGGGCCTCACCGCCGGACAGCGTCGGGGCGGGCTGCCCCAGCCGCACGTACCCGAGACCGACGTCGACGAGGGTCTTCAGGTAGCGGTGGATCGAGCTGATCGGCGCGAAGAACTCGGCCGCCTCCTCGATCGACATGTCGAGCACTTCGGCGATGGTCTTGCCCTTGTAGTGCACTTCGAGCGTCTCGCGGTTGTAGCGGGCGCCGTGGCACACCTCGCACGGCACGTACACGTCGGGCAGGAAGTTCATCTCGATCTTGATGGTGCCGTCGCCGGAGCACGCCTCGCAGCGGCCGCCCTTGACGTTGAACGAGAACCGGCCCGGCTGGTATCCGCGGACCTTGGCCTCGGTGGTGGCCGCGAACAACGTCCGGATCTTGTCGAACACCCCGGTGTAGGTCGCGGGATTGGAGCGCGGGGTGCGCCCGATCGGCGACTGGTCGACACGGACGAGCTTGTCGAGATGGTCGAGCCCGTTGATGCGGGTGTGCCGGCCCGGCACCAGCCGCGCACCGTTGAGCTTGTTGGCCAGCACCGTGGCCAGGATGTCGTTGACCAGCGTGGACTTACCCGAGCCGGACACCCCGGTCACCGAGGTCAACACACCGAGCGGGAACGACACGTCGATGTCGCGCAGATTGTGCTCGCGCGCACCGACGACCGTCAGCTGGCGTTTCTTGTCGACGACGCGGCGCAGCTCCGGGATCTCGATCTGCTCCTTGCCGGACAGGTAGGCGCCGGTGATCGACTCCGGGTTCTTCAGCAGGTCGACGTAGGTGCCGCTGTGCACGATCTGGCCGCCGTGCTCCCCCGCGGCCGGGCCGATGTCGACGACCCAGTCGGCGTGGGCGATGGTGTCGAGGTCGTGCTCGACGACGATCAGCGTGTTGCCGAGGTCGCGCAGCCGCACCAGGGTGTCGATCAGGCGGCGGTTGTCGCGCTGGTGCAGACCGATGGACGGTTCGTCGAGCACGTAGAGCACACCGACCAGACCCGAACCGATCTGGGTGGCGAGCCGGATGCGTTGCGCCTCGCCGCCGGAGAGGGTGCCCGCGGCGCGGGACAGGGACAGATAGTCGAGCCCGACGTCGAGCAGGAACCCCAGCCGCGACTGGATCTCCTTGAGCACCTGGCCGGCGATCGCGGCCTCGCGGGTCCCCAGGGTCAACGCGTTGAGGAACTCGGCGCACTGCGCGATGGACAGTTCGGCGACCTCGGCGATCGACTTCGCACCGAAGTTGCCCGCCGACATCGTCACCGCGAGGATCTCCGGCTTCAGACGGGTGCCGTCGCACTCCGGGCACGGCACGTCGCGCATGAACCCTTCGAGGCGTTCCTTGGTCTGCTCGGAATCGGTCTGCTCCATGCGGCGCTGCAGGAACGCCATCACGCCCTCGAAGTCGGCGTAGTAGGACCGGGTGCGGCCGTACCGGTTCTTGTACCGGACGTGCACCTGCTCGTCGCAGCCCTCCAGGATCGCCCTGCGGGCCTTCGCCGGCAGCTTCTTCCACGGGGTGTTGACGTCGAACCCGAGCTGATCGCCGAGACCGGACAGCATCCGGGTGAAGTATTCGGCGGTGTTTCCCATCGACCACGGCGCGACGGCGCCCTCGGCCAGCGTCAGGTCGGGGTCGGGGACGACCAGGTCGGGATCGACCTCCTTGCGGATGCCCAGACCCAGGCATTCCGGGCAGGCGCCGTAGGGCGAGTTG
The DNA here is from genome assembly GCF_002086815.1 of Mycolicibacterium parafortuitum. Taxonomy (GTDB): domain Bacteria; phylum Actinomycetota; class Actinomycetes; order Mycobacteriales; family Mycobacteriaceae; genus Mycobacterium; species Mycobacterium parafortuitum. Next base: position 39,711 of record NZ_MVID01000036.1, read on the forward strand.
AACGAGAACGACCGCGGCTCCAGGTCGTCGACGGCCAGCGGGTGCCCGTTGGGGCAGGCCAGCTTCTCGGAGAAGCGCTGCTCGCGGTGCGGATGGTCGTCCTCACGATCGACGAACTCCAGCACCACGATGCCGTCGGCGAGGTTCAGCGCGGTCTCGATCGAGTCGGTGAGGCGCTGCTTGGACGACGCCTTGACCGTCAACCGGTCGACGACGACCTCGATGTCGTGCTTCTCCTGCTTCTTCAGCTTCGGCGGATCGGTCAGCGAATGCACCACTCCGTCCACCCGCACCCGGCTGTAGCCCTGGGTGTTCAGCTTGTCGAACAGGTCGACGAACTCGCCCTTGCGGGTGCGCACGACCGGGGCCAGGACCTGGAAGCGCAGGCCCTCGTCCATCGCGAGGACCTGGTCGACGATCTGCTGCGGGGTCTGCCGGGCGATGCGCTCACCGCACACCGGGCAGTGTGGGGTGCCCGCGCGCGCGTAGAGCAGACGCAGGTAGTCGTACACCTCGGTGATGGTGCCGACGGTCGAGCGCGGGTTGCGGTTGGTGGACTTCTGGTCGATCGACACCGCGGGCGAGAGGCCCTCGATGAAGTCGACGTCGGGTTTGTCCATCTGGCCGAGGAACTGCCGGGCGTACGCCGACAGCGACTCGACGTAGCGGCGCTGCCCCTCGGCGAAGATGGTGTCGAATGCCAGCGACGATTTCCCGGAGCCCGACAGCCCGGTGAACACGATCATCGCGTCACGCGGCAGTTCCAGGTCGACGCCACGAAGATTGTGCTCCCGGGCACCTTTGACAACTAGGCGGTCAGCCACCGATGCCCTTTCTGGTTTGCAAACTCAGCCCACATTCCGTGCGGTGGGCGCAGTACAGACCCATGCTAGGTCCGACCACCGACAAGTCCCCTCCCGAGATTGGCCACAGGTTTCTCCCAGGCCTCGCCGACGCGCGCGAGCAGGGAAGTAACGTGAGTGACCATGACCACCGCCGACGACAACTACACCGGCCACGTCGAGCCGCGGAAAGCGGCCCGCCGGGTGCTGCCCGGCGCCTCGATCGTCAAGGTGTCGGTGGGCCCGATGGACAACAACGCCTACCTCGTCACGTGTTCCCAGACCGGCGAGACGCTACTCATCGACGCCGCCAACGATGCGGCGCTCCTGCTCGAGCTGATCGAGCGTTACGCGCCGACGCTGTCGCTGATCGTGACCAGTCACCAGCACCAGGACCACTGGCTGGCGCTCCAGGAGGTGGCCGCCTCGACCGGCGCGCCGACCGCCGCCCACAGCCTCGACGCCGGGGCACTGCCCGTGACTCCGGACCGGCTGCTGGCCGGCGGTGACACGGTCACCATCGGTGAGCTGACCTTCGACGTGATCCACCTGCGCGGCCACACCCCCGGCTCGGTCGCCCTGGCGCTGCGCGGCCCGGCCACCGACGACCGGGTGCACCTGTTCACCGGCGACTGCCTGTTTCCCGGCGGCGTCGGCAAGACCTGGAAGGAAGGAGACTTCGAACAACTCCTCGGCGACGTGACCAGCCGGGTGTTCGACGTCTTCTCCGATTCAACCGTCGTGTATCCAGGGCACGGCGACGATACGACGCTCGGGACCGAACGCCCGCATCTCGGCGAATGGCGCGAGCGCGGTTGGTGACCCGCCGTTAATCGAAAGAAATCAGGAAAGGGATCATGAGCAGCGATCAGTACAACAAGGCGCGCAGTGGCGCCGGCTTCATTGCCGCGCTGGACCAGAGCGGGGGAAGCACGCCCAAGGCGCTGAAGCTCTACGGGATCGCCGAGGACGCGTACTCCAGCGACGCTGGTGAAGTCGACGACGCGGCGATGTTCGACATGGTGCATCAGATGCGCACTCGCATCATCACCAGCCCGAGCTTCGACGGCGAGCGCATCCTCGGGGCGATCCTCTTCGAGGACACGATGGACCGCCAGATCGAGGGCCGCGACACCGCGGACTACCTGTGGAACGTCAAGCAGATCGTGCCGTTCCTGAAGGTGGACAAGGGCCTTGCCGAGGAGAAGGACGGCGCCCAGGTCATGAAGCCGATTCCCGGCCTCGACGATCTGCTGGCGCGCGCCAAGGACAAGGGTGTGTTCGGCACCAAGATGCGCTCGGTCGTCAAGCTGCCCGGCGCCGGTCTCGACGAGGTCGTCGCCCAGCAGTTCGAGGTCGGCAAGCAGATCCTGGCCGCCGGCCTGGTGCCGATCATCGAGCCCGAGGTCGACATCCACAGCCCCGAGAAGGCCAAGGCCGAGGATCAGCTCAAGGCCGCGATCCTCAAGGAACTGGACGGTCTCGCCGACGACCAGGCCGTGATGCTCAAGCTCACGCTGCCCGACGTCGACAACCACTATCGCGAGCTCGTCGAGCATCCGAAGGTGCTGCGGGTGGTGGCGCTGTCCGGTGGCTACAACCGCGAGCAGGCGTGCGACAAGCTCGCCGCCAACCAGGGTGTCATCGCCAGCTTCTCGCGGGCGCTGACGGAGGGCCTGACCGCCCAGCAGAGCGACGACGAGTTCGACGCCGCGCTGGACGCCGCGATCACCGCGATCGCGAAGGCCTCCGCTTCCTGATCCGGGGCCTCCTGATCCGGGGCCTCCTGACACAGGGGCGCTGACATGCGAAAACCCTGGGTCGGCTGCGGCCGGCCCAGGGTTTTTCGCGTGTTGTGCCCTGTCAGGAGGTGTGCACGATGAGCACGTCGGTCTTGGACCGCCGTGCCACATTCGCGGGCACCGATCCGAGCAGGCGTCCGGCGATCGTGCTCAAGCCGACGTTGCCGACGACGAGCAGGTCCGCCTTGACCTCTTCGGCCAGTTCGACTAGCGCGTCGACGGGTGCCCCGACAACAGCCTTCTCCTCGATGTTCTGGGCTCCGGCGGCCTTGGCCCGGTCCCGCGCCTCACGCAGGATCGCGTAGATCGGCGCGTTGCCGGACATCTTGTAGCCCTCGTCCTTGAGGACGTCGGCCGCGCGCGCATCCTCGTTCTGCGGGAAGTAGGCCGTCGCGACGACGAGCCTCGCGTTCGCGCCTGCCGCGATCTGACCGGCGCGGTCCACGGCACGCAACGACGAATCAGATCCGTCTGTACCAACCACCACCGTCTGATAGCCGGTCATCAATATCCTCCCAGTGTCGGTTGCAACGCCAACGGAGACAGTAACCCGCTCAGCGCCGAACATGGGTGCGATTCACCACACATCGAAGGCTTTTACCCAGGATCCGTGTGCTGAACCACGATCAAGATCACTCGATCGCACGGACGTGACGCCGGGTACACGACGGCGCAAAGTGATGCTGCGGCAAGAAAACTGGCTCGCCGTTGGCGACGGCCGAGCCACGGATCACATGGCCTCGCCGAGATCTTCCGGCCGTGCGACGGCAACCGCGTGTTCGTCGGGCGTGGCGGCCATCGTCGGCATCGGCAGGGTCGCGGGCAGGCAACGGCACACCGGCCGGCGCGTCACCGGACGGGACAGCGGGAATCGGCGGTGACCCCCGCGACAGGCACGACCGGACCCGGACGGCCGGATGCGAGTCCGAGGACCGGTGCCTCTCCGGCGACCGGCGGGGCGGACCGCGGTTCCTCCGGTGGCGCGGCGGAAACAGGTTCTGCAGCAAGGAATCTGTGGCGGGTATGGCAGGCGACGCCCCAATCGCGGCATCATCGCCAGGCAGAGCATCCCCGGGGTGGGTTCGACGGAGACGCCGAGAAGTGTTGCCCCAGAGGAGGTCTACAGTCAGCTCTGGGTGCCGAGCACCCGCCCGGCGACATACGTCGCCGCCTCGTTGACCATGCCGTTCCACGGATACGCGAAGTGGGCGAAGAAGTTGTTACCCGACGAGCAGTACGGATCGCCCGGGGCACACAGGTCGATGGTCCTGGAACCGTACAGCGGGCTGATCTTCGTCAGCGGCCCCAGGGTCGACACATCGCGCGACGGATTGCCGAACACCGCAATCGCCGCAACATGATTGACCATGGTGTCCGGCAGCGGCGCGGGCTTGAAGAACCAGATGACCCGGTTGCCGATCGTGATCAGGTCGATCACCCCGGCGCCCTGGGACATTCCGCCGAGCACGATCTTCGTCTTCGGGCAGATCGCGGCGACGTACTGGACGTGCTTGTTCGCGTCGACGGCGCCCTGACTGGTGGACTTCGGGAAGTTCCAGCTCGCCGGATAGTTGACGGCGTACACCGACACCGTCTTGCCGGGCAGGCGCTTCTTCAGCGCGGTGACGAACTGCCGCCCGGTGAAGCCGATGCCAGGTTTGTCGGCGGTGCCCCGCGCGAAGACCACCTCGACATCCGGGCAGGATGCGGCTTCAGCAACGGGAGCACGGACGGTGGCGAACGACAGGGCCCACGCTGTCACCACCGCTACACCGAGGAGACGGGCAACCTGGCGTGCGAGCACCTGACAACGCTGTCACAATTTCAGCAAATCTGAACCGTCCCGCGATCCAATGGTGATCCAACGGTTGCGAATCCGTGTCGGATCGCCGGTGTCCGACACCGCCGGCATGTGGATAATCCGCCGACTCCTTCACAAATCAATGGTTGGCGCCGAGTTCGACGAGCAGCACGCCGACGGCGATCAACGCGATTCCGCCCAGCATCGTCCGGGTCAGCGGCTCGCCGAACAGCACCCGCGACATCACCGCCGTCAGGGCCACTCCGGCGGCGGCCCAGATGCCGTACGCGACGCCCAGTGGAATTCCGTGTCGCAGCGTGCCCCACAACAGGGTGAACGCCAGCATGTAACCGACGACGACCACGGCGTAGAAGGAGACGCCTCCGCGGGCGGCCACCCTCAGCGCCAAGGTTCCGGCGACCTCGCTGACGATGGCCGCGACGAGGAGGAGGTAGCCGATCATTCGTGGTCCACGCGAGAGCCGTTCTCCACCAGGACGACGCCGCCGATGATGCAGGCCAGCCCGAGGACCATCACCGCGGTCAGCGCCTCGCCGAACACGATCGCGGACAGCACCGCGGTCAGCGCCACCCCGGCGGCACCCCAAATCCCGTATGCCACACCGAGGGCCATGCCACGGCGCAGCACGAGCGCCAGCAGCACGAACGATGCGAGATAACCGAACACCACCACGGCGTACAGCGCGGGAACGGTCGCCGAACCCTTCAACGACAGCGTCGCCGCGACCTCACTGCAGATCGCCAGACCGAGCAGCAGCCAGGTCACCGCGGCAACCCTCGCGCACCTGAAACGACGCGCGGCCGTTCGAGTTTCGTCACCGGCGGGGCCGGACTTCAGTTGGCACCGGCACACTTTACCGTCCGGTGTCGTGCGAGCGAGTGGCGGGATTCGAACCCGCGTAAACGGCTTTGCAGGCCGGTGCCTAGCCACTCGGCCACACCCGCACTGCACCTGAGGTTGCCAGGTCCCCAACGCCGCGAACAGGTTTCCGATCGGCGTGATCGTTACCCGGCCGGCGCAGGCCGGCCGCTGCGGGTGGAGGCGATCACCGCCAGCGCGGCCAGCACCGCAAAGCAGGCGAACAGCCACCGCGCCCCGCCGGCGTCGCCGCGGTCGGCGACGTTGACGATGACCCCGGCAAGCGCGGCACCGAGGGCCGCGCAGATCACCTGCACCGTGTTGATCGCCGCGGCAGCCGCGGGGCCCTCCGCCGGATCGTCCACCTTGCTCATCGCCCACGCCGACAGATGCGGCCACGCGATGCCGATTCCGGCTCCGGTGATCACCAGGCCGATCGCCCACACCGCCACCCGTAAGGCCGACGCGTCCTCGTGCAACGTCAGCGCACCGATGGCCAGCCCCGTGGCCATCACCAGCGGCGCCACCGCCACGGTTCGCACGATCACCCGGGGCCGGTTCAGCGACGCGCTGCTGATCTCCCCCACCGTCCAGCCGATCGCCAGGCCGGCGCCGAGGAACCCCGCCGCGACCGGCGTCAGGTGGGCGAGCCGCTGGCCGTAGAGCGGCACGTACATGTCCACCATCGTCGCGGCCATCAACGCGCCCAGCGTCAGGTAGATCCACTTCAGCGGACCCGGACCGAACGCACTCGGCGGCAGCACCGACGCACTCATGCGCCGGTCCACGACCACGAACACCGCGACAAGCCCGGCTCCGACGGCGACCAGCACCGCGGTGACCCGAAGGTCGCGCGGGATACCGGCGATGCTGACCAGCAGCGCCGCCGCGCCAAGCAGCAGCAGCGACCAGACCGGAATGCGCACCCGGGCGGTAGGCACCGCTCCCCCGGTGTCACCGCGGGCCGGGAGCGCGATCGGCACGAGCACCGACATCGCCGTGGTCATCACCACCAGCACTCCGAAAGCCCAACGCCACGAACCGTATTGGGCGAACAGCCCACCGGCGGCCGGGCCGACCAGCGTGCCCACCCCCCACATCGCCGACACCAGCGCCGACGCCTTGGTCCACAGCACGCTCGGCAGCGCCGTATTGATCACCGCGTATCCCAGACCGGCCAGCATGCCGCCCGCGGCGCCCTGCACCGTCCGACCCACCAGCAGCACCTCCATGCTGGGCGCCACCGCACACCCCAGGCTGCCCAGTCCGAACACGGTGAGGCCGAGCAGGTACGCCAGCCGCGGCCCGAGCCGCATCAGCACCGCATGCACGGTGGTCGCGGCCATCACCGAGCCGACCAGATACACCGTCGTCACCCACGCGTAGAAGCGCTGACCGCCGATGTCGGCGACGGCGCTGGGCATCAGGCTGATCGTCAGGAACTCGTTGGTCGCGTACAGCGCGACACCGCCGGCCAGCACCAGCGACGCACCGAGGTTCCTGGGTCCGAGCAGTTCCCGCCAACCGCCCGAGGCGACGGTCCTGCTGTTTGTTCCGGTGTGGGTCACGGCGTCGACCGTAGGACCTCAACGGCGGTTGAGATCAAGCTATTTCAGACCGGCGGCGTCCATGCCGCGCAATTCCTTCTTCAGATCCTGGATCTCGTCGCGGATGCGAGCGGCCAACTCGAACTGCAGATCGCGGGCGGCCGCCATCATCTGGTCGGTCAGATCCTTGATCAGGTCGGCCAGTTCAGCGCGCGGCATGTTCGACGTGTCGCGGCCCTCGAACACCCCGGCGCTGACGGCGCGGCCCGGCTCGCCCTGGGCGCGCCGGCCCCGGGACGCGTTGCGCCCGGACCCGCCGACCTCGACGGCTTCGGTGTCGTCGGCCTCCCGGTACACCTGGTCGAGGATGTCGGCGATCTTCTTGCGCAACGGTTGCGGGTCGATGCCGTGTTCTTTGTTGTAGGCGATCTGCTTGTCGCGCCGGCGTTCGGTCTCGTCGATGGCCTGCTTCATCGAGTCGGTGATCTTGTCGGCGTACATGTGCACCTCGCCGGACACGTTGCGGGCCGCGCGGCCGATGGTCTGGATCAGGCTGCGCGGCGAGCGCAGGAACCCTTCCTTGTCGGCGTCGAGGATCGCGACCAGCGACACCTCGGGAAGGTCGAGACCCTCACGCAGCAGGTTGATGCCGACGAGCACGTCGTACTCACCGAGCCGCAGCTGGCGCAGCAGCTCGACGCGGCGCAGCGTGTCGACCTCGGAGTGCAGATACCGGACCCTGATGCCCATCTCGAGCAGGTAATCGGTGAGATCCTCGGCCATCTTCTTGGTCAGCGTCGTCACCAGCACCCGCTCGTCGCGTTCGGTGCGTTTGCGGATCTCGGCGATCAGATCGTCGATCTGGCCCTTCGTCGGCTTGACGATGACCTGCGGATCCACCAGGCCGGTCGGGCGGATCACCTGCTCGACGAACTCGCCGCCGGTCTGGGCCAGCTCGAAGTTGCCCGGCGTCGCCGACAGGTACACCGTCTGGCCGATCCGGTCGGCGAACTCCTCCCACGTCAGCGGTCGGTTGTCGACCGCGGACGGCAGCCGGAAGCCGAAGTCGACCAGGTTGCGTTTGCGGGACATGTCGCCCTCGTACATGCCGCCGATCTGGGGCACGGTGACGTGCGACTCGTCGATGACGAGCAGGAAGTCCTCGGGGAAATAATCGAGCAGGGTGGCGGGCGCCGAACCCGCGGGCCGTCCGTCGATGTGCCGCGAGTAGTTCTCGATGCCGGAGCAGAATCCGACCTGGCGCATCATCTCGATGTCGTAGTTGGTGCGCATCCGCAGCCGCTGCGCCTCCAGCAGCTTGCCCTGACCCTCCAGTTCGGCGAGGCGCTCCTCGAGTTCGGCCTCGATGGAGGAGATGGCCTGCGCCATGCGCTCCGGTCCGGCGACGTAGTGGGTGGCCGGGAAGACCCGCAGCGAGTCCACCTTCCGGATCACGTCGCCGGTCAGCGGGTGCATGTAGTACAGGGCCTCGATCTCGTCACCGAAGTACTCGATGCGCACCGCGAGCTCCTCGTACGACGGGATGATCTCGACCGTGTCGCCGCGCACCCGGAACGTCCCGCGCGTGAAGGACATGTCATTGCGGGTGTACTGCACGTCGACCAGCAGCCTCAGCAGCGAGTCCCTGGGCACCTCGTCGCCGACCTTCAGCTCGACGGAGCGGTCCATGTACGACTGCGGCGTGCCCAGGCCGTAGATGCACGACACGGATGCGACCACCACCACGTCGCGCCGGGACAGCAGATTCGACGTGGCCGAGTGCCGGAGCCGCTCGACGTCGTCGTTGATCGAGCTGTCCTTCTCGATGTAGGTGTCGGTCTGGGCGATGTACGCCTCGGGTTGGTAGTAGTCGTAGTACGAGACGAAGTATTCGACCGCGTTGTTGGGCAACATCTCCCGCAGCTCGTTCGCCAGCTGCGCGGCCAGGGTCTTGTTCGGCGCCATCACCAGCGTCGGCCGCTGCAGCCGTTCGATCAGCCACGCGGTGGTCGCCGACTTGCCCGTTCCGGTCGCGCCAAGCAGCACCACATCCTTCTCGCCCGCGCGGATCCGGCGCTCCAGCTCGTCGATGGCGGCGGGCTGGTCACCGGCGGGCTCGTACTCACTGACCACCTCGAAGCGCGCGCCACTGCGGACCACCTCGTCGACGGGGCGGTACTCCGAATGCGCGAGCACAGGATGTTCGGTAGCGAAAGCCATGTTCCCAGGTTAAGCGCGCCCGCCGACATGTTCATTCCCCGCCGGGGCGACCAGGCAGGTTACCGTGACGCCGTGCCCGAACCGCTGCGGATCGCACTCCGTCCGCTGAGCCTGGTGCTGATGCTCGCCGGCCTGAGGAAGTGGAGGCCGTGACGGTGCACGCCCCCAAGCGCGAGGTGTTCGACGTCCGGGCCCGCACCAACACCGACCCGAAGGGCATCGTCCGCGACGTCGAGACGTACACCGAACAGCCCTGGGGCCTCTACATGGCGCGGCCGGCTCCCGGCCGCGCGCAGTTCCACTACCTGGAGTCGTGGGTGCTGCCGTCGTTGGGGTTACGGGTGACGGTGTTCCATTTCAACCCGGGCCACGAAAAGGACCAGGACTTCTACCTCGACGTCGGCGAATACACCCGCGACGGCGACCGTTGGGTGGGCGTGGACCACTACCTGGACCTGGTGCTGCGCACCGGGCGGGACGTGCGGATCGTCGACGTCGACGAACTGCTCGCCGCGGTCGCGGCCGGGAGGTTGTCACCCGAGGCGGGTGAGCGGGCCGTCCGCGTCGCCGTCTCGACGGTCGAGGCGCTGGCCCGGCACGACTACGACCTGCATCGTTGGCTTGGCGCGAACGGCATGTTCCTCACGTGGCGGGACTAATAGACTCCTGCTGTGAGTCCGAGGAGACGTATGCGTGCCGCACGCGCGGCGGCCGGAGCTGCCATCCTGGCGACCGCGGGCGTGCTGGCCTTCCCCGCCCCGGCGCCGGCGCAGCCCGAGCCGCAGCCCCAGATCGAGGCACAGACCCCCGAGATCCTGCGCAACATCACCTACCGCGCCCGGGTCGACGGAGTCTCCCGCGGCGCGTCGATCACCTACCGGACCGAGGGCGACAAGATCCAGGCCGCGAATCCGACGATGGTGCCGGGCCGGGTCTTCGAGGCGATGGCGGTGCTCCCGGAGTCCCAGGTCGCGAACATGCGGGTGTCGATCGAATGGCCGTACTCGGCCAACCTGCACTGCGAGATCCTGGTCGACGACCAGTTGGTCGCCCAGGCCGACGACTTCATCGCACCACGGGTGCTGCCCCAGCGTGACGATCCGGACTACGGTGCGCTGACCTGCGAGGCGCCGGTCAGCCCGACGGGTATTGCGGTGCCCGTGGCCGGCGATCCCGCCGCGCCGTCCCCGGACGCGGGGCCGCCCGATCAGCCGGCTCCGCCACCTGCCTGAGCCGGACCGCCGGGACGCCATCCCGTGGTGTCGGCCCATTCCCACGCCCTGCGATAGGCGTCGAGGAACCACGGTTCCTTGGCGTCGGCATAGGCGCCCGTCGTCGCGTGCTCCTGAGCCGACACCCGGCGCTTGAGGGCGAGATATTCGGCGCGTACCTCGGGGTTGGCGGTCACCCAGTCGACGAACAGCAGCGCGAACTGCTGACCCGGCCAGCCGTCCACCCGCACGTGCACGTTGGTCGGCCGACCCGGGTCGGCCGAGCAGAACAGCCGCTTCTGCCAGTGTGAATCATCGGTGACGTGGTCGAACCCGGCGACGGTGCTGCGGGCGTCCGGTTTGGCGACGTCGGCGGTGATCGGTACCTGGACGTATCCGGCGGCCGACATCGCGTCGGCCAGTTCGTCGGCGACCTGCAGGGACGCAACGGTGACCTGGATGTCGATGACGTCCTTGGCGTCCAGGTCCGGCACCGCGGTGGAGCCGATGTGGTCGACGCGCACCGCGCGGTGACCGCACGCGGTGCGCAGCCGGGCCAGGATGCGCTGCGCCTGCGCGGCCCACTGCGGATCGGGGGGGACGATGTGCGGCTTCGCGGGGGCCGGCTGTCCCGCTTTCAGGTTGTGCGCGAACGGCTGGATCCGCTCGTGCCACAGCGCCCTGGCCTTCTCGACGAGCTCGCCGGCGCTTCCGGAATTGTCCAGCCACACATCGGCGACCGCGCGCCGCTGCTCCTCGGTGGCCTGCGCGGCGATGCGCGCCCGCGCGTCCTCCTCGGAGAAGTTGCGGTATTCGATGAGTCGCCGGACCCGCAGCTCCGCGTCCGCGTGCACGATGATCACGAGCGGGAACATCGGCGCCATCTGCGATTCCACCAGCAGCGGGATGTCCTCGACGATCACGGCGTCATCGTGGGCCGCAGCGATCAGCTCCGAACGCCGGTGCGCCACAAGGGGATGCACGATCCCGTTCAACGTGGCCCGCTTCTCGTCGTCGCTGAACGCGATCGCCGCCAGCGCCGGGCGGTTCAGCGCGCCGTCGGGGAGCAGGATCTCGTCGCCGAACGCATCGACGAGCTTGGCCAGGCCCGGCGTTCCGGGCTCGACGACCTCGCGGGCGATCACGTCGCCGTCGACGACGACGGCTCCCAGGTCGCTGAAGGTGGCCGACACCGTCGACTTGCCCGCCCCGATACCTCCGGTCAATCCAATGCGCAGCACCGCACCAGTGTGTCAGGCCCGCCGCTCATCCTTCGACGCCCGTCAGCTCGATCGTGGGCCGGCCGACGGTAGCCTCGGCGACCACCGCACCGTCGGCGAGACCGATCGCCACGACACGCTGCGTGGCGGGGTCGCTGACGTAGGCGACGCCGTCCTGCACGTGCAGATTCGGCATCGGCGCCTGCCACTGCCGTGGTTCCGTCCACGCGCCGATGGCGGGATAGTGCGCGATGCGCCGGGCGCTGACGGGATCGAACACGTGCAGGGCTCCGTCGGTGCCCAGGACGACGGCTTCGCCGCCGGGTCCGCGGTCCAGCGAGCGGAAGCTGTAGCTCGCCTGCAGCGGGACCACCCGCAGTGCGCCCGTGGCCGTGTCGATCAGCGTGATCCGCTGGGGCCGTTCGATTTCCGCGTCCGGGTCGGTCTTGTAGTCGCCGAGGACGACCGGGGAGGCCGCGCTGCCGGCCTGGTTCCCGATCCGCCCGTACGGGTCCGGGCTCGTGAGCTTCTCGATGGTGTTGCCCCGCACGATCAGCACGCCGTCCTCGCAGCCGAACGTCAGCGCGCCACCGGACGCGGCGGCTTCGCCGTGCAGGTTCGGGCACCGGTCGCTCACGGCGATCCGCGTCCCTGCCGCATCCAGGATCTCCAGGCCGCTGCGCCCCTGCTCGTCGCCGACGCTGACGACGACGCTGCCGTCGGCACGCGCGACCGCCACACCGTGGTGCGGCGCGGTCGTCACCACGGTGTCCGCTGTCGCGTGACCGTGGAGCAGCTCACCCGGGTCCACGACGTCGACCGTCCCGGTGCCGTCGCTGAACAGGGTCAGCCGGTCGTCGTGGGCGACGACGTGCCCGGGTTCCTGCCCGCCGAACCGCATCTCGGTCATCGCGGGCGCCGCGGTGTAGTGGTGTCCGTGGTCACCGTGGGTGTCGGTCCAGGTGCCCATGTCGAGTACCGCGAATCCGTCGCCCTGCGAGACCAGCACGTGGCGGCCGTTGCCCGCGCTGTTCAGCCGCACGAAGCCGTCGATCGGGATGTCGGCGACCTGGTTCAACGTCCGGGCGTCGAGGACCAGGACGCCCCCGTCGTAGCTGAGCGCCAGCCGTGGCGTCGCGGACGATTCCTCGGTCGGCGCACTCGGCGCACTCGGCGCACTCGGGCCGGGTGGGGCGGGACTGTCGGGCGCCGCGGTGCACCCGGCCCCGAAGGCGACGACGGACAGCAGCGCGAGGAGGCGAGAGGTCATCATGGCCACGATCCAACCGCTTAATGAAAATCATTGTCAAAAAGCGATACGTGCACATGTCGCCGGAAAACGACGATGGCCCGGCTCTGCGAGCCGGGCCATCGATCGGTATTCGTGCTTAGGCGTTGCCTGCGAGCTTCTCCCGCAGAGCAGCCAGCTGCGCATCGCTGGCCAGCGATCCGCCCGCCGACTCCTCGGAGCGGGACGAGCTGCTGCTGCTGGTCGGCCGCGTCGCGGCCTCGGCGACCGCTTCGGCCTCAGCCTTGGCGAACTTCTCCATCTGCGCAGTGTGCATCTTGTGGCGGCGCTCGGCCTCGGCGTAGCGCGCCTCCCACTCGTCACGCTGCTTCTCGAAGCCTTCGAGCCATTCGTTGGTCTCGGCGTCGAAGCCCTCGGGGAAGATGTAGTTGCCCTGGTCGTCGTAGCTGTCGGCCATGCCGTACTTCCAGGCCTCGAACTCGTCGGAGTAGTCCTCGTTGGCCTGCTTGAGGCTCAGCGAGATCCGGCGACGCTCCAGGTCGATGTCGATGACCTTGACCATCGCGTCGTCGCCGACCTGGACCACCTGGTCCGGGACCTCGACGTGGCGCTCGGACAGCTCCGAGATGTGCACCAGGCCCTCGATGCCCTCCTCGACACGCACGAACGCGCCGAACGGGACGAGCTTGGTGACCTTGCCCGGGACGATCTGGCCGATCGCGTGGGTACGCGCGAAGTGGCGCCACGGATCTTCCTGAGTCGCCTTGAGCGACAGCGAAACCCGCTCGCGGTCCATGTCGACGTCGAGCACCTCGACGGTGACCTCGTCGCCGACCTGGACGACCTCGGACGGGTGGTCGATGTGCTTCCACGACAGCTCGGAGACGTGCACCAGGCCGTCGACGCCGCCGAGATCGACGAAGGCGCCGAAGTTGACGATCGAGGACACGACACCCTTGCGGATGGCGCCCTTGGTGAGCTGGTTGAGGAACTCGCTGCGCACCTCGGACTGCGTCTGCTCCAGCCAGGCGCGGCGCGAGAGCACCACGTTGTTGCGGTTCTTGTCGAGCTCGATGATCTTGGCCTCGATCTCCTTGCCGATGTACGGCTGCAGATCGCGGACGCGACGCATCTCGACCAGCGATGCGGGCAGGAAGCCGCGCAGGCCGATGTCGAGGATCAGGCCGCCCTTGACGACCTCGATGACGGTGCCCTTGACGGCCTCGTCCTTCTCCTTGAGCTCTTCGATGGTGCCCCAGGCCCGCTCGTACTGAGCGCGCTTCTTGGACAGGATCAGACGGCCTTCTTTGTCCTCTTTGGTGAGAACGAGGGCCTCGACCTCATCGCCCACGGAAACGACCTCATTGGGGTCGACGTCGTGCTTGATGGAGAGTTCGCGCGAAGGGATGACACCTTCGGTCTTGTAGCCGATATCGAGCAGGACTTCGTCGCGGTCCACCTTGACGATGGTCCCTTCGACGATGTCGCCATCGTTGAAGTACTTGATGGTCTTGTCGATGGCGGCGAGGAAGTCTTCCGCGGAGCCGATGTCGTTGACGGCAACTTGCGGGGACGTGACGGAGGGACTTGGCATGTGGTGGGTTGCTCCGGACAGGTTTTATCGTAGGGACAGTTTTGTGATTTTTGGCACCTGAGATCGAACACACAGGTGCTTGTCGAGCTTACGCGACATGCTCACGCAGGCCAAACCCGCCCCGTCCGCGCCTGCGCACCCGCCGCGCCAGCTGCCAGCCCACCAGTCCGGCCTGGAGGCCGAACGCCACCGAGAACATCGACACGAACGTGACGGTGATCGCAGAATCGCCGTCGGCGCCGAAGAGTTCGGCGATGCCGATCAGCCCCATCGAGCCCGGCACCAGCAACCAGAAGCCGGGCAGGATCAGCGAGATCGCCGGTGGTGCGCCGGGGCGGCTGGCCATCGCCATCGCGCACAGCGTCAGCGCAAACCCTCCGGTGACCCCGCTGACGTAGCTGCCGAACGCCAGGTCGCCGAAGAACTGCGCGGCGTAGGCGGCGTAGACGACGATCAGCAGCCACGGGACGAAGCGCACCGGCGGCCCGAGGAACAGCATGATCCCGAGGGTGTAGACCGCCACCCCGACCCACGGCGCCCAGGGACCCAGTTTGTTGACGGCGATCGAGGTCAGCTGAGATTCGCTCTCCCCCAGGATCTGGACGGCGATGAAGATCCCGAACGCCAGTTGGGCGAGTTGCGCGAACCCCGCCACCAGCCGACTGGTCCCGGAGATCATGTCGCGTGAGGTGAGCTCGACGACGGCCAGGGTCATCGCGACCCCCGGCAGGAACATCGCCAGCGGAGGGATCAGCGCCCGCAGGCCCACGTGGTCGAGACCGAGCCGGTGCGCAGCCAGGATCGCCAGCGAAGTCACGGCGAACGCGCTGATCACCGGGACGAGCTGGGCCAGCAGCGGCCGCCCCCGCGACGCCGTGGCGATGGCACCGACGAGAAGTCCGAACACCGTCGCTCCGAGCAGGTTCAGCGGTGTCGGCTCGAGGACCAGCGCCAGCCCGGCGCTCTGGATGCCGTAGCCGATGACGCTGACCCAGGAGGGCAGCCGGTGCGGGGCGGCCGTGATCCGGCGCAGTTCGGCCTCGCCGGCGGCCGGCTCGACGGCGCCTCTGCGCGCCGCGGAGACCAGACGGGCCAGCGGGAAGGTCTGGTCGAACCGCAAATCGGTGTCGACGGCCGCCGATTTGATGGTCGTGCCGTTGGGGCCGGCCGGACCGATCACCTGGACGTTGTTGGGCAGCACAACGGATTCGGTGGTGATGCCGTACGCCGCCGATGCGCGTTGCAGCATCTGCCGGATCAGCGTGACCGGATAGTTGGCCGCCGCCATCGAGGCACCCAGACGCGCAAGGAACTGGATGTGTGCGTCTGCGCGTGTGGTTTCCATAGGGATGAGTCCGGCGCCGTCGGCGGCCTTTCCCGACCGTACCCGACCCCGCGGTTTAGCCTGCGAGGATGTCGTTCCGTCCGGCGCAACCGGTCCCGCCTGCCCCGCACCTCTATGGAGCGCCGTTCACGCGCCAGATCCGCAAGGTCGGGGCGCCGCTGGGGGTGCTCATCGCGCTGGGCACGGTGGCGGGCCTGATCGTCATCGTGCTGACGCTGGCGAACCCGGTCGGCACCGCCGTCGGTTTCGTGTTGTCCAGCGTCGCGATGGCCGTCGTGGTGCTGGCCTACCTGTGGCTGGACCGCTGGGAACCCGAACCGCCCCGGCTGTTGATCTTCGCGTTCATCTGGGGCACGTCGGTCGCCGTGGTCGTGTCGGCGATCCTGCAGGTCGTCCTCGACACCTGGCTCAATCCCGGCGTGGACCCGGATGCCACCGGGACCAGCGCGTTCACCCTGGTCGTCGGGGCGCCGATGACCGAGGAGGCGGCCAAGGGCCTGTTCCTGCTGTTGATGATGACGGGGGCGCGCCGCAGGGAACTGAACTCGCTGACCGACTGCCTGGTCTATGCCGGGCTGGTCGGTGCCGGATTCGCCTGGCTGGAGGACATCCTCTACATCGCCAACGGCGAGTCGTTGGCGGAGTCGCTGTTCACCGCCGCGCTGCGGCTGGTGATGGGGCCGTTCGCGCATTCGCTGTTCACCACGATGTTCGCGCTCGGAGTGTGGTTCGCCCTGCACCGGCGCAGTGGGGTCGCGAAGGCGGGCTGCGTGCTGCTCGGTTACGCCGGTGCGGTGGTGCTGCACGCGATGTGGAACGGGTCGTCGCTGCTCGGGGCCGGCGCCTACTTCGGCACCTACGTGTTCTGGATGGTGCCGATCTTCGGGCTGACCATCGCGCTGGCCGTGCACAGCCGGCGCCGCGAACAGCGCATCGTGGCCGAGAAACTGCCGGGCATGGTCGCCGCCGGGGTGATCAGCCCCAACGAGGCGACGTGGCTCGGCTCGATGAAAACCCGCAAGCAGGCCGTGGCCGAGGCGGCCCGCTTCGGCGGTAAACCCGCCGCGACGTCGGTGCGGAGGTTCGCCCAGCAGGTCACCGAGCTGGCGTTCGTCCGCGACCGCATCGACCGGGGATTCGGGGACCCCCGGGTGACCGCGCTGCTGCACGAGGAGACCTATGCGGTCTACGCGGCCAGGGCCGAATCCCCCGCACTGCACCAGATGGCCTACTACCGCGCGCAGGCACCGATCCACAGATAACCGGCACCTCCGCCAGTTACGCTCAGGCGATGGCGGAGACGTCATACGCGCCGTGCGGGGATCTCAGCCTGGCGTATCAGGTGTTCGGCGACGGGCCCATCGAGATGGTCTTCGTCGGACCGTTCGTGAGTCACATCGAACTGTTCTGGACACTGCCCGAGTTCAAATCGTTCTTCGATCATCTGGCGACGTTCTGCCGGGTGGTGATCTTCGACAAGGCCGGTCTCGGATTGTCGGACCCGATCCACGGCATTCGCACCCTCGACCAGCGCGCCGAAGAGATCGAGGCCGTCATGGACGCCGTCGGCTTCTCCACCGCGGTGATCTTCGGTATGAGCGAAGGCGGCACGGCGGCAATGCTTTTCGCGGCGACGCGACCCCAGCGGACACGCGCGCTGGTGGTCTACGCGTCATACCCGTTCATGTCGGCGGACTGGGAGGACCTCGATTCCGACCCCGGCGAGGTCTACGCGCGTCTGCTCGCCGATGCCGACGAGACCGACGTCCGCTACCTGCCCACCACCGATCAGCTCGCCCTGCTGTTGCAGATGGGCCTCGCCGTCCGCGATCACTGGGGCACCGGCATGGCGGCGGGCATCGGCTTTCCGTCGATCCACGGCCGGCGTCAGCTCGCGATGTTCGAGCGGATGAGCGCCAGCCCCGGCATGGTCCGGGCGACGATCGAGTCCTTGTTCCACATCGACATCCGCGCCGTGCTGCCCACCATCGCGATACCGACGCTGGTGATCCACTCCCGCGACGACAAGGTCATCCCCGTCCCCTGCGGACGATACCTCGCCGATCACATCCCCGGCGCTCGCTATCTGGAGGTGGGCGGCGCCGACCACGCACCGTGGCACACCGAACCGAACCGGATCCTGGCCGAGGTGGAGAACCTCGTCACCGGCACCCATCACACTCCCAGGCAGGCGCACCGGGCGCTGCGGACAGTGCTGTTCACCGACATCATCGCGTCCACCGAACGCGCGGCGGCCTGCGGGGACCAGCAGTGGCGGGTGGTGTTGCAGCGGTTCAACGAGATCACCGGCGACCTGACCACCCGGCACGGCGGAACCGTCGTCAAGAGCACCGGCGACGGCCATCTCGCAACGTTCGACGGGCCCACGCAGGCGATCCGGTGCGCCGAGGCCGTGCTCGCCGACGCCGAGGCGCTGGGCATCGAACTGCGGGCGGGCATCCACACCGGCGAGTGCGAACTGCTCGACGCCGACATCGGCGGCATCGCCGTCCACATAGCGGCCCGGATCCTCGGTCATGCCGGAGCCGGCGACATCGTCGTCTCCAGCACAGTCCGCGACCTGGTGGTCGGCTCGGGCACCGGCTTCGAGGACCGCGGCGTCGTGGCGCTGCGCGGCGTCCCCGGTACCTGGCGGCTGCTGGCCGTCGACCGGACCGGGACGTCGACGTCGCGAGAGGCCGTGCTGGCCGCGCAGACCACTCCCGCGCCGGGCGCCGGTATGCACCGGACCGACCGGGCGGTGGCCGTGATGGCACGGCACACACCGTGGCTGCTGCGCGGGCTCAGCCATTTCACGGCGACGGGCGCGCCGGACCGTCAGGTTTTGAAGTAGACCAGCTGGTGGGTGGTGGCCAGAAGGTCGCCGCTGCGGCTCCAGAGCTCGGCGGACTGGTCGAAGTAGCCGCCGGCGAACCGGTTGGCCTGGGCCCGGCCGAGGATGAAGTCATCGCCGACGGACGCGATTTCGGGGGCGTCGGCGTGGAAGTACGCGGTCATCGAGATCGTCCCGGCGGGCAGCGGCGCGCCGAGGCGGCGGTACACGCGGGGATAGAAGATGTCGCTGAACGCGGTCAGGGCGGCGTAATCCATTGCGCGGCCACGACTGTCGCGCACCCAAAGCGTGGAGGCCGACGACGGCCGCGGTTGTCCGTCCAGCGGCGGCGCCCCGTCGACGTGACGCATGTCGTAGTTGCGCGCCCACACGATCGCCTCGGGCAGGCCTTCGGCGGGAACCTCCTCGGGCCCCGGGGCCGGCGGCCGCTGCCGTTCGATGTCGGCCCAGGTGTCGCGCCGGTGCCCGAACACCGCGGTGGCGGTGGTCTTGATCTCGCCGTCCTGGGACAACTCGACGGACCAGTGCTGATTGCTGCGGTTGGTGCGCACCGCCGTCGCCCTGACGTCGAACGCCCCGTCGGCGACCGGGGCGGTGAAGTTCACCGTCAGGGCGACCGGGTGTCCGAGGCGCTCGGGCTGCACCTCCACGGCGCGAAGCAGCGTCGCGGCCGTCATCCCGCCGAACGGCCCGACCATGTTGGCCCAGTCCGGGGACGTCTTGCCGGTCAGCGTGCCGGCGTCCCCAGGACTGAGCTCGAGTGCTTCGTCGAACGGATGAGTGGCCACGACTGCGCCCTTTCCCCGGCGAACTAAGTATGACGACTTACATAATCGTCGGCGGCGGGCGGCGCCGTCAACCTGAGCGGCGGATCTGTCAGTGCGCCGCGGCGTCCCAACTGCGGCCGTATCCGACCGAGACCTCCAGCGGCACGTCGAGCGCATACGCATTGCCCATGTGCTCGCGCACCAGCGCGTCGAGGGTTTCGCGCTCGCCGTCGGCGACTTCGAAGAGCAGTTCGTCGTGCACCTGAAGCAGCGTGCGGGACTCCAGCCCGGCGTCCTTGATGGCCTGGTCGACGTTGATCATCGCGACTTTGATGATGTCGGCGGCGCTGCCCTGGATCGGCGCGTTCAGCGCGGCCCGCTCGGCGGCCTCGCGGACCTGCCGGTTGCTGCTGTCGAGCTCGGGCAGGTAGCGGCGGCGACCGAACACCGTGGAGGTGTAGCCGTCCTTGCGCGCCTGGTCGACCACGTCGCGCAGGTAGTCGCGCACCCCGCCGAACCGGGCGAAGTACTGCTCCATCTGCTCCTTGGCCTCTTCAGTGGAGATCTTGAGCTGCTGGGACAGTCCGTAGGCGCTCAGCCCGTAGGCCAGCCCGTACGACATCGCCTTGACCCGGCGGCGCAACTCTGGGGTCACCTCGTCGATCGGCACCGAGAACGCGCGCGACGCGACGAACGAGTGCAGATCCTCGCCGGTGTTGAACGCCTCGATGAGCCCCTCGTCCTGCGACAGGTGCGCCATGATGCGCATCTCGATCTGGCTGTAGTCCGCGGTCATCAGCTCGGCGTAGCGATCTCCCACCACGAACGCGTCGCGGATCCGGCGGCCGGCCTCGGTGCGGATCGGGATGTTCTGCAGGTTCGGTTCGGTCGACGAGAGCCGCCCGGTCGCGGCGATCGTCTGGTTGAACGTGGTGTGGATCCGCCCGTCGGAGGCGACCGCGTTGAGCAGGCCGTCGACCGTCACCTTCAGCCGGGTCACGTCGCGGTGATCCAGCAGGTGCTGCAGGAACGGATGCCCGGTCTTGTCGAACAGCGACTGCAGCGCGTCGGCGTCGGTGGTGTAGCCCGTCTTGGTCTTCTTGGTCTTCGGCATGCCGAGTTCGTCGAACAGGACCACCTGCAGCTGCTTGGGCGAGCCGAGGTTGATCTGCTTGCCGATCACCGCGTAGGCCGCCTCGGCCGCGTCGCGGATCCGGCCGGCGAACTCGCTCTGCAGCTCCGACAGCTTGTCGACGTCGACGGCGATGCCGGCCGTTTCCAGCTCCGCCAGCACCCGCTGCACCGGCAGCTCCATACCGCCCAGCAGCGCCGAGGAATCGATGCGGGCCAGCTCCTCGTCGAGCGCGTCGGCGAGGTCGGTGACCGCGCTGGCGCGCAGCAGCAGGGTCTGCACGGCCTGATCGTCGACGCCCTCACTGTCGTCGAGCAGCGAAAGCTGTTGCTGCTCAGGGTTGTCCGCGCGCAATTCACGTTTCAGATATCGCAGCGACAGGTCGTCGAGCGCGAAGCTGCGCTGCCCCGGTCGCACCAGGTAGGCGGCCAGGGCGGTGTCGGAGGTGACGCCGGCCAGCGTCCAGCCGCGACCCTGCAGATCGTGCATCGCGAGCTTGGCCTCGTGCAGCGCCTTGGGCACGCTCGGATCGGCCAGCCAGGAGGCCAGTGCTTTCTCGTCCTCGGGGTCGAGGGCGGCGGTGTCGATGTAGCGGCCGTCGCCGCCCGAGGCGACGATGGCCAGTGCGGTCGCGTCACTGTCGAACGCGAGGTGGTTGCCGACCACCGCCAGCCCGAACCGGCGCCCGTCGCTGTTCTCGGCCAGCCACGGGGCCAACGTCCCGGCCTCCAGCGCGCCGCCGCGGACGTCGAACCCTTCCTCGACCTCGGGGTCCGCCGACGCCAGGGTGTCGAACAGGCGATCCCGCAGGACCCGGAACTCCAGATCATCGAAGAGCCGGTGGATGTGGTCGCGGTTCCACGGCTGCATCCGCAGCGTGTCAGGGGTCTGGGGCAGCGGGACGTCGCGGACCAGGTCGGTGAGCTCGCGGTTGAGGATCACGCTGGACAGGTTCGCCCGCAGCGCATCGCCCACCTTGCCCTTGACCTTGTCGACGTTGTCGACCAGCGCCTGCAGCGACCCGTACTCGGCGATCCACTTGGTCGCGGTCTTCTCCCCGACCCCGGGGATGCCGGGCAGGTTGTCGCTGGGGTCCCCGCGCAGCGCCGCAAAATCCGGGTACTGCGTCGGGCTGAGCCCGTACTTCTCCTGCACCGCCTCCGGGGTGAACCGGGTCAGCTCGCTGACGCCCTTGCGCGGGTAGAGCACCGTCACGTCGTCGCTGACCAACTGCAACGAGTCACGGTCGCCGGTGACGACGAGCACCCGGTAGCCCTCGCCCTCGGCCTGGGTGGCCAGCGTCGCGATGATGTCGTCGGCTTCGAAGCCCGCTTCGGCGAGCACCGTGATACCGAGCGCGCCGAGCACCTCTTTGGTGATGTCGATCTGGCCGCGGAACTCGTCGGGAGTCGCCGACCGGCCCTCCTTGTACTCCGGGTATTTCTCCTTGCGGAACGTCTGGCGGGAGACGTCGAAGGCCGCGGCGATGTGGGTGGGCTGCTCGTCGCGGAGCAGGTTGATCAGCATCGCGGTGAACCCGTAGACCGCGTTGGTGGTCAGCCCGCCCTGGGTCTTGAAATTCTCGGCGGGCAACGCGTAGAAGGCGCGAAAAGCCAGCGAGTTGCCGTCCAGCAGCATCAGGGTGGGCTTGCCGCCCGCCTCCGGTTTACCGGTCGTGGTCTCCGATGCAGTCTTGGCAGGGCTCACGGCGTTCACTCTATTCAAGCGGGGTGACACCCGGGGCGGGGCCACCCACGGGTGCTCAGCGGGCGCCCGCCCGGGCCGCCCGTTCGCGGAACAGCCGCGCCGCCGTGCTCGCGGCTTCCCGGCGCCAGGCCCACACCAGCCTGCCGCGCAGTTCGGGCGTCAATCGCAGCGCGTGCAGACCCGGCGTGTTGCGCGCCATCGACGCCGGGAGCACCGCGACGCCGAGACCGCGGCGGGCGAGCTCGGCAAGCTCCGCGGGACTGGTCGCCTCGAACGACACCCGGGGCCGCAATTCCGCTGCGGCGCAGGCGGTGTCGAGCCGATGACGCATCCCGGTACCCACCGGCAGCGAGATCAGCGGGTGGTCGCACAACGCCGCCAACGTCAGGGTCTTGCGCCGCGCGAGCGGGTGCCGCTGCGCGACCGCAGCCTCGAAGGTCTCCTCGGTGACCACCGCATGGTCCAGCCCGGGAGGATCCTCCCCGGCACCGATCGACACGATGGCCACGTCGAGCCGGCCGTCGTCCAGTTGGGTCAGCAGCGCGTCGGAACCGTCGGTGGTCAACGTGATCTCGACATCGGGATGGTCGACGTGGAAGTCGGCGATCAACGCCGCGATATCGACCGGATGCAGGGTCACCGTGCCGATCGCGATCGTGCCGCGGACCACGCCGGCGACGGCGTCGACCGCGGCCCGGCCCGCCCGCACCGCACCCAGCGCCGCCCGGGCGTGCGGAAGCAATGCCGCGCCGGCCTGTGTCAGCCGGACCTCGCGCGTCCCCCGGATGAACAAGGGCTGCCCGACGCGACGTTCCAACCGCCGGATCTGGGCGCTGACCGCCGGCTGGGCGACCCGCTCGCGGTGCGCGGCCTTGGTGAAACCGCCCTCCTCCACCACCGCGACGAAGTACTCCAGCTGACGGAACTCCATAACCATCCATTATGGGATCAGGAACAGACTTCTATTGGACTTATGCCTGATCCCGACAGACGCTGAAGCCATGGCGACGTTCGTTCTGATCCCGGGAATGTGTCACGGGGCATGGTGTTTCGACGATCTGGCGGCCTCGCTGCGCGGGGCCGGCCACCACGTCCTCGCGCTGACCCTGACCGGCGTGGCCGAGCGGGCCCACCTCCTGCCGGGCGGCGTCAACCTCGACACCCACATCACCGATGTGCTGGCCGCCGTCGACCACGACGCGGCTGCCGGCGACGAGCTGGTCCTGGTCGGGCACAGCTACGGCGGCATGGTGATCGCGGGGGTCGCCGACCGCATCCCGGACCGGGTCGACGCGCTGGTGTTCCTCGACGCGGTGGTGCCCCACGACGGCGAGTCGTGCTGGGACCTGGTCAACGACGAGGAACGTCAGTGGTACCTAGAGGTCGACGCATCCGGGTTCGGGGTCCCGCCGCTGCCGTTCTTCGACCCGCGCGCGACCTCGCATCCGCTGGCGACGGTGCTGCAGCCGCTGCGGCTGCGCGCAGACCTGAACCGGTTCCGGCGCCGGGTGTTCGTCTACGCGCGGGGCTGGCCCGGCGAATCCCCGCTGCAACGGTCCTACGACCGGGTGCGCGACGACCCGGCCTGGATCACCTACGAACTCGACGGCAAGCACAACCTGATGCGCGACTGTCCCGAGGACCTCGTCCGCATCCTGCGGGAAACCGCCGAGAGCTGATCGGCGGCGGGGAGACCGGCGTCGTCGTGCGCCGAGAGTGCGCACAGATCGCGTTCCTCGCTGCGGCCGCGCTCTCCTCGCACTCTCGCGGGCGAGGTGCACGCCGACGACCCCCACTCGGCAGAAAAACTGGAACACGTTTCAGTATTTGGCCGCGGAGTCGGTACGCTGACCCGCGTGTCAGCTTCTGTGCAGCCCGCGATCGACGGGTGGTTTGCGACCGACGGCGGAGCCGTCAATTCAGCTACCGATGATTCGGGCGATACGCATTTGATCGGTGGGAAGTGTGTGGGGTGTGGGACATTTGTGTTCCCGCCCCGGGAAACCAATTGCCCCAACCCCGGCTGCGCCAGTGACGAGTTGGCGCTGGTCCCGCTGTCGCGGCGCGGCACCCTGTGGTCCTACACCGAGAACCGCTACGCCCCACCCCCGCCGTACCCGTCCCCGGACCCGTTCGAACCGTTCGCCGTCGCCGCCGTGGAGTTGGCCGACGAAGGCCTGATCGTGCTCGGCAAAGTCGTCGAAGGCACCCTGGCCGCCGACCTGACCGTCGGCATGACCATGGAACTGACCACCATGACCCTCTACACCGACGACGACGGCACCGACCGCACCACCTACGCCTGGAGAATCGCATGAGCCCCGACCCCGTCTACATCCTGGGTGCCGGCATGCACCCCTGGGGCAAATGGGGCCGCGACTTCACCGAATACGGCGTCGTCG
>NZ_MVID01000037.1 GCF_002086815.1 Mycolicibacterium parafortuitum
GAATGATATTTCGCGGTCAGCCCGCCCCGGCCCCCGCGGGCTGACCGCGAAATATCATTCCGGGTCCCAGATCGGGCCCCGGGCACAACCCTGGGCGATATCTCGCGGGGCGAAGGTGTCGCGCTGACTACTTGAAGTACGGGTCCAACAGAGTCGACCAGGCCTGGTCGAGCTGCTGCCATTCGTCCTGACAGCCCACCGCACGGTCCTCGGGTATGACCCCGTTGGTGACCAGGTCGGCGAAGGTGTCCGGGTTGGAGCCGTAGATCCAGCACACCAGGTTGTACACGCGCTGCATGTCCAGCGAGTGCACGTCGGCCATGGCACCGTTGTCGATCTCGGGGTTGGCCTCGCCGCTGGCGGCGAACACGCGCGCGAAATCCGTGATCGCCTGCACCGACTCCGGGTCGACCTGGCCGTCATCACCGGGGGTCAGCAGGATGTAGGCGGCCAACTGGTCGGCGACGTCCTCCTCGCGGCCCGTCACCGGGAGGTCGTAGACGGTGATCGCCATGTGTCCGACCTCGTGATAGAACGTCGCCCATTCGGCGTTGATCGCCGACGTGGTCGCGTCCGCGTCGCCTGCTTCGGTGAAGATCCGCTCGCTGTTGGAGGTGTCCTCGTAGCAGATGGTGATGGTCTTGTCGCTCGGGCTCCAGAACGCGTTGGCCTGGTCGCACTGCGCCCCCAGCAGCGGGATGTCGTAGGGCAGGTTCAGCGTCTGGTTGATGTCGTCGGCCATGTCCTCAAGCGCGTGGTCGTCCTCCAGGAGTTCCTTGCCGCGAAGCGCGTCCGGGCTCTGGGTGTCCTGGTAGCTCGCGATCATCGTGCCGCCCGCGTCCGGCGGTGCCTCCGGAACCTGCTCCGGGTCGACCTTGCCCTTCGCGGGTTCGGCCTCCGCCGACTCCGAGGCGTCCGGAGGGTCAGGGGTGTCGGCTTGCTGTTCCTGGGTGCTTGCGCATGCAACGACGAGGAGACCGGCCGCCAGCAGCGGTAACATCCGTGTACGCATAGGCTCTGCCCCTTTGCTGCGAACGCCTATTGACACGGAAGCAGATTTCTGTGGCGAGCGGCGCGACTTCGCAGTTTTCGTTCAGGACAGCACGAGCTCGAAGATCGGGATGACCCGGTCGGTGCGCTTCTCGTACTCACCGAACCCCGGTGCTCGCTCGACGATGCGCGGATAGACGCTGTCCCGCTCGTCGCGGGGCAGCTCCCGCGCGGTCGCGTTCTTCGGCGGATCCGCGCCGATCTCGACGGTGACCTCCGGGTGCGCGCGAATGTTGAACGCCCACGCCGGGTCTCGGTCCCGCCCAGCCGAGGAGCCCACGATGTAGACGTGGCCGTCGATGTCGAAATACCCGGTCGGGGTGGTCCGTGGTTGCCCGCTCTTGGCGCCGATGGCGGTCAGCAACAGCAGCGGGAATCCCTCGAACTGGCCGCCGACCTTGCCGCCGTTGGCCCGGAACTCGTCGATGGTGCGCTGGTTGAAATCCCGTTCGCCGGCCCGCGCCTCGTCAGCCATGACCTCCATGGTGCCCCCGCCGGCGGTTCCGCACCCCCAATTTCACAACCGCGCTGCGCGCCCGCCGGGTCCGGACGAGGATGGCGGGATGGAGCACGTCACCTTCATCCCGACGCCTGAGCAGTTCCGGTACACGTTCGGCGGGGCGGAGCCGGTGATGCGGATCAAACCGCAGACGGTGCTGACGCTGTGGGCCGAGGACGCCTACGGCGGACGGATCACCAGCGCGGCCGACGTCGCGTCCGCGGTGCTCGACACCCCGGACCTGAACCCGCAGACCGGTCCGTTCTATGTCGAGGGCGCCGAACCCGGCGACACCCTGGCCGTCCACCTGGTCGATCTGACACCGGCACGCACGTGGGGCGCGTCCACGCTGATCCCGTTCTTCGGCGGCCTGACCAGTGTGCCGGTCAGCCCGACGCTGCAGGACGCCCTGCCGGAACGCACCTGGATCTACGAATATGATTCCGCAGCAAAAACATTGGCGTTCAACGCGCACGGCAGCGAGTTCAGCGTCGCACTGCCGTCCAACCCGATGCTCGGCACCATCGGCGTCGCACCCGACCGGCGGGAGGTCCGTACCTCGCTGGTGCCCGACATCTTCGGCGGCAACATGGACACCCCCGAGATGGCCGCGGGCGCAACGTGTTATCTGCACGTCAACGTCCCGGGAGCGCTGTTCTCGCTCGGGGACGGGCACTACCGCCAGGGCGAGGGCGAGTCGTGCGGGACCGCGGTCGAGGGCGCGATGCACGTCACCGCGATCGTCGACCTGATCAAGGGCGGCACATCGGCGTGGCCCCGGCTGGAGACCGACACCCACCTGATGTGCATCGGCTCAGGCCGCCCGATGGAGGAGGCGTGGCGGGCGAGTCAGGTCGAGATGATCACCTGGCTCGGCGAGCTGTACGGCCTCGACCGGTACGACGCGTACCAGCTGCTGACCCAGATCTCGCTGTGCCCGATCGCCAACGTCGTCGACACCAACTACAGCACCGTCACCAAGATCGACAAGCGGCTGCTGCCGCCGGCACCCGCCTACGGCGGTCTGCACTCCGAATTGCGCTCTGCTGCAGCCGCACTGGGCACCATCAACTACTGAGGAGACAGGTATGGATCTCGGACTTGCCGGCAAGCGCTTCGTCGTCAGCGGCGGCACCCGCGGCATCGGACGCGCGATCGTCGAGGGGCTGCTCGCCGAGGGCGCCTCGGTCGCGTTCTGCGCGCGCACCCCGGAGGACGTCGAGCAGGTGCAAGCGCAGTTGAAGGCCGGCGGCGCGACCGCAGTGGGCGCCGCGGTCGATGTCGGTGACGCCGCGGCGGTGGAAGCGTGGGTGAACGCGGCGGCCGGCATGTTCAGCGGCCTCGACGGGGTGGTGTCCAACGTCAGCGCGCTGGCCATCCCGGAGACCCACGAGAACTGGCGCACCACCTTCGAGGTCGATCTGATGGGCACGGTGAGCATGGTCGACGCGGCGCTGCCCTACCTGCTGGAGTCCGATGCGGGATCGATTGTGACGGTCTCGAGTGTGTCCGGCCGCGAGGTCGACTTCGCCGCGGGTCCCTACGGCACGATGAAGGCCGCGATCATCCATTACACCCAGGGGCTGGCCTTCAAACTCGCCGCGCAGGGGGTGCGCGCCAACTCCGTCAGCCCTGGTAACACGTACTTCCCGGGCGGGGTGTGGCCGTCGATCGAGGAGAACGACCCGCAGCTGTTCGCCGCGGCGCTCGCGCTCAACCCGACCGGCCGGATGGCCACGCCCCAGGAGGTGGCCAACGCGGTGGTGTTCCTGTCCAGTTCGGCGGCCAGCTTCATCACCGGGACCAATCTGCTCGTCGACGGCGCGCTCACCCGCGGCGTGCAGTTCTAGCGAGGCTCAGTCGAAGTACTCGCGGTCGGCGGAGTGCACCGCCGCGCGTACCGCGGTGGCCAGGTCGGCGATCCGGCCGGGATCCTCGGGTAGTTGCAGGATCGAGAACCGCAGCAGCCCTTCGGTTTCGTTGACGAAGGATCTGGCACCGGCAGCGGCGACGATCCCCTGCCGCGCGAGGTTGATCAATGCCGAGGTCTCGTCGGGCACCCGGACCCAGACGACGAAGCCGTCCGGGCTGGCGGTGGCCCGCAGTCCGACGGCGGTGAACGCATCGAGCGCGGACTGCCGCCGCAGCCGGTAGCGGCTGCGGGTGCGGGCCGTCGCGAGCCCGACGTCGGGGTCGTCGATCAGGTGGGCCAACGCGTTCTGCAGGATGCGGCTGTTGGACGCCATCCCGAAGCTGCGCAGCCGTACGGTGCGTTCGATCAGGTCGGCGCTGCCGCCCAGCACGGCGGTGCGCAGGTCGATGCCGAACGCCTTGCAGTAGCTGCGGATCCGCAGCACCCGGTCGGGCAGGTGGTGTCCCAGCGTGGCCGGTTCACCGGACGCCAGCGGGCCGGCGCTGTCGTCTTCGACCACCCAGGCGCCGGTGCCGACGATCTCGGCCAGTTCCCGTGCGCGGGCCGCGGTCAGCGCACCGGTCATCGCGTAGGCGCCGCTGGGTTGCAGCACCAGCGCGGTGGCGCCGCGGCGGATCGCGGCGGAGACGGATTCCACGGTCGGGCCCTGGTCGTCGGCGCGGATGCCGAACGCCTCGATGCCGAGTTGGCGCAGGATGTCGAGATAGCCCGGGCTGACCGGTTCTTCGACGCCGACGGGCCCGCCGGACGCCGCCGCCGCGGTCGCGAGCACCACCGCTTCGGTGCCGCCGCCCACGCAGTTCCATCCCTGTGCGGCAAACGGCCAGCTGGCCTCGACGGCGCGCCGCAACCGGTCGGTGATGTACGCACGCTCGGGATTGTGCAGATCTGCTGTCGCACCCAGGCTCTCGGCCACCGCGACGGTCAGGTCGGGTTGCAGCGCCGGGTCGGGGGTCACCAGTGCGAGCTCGACGGCGGGCCAGTCCACGGGCTCGCGGCTGGGCAGTGGCCGGTTCAGGTCGGCGACGACGGTGCCGCCGCGGCGCCGGGTGTGCAGCCGCCCGCTGTCGCGGACCCGGCTCCACGCGGTCATCACGGTGCCGGGGCTGACCCCGGCGGCGCGGGCGAAGTCCCGGATCGTCGGCAGGTGGGATCCGGGGCGTAGCTCCCCTCCGTCGATGAGCCGGGTCAGCCCGTGTCCCAGGTCTTTCGACGACGTGGCCCGCAGCCGCTGTGCCAGCCAGACGGCGTCGACCTGCTCGGACACGTCAGCCCCGCTCCGGCAGAGCAAGCCTGCTGCGCAGGTCGTGGTCGGTGGCCGGTTTCCACAGCCCCCGCTCGGCGAGCAGCGGCATCACCTGGTCGGCGAACTGCGCGATCCCCGATCCGTAACCGATCATGAATCCGTCGGCGGCGCCGGCGACGAACCACCGCTCCAGTTCGTCGGCGACGGCCTGCGGTGATGCGGTCAGCGCGAAATGCCCGTGCTCCAACGCAATCCGTTCCAGCACCTCGCGCAGCGTGACACCGGGTTCGCGGGCCCAGTTCAGGTAGATCTGGGCGCGGCTTCGGCGTCCGGCCGAGGCCGCCAGGTCTGCGTCGGTCGGGAGGTGTGACGCCGGGATCGATTCGTCCAGTGCGAGGTTGGCGAACTGGAAGCGGTCAGACTCACGCAGCACGGCACGGCGGGCCTTCTCCAGCAGATCCGGGGTGACGTGGCGGGAGCGCACTCGGCGGGCGTCGGCGGCGTCGGCACCGAGGAATGCGCGGAACCCGGGCATGACCAGTACCTCGTCGGGGGCGCGACCGGCCGCGGCGACCTCGGCGCGCAGCCGCGTTGCGAAATCGATCCCCTGCTCCAGATCGGGTGCGGCGACGAACACCACGTCGGCGTTGCGCGCGGCGAACGCGATACCTTCAGGGGACGCACCTGCCTGCACCAGCACCGGTCGCCGCGCCGGCCCCGGCTTGTCCAGCGGTCCGCTGACCGAGAAGTGTTCCCCGGCATGGTCGATGGCGTGCACCCGGGACACGTCGAGGTAGCGCCCGGCGGCCTTGTCGTCGACGATCGCGGACTCCGGAAAGCTGGCCCACAGCGCGTCGACGACGTCGAGGAACTCCTGGGCCCGCGCGTACCGCTGCGTCGGCGACGGCAGCTGTTCCAGCCCGAAGTTGCCCTCCCCGGTGAACGACGTGACGACGTTCCAGGCCACCCGCCCGCCGCTGAGCCGGTCCAGTGACGCCAGCGTGCGGGCCTGGTGGAACGGCGCGCCGAAGGTGGTGGACCCGGTGGTGATGAATCCGATGTGACGGGTGCGCGCGACCAGCGCGGTGACCAGGGTCGTCGGGTCGAACGGCAGCCGCGGGCTGAGCTGGCGCACCGGGTCGAAACCGAGGAAGTCGGCATAGAACAGCGCGTCGAACCCGGCGTCCTCGGCCCAGTTCGCCCACGCGGCGTGCTGGTCGAGGTCGGCGATGTCGGCCGGGGTGACGTCCGGGTCGCGCCAGCGGGCGATCGGCCCGAACGCGTACTCACCGGACGCCACCAACCGCAGGCTTCGCGTCATCGGCTCAACACACCCGCGCCCAGCCGGTGCGGTGCGAGCCCGTAGTGCTCGCGCAGCGTAGTGCCCTCGTAGTCCTCATGGAACACACCGCGGACCTGTAGCAGCGGCACCACGTGGTCGACGAAGTCGGCGAGCACACCCGGTGAGCTGGCGACGTGCAGGTTGAACCCGTCGGCGGCGCCGGCCAGGTACCACTCGGTGATGGTGTCGGCCACCTGCTCCGGGGTGCCGATCACCGACACATGCTGGGTTCCGTTGCGGCGCAACGCCAGGACCTCGCGAGCGGTCAGGTTGTCGCGGGCCGCGGCGTCCAGCAGCCGGTCCAGCTCGCTGGCCGCGCTGCGGCTGATCTCGGCGTCGGCGATCAGGTGCAACGGTAGCGGACGATCCATGTGGAACTCCGATACCGGGATGCCGAGCTGGCGGGCGAAGAACGACAGCCGGGTCGCATCCGGGGTCGCCTCGGTCAGCTCGTGGTGCCGCCGCTGTGCGGCCGCTTCGGTGTCGCCGAGCACGACGAAGAAGCCGGGCAGCACCTTCATCGTGTCCGGATCACGACCGGCGTCGGCTGCCCTGCCGCGCAACAGGTTCCGGTAGGTGACACCGGCGCCGAGCTCGGTCTGGTGGGTGTACACCGCGTCGGCGGTGCGGGCCGCCAGCGCGGTACCGCGTTCGGATGCGCCCGCCTGCACCAGCAGCGGCCTGCCCTGCCGTGACGGTGGCACCAGCGGCTCCCCGGCGACCTGGATGCGCTCACCGGCGACTGCGGCGGGCCGGATCGCGCCCGGCCGAAGGTAGTCGCCGGTGGCTTTGTCCCCGGCGATCGGGTCCGGTTCCCACGCCTCCCACAGCGTCAGCACGGCGTCGACGAACTCCTCGGCGCGCGCGTAGCGCTCGTCCTTCGGATCCGCCTGTGCGGCAGAGAAGTTGCGGGCGGGCCGGTCCCCGGCGGTGACAACGTAGTTCCACGCTGCCCGGCCGTCGCTGACCAGGTCCAGCGATGCGACCTGGCGGGCCAGGTTGTACGGGTCGTTGTAGGACGTCGACGCGGTCCCGATCAGGCCGATCCGCTCGGTGCGCCCGGCGATCGCGGTCAGCGCGATGAACGGGGTCAGGGCCCGCCACGGGTGGTGCCAGTACGCGTCGTCCCACGCCGGGGTGTCGGCGAGGAACACCGCCTGGAACTTTCCGCGCTCGGCGAGTTGGGCGGCCTCCACGTAGTGGTGGTGCGACACGAACCACGACGGGTCGCGGTCGTCGAGCCGCCACGATCCCTTCGCCGTCCCGCCGGGAAGCAGGTTCAGGTTGAGGATCAGGCCCTGGTTGCCGAGGGCACGGTCACGAGGTCCGGGCATACTGCCGTCCCTCCCTGCGCACCGGATCCAGCACTTCCGACACCGTCAGCGACAGGCTCGATTTCCACTGCGCCAGCGTCAGCTTCGCCGGCGCGACCTGAAGCAGCACCTCGTCGACGTAGTCGAGCTCGGGATCGTTGCGCAACCGCTCACGCACCAGTTCGGGGTCGCCGAACCACGGTTCCCCGTCACCGTTACGGACATGCACGTCGATGGCGTGCTGCCCGGCCAGCTTTCGCGCCTCGGCGGTCGTCTCGGCGACGATGACCGACCGTGACGCCGCGATGCGCTGGTGCTCACCGGCCTCCGACCGGAACGCGTCGATCGCCTCGCTGTGCCGGGCCAGGTTGCCCTGGTAGTTCAGCGCTTTCGACGAGCGCAGCAACAGGTTGTCGCCGACCCGGCCGATCTCGCGGGCGTGCTCCGGATCGCTGGCCACCCGCCACAACCGCTGCGGCAGCGTCCCGGCCGGCGGATACAGCCGGCGCCCACCGCCGAGATCGACCCCGCCCAGGATCCTGCGCAGGTGCGCCACCTTGTCGGCGTACACCCGCAACCGGTCGTCCCAGTCGACGCCGAACGGCCCGAACGCCCAGTCCTCCAGCCCCGAACCCAGACCGAGCTGCAACCGGCCACCCGAGAGCGCATCGGCGATCACCGCATCCTCGGCCACCCGGATCGGGTTCTCCAGCGTGATCACGACGACGCCGGCGCCGAGCTTGATGGTGCTCGTGCGCTGGCTCGCCGCGGCGAGGAACACCAGTGGCGACGCGATGGTGCCCTTGTCGGACCGGAAGTGATGCGAGGTGATCCACGCGGTCGACAACCCCAGCTGCTCGGCGTGCTCGATCAGATCGAGCCCGTCGTGGTACTGCCGGACCGGGTCAGCGTCGGTGTCGTTGAGCCGGAAGAAGATCCCGAAGTCCGGCAACCCGCCGCTACGACGCGGTGTCATCGCCGAGCCAGGTGTCGTAGGCGTAGAAGTTCACCATGCCGCGCGGCGCGTCGAGCCACCGCTCGATCTCGTGCACCCGGCTGGTCGCCGCCGCGTTGTAGCGCTCGGTGTAGAGCGGCAGCGTGGTGACCTCGTCGATCAGCGCGAACTGGGCGACCTTGTCGTAGGCGGCCTTGCGGTCGTCCTGCTCCAGCGCGGTGCGCCCGTCGGCCAGCCAGCCGTCGACCTGCGGGTCCTCCAGCTTCGGGCCGTTGATCGCGCCGCCGGTCTCGTAGATCTTCTCCAGCACCACGCCGATGTCGACGCCGCCGACCGCGCGCGGGAACGCCTCGTAGGCATTGGTCTCACGGACCACGTCGACGGTGCCCTCGTCGCGGAACTGCAGGTCGACCTCGACGCCGGCGTTGGTGCGCAGCTCGGCCTGGTAAGCCTCCAGCACGGTGGACAGCGGCGGCTTCGGCTCGGTCGCGATGACCCGGACGGTGAGACGGTGCCCGGCGGCGTTGGTGCGGTAGCCGTCGCTGTCGCGGCCGGTCCAGCCGGCCTCGTCGAGCAGCCTGTTGGCCTCCTCGATGTTGCCGCCGTAGGCGTTCTCGAACTTGGCGTCGTAGAACGGGCTCTGCGGCCCGACGATGCTCCACGCGCGGTCCGAGCTGCCCTGCAGCACGGTGTCGATGATCGGGTTCAGGTCCACGGCCTCGCGCAGCGCACGCCGGACCCGCACATCCTTGGTGTTGTCGCCGGTGACGTTGAAGTACAGCGAGTACGGCGACACGTTGGACGGCTTCCACTCGAACTGGAAACCCTCGACACCGTCGAACTGGTCGATGTCTGCAGGCGCGACCTGTGCGATCGCATCGACCTCCCGCGAACTCAGCAGGCCCGCACGTACATTCGGCTCAGGGATGATCTTGACCACGATCTCGTCGAGGTAGGCCGGGCCGGCGTGCTTGGCCAGCGCCGACGGCCACGTGTAGTCGTCGTTGCGGGTGAACCGCAGCTCGGCGCCCTCGACCACCTCGCTCAAGACGAACGGCCCGGTGCCGGCGATGCCGACACCGCCTGCGGCGGCGTCCGGGTTCTGCAGCGACTTCGGCGAGATCTGCGCGCCCTGGATCGAGGCCAACGTGTTCAGCCAGTTCGCGGTCGGCTCGGACAGCACGGTGCGCACCGTGTACTCGTCGACGACCTCGGTGGCCACCAGGTTCTGGAAGGTGCTCTTCGCCGTCGACGGCGCGTACTCCTTCTCGGTGGTGATCTTGTCGAAGTTCGCCTTCACCGCCGCGGCGTTGAACGGCTCACCGTCGTGGAATTTCACGTCCTTGCGCAGCGTGAACGTGTAGACCAGCCCGTCGGGCGAGCGGTCCCACTTCTCGGCCAGCCACGGGTGGATCGACTCGTCGTAGTCGATCGCGACGAGGCTGTCGAACGCGTTGCGCAGCACCTGCACCTCGACGCAGCAGCCGCGCACGTGCGGGTTCAGCCCCTCTTCGGGGTACTCGCCCTGCGCGACGGTCAGGGTGCCGCCGTGCACCGGCTCACCGTTTCCGCCGCCACTCGTCGTTTCGCTGCCGCACGCGGTCAGCGCCAGCAGCGCGGCCACGGCGAGCACGACCCAGCGCAACACCGGGTTCACGGGGGTTCTCCAACGGGACATGTCCAGTTCCATTTCTGAAGGGGGCAGCACACCGTGTGCCGCCGGGTGGTCGAAGGATTCTCGAAGGGGCTGAATTGCGCTCAGGCGCAACAGGAACAGGAGTGCAGACAAGTCACTGGGGCCTCATCGTTCGCTCGCTCACAGTGTCGGCACCGCCTTGAGCAGGGCCTGCGTGTACGGGTCACGCGGGGTGTCGAACACCTCGTCGGCGGTGCCCTCCTCGACGACGCGACCGCGGTGCATCACCAGCACCCGGTCGGCGACGTGGTGCACCACACCGATGTCATGGGAGATGAACAGCAGCGCGGTGTTTCGCGCGGCACGGATCTCCAGCAGCAGGTCGAGGATCTGCGTCTGGATGGACACGTCCAGCGCGGACACCGCCTCGTCGCAGACCAGCAGGTCCGGGTCCGAGCCGAGGGCCCGTGCGATCGACACCCGTTGGCGCTGACCACCGGACAGCGAGCGGGGATGCCGGTCGATGACGCCGGCAGGCAGGTGTACCAGATCGAGAAGCTCGCGGATCCGGGCGTCGCGTTCGGCGCGGCCGTGGTGTCCGAGAGCGACTGTCTCGGCGATGATCTCGCGCACCGTGTAGCGCGGGTCGAATGAGCCGACGGAATCCTGCGCGACGAGTTGCACCGCGCCCAGGCGCGGCCCCTCGTGCCCGCGGCGGCCGGTCCAGCGCCGTCCGTCGATCTCGACGTGTCCGGCGTCGGGGGTGAGCAGCCCGGTCACGATCCGCGCGACGGTGGACTTGCCGGACCCGGATTCCCCGACCAGACCGACGATCTCGGCGCGGCGGATGGCGAACGTCACGTCGGCGGCGGCGGTGAACACGCTGCGACGCCCCTGCCGGTAGAACTTGCCGACGCCGGCGATGTCGGCGACGACCTGCGGTCCTATCGGGACGGGTTGCGGCGCGGGCGCTTCCGGATCGCTGAGCCGGCGACCGCGGGTGTCGCGGCCGGGGACGGCGGCGACCAGACGGCGGGTGTAGTCGTGCTGCGGATTCCCGATCACGTCGGCCACCTGGCCGCGTTCGACGACGCGGCCGTTGTGCATCACGATCACGTCGTCGGCGACCCGCGACACCACGGCCAGGTCGTGGCTGATCAGCAGCACCGCGCGGCCGTCGTCGGCCAGGGTGCGCAGCAGCGCGAGGATGCGGGCCTGCACGGTCACGTCCAGCGCGGTGGTCGGTTCGTCGGCGATCAGCACGTCGGGGTGCCCGGCCAGCGCCGACGCGATCAGCGCGCGCTGGCGCAGCCCGCCGGAGAGCTGATGCGGATAGTTTTTGCGCCGGTACGGCGGGTCCGGGATGCCGACCGAGTCGAGCAGTTCCTCGACGGCGGCGACGCGTTCGCGGCGCGGCACCCGCAGCGCCTCGGCCACTTCGGCCTGCACGGTGCGCAGCGGGTCCAGCGAGGTGAGCGCGTCCTGCAGCACGAAACCGATCTGCGCGCCGCGCACCCTGCGCCAGTCCTTGTCCCGGTATCCGCGGGCGTCGGCGCCGTGGATGTCCAGGGTGGTGGCCTCGATGCGGCTTCCCGCGCCGGCCAGCCCGACCAGGGTGCGCGCGGTCACCGACTTGCCGGAGCCGGACTCACCGACGATCGCGAGCACGCGGCCACGGCGCAGGGTGAAGTCGACGTCGGACACCACCGGCAGCGCGGCGCCGTCGGCGGCGCGCACACTGTCGAACGACACGGTCAGGCCGGCGACCTCGACGAGGACGTCGCCGGTGCGGCCCCGCGGCGGGGTGACGATGTCGGAGGCGGCGAGGGTCACGACTGTGCCCTCCGCTCGAAACGGCGCTGCAGGTTTCGTCCCGCGATCGACACGCTGACCACCGTGATGGTGATGAACAGACCCGGGAAGAAGCCGACCCACCAGGCGATGCGCAGATCCTGCCGGGCGTCGGAGAGCATCGAACCCCATTCCGGCAGCGGCGGAGTCGGCCCGAACCCGAGGAAGCTCAGCCCGGCCGCGCCGATGATCGCGGTCCCGATCCCGAGGGTGGCCAGCACCGGCACCGTGCCGAGCGCGTTGGGCAGCACGTGCCGGAACGTGCGCCGGGTCGCCGACGCTATCGCGAGCCGGGACTGTACGACGTAATCCGATTCGCGGACCCTCAGCGTCTCGGCGCGCACCACGCGGCCGTACCGGGGCGCCGACGCGATCGCGATGGCCGCGATGACGTTTCCGGTGCCGGGGCCGATCAGCGTGATCAGCATCAACGCGAACAGCAGATCGGGGAACGCGCCGACGGCGTCGAACACCCGCGAGATCGCCTCGTCGACGCGGCGGTGCGAGACTCCGGCGATCAGGCCGAGCAGCACACCGATCACCACCGCCAGCGCGGTGGAGGCCACCCCGATCAGGATCGAGTAGCGGGCCCCGTGCACCACCCGTGACCACACGTCGCGGCCCAGGTGGTCGGTGCCGAAGATGTGCTCGAAGCTGGGCGCGGCCAACGCGTTCGACATGTTGCTGGCCAGCGGGTCGCGCCCGGTGAACAGCCCGGGGAACAGCACCGCGATCACCAGCAGCGCCAGGATCGACGCGGCGATCAGCAGGGCGGTGTCGCGGAAACCGGCCAGACCCGAGGACAGCGAGCGGCCCGGGAATGCGGAAGTGGTTCTGGGAATCGAGGCCATCAGCGCACCCTCAGTCTCGGGTCGATCCACAGGTAGACGATGTCGACGACGGTGTTGACCGCGACGTACAGCGTGACGGCCAGCAGCGTGATGCCCAGCACCACCGGCACGTCCTGTCGGGTCACCGCGACGACGGTGGCCTGCCCGATCCCGGGCCTGCCGAACACCTGCTCGACGATCACGGTGCCGGTGAGCATGCCGCCGACCGACCAGCCGGCCAGCGTGGCCGCCGGGATCAGCGCGTGGCGCAGCCCGTGCCGGATCTTGAGCTGCCACGGGGAGATACCGCGTGCCAAAGCGGTGACGGCATAGGGCTGTTCGAGGGATTTCTCGATCCCTTCGCGCAGCACCTGGGACAGCACCGCGGCCAGCGGCAGCCCGAGTGTCAGGCTGGGCAGGATCAGGTTCTCCAGCTTCGACCCGCCGACCACCGGTAGCAGCCCCAGCTGGAACGACAGCACGGTGATGAACACGATGCCGAGCCAGAAGGTCGGGATGGACGCGAAGGTGAGCTCGCCGAGGTAGGCGATCCGCGTCCCGATACCCTTGCGGCCCGCCGTGGTCACCGACAGCGCCAGCGCGACCACGACGGCGATCAGCGTTGCGGCACCGGTGAGTTGGGCACTGGCGACCAACCGGTGGCTGAACAGGATGTCGGCGACCGGCACGCGCTGGACGTAGGACATGCCGAAGTCGCCCTGCACCAGCCGGGTCAGGAAGTCGAAGTACTGCACCAGCAGCGACTTGTCCAGGCCCCATTGCGCTTCGATGGTGGCCCGCAACTGCGGGGTGTCGAACTCACCCATCAGCAGCGTGACCGGATCGCCCGGGGACAGGTGCACCGCGACAAACGCCGTCGTGGCCGCCAGCCACAGCACCACCACCGCCGCGAACAGCTTCTCCGCGATGTAGCGGAGTTGGTAGGCGACACCGGCCCAGCGGCCGGCGTCGCGGGGCGGTGGGACGCGCGCGGCGTCCTGCGCCACCGCGGCGTCGGCGCCGGGCGGACTCGTGGGTGAGGTCTCGAGGACGGTCATCAGACGGTGTGCGTCGGCATCAGCCGAACGCTGCCTCCTGCCGTACCTTTCCCGTCCCACCCGCGGAGTGGATCCGCTTGACCGGCACATGGTCCTCGAAGCCGTCGGCCGGGCGCTCCAGGCCGAGGGTGTCGCGCAGCGTCGTGCCCGGGTACTCGGTGCGGAACAGACCCTTGCGCTGCAGCAGCGGCACCACGTGGTCGACGAATTCGACTGCGACGTCGGGGAGTTGGGCGGACATGACGTTGAAGCCGTCGGCGGCACCGGCCTGCACCCAGGTCTCGATCTGGTCGGCGACCTGCTCGGGGGTACCGATCGCGGTGACGTGGGTCAGGCCGCCGCCCTGGCGGGCCAGGATCTGGCGCACCGTGAACTTCTCCCGGCGGGCGGTGCTGATCAGCGCCGCGAAATGCCCGCCCTGCGCGCCGAGTTCACCGTCGGCGGGTACCAGGTCCCAGGGCAGTTCCTTGTCCAGCTCCAGTGCCTCGACCGGGACACCGACCTGCAGCGCCAGTGCGTTGATCGCGAAGCGCTCGGTGTGCAGTTCGCGCAGTTCGATCTCCCGCTTGCGGGCTTCGGCTTCGGTGGGCGCGACGAGGGTGATCAGGCCGGGCAACACCCGGACGGTGTCGGGATCCCGGCCCCAGTCCGCGGCACGGTCGCGGACGGTGTTGCGGAACGCGATCGCGCCCTCGATGGTCGGCTGCACGGTGTAGACGGCGTCGGCGAACCGGGACGCCAGCCCGATGCCGTCCGGGGAGGATCCGGCCTGCACCAGCACGGGATGTCCCTGTGGGGAACGCGGAAGCGGCAGCGGCCCAGCGGTGTTGACGTACTCACCGACATAGTCGACAGCCCGGATCCGCGCCTCGTCGACGTAGGTTCCGGTCTCGCGGTCGGCCACCCACGCGTCGTCGGCCCAGCCGTCCCACAAGGCGATGACGGCCTCGACGAATTCGTGGGCCCGCTGGTAGCGGGTGTCGTGGTCAAGCCCGTGCTCGCGGCCGAAGTTGCGGGCGACGTCGTCGCCGTTGGTGGCCACGATGTTCCACGCGGCGCGGCCGTTGGAGATGTGATCGAGGGTGGAGATCCGCCGGGCCAGGTTGTACGCGGAGTTGTACGAGCTCGATCCGGTCGCGACCAACCCGATGTGGCTGGTGTGCTGCGCGACGGCGGCGA
Source organism: Mycolicibacterium parafortuitum (assembly GCF_002086815.1). Lineage (GTDB taxonomy): Bacteria > Actinomycetota > Actinomycetes > Mycobacteriales > Mycobacteriaceae > Mycobacterium > Mycobacterium parafortuitum. The sequence goes on from NZ_MVID01000037.1 coordinate 14,893, forward strand.
ACGCCAGCGTCGGGTCCAGGCCGCGGAACGGCCGGTACTCGCCGCGGTAGCGCCACACCGGGGTGTCGGCCAGGAACACCGCGTCGAACTTGCCGCGTTCGGCGACCTTCGCGCACTCGATGTAGTGCTCGAGGCTGCTGTACTGGCGGGCGTCGCCACTGCCGGCGCGCCAGGCGCCGGGAAAGACTCCGCCGGGAATCAGGTTGAGGTTCAGGGTGATCGAGTCATGCGGGAATGTCATGTCGTACCTCTTCTGTGAAGTCACTTCGCCACTACTTCGCTACTGCTTTGCTACTACTTTTCGACCGGGAAGCCGACGATGCTTCCCCATTCGGTCCAGGAGCCGTCGTAGACGCGCACGTTGTCGTAGCCGAGCACCTCCGACAACGCGATCCAGCCCAGCGTGGACCGGTGCGACAGGCGGCAGTAGTTGACGACCACCGCCTTGTCGGCCAAGGACCCTGCGCCGGCGAGCTTTTCGTCGACGATGCGTTGCAGCTCGGCGCGGTCACGCAGCCGGCCGTGCTCGTCGAGCAGGTCCCGGAAGAACAGGTGCTTCGCCCCAGGGATGCGGCCGTGCCGCTCCGCCCCGTGGTCGATCGGCGCGTTCGGGCCGCTGACGCGGGCGCCGCGGTACTCCTCGGGGGTGCGGTAGTCGAGCAGTACGACGTCGTCGCGGCCGAGCAGCGCGCGCACGTCGTCGCGGCCGATGCGCAGCCGCTCCTGCTCCTCGGTCGGTTCGGGCACCGGCAGCGGCGCGGTCGGCGCCGTGCGCTCGACCGCGGTGCCGGTGCTCAGCCCGGCTGCGTGCCAGGCTTCCAGGCCGCCGTCGAGGTAGCCGATGTCGGTATAGCCGCGCACTCGCAGCGTCCACAGCACGTACGCGGCGAACTGGGTCGGGTCACCGGCGAGCACGATCCGGGAACCCTGGCCGGCGCCGAGGTCGAACAGCCGCCGGGACAGTTCTTCTCCGGTGGCCAGTTCGCGTTCCAGCGGATGCCAGGCGAGGTCCTTCCAGTACACGGCGGCCGCGCCGGGGATCACGGGTTCGCCGGGGGTGTTGGCGTACACCTCGATCACCGCGAGGTCGGGGTCGTGCAGGCTCGCGCGGAGATCCTCGACGGAGACCACACTGGTGGTGATCAGGGTCATGTTCGTCCTTTTGTTACAAAGTGCTTTGATACAAAATGCGTTGAGGTGCAAGCACATTAAATGGGCTGCTCAGCACGAAGTCCATAATTTCTCTTGCCGCGAGAATAATTACGGCCGCGAGATATCCGAGGGTTTTCCTCAGCCGTAGTTTTACCCACGGCACCGCTGTATCCCTATGTTATGAAACATATTCCGTGAACCAACGACACAAGGGAGCACACCATGAGTGAGGCGGACCGCTCCGCCCACCTGATCGGGCCTGCGGAGTTGCAGTCGTGGCTTGCCGACCGGCCCGAGACGGTTGTGCTCGACGTCCGGCACGTGATGCCTGCCGACCACGCCGACCGCGACGCCTACCTCGCCGGGCACCTGCCCGGTGCGCAGTTCGTCGACGTCGACGCCGATCTGGCCGGCGCGAGCACCGGCCGCAACGGCAAGCGGCCGCTGCCCGGCGCCGCCGAGTTCGAGAAGACGGTGCGGCAGTGGGGCATCGGCGCCGATACCCCGGTCGTCGTCTACGGCGCGCCGCGCTCCCCCGCCCCGGCGCGGGCGTGGTGGCTGTTGACGTGGGCGGGCGTGGCCGGCGTGCGCCTGCTCGACGGTGGCGTCGCCGCATGGCCCGGCGAACTGCAGACGGGTCCGGTGGACGCGCCGGTGGAAGGTGACTTCGTCATCCGCCCCGGCGGGTTGCCGGTCGTCGAGGTCGGCGACGTGCCGTCGTTCGCCGAACGCGGCTTGCTGCTCGACGCGCGGCCCGCGGCGAAGTTCTCCCATCCGACCGACCCGGGCGCCGGGCACATCCCCGGCGCGCGCAATGTCCCGGTGGCCGAATTCTTCGACGCCGCAGGGTTTCTGCTCCCCGACGACCAGTTGCGGGAGCATTTCGCCGCGCTCGGCATCCCGGCCGGGGCCGAACCCGCGGCCTACTGTGGCACCGGGGTGGCCGCCGCGCTCGAGGTGTTCGTGCTGTCGGTTCTGGGGGTTCGGGCGCGTCTCTACGTCGGGTCCGCGTCGGAGTGGAGCGCCGATCCGTCCCGTGTGCTCGTTCGGTGACGCCGCCCACCGAACGTAAGCGCCGCCTGCTTCTCGACGTCACACCGTTTCGGACCAGCCGCGCGTTCACCCGGCTGTGGATCGGCACGGCGCTGGGCAGCATCGGGCAGGAGATGACGGTGGTCACCGTCGCGCTGCAGGTCTACGCGATCACGTCCTCGACGTTCGCGGTGTCGTTGATCGCCGGTATCGGCCTGGGCCCGATCATCATCACCGGTCTCTACGGCGGCACCCTGGCCGACCGCTTCGACCGGCGCCGCGTCGCGTGGATCGCGTCGGTGATCTCGTGGATCGCGATCGCGGTGCTGGCGGTGCATGCGCTGTTGGGCGGCACCTCACTGTGGCTGCTGTATGCCGCCGCGACGGTCAATGCGGCCGCGGGCACCGTCGGCGGCATTACCCGCCGGGCCGTCATCCCGCGGCTGCTGCCGGCTCATCTGCTACCCGCGGCCGGCGCGCTGAACGGGATCAACCTCGGGCTGATGGCGACCGTCGGCCCGATGCTGGCCGCCGGTGCGGTCAACGTCGGCGGCTTCCACACCGCCTACCTGATCGACGTGGTGCTGCACTGTGCGGCGTTCCTCGGCGTGTTCACGCTGCCCGCGTTGCGGCCTGTCGAAGCGACACAGGCGAATCCGGTGCGCGCGGTCCTCGACGGCGCCGCGTTCCTGCGGCGCGCCCGCAACGTGCGGTTCAGCCTGACCCTCGATGCGATCGCGATGGCGCTGGCGCAGCCGCGGGTGCTGTTCCCGGCGCTGGGCGCGGTGACGATGGGCGGCGGGGTCACCACGGTCGGTGTGCTGTCGGCGGCCGGTGCGGCCGGGTCGGCGCTGCTGGCGTTCTTCTCCGGCTGGACGGGCTCGATCCGCAGGCAGGGGCAGGCGATCCTGATCGTCACCTACATCTACGCGGTGATGGTCGTGCTGGCGGGCGTCGTGGTCACCGTCGCGGCGCTGCGTCCGCATCCCGACGGCACCAACGTCGCCGCGATCGCCGCGCTGGCGGTGGTGCTGGCGATCGCCGGCGCGGTCGACAACGTCGGCGCGATCTTCCGGATGGCGATGCTGCAGGCCGCGGTGCCCGACCATATCCGCGGCCGGGTGCAGAGCATGTACACGCTGATCGTCACCGGCGGGCCGCGTCTCGGCGACGTCGTCACCGGAGCGGTGGCGAGCGCGTTCTTCATCTGGAGCCCGCTGCTGGCCGGGGGTCTGCTGATGATCGTCGCGATCTGGGTGCTGGCCCGGCGCACCCCGACGTTCCGGGATTACGACAGCGACAACCCGACGCCGTAGCTCTTCGCGAACCGCAGCTTTCGCGAACCGTAGGGCTTCGCGAACCCGTCGGTAGGGCAGGATTGCGCTCGACATGTCTGAGCCCACCGGCGTCCCGGAACCCTCGAAGCGGCGTGCGCTGGCACGGTTGGCGCTGGTCGTCGGGGTGCTCGGGCTGTTGTTCTACCTCAGCGCCGTCGCGCGGGTCATCGATGTGGAGGCCGCGCGCGATGTCATCGAGTCGACCGGACCGCTGGCCCCGCTGACCTACGTGGTGGTCTCGGCGGTGCTGGGCGCACTGCTGGTGCCCGGTCCGCTACTCGCGGCGGGCAGCGGGTTTCTGTTCGGCCCGGTGCTGGGCACGTTCGTGACGCTCGGGGCGACGGTCGGCAACGCACTGATCTCCGCGTTCATCGGCAGGCGCGCGGGCAGGCAGAGCGCGCGGACACTGCTGGGCGCCGAGCGCTCGGATCGCCTCGACCGGCTCATCGACCGCGGCGGGTTGTGGGCGGTCGTCGGGCAGCGGTTCGTGCCGGGGATCTCCGACTCGCTGGCGTCCTACGCGTTCGGCGCGTTCGGTGTCCCGCTGTGGCAGATGGCCGTGGGTGCGTTCATCGGGTCCATGCCGCGCGCGTTCGTGTACACCGTGGTGGGCTCGTCGATCGGGGAGTTCTCCGCACCGCTGGCGGTCACGGCCGCGGTGGTGTGGTGCGTGACGGCGGTGGCCGGCGCGTTCGCTGCGCACCGCGGCTGGCGCCGGTGGCGGGCCGGGCGCGACCACCCGGAGCGCACTGACACCGGAGATGACCACCGGTCGCAAATCTAGGTAGCGCACTACGGTGGCGGCGGTTGACCGGCGGTGCGAGCGTCGCGGGACGGACATCCCCCGTGAAAGGTCACCCCGGTCATGGTCTCGCTCCCCCACCAGATCCCGGACGAGGTCGTGCGTCCGTACTCGTTTGCCGCGAAGGCGGCCCATCAGCGGTCGGTGAGCGGCCGCAGGCGCGCGGGCGCGGTGCACGTCGAGGGCGGCGGGTCGGCACCGGAACTGTTCGTCGAGAACGAGTTGCTGGTCAGCTCCGACTACCCCGACGGTGTCGAATACCTGGTGCGCGAGCTGGGCGGGACGCGGGTACCGGACCGCCCGCTGCCGCACCCGCCCGCCGAGCTGGGCCGTCCGCGCCGGTCCCGCCCGGCGGACGGGGTGGCGACGCGCAGCGTCAAGGTCGTGTTCCGCGAGCCCCCGCAGGTTCCGGACGCGGCCGCGGCGCTGGAGCAGATCGCGCCGGCATCCGGGCGCTTGACGTTCTCGTCCCCGATGGCCGCGGCCGTCGCCGCCGCGGCCGCGTCGCTGGAGGTGCCCCAGGGGTCGGTCGGGCTGAACCGGATGACCGACGTGTCCTCCGCGCTGCCGCGCGACCCGGGGCAGCGGAGCATGTTCGGGGGTCGCTCACGTGTCGCCGACGCGGGCCAGCTCGTGGACTCCTACCGGCTCGCCGGGTGTGACCCCGCGTTCACGACGCTGGCGATCATGGATCGCGGCTTCCGGGTCGCCGCGTCCGACGCCGGCGTGCTGGCGGTCAACGCCGCCGACGACAGCCGCGACATCGGCGGACGCGACGAGAACGGCGGCTGGCACGGCCACCACATCGCCGGTGTCGCGGCCTCGGGCGGTTCGGTGGCCCGGCCGCTGCTGATGCGGTTCGACGACATCGCGTCGGTGATGCGTGGAATCCGGGTCTGTGCCGCATGGGGTGTGGATGTGGTGAACATGAGCTTCACGGTCACCACCAGCGAGTGGTCGGAGTTCTGGTCGTTCCCGGACACCGACTGGGTCAACACGTTCCGCTTCGCCGAACGCAGCGGCGTCGTGGTGGTCGTCGCGGCGGGCAACGACGGCCGCAAACTCCCCGACGCGCGGGTCCGGCCTGCCACCCGCACCCCGGGCGTCATCACCGTCGGCGCGCTGGACTCCGATGACGAATCCGCCGCCCAGTGGTCGAATCACGGTTCCTCCGTGTCCATCTGGGCCCCGGGCACCGGGGTCCCGGTGGGCCTCGACGGGGACTCGCCGCGCGGGGCGACGGCCGACGGCACCTCGTTCTCGGCGCCGCTGGTGGCAGCGACCGCGGCGATGATGCGCGCGGTGGCGCCCGAGCTGTCGAACACCGAGGTGCGCACGCTGCTGCTGCGCACCGGGTGGCGCGGGCACGGCCGGGTCGGCACGGGACTCGACGCCTACGCCGCGGTCGAGGCCGCACTCGCCGCGCAGCTGCCCGCCCCGTCGGACGCAGGCGCCACCGCGTCCTCGGCGCGCCCGCTGGCGCAGATCCGCCCGGGTGTCTTTGCCCCACAGCCGGATACGTACTCGATTGCGCGAAGTGACCGCGGCGTCGACCACTGGTCGTTCTCGCTCGACGACTACAGCGCGGTGGCGATCACCGTTAACTTCCACGCCCGCATCGCCGATCTGGAGCTGGACCTGCTGGACTCCTGCGGGCACCGCGTCGACTTCGACGGCGCCGACAGGCTGGCGGTCATCCGGGGCGACGGTGCCCTCCGGGCGTCCGGGGTGATCCCGCAGGGCGACTACGTGATCCGGGTCTCGGCGCGTGGGTCGGCGGCCTACCGCCTGGAGGTGTCGCACACCGCGGTCCCGCTGCGCTCCGACCGGTTCGAGTCGAACAACACCTTCGACGACGCCACCGTGCTGCGGTTCGCCCGCGGCCCGCTGGACCTGTCCGTCGGGCACGGGCCCGGCACCTTCGGCCTCACGCTGCACCGGCGGGTGGTGGTCGCCCCCGTCTTCCCGAACACCGCCACGTCGGTGGTCGACAGCGACCACTTCCAGTTCCACGTTCCCGCGCACGACGGCAAGCGCATCCCGACGGTGACCATCGCGTCCGACAAGCCGCTGACCGCGGCCCTGTTCGACGAGTTCCAGCGGCCGATCCAGGTACACGAGGTCACGACCGCCGTCACCCTGACCCCGCCGGAGCGGACGCACTGTTACCTGAAGATCTCCGGCACCGAGCAGACCCGCTACCGGCTCGGGCTGCGCATGATGGCCGATCCGCGGGTCGTCGTCGCCGACCTGCCCGCCTACGAGGTGCTGCCGCCGTGGTGGGTCGACAGCGGGCCGCTGCCGTTCCCGGAACCGTTGGTGCACTTCGGTGTCGAGTTGGTCACCGAGCCCGACCCCGCGGGCACCGTGATCGGGGAGTCCGTCTCGGTCGGCGCCGCGACGGCGGCCGACCTGCCCGTCACCGCCGAACTGCTGCACCGTGACGGGCGGGTGGTCGGCGTCGGTGAGCAGAACGGGTTCGGCCGCATCGATATCGCCACCGACGGGCTGCTGCCGGGCATGTACGCGGTGCGCCTCACCCGCCCTGCCGATATCGCCATCAACGGCCTGCGCCTGCTCGCCCCGGTGGTCCGCCGCGGCGGGTAGGTAGATTGGCGGCCATGCCGATCGTCCTCACCGAGGAGTTCCGGGAGGCATTGGCTCTGCTGGAGCACGGCAGCCATGTGTTCCTCACCGGTAAGGCGGGCACCGGCAAGTCCACGCTGATCCGCCGCTTCATCGCCGACACCGACCGCAACGTGGTCGTCGTCGCGCCGACCGGCATCGCCGCGCTGAACGTCGACGGCTACACGGTCCACCGAATGTTCGGGTTCCGCTCGACCACCACGCTCGACGACATCCGCCGCGGCGAGTACCGGCCGGGCCGGTTCGCCAAGACGCTCGCGGCGCTGCAGACGCTGATCATCGACGAGGCCTCGATGGTGCGCGCCGACGTGTTCGACATGGTGGCCGCCGCGCTGGAGCGGTTCGGGCCGGCGCCGGGCACCCCGTTCGGTGGGGTGCAGATCGTGCTGGTCGGCGATCTGTACCAGCTGCCACCGGTGGTGCGTGAGGACGAGGTCGCGTACTTCTCGACGGTCTATGACACCCCGTATTTCTTCTCGGCGAAATCGTTCCGCCGCGAGGACTTCCCGACGGTGTCGTTGACGACGGTGTTCCGGCAGCTCGGCGATGACCGGATGACGGCCATTCTCAACGAGATTCGCGAAGGGGTCCTGCTCGGGCACGCGCAGGAACAGCTCAACGCCCGCGCCGACAAGGACTTCGTACCGCCCGACGACGAGTTCTGGTTGACGCTGGCCCCGACGAACCGGCTGGTCACCGCGCGCAACCGGCAGCAGCTGGAACGACTGCCCGGCGATGAGATGGTGCACCACGCGAAGGCATCCGGCGACCTGGCGATGTTCGAGGCGCCGGTGGAGGAGACGCTGCGGTTCAAGGTCGGCGCGCAGGTGATGATGCTCAACAACGACCAGGGCAATCGCTGGGTCAACGGCACCGTCGGGCGCGTCGCCGGGGTCGGCTACGACCGCTACGGCGCGGTCGTCGACGTCGAATTCCCGGACGGCACCACCGCGGAGGTGTCTCCGTTCACCTGGGAGGTGACCCGCCCGGTCGCCTCGGGTGCGTCGCTGAGCCGCGAGGTCGTCGGCACCTACACCCAGTTGCCGTTCAAGTTGGCGTGGGCGATCACGATCCACAAGAGCCAGGGGCAGACGCTGGAGCGGGTGGTCGTCGACCTGACCGGCGGGATGTTCTCGACCGGGCAACTCTATGTGGCGTTGAGCCGGTGCACGTCGCTGTCGGGGCTGGTGCTCAAACGCCCTGTGCTGCCCAAGGATCTGAAGACCGACCGGCGCATCGTGCGCTATCTGCGGTCGTCGGCGGGTGATGCCGGGACGCGGCGGTACTGCGCGATCGGGATGCTGACCGTGGGCGACGAGGGCCGGATGTCGCGGCCGCGGCCGGTGGAGCTGGCGGTGGCGTTCGACGACGGCACCGCGGTCACCACGCTGGTGAACCCGCAGCGGGACCTGGCCGACGCGCGCGCCGCGTACGGCATCACGGTGTCCGATGTGTTGCTGGCGCCGACGCTGCGCGAAGCGTGGGCGGTGATCGCGCCGATGCTGGCGGGTTGCACCCCCGTCGGGGCCGGGGTGGACGAGCAGCTCGGCCTGCTCGACTTCGAGCTCAAGCGGCTGGGTTTCGTGACGGCGATGCCGATCGGTGTCGAGCTGCGCGGGGTGCGGGTGACGGGGCGCACCGCGCTGGAGCGGGCGCGGGCCGCGCTGGCGGCGCATCGGGACACCGGGGCTGCCGACGGGTCGTCGGCGTTCGACGATCCCGAGTCCGCCGAGGTGTCAGGCCTTCTGGTGAGCCGGGACTCGTCGGTGCCGACGCCGGTCGCCGATCATCTGCCGGCACTGTCGGCGCTGCTGCGGATCAGCCGCGACGTCGGCGCCGTGCTCCTGGGCCGGGAGGCACCCGCCCGGGAGGATGTGACCGGGTGGGAGGGCGGTGCCCGGCGCTCGGTGGCCGATCAGCTGCGCGCCGCGGCGGAGCGGGTGCAGCTCACCGACGAGGTGATCGCCCGATTGCGCGCCGCCGAGGACCTGCTCGGCGTCGACATCCTGACCGGTGCCGAACTGCTGGTCCAGCACGACGTCGGCGAGGTGCTGACCGACGGCGCCCGGATCTGCTTCACCGGCACCGCGCAGGATCCGGCCGGGCGGGTGGTCGAGCGCGACGAGATGGAGCGCCTGGCGCTCGCGGCGGGCCTGACCCCGGTGAAGTCGGTGACCAAGACCCGCTGCGACGTGCTCGTCACCGCCGAGGCAGGCACGCAGTCGGGTAAGGCCCGCAAAGCGCTCGAGTACGGCAAGCCGGTGCTGTGCGCCGACGACTTCTTCGGCTGGCTCGCCACCCGCGGCTGAGTTTCGCCGAACTGGGATTCCCGGTCGCGATCTCGGCGTCGATCACAGCCCTCAGCCGAGGTTCAGCGAGCGGTGCCATCATGGGACGAGTGTCCGCCTCACCGCCCTCGACAGCCTCCGCCGCCTTTGCCTCGGACAATGCCGCGCCCGCGCACCCGGCGGTGCTCGACGCCCTGCGGCGTGTCAACGACGGCCCCGCCCCGTCCTACGGCGACGACCCGGTGACCGCGCAGGCCGCCGACGCGGTCCGGGCCGCGTTCGACTCGCCCGAGGCTGACGTGCTGTTCGCGTTCACCGGCACCGCGGCCAACACCATCGCACTGGCTGCGGCGGCCCGGCCGTGGCATGAGATCTACTGCAGCGACGTCGCGCATGTGCTCCTCGACGAGGCCGGCGGCCCGGTGCGGCTGTCGGGCGCGCAGCTGACGCGGCTGCCGAGCGTCGACGGGCTGATCGCGCCGGAGGACCTGGAGCGCCGGGTGCTGGGCCGCGGCGCGGTGCACCATTCGAGGCCGCGCATCGTGTCGATCACGCAGTCCACGGAGAACGGCCGGGTGTGGACGGCGCAGGCGGTCAAGGAGTTCGTCGAACGTGCTCACGAGCTGGGTCTGCTGGTCCACGTCGACGGTGCCCGGATCGCCAACGCCGTTGTGTCACTGGATGTGCCGCCCGCCGAGGCGATCGCCGACGCCGACATCGTCAGTGTCGGCGGCACCAAGAACGGTCTGCTGTTCGGCGACGCCGTCCTGGTGCGCCGCCCGCAGGAGTTCGACGGTATCCACTGGGTGCAGAAGCAGATCGGCCAGCTGGCCAGCAAGCACCGGTTCATCGCCGCACAGTTCGTCGCGCTGTTCAGCGACGACCTGTGGCTGCGCAACGCCGCGAACGCCAATGCGATGGCGCAGCGCCTTGTCACCGGTCTGCAGTCGCTGGGGTTGCCGTTGGCGTCTCCGGCCGAGTCGAACGAGGTGTTCGTCCGGCTCGCCCCTGACCTGCACCGCCGCCTGTCGGAGTCCTACGTCGTGCACCAACCCGACCACGGCGAGCCGGTGGTCCGGTTCGTCACGTCGTGGGCTACCAGCGAGGGCGACGTCGACGCCGCCCTAGCCGCGCTGGCAAGGTAGGTCGGGTCGCCCACGGCCCGCTCAGTGTCCGGCATCCCACCAGTCGAGTACGCGAGTCGCGCAGAGCGTCAACCATTTCGACGGTTCCCCGGTCTCGACGTCGACCGGGAACCACTCCCGCCCGCGGTGACGCGTCCCCTGCAGCCAGGTCCCGTCGGGCCGGCGGGCGGCGCGCACCATATCGATCGCCGCCTGCATCCGGGGGTCGGGCGGGCGCCCGTCCATCTGGTAGGACGACCGGAAGTAATCGAGGGCGTTGAGTGCGCTGTAGCACCACCGGAACGGATAGGTGAAGTTGCCCACCCACGGCCCCACCGGTTCGCCAGTACTCAACCGGTCCAGCAGTTTCCGCGCCAGCAGGTACTCCTCCCCCGAACGCCGCGCCGCGCGGGCGGCCGCGTCGGCGAGGCCGGCGGACTCGAACGCCAGCAACCCCTTGAGCGCGTTCAGCGTCGAGTGAAACGACGACCGCGCCGAGCCCTCCACCCACTCGCAGTTCCAGCCGCCGTCACGGAGTTGATGCTCGACGAACCAGTCGGCGATGCCGGCGACGTCGGCGCCCAGCCACACCCCGTTGGCGAGCGTCCACGCATTGATGCAGCAGTCGACCTCACCACCCCAGTACGGCAGATCGTCGTACTCCCAACGGGAATTGGCCGCCAGGAGTTCGGCGGTGCGACGATTCTGCAGCACCCCGGCATCCAGACCCCACTCCCGTAGCGCGTTCAGTGACCACGTGGTCGCCGTCCACGGCTGCCCCTCGGCCTCCACCGTGTCGAAGTCGAACCCGGACGGGAAGAACGCTCCGCCGGCCCACTGACCATCCGGATCCTGCAGTGCCAGCAGCCGCGCCCCGAATCCTTCGGTGGCGACCCGCGCACGCGTCGCCTCCCAGACGTCGGGCGCGGCGCCGGCCAGGTCACGCTCGACCTGCCAACGCAGCGCCGGATCGGAGTCCAGGAGCCAGGTGATGACGCGGTCGGCCGCCATGGTCAGACTGTAACCGGTGGGGCGCTAATACCGTTGCCGCTCGGTGATTCTCGCGAATGCCGCGGCCGAGACGCAACGGCGCACCCTGCGAGCGACCCGCACGGCTGATACGGTCTTGTATACAGTACACGCGGGGGAGGGCACGTGGTTCGGCTCAGCGAGAATGACCGCCACCTACCGGGGCATGCGGCGCTGGTCGTCGTCGACGTGCAGAACGACTTCTGCAGCGCGCAGGGCTCACTACCCACGGGATATGGGTTTGACCTGCGCTTTGTCGACGCGATGGTGCCCCGCCTGCAGCGCCTGATCGCGGCGGCCCGCGACGCCGGCATACCGGTGATCTTCGTCCGCACCGTGCACGACCCGTCCAACGACAGCCCCGCTTGGTTGGGCCGACTCGGGGACGGGGACGGCACCGAGCGCACCGGGGTCACCTGCCGCACGGGTAGCTGGGGCGCCGAGTTCTTCACTGTGACACCAGAACCCGGCGATCACGTGGTGATCAAACATCGTTTCTCCGCGTTCGTCGGCACCAACCTGGCCATCACCTTGAGGTCACTGGGCGTGAGTTCGATCCTGTTCACCGGCGTCGCCACCGAGGTGTGCGTCGAGTCCAGCCTGCGGGATGGCGTCTTCCACGATTTCTATGTCACGTTGGTGCAGGATTGCGCGGCGTCCTATTCTCGAACAGCCCACGACGCGTCGGTACAGGTCGTCGGCAAGCACTTCGGACTGGTGGCCACGGCCGACGAACTCATCGCACGATGGTCGCGGGTCCGACAAACCCAGGAGGTCGGCAATGGCGGCCAATGAGACTGCTTCACAGTCGATTCCGACCATCCAGCAGGAACCCGTCCTCCGGGAGCGGGTGTACTCCACGCTGGAGGATCTGATCGTGCGCCGGGTCCTCAAACCCGGCGAGCGGCTCCTGGAGAACGAGCTCGCGGCCCAACTCGGCGTCAGCCGTAACCCCGTTCGAGAAGCCCTGACGATGCTCGCGCGCACGGGCTGGGTCGACATCCACCCGCGTACCGGCGCGTACGTGCACGCACCGACCGCGGACGAGATCGACGACTTCTTCGACATGCGCACCCTGCTGGAGTCCTATGCCGCCGAACGTGCCGCGACCCGGGTGACGGCAGAGCAACTGGACATTCTCGAAGGCATCTGGCGCGAAGGCGTGGCCGCCGTCGAGGCAGGCGACGTCGAGGGAATCGTTTCCGCCAACTCCTCGTTCCACGACCACATCAGCGAATGGTCGGGCAGCGGCATGTTGCATTCCACCCTGTCGATGATGAAAAAGCGTGTTCGGTGGTACTTTTCGTCAGTCGCAGACGTCCGCGGCATGGCGTCCTGGGATGAGCACCGGCGCATCATCGACGCGCTTCGGGCCCGAGACGGCGCCCACGCATCGACGCTCATGCGCGCCCACACCATTGCCACCGCCGACATGTACCGCAGCCAGGCGGCGGCCGACGCCGCCAGCGCCTGACGCAACGCATATTGACGCAAACAGTAAACCCCTAGGAAATACCCAGGAAACACACCGGTGGTCCACTCCTTGTATACAACATACCGAGAGGAGTCGGCATGGCACCGACCTCCGTGGAGTCTTCCGTCGCCACAGATGCCATCTCGATTGCAGGGCTCACCAAGGTCTACGAACGCATCAGCGGCCGCGAAATCGTCCGCACCTTCGCGCTGAACGGAGTCGATCTCGCGGTCAGGCCCGAGGAGTTCGTCTCCCTGGTCGGGCCGTCCGGATGCGGAAAGACCACCGTGCTCAAGGTGATCGCAGGTCTGCTGTCGCCGTCTGAGGGTCGGGTGGAAGTCAACGGCACACCGGTCACCGGGACGGGCATCGACCGTGGCGTCGTATTTCAGCAGCCCTCCCTGTTGCCGTGGCGGACCGTGCGGCAGAACATCATCGAGTCTCTGCGCTTTGCCGGCATACCCCGGGCGCAGCGCACCACCCGCGCCGACAGATACCTCGAGCTGGTGGGCCTGGCCGGCTTCGTCGACCACTATCCCGGCGAACTGTCCGGAGGTATGCAGCAGCGCGTCGGCATCGCCCGCGCATTGGCCCTGGAACCTCAGGTATTGCTGATGGACGAGCCGTTCGGCGCACTCGACGCGATCACGCGCCAGCACATGCAGACCGAACTCATGCGGATCTGGAGCCAGGAGAAACGTTCGGTCCTGTTCGTCACGCACTCGATCGAAGAGGCCATGCTGCTCTCGGACCGGGTCGTGGTGATGGCCGACGGAAAGGTCCGCGCCGACGTCTCCGTCCCGATCGAGCGCCCCCGCTCCCGCACCGAACTGATCAACGATCCGGCGGCACGCGAACTCCGCACCCGTCTCGAAGAACTCCTGTAGACCCGCCGCCGAACACCGAACGGATACCGAATATGCCTGCCGTCATCGAGCGCGAGCACATCAGTACCGCAACCCTGTTGCGGCGCAAGCTGCTCAGTTGGGAGCGCCTGGTCCAGGTCCTGCTCATCGTGACACTGCTGACCATCTGGGAGATCACGGGACGGATCGTCGGCGACTTCTTCCTGGCGCCACCCTCCCAGCTGCCCGGGGCGTTCTGGCAGATGTGGGAGACCGGAGAACTCTGGCGCGCGCTGCTGGACAGTCTGAGCTCACTGCTCGTCGGCTTCTGCCTCGCGATCATCGTCGGCATCACGGTCGGCTTCTTCATGGGTTGGTACGGTCCGGCCGGCCGCACCCTGAACCCGTTCGTCTCGGCGCTCTACGTGGTACCGACGGCCGCCCTGGTCCCCATGTTCATCATCTGGTTCGGTCTGGGCTTCACAGCACGTACCGTCACCGTCTTCCTGTTCTGCGTCTTCGAGATTCTGATCAGCACCTACACCGGGGTACGCAACGTGGACCGCAACCTGGTCGACGCGGCGCGCGCCTTCGGCGCCAGCCGCTGGCAGTTGTTCAGCAGGGTGGTGTCCTACGCCTCGCTGCCCTACATCTTCGCAGGCCTCCGAATGGGAATCTCGCGCGCTGTCAAGGGCATGGTGGTGGCCGAATTGCTGTTCGCCGTCACCGGTCTCGGTGGACTCATCAGCACAGCGGCGAACTATTACCGCACCGACAAGGTGTTCGTCGGGGTGATCGTGCTCGCCATGCTCGGCGTCACCCTCGCGGCCGCCGTCCAGCTCCTCGAACGCCGCCTCATGCCATGGCACCGCGGCATCCACGCCTAGCCGAAATCAGTCGATCGAAGGGAAGAACATGAAATTCACACGTCTGGGCTCGGTGGTGGCCGCGGCCGCCGCCGCGCTCGCCCTCGCGGGCTGCTCGTCGAGCAGCCAAGCCCCGGAGGGAGATACGGCCGCACCCCTGCGGGTCGCGTTCGCCTCCGATCTCGACCCGGCCGACATCGCCGACTACCTCGGCGCACAGAAGGCCGGCGCCGAGATCACCGCCCTCAACGAGGACAGCGCGGTGATCGCCGGACTTCAGAACGGCAACTTCGACATCGGCAACATGGATGGCGCGTCGGCGATCAAGGCGGCGCAGAGCGGGATCGACGTCAAAATCGTCTACGTCAGCCAGGTGATCCCCGAATTCGTCCTGGTGTCGCAGTCTCAGTACAAGACTGTCAGCGACCTCGCGGGGGCGCGCGTCGCGTACCACGGGCCCGGCTCCCCCACCGAGACGCTGCCCCGCGAGCTGGCGCGGCAGGCCGGACCGGACCTCGAGAACCAGATCAACTGGAGTGTTCTCCCGGAATCCCCGAACCGGGCCGCGGCGATGCTGGGTAAGCAGATCGACGCCACCGCACTGGAGTTCGGCGACGTGCTGACCTTGCAGGGCAACGGCGAGTTCACCGTTCTCGGCGACTGGAGCGACCTCAAGGGCGAGAGCGCGAGCGCGTTCAACACCGTGTGGGTGACCTCGGGCAAGTTCCTCGAAGGCAACCGGGACCGCGTCGCGGACTTCCTGACCGACGTCCAGAGCGCCTACGACGAGTTCTATCAGGACGAGGCCGCGTGGACTGCCGCGGTCAAGGAGCAGCTGCCCGACGTCCGCGACGACTTCCTGCCCCAGATCTACCAGTACTACAACGAGGCGTCGTTCTACCCGAAGGCGGGCACCGCGCCGCTGACCGCTGAGAGCTGGAGCAGCATGGACACCTTCTTCCAGTCGCTCGGCGAGTACAACCAGCCTGCTGACCCGTCGATGGTGGACTTCGACATGATCACCGAAGTCTCCGGCGCCAAATGAGCCAAGCCACAGGCATGGTCGTCGCCAGTCACCCGCTGGCCGTCGACGCCGCGGTCGCCGTCCTCGAGGAGGGCGGCACCGCGGCCGACGCGGCGGTGACCGCCGCGGCGATGCTCACCGTCGTCGACCCGCGCTCCACGGGCGTGGGCGGGGACCTGTTCGCCCTCTACTGGGAGCCGGGAGCTGAGGAGCCGGTGGGTCTCGCCGCGGCCGGCGGTGCACCGGCGGGGATGACGGTGGAGGCGTTGCGCGCGCAGGGCTTCGATCAGATGCCGCCCGACGGACCGTGGACGGTGACGGTCCCGGGCGCGACGTGGGGATGGACCACGTTGCTCGACCGCTACGGCCGGGTCGGACGCGAGCGGATCCTGCGTCCGGCGATCGAGGCAGCCCGCAACGGGTTCGCGGTGAGCCCGATCGTCGCCGAGGAGTGGCATCTGGGCGCGGACAAGCTGCGTCGCAACCCGAACGCGGCGGCGGTGTTCCTGCCCGGCGGTCACGTGCCCGACGTCGGCGACGTGTTCGTCAACCCCGGCCTTGCCGATGCGCTGGAAAGCTTTGTCGCCGAGGGCCATGCCCCGTTCTACACGGGCGACATCGCCGCGGGCTTCGCCGACGCCGTGGAGGCGCTCGGCGGTCCGCTGCGGCGCTCCGATCTGTCCGGCTGGGCCGGCCCGGAGTGGAGCGCGCCGATCCGCGGCGGTTTCCGCGGCATCGACATCTACGAGATGCCGCCACCCGGACAGGGTGTGGTGGTGCTCGAAGCGGCGGGCCTCTATGGCGAGCTGCCGCTGACCTCGCAGGGCGAGGCCGACCACCATCTGATCGAATCGTTGAAGGCCGCATTCGCCGATGCGGCCGACAACGTCGCCGATCCGTTGTTTCATCCGGTGGCGGTCGCGGACCTTCTCGACGAGAGTCGCCTGGCGGAGGTGCGCGCGAACATCGGGCCACAAGCCTCGTATGCGAAGGGGCCGGGGGTCCCGTCGGACACGGTGTACGTCTGCGTCGTCGACCGCACGGGTGCGGCGTGCTCACTGATCCAGAGTCTCTACGAGAGCTTCGGGTCCGGGGTGATGGCGCCCGGTAGTGGTGTCCTGCTACAGAATCGCGGGAATGGCTTCACGCTGCGCGAGGGCCATCCGAACCGCCCCGAGGGTGGGAAACGGCCATATCACACCATCATTCCGGCGATGCTCGGGGACCGAACCGGTTTCCGGGGGTGCCTGGGCATCGTGGGCGGATTCATGCAGCCCCAGGGGCAGCTTCAGATCCTGCGCAATGTCTTCGACCGCGGCATGTCGGCCCAGCAGGCCATCGATGCACCCCGGTTGCGGGTGATGCCGGGGCGCACAGTCGGGCTGGAAGCGGGCTTCGACGACGTCGCCGCCGGCGAGTTGGCGCGGCGGGGTCACGAGCTGACCGCGCTGCCACGGTTCGAATGCGGTGGAGCGCAGATGATCCTGCGCACAGACGCCGGCCTCGAGGGCGGCTCGGACCGGCGCAAAGACGGTTACGTCGGCGTCTGCTGAGAACACAGAGGAGCAACATGCAGGGAATCGGACTCAGCCTTCCCAACCGCGGGATCCTGTTCGGCGCCATCACTGTCGCCGAGATGCTCGAGCTCGCCGAGTTCGCGGACCAGGGCGAGTATTTCGATTCGGTGTGGGTCGGTGACGGGCTCATCGCCAAGCCTCGAGTGGAGGCCGTCACGAGCTTGGCGGCGATCAGCGCACGCACCGAGCGGGTCAAACTCGGGGTGTGCTGTCTGGCCACCTTCCCGCTGCGTCAACCGGTCATGTTCGCCGCCCAGTGGGCCAGCCTCGACGTGCTCTCGGGCGGACGCGCACTTCTGGCGGTGTGTCTGGGCGCCACGACGGAACGTAGCGGCGGCAATGTCGTCGCCGAGCTGACCGCCACGGGTGTCACCGGGCGCGAGAGAGTCCCGCGTCTGGAAGAGGGCATCCGGTTGGTGCGCGCGTTGTGGAGCGGGTCGACGGCGTGGGACGGCCAGTTCTGGTCCTTCCCCGAGGTTTCCCTGGAACCCAAACCGATTCAGGATCCGTGCCCGATCTGGATCGCGAGCAACCCCGATCCGGCCCGGATGCCCGAGCGCCGTTACCGGGCCGCGATCGAACGTGTCGCGACCCTCGCCGACGGGTGGCAGACCGCCGTCACCACCCCCGAGGAGTTCGGCCGCAAGTGGGACGAGATCCGCACGGCCGCGGACGCCGCCGGACGGGATCCGTCGGCGATGTCCTCGTCAGCGCACCTGATGATCAATCTGGGTGCCAGCCGGGCCGAGGCGCGCGCGGAGGGCAAGCGATTCCTCGACACCTACTACTCGATGGACAGCAGCGACGAGATCCTGGACCGGTGGGGCGCTTTCGGCACCCCCGACGAGGTCCTGACCCGCATCGACGAGTACCTCGAACGTGGTCTCGACATCCCGATCCTGCGGTTCGCGTCGTTCGACCAGCCGCGGCAGATGGAGCTCGCCGAACAGACGTTGCTGCCCGAACTGCAGCGCCGACGCCGAGCGGTCCCCGCCTGTTGATGGCCGATTTCCTGGAGAACACGCTGCTGAGCCTGGTGGGCACCGACACCGCGGTGCCGGCCGGCGCCACCGAGATCCTGCCCGGCGACACACAGTTGTACGACACGGTGACCAGGTCGGTGCTGCCGTTGGTCGAAGCCCTCGGACCCGACGAGATTCTGCGGCACCCCTGTGGTGACATCGCCGCGCGGTTCGGTCCCGACACCCCCGACGGACTGCTGCTGCAGACCTACATCGTTTCACAGCACGGCAATCTGATGACCGATCCCCATCAGGCCCGCATCGTCGACGGGGCGGCGCTGAACCTCGACGGCCCGGCGGTGGTGGGTCAGGGCGCGAACCAGAACAAGGGACCGATGGCGGCGGCGCTGTCCGCCGCGCGGGAGTTGCGCTCGCTGCGGCGTGCGGTATGGCTGACGGTGAACTGCGAGGGCCGCAGCAGCCATGACGGATCACGGCGGATCTTCGGCGACCTCGGCGTCAGGGCAGCGCAGTCCATCATCGCCTTCGGGACGAATCTTCATGTGTCGTTGGGTAATCGCGGTCGGGTGGACATCCGCATCACGGTGCCGGGTGCCGCGTCGCACTCCAGCCAACCCGAGTTGGGCCGCAACCCGATTCCACCCGCGGCCGAGCTCGTGGGCAGACTGCCCGAGGTTCCGCTGCCGCCGCCGCACCCGGATCTCGGTCCGGCCACCGCGACGCCCTACCAGTTCCGGTGCGAACCGATCGCACCTCACACGCTCCCGTCACGGGTGCATGTCGTCGTGGACCGGCGGCTGCTGCCCGGCGAGGATCCCGATGCGGCGGTCGCGGCGGTGCGCCGGTATCTCGACGGGTCGTGGCCGGATGTGGAAGTCGGGGCCGGGGCATCGATGTTCCCCGCGCTGGTGGAGCCGTCCGCCCCGGTGGTCAGCGCGCTGGCCGGCTTCCCGATGATGTACAGCCGCAACGCGTTCGATGCGGGATACGGGTGCAGCCTGGGTGTTCCCACGGTGATGTTCGGTCCCGGTCGGCGCGACTTCGGTGCAGGCGTGGTTCACGCCGAGGCGGTGGCGATTTCGGACTGCCGGGTCGCAGCGGCGGCGCTTGCCGACGCCGCCCGAACTCTGTGCGGTTGAGCTCGTGTGGGAGATAGCGATCGTCATCCTGGCGGGGCTGGCGGCAGGTGGGATCAACGCCGTGGTGGGTTCGGGAACGTTGGTGACGTTTCCGGTGCTGATCGCGCTGGGTTATCCGCCGGTCGTCGCGACCATGAGCAACGCGATCGGCTTGGTCGCCGGCGGAGTCAGCGGAGCGTGGGGGTACCGCAAGGAGATCGCGGCTCAGAAGCACACCGTGATGGCCCTGCTCCCGGCCTCCGCACTGGGCGCGTTGACGGGCTCCTTCCTCCTCCTGGCGCTGCCCGACGACACGTTCGAGATCGTGGTCCCGGTACTGCTCGTCGCGGCACTGGGTCTCGTCATCGCGCAACCCCGCCTGCAGGCCTGGGTCGCGGCACGCCGAGCAGACGCGGCGACGACGATCAGCCCGGGGCTCGTGGTCGCGGTGTATCTCGTCGGGGTGTACGGCGGCTATTTCGCTGCCGCACAGGGCGTTCTGCTGATGGGTGTGCTGGGTGTGCTGCTGGCGCAGGATCTGCAGATGTCCAACGGGCTGAAGAACCTCCTCGTCGGCGTGGTCAACCTGCTCGCGGCCGCCGCCTACACCGTGATGGCGTTCGACCGGATCGCCTGGACGGTGGCCGCCTGCATCGCGCTGGGTGCGCTGGCGGGCGGCTGGCTGGGCGCGAAGTACGGCCGCCTGCTGAGCCCGGTGTGGCTGCGGGTGCTGATCGTCGTATTGGGGGTGACGGCGCTGGTCAGGATTCTGGTGAGCACCTGACGCCGGCCACGCTGGTTGCCCAGGCAAGATCACCGCCGACCGCATATTGACACCACGCACACCAGGGGCGCACGCTTTATCCGACTTCATCGCGTCACCGAATCCCGACGGCGCGCAATACTTTTGCGCCCGGCCGACGCGGCCCCGCGCCGAGAACTTGCGGGGGGCAAGTCATGGTCGACGTGGATTTCTGCGTGGTGGGTGCGGGGTTCGCCGGTTTGACCGCCGCGCTGCGGCTCAAACAGGCCGGGCACTCGGTGACCGTGCTGGAGGCCCGGGACCGTGTCGGCGGCCGCACCTACACCGAAAACCGCAGCGACGGTTCGTGGCTCGACCGTGGCGGTGCGTGGATCGGGCCGGGCCAGGACCGCATCTACGCACTGATGGACGAGTTCGGCGTCCCGAGCTACAAACAGTTCGTCGACGGGGACGCGATGATGTTCCTCGACGGCCAGACCTACAAGTACCGCGGAACCGTCCCGCTGTCGCTGAGTCCGGTCGCCGTCGCCAACCTCGGCGTCGTCTTCGCCGAGCTCACCCAGATGTGCAAGTCGATCCCGCCGGATGCGCCGTGGACCGCGCCGAAGGCGCTCAGGTGGGATCGGCTGACGTGGGCGAAGTGGTTGGACGCCAACACATTGTCGAAACCCGCGCGGCTGCTGCTGGAGTCCTCGGTCGCCGGTCTGTACACGTCGGCGGCTTCGGAGCTCTCGCTGCTGTTCTGCCTGTACCAGATGGCTGCCGCGGGCGGGCCGAGCTTCGTCCTCGGCGTCGAGGGCGCGGCCGAGGACGCCCGGCCGGTCGGTGGGATGGGCGCGATCTACCGCGCGGTGTCGGCCGAACTCGACGACGCCATCCTGCTGGCGCACCCGGTGCGCGGCATCACCCAGGACGACGCCGGGGTCACGGTGCGCTCGGACACCGCGGAGATCCGCGCGCGGCGGGTCATCGTGACCGTTCCGGTCGCGATCGCCTCCCACATCGTCTACGAGCCGATGCTGCCGGTCGACCGGGCGCTGCTGCACCAGCGGATGCCCAGCGGCGCGGTGTTCAAGATCGCGATGATCTTCGATGAGCCGTTCTGGCGGGCCGACCGGTTGTCGGGCCAGTCGTTCGCCCCGGGATCGGCGGCCACGCTGACCATCGACTCGTGCACCGAAGCAGGTACACCCGGCATCCTGACCGCGATCACCGAAGGTGCCGAAGCGCGTGCGCTGTGCCGGCTGGCCCCGGCGGATCGCCGGCAGGCCGTCCTCGCGGCGGTCGCCGAACGATTCGGGGACCGGGCCCGCTCCCCCGTCGACTACGTCGAGCACAACTGGTCCGTTGAGCGATACTCCGGCGGCGGGATGATCTCGCATGCCCCGCCGGGTGTTCTCACCGAGTTCGGGCCCGCGCTGCGCCGGCCGTGCGGGCGGATCCACTGGGCCGGCACCGAGTCGTCGGCGCAGATGTACGGCTTCATCGACGGCGCGGTGCGCAGCGGTGAGCGGGCCGCCGCCGAAGTCGTCGACCACGAGGCGCGGGCCCGGGTGTGACGCCGCACCCCGCCGGGTACGCCTCGGCCATGAAGACCGAAGCCTTGCCCCGCGCCAGCGCACCCGAGGAACCGCCGGAGCGCCTCGCCCCGACCGAGGTTCCCGAACGCCTCGTCCCCGACGACATCCCGGATTCCCCGCCCGGCCCGTCGCGCCCACCCGATCCGGGACCGCCGCAACGCACCTGAGAGTTCTGCGCACCGCGGCCCCTGCTGCGCGGCTGGCGGTTTCGCCCGCGCGGTCCCGGGTAGTCGGCAGGTGCACCGACAACGTCACCGATGACCAGGAGGGCTGCCATGCGCGCCGCGGTTCTGGAGGCTGTGGGAGGGCCGCCGACGGTCAGGGACTTCGACGAGCCGACCCGCGACGTCGTGCGGGTCAGCCTCGCCGGGTGCAATCCGGTCGACCTGGCGCTGGCGTCGGGCCAGTTGGGTGACCCCGTCATCCCCAGTGTGGTCGGCAAGGAGGGCGTCGGCCACACCGAAGACGGCACCCGGGTGTACTTCGACTCCCCGGTGCCGCCGTTCGGGTCGTGGGCCGAGCTGGCCCAGTTCGATCCAGATCTGGTTTTCGAGGTGCCCGACGCCGTCTCCGACGACATGGCCGTCGCCCTCGGCATCGCCGGTCTGGCGGCGTGGCTGCCGCTGACCCGGCACGCCGACGTATCGGCCGGGCAGTCGGTGCTGGTTCTCGGCGCCACCGGTGTCGTCGGCAACATCGCGATCCAGGCGGCCAAGATCCTTGGTGCCGGCCGGGTCGTCGGCGCCGGCCGCGACAAGGACGCGCTGCAGAAGGCGATGGACTTGGGCGCCGACGCGGTGGTCGAGCTCGGCGGTGACGACGATGCGGCTGCGCTGCGCGCCGAGGTCAAGGACGGCTACGACGTGGTCGTCGACATGGTCTACGGCGACCCGTTTTTGGCCGCGCTGGACGCGTCGGCGGTCGGGGCGACGTTGATCACCGTCGGCCAGGGCGCGGGCACACCGAAGATCCCGTTCACCAAGCTGATGGGCCGCACCCATATCGGGCACATGAACAACCTGATGCCCGCCCGGGTGATGCGCCAGGCCTACCAGGAGCTGGTCGGGCTGGCGTCGGAGAACCGCATCAGCGTCGACACCACCCGCTACAGCCTCGACAACGCCGGAAAGGCCTGGCAGGCACAGCAGGACAGCCCGCACGTGAAGATCGGGGTGAGCCCGGCGTGAGCACCTGTCCGGACTTCGCCACGATCGCGGCACGCTGACCGGCGGACCTGTTCCGCTGCGGCACAAAAGGATTGGGCGGATGCGCCCCGGTCACCTATGCGAGTGACTCCCAGAACTCCGTGAGTGCGGCCGCACCGCGCTGCGGGTCCTGAACCATCCACCAGTGTCCGAGGCCGTCGAGCACGGTGGTGCGGGCGCCGGCACGCTCGGCGGCGCGGCGGCGGTTGTCGTTCACCCCGACGTACGGATCCTCGGTGGCCAGCAGCGACAGCCCGGGCCGGGCCGCGGTGTTCTCCAGCGAGCGACCCGCGTCGGCCATCGCCGGCTGCGCCGCCGAACGGTACAGCGCGAGAATGGCTTTGCCCATGTCGTCGTTCTGGTGCTCGGCGATCGCGGCGGCGATGTCGTCCGGAATGCCAAGGGAGGACATCAATTCGGTGCGTGCCTCCAACCCGCCGCCCATCATGTCGGCGATCAGGTCCTCCCCGGCCCCCGGGGTCTGCCACACCTGCGCCATGTCGTGCCACACGTAGTCGGGGTCGAACAGGCCGATGACGTCGGTGGCCCAGCTGCGCACCAGTTCGGGCCGGTGCATCACCGCGTTGACGACGTGCCCGCCGCCCCAGTCGTGGCCGACCAGGTCGATGGGTCCGTCGATCTGTTCCAGGGCGTTCTCCAGCCAGTCCCGGTACTCCAGAAAGGTCGCGCCGAAGCCGTCGGGCAACGGCGCGCCGAACCCCGGCGGGGACAGCAGGACGACGTCGTCGCGTCCGAGCACCGCCGTCAGCGGCGCCCAGATCGCCTCGGTCTCAGGATTCCCATGCACGAACACGACCGTCATGGCCTCATCCTGGCACGGGGACGATAATGGCCCGCGACATGGACACGATATCGACCCGGTGGTCGTCGGCGATGGGGCTGGACGTCCCGATCGTCAACGCCCCGATGGGCGGCGCGGCCGGCGGCGCGCTGGCCGCGGCGGTCAGCAATGCCGGCGGCCTCGGTCTGATCGGCAACGGCAGTTCCAGCTCCGCCGCCTCGCTGGCCGCGCAGTTGGAGATCCTCGGAACCCTCAACCGTCCCTTCGGGATCGGCCTGATCGACTGGGTCATCGGCAAGGACCCGCAGATCCTGGACACCGCGCTGAACGCCCGCCCGGCGCTGCTGAGCGTCAGCTTCGGCGCGGACTACGACTGGGTGGCCCGCGCGCACGACGCCGGCTGCGTGACCGCGACTCAGGTCGCCGACGTGGACTCCGCGCTGCGCGCCGTCGACGCCGGTGTCGAGGTGCTCGTCGCCCGCGGCGCCGAGGCAGGCGGGCACGGCACCCCGGCGGTCGCGACGCTGCCGCTGCTGTCCGCGGTCCTCGACCGCGTACCGGTGCCGGTGCTGGCCGCCGGTGGCATCGCGTCGGGGCGGGCGCTGGCCGCGGTGCTGGCCGCCGGTGCGGCCGGCGCATGGATCGGGACGGCGTTCGCGGCGTGCGCCGAGTCGCTGCTGCCCGCGAAGGCCGGCGAGGCACTGGCCGCGGCCACCGCAGCCGACACCCTGAACACCCGGGTGTTCGACGCCGCACTCGGCTACCCGTGGCCCGCGCGCTTCCCCGAGCGGGTGCTGCGCAACGACTTCACCGACGCGTGGGACGGCCGCACCCCCGACGATCACGCCCGCGCGCAGCTGCGAGCCGCGATCGCCGCCGACGACTACCGGATCGCGCCGGTCAACGCCGGTCAGGGCGTCGACGACGTCACCGCCGGCGAGCCCGCGGCCGCCGTGATCGCCCGGCTGTGCGCCGACGCCCGCGCCCGTCTCGCGACACCGCCACCAGCGTCGTGATCTACGCCGCTGCGCTACCGTGGTGGCGGTCTCGCGAAACCCCACAGCGCACTGCAATCCCGCTGGTCACACAGGTCACAGCTGGGCCGGGAAACCGCGCGACACTCCCCGACCGCAGACCGGCTATGTCGACGCGGTGGCCTATGTTGGGGCCTCCGGCGACGGCACGAACCGCAGCGCACACGAGAACAGGAGCCAGGTGGACGACAACGCGACACTGTCAGCCGCCGACCTGCTCGACCTGAACCGCGACCTGCAGGGTTCCCGCGCGATCCGGCTGCTGGCCACGACCAACCTGAGCCTGTACGCGACGCTGATGGAGCGCCACCTGGCCGACGGGGTGATCCCGGAGACCGAGCTCGTCGTGCGCCTCGAACGCGACCTCGACGACCTCGGCGACCCGCAGCCGGGGCTGGCGCTGATCAAGTCGTGGGCCAGCCAGGGCTGGCTGCACCGCATCTTGGATGAACGGGGCACCGCTGGCGCCGCAGGCCGCAACGTCTGCTACCTGACCCAGGACGCCCGCCGCGCGCTGGACTTCCTGCGCGGTATGCGCCGGCAGGACACCATCGCCACCGGCGGCTCGATCAACGGCATCGCGTCGCGGCTCAAGCAGGTCGCGCTGAAGGTCGGCGGCGACCCGGCCCGCATCCGTAAGAGCATCGAGGCCGAGATCGAGGCGCTGCACCGCGAGCTCGACGAACTCGACAAGGGCGAGCGCCCGGCCCCGGATGTGACCGACGCCTACGACGAGGCCCGCGCGATCGCGATGCAGATGGAACGGCTGATCACCGACATCGGCCAGTACGGCACGATGATCGAGCAGGCCACCGCCGCGCTCGACGAGCCGATCGACAGCAACGTCGAGTACCGCGACCGGCAGCGCCAGATGTACGCCGACTACCAGGCCGCATGGGATTCACAGGGCCGCGACAGCCACCGCGCCTTCCTGCGGATGATCAACGACCCGGACCAGCGCGCCGAGTTCGAGGCGGACGTCGCCGCGGTCGCCGATGCGCTGCCCGCCCTGGACCCGGCGCTGCGCAAGGTGATGGCCGGGTTCTTCGAACTGGTCGGCCAGCAGATCGACGAGGTCGAACGCATCCAGCAGCGCTGCGCGCAGCGCGTCAAGCGGTTCACCGCGTTCGGCACGCTGGAGCAGAGCCGCGGGGTAGCACGCCAGCTCAACGAGGCGATCGGCGCGGCCCGCAATCTGCTCAAGTCCAGCCTGATCGACTCCCGGCTCGATCTCGAGCTGCCGCTGGCCCGGCATGCGATCAGCAGTGTCGGCGCGCTGAGCTTCAAGATCGGCGACCTGTCGAACCCGAAGCCCGCCAAGGCCGCCGACGGCGAGGTCGACCTGAGCACCTTCGCCGCGCTGACCACCCAGGTCGACGCGCCGGCGATGTCGGACATGCTCAACCGCGAGCTGCGCACCGGGCCGGTGCCGCTGGCCAAGGCCGTCGAAATGCTCGGCCAGTCGGGGCAGGGGGCGTACCTCGGGCACGTCATCGTGCTGTGGTCGTGGGCGCTCAAACAGCCCGGCGGCGACGCCGCGGCCGACGAGTCGGTGACGGTCCGGTTCCGCTCGCTCGACGGCACGGATCGCGAAATCGCGGTCCCCCATTTGATGTTTACCGAACCGATCAGTGTTGGAGCCTCTGCGTGACGTCCACCGAACACGACGCCGATTTCGCGGCGTTCTCCGCGCTGCCGGAGGTCGACCAGACCGCCCGTCCGCCGCACCACCGCCGACCGCGCTTCGACGGCGACGTCTCCGAGCTGCCCGACCGGGCCTGCTGGGCGTTGCAGCACCTGCTGACGCGGCGCTACATCAGCGCCGAGTCCGACGCCGACCTGTATTCGTGGGTGCTGGAGTACCGCAACGAGCTGTCGGTGCGGCTCTCCGAGCTCGACCTGATCCTGCGCGTGGTCGACGGCACTGAGGTCGCGTTCGTCGAGCAGGCCCGCTACGAATCCGCCAGGGGCGTCAAGCTTCTGCGCCGCGAGCCGCTCGGCACCTACGATTCGATCCTGGCGCTGCACCTGGCGCAGATGATGCGCGCCGCCGGCGGGCAGAGCGTGCTGATCTCCCGCGAGGAGATGCACAACCTGTTCTCCGGGGTGCTCAACGACACCGACCGTGACGCGGTCACGTTCACCGGCCGCATCGACGCCGCGATCGCGCGGCTGACCGGCCTGGAGATCCTGCGCCGCAGCCGCGACGACGAGGACAGCTACACCATTTCCCCCGTGATCACCGCGGTGATGACGGCCAGCGTGATCACCGAGTTGCAGCAGCAGTTCGAACTGCTGCTGGGCGGCACCACCCCGGAAGCAGAGACCGAACTTGACTGAGCAATTCCACCTGTCGCGGCTGCAGGTCATCAACTGGGGCGTGTTCGACGGCTACCACGACATCCCGTTCAGCGAGGGTGGCGCGCTGATCGCCGGCGCCTCGGGCAGCGGTAAATCGTCACTGCTGGATGCGATCTCGCTCGGCTTCCTGCCGTTCAACCGGCGCAACTTCAACGCCTCGGGAGACAACACCGCCGCCGGGTCCAGCGCCGGGCGGCGCACCGTCGACAAGTACGTGCGCGGCGCGTGGGGGCAGCGCAGCGACGGCGGCACCAGCCGGGTGATGTACCTGCGCGGCGACGGCACTGCGTGGTCGGCGGTCGCGGTCACCTACACCAGCGACACCGGCCGCACGGTGACGGGTCTGGTGCTCAAGTGGCTGACCGGGGAGTCGCGCAACGACTCGTCGAGCCGGTTCGTCATCGGTGACGGCAACCTCGACATCGAGGATGTCTGCAACCGTTGGGCCGCAGGGCGTTTCGATACCGGCGTGTTCAAAGAGGACGGCTGGCGGTTCAGCACCAAGGTCGAATCACAGTACCTCGCGCAGCTGTACGCGACCATCGGTATCCGTGCCTCGGATGCGGCCCAGCAGCTGCTCGGCAAGGCGAAGTCGCTGAAAAGCGTGGGCGGGCTGGAGCAGTTCGTCCGGGAGTTCATGCTCGACGAGCCGGAGAGCCTGACCCGGCTGCCGGAGGCGCTCAAGCAGATCGACCCGCTGGTGGAGGCCCGCGAACTGCTGGCCGTCGCGCAGAAGAAGCGCAAGATCCTCGGCGACATCGAGAAGATCCAGCAGCGCTACGCATCGGAGTCCACCGATCTGGGGATCATCGACCTGGTCGACCTGCCGATGGTGCGCGCCTACACCGACCACGTCCGGTTGGCGCAGTGCCCGGCCCAGGTCGAGCAGCTCGACACCACGATCGACCAGCTCGACAACGAGTACGAGGACGTCACCCGCAGCCTGAATCTCGCCAAGGCGGAAGCGGATTCACTCAACGCCCAGATCAGCGGATCCAGTGCCAGCATCGCGCCGCTGCAGTCGCAGGTGACCGCCGCCGAGACCGAGGCCGAGCAGGTGTCGCGGCGGCGCAACGCTTACGAGGACATGCTCACCGCGCAGGACCTGAAGGTGCCCGAAACCGCGGAAGCCTTCTGGAATCTGCGCGAGGATCTGCTGGCGCAGGCCACCGAGCTGCTGGCGAAGGTGGAACGTAACCGGGAGGCCTCCACCGACGCCGAGTACGCGCAGAAGTCCGCGCGGCTCGCGCGTGACGAGGCCGCCAAGGAGCTCAAACGCGTCGAGCACGTCGGCTCGGCGCTGCCCGAGTTCGCGTTGACGATGCGCGACCAGATCTGCGCGGCCGTCGGTGTGCACCCTTCCGAGCTGCCGTATGTCGCCGAGCTGATGGACCTCAGAGCCGACCAGACGCGGTGGCGCACCGCGGTGGAGAAGGTGCTGCGCGGGGTCGGATTGCGGTTGATGGTGCCCGACCAGCACTGGTCGGAGGTGCTGCGCTTCGTCAACGAGACGAACATGCGCGGCCGCCTGCAGCTGCACCACGTGCGGGCCAAGTTCCTCGGCGCCGAGCCCGTCGATCCGGAGCCGAACACGTTGGCGGGCAAGCTGTTCGCGGTCGACCCGAAGCATCCGTGTGCGGCCGAGGCCGTCGACGTGATCTCTTCTGCCGGTGACCACATCTGCGTCGACTCCCCCGACGTGTTCGCCCGGTTCCGCCGCGCGGTCACCGACACCGGCCTGTACAAGGACTCCGACCGGCTCGCGATCAAGGACGACCGGCGACCGCTGAAGCAATCCGAGTACCTGTACCAGGGTGACGTGTCGGCGAAGATCAACGCACTCACCGTCGATCTCGCCGCCGCCGAGGAGGCCTATCAGAAGGCGCGGCGCACCGCCGACGACATCGCGGCGCAGCGTCAGCAGTGGCGCGACCGGGCCGCGGCGTGCAAGGCGATCTGCGAGCAGTTCCCGCAGTGGAGCCAGATCGACATCGAGACCGCCGACGGGCACGCCGACCGGCTGCGCGAGCAGTACGAGCTGCTGCTGGCCGAGCACCCCGACATCGAGGCGCTCAACGCGCGCGCCGACGAATGCTGGTCGCAGATCCAGAAATTGATGACGCGCCGCGGCGCGATCCAGACCCGCCGCGACGCGCTCGACGACCGGCGCACCCGGCTGTTGGAGCTCCAGGAGCGGCTACAGCCGGCGTTCGTGTCCGAGCCGCTGACCGAGCTGCTGAACCGCTACGCCGGGCAACTCCCGGTGAGCCTGGACATGCTCGAACCCGAGCCGCACCGCGACGCGCTGTTCGCGGCGATCAAGAAGGAACGCGAGCAGCTGCGCGAGAGCCGGCGCCGGTCCTACGACGAACTGGCCCGCATTTTGAACACGTTCGACACGTCGTTCCCGGACGCGATCCCGAACGACTCCGACGATTTCGACGAGCGGGTGCACGACTACGTCGCGCTGTGCCGCCATATCGACGAACGTGAGCTGCCCGAGGCCTACGAGCGGATGATGCGGCTGGTGACCGAGCAGGCGCCGGATGCGATCCTGACGTTGCACCGGGTCGCCGAGCAGGAGGCCCGCCGGATCAGCGACCAGATCGACCGTGTCAACACGGGTTTGGGTGCGGTGGAGTTCAATCGCGGTACCCGCCTGACGCTGCGCGCGACGCCGCGGTCGTTGACCGCGGTTTCGGAGCTGACCGAGATCGTGCGGGCGATCTCCCGGCGCATCGCCGAGGTCGGGCTCGGCGACAAGCAGGCGATCCTGGACCAGTACGCCGACATCCTGCGGCTGCGCAACCGGCTCGCGTCCACGGCGCCGGAGGACAAGGCATGGACACGCGACGCGCTGGACGTGCGCAACCGGTTCACGTTCGACTGCGCGGAGTGGGATGTCGCGACCGACGAGCTGATCCGCACCCACAGCAACGCCGGCGACAACTCCGGCGGTGAGCAGGAGAAGCTGATGGCGTTCTGCCTGGCGGGCGCGTTGAGCTTCAACCTGGCCAGTCCCGAAAGTTCGGATAACCGGCCGGTTTTCGCGCAGCTGATGCTCGACGAGGCGTTCTCGAAGTCCGATCCGCAGTTCGCCCAACAGGCGCTTCAGGCGTTCCGCAAGTTCGGTTTCCAGCTGGTGATCGTCGCGACCGTGCAGAACGCGACGACCATCCAGCCCTACATCGACAGTGTGGTGATGGTGTCCAAGACCGAGCCGAGCGGCCGCAACGCGCGCCCGGTGGCGACGGTCGCGACCCGCACCATCTCCGAGTTCACCGAGCTGCGGCGCGAGATGCGCCGCAACGACAAGGTCCCGGCCGGGGTCTAGGCGCCCTGCAGCGCATCGGCCGCCGGTCCGAGGTCGAGGAACACCGTCTCGCCGTTCGCGTCGTCGAGCCCGTCGTTGTCGGTCACCACGTAGAGCCGGCCGTTGCCGGCGACGGCGAAGCCCTCGACCTTCTCCTGGGTGTACCCGCGGCCGGTCTGCAGGTCGGGAAGTAGGTTGCGCGCCAGCGTCTTCGGCAACACCGGGAGCGTCCCGGTCTCTGCTGCCCGGTCGGGCATCGCGACCCGGTAGATCGCCTTCACGCGGGCGTCGGGCCCGTTGAGTTTGTCGCGCTCGAGCACCAGCAGCGCCCCGTCGTGCACCTGGATCTCGGACAACCCGATCCAGTCACCGTCGACGCCGGTCGACTCCAGCGGATAGCCGAACCACTCCCAGGTATCGGCCGCAGGGTTGTAGCGACCCAGGCGGGCCACCCCGGCGGGGTCGGTCTTCACCTCACGCTGCAGGGCGACCCACACCGCGTCCCCGTCCACCGCGACGCCTTCCAGCCCCTGGCCACCGAGCCCGGACGCGACGTCAGGCGGCAGCGATACCCGTCGTTCGACAGCACCGTCCGTGTTGACGAAGACCAGTTCATTGCCCGGGCCGTCCTCCCCCTCGACCGCGAGCACGAACCCGCCGCCGGGCCGCGCGGCGACACCCTCGACGTCGAGGGCCACGGGTCGGCCATCGTCGGTGACGGGCACCTCGGTGTCGATCAGTGCGGGGGTCTGGGTGAGGTCGATGCCGAGGATCCGCGCCGGCCCGTAGGCGACGTCGGTCGCGGTGTAGAGCCGGTTCTCGTCGGCGGGGTCGGCGGCCAGCGCGCCGAGCGCACCCCATCCGATCGGAGTGCCGTCCACATCACCGGAGACAAGAGACGGGAACACCGACGATCCGGCGTAACGGTCACCGAAGCCGTAGACGTTGACCGCCGCACGAACCCCCGATTCCGCGTCGTCGGTCTCCGACGAGACGACGACCAGCCCGCGCGCCGGGATCGGCAGGATCCCCTCCGGACCGGGAGTGGTCGGCAGGATCTGCCGGAACTGCGGCGCGGCAGGATCGTTGACGTCGTAGACGGCGACGAAGTTGCTGCGCTCCGACGCGACGAGCGCGACAGGACGGCCACCGATCTCGGTGATCGCTAGCCCTTCGGGTTCGGGTCCCTTGGCCTCGGAACGGCTTTCGTTGTGCAGGCCGGTGCGGACCGCCAGCTGTTCGATACTGTTGCCGGCGTCCCACACCACCTCACCGGTGCCGGTGTCGAAGACGCTCCAGCCGCGGGTGCCGCCCTTCCAGTCCCCTTCGTTGGCGGAGGCGACGTGGGTGTCGTCGATCCAGCCGATCGCGTCAGGTTCGCGCGGGATGTCGGTGATCGATCCGGTCTGGTCGATGCGACCGTCCTCGGCGGTGTCGATCCCGGTGACCGATTTCGTTCCGGCACTGAAGATCTTCTGCACGTCGCCGCTGCGGCCGTCGATGATCGCGATGCCATTGTTCTCCTGCAGCGTGACCGCGACCTGGCCGCGGGCGTTGACGCTGACGTACTCGGGCTCGAGGTCGTCGGGCGTGTCCAGGCCTGCCGCGCGGGCGGCGTCGACGTCGAAGTCGACGCGACGAGGCGTCCAGGTCTGCGGCGCGCCGGTGAGGTCGAGCAGCTGGACGAACCCGCTGGGAGGCTGCGGCAGGTCGCCTTCGTCGCCGCCGGGCGGGGTGAACTCCTCGTCGCGCTGGTTCTCGATCGCGATCGCGGCGAAGGACCCGTCCGGGGCGACCGCGATCGAGTCGGGTTGACCGCCGAGATCGATGCTGTGCACGCGTGTCCGGTCGGCCACGCGTACGACGTCGACACGGCCGGACGGGGTGGCGAAGTTCCCGCCGGTGGTGTCGACGACGACCATCACGTACTCGCCGACGGTGGCCACCGAGGTGGGTTGGTCGTCGGCGTGGCCCAGCTCGGACAGCGAGAGTGTGCCCAGCCCAACGGGATCAGCGGGGTCGCGCAGGTCGAGGAACCCGACGCGCTTGCCTGCGGCGTCGGTGTAGATCACGGTGTTGCCGTCGGGGGTGACGGTGGAGATCTCGGCGACGGTCTCGGCGTCGACGGGATCGGCGGCGGGCTTGTTCAGGTGCACCGGATAGGTCGCGGTGCGGTGGTAGCGCTGCGCGTCGGGCAGGTCGAAGTCGATGGCCGCGGTCGCACGCAGGGTACCGGGCTCGGCGGGAGCCTCGCCGGGATCGCGAGAGCAACCCGCCACTGTCAGTACTGCGATCACCGCGGCGGCCGTCACGCGGCCCAGGGGGAAAGCCATCCGTCACCCTCTTCAGTTGCGGTCGTGGGACGGCTGAGCTTGGCGTGCCCAGGTGAGCGGATTCAGATCAACGGGTGAACACGCGGTGACGGATCGGTGGCCGGCGCCTCGAACCGGACTACGGGCCGGTCCCGACGCGTGTCGACCTCACAGGCCACGCCGTACACCGTGGCGATCAGTTCCTCGGTGAGCACCGTGACGGGTGTACCCGAGGCGACAACGCGGCCGCCGGCCAGCACGACGAGTTCGTCGCAGAACATCGCTGCCAGGTTCAGATCGTGCAGCGCGATCACCGCTGTGACACCCAATCGTCCGATCAGGGACAGGATTTCCAGTTGGTGGGCGATATCGAGGTGGTTGGTGGGTTCGTCGAGCAGCAGCTCGGTGGGCCGCTGGGCCAACGCGCGGGCGATCTGGGCGCGTTGCCGTTCGCCACCGGACAGGCTGTGCCAAAGCCGCTTTCGCATGTCGGACAGGCCGGCGGCGCGTAACGCGTCGGCGACTGCCGTCTCGGCGTCCGGGTCGGCGCCGTACAGCGGCCGGTGCGGAAGCCGGCCCAGCCGCACCACGTCCTCGACGCGGATGTCCAGTTCGGTGTCGGCGTGTTGGCCGACCATGGCCACGCTTCGGGCCACCTCTCTGCGGCGCACTCCGGTGATCGGCCGGCCGTCCAGTTCGACCCGACCGGCGTCCGGGGTGTCCAGGCCGGCGAGCAGCCGCAGCAGCGAGGACTTCCCGGATCCGTTGGGCCCCAATAGTCCGACGACCGAGCCGGGCCGCGGCTCGACGGTGACGCCCTCGAGCACGACCCTGCCCGATCGGCGCCACGACACATCGAGCGCACGCAGGGTCATCCGGCCGTTCCTCGTCTCCGGAACAGGATCAGGGCGAACGCCGGAACCCCCACCAGCGCGGTGACCACGCCGGTGGGCAGTTCCTGGGGGGCGAACGCGGTGCGCGCCACCGCGTCCACCCACACCATGAAGATCGCGCCGAGCAGTGCCACGGTCGGCAGCAGGCGGGCGTGTCCCGGTCCGACGAGGAACCGGGCCGCGTGGGGAAGTACCAAGCCGACGAAGCCGATCGCTCCGGCCGCGGCGACCACCGTCGCGGTCATCAGTGCGGTGAGCACCAGCAGTATCGCGCGAGTACGCCCCACCGACACCCCGAGCGTGGCCGCGGCGTCCTGGCCGAACGCGAACGCGTCCATCGTCGGGGCCAGCAGCAGGCAGCACACCAGCCCGAAGCCGATGACCACGGCGCAAAACCGCACGTCGGTCCAGGACGCCCCGGACAGCGATCCCAGCAGCCAGAACAGCACTCCCCGGGTCTGCTCGGCGTTGGCCGATGACAGCACGACGAACGAGGTGAGCGCTGAGAACAGCTGAGTGCCGGCCACCCCGGCGAGCACCACTCGGTCGGTACCCCCGCCGGCGAAGTAGGCCAGAGTCAGCACCAGCCCGAACGACACCACCGCGCCGAGGAACGCACCGCTCGACAACGTCAGCACCCCGCCGCCGACGCCCAGCACCGCGACGAGTACCGCGCCGGTGGACGCACCCGACGACACCCCGAGCACGAACGGGTCGGCGAGCGGGTTGCGCAGCAGGGACTGCAGGATCGCCCCGCACAACGCCAGCCCGGCGCCGCACAGCGCAGCCAGCACGGCTCGCGGCAGCCGGAGCTGCCAGACGATCCCGTCCTGCAGCCGGGACACCCCGGATTCGGGCCCGCCCAGGTGATGCAGGACGACCGCGTAGACGTCGGCGACCGAGATCGCCGCAGGCCCGATGGTGATCGCGACGGCTGCCGACAGGATCAACAGAGCACCCGCGGACACCCACAGCGCGGGCAGCAGCCACGGCCTGACGGTCACCTGGGGGCCGAGAATCCGAACCGGTTCAGCCCCTCGGCCACTTTCTCCACCCCGTCGACGGTGCGGATCGATGGGTTCAGATCGGCGCCGTTGACCACGACATACCGCCGCTCCCGCACCGCGTCGAGTTGGCTGGTCACGGGATTCGATTCCAGGAACTGGATTTTCGACTCCAGCGCGTCCCCTTCGATGGTGCGCCGGCTCAGGTCGGCCAGCACCAGCACGTCGGGGTCACGCTCGGCGAGCGTCTCCCAGCTGACCTGCGGCCACTCCTCCTGGGTGTCGTCGAACACGTTGCGCAGCCCCGTGTGTGCGGCGATGACACCCGGTGAGCCGCAACAACCGGCCATGTAGGGGGTACGGGTGTCGGAGAACCAGAACGCCGCGTCCACGCCGGGCGCAACCTGGGAGACGTCGTCGAGGCGCTGCCGCAGCTCGGCGACCAGGTCGGCACCGCGCTCGGGGACGTCGAAAATCGTCGCCAGGTCGGTGATCTCCCGGTAGATCAGGTCCATGGTCAGCGGGGTGGACCGGGCACCGTCCTCGCTGGTGGCGATCTTGCCCTCGCAGTCGCTCGGCGACATGTAGGTGGGCACACCGAGGGTGTGCAGGGCTTCGCGGTCGGCCACGCCTCCGGTGCCCAACGTGCCGACGAACGACGCGGTCACCAGGTCCGGGTCGACGTCCAGCACCGTTTCGAGTGCCGGCTTGTTGTCGGCCAGCCGTGGCACCGTCGCGTTGTCAGCGGCGAGGTTCTCGCGGACCGGGTCGGTCCAGGTGGCGGTGCCGACCATCCGATCGGCCAGGCCCAGCGACAGCAAAATCTCGGTGGAGCTCTGGTTCAGCGACACCGCCCGTTGTGGTGGCGCGTCGACGACCACGTCGTGTCCGCAGTTGTACACGGTGCGGGGGTAGCCGGCCGTGGCGGCGGCGCCGTCCTGCGCGGTGTCCGCGGTGCTGCAGCCCACGGCCGACAGCACGACCGCGACCGCCAGAAGTGCCGCTCTCATCGCTGCTGTTCCAGCCCGGCAGCGAGCTTCTCGACGGCGTCGATCTCGCGGATCCCCGGGTCGAGCTCGGAGCCGGTGAGCACCACGTAGCGCTGTTCGCGGACCGCCTTCATGTTGCGGGTGACCGGATTGTTCTGCAGGAACGCCTTCTTGGTCTCCAGCGAGTCACCCTCGATGCGTTTACGGCTCAGATCGGCCAGCACCAGCACGTCGGGGTCGCGGTCGGCGACGGCCTCCCAGCTCACCTCCGGCCAGTCCTCCCGGGAGTCGGCGAAGACGTTGGCGGCGTCGACCATCTCGGCGTACATGCCTGGCGCAGAACAGCATCCGGCCATGTAGGGCGCCTTCACCCCGGAGAACCAGAACGCGACCGTAGGCTGCGCGTCGCCGCTGCCTTCCGGGATCACCGCGTCCAGCCGCTGCTGCAACCCGGCGACCAGATCGGCGCCGCGTTGCTGGACGTCGAAAATCTTTGCCAGCTCGGTGATCTCCTGGAACAGGGTGTCGATGCGCAGCGGTTCGATGCGGGTGACCTGTTCGCCGTTGACCTCGGCGCCCACGCACACCGACGGCGACTGGTAGGTGGGGATGCCGAGTTCGGCGAAGCGGCTGCGCTCGGCGACCACGGCAGGGGTGAACGTGTGTGCGCTGGCCGAGGTCACCAGGTCCGGGTCGGCGTCGAGCACGGTCTCCAGAGACGGGTCGTTGTCGGCCAGTCGGGGCACCGTGTCGTTCTCGGCGGCCAGCTGCGGCAGCACCGGATCGAACCACGTCGACGTGCCGACCATCCGATCGGCCAGGCCGAGGGACAACAGGATCTCGGTGGAGGCCTGATACAGCGACACCGCACGCTGCGGGGGTCCGTCGAAGACGACCTGCACCCCACAGTTGTCCAGGGTCAGCGGGTAGACCGTGCGGCCCGGTTCCGCGGCGGCCGCCGCACCCGAAGTAGGCGCGAGGCCGTCGTCGCGGGCGCACGCCACGCACGAGAACAACAGGATCAATAACGCGGCAACACAGCGCACGGTGCGGTTCCTTCGGTGCCAGGCCCATTCGCGGGGCCAGCCGACATGGTCCGAGGTGCCGGCGGTCGGACTCGAGCCGAGGTGGCCCATACCGTTGCGCGTCAGTCCCGGATTCACACCGGATTCCCGTCAACCTCGCTGCGCACTGTAGCAAAGCGTCCGCGGGTGTCGGACGTCTCGCCGAGCGGTTCCGAGTCGAGTATCGAGGCTTGGCCTCGGCTGCACCGCCAACCGTGGGCGACGCCCGAGGAACGGGGACACCGCGTTCGTGGGGTTGGCCGCGGGGGCCCGGGAGCAGTGCTAGCTGGCCACCGCCTCCTCGGCGATCTTCTCCACCTCGACGAGGTTGTCACCGTAGACGCCGGCGTTGCCGAGTCCGCAGTGCCGGTCGGCGGTGATCGCGTTGACGGTGGTGCCCGACGACTTGCCCTGCCAGTGCCCGACGTTGGCCATCACCAGGCCGGGGATCAGTCCGTCGTCGAAGGCGGCCGGGCCCTGGAACGCGCCGCGGTCATTGAAGACGCGCACCATGTCGCCCTCGGCGATGCCGCGTTCGGCGGCGTCGGCGGGATGGATGAAGACCCGCTGACCCCCCTGCACCTTCTGCTTGTCGGCCGCGTTGCCGTACTGGCTGTTGAGGAACGCATGCGGTTTCGGCGAGATGATCGACAGCGGATAGCGTTGCGCCAGCTCCGGGTTGGATTGCGGCGACTCGAACGGCGGCACGTAGTCCGGGACCGGGTCGACGTATCCGCCGGGCTGCATGCCCTCGTACATCGACCGCCACACCGGAACCACGAAGTTCCCGCCTTCGGCGAGGCTGGACTTGAACTCACACTTGCCCGACGGCGTCGGGAAGTTGCCCTCCGCGTGGGGCGCTCGCACGTCGGGAGTCCCGACGGCCAGCCGCATCCAGCCGACCTCTTCGAGCTTCTCGTAGGTGATGCCCTCCAGCGCCGGGGCGTCCCAGTCGTGGAAGTCGATCAGCATCTCGCGGTCGGTGCGATTCCAGTACGCCATGGATTCGTCGTCGAACTCCATGGCTCTGGCCAATCGCCGGAACAGCTCCACGTTGGGCACGCACTCCCCGGGCGGCTCGATCGCGGGCTGGTTCAGCGATATGTAGAGGTGGCCCCAGGTGACCATGATGTCGAGTTGTTCGGCCTGCATGGTCGCGGGCAGCAGGATGTCGGCGAATTTCGCTGTGTCGGTGACGAAGTGCTCGCTCACGACGGTGAACAGGTCCTCGCGCATCAGGCCGCGCATGGTCTTCTCCTGCGCGGGACCTTGCGACACCGGGTTCGAGTTGTACACGAACAGCGACTTGATCGGTGGGTCGAGCTCCATTTCGCCGGTCAGCGCCATGCCGAGGTCGAGCTCGTTGACCACCCGGGTGCCCTCGGGGATCCACTCGGGTTTGCAGATCGCGTCGAACTTGGTCGGGAACTCCCAGATCGGCATCTCCATGGTGCCGCCGCCGACGTGGCGCCACGCGCCGACCAGCGCGGGCAGGCAGGTGATGGCCCGGATCGCCTGCCCGCCACCGCGGCTGCGCTCCAGCGCCACACCCTGACGGATCGCGGCGGGCTGGCTGGTGGCGTATTCGTAGGCCAGTGTGCGGATGTCGTCGGCGGGGATGCCGGTGATCTCCTCGACGCGTTCGGGCGGGTAGTTCGCGGCGCGCTCGGCGAGTTCGTCGTAGCCGACGGTGTAGCGCTCGACGTAATCGGTGTCGACGAGGCCCTGGGTGATGATCTCGTTGATCATGCCCATCGCCAGCGCACCATCGGTGCCGGGCCGGATCGGGATGTGCCAATCGGCTTGGCGCGCTGTGCGATTACGGACGGGATCGATGACGACGATCTTGGCGCCGTTGTTCTTGCGGGCCTCCAGCAGGAACGGCCAGCCGTGCAGGTTCGTACTGGTCATGTTCATGCCCCAGACGATGATGTACTTCGAGTACGCCATCGACTCGACGTCCAGGCCGCCGCTGCCGCCGACGGTCATGTGCCACGCGGTCGAGGACCCGGACTCGCAGTAGGTCTTCTCCGCGACCGTCGAACCCAGCCGGTTGAAGAACGCGTCGCCGGAGGTCAACCCGTTCAGCACGCCCTGATGGCCGAGGTAGGCGTGCGGCATGATCGCCTGGCTGCCGTACTCGCCGATGATCTCGGTCCACCGGGACTTGATCTCGGCCAGCGCCTCGTCCCAGGTGATGCGCTCGAACTCGCCGACGCCCTTCGCGCCGACGCGGCGCATCGGATACAGCAGCCGGTCGGGCTGGTAGTGGTGCTCGTGGAAGTTCTTGACCTTGACGCACAGGCCGCCGCGGGTCATCGGATGGTTCGGGTCACCTTGGACGTCAACGAGTTTGCCGTCCTCGACGTGGTAGAGCATGGCGCAGGTGTCGGGGCAGTCGTGCGGGCAGGCTCCCCGCACGATCGTGAGCTGCTTGGTGGTGGCGTCGATGGTCATGGGGGGCTGTCCTTTTCGACCGCGGCGGAGGGTGCACCCAGTGAACGACACGGGTGTGGCATCGCAATTGCACGGTCATTAACGTGATGTGACGCCGTCCACTCACGCCCAGATTGCGTCTACGCAGAGAAAGTGCGACTTGGATTCAAGCGGTGGCTGCAACGAATGTGGACGGGTCTGACAGTAGTCGGTC
>NZ_MVID01000038.1 GCF_002086815.1 Mycolicibacterium parafortuitum
AGCCGTCCTACGCGCCATCACCCTCTGGCTGCCGCATTTGTCAGACACGCCCTAGTCGAGTTCGAGGTCCTTGCGGAACCGGCGCATCCCGTCGATCTTCTGATCCAGGGATGCGTCGGGACCGCTGTAGAACATCCACGGCATCGTGACGATTCCGGTGATCCCACCGGCGGCCGCCCGGGCGTAATGCTCCGGGGTGAACGCATCGGTCAGCGGCGTGATGACTTCGAAACCTTCCATGCCCAAGCCCTTTTCGGCCCGCAACTCCCCCAGCGCAGAAACGCGTTCCAATGCGCGGTCCAAACTGATCAGGTCCCCGATCCAGCCGTCGTGGCGCGCCGCTCGGCGCAGCGCGATGTCGGACAGCCCGCCGACGTACACCGGGATCGGCGGCGGGGTGGGTTCCATCTCCAGCCGCGGGGTCGTGTAGAACTCACCGGAGAACTCGGTCCAGCCGGGCGCCCAGAGCGCCTTCATCAGCTCCAGCATCTCGTCGGTGCGCTTGCCGCGCCGCTCGAATCGCTGACCCAGCAGCTCGAATTCCTCACGGCACCACCCCACTCCGATGCCGAGCTCGAGTCGACCGGAAGCCA
This sequence comes from Mycolicibacterium parafortuitum, assembly GCF_002086815.1. Classification (GTDB taxonomy): domain Bacteria; phylum Actinomycetota; class Actinomycetes; order Mycobacteriales; family Mycobacteriaceae; genus Mycobacterium; species Mycobacterium parafortuitum. Next base: position 594 of record NZ_MVID01000038.1, read on the forward strand.
GTGCGGCGGCGGTCCCGATGGCCTTGGCCGCCGAATACGGGTCCCGCATCGCCGGCAGGTACACCGTGGTCACGAAGTGCAGTCGCGACGTGACCAGCGCGACCGCGCCGATCATCACCCACGGGTCGGGCCAGTCGGTGAACGCCTCCCAGCGCCGCTTTCCGTCCTTGGTGTACGGGTACGGCGTCTGCAGTGTCTCCAGGTTGACCACGTGGTCGGGGATCGCCATCCCGTGGTAGCCGAGTTCGTCTGCGGCTTTGGCGATCTCGACGGCCTCCCGGGTATCGAGGAACGCGGTCGACACGTAGAACTTCATCCGGCGTCACGCGCCCATGCCGGCGTGATGAACACCCCGTCGGCCTCGACCGTGACCCCCTCGTCGTCCATCAGGTACCCCCGGGCGAACGTCTTGGCACCTTCGGTGCGTTCCACGAACGCCTCGGCCCGCAGCGACCCCAACGGGGTGCCGCGCACGTAGCGCAGGCTGATGGTGCCGGTGAACCGGGCCTTGGTGAGGCTGTCGCTGGCGACCTCGCCGAGGAGTTGGTCGAGCACCAGAGCGCACACACCGCCGTGCACCCATCCCGGCGGCCCTTCGTAGACGGGCCCGAGCGTGAACTCGCTCCAGCACCGGCCGGCGAGGTCGTGTTCGACGACGATCGGCGGGCTGATCGCATTGCGCAGCCCCACCGCCGGATTGCCCCAGGTGACGGGGCGGCCGGTGTCCGCGTGCCGCAGCACCGGCCGGTCCTCGCGCACGCGCTGCCGCAGCAGCGCGGTGGCGGCCTCCAGGTGCCCGAGCGCCTCGCGCACCGTCGCATCACCGACGTCGGTGTGGACGCCGACGTCGACAAGCGTGCGCAACGCATCGGTCAGCGGCGCATACCGGCCGCGCTCCCGGTCATACTCCTCGGCACTGATCAGATCGAACTGGAACACTCAGCCTCCCGGCCAATCGGGCGGCTCAGCCGCCGAAACAATCGGGCGGCTCAGCCGCCGAAAACTTTCCGCACCACAGCTTTTGCCCGACGGGTAACCCGCAGGTAGTTGTCCAGGAACTCGCCGCCGTCGCCGTCGGGCCACCCCGCGGCGACCGCGACGGCGTTGAGCAGCTTGCCCGGCCCGGGCAGCTGATCGGTCGGCTTGCCGCGCACCAGCACCAGCGCGTTGCGCGCGCGCGTCGCGGTCAGCCACGCCTCCCGCAGCAGTTCGATGTCGCCCTCGGCGATCAGCTCGGCGGCGCCGATCGCGTTCAGTGTGTCCAGCGTCGAGGTGGTGTGCAGCGCCGGGATCTTGTGCGCGAAACGCATCTGCAGCAGCTGCACGGTCCACTCGATGTCGGCGAGACCGCCGCGCCCCAGCTTGGTGTGGGTGTTCGGGTCGGCACCGCGGGGCAGCCGTTCGGCGTCCACCCGCGCCTTGATGCGCCGGATCTCCTGCACGGTCTCCGGCGACACCCCGCCGGCCGGGTACCGGGTCTTGTCGATCATCAGCAGGAACCGCTCGCCGAGCTCCAGATCGCCGGCCACCCGGTGCGCCCGCAGCAACGCCTGGGTCTCCCACGGCTGCGCCCACTGGGCGTAGTACGCCTCGTAGGACGCCAGGGTGCGCACCAGGGGTCCGCTGCGCCCCTCGGGGCGCAGGTTCGCGTCGACCTCCAGCGGCGGGTCGGCGCTCGGCGTCCCGAGCCGCGCACGGACCTGTTCGGCCACCGACACCGCCCACTTCACGGCGACGGACTCCTCGACGCCCGCGTGGGGTTCGCACACGAACAGCACATCGGCATCGGAACCGTAGCCCAGTTCGCCGCCGCCGAGCCGACCCATCCCGATCACGGCGATCCGTGCCGGCACACCGCTTTCCGGGGTGTTCGCGCGGATCACCGCGTCCAGTGCCGCCTGCAGCACCGCGACCCACACCAGGGTGAGCTGCTTGCACACGTCCGTCACGTCCAGCATGCCGAGCAGATCGGCGGACGCGATCCGCGCCAGTTCGCGGCGCCGCAGCGAACGCGCCGCCGCGATCGCCCGGATCGGGTCGGTGTGCCGGGCCGCTGAGGCCACCAAAGACTTTGCGACGCTTTCGGTGTCGACGTCGCACAGCTTGGGGCCGTCGGGGCCGTCGGCGTAGAGCTGGATCACCTCGGGGGCGCGCATCAGAAGCTCGGGCACATACGCCGACGTGCCCAGCACGTGCATCAGCCGCTTGGCGACCGCGCCCTCGTCGCGCAGGGTTCCCAGATACCACCGCGCCTCGGCGAGTTCGTCGGACAGCCTGCGGTAGGCCAGCAGCCCCGCATCCGGGTCGGGGGTGTCCGACAACCAGTCCAGCAGTGTCGGCAGCAGCACCTGCTGCACCCGGCCGCGGCGGCCGGACCCACCCGTCAACGCCGCGAGGTGGGTGAGCGCGCTCTGGGGACCCTCGTAGCCCAGTGCGGCCAGCTGGCGTTCGGCGGCCTCGGTGCTCATCACGTCCGAAATGCCAAGAGGCGTCTGGGTGACCGATTCGAGCAGCGGCTGATAGAACAGCTTCGCGTGCAGCCGCGACACCCGGTGGCTCTGGCGTTTGAGCTCCTCGCGCAGCACCCCGAGCGCGTCGTGGCGTCCGTCGGGGCGCATGTGCGCGGCGCGCGCCAGCCACCGCATCGCCTCTTCGTCGTCGGCCTCGGGCAGCATGTGGGTGCGCTTGAGGCGCTGCAGCTGCAGGCGGTGTTCGAGCAGCCGCAGGAATTCGTACGACGCGGTCATGTTGGCGGCGTCGTCGCGACCGATGTAGCCGGCATCTCCCAGCGCGGCCAGCGCGGCGACGGTCGACGCGACGTGCAGCGAGTCGTCGTTGCGGCCGTGCACCAGCTGCAGCAGCTGCACCGCGAACTCGACGTCGCGCAGACCGCCTGTGCCGAGCTTGATCTCGCGGTCGCGCATCCCGGCGGGCACGAGTTCCTCGACGCGCCTGCGCATCGCCTGTACCTCGGGCACGAAGTCCTCGCGTTGGGATGCGGTCCACACCATCGGCATCAGCGCGTCGATGTAGCGCTTGCCGAGATCCATGTCGCCGGCGGCCGGACGCGCCTTCAGCAGCGCCTGGAACTCCCACGTCTTGGCCCAGCGCTCGTAGTAGGCGACGTGCGAGTCCAGGGTGCGGACCAGCTGGCCCCGCTTGCCCTCCGGGCGCAGCGCGGCGTCCACTTCGAAGAACGCCTCGGACGCCAGCCGCATCATCTCTCCCGCGATGCGGGTCGCGGTGGCCAGGCTGCTGTGGGAGTCGTCGTCGGCGACGAAGATGACGTCGACGTCGCTGACGTAATTCAGTTCGCGCGCACCGCACTTGCCCATCGCGACGACGGTCAGCGCGGGCTCCGGTTTGTCGCCGCAGACCGAGGCGGTGGCCACCTGCAGCGCGCCGGCGAGCGCCGCGTCGGCGAGGTCGGAGAGGTGCTCCCCGACGACGGTGAACGGCAGCACCGGCTCGTTCTCCACCACCGACGCCACGTCGAGGGCGGCCAGCACGAGCAGCCGGTCGCGGTACAGCGTGCGCAGCGGAGGCACCGCCGCGGTGGGGTTCTCCGTCTTCGCGGCTTCCCCGGCGAACATCTCGCGCAGTACGTGCGGCACCGGCAGCGATACGGCACCGGCGAGCAACCGCCAGGACTGGGGGTTGGCGACCAGGTGGTCGCCCAGCGCGAGCGAAGACCCCAGCACACCGAACAGCCGTCCCCGCAGCGAGCGGTCCTTGAGCAGCGCGGCGTCGAGCTCGGCCCAGTCGGGGCCGAGCGCCTCGGACAGCCGGACGATCGCCTTGAGAGCGGTGTCGGCGTCCGGGGCACGCGAGAGCGACCACAACAGTTCGACGTGGACGTCGGTGTTCCATCCGAGTCCGTCGAGATCGGACTGCGCCTTGGGTTCAACGAGCCCGAGCCGACCGACTCCGGGCAGCTTGGGTCGCTGCGTCGCGGGTTTGGCCACGCCAACAAGGTAGCGCGGACCCAACCGGGATCTACAGGGACAGGTAGTTCTTCAGCTCGAACGGCGTCACGTGGCTGCGGTAGTTCTCCCACTCGCGGCGCTTGTTGCGCAGGAAGAAGTCGAACACGTGCTCCCCGAGCGCCTCGGCGACCAGCTCGGAGTTCTCCATCTCCGACAGCGCGACGCCGAGCGAACCGGGCAGTTCCTTGTAGCCCATCGCGCGCCGCTCCTCGGGAGTCAGGCTCCAGACGTTGTCCTCGGCCTCCGGGCCCAGCACGTAGTTCTTCTCGATGCCGCGCAGACCGGCGGCCAGCAGCACCGCGAAGGTCAGGTAAGGGTTGCAGGCCGAGTCCGGGCTGCGGACCTCGACCCGCCGCGACGACACCTTGTGCGGCGTGTACATCGGGACGCGCACCAGCGCCGAACGGTTGGCGGCCCCCCACGACGCGGCGGTCGGGGCCTCGCCGCCGTGCACCAGGCGCTTGTAGGAGTTCACCCACTGGTTGGTGACGGCGCTGATCTCGTTGGCGTGCTCGAGAATGCCCGCGATGAACGACTTTCCGACATCGGAGAGCTGAAGCGGGTCATCGGGGCTGTGGAACGCGTTGGTATCGCCCTCGAACAGGCTCATGTGCGTGTGCATCGCCGACCCCGGGTGCTCGGCGAACGGCTTGGGCATGAACGACGCCCGCACCCCGTCGCCGAGGGCGACCTCCTTGACGAGGTACCGGAACGTCATCACGTTGTCGGCCATCGACAGCGCGTCGGCGTAGCGCAGATCGATCTCCTGCTGGCCGGGCGCGCCCTCGTGGTGGCTGAACTCCACCGAGATGCCCATCTGTTCGAGGGCGTCGATGGCGTGCCTGCGGAAGTTCGGCGCCGAATCGTGCACGGCCTGGTCGAAGTAGCCGCCGTTGTCGGCCGGGATCGGCGGCGCGCCGTCGTCGGCGCCGGGCTTGAGAAGGAAGAACTCGATCTCGGGGTGCACGTAGCAGGAGAACCCGAGGTCGGAGGCCTTCGCCAGCTGGCGGCGCAGGACGTGCCGCGAGTCGGCCCAGGACGGGGAGCCGTCGGGCATGGTGATATCGCAGAACATCCGCGCCGAGTGGTGCTTGCCAGAGCTGTCGGACCACGGCAGCACCTGGAAGGTGGACGGATCCGGGCGGGCGACCATATCGGCCTCGGAGACGCGCGCGAAGCCCTCGATCGACGAACCGTCGAAGCCGATGCCCTCTTCGAAGGCGCCCTCGAGTTCGGCGGGCGCGATGGCGACCGACTTCAGGTATCCGAGGACGTCGGTGAACCACAACCGGACGAAGCGGATATCGCGTTCCTCCAGCGTGCGCAGCACGAATTCCTTCTGCCGATCCATGCCCGCAGCCTAGGTCGGAGCTGTTAAATCCGTGTTACACGGCGAAGGCGTTTGCCATGATCATGCGCGTGCCGCTCTTCGAACAACCGTGGTCCGGGGATGAGTTCCGATTCTTCCAGCTCGGCCACGTCGTCGACGATGTCCTGACCGCCGCGGCCGACTGGGCCCGCACGTTCGGGGTCGGACCCTTCCACGTGCTGCCGGTCGCCGAGCAAGGATTTAACCACGACGGCGCGGTGCACACGATCCGGCTGCAGGTCGCGGTCGCGCAGGCCGGGCCCGTGCAGATCGAACTGATCCAGCAGCATTGCGACACCCCGAGCATCTATTCCGAGTGGAGCCGCGGCGGGACCAGCGCCTTCCACCAGTTGGCCACCGTGACATCTGATTACGACGCCAAGACGGCGCACTTCGCCGCACTCGGCTACCGGATCGCCGCGCAGAGCACCGGCGGCGGGTTCCGGGTCGGCTACGTCGACACCGTCGCCGACTTCGGCTTCTACACCGAGGTCGTCGAGGCGCCTCCGGCGTTCCTGACACAGGTGAGCGCGATCGCCGAGACGTGTGCCCGCTGGGACGGGCGCGACCCGGTACGCATCATGACCCGCGACGGCTACCGGGTGCCGGCCCTGTGACGACCTCCGATTTCTCCGGCCCGCTGCACGGATCCGATCTCGAAGGGCCGGTGCTCGAATCCCTCGACACGCTCGAGACGGCGCTGACGCTGCAGCCGTTGGGCGACAACCGGTTCCGGGCCACCAGCGAACGCGACCGGTTCGGCCGCATCTTCGGCGGCCAACTGCTCGCCCAGGCGCTCTACGCCGCGTCCCGCACCGTCGACGAGCACGCACCCCACTCGCTGCACGCCTACTTCGTGCAGACCGGCGCGTCGGACACCCCGGTCGACATCGCCGTCACCGCGGTCCGGGACGGGCGGTCGATGGCGACCCGGCAGGTCACCGTCACGCAGGGTGAACGCACGCTGCTGACCGCGATGGCCTCGTTCCACAGCAACGGCGCCGAGACCGTGCTGGAGAGCGCCCCGCCGGACGTCGAAGGCCCCGAGGCCATGCCGCTGTTGCAGCACTGGGTGCACCGCGTCCCGCCCGCGCTGCGCCGGCACGCCCAGAACTGGATCGACGTGCCGCCCGCGGTGGAGCTGCGGATCGCCGAGCCGACGAACTTCCTCGGCGGACCGCAGGTGCCCGGCCCGCGGTCGCACTGGATGCGCCTGCCCCGCCCGATCGCCGACGAGCCGGCGCTGCACACCGCGATGCTCGCCTACGCCAGCGACTACCTGCTGTTGGACATGGCGTTGCGCAACCATCCCGAACCCGCCGACTACCGGTCGCTGGCCGCCGTCAGCGTCGACCACGCGCTGTGGCTGCACCGCCCCGTGCGGTTCGACCAGTGGCATCTCTACATGCAGGAGACCGTCGAGATCGCCGGTCACCGCGCGCTGATCCGCGGCACGATCCGGGACCGCGGCGGTCACACCGTGGCCAGCTCCTCGCAGGAGGTGCTGATCCGGCCGGTCGCCAACCAGCCGTAGCTAGCAGCGCAGCCCGGGCGCCGGCGGGGTCGCGTTGAGCAGGAACTCGACGACGGCGGTGTCGACGCAGGCGTCGCCGTTGAAGACGACGGTGTGCTGGGAGCCGGTGAAGGTGATCAGCCGGGCGTCCATCTGCCGGGCCAGCTCGACGCCTTCCTCGTACGGTGTCGCCGGGTCACCGGTGGTGGACACGACGACGACCTTGCCCGGTCCCGGGGAGGTCGCGTCCGCGACCACCGAGGTGGCGGGCACGGGCCACAGCGCGCAGACGTCGCGCGGCGCGAACCCGGTGAACTGCCCGTAGGACAGGAACGGCGCGGCCTCCCGAGAGCGGCGGTCGGCCTCGACCCACGCGTGCGGGTCGGTCGGGAAATCGGCGTCCACACAACGGATCGCGGTGAACGCGTCCTGCTGGTTGCGGTAATGCCCGTCGCGGTCGCGGCGCTGGTAATCGTCGGCGAGCACCAGCAGATCACCGGGGTCGGTGCCGCGCTGCAAGCCGAGCAGGCCACTGGTCAGGTACGGCCAGAACCGGGGCGAGTACAGCCCGCTGACGGTGCCGGTGATCGCATCCTGATAGCTCAGCCCGCGCGGATCGGTGGTCGCGGCGGGGCGGGCCACCAACGGGTCGACGAGCTGATGGAAGCGGGCGACGAACTGCGCCGGATCGGTACCCAGCGGGCACCCCGCCGATTTCGCGCAGTCGGCGGCGTACCTGTCGAAGGCGCGCTGGAATCCAGCGCTCTGGGTCAGGCTCTCGTCGATCGGCGCGAGACCGGGGTCGACGGCGCCGTCGAGGACCATGGCCCGCACCCGATCGGGATAGCGCGCGGCGTATACGGCGCCGAGCTGGGTGCCGTAGGAGAACCCGAGATAGTTGATCTGGCTCTCCCCCAGCGCCTCCCGGACGACGTCCATGTCGCGCACCGCGGTGGCGGTGCCGACCCCAGCGAGGAACTCGGGGCCCATCCGGTTCAGGCACCCGTCGGCGAACCGCTGCAGGACACCTTCGATGTGCGCGACGCCGCCGGGGCTGTAGTCGACCATCGGCTCGGTCCGGAACGCGTCGAACTCGGCGTCGGTGCGGCAGCGCAGCTGCGGTGTGGAATGTCCGACCCCGCGCGGGTCGATCCCGACGAGGTCGAAGGCGCGGCCGATCTCGCTGCCGCCGAGCGCGAGTCCCATCGACGCGACGGTGTCGACCGCCGACGCACCCGGGCCGCCGGGGTTGACCACGAGCGTGCCGATGCGCTGCCCGGTGGCCGGGATCCGGATCACGGCCAACTGGGCCTTCGCACCGTCGGGGTCGGCGTAGTCGATCGGCACGGCCACCGTCCCGCACTGGGCGGTCGGGACACGGACCGGGCCGACGGGGAAGAACTCGCTGCACGAACCCCACACGGGCGCAGCGGTATACGCCTCAGGCGCCGCCGACGCCGACGGGCACAGCGCAGTCGCGATCAGCGCGAGCGCCGCAATCATCCGTACGGCGCGCAGCATGGCTGTCATCGTTGCACGGCTGCGCGGCACCGTCTCCCCCTGGAGCCCAACGGTGACCTGGCTGTTATCGGACGGCCAGTTCGCAGGTGAGCCAGGTCGACTTCTCGGCGCCGATCCCGTCGTAAAGCCGTTGCGCCGTCGTGTTGTCGGGCGCGGTCTCCCACACCAACCGCTGTGCGCCGCGCTCGCGGCACACGCGCAGGCCGTGCTCGATCAGCGCCCGGCCGGTACCGGTGCCGCGCGATGCCGGCACGACGTACAGGTCGTTGAGGACGCCGACCCGCGCGGCGTACAGGGTCTGCCACGTCCAGAAGATCGTCGCGAACCCCAGCGGCGTCGTATCCGCTGCACGCGCGATCAGCTGCAGTCCCTCGGCCGGTTCGGCGATCAACGCGCGCGCCATCGCCGCGAGGTCCTCATCGGGTGGGTCGACCTCGTAGAACTCGCAGTACGCGCGCATCATCGGCGCCAGCTCGCCCAGATCGGCCTCGCCGACCACCGAGATCGTCAGCACCGGGTGTCCGGCGGCGGGACCGTCACGTCCACCAGGTACGGGGTCACGATGTCGTCGATGCAGGTATCCCCTTGCAGCGCAACGGTGTGCTGGGTGCCCTCGAAGGTGACCAGGGTGCCGCCGAGCTGACGGGCGAGGTCGACGCCGGCCTGGTACGGGGTGGCCGGATCGTTGGTGGTGGACACCACCAGGATCGGCGGAAGACCGGTCACGCTGATCTCGTGCGGCTCGCTGGTCGGCGGCACCGGCCAGAACGCGCAGGTCGGCAGCGGCGCCAGCCCGGTGAACTCGCCGTAGGCCATGAACGGGGCGGCCTCGCGCACCCGGCGGTCCTGTTCGACGAGCGTCGCGCGGTCGCTGATCGCGGGCTTGTCCATGCAGTTCACCGCGATGCGCACGTCGGTGCTGTTGGTGTAGTGCCCCTGGGCGTTGCGCTCCATGTACAGGTCGGCCAGCGCCAGCATGGTGTCGCCGCGGCCTTCCTTGATCTCGGTGAGGCCCTGGGTCAGGTGCCGCCACAGCGCCGGGGAGTACAGCGGCAGGATGGTGCCGACCACCGCGTCGTTGTAGCTGAGGCCGCGCGGATCCCGGGTCTCGGCCGGTTCGTCGACCAGCGGCCAGACCAGCGAGTGGTACACGTCGACGGCTTTGGCGGGATCGGTGCCCAGCGGGCAGTTCTCGTCGATGGCGCAGTCGGTGGCGTAGTCGTCGAACGCCTGCTGGAACGCCGCGGCCTGCCGGACGTCGGCTTCCACCGGGTCGGCATTCGGGTCGATCGCGCCGTCGAGCACCATCGCGCGGACGTTCTGCGGGAACTCCTCGGCGTAGGCCGCGCCGATCCGGGTGCCGTACGAGTAGCCGACGTAGGTCAGCTTCTCGTCACCGAGCGCCTGGCGCAGCGCGTCGAGATCCTTCACCACGCTTGCGGTTCCGACGTTGGCCAGGAAGTCGGTGCCCATCTTGTCGGTGCAGCGCTGGACGAACTCCTTGGTGAGCTTCTCGATGTGCGCCACGCCTTCGGCGGTGTACTCGACGACGTTGTCGGCGCGCAGCCGGTCGTTGTCGGCGTCGCTGTTGCACCACACCGCGGGATTGGAGCCTGCGACGCCGCGCGGGTCGAACCCGACGATGTCGAACTTCTCGCGCACCTCGTCGGGCAGTTTCGGGGCCATCACCGCCACGGATTCCCTGCCCGACTTACCGGGTCCGCCGGGATTCACCAGAAGCGACCCGATCGTGTCGTTCCCGGTGGCCTTGACCCGCAGCAGGGCCAGCTGCGCGACGTCACCGTCGGGATCGTCGGCCTTGTCCCAGTCGACCGGCACCGACAGCATGCCGCACTCGGCACCGGGCGGGATCCCGGTCTGATCCGACGGTCCGGCCTCGCACGGACCCCATTCGATGGGCGACCCCGGCCGCGGCACCGAGATCGTCGCGGCCCCGTCCACCACCTGGCTGCAGCCGGCGACAAGCAGCGCCGGCATCGTCAGGAGCAGGCCGGATCGGACAACCCCGGTCGTGAGCTTCATGGGCCACATGCTGCCATGAGTCCGAATCAGTGCTGGCAGGCCACGGGCGTGTGAGGAAATCCACTTAACGCGTTGTTCAACTCACAGTGACGTGGTGGCAGACTGTTCGTGTCAGCGATCCCGGGGACCCTGCAGTGGCCTCGAGGCTTCGAAACGACTAACCCGATGAGGGGACAACGATGTCTGAACAGTCCGTGTACGGTGCTGTCGCCGAGACCTCCAAGCCGCGCGTGAAAGTGCGCACCCATCACCTGCACAAGTGGAAGTCCGAAGGCCACAAGTGGGCGATGCTGACCGCGTACGACTACTCCACGGCCGCCGTGTTCGACCAGGCCGAGATCCCCGTTCTGCTGGTCGGTGACTCCGCGGCCAACGTGGTGTACGGCTACGACACCACCGTCCCGGTCACCCTCGACGAACTGATCCCGCTGGTGCGTGGCGTGGTCCGCGGCGCGCCGCACGCCCTCGTGGTGGCGGACCTGCCGTTCGGCAGCTACGAGGCCGGCCCGCAGCAGGCGCTGGCCACCGCGACCCGCATGCTCAAGGAGACCGGCGCGCACGCGGTCAAGCTCGAAGGCGGCGAGCGTGTCGCCGAGCAGATCGCGGCGGTCACCGCCGCGGGCATCCCGGTGATGGCCCACATCGGCTTCACCCCGCAGAGCGTCAACGGCCTCGGCGGTTTCCGTGTCCAGGGCCGCGGCGACGCCGCCGAGCAGACCATCCACGACGCGATCGCGGTCCAGGAGGCCGGTGCGTTCGCCGTCGTGATGGAGATGGTGCCCGCCGAGCTGGCCACCCAGATCACCGGCAAGCTGACCATCCCCACCGTCGGCATCGGTGCCGGGCCCAACTGCGACGGGCAGGTCCTGGTGTGGCAGGACATGGCGGGCATGACCAACGGCAAGACCGCCAAGTTCGTCAAGCGTTTCGGTGCGGTCGGCGACGAATTGCGCCGCGCCGCCACCGAATACGCCCGCGAAGTGGCCACCGGCGTCTTCCCCGCCGAGGAGCACTCCTACTAGGAGAAGGCGGGCTTGCGCTTCGCCAGGAACGCGTCGACACCCTCGCGGCCGTCGGCGGACTCCGCGCGCTGCGCGATGAGGCGTCCTTCGAGTTCCATCTGTTGTTCGAGGCCGTTGGAGAAGGTGTCGAGCAGCAGCGCCTTGACTCCCCCGTTGGACCCGGCCGCGGTCGCGGCCATCTGCGCGGCGAGTTCATCGGCGCGGGTGGCGAGTTCGTCGTCGGCGACGACCTCGGTCACCAGACCCCAGCGTGACGCCTCGTCGGCAGACAGCGTGCGGTTGGTCAGCATGAGTTCCTTGGTCTTGGTGACGCCGATGAGGCGCGGCAGGAAGTAGGACGCGCTGCCGTCGGGGCTGAGCCCGACCCGGGTGTAGGCCATCGTGAACGACGCCGACAGCGCGGCCAGCACCAGATCACCCGAGACGGCCAGCGAGAAACCCGCGCCCGCGGCGGTGCCGTTGACCGCGGTGATCACGACGGCGTCCATCCGCGCGAACGTCGAGACGGCGCGGTGCAGATCGTCGGCGACGCCCTTGACGTGCTGCCCCCTGCTGGGCGCCGACGCGAAGTCCTTCAAGTCGCCGCCGGCGCAGAAGAACCGGCCGGAGCCGGTGATCACGACGACTTTGGTCCCCGGTGCGTCCAGGCGTGCCGCGGCGTCGGCGAGCTCACGAGTCATGGTGCCGTTCATGCCGTTTGCGGCATCGGGCCGGTTCAGCGTGATCCGGGCGACGGCGCCGGTCTGTTCGAGCGTGATGGTCTGGTAGTCAGTCACACCCGGGACTGTAACGCCCCGCTTCTACAGCGTGCCGTCGAGATACTCCGCACGGCACGCGCGGCGCGCGAGCTTACCGCTGGTGGTGCGCGGAATCACGCCCGCGGCAACCAGTTTCACCTCGCGGACCGGCACGGCATGCTTACGGGACACCGCTGCGCGGAGCGCTTCCTGGATCGGGGCGGCCTCGGCGCGGCCGGCTCCCGGCGCGCGCTCTGCGACGATGACGACCTCTTCGCGCTCCTCGCCGGGAACGGAGAACGCGGCCACGAACCCGGCCCGCACCGACGGCGACGCGTCGGCAGCCGTCGCCTCGATGTCCTGCGGGTAGTGGTTGCGGCCGTCGACGATGATCAGGTCTTTGATCCGCCCGGTGATGTACAGCTCGCCGTCGATGTAGACGCCCATGTCGCCGGTGCGCAGCCACTGCGCGGAATCGGCGGAACGATCCGCATGGCTGCCGCGCGCGAGCCGCGACTGCAGCTTGTTGCGGAACGTCAGCTCCGTCTCCTCGGGGCGCTGCCAGTAGCCGTGGCCGATGTTATCGCCGTGCAGCCAGATCTCACCGACACACCCGTCGGGTAGCTCCGACTCGGTGGCCGGGTCGACGATCACCGCCCACTGGCTGCGGGCCACGATGCCGCAGGACACCTGCACCGTCGCATCGGGGTGATCGGGGTCCACCGGTACCGCGCGCCCGGCGGTGAGCTGCTTGCGGTCCACATGGACCGCCTTGAGCTGCGCCTCCGGCGGCGTGGTCGACACGAACAGCGTGGCCTCGGCCATGCCGTAGGACGGCTTGATGACCGTCGGCTGGAGCCCGTACGGGGCGAAGGCCGCGTTGAACGCCTCGACCGCGGCGACGCTGACCGGTTCGGATCCGTTGATCAGGCCGGCCACATTGCTCAGGTCGAGCGACTCGCCGGCGGGCGGCAGACCGCGCTGGGCGGCCAGCGCGAACGCGAAGTTCGGCGCCGCGGCGAACATCGGCCGATCCGTGGCGCCGAGTTCCTTGATCCACCGGTACGGCCGGCGGACGAACGCCACCGGCGACATCAGGGTCAGGTAACCCCCGGCCAGGGCCGGGAACATGATCATCAGCAGACCCATGTCGTGGAACAGCGGCAGCCAGCTGACGCTGTTGATGTCGCGGTCCAGCCCGACCGACAGCACCATCTGCACGACGTTGGTGCACGCCGAGCGGTGCGTGATCTCCACACCGGCCGGGGTCCGGGTGGACCCCGAGGTGTACTGCAGGTAGGCGATGTCGTCGGTCTGCAGCGGCGCACGCTCGAAACCGATGCCGACGGAATCCGGCACCGCGTCGACGGCGATCATCCGTGGACGACGGTCGCGCGGCAGGACGCGAAGGAAGTCCCGGACCGCCTCGGCGGCCGACGACGTGGTCAGCACGACGGACGGCTGGGCGTCGGCGAGCACGGCGTGCAGGCGCTCTGCGTGACCTGGCAGCTCGGGGGCGAACAGCGGGACGGCGATGGTGCCGGCCTCGATGGCAGCGAAAAAGCCGACGACGTACTCGACACCCTGCGGGGTCAGGATCGCCACCCGGTCTCCGGGTTGGGTGACCTGGCGAAGGCGGTTGGCCACGGCATCCAACCGGGCCCTGAGCTGCGACCATGTCAGCTCCACAACGCGGTCATGGTCGAAATCCAGGTACCGGTAAGCGGGCGTGTCGCCGAATTCCACGGCATTGCGGCCGAGGAATGAGGTCAGCGTCGTACCCGCCGGTATGGCGATGTTGCCTTCGCGGTCGAGGTAATCGTCGAGCCGCAACTCTGGACTCATAAGAGCATCCTAAGAGGACGACCCCCGAAAACGGGTAATCCGGCGCTGGCGCGCCGGATGCCAATATTGGGTATGGGACGCTGTCTACCCCTGATGCCGCTCCGGAGACCACGTCTGAAACAAGGGTGACCATGGCCGCCAAATCGTCGAAAACCTCCAGGTATACGGAGACGGAGCGCAAGTTCGAGGTGGTCGAGGCCACCGTCGCGCCGTCGTTCGACGGGCTGTCGGCGGTCGCGCGCGTCGAACGCCCCCCGTCACAGACCCTGGCCGCTGTGTATTTCGACACACCGGATCGCGATCTCGCGTGCCACAGGATCACCCTGCGCCGGCGCACCGGCGGGACGGACGCCGCCTGGCACCTGAAGCTGCCGGCCGGCACGGATTCCCGCACCGAGATCCACGCCCCGCTCGACGACGACACCCCCGAACCGTCGGTGCCCGAGAGCCTGCGCGACGTGGTGGCGGCGATCGTGCGGGATCGCCCGCTGGCACCGGTGGCGCGGATCGACACCACCAGGGTTCTCGAGCTGCTTCACGGGCCCGACGGTGCGGTGGTGGCGGAGTTCTGCGACGACCAGGTCGCGGCGAGCGCCGTCGGCGGGGACGAGCAGTCGTGGCGGGAGTGGGAGCTCGAGCTCGGTCCCGGCGGCGACCCCGACGTCTTCGACCGGCTGACCAACCGGCTGCTGGATGCCGGGGCGGTCCCGGCCGGCCACGGGTCGAAGCTGGCCCGGGTGCTCGGTGGCACGCCGGACACGGCCGTGGTCGCCGACGATCCACTGCGTCGTGCCGTCGCGGTCCACATCGCCGAACTCATCGAGTGGGACCGCGCGGTGCGCGCCGACGCCTGGGACTCGGTGCATCAGATGCGGGTGACGACTCGCAAGATCCGCAGCCTGCTGCAGTCGGCCGAGGAGTCATTCGACATCGCCGAGAACCAGTGGATCCTCGACGAGCTTCGGGAGTTGGCGGCCGTGCTCGGCGTCGCCCGGGACGCCGAGGTGCTGGCCCAGCGGTACGAAACGGCACTGGCCGAGTTGCCCGAGGCGAACGTGCGCGGCCCGGTGCGGGAACGGCTGGTCGACGGGGCCAAGAAGCGCTATCAGACCGGATGGCGGCGTGCGCTGGCGGCGATGCGCTCGCCGCGCTACTTCCGCCTGCTCGACGCGCTCGAATCGCTCGTCGCGTCCGAGCCGCCGGCGGCGGCGAAGGGCGGCAAGCCGGCCGAGCTGAGCATCGACGCCGCCTACAAGCGGCTGCGCAAGGCCGCCAAAAAGGCCGCCCGCGTCGGGGATGACGAGTCCTTGCACCGGATCCGTAAGCGCGCCAAGGCTCTTCGATACACGGCCGCCGCGACGGGTGACAACCGGGTCGCCGAACGCGCGAAAGTCGTGCAGACGCTGCTCGGCGATCACCAGGACAGCGTGGTCAGCCGCGCGCACCTGAGCCGGCAGGCCGATGCGGCGCACGCCGCGGGCGAGGACACGTTCACCTACGGGCTGTTGTATCAGCGGGAGGACGAGTTGGGCCGCCGTTGCGAGGACGGTCTCGACGACGCGCTGAAGAAGCTGCACAAGGCGGTCGCCAAGTAGGGGCGGATGAGCCGGCCTGTAAGCCGGATTCTGTTCCCCGCGGCCATCTGGCTGCAGGGCGGCGACCATCCATCTGGGTAGCCCGTCGCCGGGTACCTCGAGCGGCCTACCCGCAGGCTCGGGCGAGCAACCCTCGAGCGCCTGCGCGGCCGCAACCAGGTTGCGGCCTTCTTGGCCTTGCTTCGGGTGGGGTTTACCGAGCCACCCCGGTCACCCGGGATGCTGGTGCGCTCTTACCGCACCTTTTCACCCTTACCGCCCCCGGTCTCCCGGAGGCGGCGGTCTGTTTTCTGTGGCACTTTCCCGCGAGTCACCTCGGATTGCCGTTAGCAATCACCCTGCTCTGTGAAGTCCGGACTTTCCTCGACCCCCATCGGGGGCCGCGGCCGCCCAGCCAGCTCATCCGCCCTAACAAGGTAATCGCTGGCGCGGCGTTTCCGGTAATACTGGGGTCTGTGACGCAGGCGCCACCCGCCCGCTACCTGATGCGGGCCAAGGATCTGGTCGACGCGCGCTATGCCGAGCCGATCACCGTCGACGACCTCGCGGCCGCCGCGGGCCTGTCGCGGGCCCACTTCAGCCGGATGTTCACCCGGACGTTCGGAGAGTCGCCGCGGGCCTACCTACAGACGCGCCGCCTGGAACGGGCCGCCGCACTGCTGCGCCACACCGACCGTTCGGTCGCCGACATCTGTGTGATGGTCGGCTTGCAGAGCGTCGGCTCGTTCACCACCAGCTTCGCGCGCGCCTACGGACTGCCGCCCGCCGCCTACCGGGCCTCGATGCCGCCCGCGGCGGTCCACGCGCGGATCCCGAGCTGCATCCTGCGCCG
Organism: Mycolicibacterium parafortuitum; assembly: GCF_002086815.1. Classification (GTDB taxonomy): domain Bacteria; phylum Actinomycetota; class Actinomycetes; order Mycobacteriales; family Mycobacteriaceae; genus Mycobacterium; species Mycobacterium parafortuitum. The sequence goes on from NZ_MVID01000038.1 coordinate 17,057, forward strand.
CGACACCCGGCCGAAGGCGGTCAAGACAGCACACGGGGAGAAGACGGACGCCCCGTCTGCTCCGTAGCTTCAGATCATGATCAAAATCGCCAGTGCACACCTGTGGGTGCACGACCAGGAAACCGCGCTGAAGTTCTGGACCGAGAAGGTCGGTATGGAAGTGCGCCAGGACGTCTCGCTGCCGGACGTGGACGGCATCTTCCGCTGGCTCACCGTCGGTCCGCCCGGCCAGGACGACGTGTCGATCGTGTTGATGGCGGTGCCGGGTGAACCGGTGATGGACGAGCCCACCAAAAAGCAGGTGCTCGACCTGACCGCAAAAGGCTTCGCGGGCACCATCTTTCTGACTACCGAGGACTGCCACGCCAGCTATCGCGAGCTCAAGGCGCGCGGCGTCGAGTTCACCGAGGAACCGCACGACATGCCGTACGGAATCGACTGCGGCTTCCGCGACCCGTCCGGCAACAGCGTCCGGCTCACCCAGCTCGCCGAGGTGCCGGTGATCGGTTAGGCGGCCGCGTCGAACGTGATCAGGTCGACGCTGAACCGGCCCTCCATCCGGCTCACCCGTCGGTAGACGGGCGGGCCGGGCAGCGCAGGCGCGATCGAGTAGTGCGTGGCCCCGGTCGGGGTCACGTACTGCGCGGTGTGCGCACCGTCGCGTTCGCAGGTGGTGACCCGCCACCCTGGCGCCTCCTTGGCGTAGTTGCACGCCTCGCAGGCGCCGAGTCCGTTGGCCGCGCTCGTCTTTCCGCCGTCGCGGTCGGGCGTAGCGTGGTCGTGATGGCGGATCGGGGCGTCGCAGTACGGGGTCCGGCAGGTCCGGTCGCGCCGGTTCAGCAGCGTCGCCAGTCCTTTCGGGAAGATCCGCGCCCGGGATTCCATCGCGACCAGCTGGCCGCTTCTCGGGTGGCGGTACAGCCGACGCAACGTCGCCTTGGGCTCGGCGTCCGCGACCGCGTCACCGGTCAGACCCCGGCAGAACCCCGCGGGCACGGGCCCGTAGCCGTCGAGCCAGCCGGGTGCGTCGTCGTCGCCGGCCAGGGTGGTGTCGGCCATCACCAGGTTCAGTTCGACCGGCAGCGGCGTGGCGGCGGCGCGGCCGGTGATCCGCTCGAAAGCGGTATCGGCCATCACCCTGTCGCGGGACCTCTCGTCGAATGTGGTGTCCGCGTGCCGCTTCAGCGCCGCGTACATCCCGACGCCCTGCGCGAGCGGCAGCAGTGCCGTGAAATACACCATCCCGTTGGGCGCGGGCCGGCAACTCACCCGCGGCTGCGCGGCCGCCTTCTCGGCCCTGTCCACGACGGCCGCCGCATCCAGCCGGGCCGCGATGTTCCTGGCCTCGGCCCTGACCCGCCTGCTGCCCCAGCCCTCGAACCGGGACGGTCGGCGCACAGCTCCTCGTCCAGCTGCCGCCGATGCGCCACGCTCAGACACGCCGACTCCTGCACGATCAGCGTGGCGCGCCACTCCGACAACGCGCCGCATTCCAAAGCTGCCAGCGTGTACGGCATCTCGTGCACCAACGCGTTCGCGAAGCCCAGGTGCTGATTGCCTTTCACCGGGGCATCGCGGCGGGCCAGCGCCACCTCGGAGGTCAACCCCTTGCCCCGCCGTGCCGCCGGCACACCCGCGGCGAGCTCGGCCAACCTGCGTTTGGCCGCCCACAACGCGGTTGCGCGTGCCTGCGCCGCCGCAGCGGCCGACTTCAGCCGCTCACAGTCCTCGACGACGGCGCGCAGCTCGGCCTGCGACGCCGCCTCATCCACATCGAACAAACTTTCGAACATGGCTCCGACGCTAGCGCGCCGCACCGACAACTCACGCCACGCGCCGCAGCACGATCAGGTTGTCCGACAGCACCCCGGCCTGCCCGTCGGGGCCGACCGCGTCGCGCTCGACCACCTCGGCCCGCAACCGCTCCCACGTGCCGTCGCCGAGGTCGATCGACGCCAGCACCTCGTCGAGCGTCGCGAACCGGTGCTCGTGAACCTCCGGCGGAGCCCACGGCGGCGCGGCGCCGTGGTCGACGACGATGAGCACCCCGCCCACGGCCACCGCCCGCGTGGCCGCGGCGAAGATCCGCTCGCGGTCCAGGTGCACCATCGACTGCAGGAACTGCGCGGACACCAGGTCGAAGACGCCGTCGGGGAACGACTCCGACAGATTCGTCTGCACGAACCGCACCTTCGCGGTGAGCCCGCGCTTGGCCGCCTCCTCGGCGGCGCGACCCAGTGCGGTGTCGGAGATGTCGACACCGACCACGTCCCAGCCGTGTTCGGCCAGCCACAGCGAGTCCCCGCCTTCCCCGCATCCGAGGTCCAGCGCCCGGCCCGGTGCCAGCGGCGCGACGATCTCGGCGAGCCACCGGTTGACGTGTCCGCTCCAGATCCGGTCACGCTGGCCGTACCGCTCTTCCCAATGTTGTTTGACGTCGGTCATTTCTCCTCCTCTGAGATACTTGCCACCACCGAAGCGGCCGCGCCCGAACCGGCCGCGATCGCCGCAGCCACCTGCGGCATCTGGGCACTGACATCCCCCGCGGCGAACACCCCGGGCACGGTGGTCTGATACATCGCGTCGATCGCGATCGATTCCGCCGTGACCGGGTTCGGCGGGGCGAATCCGACGCCCAACTCGGTTGCCAGCGAAGCTCTTTGGTGCAGTGTCGTCGCGACCAGCAGGCCGCCGCGCGCGATGTCGGTCCCGTCCTCGAACACCACGGAGGTCAATTCCCGGTCAGCCGACCGTAATTCGGCGACCGGACGCTCGTCGACATCCACCGCGGCGCCGGCGAGACGCATCCGCTGATCGTCGGTCAGATCGGCGGCCAGCAGGACGACATCGTCGCTCCACCGCCGCAGCAGCGTGGCCATGTGCACGCCGCGCTCCCCCGCGGCCAGCACCGCCAGTGGTCTGTCCCGCACTTCCCAGCCGTGACAGAACGGGCAGTGGAACACCGAATTCCCCCACAGCTCAGCGATACCCGGCACCTGCGGGTACTCGTAGCGCATCCCCATCGCGAGCAGGATCCGCCTCGTGCGTACCGTCTGCCCGCCCGCCAACCCGACGGTGAAGCCGTCCTCGGACGGCGCGGCCGACACCACCTCGCCGTCGTGCACGCGCACGGCCGGATAGCGCGTCAACTCCCGGCGGCCCCGCGCATACAACTCGGCGGGCGGCACCCCGTCGAATCCGAGCAGACCGCCGATCCCGTGGGCGGCCAGGTTGCTCTGCTGTCCCGCATCGACGACGAGGGTGCGACGGCGGGCCCGGCCCAGCACCAGCGCCGCGCTCAGTCCTGCGGCCCCGCCGCCGATGACCACGCACTCCCAGATCTCGCTCATACCGCCACCTTGCCCCCGCCCCCGCCCGATGCCAAGCTGTTTTGCCATGGAGGCAAACGACACCGACGACAGCGTCGACACGCGGGTCCGCAGAAGGCTGCGGGATCTGCGCCTGCAGCGCGGAATGACGTTGGAGGACGTGGCGACCCGCTCCAACATCGACGTGTCCACGCTGAGCCGGCTGGAGTCCGGCAAGCGCCGCCTAGCGCTCGACCATCTGCCCCGGTTGGCCGCGGCGCTGTCGGTCACCACCGATGAACTGCTGCGCACCCCGGAGGTCGAGGACCCGCGGATCCGCAACCGGTCCCACACCCACAACCAGATCACGTTCTGGCCGTTGACCGGACAGGGCCCGGCCGGCGGGCTGCACGCCCACAAGATCCGGATCAGCGCGCGCCGGCGCACCCCACCGGCCGAGCTACCGGTGCACGAGGGGCACGACTGGATGTACGTGCTGTCCGGACGGTTACGGCTGATCCTGGGTGACCGCGACTTCACCATCAAACCCGGTGAGGCCGTCGAGTTCTCGACGTGGACGCCGCACTGGTTCGGCGCGGTCGACGGTGCCGTCGAGGCCATCGCGCTGTTCGGGTTGCACGGCGAACGCGTGCACCTGCACACCGATCAGAGGTAGGCGGTCTGGTTGACCAGCCGCACCGACGCCGCACCGTCGGGGTAGAACTCCGCGATCGACAGCGACGCGAGATCCAGGTGCAGGCGGTACAGGATGGCCGGGCCGGCATCGAGGGCCAGCCGCAGCAGGGTCTTGATCGGGGTCACGTGCGAGACCACCAGCACGGTCTGCCCTGCATGCTCGTCGACGATCCGGCGCTGCGCGCGGTGCACCCGCGTCGCGACCGCGTCGAAGCTCTCGCCACCCGGCGGCGGCACGGAGGTGTCCCGAAGCCAGCGACGGTGCAGCTCCGGGTCACGGTCGGAGGCCTCCCCGAACGTCAGCCCCTCCCACCCGCCGAAGTCGGTCTCGATCAGGTCGTCGTCGACGGTGACGTCGAGGCCCAGCGCCTTCGCCGCGGCGGCCGCGGTGTCGAAGGCCCGCTGCAGCGGCGACGCGATCACCGCACCGATCCCGCCGCGCTCGCCGAGATACCGTGCGGCCGCATCGGCCTGCTGGACGCCCAGCGGCGTCAGTTCGGGATTGCCTCGGCCCGAATAGCGCCGTTCCACCGACAGCGCGGTCTGGCCGTGCCGCAGCAGCAGCAGCCGGGTCGGCGCGCCCGTGGCGCCGGTCCATCCGGCCGGGTTCGTGACGACCTCCGTCGAGGCAGGTGTGGCGGCGGGAGTGGCGGCGGGAGTGGCGGACTCCCCCGCCGCGGCGTCCATCGCCTCGTTGGCGAGCCGGTCGGCGTAGCTGTTCTTGTCCCGCGGGATCCAGGTGTAGTCGATGTAGTCGAAGCGGCGCGCCAGCTCACCGGCCTGACGATGCAGCACAGCCAGATCGGGATGTTTGACCCGCCAGCGCCCCGACATCTGCTCGACCACCAGCTTGGAGTCCATCCGGACCTCGACGTCGGTGGCACCGGTCTCGGCGGCGGCCTCGAGCCCGGCGATCAGCCCGCGGTACTCGGCGACGTTGTTGGTCGCGGTGCCGATCGCCGCCTTGCCTTCCGCGAGCACCGATTCGTGGTCGGCGCTCCATACGACGGCGCCGTACCCGGCCGGTCCGGGGTTGCCGCGCGCCCCGCCGTCGGCTTCGACGATGACCCTCACGCGTGGGCCTTCACGCGTTGGCGCCCTTGAACCGCAACAGGATCGCCGAGCATTCCGGGCAGCGCACGATGTCGTCCTCGGCGGCGGCCGCGATCCGCGCCGATTCGCCCCTGTCGATCTCGATCCGGCACGCCCCGCACCGACGGCCCTGCAGCGGTGCGGCTCCGACGCCGGACCTGGTCCGCTGCCGTTCGTAGAGCGTTGCCAGTTCGTCGTCGAGGGCCGCGACCACCTCCGCGCGCCGGGACACCGCGCGCTCCTTGGTCTGGGACAGCTCGGCCCGCGCGTCGTCGGCCGCCCGCTGCGCATCGGTCAGCGCGGCCTGCGACTGCTCGCTCGCCGCGACCTGTTCGGCCTCCTGTGCGGCGAGCTCCTCGCGCTTCTCCATCAGCTCCAGCTGCGAGTCCTCCAGGCTGGCCTGCCTGCGTTGCAGCGTCTCCAGCTCGTGCTGCAGATCGGTGAGCTGTTTGGCGTCGACGGTGCCGCCGTCGAGCAGCGCGCGGTCGCGGTCCTCGCGCTGCCGCACCCCGTCGATCTCGGTTTCGAGCTTGGCGACCTGGGCGTCGATGTCGTCGAGCGCCAGCCGGATCGCGGCGAGTCGGTCGCCGACCTCGCGGTGGGCGGCCTGTGCCTCGTCGACGGCCTTCTGCTCGGGCAGATTCTTGGTGCGGTGCTCGGCCCGGGTGATCTCGGCATCGACCTCGGCGAGCTCAAGCAGCAGTTTCTGTTGAGCCACATCGGCTTTCACGTCAGCATCCCTCGACATTCCATGGATCGGTGCGCACATCGGACACGGTGACCGGCAGCGACGGCCCGAAGTGCTCGCGCAACAACGCCGCGGCTTGATTGCACCACGGGAACTCACTGGCCCAGTGCGCGACGTCGACGAGCGCGACGTCCGACACGCGCCGGTGCTCGTCGGCGGGGTGGTGGCGCAGGTCGGCGGTCACGTAGGCCTGCGCGCCGGACGCGCTGACCTCGGCGAGCAGCGAATCGCCCGCGCCGCCGCACACCGCGACCCGAGACACCGTCGTCGCCGGGTCGCCGGCCGCGCGGACCCCCCAGGACGTCGCGGGCAGTGCGGCGCGCACCCGGGACACGAACGCCGCCAGCGGTTCCGGTTCGGGCAATGTGGCGATCCGGCCGAGTCCGACGTCACCGGGCGGCGACTGCAGCGCGATCAGGTCGAACGCCGGTTCCTCGTACGGGTGGGCCGACCGCAGCCCGGCGGCCACCGCGGAGCGGCGCGCGACCGGCGCGACCATCTCCACCCGGTCCTCGGCGACGTGCTCGACGGTGCCGACGGCGCCGATCGCCGGTGACGCGCCCTCGCCGGGCAGGAACTGCCCCGTGCCGGGCACGCTCCAGCTGCACTGCGAATAGTCGCCGATGTGTCCGGCGCCGGCGGCGAACATCGCCGACCGCACCGCCTCGGCGTTCTCGGCGGGCACGTACACCACCCACTTGTCCAGCGGCGGGCCGGCCGCCACCGGCGAGAGCACCTCGCAGACCTCGAGCCCGAGCGCGTCGGCGAGCGCGTCCGACACCCCCGGCGAGGCGCTGTCGGCGTTGGTGTGCGCGGTGAACAACGACCGGCCGGACCGGATCAGCGAGTGGATCAACGCCCCCTTGGCGGTCCCCGCCGACACGGTGTCGACACCACGCAGAAGCAGCGGGTGGTGCGCGAGCAGCAGGCCGCGCTCGGGAACCTGGGCGACCACCTCGGCGGTCGCGTCCACCGCCACGGTCACCGATTCGACCGGTTCGGACGGATCCCCGCAGACCAGGCCGACGGAGTCCCAGCCCTGCGCCAGCGCGGGCGGATAGGCAGCTTCGAGTACGTCGATGAGGTCGATTAGACGGACACTTGCCACAGCACGACAGTAGTGCGCTCGGGCCTGCGGCCGGGGCAGCCACCCGGCTGCGGGACAATGGTCGGGTGACAGACATGCTGGACGGCACTCGCCGCGTCGCCCCCGTCGGACGCGGCGATCTGGTTCTCTTCGATCTCGACGGCACCCTGACCGACTCCGCCGAGGGCATCGTGACCAGCTTCCGGCACGCACTGCAGACCGTCGGCGCGCCCGTTCCCGACGGTGACCTGGCAGGCCAGATCGTCGGTCCGCCGATGCACGTGACCTTCCAGCGGATGGGTCTGGGCGACGCCGCCGCCGACGCGATGGCGGCCTACCGCGCCGATTACACCACCCGCGGCTGGTCGATGAACCGGCCGTTCGACGGCATCCCCGAGTTGCTGGCCGATCTGCGGGACGCGGGCGTACGGCTCGCGGTGGCGACGTCGAAGGCCGAGCCGACCGCGCAGCGGATCCTGGCGCATTTCGGCCTGGACGGTTTCTTCGAGGTCATCGCCGGGGCCAGCACCGACGGCACCCGTGCGGCGAAGTCCGACGTGGTCGCCCATGCGCTCGGCCAGTTGACGCCGGTCCCGGACAACGTGGTGATGATCGGTGACCGCTCGCACGACGTCGAGGGCGCCGCGGTCCACGGCATCGGCACCATCGTGGTGGGCTGGGGATACGGACGGCACGACTTCGCCGACGGGGACGGCGGTGCAATCGCCCACGTCGCCGTCGTCGCCGAACTGCGCGAGGTGCTCGGTGTCTGACCTGCACGTCAGCTTCGTATGCTCCGGCAACATCTGCCGCAGCCCGATGGCGGAGAAGATGTTCGCCCACCAGATCGACGGGCGTGGCCTGGCCGGCATCGTGCGCGTCACCAGCGCCGGCACCGGGCACTGGCACGAGGGCGAACCCGCCGACCGCCGCGCGACGCAGACGCTGCGGGCCCACGGCTACCCGACCGCGCACCGCGCCGCACAGCTGACCGACGATCACCTCGCCGCCGACCTGCTGGTCGCGCTGGGCCGCAACCACCTGCGCATGCTCCAGCACATGGGCGTGCCCGCCGACCGGCTGCGGATGCTGCGCGCCTTCGACCCGCGCTCCGGCGCCCACGTCCAGGACGTGGAGGATCCCTACTACGGCACCCAGGACGACTTCGAGACCACGTACACGGTCATCGACGCCGCGTTGCCCGGCCTGCACCGCTGGGTCGACGAGCAGCTGGCCGGCCGGGAACAGGCCGGCTGACATGCGTCGGTGGGCGTTCCTGTTGCGGCCGCAGTGGCTCGCGCTGTTGGTCGTGGTGCTCGCGTTCGCCTACCTGTGTTTCACGGTGCTCGCGCCGTGGCAGCTCGGCAAGAACACCAAGACCAACCGCGAGAACGCCCAGATCTCCCGCTCGCTGAACGCCGATCCGATGCCGGTGACGTCGGTGCTGCCGCACCAGGATTCGGCCGCACCGGACGAGCAGTGGCAGCGGGTGACGGCGACCGGTCGCTACCTGCCCGAGGCGCAGGTGCTGGCCCGGCTGCGCTCGGTCGAGGGCGATCCCGCGTTCGAGGTGCTGGTGCCGTTCGCCGTCGACGGCGGCCCGACGGTGCTGGTGGACCGCGGCTATGTGCGCCCCGTCGAGGGCTCCGGGGTGCCCCCGATCGACGCTCCGCCGAGCGGGACGGTGACGATCACCGCGCGGTTGCGGGACTCCGAGGGGCTGGCGCGCGGCAAGGAGCCGTTCGAGGCCGACGGGATCCGGCAGGTCTACTCGATCAACATCGAGCAGATCTCGACGCTGACCGGCGTCCCGCTGGCCGGTTCCTACCTGCAACTGGTCGACGGCCAACCGGGTGGATTGGGCACGATCCCGCTGCCGCACCTCGACCCGGGGCCGTTCCTGTCCTACGGAATCCAGTGGATCGCGTTCGGGATCATCGCGCCGATCGGCGTCGGCTACTTCGTGTGGTCCGAGATCAAGGTACGGCGCCGGGAGAAGGCGCTGGCCGAGGCCGCCGCCAAGAACTCGGCCAAGAACGCCGCCACGGAGTCCGGCGAGAACGCCGGCGACGCACCGGCGCCGCTCACCACCGAGCAGAAACTCGCCGACCGGTACGGCAAGCGCAGCTGACCGCGAGCAGGGCCGCGGCGAACTGCACCACCCGCGACAGCCGGACCCCGCGGGCGAGGTCGTCGACCTCGGGCACCCGCCCGTCGCCCAGGGTGGGCCGGATCTCCAGCTGGTGTGCGTACCGGGTGGGCCCGCCAAGGCGCACCCCGAGCGCCCCGGCGAACGACGCCTCCACGACCCCCGCGTTCGGGCTGGGATGGGCGGCCGCGTCCCGTCGCCACGCCCGCCACGCGCCGGCGGGCGAGCCGCCGACGACCGGCGCGCAGGCCACCACCAGCAGCCCGGTCAGCCGGGCCGGGACCAGGTTCAGCAGGTCGTCGAAGCGTGCTGCGGCCCAACCGAACCGGGCGTAGCGGGCAGACTTGCTGCCGATCATCGCGTCGAGCGTGTTGGCGCCGCGGTACACCAGCACCCCGGGCGTCCCGCCGACCGCGGCCCACACCAGCGGCCCGATCTGCGCGTCGGAGGTGTTCTCGGCGATCGACTCCAGCGCCGCGCGCGTCAGGCCGGACGCGTCGAGCACCGACGGATCCCGCCCGCACAGCGACGGCAGCAACCGGCGCGCGCCGTCGACGTCGTCGGCCCGCAGCAACGCCACCATCTGCTCCCCGGTGCGGCACAGCGTGGTCCCGCCCGCCGCGACGAACGTCGCCGCCGCGACGACCGCGGCCTCACCCACCGCGCCGCGGCGCCGCCCCATCCGCTGTGCGACGGCACCCGCCGCGCCGACCGCAACCAGCAGCGCGACGGTGTGGCGCAGACCCGCGCCGCGCGTGTCGGCGTAGCTGCGGCGCTCCAAAGCCGCTGCCGCACCGCCGAACAGCGCCACCGGATGACCGCGGCGCGGATCCCCGAACACGGTGTCGGCGGCGATACCGGCGGCGATGCCCAATCCGCGAGCGAACATGCCGGCAGCGTCTCACAGCATGTTCGGCGGGTGCGACGGGGTTCGGGTGACACACTGTGCCGATGGCAGACGCGATCCTGACAGCAAAGACGGTCATCACCATGAACGCGGACGCGCCCCGCGCCGACGCGGTGGCGGTCTCGGACGGCAGGATCGTCGCGGTCGGCAGCGTCGACGAATGCCGGGCGGTACTCGCCGATGCCGAGATCGTCGACACCGGGGCCGCCGCGTTGGCCCCGGGTTTCGTTGAGCCGCACAGCCATCCGCTGATCAGCGGCGTCGCCACGCAGGCACCGGCGCGCTCGATCGCGCCGTGGGACTGCCCGACGTGGGCCGAAGTGCTCGACGTGTTCGCCGAGACACTGGCGACCAGCGACCCGGACACCCCGTTGCTGTTCGCCGGATTCGACGCGCTGCTGCACGGCCACCCGAAACCCGACGCCGCCGAACTCGACGCGATCTTCGGCGATCGGGTCGCGCTCGTCACCGACAACTCCGGCCACGGCGTGTACTTCAACTCGGCACTGATCCGCAGCTACGGCTGGGACACCAATCCGCCCGCCGATCCCGTCGCCTCGCACTACGGGCGCAATCCCGACGGCACGCTGAACGGGCAGGGCTTCGAACTGCCGGTCCTCACGGAGGTGACCGGCCCGATCATGGCCGAACTCGGCAACCCGTTGGTGGCCGGAGCGCTGTACTTCGCACTGATGGCGCGCGGCGGGTACACCTCGACGTCGGACATGACCTTCGACCCGAAGTTCGCGGCGGGCTATGGGGCTCTCGCGGCGGCCCCGTCGTGTCCGCTACGGATCAGCATGTGGGAGGTGTCGACCAGCGACACCTATTCCCAGCCCATGACTTTCACCGCCGGCGAGGAATGGCTGACGAAGGCCGGCGTGAAGCTGTGGACCGACGGTTCGCCGTGGGTCGGCAACATCGCGATCTCGTTCCCGTATCTGGATACCGAGGCCACCAGGACGGCCGGGATCGACCCGGCGACCGCGGGCGGCGTCGACTCGATGAACTACAGCCGCGAGCAACTGGACGCGATCCTGGACTGCGCCGCACCGGCCGGTTGGCAGATGGCGTTCCACGCCAACGGCGATCTGGCGCTGGACCTCGCACTCGACGCGTACGAGGCCGCGCTGACCCGGCACAACCTGCTCGGCACCGACCACCGGTGGCGCCTGGAGCACTGCGGCGCAGGCACCCGCGACCATTTCGACCGGGCCGCACGCCTGGGCGTGCACGTGTCGCTGTCGCCGTTCCAGTACTACTACTGGGGCGATCTGCTCGACGGCGCGATGTTCGACCACGAGCACGGATCGCGGTGGGCCGCGTTCGGCGATGCGGTCGCATCCGGGGCATGCGTGTCGCTGCACAACGACGGGTCGGTGTCGCCGCCGACGCCGGTGGTCAACATCGCGACCACGGTCACCCGGCGCACCCGCGCCGGTGGGGTGCACCGGCCGGACCAGGCCATCACGCTGGATCAGGCGTGGCGGGCGCAGACGATCGACGCGGCCCGCACGCTGCGCCGCGACCACCTGGTCGGCTCGATCGAGGTGGGCAAGCTGGCCGACTTCGTGGAGCTGTCCGCCGACCCGTGGACCGTCGACCCTTCGGAGTTGATCGATCGGGTCCGGGTCGGGGGCACCTGGCTGGGCGGGCGCCGGATCGACCTCGACGAGTTCCTGACGGCCGTCGGCGGCACCGATGTGACCGAGCACGCCCACCTGGGGCAGGGCGCGGCCAAGGGCTGCTGCTGAAAACTGGGTACCCCGTCGCCATGTTGGCCAAGATCATCGACACCGCAAAACAGGTCGCCGAGGGCGTCGGCGCACTCGTCGGCATCCGTGCAGGCACCGAGGAACCGATGTACGTGCCCGAGGGCACCCTCGGGTCCGCCGTCGAGATCCGGCGCTACGGGCCGCGGATCGCCGCGCAGACCTCGGTGACCGGTTCCGAGGAGTCGGCACGCAGCGACGGGTTTCGCCGGCTGGCGAACTACATCTTCGGCGGCAACCACCGCCAGACCAAGATCGCGATGACCGCACCGGTCGCTCAGCAGAACGAGAAGATCGCGATGACCGCACCGGTGGCGCAGTCACGCGGGGCGGGCGGCGAATCGGTCATCCGGTTCTACATGCCGTCGAAGTGGTCGATGGATCTGCTTCCCGAACCCGACGACGAGCGCGTGGAGCTGGTCGAGGTGCCGGGTGAGACGTACGCGGTGCTTCGCTTCACCGGGGACCGCAGCCCCCAGGCCGTCGCACAGAAGGGCCGCGACCTCCTCGACGCCCTGCGCGACAGCGCTTTCCAGCCGCAGGGCGATCCGGTGGCATGGTTCTACGATCCGCCGTGGACGCTGCCGTTCCGGCGGCGCAACGAGGTGGCCGTCCTGGTGGAGGCGTCCGGCTAGGCCGTTTTGGCCGCCGTCCCGGATGAGGCCTCGGCCATCTCGGTGAACTCGGTTTGGATGTCGTCGTCCTCGCGCGCCGTCACCAGCGAGACGACGACCGCGAACACGAGACACGCGATGAAGCCGGGAACGATCTCGTACATCGCACTCGACAACGCGTCGGTCTGGCCCCAGATGCCGACCACCACCGCACCGGCGATCATGCCGGCGATCGCCCCCGGTGACGTGAGCTTGCGCCAGAACAGCGACAGGATGATCAACGGGCCGAACGCGGCACCGAACCCCGCCCAGGCGAAGCCGACGAGGTCGAGGATCGTCCCATCGGGGTTGAGCGCCAACAGGACCGCGACCACCGCCACCGTGAGCACCCCGAGGCGGCCGAACAGCACCAGCCTCGCCGAGCTCGCCTCTTTGCCGAACGCCCGGTAGATGTCTTCGACCAGCGCCGACGAACATACGATCAGCTGCGACGAGACCGTCGACATGATCGCCGCCAACACGGCGGCGAGCACGACGCCGGCGACGAACGGATGGAACATCACCTGCGCCAGCCGAAGGAACACCGTCTCGGGATTGTCCAGTGTCACGCCCTCGCGGAAGAAGTACGCCAGGCCGGCGAAACCGGTGATGATCGCGCCCAGCGACGTGAGGATCATCCAGCTGATACCGATTCGGCGACCGGCCTTGGCGTCGGCCGACGAACGCATCGCCATGAACCGGACGATGATGTGCGGCTGGCCGAAGTAGCCGAGCCCCCACGCCGCAGCGGATACGATGGCGAGGAAGCTACCGCCGAAAAACAGTGATGTGCGGTGGATTTCGTCACCGGGGTTGGCCGCGTTGTGCGCGGCGTCGGCGGCCTGCACCAGGTTGACCACCTCACCGGGTCCGCCGGTGGCGATGATCGCGGCGACGGGAATGGTGATCAGCGCCGCGAGCATCAGCAGACCCTGCGCGACGTCGGTCAGCGACGCCCCGAGGAACCCGCCGAACAGCGTGTAGCACAGCGTCACCCCGGCGACCAGCAGCATGCCGGTCAGATACGACGAGCCGAACGACGACTCGAAGAACACCCCGCCCGCGACCATGCCGGACGACACGTAGAACGTGAAGAAGACCAGGATGATGGCGCCGGCCGCGATGCGCAGGACATGCGATTTGTCGCGTAACCGGTTCTCGAAGAAGCTCGGCACGGTGATCGAGTTGTTGGCGATCTCGGTGTAGGCCCGCAGCCGGGGCGCGACGAACTTCCAGTTCAGCCATGCGCCGACCACCAGGCCGATCACGATCCACGACTCGATCAGCCCGGACGCGTAGATGGCGCCGGGGACGCCGAGGAGCAGCCAGCCGGACATGTCCGACGCCCCGGCGGACAACGCGGCCACGCCCGGGGACAGCTTGCGGCCGCCGAGCATGTAATCGTCGAGGTCGCTGGTCCGGCGGAAGGCGTAGAAGCCGATGGCGATCATCGCGGCGAAGTACAGGCCGATCGCCACCATCTGAAACGCGCTGTCGGACATCATGCTCTCGCTTCCGTCGACGGTGCCTGGCTCCATCGATCGTAGGAGAAACGGTCAGGCCCGTTGTCCGGTTCGGCGGCGCCGGGTGATGGCCACCCCGAGAAGCGCCAGCGCACCGCCGACGAAGCCCAGCACCGTCGGAAGCTCACCCAGCGCCAGCCAGGACAGGCCGATGGCCACCGCGGGCACCGCCAGGGTGGTCGCCGCCATGGCCCCGGCATCGGTGCGCGACAGCGCGTACGCCCACGTGAGGAACGCGATGGCGGTCGGCCCGACGCCGAGGAACACCACCCCGGCCACTGCGCCCGCGGGCGCGTCGGCGAGCTCGCCGAACGCTGCCGGCGCGAACGGCGTGGTCGCGACCAGGCCCGCCACACAGCCCACCCAGGTGGCCGTCACCGCATCCACCGAGCGCAGCGCGACCTTCTGCATCAGCACGCTCGCCGCGTAGAGCACCGCCGTGACCAGGCCAAGGGCCACGCCCAACCGGTCGTTGCCCGGTCCGCCGGACCCGCCGACGGCGATCAGCGCCACCCCGGCGAACGCGATGACGATGCCGACGACGCGGGTGCGGGGAAAGCCCTCGCCGAAGAACAGGCCGGCGAACACGGCGACGATGATCGGCGCGAAATTCACCAGCAGCGCCGCGGTTCCGGCATCGAGGTGCTGTTCGGCCCAGTTCAGCAGCACCGTGTACAGGGCGAACCACAGCACGCCGTAGCCGACCACCAGGGCCAGGGTGCGGCCGCGCGGCACCGGTCTGCGGTACCACGCCGCGACGGCGACCAGCACCGTCGCACCCACCAGCATCCGGAGGAACGCCAGCGGCCCTGGGGACAGCACCTCGCCGACGGCGCGGATCACCACGAACGACGAGGACCAGAGCAGGACCGTCACCCCGGCAGCGGCCGACACCAGCAGGGTCTCCGAGCGGTTGGGAGCACCCTGCATGGCCGTCACCTTGCCGGGCGGATTCCGCTGCGGCAACTGAATTTAGGTGGTGGGCGCGGACGGTATCGAACCGCCGACCGCTGGTGTGTAAAACCAGAGCTCTACCACTGAGCTACGCGCCCGATCCCGGGCAGGTTACACGGATTCGCAGGTCAACTGGAAATCCGGTCAGGCCTTCCGGGACGCCAACGCCGCCAGCGCCGCCGTCCACACCGCCTGATCCCTGGCCTCACCGGGTTCCTTGCACTCGGCGAACCGGACGACGCCGGCGCGGTCGATGACGAACGTGCCGCGGTTGGAGAACCCCGAGGGCTCGTTGAACACGCCGTAGGCCTGGCTGACCGCGCCGTGCGGCCAGAAGTCCGACAGCACCGGGAACGAATATCCCCGATCGCGCGCCCACACCTTGTGGGTGGGCGACGGCCCCACCGAGACGGTCAGCGTCGCGGTCTCGTCGTTGACGAAATCGTCGATGTGGTCCCGGATTTCGTCGAGTTCACGTTCACAGATACCGGTGAAGGCAAGCGGGAAGAACACCAGCACGACGTTCTTCACGCCGCGGAAATCGCCGAGCGTCACCCGCTGGTTGTTCTGATCCTTCAGCGTGAAGTCCGGCGCCGTGTCACCGACGGAGACCACTAGCGCGACTGTCTGCTCTTCGCGCAAGCGCTCATCGGCGCCCAGCGGCCTTCGACTTCGGCTGCACCAGGCGGCTGGCGATCCAGTCCCCCAGATTCGCCGACGACGTCTGCATCAGGCCGGCGGTCGGCGCGGATTCGGCGATCTCGGCAGGCTGGACGTGCCCGGGCTTGCCGGTCTTGGGAGTCACGACCCAGATGACACCGTCGTCGGCGAGCGGGGTGATGGCGTCCATCAACCTGTCGACGAGGTCTCCGTCGTCGTCCCGCCACCACAGCAGCACCACGTCCACGACGTCGTCTGCGTCCTCGTCGAGAAGCTCACCGCCGATCTCGTCTTCGATGTCGGCTCGGATGTCGTCGTCGGCGTCCTCGTCCCAGCCCAACTCCTGCACAACCTGATCTTTTTGGATGCCCAGCTTTCGGGCGTAGTTCGGGGGGTCACCCGCCGACACCACGGTCAGTCCTCCTTCAGCCGACACGGCGCAGATGCGCTCGCTACATGTGTGAACAGCACTATCGTCGCATGCTTGCGGCCCTCAGCAAGACATCTAGCCGCAGGTTCATCGGTATGCCGCATCGCACCGGTCCAACGCGGTGGTCTTGGCCTCGTTCAACACCTGGATCGCCGTGTTGAAATCGTCGACCCCGTAATTTCCCGCGATGGCCGTCGCGACGCCGCGCGCGGCGTCCACCCAGGCGTTCAGCGCATCCCTCAACTCCGAGGTCAACGGATCGGAAAGGCTTCCCGCGACCAGATCGGCGCTGTGGTTGAGCGCGTCGACGGCAGGGCCCGCGGTGCGCGCGACATCGGCCGGGCTGTCGTTCATCGCGTCGACGTATTTGTTCACCGACGCGACGGCCTCGGCGCTGCTCGAACTCATCGCCTCGCACGACGTCCGTACCGCCTCGGCGGTCAGCGACGCCTGCCGTTGCGACTCGCGGGCGCTGGAACTGGCCGCGGCCTCCTCGCGCGACGCCGTCACCGACGCCCGGTACAGCGGCGCTTCCCCGGCTGCCACCTCGGCGTCGCCCCCGGTGACGTTGGTGCAGCCCACGACGATCATCGCCATCGCCGCCGAAGCGCCGGTCACAAGGGCCGCGAGCCGCACCCCGCGGGCGGTCTCCGAGCCGTTGCGCACAGCCTGCAGAGGTTACCGGGCACCCGGGTGTTCCGAACGGCGTTCCCAGGTTCTGCGCACTGGCCCACCCGCTGGTGCGAATGGGGCAGGATTAGACGAGGATGGAGGCGCGTGCACCGAACGCTGGGTGACCAACCGAGCCGACGTGTCCGTGCATGTTCACCGCCTGACAAGGAGCGGAAGTTGACCACCGAGTTCGTGCGCCAGGATCTGGCCCAAAACTCCAGCAGCACAGCCGAACACGATCGTGTTCGGGTCATCCGAGAGGGTGT
Source organism: Mycolicibacterium parafortuitum (assembly GCF_002086815.1). Classification (GTDB taxonomy): domain Bacteria; phylum Actinomycetota; class Actinomycetes; order Mycobacteriales; family Mycobacteriaceae; genus Mycobacterium; species Mycobacterium parafortuitum. The sequence continues at coordinate 33,974 of NZ_MVID01000038.1, forward strand.
CGCGTCGTATCTGCCCGACATCGACCCCGAGGAGACCGGCGAATGGCTTGAGTCGTTCGACGATCTGCTCGACCGGTCCGGCCCCGCGCGGGCCCGCTACCTGCTGCTGCGCCTGCTGGAGCGCGCCGGCGAGCAGCGCGTCGCGATCCCGGCGTTGACGTCGAGCGACTACGTCAACACGATCCCGACCGAGCTGGAGCCCTGGTTCCCCGGCGACGAGGACGTCGAGCGCCGCTACCGCGCCTGGATCCGGTGGAACGCCGCGATCATGGTGCACCGGGCGCAGCGGCCAGGTGTCGGTGTCGGCGGCCATATTTCGACGTATGCGTCGTCGGCCGCGCTCTACGAGGTCGGGTTCAACCACTTCTTCCGCGGCAAGTCCCACCCCAGCGGCGGGGACCAGATCTTCATCCAGGGCCACGCCTCCCCCGGCATCTACGCCCGGGCGTTCCTGGAGGGGCGGCTGTCCACCGATCAACTCGACGGCTTCCGCCAGGAGCACAGCCACCCCGGCGGCGGGCTGCCGTCCTACCCGCACCCCCGGTTGATGCCCGATTTCTGGGAGTTCCCGACGGTGTCGATGGGTCTCGGCCCGATGAACGCGATCTACCAGGCGCGGTTCAACCACTACCTGCACGACCGCGGCATCAAGGACACCTCCAAGCAGCATGTGTGGGCGTTCCTCGGTGACGGCGAGATGGACGAGCCGGAGTCGCGCGGCCTGATCCAGGTCGCGGCCAACGAGGGGCTCGACAACCTGACGTTCGTCGTGAACTGCAACCTGCAGCGCCTCGACGGCCCGGTGCGCGGCAACGGCAAGATCATCCAGGAGCTGGAGTCGTTCTTCCGCGGCGCGGGCTGGAACGTCATCAAGGTGGTGTGGGGCCGCGAGTGGGACGCGCTGCTGCACGCCGACCGCGACGGCGCGCTGGTGAATCTGATGAACACCACCCCTGACGGGGACTACCAGACCTACAAGGCCAACGACGGCAGCTACGTGCGGGACCACTTCTTCGGCCGCGATCCGCGCACCAAGGCGCTGGTCCAGAACATGACCGACGCCGAGATCTGGAACCTCAAGCGCGGCGGCCACGACTATCGCAAGGTCTACGCGGCCTACCACGCGGCGATGGAGCACAAGGGCCAGCCGACGGTGATCCTGGCCAAGACCATCAAGGGCTACACCCTCGGCAAGCACTTCGAGGGCCGCAACGCCACGCACCAGATGAAAAAGCTTGCGCTGCAGGATCTCAAGGATTTCCGTGATGTGCAGCGGATCCCGATCAGCGATCAGCAGATCGAGGAGAACCCGTACCTGCCGCCGTACTACCACCCCGGCCCGGAGGCCCCCGAGATCCGCTACATGCTCGACCGGCGGCGTGCCCTCGGCGGCTTCCTGCCCGAGCGGCGCACGAAGACCAAGGCGCTGACCCTGCCCGGCAGCGACACCTACAAGGCGCTCAAGAAGGGTTCCGGCAAACAGGAGGTCGCCACCACGATGGCGACTGTGCGCACCTTCAAGGAGCTGTTGCGCGACAAGAACATCGGCTCGCGCATCGTGCCGATCATCCCCGACGAGGCCCGCACGTTCGGGATGGACTCGTGGTTCCCGTCGCTGAAGATCTACAACCGCAACGGGCAGCTCTACACGTCGGTGGACGCGGAGCTGATGCTGGCCTACAAGGAGTCCGAGGTCGGCCAGATCCTGCACGAGGGCATCAACGAGGCCGGCTCGACGGCGTCGTTCACCGCGGTCGGCACGTCGTACGCCACGCACAACGAGCCGATGATCCCGATCTACATCTTCTATTCGATGTTCGGGTTCCAGCGCACCGGTGACGGCTTCTGGGCCGCGGCGGATCAGATGGCGCGCGGTTTCGTGCTGGGCGCCACCGCGGGCCGCACCACGCTGGTCGGCGAGGGTCTGCAGCACGCCGACGGGCATTCGCTGCTGCTGGCCGCCACCAACCCCGCCGTGGTGGCCTACGACCCGGCGTTCGCCTACGAGATCGCCTACATCATCGAGAGCGGGCTGGCCCGCATGTACGGCGAGAACCCCGAGAACGTCTACTTCTATATGACGATCTACAACGAGCCCTACGTGCAGCCCGCCGAGCCCGAGAACCTCGACGTCGAGGGTCTGCTGCGGGGCATGTACCGCTACCGGGCGGCGCCGGAGCGCAAGTCCAACAGCGCACAGATCCTGGTGTCCGGGGTCGCGATGCCGTCGGCGCTGCGGGCCGCCGAGATGCTCGCCGACGAGTGGGACGTCGCCGCCGACGTCTGGTCGGTGACCAGTTGGGGCGAGCTCAACCGGGAGGGCGTGGCGATCGAGAAGGAGAAGTTGCGCCACCCGGACCGCCCGGCCGCGACGCCGCACGTGACGCAGGCGCTGGCCGACGCCGAGGGCCCGGTGGTCGCGGTGTCGGACTGGATGCGCGCGGTTCCCGAGCAGATCCGGCCCTGGGTGCCGGGCACCTACGTCACGCTGGGCACCGACGGCTTCGGTTTCTCCGACACCCGCCCGGCCGCCCGCCGGTTCTACAACACCGACGCCGAGTCGATCGTCGTCGCGGTGCTGCAGGGGCTGGCGCGCGACGGCAACATCGACATCTCGGCGGCCGCGGAGGCGGCGCGCAAGTACGAGATCGACGATGTGATGGCGGCGCCGGAGCAGACGTCGGATCCCGGGGTCGCGTAGCGACGACATTCAGCCTGAGAGTCACGTAGGGCCGCTGGAGGTTCTGCACAAAAACAGGCGTAGATTTTAGGGATGGCCGACAACAATCGGTTCGTCCCGCCGCGATCCACCGTCGAGGTGCTCGAAAGCGTCCCCGATGCGGCGCTGCGTCGGCTCAAGCAGTACTCGGGCCGGCTGGCCACCGAGGCCGTGCACGCGATGGAGGAGCGGCTGCCGTTCTTCGCCGACATGGACGCGTCTCAGCGCGCCAGCGTGCAGTTGGTGGTGCAGACCGCGGTCGTGAACTTCGTCGAGTGGATGCGCGACCCGCAGAGCAACGTCAGCTACACCGCGCAGGCGTTCGAGGTCGTGCCCCAGGATCTGCGCAGGCGCATCGCGCTGCGCCAGTCCGTCGAGATGGTTCGCGTCACGATGGAGTACTTCGAGGAGGTCGTACCGCTGCTGGCCCGCACCGAGCAGCAGCTGACCGCGCTCACCGCGGGCATCCTGCGCTACAGCCGCGACCTGGCGTTCGCCGCGGCCAGCGCCTACGCCGACCAGGCCGAGGCGCGCGGTGCGTGGGACACCCGGATGGAGGCCAACCTCGTCGACGCCGTGGTGCGCGGTGACGTCGGGCCGGATCTGCAGTCCCAGGCCGCGGCCCTGAACTGGGATGCCACCGCCCCCGCGACCGTCATCGTCGGGACACCGCGGCCCGACCGGCTCGAGTTCGTCGGCGAGGACGTCCACGACGCCGCGGCCCGGCACGACCGCGGGGCGCTGTGCGATGTGCACGGCACCTGGCTGGTCACGATCGTCTCCGGTGGACTGTCACCGACCGAACGGTTCATGGCCGACCTGATGAAGGTGTTCGCCGACGGCGCGGTGGTGATCGGCCCGACCGCCCCGACGCTCGGCGCCGCGCACCGCAGCGCGACCGAGGCGCTGGCTGGGATGAACGCGGTCGCGGGCTGGGCCGGTGCGCCACGTCCGGTCTCGGCCCGCGAGCTACTTCCCGAACGCGCGCTGCTCGGCGACGCGACGGCCGGTGCGGCGCTGGAAACCGAGGTGATGCGCCCGCTGGCGGATGCCGGTCCGGCCCTGATGGAGACGTTGGACGCGTATCTGGACTCCGGCGGAGCGATCGAAGCTTGCGCCCGCAAATTGTTCGTTCATCCAAATACCGTCCGCTACCGGCTCAAGCGGATCACCGACTTCACCGGCCGCGATCCGACGGTTCCGCGGGATGCGTACGTATTGCGGGTGGCCACCTCGCTGGGCAGGCTGTCGCACCAGGCCACGCTCTCTACCCCACAAAGAGGCATATCCGGACGGGTCGACCCTGTCGCGTCGGTCACATCGGCCGGACAGTCTTAGACGTCAGATGTTGCGCCGAGATCTCGTTGAAGTCGCATCACATGCGGATTTGTTGACTACCTACAAAAACCTAAGACGAGGTTCATAATCTCTTACACCCCTCAAATCCAACTTCACAATGTTTCCTTAAGAAGTGCCTCAGACGACTGTGCTCGCATTCCTCGCGCCCGGACAGGGCTCGCAGACTCCCGGCATGCTCGCCGAATGGCTCGAGCTTCCCGGAGCCGCTGAGCGCATCGCGTCGTGGTCCGAGATCAGCGGACTTGATCTGAGCCGGCTCGGCACCACCGCCACCGCCGAGGAGATCACCGACACCGCGGTGACCCAGCCGCTCGTCGTCGCCGCCACCCTGCTCGCCTACGAGGAACTGACCAAGCGCGCCGACTTCGGCGATGTGCAGATCGTGGCCGCAGGCCACTCCGTCGGCGAGATCGCGGCGTACGCCATCGCCGGCGTCATCTCCGCCGACGAGGCCGTCTCGCTGGCCGCGACCCGCGGCAAGGAGATGGCCAAGGCCTGCGCACTGGAGCCCACCGGGATGTCGGCGCTGCTCGGCGGCGACGAAGCCGAGGTGCTGGCCCGCCTGGAAGCACTCGACCTGATCCCCGCCAACCGCAACGCCGCCGGCCAGATCGTCGCCGCCGGCGCGCTGGCCGCGCTGGAGAAGCTCGCCGAGGATCCGCCGGCACGCGCCCGGGTGCGCCCGCTGGCCACCGCGGGGGCGTTCCACACCCGCTACATGGAACCGGCCCTGGCCGAGTACACCCGGGTGGCCGACCGGATCACCCCGCAGGAGCCGAACGTCACGCTGCTGTCCAACGCGGACGGACGCTCGGTCGCGGGCGGCTCTGACGCGCTGTCCAAGCTCGTCGCCCAGATGACCCGCCCCGTGCGCTGGGACCTGTGCACCGCGTCCATGAAGGAACTGGGCGTCGCGGCGATCGTGGAGTTCCCGCCGGCCGGGACGCTCGCCGGGATCGCCAAACGAGAACTTCGGGGGACGCCGACGCACGCCGTCAAGACCCCCGCTGATCTGGACGAGGTCGCCGGGCTGTTCTAGCCCGTCGCCGCCGTTCAGAACCATTTACACAGCTCGATCACATCCAGTTCAAGTAACAAGAAATAGATAGAAGGAGCCATCGTGGCCGCCAGCCAGGACGAAATCATCGCCGGTCTCGCCGAGATCATCGAAGAGGTCACCGGAATCGAGCCCTCCGAGGTCACCCCGGAGAAGAGCTTCGTCGACGACCTGGACATCGACTCGCTGTCGATGGTCGAGATCGCCGTGCAGACCGAGGACAAGTACGGCGTGAAGATCCCCGACGAGGACCTCGCCGGTCTGCGCACCGTCGGTGACGTCGTCGCCTACATCCAGAAGCTCGAGGAAGAGAACCCCGAGGCTGCTGCCGCCATCCGCGCTCAGATCCAGGGCGACAAGTGACCCGTCCTTCCACTGCTAACGGCGGTTTTCCCAACGTCGTGGTGACCGCCATAGAGGCCACCACGGCCCTCGCGGCGGACATCGAGAGCACGTGGAAGGGTCTGCTGGCCGGCGAGAGCGGTATCCGGATCCTCGAAGACGATTTCGTCGAGAAGTGGGACCTGCCGGTGCGAATCGGCGGCCACCTGGTCGACAACATCGACAGCCACATGACACGCATCGAGATGCGCCGCATGTCCTATGTGCAGCGCATGTCGAAGCTGTTGTCACGGCGGCTCTGGGAGAACGCGGGTACCCCCGAGGTCGACCCGGACCGCTTCTCGGTGGTCATCGGCACGGGTCTGGGTGGCGGCGAGAAGATCGTCGAGACCTATGACGCGATGAACGAGGGCGGGCCCCGCAAGGTGTCCCCGCTCGCCGTGCAGATGATCATGCCCAACGGTGCGGCGGCGGTCGCCGGGCTCGAGCTGGGCGCCCGGGCCGGGGTCATCACCCCGGTCTCGGCGTGCTCGTCGGGTTCGGAGGCCATCGCCCACGCATGGCGCCAGATCGTCATGGGTGACGCGGACTTCGCCGTCTGTGGTGGTGTCGAGGGCGGCATCGAGGCGCTGCCCATCGCCGCGTTCTCGATGATGCGGGCCATGTCGACGCGCAACGACGACCCCGCCGGGGCGTCGCGGCCGTTCGACAAGGACCGTGACGGCTTCGTCTTCGGCGAGGCCGGCGCGATGATGATCATCGAGACCGAGGAGCACGCCCTGGCCCGCGGCGCCGAGCCGCTGGCCCGGCTGCTGGGTGCCGGTGTCACCTCGGATGCGTTCCACATGGTCGCTCCGGCGGCGGACGGTCTTCGGGCCGGTCACGCGATGAAGCGGGCGATGGAGACGGCGGGCCTGTCCCCCAAGGACATCAGCCACGTCAACGCGCACGCCACGGCCACCCCGATCGGTGACACCGCGGAGGCCAACGCCATCCGTGTCGCCGGTGTGGAGCACGCCGCGGTGTACGCGCCGAAGTCGGCGCTGGGCCACTCGATCGGCGCCGTCGGCGCCCTGGAGTCCCTGCTGACGATCCTCGCGCTGCGTGACGGTGTCATTCCGCCGACGCTGAACTACGAGACGCCCGACCCCGAGATCGATCTCGATGTCGTTGCGGGTGAGCCTCGGTACGGCGACTACCAGTACGCGATCAACAACTCCTTCGGGTTCGGCGGCCACAATGTGGCCCTGGCGTTTGGTCGCTACTAAACAGCGGAAAGGGCGCGCGTTTCGAGTATGAGTTCGCCGACGACGGGTAACGGACTGCCGGACGTCGTGGTCACCGGTATCGCGATGACCACGTCTCTGGCGACGGATGCCGAAACCACCTGGAAGTCCGTACTGGACGGCCAGAGCGGCATCCGCAGGCTCGACGACCCGTTCGTCGAGCAGTTCGATCTTCCCGTGCGGATCGGCGGGCACCTGCTCGAAGAGTTCAGTTCTCAGCTCAACAAGGTCGAGAACCGGCGCATGTCCTACATCCAGAAGATGGCCACGGTGCTGGGCCGGCGTGTCTGGGAGAACGCCGGCGCACCCGAGGTCGACACCGAACGGCTCCTGGTGTCGATCGGAACCGGCCTCGGCGGCGCCGAGGCCCTCGTCTTCGCCTACGACGGACTGCGGGAAAAGGGCCTTCGCGCCGTGTCCCCGCTGTCGGTGCAGATGTACATGCCCAACGGCCCGTCCGCGGTGGTCGGGTTGGAGCGCGGCGCCAAAGCCGGTGTGGTGACACCGGTTTCGGCGTGCGCCTCCGGTTCCGAGGGCATCGCCCAGGCCTGGCGCAACATCGTGCTGGGTGAAGCCGACATCGCGATCTGCGGCGGCGTGGAGCAGCGCATCGAGGCGGTGCCCATCGCCGCGTTCGCCCAGATGCGCATCGTGATGTCGACGAACAACGACGACCCGGCCGGCGCCTGCCGCCCGTTCGACAGGGACCGCGACGGGTTCGTCTTCGGCGAGGCAGGCGCGCTCCTGGTGATCGAGACCGAGGCGCACGCGAAAGCCCGTGGCGCCACACCGCTGGCCCGCCTGATGGGGGCCAGCATCACCTCCGACGGCTTCCACATGGTGGCCCCGGACCCGGACGGTGAACGAGCGGCGTACGCGATGACGCGCGCCATGGAACTCGCCGGCCTGTCCCCCAAAGACATCGACCACGTCAACGCACACGCGACAGGTACCACCGTCGGCGACGTGGCCGAAGGCAGAGCGATCAACAAAGCGCTGGGCGGTCACCGCCCCGCGGTCTATGCACCCAAGTCGGCGTTGGGTCACTCGGTCGGCGCCGTCGGCGCCGTCGAGTCGATCCTCACGGTGCAGGCGTTGCGGGACGGAGTCATTCCGCCGACGCTGAACTTGAAGAACCTGGATCCCGAGATCGACCTCGACGTCGTCGCAGGCAGCCCTCGGACCGGAAACTACGAGTACGCCATCAACAATTCGTTCGGATTCGGCGGGCACAATGTCGCACTCGCCTTCGGCAAGTACTGAAGCAGAGCAGGAGACACCATGACGACCATCGAGAACCGGCCCGCACCCGGTGCGGCGAACGAATCCCTCGACCCCCGCGATCCCCTGCTGCGCCTGGCGACGTTCTTCGACGACGGCAGCGTCGAGCTGCTGCACGAGCGCGACAAGTCCGGCGTCCTCGCCGCGGCGGGCACCGTCAACGGAGTGCGCACCATCGCGTTCTGCACCGACGGCACCGTGATGGGTGGCGCGATGGGCGTCGACGGCTGCAAGCACATCGTCGACGCCTACGACGTCGCGATCGAGGAACAGAGCCCGATCGTCGGCATCTGGCATTCCGGCGGTGCGCGGCTGGCCGAGGGCGTCAAGGCGCTGCACGCGGTCGGTCTGGTCTTCGAGGCCATGATCCGTGCGTCCGGCTACATCCCGCAGATCTCGGTGGTCGTCGGATTCGCCGCCGGCGGTGCCGCATACGGCCCGGCGCTGACCGACGTCATCGTGATGGCCCCCGACAGCAAGGTCTTCGTCACCGGTCCCGACGTCGTGCGCAGCGTCACCGGCGAGGACGTCGACATGGTGTCGCTCGGCGGCCCCGAGGCCCACCACAAGAAGTCCGGTGTGTGCCACATCGTCGCCGACGACGAGCTCGACGCCTACGAGCGCGGCCGCCGCCTGGTCGGATTGTTCTGCCAGCAGGGCCATTTCGACCGTTCCAAGGCCGAGGCCGGCGACACCGACCTCAAGGCGCTGCTGCCCGAGTCCGCCCGGCGCGCCTACGACGTGCACCCGCTGATCGAGGCCCTGCTCGACGAGGGTGTGCCCTTCGAGGAGTTCCAGTCCCGCTGGGCGCCGTCGATCGTCGTGGGTCTGGGCCGGCTCGCCGGTCGCACGGTCGGTGTCATCGCGAACAACCCGCTGCGCCTGGGCGGCTGCCTGAACTCCGAAAGCGCGGAGAAGTCGGCACGTTTCGTGCGGCTGTGCGACGCGTTCGGCATCCCGCTGGTCGTCATCGTCGACGTACCCGGCTACCTGCCCGGTGTGGACCAGGAGTGGGGCGGCGTGGTGCGTCGCGGCGCGAAGCTGCTGCACGCGTTCGGTGAGTCGTCGGTTCCGCGCGTCACGCTGGTCACCCGCAAGATCTACGGCGGCGCCTACATCGCGATGAACTCGCGGTCGCTGAACGCCACCAAGGTGTTCGCGTGGCCGGACGCCGAGGTCGCCGTGATGGGCGCCAAGGCGGCCGTGGGCATCCTGCACAAGAAGAAGCTGGCCGCCGTCGAGGACTCGGCCGAGCGTGAGGCGCTGCACGAGGAGCTCGCGATCGAGCACGAGCGGATCGCCGGCGGTGTGGATTCGGCGATCGAGATCGGCGTCGTCGACGAGAAGATCGACCCGGCGCACACCCGCTCCCGGGTGACCCAGGCGCTGGCCGAGGCACCGATGCGCCGCGGCCGGCACAAGAACATCCCGCTGTAAGCCTCAGATCGCCTGTGCCAGGATCTCCGCCGCGACGGCCTCCGCCGCGGCGCGGTCCTCGGCGACCAGGCCGATCCGGGTGCGCCGGTCCAGGATGTCGTCGACGGCCAGCGCACCCTCGTGGGTGATGGCGTACTCGAATTCCGCTCGGATGACGTCGATTCCGTCGGCAACCGGGTCGGTCGGGCGTTCGCAGGACGCCCGCGCGATGACGTTCGGCGCCTCGGCGCCGAACCGGGCCACCAGTGAACCGGGCAGCTCGACCGGGGACCGCAGCGTCGCCACCGGGTTCGACGGCGCACCGACCAGCGGCAGGTTGCGCGTACGGCACACCCCCGCGGCCAGCCCGCGTGATTCCACGGCACGGTTCACGACGTCCTCGGCCATATAGCGGTACTCGGTGAGCTTGCCGCCGATCACGCTGATCACCCCGGACGGCGACTCGGTGACCGCGTGCTCTCGGGACACGTCGGCGGTGCGGCCGGTGCCGGTGTCGATCAGCGGCCTCAGCCCGGCATAGGAACCCCTGACGTCCTCGGGGCGCAGCGCGGTGTCCAGTGCGGTGTTCACGGTGTCGAGCAGGAAGGTGATCTCCGCGAGCGTCGGCTCCGGGACGTCGGGAATCGGACCCGGCGCGTCCTCGTCGGTGAGGCCGAGATAGACCCGGCCGAGCTGTTCCGGCATCGCGAACACGAACCGGTTGATCTCATCGGGGATCGGGACCGTCAGCGCCGCAGTCGGATTGCCGAACGCCGCGGCGTCGAACACCAGGTGCGTGCCTCGGCTCGGCCGCAGCTTCAGCGACGCGTCGAGGTCCCCCGCCCACACCCCGGTCGCGTTGACGACGGCGCGCGCCGGCACATCCAGCGATTCACCGGTCAGTGTGTCGACCAGGGTGACCGAGTTGCTCGACGCCGCCGACGCCGCGACCCGGGTCAGCACCCGCGCGCCGTGCTGGGCGGCGGTGCGCGCGACCGCGGTCACGAGGCGGGCGTCATCGACGAGCTGGCCGTCGTAGGCCAGGAACGCGCCGTCGAGTCCGGCACGACGCACGGTGGGCGCCAGCGTGATCGCCCGCTGCGCGTCGACGCGGCGCGACCGCGGCAGCACCGACGCCGGGGTGCCCGCGAGCTTGCGGAGCCCGTCACCGGCGGCGAAACCGAACCGCACCAGCGCGCGGGACGGGGTGTTCATCGACGGCAGCAGCGGCACCAGCTGTGGCATCGCGTGCACCAGGTGCGGCGCGTTGCGGGTCATCAGGATTCCGCGCTCCGCCGCGCTGCGCCGAGCGATGCCCACGTTCCCCGTGGCCAGATAGCGCAGCCCGCCGTGCACCAGCTTGGAACTCCACCGGCTGGTCCCGAACGCCAGATCGTGCTTGTCGACCAGCACGACCGACAGCCCGCGGGTGACCGCGTCCAGCGCGATCCCCGCACCGGTGATGCCACCGCCGATCACCACCAGGTCGACAGTCGCACCGTCGCCGAGCGCGGCGAGCTCGGCCGCCCGCCGGGTGGCGTTCAAAGCCGTTGAGCCCGTCATGGTTTCAGGTATCCATTCAGTGCGAGCGCCAACTCCGCGTTCAGCGCGTCGCGGTCGAGGATCTTCTCCACCATCTGCGCCGACTGGATCGTCGACTGGGTGATCAACAGGCACATCGCGCCCATCTGGTGCGGGTCGCCGGGGCGCACGCTGCCGTGTTCCTGCCCCGCCGCGATCGCGTCGGCCAGCGTGTCGACGAGCAGCTGCTGGCTGGTGCCGAGGCGTTCGGTGATGTACACCATCGCCAGTGTCGGGGCGTTGAAGATCACCGACATCACCACCTCGTCGCTGCGCAGGCGCTCGGCGATCCTGACCACCCGGTTCACCAGGTCCTCGCGGCCGGCCCCGGCCGCCGGGACAGCCTCGAGCACCCCGGTGATCCGCACGGTCAGCAGTTCGGCGATCACCCAGCGGATATCGGGCCAGCGGCGGTAGATGGTCGGCCGGCTCACCCGGGCCCGGCGCGCGATCTCGGTGACCGTCGTCCGTTCGATGCCGTAGGCGACGATGCACGCCGCGGCGGCGTCGAGTATCCGCTGCTCGACGCTCGAATCAGATTTACTGATTGACACCATCTGTAATACTGTAACGCATGATGCAATGGAACGCCTGGGGCGACCCCGCAGCCGCCAAGCCGCTGTCCCCCGGTATCCGGTCACTGCTGCACCAGGCGCTCGGGATCGACACCGACACCGTCGCGGCCCCCACCCTCGAACAGGTCAAGCTGCGTCCGTCGGCCTTGTCACCGGCCGACCGCGACGGGCTCACCGCGCTCGTCGGCACGGAACACGTCACCGTCGACGACCACGCCCGGCTACTGCGGGCAGGCGGCAAATCCACACTGGACCTGTTGCGGCGCAAGGACTTCGGCATCCAGGACGCGCCCGACGCGGTGCTGGCTCCGGGCAGTGAGGACGAGATCGCCGCGGTGCTCGGGTTCTGCGCCGACCACAGCATCGCGGTCGTCCCGTTCGGCGGCGGCACCAGTGTGGTCGGCGGCCTGGACCCGACGCGCGGTGACTTCAAGGCCGTCGTCTCGCTGGACCTGCGCAGACTCGACGCACTGCATTCCCTCGACGAGGTGTCCTGGGAGGCGGAACTCGGTGCCGGCCTGACCGGGCCCGAGGCCGAACGCCTGCTCGGCGAACGCGGCTTCTCGCTGGGCCACTTCCCGCAGAGTTTCCTGTTCGCGACGATCGGGGGCTTCGCCGCCACCCGCTCGTCCGGTCAGGATTCCGCGGGTTATGGCCGGTTCAACGACATGGTCCGCGGACTGCGGGCCGTCACCCCGGCCGGTGTCCTCGACCTGGGCCGGGCCCCGGAGTCGGCGGCCGGGCCGGATCTGCGGCAGCTGCTGATCGGCTCGGAGGGCACGCTGGGCATCATCACCCGGGTTCGTGTGCGCGTGCACCCCGTACCGGAGGCGACCCGCTACGAGGCGTGGTCGTTCCCGGATTTCGCCACCGGAGCCGACGCGCTGCGCGCGGTGGTGCAGACCGGCACCGGGCCCACCGTGATCCGGCTGTCCGACGAGGCCGAGACCGGGGTGAACCTCGCAACCGTCGAGAGCATCGGCGAGGAGCAGACCGCCTCCGGCGGGTGCCTGGCGATCACCGTGTTCGAGGGCACCGACGCGCACGTCGCGAGCCGGCACGCCGAGACCCGGGACCTGTTGCTGGCCAAGGGCGCAACGTCGCTGGGCGAAGAACCCGCGCGCGCGTGGGAGCACGGCCGGTTCAACGCGCCGTATCTGCGTGACTCGCTGCTGTCGGCGGGCGCGCTGTGCGAGACGCTGGAGACGGCGACCAACTGGTCGAACGTGCCCGCGGTCAAATCCGCTGTCACCGAAGCCCTCACCGGTTCGCTCGCCGATTCCGGGACACCGGCGCTGGTGCTGTGCCACATTTCGCATGTGTATCCGACCGGCGCCTCGCTGTACTTCACGGTGGTGGCCGCCCAGCGCGGCAACCCGATCGAGCAGTGGCGTGCGGCCAAGGCCGCGGCCTCGGACGCGATGGTGCGTACCGGCGCGACGATCACCCATCACCATGCCGTCGGCGCCGACCACCGGCCGTGGATGCGCGACGAGGTCGGCGACCTCGGCGTCGCCGTGCTGCGGGCGGTCAAGTCCGCCCTCGATCCGGCCGGAATCCTGAACCCGGGCAAGCTGATTCCGTGAATCGCGTCACCGTGCTGACCAATCCGGCCTCCGGACACGGCAGCGCACCGCACGCCGCCGAGCGTGCGATCACGCAGTTGCACCGGCGGGGTGTGGACGTCGTCGCGATCGCGGGCAGGGACTCGGCCCACGCCCGCACCCTGGTCGAGGGCGCGCTGGACCGCGGGATGGATGCGCTCGTCGTCGTCGGCGGCGACGGAATCATCTCGCTGGCGCTTCAGGTGCTCGCGCAGACCGGCGTCCCGCTCGGCATCATCCCGGCCGGCACCGGCAACGACCACGCCCGCGAATTCGGTGTCCCGACCCGTGATCCCGAGGCCGCCGCCGACGTGATCGTGGACGGGATCGCCGACCGGGTGGATCTGGGCCGAATCTCGGGCGCGGACGGCACCGACCGCTGGTTCGGCACGGTGATGGCCGCCGGGTTCGACTCACTGGTGACCGATCGGACCAACCGGATGCGCTGGCCGCACGGCCGGATGCGCTACAACCTCGCGATGATCGCCGAGATCTCGCAGCTGCGGCTGCTGCCGTTCCGGTTGGCCTTCGACGATGACGACGAGTACGACACGTTGCTGACGCTGGCGGCGTTCGGCAACACCCGCAGCTACGGCGGCGGGATGAAGATCTGCCCCGGCGCCGATCCGCGCGACGGGATGCTCGACGGGACGATGGTCGCGTCGGCGTCGCGGACGCGGCTGATCCGGCTGTTCCCGACGGTGTTCAAGGGCACGCACGTCGATCTCGACGAGGTGAGCACGCGGCGTGCGCGCACCATCACGGTCGAGTGCCCCGGGAAACCGGAGATCACCGCCTACGCCGACGGCGAGTACGTGTGCCCGCTGCCGGTGCGGGTGTCAGCGGTGCCGGACGCACTGACGGTGCTGCGCCCGGCCGGATCGCCGGCCTAGCCGACTCCTCTGCTCAGCCAGCTGACCTCGGCGCCCTCGCCGCCGTCGCGGTAGGCCTCGAGCTGTTCGTCCCAGGCGGTGCCGAGCACCCCGTCCAGTTCGGCGGCCAGCATGTCGGCGCCGGATTCCATCAGGGCGCGCAACCGCATCTCACCGACCATCACGTCGCCGTTGGCGCTCATCGCACCGCTCCACAGACCGAGTTGCGGGGTGTGGCACCAGCGGTGTCCGTCCACGCCGTGGCTGGGGTCTTCGGTCACCTCGAAGCGCAGCACCGACCAGGACCGCAACGCGTTTGCCAGCTGAGCGCCGGTCCCGACCGGGCCGACCCAGTTCGTGACAGCGCGCAGTTGCCCGGGCATGGCCGGCTGCGGGGTCCACTTCAGATTCGCCCTCGCGTTGAGGGTCGACGACAACGCCCACTCGACATGCGGGCACACCGCCGCGGGCGACGCGTGGATGTAGACCACGCCCGTCGTCGCGTCGGCGAATTGGTTCGCTGCACGCATCTCCTGCTCCTTCGGTTCCACGAGGGACGTCTTCCCCAACGACCTGGTGGTTTCCGAGCAGCACGGGTAGGTGCGCGTTATGTTCGATGAAGTTGTGACTTGCGGGTCCATTGTGCCTCGTGAGGCGCATGTTGCGCTAGTCCGCCCCCCACTCTCTTAGGACTTCATCAGACAGTGCCGGCATCACCGAATGGGCCCACTCGCCGAATTTGCGGTCGGTCAGCACGACCAGCGCCAGCGAAACGACCGGATCGACCCACAAAAACGTCCCGGCCTGGCCGAAATGACCGAAGGTGCGCGGTGAATTCTGCGCGCCCGTCCAGTGCGGAGACTTGTTGCCGCGAATCTCGAAACCCAGGCCCCAGTCGTTGGGGCGTTGCACGCCGAAGCCCGGTAGCACCCCGTCGAGACCCGGAAACTGGACGCTCGTCGCTTCGCTGTGCATCTGCTCAGACACCGTCGCGGGGGCGAGCAGGTCGGCGGCGAACGCGATGAGGTCGGTCACCGTGGACGTCGCACCGTAGCCGGCGGCCTCGGTGCCGCCGTCGAAGTGCGTGGCTGTCATTCCCAGCGGGGTGAACACCGCCTCGGCGAGGTAGTCCGGGAACGGGATCTCGGTCGCGGCCTCGATCGCCTCGGCCAGCACCGTGAACCCGTGGTTGGAGTAGATGCGGCGGGTGCCGGGCGCGGCGAGCACCTTCGACGAGGTCATCTCGTAGCCGGCGGTGTGTGCGAGCAGGTGGCGCACCGTCGACCCCGGCGGCCCGGCCTCGGTGTCGAGTTCGACGGCCCCTTCCTCGACGGCGACCTGTGCGGCGCGGGCGACGAGCGGTTTGGTCACCGACGCCAGCGCGAAGCGGTGGTCGACGTCGCCGTGGTGGTCCAGCACGCCGGAGGTCCCCACCACCGCGGCGGCGACGGTGGGGACCGGCCAGTCGTCGAGGATGTCGAGTGCGCTCATCGCGCCCGAGCATATTTGAGCCGAGCCCGGTGGCCGGTCACACCAGTTCGACCGATCGTTTGGCGAGCCCCATCCAATACCCGTCGACCACCTGCTTCTGGCGCTGTCCCGGATCGTCGGATGCGCCGAGTGCGACGAACAGCGGGGCGAAGTGCTCGATCGTCGGATGCGCGTAGGGCATACCGGGCGCCTGCACCCGAAAGTCGATGAGCGCGTCCACATCTCCGGCAGTCATGCGGTCGGCCGCCCACTCGTCGAAGTCGACGGACCAGCCCGGCGGTTCGGCGTCCGGTGACGGGTCGTGCAGGAACGGCAGCCCGTGGGTGGTGAAACCCGAACCCATGATCAGCACCCCGGCATCACGCAGCGGTCGCAACCGCTCGCCGAGATGCAGCAGGCGTTCCGGGTCCAGGGTGGGTAGCGAGATCTGCAGCACGGGGATGTCCGCCGCCGGATACATCACCGTCAGCGGCACGTAGGCACCGTGGTCCAGGCGGCGATCGGGGTCGTGGCGCACCGGTTCGCTGCCGCCGAGCAGCTTCTCGACCGCGGTGGCGACATCGGCTGCTCCCGGCGGTGCGTAGGTCACGTCGTAGAAGCGGTCCGGGAAGCCCCAGAAGTCGTACGTCAACGGTGTGCGGGGATCGGTCGAGCCGATGGTCAGCGGGGCGGCCTCCCAGTGCGCCGAGACGACGAGGACCGCCGACGGCGTCGGAAGAGCACGCGCCCACCCCTCGAGTTGGGCGACCCATTGCGGGCTGTCGACGAGGGGTGGAGCGCCGTGGGACAGGAACACCGCGGGCATGCGGTCAGACATGTCTCGAGTGTGCCGGACCCATTAGGGTCTCAGGCATGACTCAGACAGTGCGTGGTGTGATTTCGCGGGCCAAGGGCCAGCCGGTCGAGG
>NZ_MVID01000039.1 GCF_002086815.1 Mycolicibacterium parafortuitum
CCCCCGCCCCGGGCACCCCGCCCGCGCCTGCCGACGAGCAGAAGCTGCCCCTCTCCGAGCAGATCAAGCAGGAGAAGATGCGGCGGCAGAGCAGCGATCAGATGATCCAGATCCTGGCGATGCAGTTGCAGGCGTCCCAGTGCGGTCAGGAAGACGTGCTCGCGGGCAACGACGACCCGAACCTGCCGCTGATCACCTGCTCCCAGGACGGCACCCAGGTCTACCTGCTGGACAAGTCGATCATCGCCGGCGAGGAGATCGCCAACGCGACGTCCGGGCTGAACCAGCAGGCCGGCGAGTGGGTCGTCGACCTGGAGTTCAAGAGCCAGGGCGCCAAGACCTGGGCGGACTTCACCGCTGCCAACGTCGGTGTGCAGACGGCCTTCGTGCTCGACTCGAAGGTGGTCAGCGCCCCCGTCATCAACGAACCGATCCCGGGCGGCAAGACGCAGATCACCGGGCGCTTCACCCAGGACTCCGCACGCGAGCTCGCCAACGTGCTCAAGTACGGATCGCTGCCGCTGTCGTTCGAGTCGTCGGAGGCCGAGACCGTGTCGGCGACGCTCGGGCTGTCGTCGCTGCGCGCGGGCCTGATCGCCGGCGCCGTCGGGCTGGCCGCTGTGCTGCTGTACGCGCTGCTGTACTACCGGGCCCTCGGTGTGCTGGTCGCGCTGTCGCTGGTCGCCTCAGGGGCGATGGTGTTCGCGATCCTGGTGCTGCTCGGGCGGTGGATCAACTACACGCTGGACCTGGCGGGTATCGCGGGTCTGATCATCGGTATCGGTATGACGGCGGACTCGTTCGTGGTGTTCTTCGAACGCATCAAGGACGAGATCCGTGAGGGCCGGTCGTTCCGGTCGGCGGTGCCCCGTGGTTGGGCCCGCGCCCGCAAGACCATCCTGTCGGGCAACGGCGTCACGTTCCTCGCCGCGGCCGTGCTGTACTTCCTCGCGGTCGGCCAGGTGAAGGGCTTCGCGTTCACTCTCGGACTGACCACGATCCTGGACGTCGTCGTCGTGTTCCTCGTGACCTGGCCGCTGGTGTTCATGGCGTCGAAGTCGTCGCTGTGGGCCAAGCCGTCGCTCAACGGGCTGGGGGCCGTCCAGCAGATCGCACGTGAACGCCGAGCGGCCGCGAACGCGGCGGGACGGGGATAGACCTATGGCGACACGTAACCGCGCCGACGTCGAATCGGGTGCCGTCGAGGCCCCCGACCTGGAATCGTCGGGCACCGAAGCGGCCAAGCACGGGTTCTTCGTCCGGCTCTACACCGGTACCGGCGCGTTCGAGGTCATCGGCAAGCGCAAGCTCTGGTACGCGGTCAGCGGCCTGATCGTGGCGGTGTCGATCGGCGCGATGCTGATCCGGGGCTTCACGTTCGGCATCGACTTCGAGGGCGGCACCAAGGTGTCGTTCCCGCGCAGCGATGTCTCCGCGACCACCCAGCAGGTCGAGACCGTGTTCAACGACACGATCGGCAACCCGCCCGAGTCGGTGGTGGTCGTCGGCAGCGGCGACTCCGCGACGTTCCAGATCCGCTCGGAGACCCTGGACAACGACCAGATCGTCGCGCTGCGTTCGGCGCTGTTCGAGCAGTTCCAGCCGAAGGGGCCGGACGGGCAGCCCAGCGAACAGGCGGTCAGCGATTCGGCGGTGTCGGAGACCTGGGGCGGCCAGATCACCCAGAAGGCGCTGATCGCGCTGGTGGTGTTCCTGGTGCTGGCGGCCATCTACATCACGGTGCGCTATGAGCGCTATATGGCGATCGCCGCGCTGGCGACGTTGCTGTTCGATCTCGTGGTGACCGCGGGCGTCTATGCACTGGTCGGTTTCGAGGTCACCCCGGCCACGGTGATCGGCCTGCTGACCATCCTCGGCTTCTCGCTCTACGACACCGTCATCGTGTTCGACAAGGTCGAGGAGAACACCGAAGGGTTCCAGCACACCACCCGCCGCACCTTCGCCGAACAGGCCAACCTCGCCGTCAATCAGACGTTCATGCGGTCGATCAACACCAGCTTGATCTCGGTGTTGCCGATCATCGCGCTGATGGTCGTCGCGGTGTGGCTGCTCGGCGTCGGCACCCTGATGGACCTCGCGCTGGTCCAGCTGGTCGGCGTCATCGTCGGCACCTATTCGTCGATCTACTTCGCCACCCCGTTGCTGGTCAGCCTGCGCGAGCGCACCGACCTGGTCCGCAAGCACACCCGGCGGGTGCTCAACCGGCGCCAGACCGCCGCGGCGCGGGCCGCGGGCCTCGACGTCTCGGACGAGGACGACGCGGGCGACGCGGGCACTGTCAACGCGGGCACTGTCAACGCGGGCACTGTCAACGCCGAGCCTGTCTCCGCGGCCGCCCGGCCGTCGACGCCGGCGCCGGACAAGCCCGCGCCGGGCGCACGCCCGATCCGGCCGACCAGCAGCCGGACCGGGCGACCATCGGGTAAGCGCACCCCGCGGAACCGGTAGGCGATGGCTCGCCGTTGGCGCACGCTGGCAGCGCTGCTCGCCCTCACGGGCGGCCTCGGGCTGACCTCGTGCGCAGAAGGAACCGCGGAATCGGTCGACTACGCCATCGACGGTGCGCTGAGCACCTACAACACCAACACCGTCGCGGGCGCCGCGTCGGGCGGTCCGCAGGCCTTTGCGCGGGTGCTCACCGGGTTCAACTACCACGGCCCGGACGGGCAGATCGTCGGCGACCTCGACTTCGGCACCATCTCGGTGGTCGGGCGGAGCCCGCTGATCCTGGACTACGAGATCA
Source organism: Mycolicibacterium parafortuitum (assembly GCF_002086815.1). Lineage (GTDB taxonomy): Bacteria > Actinomycetota > Actinomycetes > Mycobacteriales > Mycobacteriaceae > Mycobacterium > Mycobacterium parafortuitum. Next base: position 2,765 of record NZ_MVID01000039.1, read on the forward strand.
AGGCCGAGGCCGTCTACTCCGACGGCAAACCGATCACCTGTGACGACATGGTGCTCGCGTGGGCGTCGCAGTCGGGCAAGTTCCCGATGTTCGACGCCGCCAGTCGCGCCGGCTACACCGACATCGCGACCGTCGACTGCGCGCCGGGGCAGAAGAAGGCGCGCGTCTCCTTCGCGCCGGAGCGCGCGTTCACCGATTACGGTCAGCTGTTCACCGCGACCTCGATGATGCCGTCGCACGTCATCGGTGACGTCCTGGGCCTCGGTGACGGGGCGGTCACCCGGGCGCTGCTCGACAACGACGTCCCGGCCGTGGAGCGCATCGCCCAGGTCTGGAACTCGACCTGGAGCCTGACACCCGACCTGGACCTGAAGAAGTTCCCGTCGTCGGGTCCGTACAAGCTGGAGTCCGTCACCGACGAGGGCGCCGTGGTGCTGGTGACCAACGACAAGTGGTGGGGTGCGCCGCCGATCACGCCCCGGATCACCGTGTGGCCGCGCAGTCCGGAGACCCAGGACCGGGTCAACGAGGGCGCCTACGACGTCGTCGACATCGCGGCAGGGTCGTCAGGCACGTTGAACCTGCCCGACGACTACGTCCGCAGCGACGCGCCGTCGGCCGGTGTCGAACAGTTGATCTTCGCGCCCCAGGGCCCGCTGGCCGCGGTGCCCGCCCGCCGGGCGGTGGCGCTGTGCACGCCGCGCGACGTGATCGCGCGCAACGCCGAGGCGCCGGTGGCCAACGTCAGGCTCAACACCGCGACCGAGGACGCCTACACCGGCGCCGAGGCCACCCCGCAGGTCAACGAGTTCGCCGTCGCCAACCCGGAGGCGGCCCGCGACGCGCTGGACGGGCGGCCGCTGACGGTGCGGATCGGCTACCAGTCGCCCAATGCACGGCTCGCGGCGACCGTCGGCACCATCGCGAAGGCCTGCGCGCCGGCCGGAATCACCGTCGAAGACGTCGCGACCGCCGACACCGGACCGCTGTCGTTGCGGGAGAACAAGATCGACGTGCTGATCGCCGCGACCGGGGGAGCGGCGGGCAGCGGCTCGACCGGCTCGTCGCTGATGGACGCCTACACCCTGCACAGCGCCAACGGCAACAACCTGCCCCGCTACCGCAACGAGCGCATCGACGCGATCATCTCGACGCTGGCGGTGACCTCCGACCCCAAGGAGCTCGCGCGTCTGCTCGGCGAGGCCGGCCCGATCCTGTGGGGCGATATGCCGACGCTGCCGCTGTACCGTCAGCAACGGACACTGCTGACCTCGACCAAGATGTTCGCGGTGACGGGCAACCCGACGCGATGGGGAGCGGGATGGAACATGGACCGGTGGAAGTTGAGCAAGTGAGCATCGACGACAGCTCCGACATCGCCGAGGTGATCCGGGCCCTGATGCGCGAGGTCCCCGACTTCCCGGAGCCGGGTGTCCAGTTCAAGGATCTGACGCCGGTGCTGGCCGACGCGTACGGGCTGGCCCGGGTGAGCAAGGCGATCGCCGACAGCGCCCGCGGCGCCGACCTGATCGCCGGGGTGGACGCGCGCGGCTTCCTGCTCGGCGGTGCGGTCGCGATATCGCTCGGGATCGGGGTGCTCGCCGTGCGCAAGGGCGGCAAACTTCCCCCGCCGGTGCTGGGCCAGACCTACACCCTCGAGTACGGCTCGGCCACGCTCGAAGTCCCCGCCGACGGGGTCGACCTCGCGGGCCGCTCCGTCGTGGTGATCGACGACGTGCTGGCCACCGGAGGCACCCTGGCCGCGACGCACCAGCTGCTCACCAGGGCCGGCGCGAACGTGACCGGGGCCGTGGTGATGATGGAACTCACCGAGCTCGGCGGACGGGCGGCGGTGGAACCACTCGAGGTCACCAGCCTGTACACCGTCTGAGCGGGATATCCTTCGAAGAGCACAGACCGGAGGTGAACATGGCCGACAAGGTTCGCACGAACCCGGGGTCCGGCCAGGCTGTGCAGACACCCGGCCCGGCCGCGGTGGCCAGCCCGGAGACGCAGCCGATGGAGGTCGTCAAGCCTGCCCAGACCAGCGCGTCGCGGCGGGTGCGGGCCCGGCTGGCGCGCCGGATGACCTCGCAGCGCAGCGCGATCAACCCGGTGCTCGAACCGCTGGTCGCGGTGCACCGGGAGATCTACCCCAAGGCCGATCTGACCTTGCTGCAGAAGGCCTATGAGGTCGCCGAGCAGCGGCACGCCGATCAGCTGCGCAAATCCGGGGATCCGTACATCACCCACCCGCTGGCGGTGGCCAACATCCTCGCCGAGCTCGGCATGGACACCACCACGCTGATCGCGGCGCTGCTGCACGACACCGTCGAGGACACCGGCTACACGCTGGAGGCGCTGACCGCCGAGTTCGGCGTCGAGGTCGGTCACCTCGTGGACGGCGTGACCAAATTGGACAAGGTCGCGCTGGGCTCCGCCGCCGAGGGCGAGACCATCCGCAAGATGATCATCGCGATGGCGCGCGACCCGCGCGTGCTGGTGATCAAGGTCGCCGACCGGCTGCACAACATGCGCACGATGCGTTTCCTGCCGCCCGAGAAGCAGGCCCGCAAGGCCAAGGAGACGCTGGAAGTCATTGCGCCTCTTGCGCATCGGCTCGGCATGGCGACGGTCAAATGGGAGCTCGAGGATCTGTCGTTCGCGATTCTGCACCCGAAGAAGTACGAGGAGATCGTGCGGCTGGTCGCCGACCGGGCGCCGTCGCGCGACACCTATCTGGCCAAGGTGCGCGCCGAGATCACCGCAACGCTGAACGCGTCGAAGATCAACGCGACGGTCGAGGGCAGGCCGAAGCACTACTGGTCGATCTACCAGAAGATGATCGTCAAGGGCCGCGACTTCGACGACATCCACGACCTGGTCGGTGTCCGGATCCTGTGCGACGAGGTGCGCGACTGCTACGCCGCCGTCGGTGTGGTGCACTCGCTGTGGCAGCCGATCGCCGGGCGGTTCAAGGACTACATCGCCCAGCCGCGGTTCGGGGTGTACCAGTCGCTGCACACCACGGTCGTCGGTCCGGAGGGCAAACCGCTGGAAGTGCAGATCCGCACGATCGACATGCACAAGACCGCCGAGTACGGCATCGCCGCGCACTGGCGCTACAAGGAGGCCAAGGGCCGCAACGGGGTTCCGGGTGGCCACACTGCCACCGAGATCGACGACATGGCCTGGATGCGGCAGCTGCTGGACTGGCAGCGGGAAGCCGCAGACCCGGGGGAGTTCCTGGAGTCGCTGCGTTACGACCTTGCGGTGCAAGAGATCTTCGTGTTCACGCCGAAGGGCGACGTGATCACGCTGCCGACCGGGTCGACGCCGGTGGACTTCGCCTACGCGGTGCACACCGAGGTCGGGCACCGCTGCATCGGCGCCCGGGTCAACGGCCGGCTGGTCGCGCTGGAACGCAAACTCGAAAACGGGGAAGTGGTCGAGGTTTTCACCTCGAAAGCCCCGAACGCGGGCCCGTCGCGGGACTGGCAGAGCTTTGTGGTGTCGCCGCGGGCGAAGGCCAAGATCCGGCAGTGGTTCGCCAAGGAGCGGCGCGAGGAGGCGCTGGACTCCGGCAAGGAGGCCATCGCCCGTGAAGTGCGCCGCGGCGGACTTCCGTTGCAGCGTTTGATGAATGCCGAGACGATGGCGGCGCTGGCGCGCGAGCTGCGCTACACGGACGTCTCGGCGCTCTACACCGCGGTCGGTGAGGGCCACATTTCGGCGCGCCATGTCGTGCAGCGGCTGCTGGCGCAGCTCGGCGGTGACGACGAGGCGGCCGACGAGATCGCCGAACGGTCCACCCCGGCGACCATGCCGGTGCGGCAGCGCACCAGCGAGGACGTCGGTGTCGCGGTCCCCGGCGCGCCGGGCGTGCTGACCAAGCTCGCCAAGTGCTGCACACCGGTGCCCGGTGACAACATCATGGGCTTCGTCACCCGCGGCGGCGGGGTCAGCGTGCACCGCACCGACTGCACGAATGCCGCGTCGCTGCAACAACAGTCCGAACGGATCATCGAGGTGGAGTGGGCGCCGTCGCCGTCGTCGGTGTTCCTGGTCGCGATCCAGGTCGAGGCGCTCGACCGGCACCGGCTGCTGTCGGATGTCACGCGGGTGCTCGCCGACGAGAAGGTCAACATCCTGTCGGCGTCGGTGACGACGTCGAACGACCGGGTCGCGATCAGCCGGTTCACCTTCGAGATGGGCGACCCGAAGCACCTCGGCCACGTGCTCAACGTGGTGCGCAACGTGGAGGGTGTGTACGACGTCTACCGGGTCACCTCAGCGGCGTGAGCCACCCGGCATCAGGACGGTGCTGAGCAGACGCCTGGTGCGGCCCTCGGCACGCGGATGATCGAGCCGTGCGGCGATCACCGCGGCGAGTTCGTCGCGCAGCTCCCGTAGTTCGTCGTCGGACAGCCACAGCGCCGCCTGGGTGAAGGACACACCGTCAGCGGCCACATCGGCATCCGGTGTTGCCAGGTAGCGGTCGAAATCGGCCATCAACATCGCGACGAAGGCGGCGAACGCCCGCCGGTGGTCGTCGCGGCTCATGGTGCGCGCCTGCTCCGCGGTGACCACAGCGGCAGGCACGTGGAGCCGGAACGTCCGCTCGGTGGCACCTCGGATGCGTTTCTCACTGGTCACCGTCAGGACCCCGGCATCGGCCAGCGCGGCCACGTGCCGGTACAGCGAGGCGGCGGCGATGTCCGAGAGTTCGGCGCGTAGTTCGCTCGTGGTCAACTCGCTGCCGTCCGACATTGCCTGGACGATGCGCATCCGGACAGGGTGGAGCAGGAGGTCCAGTGCGTTCATCTCACTATTATCAACCTTGATACCATTCTCAACAATGAGAAAGGAGGAGTGTGATGGCAGAACTCCGAATAGAAGGTGACCAGTTGCGGCTGCACCTGACGCGGGCAGAGAAGATCGCCGGCCTGCACGGTGACATCCGGGTGCCGTTGTCAGCGGTGCGGTCCGTCGAGGTCGCCGACGACGCGTTGGCCGCGGTGACCGGTATGCGGGCGCCCGGTCTGCACTGGCCCGGCCGGACCAAGATCGGCACGTGGCGCCGCCGCGGCGGCAAGACCTTCGCCGTCGCACGGGCGGGCCGCCCGGCGGTGCAGATCGAACTGAGCGGCCAGGACTACGACCGCCTGGTGGTCAGCGTCGCCGACGCGCACGCCGACGCGGAGTCGCTTCGGCTCAGTCGAGCTGAATCTTCTTGACCGTCGTCGCGAGCGCCGGCGGGCCATCGGGGCCGCCGCCGTCGACACCGGCTTCGGCGATCTTGTCCAGCGTCGCCAGGCCGGTGTCGTCGATCTTGCCGAACACCGTGTACTGCGGGGGCAACTGCGAATCCCGGTAGACCAGGAAGAACTGGCTGCCATTGGTGCCCGGGCCGGCGTTGGCCATCGCGAGCGTGCCGCGCGGGTAGACCACGGGTGCGTTGAGCTTCGGGTCGTCGGGCTGGAACTGGTCTGTCGGGTACTCGTTGGCGAACTCGTAGCCCGGCCCGCCGGTGCCTTCGCCGGTCGGGTCACCGCACTGCAGCACGCCCAGCGATTCGCTGGTGGTCAGTCGGTGGCACGGGGTGTCGTTGAAGAAGCCTTGCTGGGCGAGGCTGGCGAAGCTGTTGACCGTGCAGGGGGACTTGCCGTTGTCCAGCAGCAGCCCGATGTTGCCCTGGTTGGTCTCCATGCTGGCGCTGACCTCGGCGGGATCCGTCGGAACCTTGCCGGTGCGCGGCGGGTTGTTCGGCTTGCTGGCCGCGTCTGCCGACTTCGGGTACTGGCAGTTGCCGCCGAGCCCTTCGGGTGCACTGAACTCGGGCAGCGCGGCAGCCTCGGCCGGCGGCGGCACGTCGAACGGCGACGACGTCTGCGTGGTGCTCGTCGACGCGGACGCGGTCTGGTCGCCCGAATCGCGGTTGACGAGGACGATCGTCGCGACGACCGCGGCGATCACGAGGACCGCGCCGACCGCGGAGCCGATGATCGTGTACTGGCGACGCTTGCGTTCCCGCTCGGCCCGATGCTCGAGCTGACGCTCCAGCTTGCGCTTGGCAGTTGCACGCCGTTGTTCGTTCGTCGGCACGGCCGGTGTCCTCCTTGGCAGTCGATCCGGTCGGGTCCGAGTGTGCCAGCTGCCGCTGTGTGCGAGCGCGCGACCCTCGTGAACAGGGCGCCGACCTGGGCATGGGAAGCTTGAGAGCGTGTTCATCACCGGATTCCCGGCCGGCATCCTGGCATGTAACTGCTATGTGCTGGCCCCGCGGCAGGGCGCCGACGCGATCGTCGTCGACCCGGGCCAGCGGTCGATGGGTTCGTTGACGCGGATCCTCGACGAGAACCGCCTGACGCCGGCAGCGGTGTTGTTGACACATGGCCACATCGACCACATGTGGTCGGCCCAGAAGGTGTCCGACACATTCGGCTGCCCGACCTACGTCCATCCGGCCGACCGGTTCATGCTCACCGATCCGATCGGCGGCATCGGGCAGGGCTTCCTGGCCGGGCTGGGCCGGCTCGCGCTGAGCCCGGTGTTCCGGGAACCCAGGCAGGTCCTCGAACTCGATCGCGACGGCGACAAGATCGAGCTCGGCGGTATCACCGTCGTCGTCGACCACACCCCCGGCCACACCCGGGGCTCGGTGGTGTTCCGGGTCGAGCAGGGCCCCGATCACGTCGCGTTCACCGGTGACACGCTGTTCCGGTCGTCGGTGGGCCGCACCGACCTGCCCGGGGGCAGTGGACGCGACCTGATGGAGTCGCTCGTGACCAAGCTGTTGGTGCTCGACGACGACACTCTGGTACTACCGGGGCACGGCGAGCGCTCCACCATCGGCATCGAACGCCATACCAATCCATTCCTCGAAGGTTTGACTCCGTGACTGACTCGTTCAAGGCGCCCAAGGGCGTTCCCGACTACTTCCCGCCCGATTCGGCCGAATTCGTCGCGGTGCGCAACGGATTGCTCGCGTCCGCGCGACGCGCCGGCTACGGCGACATCGAGTTACCGATCTTCGAGGACACCGCGTTGTTCGCGCGCGGGGTCGGCGAGTCCACGGATGTGGTCTCCAAGGAGATGTACACGTTCGCCGACCGAGGTGAGCGTTCGGTCACGCTGCGACCGGAAGGCACCGCCGGTGTCATGCGCGCGGTGATCGAGCACGGTCTGGACCGCGGCCAGCTGCCCGTCAAGCTGTGCTATTCGGGACCGTTCTTCCGTTACGAGCGGCCGCAGGCCGGGCGGTACCGGCAACTGCAGCAGGTCGGTGTGGAGGCCATCGGCGTCGATGACCCGGCGCTGGACGCCGAGGTGATCGCGGTCGCCGACGCCGGGTTCCGCGCGCTCGGGCTGGACGGGTTCCGGCTGGAGATCACCTCCCTCGGAGACGACACGTGCCGCCCGCAGTACCGCGAGCTATTGCAGGAATTCCTGTTCAAGCTGGACCTCGACGAAGAAACGCGGCGCCGCGCCGAGATCAACCCGCTTCGGGTGCTCGACGACAAGCGCCCGCACGTCAGGGAGATGACCGCCGACGCGCCGGTGATGCTCGACCATCTCTCCGACGCGGCCAAGGAACACTTCGACACGGTGCTGGCGCACCTGGACGCGATGTCGGTGCCGTATGTGATCAACCCACGGATGGTGCGCGGGCTGGACTACTACACCAAGACGACGTTCGAGTTCGTCCACGACGGGCTCGGCGCGCAGTCCGGCATCGGCGGCGGCGGCCGCTATGACGGCCTGATGGCCCAGCTCGGTGGGCGTGACCTGTCCGGGATCGGCTTCGGTTTGGGGGTGGACCGCACGCTGCTGGCGCTACGCGCCGAGGGGAAGACGGCGGGGGAGTCCGCGCGGGTGGACGTCTACGCGGTGCCGCTGGGCGCGGAGGCCAAGAAGCGACTGGCGGTGCTGGCCGCGCAGCTGCGGGCGGCGGGTGTGCGTGTCGACGTCGCGTACGGCGATCGGAGCCTCAAGGGTGCGATGAAGGGCGCCGACCGTTCGGGCGCGTCGATCGCGCTGGTGGCCGGCGACCGTGACCTGGAAGCGGGGACGGTCGGGGTGAAGAGCATGGCGACCGGAGAGCAGGTCGATGTCGCGACGGAAAGCGTTGTCGCAGAAGTGATCTCGCGACTGTCGTAGGCTCCCTGGCACCGCGAGCGCGCGCGTCTGCCCGGCGACACTCCGTGTCGGCCGTGCAAGACCGCGCGCTCGATAGCCGCGGGAGACGAGATTTGTTGTCAGAGAAGGGCATCTGACATTCCCTGTCATGTTCTGGTCCAAATGTGTACCGGGTAGGGGCAAGCCGTTCGGGCTGTACGGAGAGTGGCGAACTTCAGAGTTCGGACGAAAAGCGCACCACCACCATGTGTGCCGGTCCAAATATGGACCGACGCAAGGTGAATCGCGGCGAAACCGCGCCTGCTGCCCGAAATATCCTGGCGGAAGCCGACATCTGGCATCCGCTGTCACGTTTTCTATCGAAAACTGAATGTCGCCCAGCAAAACTGAGCAGACGCTCAGCACATTGCCAAAAGTTAACGATCATTCTGATGGCCTTTGTATTGTCAGGCATGTTAATTTAGCCAGCGCGAGCGCCGTCCCGCCCCGGGGCGGCGTGCGTCGCGTCAGATGCCCTGCTAATCAGGGGATCCGGTCAACCAAGTACGACTCGGCGTCTCCGCATTGTTTTGCTAGGACGTGAGGCGCGGGGCGTGGAGTCGACACCCTTGGGTGTGACTGAGCAAAGGAGCTGCATTGGCCGCTGCGAGTCCGCGGAAACCGCGCCGGGCGTCTGGCCGCCACCGCAAGTCCAGCCACCGTGCGCAGTGGCTGCGGGCTGGTGCTGTCGGGTTCGGTCTGGCGGCAGCGATCATCAGTGGGCAGGGCGTGGCGTCTGCGGACACCGACGACTCGTCGGCTTCGCGCGACAGCAGTGCTTCCGAGGCCAGTGGCAAGCGGAGCAGCATCGCCGGTCGCCCGAGTGCGGGACCGGACCAGGGCGAGTCGTCATCGCCCGCCGATGGTGCGGGAGACGACAGCGGCGACGAACCCGCGGGCGGCGACGATGACGACGCGGGCAGCGCGGACGCCGACCTCGACACAGTCCTCGACGAGGAACTCGTCGAGGAAGAGCAGGAACCGCAGACTCCGGTAGACGAGGACGATCTGCCGTCCGACACGTCCACCGACGACGGTGAGAGCTCGACCCCATACCAAAAGCCCGATGCGGCCGGGCGGTCCTCGGCGGCGACCGGCTCCGCTACGCCCGCGCCCGCCTCCGGGCCCGAGTCCGAGCAGACCGGCGACACGCCTTCATCGGAGACGCCGGCAGGCGACACCGACGACGAGTCCGACCCCACCGACTCTGAAACGCCGGACGATTCCGCAGAGTCACCCGCCGATTCCGACGATTCCGAGGACGGCGAGGAACTCCCCGAAGAGGTCAAGGCTGCAGTCCGCGAATGGGTCGACAAGATCCTGAGGTCGATCGGCCGCGCTCCTGTCGACGGCGAACCAGTTGCACCGGTCTCGCTGGACGAAGTGCTCCAGGGCCTGTGGCTGTCCAACCGCAACAATCAGACGAGTAGGTCGTTCTCGGAGTTCATGGAAGGGCTCGGCGAGCGCATGCTCGGCCAGGGCGCGGTGTCGGTCGGCTGGATTCCGGTTGTCGGCTCGGTCATGTACGGCGCCAATTTTCTCAGCAATCTCGGGGCGTTGAGCGCGGCCATCAAGCGCGGTGACAGCGCCGACATCGCCGACGAACTCCGGGATCTCGGACGGGATCTGATCGGGATGATCCCGATCATCGGTGCGCCGACCGCAGCACTGCTCTACGAAATGGAGATGTCTGCCGCCGAATTGGCGTCCGCCGGCACTGCCGGTGCTGCCGGCGCCGCTGCGTCCCAGCGCATGTCGGCGGTGGCGATGGCGGCGATGGCGGCGCCCCCGGTGGGATCGCCGGAGCACTTCCTGGCGGTCCTGCAACGGGCGGTCACCCGGTTGGCGACCTGGCCCGGCACGCCGAAGAACTTCGTGGACATCACGAACTACCAAACTGACCGGACTCTCGATGCCGCAGACGATCAGCTCGACGGCATTGTCGCGAACACACCGCCGGGAAGTGCGGCCAGCTGGGTTCCTGACGCGCAGAGCCTCTTCGGGCTCTTCTTGATCTCGGCCATCCCGGGCTATACCTTCTCGGACACTCTCAACGCGATGGGTGATTTCCTCAACCGCGTGGTTCCGCCGTTCAAAATCGCCGACGGTGCAGGCACACTCGACATCATCTCGCCCTACAAGATCATGGGTGCTGCCGTGGTCGGCGCGGCAACGCTGTTGAAAGACATGATGAATGGGATCTACGACCCGGTTCAGTGGGAGATCAACATCATCAAGGCGACCACTGGAGCTACCGTCACGGCAGCGGACCTGCAGGATTTCGATTCGCTTGCTCTCAAAGTCGTGGGAGGAATCCTGGGCGACGGCGGGGCCTTCACCCATCCTGAAAGGGCGTGGGATATCACGCTGCCCACGTGGACCGAGGCGCAGGTGAACCCGTACACGGTCACCACCTACGTCGCGCTCGTCGGCCTCTACAAGAGGTTCCAGGAGATGGCCACGCTCACTACGTTCACCACCTGGACGACGTACGACAGTTGGCACTACACCAACGCTTTGGGCATGTATGCGGCCGGAACGTTCCATGCTGTCGATCCCGACGGCGGCAGCATCGTGTTCCGCGCCGACGGAACGCTCGGCAGGACGTATACGACCGAGGGCAATGCGTTGGTGACCATCAACACCGTCGGAGGCGGTTTCACCTACACCCCACCGGCGCTGTGGGACCCCAAGGCTCAAGGCGCCGCGTTCCGTCACCGCAGCACTGCGGAGGACCCGGAAGAGAGATTCGACTGGGTCACCGTGCAGGCGTACTCCGCCGACGGCGTCCCCTACAACATCCGTGTGGGAATCGAGATCATCAACGGGACGAATGCCGCCCCGACCTACACCGGTGTCACGGGCCAGAACACCGACGCGTTGGGCGTGGTGAAGGGCAAGATCAACGGCAGCGATTCCGACGGTGACCCGTTGAGGTTCTACCTGGTCGACTCGTCGGTCAACGGCCTGACCGGCAACTCGGCCTACACCAAGAACGGCGCCGGCAACGGCGGCATCGTCACCCTCAACGAGCTGACCGGTGAATTCACCTACGTGTCGAGTGCGACGGCCGGCGCGAACCAGAGCTTCCAGGTGCGGATCAACGACCGCCACCACGGCAACACGATCGTCACCATCACCGTGCCGAACACCACCAGCATCAACCCAGGGAACGTCACCACTCCCACGCAGGGCGTCGTGACCGGCACGCCACCGGCCTCGACCAACAAGCCCGGAACCTTCGTCAGCTACACCCTCGGCGGGACTCCGGCGAAGGGCACGGTCACGTCGTTCAACCCGGCCACGGGCGCCTTCACGTACGTCCGCAACGCGGGCCTGGGGCACAGCACCACGGCCAACGACATCGTGACGATCATCGGCACCGACGCCGACGGCCGTCAGGTCACGCTGCATCTGAACGTCCAGCCGTCGGTGCCCAACACCGCTCCGACCCTGACGCTGACGACGCCGCCGACAGTAGGCACGCTGAACGGCACCACGCAGACCAGCACGGGCAAGTTCACGTACTTCGATGCCGATGGCGATGCGCCGATCTGGCCGACCAGCGTGACCAGCTCGCGCGGCGGCACCGTGACCATCGCCGCGGACGGAACGTTCACCTACACGAGCAACCTCACCGTGGCGCAGCGCCACGCGGTCGCCCGGATCGGGGCCGCGGGCAGCACCTTCGACGGTGTCGCCCTCAACGCCTGGGAGGACGCGTTCACCGCGACCGTCTCCGACGGCTTCGGTGGTACCGCTCAGGTGACGGTGAAGGTGCCGATCTATGCGATCAACGCCAACCCCACTCTGAGCGTGCCCGGCCTGTCGTGTGGCTTCGGCATCTGCACCGTGACGATCACGACGACAGACCCGGACGGCGACAGTCTCAGCGGCGGCCTGCCCACCTCGAACCCGGGTAACGGCAACGCCTGGCAGACACTGGCCCCGAGGGGTTCGATCACTGCCAACTCGGGCAATGGGCACACGATGAGCTGGACCGGCAACAGCAACGGCGCAGGCACCCAGCAGACCGGTATCAACAGGTACACCGTCTACGACGGCTACTACCGGGTCACCAACGGCGTGGTCGATTCCAGCTACTTCTCCCGTGCGTGGGTCGAGTGGAACGGCACCAGCAGGAGCTTCGGGAACTAGCAGCCTGAGGAGCTTCGCGCACACGCTCATCGTGGCGCGGTGCAATGGGCGGGCGGCCGTTTCAGCGCAGCGGTCGGATTTCCCAAACGCGTCGGCGTAACCGGCTGGTCGTCGAAGTCGGTTGCATAGCAAGGGCTTCACTGCGATTCGCTAGTCCGTCGCTTGGTGCCGAACCTCGTCGTGGTTGGGGTTGGCGGATCTGATTCGAGGCCGCGCCGAGGGGTTGCCGAAATCCTCGATCGCCATCGGCTGGCGTGCCGAACAGGCGTGTCTACTCGATCGCATCCGAAGGCCGGCGGTGGAGGAATGCCTTGTGCATGCTTTGCGCGCCCACCGTCAATGACAGCGATGAAGGCCGTGGCGCCTCTGTTTCCTTCGGGTTATTTGCCGAGATCCCCAGGTTCGGTATCGGAGCCCCGCGCGGATGATCGTCGAGACTGTGCCTGCACTCGATGACGGAAACTGAATCCCTCGGTGGGCGTTCGGCGCCTCGCGCCGAGCCATTGAATGCGATGTACTGCGCCGGTTTGGCAGAGTGGGCGCGCCCGGCGGCAATGAACGCAATCGCCGCAGGTAGATCTGGTAAGCGTGCTGATTACGGCGACTTGGCCGGAATGCGTCCACACGCCAGATTGTCGAGTATGTTAATTTTGTCACGTCTGGGGCGCATCGAGAGGTGCGTCACCATACGTCACTAGACCGAGAGGGAATGGGCATAGCCGGTTATCAAAGGGGTCCCGTCAGCGCTTAGGTTGATTTGCTGAAGCTGCAGCGTAACGCGGACACCCGCGACCCGGCTGTGGCGGAGCAAAGGAGCTGGGGTGGCCGCTGCAAGTCCACGGAAACCGCGTCGCACGTCGGGACGTCACCGGAAGCCCAGCGGTCATGCGCACTGGTTGAGGGTCGGTGCCGTCGGTGTGGGCCTGGCTGCGGCGATCATTAGCGGCCAGGGTGTGGCGTCCGCAGGTACCGATGACGGGTCGGCTTCCGGCGACAGCAGTGCTACTCCGCCGGGCAAACGTAACGCCGCCGCCGACCGCCCCGTCGCGAGAAGCGGACAGAGCGACTCACCCTCGTCATCCTCCGAGGACGGCGAGACCGACACCGAAACCGACACCGGCGCCGACCCTATCGGCACGGACACCGATGTGGAGGACTCCGACCCGGATTCTGAGCTCGAACCCGCCGAGGAGATCGACGCCGAGGAGATCGACGCCGAGGAGATGGACGAGGAAACCGCGTCCGAGGCGGACGCCGCCGGGTCGGAAGCCACGCGGGCTCCCCGCAAACCCAGCGCCGCGGAGCGCCCCACGCTGTCGACCGGCAGGGGAGCGCCGGCGCAGGATGGCGGGACCACCGCGACGGAGACCGACCCGCCGGCCCCCGCTCCAGTCGGCAGCAGCGCTGATTCGGGTTCCGCACCGGCTCCGAATGCGCCGGGCGGATCGACAGGTAACCCAGCCACCGCGGCGCCGGACCCCGTACCCGCCACGCCGGCAACGGAGGACGAGGCCGAAGCGTCGTTCATCATCAACATCGTCAAGGAGTTGGTGAAGGCGTTCGGAGGAGCCACGACACCCGGTGGCGACTCCGCCCCGCCCCTGTCGATCGAGCAGGTGCTGCAGGGGATCTGGCTCGGCCGCAAGGATCAGCAGACGGCCAACCCCACCAGCGAGTTGATCGAACTCGCCAACGAGAAGACGCTCGCCGAACTCAGCACGTCGATCGGATGGATCCCGTTCGTGGGAACCGGAATCTACGTCGTCAGCCTCCTCGGGAACCTCGGTGCGCTGGGTTCTGCGATTCTGCGCGGCGACAGCGCCGATGTGGCCGACGAACTGCGCGATATCGGCCGCGACCTCATCGGCCTGGTACCGGTCGTCGGCGCGCCCACCGCGGGCAAGCTCTACGGGGGCGGTGATTCGGCCACGGTCGGCGCATCGGCGCAGGCGGCGACGTTGGCGGCAGCAACGCCCCCGCCCCCGGTGGGAACGCAGGCGCACTTCCTGTGGGTGCTGCAACGGGCAGTGAACCGGTTGGCGGGTTGGCCAGGTGTACCCAAGAACTTCGTCGACATCACGAATCGCGTGACCGACCAGACCCTGGACAACTCCAACAATCAGCTCGACGTGCTGATCGCCAACGCCTTTGCGGGCAGCCCGGCGGTCTGGCTGCCCGATCTCGGCAGAGTGCTGGGCCTGTTCGTGCTGTCGGCACTTCCCAACTACTCGTACACCGACAGCCTGAACGCGTGGGGCAGCTTCCTGAACAAGATCATGCCGCCCTTCAAGATCGCCGACGGGGCAGGCACCCTAGACGTCATCTCGAACTACAAGATCATGGGCGCTGCCGTGGTCGGCGCGGCGACGCTTCTCCGCGACATGCTGAACGGGATCTACGACCCGGTCCAGTGGGAGATCAACATCATCAAGGCGACCACCGGGGCGACCGTCACGGCATCGGACCTCAACAATTTCACCGCGCTTCAGAACAAGATCGTGGCCGCTCAGGCCGGGGCGATCCTGGTCGGCGGTGACGGTGGTGCGTTCGACGATCCGACCCGGGCCTGGAATGTCACGCTTCCCACCTGGACCGCAGCGCAGGTCAACCCGTACACGATCACCACCTATGTGGCGCTGGTGGCGCTGTACAAGCGGTTCCAGGAGATGGCCACACTGACGACGTTCACCACGTGGACGACGTACGACAGTTGGCATTACACAAACGGTTTGGGCATGTACGCGGCCGGAACGTTCCATGCTGTCGATCCCGATGGCGGCTCCATCGAGTTCCGTGCCGACGGCACCCTCGGCAGGACGTACACCACTGAGGGCAATGCGTTGGTGACCATCAATACTGTCCAAGGCGGTTTCACCTACACGCCACCGGCGTTGTGGGACCCCAAGGCTCAAGGCGCCGCGTTCCGCCACCGCAGCACCGCGGAGGACCCGGAAGAGAGGTTCGACTGGGTCACCGTGCAGGCGTACTCCGCCGACGGCGTCCCCTACAACATCCGGGTGGGAATCGAGATCATCAACGGGACGAATGCCGCCCCGGTCTACACCGGTGTCACGGGCCAGAACACCGACGCGTTGGGCGTGGTGAAGGGGAAGATCAACGGCAGCGATTCCGACGGTGACCCGTTGAGGTTCTATCTGGTCGACTCGTCGGTCAACGGCCTGACCGGCAACTCGGCCTACACCAAGAACGGCTCCGGGAACGGCGGCATCGTCACAGTCAACGAGACGACCGGCGATTTCACTTACGTGTCGAGTGCGACGGCCGGCGCGAATCAGAGCTTCCAGGTGCGGATCAATGACAAGCACTACGGCAACACGATCGTGACGATCACGGTGCCCAACACCACCTCCATCACCCCGGGCAATGTCAACACCTCGACGCCCTACGTGGTCACCGGGACGCCGCCGGCGTCGACCAACAAGCCGGGGGCGTTCACCAGCTACACCCTCGTCGGCGGCACGACGAAGGGCACCGTCACCTCGTTCAACCCGGCCACCGGCGCGTTCACCTACACCTCGAGTGTCGGCCGTGTGTTGAACAACGACGACGTGATCACCATGATCGCCACCGACGCCGACGGCCGGTCGGTGACTCTCCGCCTGAACGTGAAGCCGTCGACGGTCACCACCAACCCGACGCTGACGCTGACGACGCCGCCGACGGTGGGCACGCTCAACGGCACCACGCAAACCAGCACCGGCAAGCTGACGTACTACGACGCGGACGGCGACGCGCCGGTCTGGCCGGCGAGTGTGACCAGCGCGAAGGGTGGAACAGTCACCATTGCGGCCGACGGCACGTTCACCTACACGAGCAACTTCACAGTGGCACAGCGCCACGCGGTCGCCCGGATCGGGGCCACGAGCACAGTCCCCGCCACCGGAGTCGCTCTCCCCACGTACAACGGTGTCGCGCTCAACGCCTGGGATGACGCATTCACGATGACTGTCTCCGACGGGTTCGGAGGCACCGCTCAGCTCACGGTCAAGGTCCCGATCTACGCGATCAACGCCAATCCCCAGCTCGGCCTCGGCAGCCTGGTGTGTGCGTTCACCTCCTGCACCATCACCATCACGACGACCGACCCGGACGGCGACAACCTGAGCGGTTCCTTGAGTACGTCGAACAACGGCACCGGTGCCCCGTGGTACACCCTGGAGAGGGGTAGCGTCACCGTCAACGCGGGCAACCAGCACACGATGAGCTGGGGCGGCAACAACAACGGCGCCGGCACCCAGCAAACCGGTAACCAGAGATACACGGTCTACGACGGCTACTACCGGGTCACCAACGGCGTCGTCGACTCCAGCTACTTCTCGCGCGCGTGGGTGAACTGGAGTAACACCACCAGGACCACCGGGAACTAGGGTGATTGCCGAATCCCGCTGCGAGCGTGCGCGTTCGCCGAGAAAGCAATGGCGTGTCGCCCGCAGACACGCACGCTCGCGGGGGATTGGCTAGATCGCCATCGCGGCGCGGACGTCGGCCTCGGACGCGGAACCGCCTGTGCCGCTTGAGGTGACGCGGCCGGCTTCCAGGATGTAGTAGCGCTGCGCGGATTCCAGCGCGAAACCGATGTGTTGTTCGACGAGCAGCACGCCGAGATCGCCGCGGTTGGTCAGCGCGGTGATGGCCTCTTCGATCTCGTGCACGACCGACGGCTGGATGCCTTCGGTCGGCTCGTCGAGGATCAGGCATTTCGGGGTGGTGATCAACGCCCGCGCGATCGCGAGTTGCTGACGCTGGCCACCGGAGAGCAGACCGGCGCGACGGTTCAGTAGTTCCTTCAGAGCCGGGAACAGGTCGAGCTGCTCGTCGATCAGCGCCTTGCCGTTCTTGCGCCCGTCGGCGACGACCTGCAGGTTCTCCGCCGTGGTGAGCTGCCCGAAGGACTGCTGGCCCTGCGGGACGTACGCGAGCCCGCGGCTCACCCGCGCGCTAGGGCGTAGCTTGGTGATGTCCTCACCGTCGAAAAGGACTTTCCCCGCAGTGCATTTCAGCAGACCGACCGCTGCGCGCAGCAGCGTCGTCTTGCCGGCTCCGTTGTGTCCCATCACCGCGGCGACGCCGTCGGCGGGTACCTCGATGCTGACCCCGTGGATCACCTCACTGCGGCCGTAGCCGGAGCGGACATCGACCAGTTGCAGCATCAGGACTTCTCCTCGGCGAGTTCGATTCCGTCGGCACCGGCCGCGGCGGTCCCGAGGTAGACCTCCTGGACCTTCGGATTGGCCTGCACCTCGGCGACCGAACCCTCGGCGATGACCTGGCCGCGGGCCAGCACCGTGACCGACGTCGCGAACGCGCGCATGAAGTCCATGTCGTGCTCGACGACGACGACGGTGCGTTCGGCACCGATGCGGCGCAACAGGTTTCCGGTCTCTTCGCGTTCCTCGGTGCTCATGCCCGCGACCGGCTCGTCGAGCAGCAGCACGTCGGCGTTCTGCACGAGCAGCATGCCGATCTCCAGCCACTGTTTCTGGCCGTGGGCGAGTACGCCGGCCGGTTTGTCGGCCAGGTGGGTCAGCCCGATGGTGTGCAGTGCCTGTTCGATCGCGGGCAGCACACCGTGGCGCCGCCGCAGCAGCGTCCACACCGAACGTCCTGCGCCCGCGGCGATGTCGAGGTTCTGCAGCACCGTGAGCTCCTCGAACACGCTCGCGGTCTGGAAGGTCCGCCCGACCCCGAGCCGGGCGATCTGGTGCACCTTCTTGCCGAGCAGTTCGACGCCTGACTTGTTCACCGAGCCGGTTGCCGAGACCAGCCCGGTGATCGCGTCGATCACCGTGGTCTTGCCTGCACCGTTCGGGCCGATCAGGAACCGCAGATCACCCTGGAACAGGGTCAGGTCGACGTCGCTGACTGCCTTGAACCCGTCGAAATCGACTGTCAAGCCCCGAACTTCGAGGTACTGGGCGCCCATGCCGGCGTTCCCACCCTCGACGGGTTCCTTACCCGCTGTGCTCGCATCGATGTCGCTCATGAGGTCGCGCCCACCTTCTCTGCGTCCGGGTCGGAGTCGGGAGCCTTGTCGGATGAGGTGTCGGCCTTGCGCCGGCGCTTCAGGTACACGCCGAGGCCCGCCAGGCCCGCCGGCAGGAAGCCGACGACAAGGATGAACAGCAGGCCCTGACCGTAGGTCCACGCCGACGGAAAGCGTTCGGAGAACAGGGTTTGCGCCCACGCCACACCGATCGCGCCGAGCACCGGCCCGAGCAGCGTGGCACGCCCGCCGATCGCGACACCGATCAGGAACGCGATCGACGGCAGGATGCCGACCTGCGACGGTGCGATGAACCCGACGATCGGGGCGAACAGCGCACCGGCGATGGACGCGAACAGCGCCGCCACCGCGTAGGCCACCACCTTGATGTTGGCGGGGTCGTAGCCCAGGAACCGCACGCGTTCCTCACCGTCTCGGACGGCGACAAGCAGTTCGCCGTAGCGGCTCTGCATCAGCTGACGCACGACGGCGACGACGATCAGCAGGACCGCGGCGGCGATGAAGTACAGCATCTTGCGGTTCACCGGGTCGTTGAGCGTGAACCCGAAGAACGTACGGAACCTGTTGAGCCCGTTGGAGCCGCCGAGGCTGGTCTGGCCGACCAGCAGGATGGCCAGCGCGGCGGCCAGCGCCTGCGACAGGATCGCGAAGTAGGCGCCCTTGACCTTGCGCTTGAACACGCCGAGCCCGAGTGCCACCGCGATCCCGGTCGGGATCACCACGATCGCGATCAGCGTGACGACGGGGGAGGCGAACGGCGTCCAGTATCCGGGCAGTTCGCGGACGCCCTGAATCTGCATGAAGTCGGGTACCGCGTCGCCGCGCAGTTCCGCGTCGGCGATCTTGAGGTGCATCGCCATCATGTAGCCGCCGAGGCCGAAGAACACCCCCTGGCCCAGAACCAGCATTCCGCCTCGGCCCCAGGCCAATCCGATGCCGACCGCCACGATGGCGAAGCACAGGAACTTGCCCAGCAGGCTGAGCCGGAAGTCCGACAACACGGCAGGCGCCACCACGAACAGCACCAGCGCCGCGACGCCGAAGCCGGCCCAGGTCTGCCACCGTCCCAGCACGGTTCTCATACGAGACTCCTTGTCCGAACGGTGAACAGACCCTGCGGCCGCACCTGCAGGAAGACCACGATGATCACGAACACGATCACTTTCGCCAGCGATGCGGTGGTGTTGTACTCGATGAACGAGTTCAGGAAGCCGAGGGCGAACGCTGCGATCACGGTGCCCTTGATCTGGCCGAGCCCGCCGATCACGACAACCAGGAACGCGTCGATCAGATAGCTCTGTCCAATCGTCGGGCTCGTCGACCCGATCAGGGTCAGCGCGACCCCGGCGACGGCGGCCAGGCCCGAGCCGATGAAGAACGTGGTGATGTCGGTCTTGCGCGACGAGATCCCGCTGGTCTCGGCGAGGTCGCGGTTCTGCACGACGGCGCGGATGCGTCGTCCCATCGGGCTCATCTTGAGCACCGCGGCGAGCACCGCGACGCACACGACGGCAAGGACCAGGATGAAGATGCGGGTTTTGGGAACCACCGCGCCGAGGATCTCCACACCTCCGGAGAGCCACGGCGGGGCGATGACGTTGACGGCGGGAGCACCGAAGATGTCTCGGGCAACCTGCTGCAGGATCAGGCCGACCCCGAAGGTCACCAACAGGGTGTCCAGTGGGCGGTGATACATCCGCTGGATCAGGGTGACCTCAAGCAGCGCACCCATGGCGCCGCCGATGAAGAACCCGACCACCAGCGAGATCAGCAGCGACGCACCGGCGCTGGAGATGATCTGCTGTACCACGTAGGCGGTGTAGCAGCCGGCCATGATGAACTCGCCGTGCGCCATGTTGATGACGCCCATCTGGCCGAAGGTCAGAGACAGTCCGAGTGCGGCCAGCAACAGGATTGAGCCGAGGCTCAATCCTGTTGCCAGCTGCCCGATTACGACATCCACGTGTTCCTAGCCGGACAGCCCGGCGGCCCACGGGTAGGACTTCAGGAACGGATCCGGCTCGATCGGGCCGGGCGACTCCCAGACGGTGTAGATCAGGCCGTCGGGCCGGATCTCGCCGATCCGCGCGGTCTTGGTGATGTGGTGGTTCTCGCCGTCGATGGTGACCAGACCCTCGGGGGCCTCGAACGTCACGCCGTCGGCGTTGTCCTGGATGGCCTTGACGTCGAACGAACCGGCCTTCTCGACGGTGTTCTTCCACAGGAACACCGACACGTAGGCGGCCTCCATCGGATCCGAGGTGGGCTTGTCGGCGCCGAACTTGTCCTTGTAGGCCTTGACGAACTCGTTGTTCACCGGCGTGTCGATGGTCTGGTAGTAGTCCCACGCCGTGAGCTGGCCGTCGATGTTCTGCACACCGATGCCGCCGACCTCTTCCTCGGCGATCGACACCGACACCACCGGCATGTCCTGCGGGGTCAGGCCGACGTTTTTGTACTCGCGGAAGAACGCGACATTGGAATCGCCGTTGAGGGTGTTGAACACCGCGTCGGCGTCGGCGGTGCGCACCTTGTTGATGATGGTGGAGAAGTCGGTCGAGCCCAGCGGCGTGTAGTCCTCGCCCTTGATCTCGATGCCGTTCGCCTCGGCGTAGGCCTTGATGATGCGGTTGGCGGTCTGCGGGAAGACGTAGTCGCTACCGACCAGGTACAGCGACTTGACGCCCTTCTCCTTGAGGTAGTCCAGCGCCGGGACGATCTGCTGGTTGGTGGTCGCGCCGGTGTAGAAGATGTTGGGGGAGGCCTCCAGGCCTTCGTACTGCACGGGGTAGTACAGCAGCGAGTTGGCGCTCTCGAACACCGGGAGCATGGCCTTGCGGCTCGACGAGGTCCAGCCGCCGAACACCGCGGCGACGCAGTCGCTGCTGATCAGCTTCTCGGCCTTCTCGGCGAAGACCGTGGGCTCGGACGCGCCGTCCTCGCCGACCAGCTGGATCTGCTTGCCCAGCACACCGCCGTCGGCGTTGATCTGCTCGACGGCCAGATCGATCGCGTTGCGGACGGTGACCTCGGAGATCGCCATGGTGCCCGACAGCGAGTTCAGCGCGCCGACCTTGATGGTCTCGCCGGAGGTGTCCACGCATGACTCGGCATTTGCTGTGTCTGTTTCGCTTGCTTTGCTTCCGCAGCCGGCCAACAGCAGGCTGGCCGCCGCCACGACAGTTCCCGCGGTCAGCGCCGAGCGTGATAAGGAATGGCGTCGAGGTTGTTGCATGTACGGCCTTTCTGGCATTTCAGCACGTGTCAGGGTGGTCTGCACGGCGAAGTTTCAACACCGCCCCGGTGTCGAATCCGGACGTTAGAGCGCCCGTGTTTCTGCCAAATGTCTGTGTGTGACGGCCAAGTTAACCTGTTGTCGGGCGCGACAGTTCGTTTGCCGCCGATGCCGGGTGCCGACGGGCGGGGTGTCCGCGAGTAACGCTTCGGTAGCGTCGGTCGATGTGTCCAACATGCGATCAGCTTCAGCGAAGGTAGGAACGGCGGTCGGTGCGTCACTGTTGGCGGCCGCTGCCTCGGTCATCGTCGGTCAGGCCACCGCGTACGCCCAGGAGCCGACCGGGCACCAGGTCCGGTACACGCTCACCTCGGGCGGCGCCTACGAGTTCGACCTTTTCTATCTGACCACCCAGCCGCCGAGCATGGAGGCGTTCAACGCCGACGCGTATGCCTACGCCAAGCGCGAGAAGGTGAACGTGGCCCCCGGCGCGCCGTGGGTGTTCGAGACCACGCTGGAGGACCCGAACTGGGCGATCCTTCAGGTCAGCAGCACCACCCGCGGCGGGCAGGCTGCCCCGAACGCGCACTGCGACATCGCGGTCGACGGCGCCGTCCAGAGCGAGCACAACGACCCGTACAACGTGCGCTGCCAGCTCGGCCAGTGGTGAGTTAGACCAGAGTTAGACCCGATCTAGACCCGCCGCAGCCCGGATAGGGAAGGCGGTAACGGATCGCGGTGCAGCACGCCGAGGCGCTGTGTCGCGCGGGTCAGGGCGACGTACAGGTCGGCCGCCCCGCGCGACCCCTCGGCGAGGATGCGTTCCGGATACACCACCAGCACGGCGTCGAACTCCAGCCCCTTGGTCTCGGTCGGCGCCACCGCGCCGGGCACCCCCGGGGGTCCGATGACGACGTGCGTGCCGTCGCGCGTCTGCTCCTCGCGCACGAAATCGTCGATCGCCGAGGCCAGTTCGTCGTCGCCGACCTGCCGTGCCCACGGCGGAACACCCGTGGAGCGCACCGATTCCGGTGGGGCGACGGCCGGCGCGAACTCGGCGAGCACCGCGGCCGCGACGTCCATGATCTCGGCCGGGGTGCGGTAGTTCACCGTCAGCGTCCGGTATACCCACCGGCCGGGCACATAGGGTTCGAGCACCGGGTCCCATGACGTCGCCCCGGCGGGGGAGCGTCGTTGTGAGAGATCTCCGACCATGGTGAACGACCGGCTCGGGCACCGCCGCATCAGCACCCGCCAGTCCATCTCCGAGAGCTCCTGCGCCTCGTCGACCACCACGTGCCCGTAGGTCCAATCCCGGTCCGCGGCAGCGCGTTCGGCGAGTTCGCGGTTGTCGCGCTCCAGGAAGCGTTCCGCGAGGTCCTCGGCGGCGATGACGTCCTGGGCCATCAGCTGGTCCTCGTCGTCCATGATGTCCTCGCGCCCGATCATCAGGTCGAGAACGCCTGCGGCATAGGCCGCTTCCTCGCGGCGCTGCTGTTCTGCGGCCTCCTCGCCGGTCCGGTCCCGGCCCAGTAGGTCGACGAGTTCGTCGAGCAGCGGGATGTCCGACAGGGTCCAGGCGGCGCCGTCCTCGCGATACAGCGCCGGGTCCGCGCCTGCGGCCTTCAGTCGCTCGTGTGACGAATACAATTCGGCGAGAAGTGTTTCCGGTGTCAACGCCGGCCACAGCCGATCCAAAGCGGCCTTGAACGCGGCATTGTCCTCGAGCTCGTCGATCAGGTCCGCGCGCAGATGTTCCCACGCCGCGCGGTCCTGCCGGGTGAGCCAGCCGCGGCCGATCTTGGCGACCGCCCGTTCGGTCAGGGCCCAGGTCAGCACGTCGACAAAGGTGGTGCGCGCGTCGTTGTGGGGTTGCTCGGTGGCACGGGCCTCCTGCACCGCCCACTCCGCGATGTCGGCGGTGACCGCGATCGACACGTCGGACAGGTCGATCGGCAGCGGCTCGTCCGGCACGCACTGCCGGTCGGCGACGGCCGCGGCGAGCACGTCGAGGATGGCCAGCGAGCCTTTCGCCCGCGCCGCGTCGGGGTCGTCCTCGGCGCTGACGTGCAGGCCGGGTACCAGGTCGCCGGTCGTCATGAACACCACATTGGTCTCACCGAGCGACGGCAGCACCCGGCCGATGTGGCGCAGGAACGCGGTGTTGGGTCCGACGACGAGGACGCCGTGGCTCTCCATCCGCTTGCGCTGGGTATAGAGCAGATACGCGACGCGGTGCAATGCGACGACGGTCTTGCCGGTGCCCGGCCCGCCCTCGATGACGAGCACACCGGGGTGGTCGAGACGGATGATCGCGTCCTGCTCGGCCTGGATCGTGGCCACGATGTCGCGCATCCCGTCGCCGCGCGGGGCGTTGACCGCGGCGAGCAGGGCCACGTCGGAACCGTCCGGCTGGGCGCCGGCGTCGCCGTCGAGCGGGCGGCCGAACACCTCGTCGGTGAAGTCGAGCAGCCGGCGGCCGAGGCTGTGGAACTGCCGGCGCCGACGCATGCCCTCGGGGTGGGCGCCGGTGGCGACGTAGAACGCCCGGGCCGCCGGCGCCCGCCAGTCCAGCAGCAGCGATTCGTGCTCGTTCGCGCTGTCGAGCAACCCGATGCGGCCGATGTAGAGGCGCTCACCGTCGACGGTGTCCAGCCGACCGAAGCACAGCCCGGCATCGGCGACGTTGAGCCGGTCCATCTGGGCCGCGGTGGCGCGCACCTCGGCATCGCGGGCCAGCAGGGTCGCGCCGTTCTGGGTGTCGACGTCCCCGCGCAGGGCCTCGCTGTACCGCTTCTTGACCCGGGCCCGCTCTGCATCCAGCCGGGCGTAGAGCCCGTCGACGTACTCGCGTTCGGACTGCAGCTCGGCCTGGTAGGAAGTCGGGTTCTGAGTTGACATGTGCCCCTTACGGTTTTGCGCTGAGGGTGAGATTCTGCGCCATGACCCCGGCCTTGCCGCAAGTCCCGGTCCCGGCGGTACGGTGGAGGGTGAAGCGGATACTTGACACTCGATCGAACGTATGTTCGCATAGCGTATGCGCTGGGCAGGTCAAGGCATCGCGGTCGACGACGGTGCGTTGCCGGGCCTGCAGCGTGTCGGACTGGTGCGCAGTGTGCGTACCCCGCAATTCGACGGAATCACCTTTCACGAGGTGTTGTGCAAGACGGCGCTGAACAAGATCCCGGTGGCCTCCATGCTGCCGTTCCGGTTCACCGTCAACGGCTACCGCGGGTGTTCGCACGCGTGCCGGTACTGTTTCGCCCGGCCCACCCACGAGTACCTGGAGTTCGACAGCGGTCGCGACTTCGACACCCAGGTGGTGGTCAAGACCAACGTCGCCGAGGTGTTGCGCCGTGAACTGCGCCGTCCGTCCTGGGCGCGCGAGACCGTCGCTCTGGGCACCAACACCGATCCGTACCAGCGGGCCGAGGGGCGGTATGCGCTGATGCCGGGCATCATCGGCGCCCTGACCGATTTCGGCACTCCGTTCTCGATCCTGACCAAGGGCACCCTGCTACGCCGGGACCTGCCGCAGTTGCGAGATGCCGCGCGCCGGGTCGACGTCAGCGTCGCGGTGTCGCTGGCCGTCGGGGATCCGACACTGCACAGCCGCGTGGAACCCGGCACCCCGACCCCGGAGGCGCGGCTTCAGCTGATCTCGGCGATTCGCGAGGCGGGCCTGCGATGCCATGTGATGGTGGCCCCGGTGCTGCCGGGGCTGACCGATTCGGCCGATCATCTCGATGACCTGCTGGGTCGCATCGCGGCGGCCGGAGCGACCAGCGCCACGGTGTTCGGCCTTCATCTGCGGGGCAGTACCCGCGGCTGGTTCATGGACTGGCTGGCGCGGACCTATCCGGATCTGGTCGGTGAGTACCGCCGGCTCTACCGCCGCGGCGCCTACCTGCCCGCCGAGTACCGCGCCGAACTGGCGCGCACGGCGGCACCGCTGATGGCCAAGCACGGCCTGGTCGGTGCGCCGCGAATGGGCACCCCCGCCCTGGATGCGGTGCCGGCGGCTGTCGAACCGCTCCAGCCGACGCTGTTCTGAGGCCGGCTAGAGCCGCCAGGTCTGGGATCCGAGCGCGGCTGCCAATGCTCGCAGGGCGGGAAGGGCGCCGGTCAATGCCTCGGCGTGCTCGGCGGGGATCGCCCCGAGGGCGGCCGACACCGTCGCCGCGATCGTCTCCTCGATCCGGTCGCGGTTGCGCAGCGCCTTGCGGGTGGGGGAGAGCAGGCTGACCCGCCGGTCGTGGGGATGGGGATGTTTCTCGACGAGTCCGCGCTCCAGCAGATTGCGCACCGCGGCACTGACGTTGCTCGGCTGCATCGACAGCGTCTGGGCCACTTCGGACATCGGTCGGTCGGGGTGATCCATCACCGTGCGCAACACCGCGAGTTCGGAGGCGGGCAGCGGATCGACGCCGGCCTGGGCGGGGCCGAAACGGGCGATGCGCCAGGACACGTCGTGCAGTGCCAGCGCGAGCTCGCGGAGCTGCTCGGCACCGGGCGGAGGATCGTCGGCCATCTCACACTCCAGAAGTTATGTCGTTATATGTATCATAAGATAACTATTTGTCTTCCCGATACCACGAGGTTGTCTTGTTCTTGCGCACGCCTGCTCCGGCGACCACGCCACCGACGATCCCGCTCGTCCTGATTCTCGCCCTGCTGACCGCGGTGACCCCGTTCTCCGTCGACATGTACATGTCGGCGTTTCCGGCGATCGCCGAGGAATTCGGCACCTCGGCCTCGGTGGTTCAGCTCACCCTGACGTCCTTTCTGATCGGGCTCGCCAGCGGACAGCTGTTCATCGGTCAGCTGTCGGACCGGCTGGGCCGGCGCACGCCACTGCTGGTCGGCATCGTGATCTGCCTCGCGGCCAGCCTGCTGTGCGCGATCAGCCCGTCGATCGAGATTCTCATCGCTCTGCGCTTCGTGCAGGGCTTCGCGGGCGCGGCGGGAGTGGTGATCGCCCGCGCGATCATCGCCGACCGCACCCAGGGTGCCCGCGCCGCGCAGTTGTTCTCGGTGATGATGGTGATCGGCGTGCTGGCTCCAATCATCGCGCCGGTGCTGGGCGGGCAGGTGGTGGCCACGCTCGGCTGGCGGGCGGTGTTCGTCGCGCTGGCGATGCTCAACGTGTTGATGCTGCTCGGCGCGTACTTCATGGCGGGTGAATCGCTGCCCGCCCACCGCCGCCGGCCGGCGGGGCTGAAAGCGTTTGGGCGCAGCGCGGTCTCGGTGCTCGGCAACCGCAGGTTCATGGGATACACGCTGACACTGGGCTGTGCGTCGGGTGCGATGTTCTCCTATATCTCGGCGTCGCCGTTCGTGTTGCAGAACATTCTCGGCATGTCGCCGCGGGCGTACTCGCTGACCTTCGGCGCATGCGCGCTGGCGGTGGCGGCGTCCGGGGTGATCAACGCGCGATTGGTGCGCACCGTGGCGCCCCGGGCTCTGTTGACCGGCGGAATCTGCGCGATGTTGGTCATCACGGCCCTGCAGTTGTTCAACGTCACCGTCGGCGGTGTGACACCGTGGGCGACCATCGCGCTGATGGCGTGCTTCATGGGAACCCTCGGGTTCATCTACGCCAACGCGACCACGCTGGCGATCGGTGAGGCTCGCGACACCGCGGGCACCGGGTCCGCGGTGCTGGGCTTCCTGCAGTACGCCACCGGTGCGGCCGCGTCGCCGCTGGTGGGCCTGGCGGGTTCGCACAGTGCCGTCCCGATGGGCGTGATGATGTTCGTCGGTGCCGTGCTGGCCGCTGCCGCACTGTTCGGACTGGCCCGCGGCGCGGCGAAAGCCGACGACCCCCAGGTGCTCAGTCCTGTACCAGTAGGTGGCACCACGAGTCGGTGAGCGTGGTCAGCAGGACCTGGCGGTCGACTTCCCAGCCCCTGCTGAAGAACCGCCGCGAGACGAACTCGAACTGCCCGAACGCCAAAGCGCTTCGGGCCCAACGGGTTTGTTCGTCGAAGCGATGTGCCTCGTCCAGCCCGGAGCGGATCGCGGCGATCGTTCCGTCGAACCACGACGCGATGGTCGCCGCGACCTCCGGTTCACTCGCCTCAGCCTGGTGTGCCGCCAGCAGGTAGGGCCCCACCGTCGACCATTGATCGAACTTGTGGCCGAGCCAGTCCCGTACGAGTTCCGGGTCACCGGACTTCACCACGGCCGCCAGGGATGGGTCGTCTTCGGCGGTCAGGATCGCGTCGGCCTCGGCGAGAAGTTCTTTGATCAGCGCCGCCTTCGAGGCGAAGTGCAGGTAGAAGGTCGTGCGTGTGGTGCCCGCGGCTGCCGCGATGTCATCGATGGTCGTTGAGGCGTAACCCTTTTCGCCGATCAGGGCGAGGCCGGTGTCGAGTAGCAGGCGACGGGTTTGTTGCTTCTGCGCCTCTCGCAGGGTGGCCATGTGACTGACTTTACACTGGGGAAACTCGCGCAACAGCATGTAAAGTGAGTTTATCGGCCGTACATCTGCGGGCCGGAATCCATCTCAGAACAGGGGTTACTCGCCATGTCGGCGTCCACTCGTTATTCCGTCGGTATCGACATCGGCGGCACGTTCACCGACGCCGTTCTGCTCGACGACTCGGGAACCGCGCGGCTGCTGAAAACGCCGACCACACCCCATGATCCGTCCGAAGGGGTGAACAACGCGCTCGCGCTGGCCGAACAGGAGCTCGGCCTGGCCCCGGGTGCCATCCTGGCCGAGGTCGTCTACTTCGGGCTCGGTACCACCGTCGCGACCAACGCGCTGATCGAACGCAAAGGCGTGCGCACCGGCATCATCACCACCAAGGGCTTCGGCGACGCGATCCTGATGCAGCGCGCGCACGGCCACTGGATCGGCCGCGAACTGCACGAGATCATGCACGACTCACAGCGCAGCGTCGCTGAACCCGTCGTGCCCCGGCCGCTGATCCGCGAGGTCACCGAGCGTGTCGACTATCGCGGTGACATCATCGTCGCCCTCGACGAACAAGACGTCCGCGCGCAGGTGCAGACGCTGCTCGACGACAACGTGCGCGCGATCGCGGTGTGCCTGCTGTGGTCGTTCCGCAACCCCGCCCACGAACAGCGCGTCGCCGCGATCGTCCGCGAGATGGCCCCCGACGTGTACCTGACCATCTCCAGCGAGCTCGCCCCGGTGCTCGGCGAATACGAGCGCACCGCGACCACCGCGCTGAACGCCTACCTCGGACCCGCCGTGCGCGACTACATGACCAAGCTCGACGCCTCGCTCCGCGAGCGCGGGCTGAAAGGCTCGCTGCGCATCCTCGACTCCGGCGGCGGCGTCATCACCCCGCAGCGCTGCGGCGAGACCGCGGTGTCGGTGCTGACCTCCGGCCCGGCCGGGGGCGTGCTGGCCAGCGCGCAGCTGGCCCGCCAGATCGGCACCCCGAACGTGCTGACCACCGACATGGGTGGCACCTCCTTCGACGTCGGCATGATCACCGACTACGAGCCCGTCGTGCAGACCTACCAGGAGGTCAACGGCTACCGGGTGCTCAAGCCCGCCGTGAAGGTGACCGCGATCGGCGCGGGCGGCGGATCCATCGCCCGGGTGATCGGCGGCCAGCTCGTCGTCGGCCCGACCAGCGCCGGCTCGATGCCCGGCCCGGTCTGCTACCGCCGCGGCGGCACCGAACCCACCGTCACCGACGCCGACGTGGTGCTCGGCATCATCGACCCCGCCTACTTCCTCGGCGGATCCTTCGAGCTCGACCGAGACGGCGCCGAGCGCGCCATGCACGACAAGATCGCTGCGCCGCTGGGCATTTCGGTGCAGGAAGCCGCGGCCGGCATCAAATCCATCGCCGACCACCGGATGGCCGACCTGCTGGACACCCTGACCGTCGGACAGGGCCACGACCCCCGCGACTTCGTCGTCTTCGCCTACGGCGGTGCCGGCGGATCGCACTGCCACCAGTTCGGCGCCGAACTCGGCGCCCAGTCGATCATCGTGCCCGCCACCGCGACCGTGCACTCCGCGTTCGGCGCCGCGATGAGCGACCTGCACACCTCGGCCGAGATCTCCGACCCGATGCACTCGACCACCTGGCACGGCACGGTCGACGCGTTCGACCCGGAACGCTTCAACCGGCACTTCGCCGAACTCGAAGCCGAGGTCGGCAAGGAACTGCTCGAAGGCGGCGCGGCCCCCGAGCGGATCAGCATCGCCCGTTTCGCCGAAGTCCGGTTCCGGATGCAGAACAAAACCCTCAGCGTCCCAGTGCAACCCGGCCGCGTCGACTCCGACGCGATCGCTCGCTTGCTGACCGCGTTCGAGAGACAGTTCGTCGAGCTCTACGGCAGCGAGGCGCTGTTCCTGGGCGCCGGCGTCGAGATCGTGTCGCTGCGGGTGCAGGCCAAGGGTGCACTCGACAAGCCGCGCGTCACCCGCGTCGTCAGCGCCGGTGCCGGACAGGGTCACATGCCGGCGTCGCGCCCGGTGTACCTCGGCCGCGACCACGGCCTGGTGATGGCCGACGTCGTGCGGGGCACCGAGCTGCGGCCGGGGGACCGGGTGCGGGGACCGGCGGTCATCGAGCACCCCGGCACCACCATCTTCGTCGGACTCGGCCAGAGCGCGGTCATCGACGACCTGGAGAACACCGTCATCAACAACGACCCGAAGGGCAACTGACCATGACCACCACCGCTTACCGTGCCGAGGCGGCCCCCGAGGTGGACGTCGTCACCTATGAGGTCATCCGCAACCGGCTCACCGCGATCGTCGCCCAGCAGTCCGCCGTGCTCAAGAACGTGTCCGGCTCCCCGCTGGTGACCGAGGCCAACGACTGCAACACCGGCGTGTACCTGGCCGGCGGTGAGGTCGTTGCGATGGGTCCGCACAACCTCTTTCACTCCGGCTCGATGGAAACGGTGGTGAGCCACATCATCGCCGACTGCACCGACACGATCGGGATCGACGAGGGTGACGTGTTCATCACCAACGACCCGTACAAGGGTGCGCTGCACATGCCCGACGTCACCATGCTCGAGCCCGTGTTCTCCAACGGTGAGCGCATCGGCTGGGTCGGCACCTGCGCGCACGTGCTCGACATCGGCGGCATGACCCCGTCGAGCTGGTCGCCGACGGCCCGCGAGATCTACCAGGAGGGCCTGGTCCTACCGCCCACCAAGATCGTCGAGGGTGGCCGCACCCGCCAGGATGTGTGGAATCTGATCCTGGCCGCGTCCCGGCTGCCCGCCAACCTGGGGCTGGACCTCAAGGCGATGATCGCCGCGAACACCCACGCCAAGCAGGGGCTGTTCAAACTGGTCGAGCGGTACGGCGCCGACACGGTACGCATGGTGATGACGACGATGCTGGACCGCTCCGAGGCGCTGGTGCGCGAGCGGCTGGCTGCCCTGCCCGACGCGGTGACCCGCGCCCGCAGCTACTTCGACCATAACGGCCACGAAAGCACCCTGGCCAGAATCGAAGTCGAGCTGCGCAAGGACGGCGACCGGCTGGTGTTCGACTACGGCAACACCGCCGAACAGCTCCCCGGCTTCTTCAACTGCACGATGTCCGGGCTGCGCGGCGGCGTGTTCTCGTCGATCCTGCCGCTGCTGGCCCACGACATCCCGTGGAACAGCGGTGTGATGCGCGCGATCGAGGTGACCGCGCCCGAGGGCAGCATCGTCAACGCCAGGCACCCGGCGCCATGCGGCGCCGCGACCGTCGGCGCGACCGCGATGGTGTGCAACACCGCCAGCGCCGCGGTGTCGACCTTGGTCAGCGCCGACGCGGCGCTGCGCAGCGAGGCCCGGGGCGGCACCACCGGCGGGCTGATGGTGTGTCACATCGCCGGGCGCAACCAGTACGGCGAGCCGTTCGGCGGCGCGATGACCGAGGTGCTGGCCGGCGGCGGCGGTGCCAACGTGGGCGCCGACGGTGTGGATTACCGTGGGCCGCACGAGATCCTGACCGCGCAGTTCAACAATGTCGAGGGTGAGGAGTCGATCTTCCCGGTGCTCTATCTCGGTCGCTACGCGAACACCGACGGCGGGGGAGCGGGACGCCACCACGGTGGTATGTCGGTCGCGTCGAGCTTCATGCTGCACCACACCGATGCGATGCACGCGGTGATGGCGGGCCACAGCGTGTCGATGCCGTCGACCTACGGCGTGCACGGCGGCCTGCCCGGCTCCACCCACCAGATCACCATCGTGCGCGGCTCCGACGCCGCCGAGAGGATGGCCGCCGGACACAGCCCGGTCACCTCCGCGGGGCTGGACGGTCAGCGGGAGGTGTTCACCGGCTCACCCGGCGAGTTGATGTTCTCCGCGGGCGATGTCGTGGACTGGAGCTTCCACGGCGGCGGTGGCTGGGGCGATCCGCTCGACGCCGACCCGAAGTCGGTGCTGGCCGACGTGCGCGCCGGCCGGATCACGGCCGACGCTGCTCTGCGGTACTACCGGGTCGTGATCGACGGGGACGCCGTCGATGTCGAGGCCACCGAGACGCTGCGCACGCAGACCCGGGCCGAGCGGAGGAGCTGGCCGAGGATTTCGGGCGCGCACGACCTGCGTGCGGTGTTGCCGGAGAAGACGATCAAGGTCGGCGATCACCTGGTGCTGGCCCGCGGCCTGGAATCCGCGGTGTGGGCGTGTGACTGCGGCACCGTGCTCGCCCCCGCGGCACGGAACTGGAAGCCGCAGGCCTGCCACACCGAACTGGGCGAGCAGGATCTCGGCGCCAAGGTGAGCCTGCACCCCGGCCTGCGTGCCGACGGCTACGCCTGCCCCGGCTGCGGTGCGATGCTCGCTGTTGAAGTGCGGGCCCGCGAGGACGCGCCACTGCGCGAGTTCGAGCTCCCCGCCGACAACTAGCCGCCCGCGGCAGAACTCAGCTCTTGTTGCGCTTGACCTGGTTGAACGGAACACCCTTGTCGGCGGCCAACTCTCGGGGGAACCCGAGGATGCGCTCACCGATCACGTTGCGCGCCATCTCCGACGTGCCGCCGCCGATCGACCCGGTCTGGCGGGACAGATAGCGCACACCGATGTCGAGCAGGCCCTCGAGCTCCGGCGCGCCATTCAAGTCCTTGCCGGGGCCCTCGTCGATCACCCCGGCGGTGCCGGCGATCGCCAGCGCGGTGTCGACCTCGAGTTCGGTGGTCTCGGCGTGGAACAGCCGGATCAGCGTGCCCGCGTTGGGCGGCAGCGCGCCGGTGCCGATGCTGCGGAACACATGGTCGATCAGCTGTTCCTTGACGATGCGGCGGGTCAGCGCGCGACCGGCCAGGTCCTGGATGCGCGGATCGTCGCCCTGCCCGGTGGCCTCGGCCAGCCCGACATGGTCCGGCGGCATCTCGTTGGCGTTCTCGGCCGCGGTACCGCTGGCGAACTCCGAACCACCGCCGACCGCCCGGCGTTCGTGGTGCAGCTGCTGGGTGGCGACCTCCCAGCCCTTGTTCACCTCGCCGACCACCGCGTCGTCACCGAGTTCGAGGCCGTCGAAGAACTCTTCGCAGAACTCCTCGTTACCGTTGACCTCCTTGATGCGGCGCATCGTGATGCCGGGCGCGTCGAGCGGCACCAGGAACATCGTCAGGCCCTCGTGCTTGGGCACGGTCCAGTCGGTGCGGGCCAGCAGCAGCCCGTAGTCGGCGGCGAAGGCACTGGTGCTCCAGGTCTTGGCGCCGTTGATGACCCACTTGTCGCCCTGCTTGTCCGCGCGGGTGATCACTCCGGCCAGGTCGGAGCCGCCGCTGGGCTCGGACAGCAACTGGCACAGGATCTCGTCACCGCGGACCGCCGCCGAGATGCGTTCGCGTTTCTGCTCTTCGGTGCCCATGTCGAGAATGGTCGCCGCGCAGATCGTGAACGTCGGGACGTTGAGGATCAACGGCATCTCGTAGCTGCGGCATTCGGCGTTGAACGCACGCTGGTAGGCGTAGTCCAGCCCGAGCCCGCCGTACTCGCGGGGAAAGCAGATGCCGGCGAATCCACCCTCGTACAACCGCTTCTGGAGTTCCTTGGCGCGATCCCAGGACACCTGGTCGGCACGCACGGAGAACGGCGGGTTGTCAGGATCGATCTGCGGCATGTTGTCGGCGAGCCACGCGCGCGCCCGCGCGGCGAAATCCGCGACGGATTCCGTGGTCTCGGTCGACGTCACGGTGTCGGTCATGCCGGAACCCCTGCCTTCTTGCTCAGCCGGTAGACGGCGCGATGATGGTCTTCGGGAGATCCGAAGACCGCGCGGTAGAGCGCCACCCGGCGCAGGTACAGGTGCAGGTCGTGCTCCCAGGTGACGCCGATCCCGCCGTGCAGCTGCACGGCGTCCTGCAGCATCACCGGGGCGCGTTCGGCCACATAGGCTTTCGCGACGCTGACCAGCTTCTCGGCGTCGGGGGAGCGGTCGGCGACGGCGCGCACCGCACCGGCGGTGGTGCCGCGGCACGCCTCGAACCATGTCTTCATGTCGGCGGCGCGGTGTTTGAGCGCCTGATAGGACGACAGTGGGCGGCCGAAGCTGTGCCGGTCGTTCAGCCACTGGTAGGTCATGGCCAGCACCGCGTCGAGGATGCCGACGATCTCGGCGCACTGCAGCACGAGTGCGATCTGACGCTGCCGCTCGATGATCGCAGCGGTCTGCCCGGCCGAACCCACCGCCGCGGACTCTGGAACCTCGACGCCGTCGAATTGCACTCGGGCATATCGCTTGACGAGGTCGACCGACTCCTGGGGGGTGACGGTGACGCCGGGGGCGTCCGTCGGCACCAGGAACTGGCGCAGCTGCCCGTCGCAGGTCGCGACGACGAGCACGGCGCCGCTGTCGGCGCCGGCCTCGACACGGTCCTTGACACCGTCGATGCGGTACCCGGATCCGGTGCGGGTCGCGGTGGTCGCCGCTGCGGATGTGGTGAACGGCTGCCGGGGTTCGTAGACGGCCCAGGACGCGACCAGCTCACCGGAGATCAGTGCCTCGATGGACTCCTCGTGGCCCTCGGGTGCCTCGACGAGCCCGGCAAGCACCACACTGACCGGGTGCAGCGGCCCGGGGGCGACGGTGTGGCCGACCTGCTCGGCGACCAGCGCCAGATCCGCCACCCCGTCGCCGGAAACGCTTCCGCCGCCGAGCTCTTCGGGTACCAGCAGGCTGGTCCAGCCGAGCTCGGCGGCGCGCTGCCACCATTCGGGCTGGAACGCCACGCCGGAGGCGTGCAGCCCGCGCACGTGGGTCAGCGACGCCTGCTTCTCCAGAAACGTCTGGGTGGTCGAGACGAACAGCAGTTGTTCTGGATTGGCCAGGTCGGTCATTTTTTGCTCCTCGCGCAAGCGCTCGTCGGCAGGTCAGGTGAGCGCAAGCGCGGGCACGTCGGGCTTGTAGACGACCTTGTTCTCGACTCCGAACAGGTCGACCATGTTCTTGCCCATCACCTTTCGGACGCCCTCGTCGTCGAGGCCGTGAGCCTCCAGGTCGGAGACGAGGTTGATCGGGTCGGCCAGCCCTTCCGGGTGCGGCCAGTCGGAGCCGAAGATGACCCGGTCGATCCCACACAGGTCGGCCATCTTCTTGAAATCGTCCTCCCAGAACGGCGCGACGTACACGCAGCGCCGGAACGCCTCCACCGGATCTTCCGGAAACTCCTGCGGCATCTTCGAATACACGTCTTTGAACTGGTAGAACAGGTACGGCACCCAGGATGCACCGTTCTCGATCGACAGGATGCGCAGGTCCGGGTTGCGGGTGAACGCGCCGTGGCACACCAGCGCCGTCATGGTGTCCTCGATGGGCCGCTTGCCCATCGCGACCATCCGGAATGCGGTGGGCCGGAACGGCAGAAACTCGTCGGCCGGCTCCCAGTCGTTGAGGTACTGGGCGTATCCGCTGTCGGAGGCGTGCATCGCCACCGGGATGCCGGCGTCGACGCAGGCCCGCCAGAACGGGTCGAACTCCTCGGTGCCGAACGAGCGGGTGCCGCGGTAGCCGGGCACCGGGGCCGGCCGCACCAGCACGGTCTTGGCGCCGCGCTCCAGGCACCACTCGAGCTCTTCGAGCGCGCGGTCGACGATCGGCAGTGTGATCACCGGCGTCGAGAAGATCCGGTCCTCGTAGTTGAACTGCCAAGTCTCATACATCCATTCGTTGAGCGCATGGATGATGTCGTGGATCAGCTCGGGGTCGTCCTTGAGGCGTTCCTCGACCAGCGAGGCCAGCGTCGGGAACATCAGCGTGTAGTCCAGGCCGAGCCCGTCCATCACCTCAAGCCGTGCCTGTGGATCGCGGAACGCCGGGATGGATTTCATCGGCTTGCCCATGATCTCGCGAAAGCTCTTGCCGCCGCTGCCGTGGCGGAAGTACTCCTCCTGGGCGCCCGGGCGCGCGACCACCTCGAACGTCGGGTTCGGGATGTAGTCGCTGATGTGGTTGCGCACCATGATCTTGGTGCGGCCGTGCACGTCGATGTAGTCGATGACGCCCTTGCGCTTGTCCGGGAGGAACTTCGTCAGCGCTTCCTTGGGCTCGTAGAAGTGATTGTCGGCGTCGAACACCGGATAGTCGAGTATGCGTGACGGCATGAAGCCTGCTCCTGACATGCGTGTTTGCATTAAACGGTAATCACATTACCGGCTCGGTGGTAACGACATTACCACGCAGATGTGTAACGACACCAGATCGCGGATCGCCGGTGTTTTCCCAGTTCAGAGGGTCATCGCCGGATGGCGCGCAGACAGAACTCGTACACATGGTCGCCCTCGATCGGCACGCCGTTGAGGTCGGCGCCGAGGTCGCGCAGCCGACGGGTTCCCAGCACGGTCTGCATCAGGATCGCGGCGTCGGTGTCAACGTCGAGATCGGCGCGGAACGTCCCGTCGGCGATGCCGCGGCGCAGGATGTCGCCGACCAGCCGGTGCAGTGGCGCCAGGACTTTCGCGAACTCCTTCGGCCTGCTCTCCAGCAGGTGGTCGTTGTAATAGGTCAGGCCCCGGTTGATGCTGTCCTGGGTGCTGGACTGCGCGGGGGCGCTGATCCGATCGATCAACAGGCGTAGCGCGTCGTCGCCGGAGAGCGGATCGGTCTCGGCGCGCCAGCGCTCGGTGGAGTCGGCCATGATCGTCTCGACGAGAGCCAGCAGTAGTTCGTCTTTGGTCGAGAAGTGTTGGTAGAAAGCCCGCAGCGAGGTCTTCGACCGTTCCACGACCTCGAGCACGGTGAAATCGGTTCTGCCCGTCTCGCCCAGGATGTCCAATGCGGAGCGCATGAAGCGAGAAGCGCGGGACTCCCGGGTCGCAGCGTCGCGCGGCGCCGCGGCATTCGGCTGAGCCCTCGCAGACATGGTAATGACGTTACCGCTTTCGGCGAACCTCGGTTACTGTTCCCACGACGGTCACCTAGCGGAGGGGTTGGGCAGATGACGACGGAATCGGCGCAGACGACGGAGTCGGTGCAGTGGACGGTTCAGGGGCTGCTCGACCTGTTCGACGCGCAACCCGCGGGAGAGAACGCGTTCACCGCCCAGACCGGGCCCGCTGGTGAGGACGAGCGACAGGTGGTCGAGGGCACCCAGATCCTCGCGGCCTCGATCGTCGCCGCCGCCAAGCGTTTTCCGGACAAGTCGATCCGGTCGGTGTACTCGGTGTTCGCCCGCGCGGTGATGGTGGCCGCCGGTCCGGTCGAGCTGGAGATCGACGTGGTCAGCGAAGGCCGCTCCACGGCAACGGCGATCGTGACGGCCAAGCAGAATGGCAAGCGCTGCATCACGACCACGATCCTGGCCGACGTGCCGACCGGTGACGTGATCCGCCATCACCTCCCGAAACCCGACGTGGCCGGCCCCGCCGAGGCCAACGAGTCACCGATGCCGATGACCGGGCGTGAACTGCGCCTGGTCGACGTGGTCGACGTCAACAGCCCCGACGAGGTCGGGCCGCCCGAGCTTTACGCCTGGCTGCGCTACGACCCGATCCCGGAACGCGACGACCTCGCCAAGGCGCTGGTCGCGTATTTCACCGGCCACCTTGGCATTTCGACGACGATGCGCGCGCACGAGGGGATCGGGACCGCCCAGGCGCACCTGACCGTGTCGACCGCGCCGATGACGGTGTCGGTGAGCTTCCACGAGCCGGTCACCTGGGGCGGCTGGCTGCTCTACACCCACGAGAGCACCCAGGTCGGGTCCGGCATGTCCTACGTGCGCGGTGCGGTGCACACCGAAGAGGGCGAGCTGATCGCGTCGTTCACCCAGGACGCGCTGATCCGCCCGCTGCGCACCACCGACACCGCGATCAAGGAGCAGTCGCGGCTGTAGAGGATCCGAGCTGCTAGCCGGCCTCCGCCGCGAGCCACTGCTCGAACGTGGTCGGCATGATGCGGGCATCCTCGGTGGGGAGCAACACATTCCCGGCCATCGCGACGCCGAACATCCCCGACCACGTCGGCACCAGCTTGACCGGGTGCCCGCGCGCGTCCAGCGTCCGGCGGGCCATGTCGACGAGGTCCTGCGTCTCGGGTCCGGCGACGTCGACGTGGCGGCCCCGAGGTGGGCCCGCGGCGACCTCGGCGAGCACTTCGGCGATGTCGTCGGGGGCGATCGGTTGCACCAGCAGCGGGGCGATGGGGGCGACCCCGTCCTGTTCGGTCCAACTCGCGACCATCGCCGCGAAGTCGTGGAACTGGGTGGCGGGCACGATCGTCCACGGCACCTGCGGCGCGGCGACCAGGCGTTCCTGTTCGCGTTTGCCCGCATAGTGCGCGTTGCCCTCGATGCCGTGAATGCCGACGATCGAGAGCAGAACGTGGTGACCGACCCCGGCGCGTTGCTCGGCGGCCAGCAGATTGGCGGTGGTGGTGCCGAAGTACTCGGCGGTGCGGTCCCGGTCGGTGGGCGGAGCGCTGACGGTGTCGACGACCGCGTCGACACCGGTCAGTGCCGCGTCCAGGCCGTCGCCGGTCAACAGGTCGATGCCCTGTGATCGACTGATCGGGACCACCTCGTGACCGTCACGCCCGAGGAACGCGGCGGTGCGGGCACCGATGTTGCCCGTTGCTCCTGCGACTGCGATGCGCATCGTCGGCCTCCTTCGCATGGCCTGGCCCGATGGTAGCCCCGCAGCGGCGGGACAGATAGGGGCGAATCAGGCCGCGGCCACCGCCGACTGCAGAACCTCCAGTGGGAGACCGCCGAGATCCAATGCGCGGCTGTGGAACTCCTTGAGTGAGACTCCCCGGGCCAGCGTGTCGTCGCGCAGTTGCTGCCAGATCCGCTGGCCGATCGCATACGACGGCGCCTGGCCCGGCCAGCCCAGATAGCGGTCGAGTTCGAAGCGCAGGTTCTCCTCGGCCATCGCGCTGTGGGTCTGCAGGAACGTCCACGCGCGGTCGGCGTCCCAGGTGCCGCCGTCGGGTGCCTTCAGGCCGCAGTGCACCCCGATGTCGATCACCACGCGGGCGGCCCGGAAACGCTGCGCGTCAAGCATTCCCATCCGGTTACCGGCATCCTCCAGCCAACCCAGTTCGGCCATCAGGCGCTCGGCGTACAACGCCCACCCCTCGCCGTGCCCGGACACCCAGCAGCCCAGCCTGCGCCACCGGTTCAACTGATCGGCCAGCACGACGGCACGGCCGATCTGCAGGTGATGCCCGGGAACTCCCTCGTGGAAGACCGTCGTCATCTCCTGCCACGTGTGGAACGTGTGCACGCCCGGCGGCACCGACCACCACATTCGGCCCGGTCTGCTCAGATCCTCCGAAGGGCCTGTGTAGTAGATGCCCCCGGTCTGCGTCGGCGCGATTCGGCATTCCAGGTTCCGTAACGCCGGGTCGATGTCGAAATGCTCGTCGGCCAGCGCGTCGACCACCCGGTCGGACAGTTCCTGCATCCAGCTCTGCAGTGCGTCGGTGCCGTGGATCAGGTAGCGCTCCTCGCCGTCGAGCCGGCGCAGCGCCTCGGCCGCCGACGCGCCGGGGTAGAGCCGCTCGGCGATCTCGTCCTGTTCGGCGACGATGCGGGCCAGCAGATCCATGCCCCACGCGTAGGTTTCGTCGAAATCGACGGCGGCACCGAGGAACAACCGCGACATCACCGCGTACGCGTCCCGCCCGCACCCGTCGGTGTCACGGGCGTGCGGTCCGATCTCGTCGCGCAGCACCGTGGTCAGCGACGCGTACGCGTTCGCGGCATCCTGGGCCCGCTGCTGAAGTTCGGCACGCAGCGGGGGGTTGTCGGGAGCGGCGCCGGCGACCATCGTGACGAACAACTCAGCGATCTGGCCCGCCTGCTGGATGCCGCGGCGGACCTGCCGCGCGGCCGGCGCGTGCCCGGTGGCCGCGGCCCGGCGCAACGCCTCGGCGTACCCGCTCACCCGCTGCGGGATCTGATCGAGCCGCCGCGCGATGACCGCCCAGTCCTCGTCGGTGTCGGTGGCCATCAGGTCGAACACGTCGCGCATCGTCTGCAGCGGTGACGCGATGACGTTGAGCTCGCCGACGTCGAGGCCCGCGTCGTGCAGCTCGACGAGCACGCCGAGGCGTTCGCGCATCGCGGCGGCGGTGACGACGTCGGCGGCGTCGGCCGGTTCGGTCGCGTCGAGTTCGCGCAGCGCCGCCTTCGCCGCGTCGACGCGCGCCGCGACGCCGTCGGGGGAGTAGTCGGTGATCTGGTCGTCGAAGCCGCTGATCCCGGATTCCGTTGCCGCGCAGGGATCGAGCGCCGCTGAGACGTCCAGATAACGTTCGGCGACGGCGTCGACGGCCGTGGTCGGCCTAGCCAAGGTTGTTCGTCGCGAAAGTGTCGCACTTGGCCGGGTCGCCGGTCCGGTAACCGGTGGTGAACCACTTCTGGCGCTGTTCGGACGACCCGTGCGTCCACGATTCCGGGCTGACCCGGCCGGTGGCCTGCTCCTGGATCCGGTCGTCGCCGACCGCGGACGCGGCGGACAGCGCATCGGCGATGTCCTTGTCGGTCAACGGCTTCAGGAACGTCACGTCCGTACCCTCCTGCTTGGTGATCGATGCGTAGTGCGCCCACACCCCGGCGTAGCAGTCGGCCTGCAGTTCGGTGCGCACCCCGCCGCCGGTCGGGCCGGTCGGGTCCTGCTGGGCGCGGCCGAGGACCCCCTGCAGGTTCTGGATGTGGTGGCCGAACTCGTGGGCGACGACGTACTCCTCGGCGAGCGGACCTCCACTGGAGCCGAATTCGGTGACCAGCGTGTCGAAGAAGTCGGTGTCGAAGTACGCGGTCTTGTCGCCGGGGCAGTAGAACGGGCCGACGGCGCTGCTGGCATATCCGCAGCCACCGGTGTTGGTCCCGCCGGTGAACAACCTGACATGTGGGCGGGTGTACCCCTGCATGAGCTCCGCCCACACCCCGTCGAGCGAATTGCCCGTCGCGACCACCCGGCACTGGACGATGCTGTTTGCGTCGGCACCGGTCTGGCACTGGCTCAGGTCGAATCCCGGCGCATCGACACCCTGGGTGTCCATCTGCTGCTCGGGGACCACCGTGCTCGGGTCGACGCCCAGGAACAGCGCCACCACCACGATCAGCAGTCCGCCGAGGCCGCCGCCGACCGCGATGCCCCGTCCGGGCCCGCGACCGCCCCCGGAGGATGTGGTGCTGGTGTCGATCCGCATGCCTTCGTTGAAGGTCATCGCGCCACCTCCGTGTGAGTCGACCCGGGTCCCGTGTCTGCGGGCTGGTCAAGCTTCGCACACTACGATTTCGGGCGTGGCCGTCGTCGCCGG
Organism: Mycolicibacterium parafortuitum; assembly: GCF_002086815.1. GTDB lineage: Bacteria > Actinomycetota > Actinomycetes > Mycobacteriales > Mycobacteriaceae > Mycobacterium > Mycobacterium parafortuitum. Next base: position 44,081 of record NZ_MVID01000039.1, read on the forward strand.
AGATCCCACGATCCTGCACACCCCGTCGGGTGACCTTCGGGGCACGGTCGAGGCCGGTGTCGGCGTGTGGCGCGGTGTGCCGTACGCCGAGCAGCCCGTCGCGGAACGCCGGTTCGGCGCGCCGCAACCGCTCACGCGGTGGACCGGGGTGCGCGACGCCACTGAGCACGGACCGCTGCCCCCGCAGACCAAGTCGTTCGTCGGCGGTGGGCGCGACGATCCGAAGGCCCGCGACGAGGCCTGTCTGACGCTGACGGTGTGGTCCCCGGACACCACCGCATCGCTTCCGGTCATGGTGTGGATCCCCGGCGGCGCGTTCGTCTATGGAGCCGGCCAATTCCAGCTCTACAACGGATCTCGGCTGGCGGCCAACGGGAATGTCGTGGTCGTCAACGTGACCTACCGGATCGGGGTGTTCGGCGGGTTCGAGCTCGGGGATCTTGGGGACGGCTTCGACGACAATCTGGCATTGCGCGATCAGATCGCCGCGCTGCGGTGGGTGCGCGACAACATCGCGGCGTTCGGCGGCGACCCTCACCGCGTCACCGTGTTCGGGGAATCGGCCGGTGCGACGTCGGTGCTGGCTCTGATGGCCTCGCCGGCCGCGCACGGACTGTTCGGCCGCGCGATCGCGCAGAGCCCGGCGCTGCCGCTGATCGCCGACCGTGAGTTGCGCGCGGCCAACAGTCAGGAGTTCCTGCGTCGCCTCGGCGTCGACGCCTCCGCGGTGAAGGCGCTTCCGCAACGCGAGTTGCGCCGCGCCGCGGGCTTGGTCCAGCTCACGAGCGCCGGGACCACCCCGACGCTGGCGTACGGACTGACGCACGGCACTGAGCTGTTGCCGCTGCACCCGATCGACGCCGCCCGCGAGGGCGCGATGGCGCCGGTGCCGCTGATCATCGGGACCAACAGCCACGAGGCGTCGATGTTCGCGTGGACCAAACCGCCGATGCTGCCGACCACGAGGGCGGCGATCGACGGGTTCTTCGAACGGACCGCTCCAGATGCAAAAGCGCAAGTGCTGCAGGCATATCCGAGGTATCCACGGCGCAGTGCGCTGGTCGAATTCGGTGCCGACGCGATGTTCGGCGGTCCCACCTGGGCGTTCGCCGACGCGTACAGCGGTAACGGCCCGACCCGGATGTACCGGTTCGACCACTTCGGGCTGAGCCTGCGCATGCTCGGGTTGGGCGCGACCCACGGGAGCGAGATCGTGCACATCCACCACAGCTACGAGTCGTTCGTCGGGCGCAAACTCCATCCGCTGGGCCGGCGGATCCAACCCGGGGTGGGCCGCCGGATGCAGCGGGCCTGGCTCGACTTCGCCCACGGCGGCGAGACCGACTGGCCGCTCTATACGGCCGAGCAGCGGCTGACCCGGTTGATCACGTCGACCCGCGATGTCATCGCGCCCGACCCGGACGCGGACCGGCGTCGCGCTTGGGCAGCGGTGTACTAAAAGGGTGGTGGTTCGTCGGGGTTGTTGTTTGGTGGTGGTGGGGGTTGCCAGTTTGGTGGGAGGGTTTCGGGTTCGAGGGGGTTGTTGACGAAGCGGGCGAACGGGCTGGTGCTGGGTGTGTTGTGGGCGAAGTCGCCTTTGAACAGGAGGTAGCGGCAGCGGAA
>NZ_MVID01000004.1 GCF_002086815.1 Mycolicibacterium parafortuitum
GCGAGCTCGCGCACCAACTGCGCGTCGATGATCCCGTACCCGGCCAAATACCCCGGAGCATCACTGTGCCCGGCGACGGTGTCAGCGGCGGCGACCACGTTCAGCACCACCTGCCGCCCCAACACCGACACCGGCCCCGGCCCCGGCGGTGCCGGCGCGGGGATCGGCGATGTCGGCGCGGGGATCGGCGGTGCCGGCGCGGGAATCGGCTCGGCCCCGGCCGGCTCGGCGGGTTCGGTGGTGGCCGGCCGGTCGTGGTGAGCCTCAGCGGGTGGGATCACGATCGCCTGGGGGCAGCCCGGATCCCCACACCCACAACCAAAACCACGGCCGGTATTGAGCGCATCGAACACATCAGCACGACGCTGAGTCAGACTGCGCGGATCTGCCGGACACACCGCTTTGGCCAGCATGCTCCACCGGGCATCCATCGCCGCGCCCTGCGCCGCCGACATCCGCGCCCGCACCGCGGCCATCCCGTCCAACCCCGCAGCCACCGTGACCCGACGCTCATCGAAGGCAGCCTGGCGGCGCCGCTTGATCGCCGCGGCATCAACCTCGGCGACCAACCCGTCGACGGCATCACGGACCAACCTGCGCGACCACCGTGCCCACCCGCGGATCCGCTCCGCCAACGCCGCATCCAGACGCGCCATGTGCTGCTCGGCCACCAGATCGGTGCGCTCGACCACCACCAGCACCGTCGGATAGTCGACCTCCCCGGCAGCCAACAACGCCGCCACCGCCGGCAGCCGGGTATGCAACACATCCGCCTGATGAACCAACTCCCGCGCCCGCGCCGACGGCAACCGCAACGCCGCCCCCACCTCGACCACCGTGCGCTCGAACGCCGTGATCAACGACCGCACATCAGCCTCACGGTCGACCTCCTCGACGGTGCGCCGCTGCAACAACTCCGCAATCCCCGCCGACGCCGCCGCCATCCCCACCGCGACCTGACGATACGAATCAGCCACCCCCGACACGACCCGCCCATCAGACCAACCATCGAACATGCGTTCGATGGTACCCCGTACCCCTGACATGCCGACGCACCTATTCGTGCCACCGGCCGATCAATCTCTGCCAACTGAAATGAACCTGCTGAACTGCGGGTTTAACCGGTCAGAACACCAGGAAGCACCACCGCAGGGAAGAAGAACGATCATGAAGAAGCTGACCATCGCCACCACCGCCGCCGCCGCGCTGTCCGCTGGATTCCTGGGCCTGGCCACCCCCGCACTGGCCGCCCCGTCCGGCACCGGAGACGCCCAGGCGACCATCGCCCAGCTCGAATCTCAGGGCAACCGGGTCATCGTCCACAAGCTGTCCGCCACGCCCCTCAAGGACGCCAACGTCGTCGGGGTGAACCGCGGCCCCGCGATCCGCGGCACCGTCCAGGACAACTTCAACGACCGGCTGTACCAGAACACCATCACCGGCCACGTCTACTACGTCAACGTCCGCTGATTCGCGCGAATCTGTGAGTTCCCCGGCGTCATTTCCGCTTCTGACGTCGGGGATCTACGGTTTAAGCGTGTTGAACGAAACGCTTGAAGAACTCCTTCCCAACGGCCTGACCGTCGAGGCGGCCCGCGCGGAGGCCGCTCGTACCTACGAGCTCGATCGGGCCCACGTATTCCATTCGTGGTCAGCACAGGCCGAGATCACGCCGATGACGATCACCGCATCGGAGGGCTGCTACGTCTGGGACGGCAACGGCAACAAGCTGCTCGACTTTTCGTCGATGCTGGTCAACACGAACATCGGTCATCAGCACCCGAAGGTGGTCGCCGCAATCGCCGATCAGGCCGCCAAGCTCTGCACGGTCGCGCCGCAGCATGCCAACGACGCCCGCTCCGAGGCCGCCCGGCTGATCGCCGAGCGCACCCCGGGCGACCTGAACCGGATCTTCTTCACCAACGCCGGCGCCGACGCCGTCGAACACGCCGTGCGGATGGCGCGACTGCACACCGGCCGTTACAAGGTGCTGTCCCGGTACCGCTCGTATCACGGCGGCACCGAGACCGCGATCAATCTGACCGGCGACCCGCGCCGCTGGCCCAACGACCACGGCAACGCCGGCGTCGTGCACTTCTTCGGCCCGTTCCTGTACCGCTCGCAGTTCCACGCCACCACCGAGGCCGAGGAATCCGAGCGTGCTCTCAAGCACCTGCACGACACCATCAAGATGGAAGGGCCGAGCACGATCGCGGCCATCATCCTGGAGTCGATCCCCGGCACGGCCGGCATCATGGTGCCGCCGCCGGGGTACATCGCCGGCGTGCGTGAGATCTGCGACGAGTACGGCATCGTGTTCATCGCCGACGAGGTGATGGCGGGCTTCGGCCGTAGCGGAAAGTGGTTCTCCATCAACCACTTCGACGTGGTTCCCGACCTGCTGACGTTCGCCAAGGGGGTCAACTCCGGCTACGTCCCGCTCGGCGGCGTGGCGATCAGCCCCGCGATCGCGGAGACCTTCGCCCACCGCGCCTACCCGGGCGGGCTGACCTACTCCGGCCACCCGCTGGCCTGCGCCGCCGCGGTCGCGACCATCAACACGATGGCCGAGGAGGGCATCGTCGAGAACGCCGCGAAGATCGGCGCCGAGGTCATCGGGCCCGGCCTGGCCGAGCTCGCCGCCAAGCACCGCAGCGTCGGCGAGGTTCGCGGGGCCGGCGTGTTCTGGGCCGTCGAACTGGTCTCCGACCAGCAGACCCGCGAGCCGCTGGCACCCTACGGAAGCTCCAGCGCCGCAATGAATTCCGTGATCGCGGAATGCAAGAAGCTGGGCCTGCTGCCGTTCGCGAACTACAACCGCATCCACGTGGTGCCGCCGTGCACCATCACCGCGGAGCAGGCCCGCGACGGTCTGGCCATCCTGGACCGGGCCCTCGACGTCGCCGACGCGGCCGCGCGGCAATAGGGTCAGCCCAGCTCTCCGCTGATACCTCGCTCCAACTCGGCGCGGGCTCGTTCGGGCAGCACGATCAGCCCGTCGAGCTCGCGCCGTGCGAGTCCGTAGGCCCGCTCGCGCTCCTGCCGGGTCGCCGCGTCGTCGGATGCCACCAGCAGCAGCCGTTGCGCCCGGGCGATCCGCTCCTGTTCGCCCGCCGAGAAATCGGTGCGGCGCCGCCGGATCGCCTCGGTCTCGGCGATGTCGAACGCCGCGGCGTATTCCTGCACCGCATCCATGTATTCGCGGGCCGCATCGCGGTCGTGAACCAGCTCGGCGACGTCGGCCGGGCGCAGGAAGTCGGCGCGCAGCTTCGCGCGGTGGAACCGCTGCGTCAGAGCATCCCGCATATCCGTCATCAGCGGGAAATCCAGCAGTTTCGCGACGTCGAGTTCATATTCGAGCCAGCGGGTATCTGTTCTGTCGTGTTCCTCGACCGCGCGGCCGACGATGCGCCGCTGGGTGGTGTCTGTTTGCTGCGTCGGCAACTGCGGCGGGGTTTTCGATCTCGCGGCCTTGATCGCGCGGTACGTCGCGTAGCCCGCACCGGCCAGCGGCAGCAGGATGAGCAACAGTTCCACGAGCCGTATGACCAGTCCCACACCGACAGCATGCCTCAGCGCTCATTTAGAAAACCTTCATAACTCAAGTGGTTTCAACGGCGCGCCACGCGGCAACCTCTCTGTCATGCGATACAAGACATCTGCTCTAGGAATTTTCGGACCTATGCTCTTCGCGGGCGCCGCGGCGACTGCCATCGCAACCGCGCCCCTGACCTTCGCGCAGCCGGCTCCGCCGCCGTGCTTCAACGCTGACGGCACGCCGTGCGCCGACATCGGAACCGTCGGCCCCGGCGGCGCGGCCGGTGCGGTCCCCGGTGGCCCGGGTGGCGTTGCCGGACCGGGCGGCGCTGCGGGCGTGATCCCCGGCGGCCCCGCCGGCGAGGCCGGCCCCGGTGGCGTCAGCGGCAGCACCAACCCCGGTGGCGTCAGCGGTGCCGCAGGACCCGACGGCGCGACCGGTGCCATTCCGGGCGGCCCGGCGGGCACCGCCGGACCGGGCGGCGTTGCGGGCAGCACCAATCCGGGTGGCGTCAGCGGCGCTGCCGGACCTGACGGCGTGTCGGGCTGTATCCCGAACGTCGGCTGCGCCACCATCCCGGTCGGCTGACCGCGTGACCATCTGACCCCCTGACCCCTCTACCGCTCGAGAGGCCGGACCATGCGGTCCGGCCTTTCGGCGTGCCCGGATACGGTTGCCGGCATGGACACACAGCTGCTGGACGGTCGGACGGTCATCATCACCGGCGGTGCGCGGGGAGTCGGCAAGGGCATCGCCACCGCCGTCGCGCTGCGCGGTGCGTCGGTGCTGCTCGTCGACCGCGACGAAGCCCTGCTGGACCAGACCGCCCATGTGCTGCGCGACGCCGGACATCCGGTCGCGACACTGACCGCGGACTTACGCGACAACGGCTGCGCCGAAAGGATTGTCCGTACCGCCGTCGACACGTTCGGCTCGGTGCACGGGCTGGTGAACAACGCGATCGCGACCAACGAGCCGAAGCCGTTCCAGGAGATCACCAGGGAGGACTACGACCTCGTCTTCGACGTCGGCCCACGCGCGACGTTCGAGCTGATGCAGGCGGTCTACCCAGTCTTCGCCGCCAACGGCGGTGGCAGCATCGTCAACCTCGGATCGGGTTCGGGCACAAGCGGTCTGCCGAAGTTCGGGGCCTACGGCGCCGCCAAGGAGGCGATTCGCGGGATGTCGAAGGTCGCCGCACTGGAATGGGGCAAGATCGGCATCCGGGTCAACGTGGTGTGCCCGTACGCCGAGACCGAGAGCATCACCGTGTGGCGCGAGTGGGATCCGAAGACCTACGAGCGCACCGTGCGCTCGGTTCCGTTGGGACGCTTGGGCGATGTCACCTCCGACATCGGGCCCGCGGTGGCCTTCCTGTTGGGTGACGAGGCGAAGTTCGTGACCGCTCAGACCCTCATGCTCGACGGTGGCGCGGCCGGCTTCCGCTGAGCCGAGAAACACAGTAGGCCGCGAGCACCTGGGCCATCGCTGCGATATCGAAGAGCTGCTGGTACCCGTCATGGGAGAAGAACTCGATCAGGTAGCAGGTCTGTCCCGCCGGGACGCCGACGCCGAGCACCGCCTTGTATCCGAGCCGGCCGAGCAGCGCGGTCTCCGCGGGGTCCGATCCCTCCAGCCCGGCTGCGGCGACAAACCATGTGCCCTCCCGTACCGCGCGCGCCGTGGCCGGATAGTCCTTCAGCGAGTAGACCGGCGGGCCGAGTTCGGTCAGCACCGACAGCCCCGAATCCGGCCGCAAGACGGCGTCGACGCTGCGCACCGACCGCAGCGAATCGTGATTCTCGCCGCATTCGGAGATCGACCAGGCCGCGGTACCGATGACCTGCTGCACCTGCAGCGCAAGGATCTCCAGCGCCGCCAGGATCGTCAAGTCATCTTGGTGGTCCAGGATTCGCACCATGATTCCCGGAAGATCCTCGGCGCCAGGCGGTTTGATCGCATTGCGGTCGCGGCTGTCGATGCCGCCCTGCACCACCGAGGTGGTCACCCCGGTGCTGAACCGCGCCGGGCCCTGGCGCTTGGCCTCCCGCAGCGCGGCGTCCGCGGCCGCGATCAGCTGGTCACCGCTGCGGATGTCGCGGCCCACCGCGGCGGCACCCCACGACATCGTCACGTCACTGTCGAGTGTCGCGCGGATGGCCTTGGTGGCGTCCATCGCGAACACCTGCGCCGCCGCCAGGGTGGCGTCCGGTAGCAGCACACAGAACTCGTCGCCACCCAGCCGCGCAGCGACCGCGCCGTCGATGGAGCTCGTCAATCGGCTCAGTCCCGACGCGACGCTGCGCAGGATCTGGTCCCCCGCCGGATGCCCGTCCCGGTCGTTGATCCGCTTGAAGCCGTCCAGGTCACACACCAGAGCCACCGGATATGCTGTGGCCCAGTCGATCTGATCGAGATGCCGGTCCAGTGCCCGCCTGTTCGCGATGCCGGTCAGCGGGTCCTCGAACGCATAGCGCCACACCGTGGTCAGTAGCTCGGAGCGGCCGATCGCCAGCGCGGTCTGCGCGGCGATCGCCTGCAGCAGCAGAATGTCGCTGTCACCGAAACGGCGCCCGTTGGTGCCGGTGGCCCACAACGTCCCCCACATCGACTCCCCGACCATGACGGGTACCGCCAGCTCGCTCTCCTTGCCGAGATGGGTCAGCAATTGCCGCGACTCCTCCGGGCAGGCATCGTCCTCGACCGCGTTCACGTAGGAGACGCCCTTCGCGAGCTTGGTGTTGATGCTCGAATCGGGCGTGATCTCGTACAGGTCGTCCTGCGGCCAGCGCTGCTCGTCGGCGGCGAGCGCACCGGAATTGTGCAGGATCCGCAACGCGGCCAGGTCCCGCTCCAGCCGGCAGATCGACAACGTGGTGGCGTCCAGCGCCGCGCGGGCCTGCTCGGCGATGACCTCGAGCACCTCGTCGAAGTAGTGCGCCCGCAGCACCGCATCCGAGATGCGCAGCAGAGCGTGCAGGACGGGGATCTCGGTGGCAGCGTCGCGCTCTGGAGCGTGGTCGAAGTCCCCCGCTGTAGCACCCTGCACGCGCCTTGCCCCCCATACGCCAGACGAATGTGGCGCGAAGCGCCATATTACCGACCGGACAGGCACGCCGGGCGGTATGTGCACATCCCGTCCCGGTAACCTGCCCTGCTGTGCAGCCGATACCCGTCATCGCGCTGACCGGCTATCTCGGCGCGGGCAAAACCACGTTGCTCAACCATGTGCTCCGCAGCCCCAATGCCAGGATCGGCGTGGTCATCAACGACTTCGGCGAACTCAATGTGGACGCCGGACTGGTGACCGGGCAGGTCGACGAGCCGGCGTCGATCGCCGGCGGCTGCATCTGCTGTCTGCCCGACGAGGGCGGGTTGGACGTCGCGCTGGAGCGCCTGGCCGACCCGAAGTTGCGGCTCGACGCGATCATCGTCGAATCGAGCGGGCTCGCCGACCCGGTCGCGGTGTCACGCATCATCCGGTTCAGCGGGGTCGACGGAGTCCGACCCGGGGGTGTCGTCGACGTGCTCGACGCCGCCACCCACTTCGACACCGTCGACCGGGACGCGGCCCCGCCCGCCCGTTACGGCGCCGCGACGCTCGTGGTGGTGAACAAGCTCGATCAGGTCCCCGCCGCCGGCCGTGCCGAGGCGCTCCGCCGGATCGAGAGCCGGGTGCACGAGGTGAACCCGCACGCCCACGTCGTCGGCGCGACGGCCGGACGGATCGATCCGGCCCTGCTCTACGACATCGCGGCGGCCGAACCGGAGAGCGGGCAACTGTCGCTTCGTGAGCTGTTCTTCGACGCGGACCCACACGAGCACGACCACGACCACGTCCACGCGGACTCGGTGACCGTGCGCAGCGACGGCTGCGTCGACCCTGCGGCGGTGCTCGACGTGCTCGACGACCCGCCGCCCGGGGCCTACCGGATGAAGGGCACGATCGCGGTGCGCTACCGCTCCACCACGCGCCGCTACACCGTCAACGTGGTCGGCCCGACCGTGCACGTCGCCGACGCCCCGGCCCGCGCCGAGGCCAACAGTCTGGTCGCCATCGGGATGGGCCTGGACACCGCCGCGGTGCGGGACCGCCTGCGGGACGCGCTGGCGCCGGTCACCGGAACCACTGCCGCCCAGGGAATCCGGCGTCTCCAGCGGTACCGCAAGCTCAGTATCTGAGTCAGTTCGACCCGTCCAGGATCTCCGCCATCTTCGTCGTCGTCGCCCAGTTCCGGATCGTCATCAGCCGGTACTGCGGGGTTCCGACGATCCGGTTCATCTTGCTCTTGGTCCGTTCGGCGCTGAGCCGGGTGAAGTACACGACGCCGGGCCCCGGCCACGCCTCGTCGACACCGTCGCGCAGCTGGACCACCTCCATCGCCTCCTCGGCGGTCAGCGGCGCCTTGAGGAAGACCACGTCGCGGTGGTGGTCGTCGGCGCGCGCGACGAACTCCGAGGGGGCGTCGCCGACGATCGCGCGCATCTCGCGGTGGGAGCGCACGACCACCACCGGGAGGCTCTCCAGCCGGTCGGCCAGCAGCTCTTCGATGGCGGGTTCCAAGGTCTTTCGCGACCCGCCGAACTCGAACGCGACGTTCCCGGACTGGATGTAGGTGGTGACGCCGGCGAACCCGGCATCGGTGAACACCGCACGCAGATCGGCCATCGAGATCATGTTGCGGCCGCCGACGTTGATCCCGCGCAGGAAAGCCGCATACCGTGTCGACCCCATGCCGGGCGACGCTACGCGATACTGGGCTGATGGAGGAGCGAAACGTCCTGGGCGGACCGTTGGAGCCTTGCGGCACCGAACCTTTGACCGGTTTCTACCGTGACGGATGTTGCAGCACCGGCGACGAGGACCTGGGCAGGCACACCATCTGCGGCGTCGTCACCGCGGAGTTCCTGGCGCATCAGCGCTCCATCGGCAACGACCTGTCCACCCCGATGCCGGCCTACCGGTTTCCCGGCCTGGTGCCGGGCGACCGGTGGTGCGTCACCGCACGGAACTGGCTGCGCGCACATCAGGACGGACACGCCTGCCCGGTCGTGCTCGCGTCGACCCACGAGCGCACCCTCGACACCGTGCCCTTGGAGATCCTTCGCCGATACGCCGTCGATGTCCCCGATGACCTGGCAGATCTCCAGTAGACGCGGACCCCGCGCCTCTTTACGATCCTGATTCATGGTGAAAACCCTGTGGATCTCCTGCGGCGCCGCGCTGACGATGACCGCATGCTCGTTCTCGATCGGCGGGGGCCTCGACTACCAGAAGCTCGAGGACGAGATCACCAAGGAACTCGACAGCAGCTACTCCTCGATCGGCCAGCAGGTCTCCAGCCTGGAGTGCCCCGAGCGGTCACCGAGCCCGAAGAAGGGCGACACGCTGGAGTGCACCGCCGACGTCGGTGGCCAGACGGTGCGTGTCGCGGCGACCATCAAGGACGACGACTACAACGTCGACTTCGAGACCAAGGACACGCTCTACGATCTGCCGTCGGCCGCGCAGACGCTGGCCGACGAGGTCTCCAACAAGATGGGCTTCGAGGTCACGGTGGACTGTGGCGACGGGTTGAAGGCCGTCGAGGTGGGCGCGACGTTCGACTGTGTGGCCGCCGATCCCGAGGGTGAGACCCGCACACTTCAGGTCACTGCCGCGCCGGTCGGCGAAAGTGACAGCTGGGAGTTGCTCGAGGAGTGAGCCAGCGCGGCGCGGTCGATGTCGCCCTTGGCGGTCAGCGGTAACGCGTCGACGATCGAGACGTGCTCGGGCACTTCGTACTTCGCGAGCCGCCCGCGGCAGCCCGCGATGAGCTCACCGGTGGTCAGCCGGATGCCCGGTGTCGCGACGACGGCGGCGCCGACCCGCTCGCCGTACACAGGGTCAGGCAGCGGGAAGACGGCTGCCTGCGCGACGCCGGGGCATCCGGCGAGTATCTGTTCCACCCGTTCCGGCGAGATCTTCTCGCCGCCGCAGTTGATGATGTTCTTGATCCGGCCGGTGACGGACAGGTTCCCACTGGCGTCGATGACGCCGAGATCGCCTGTGCGTAACCACCCGTCGACGAAGGTGCCGCTGCTGAGCGCCGGGTCGCCGAGGTAGCCGCGGGCGATGGCCGGGCCGGTGACCCAGACCTCGCCGTCGACGATTCTGGCCGTCGCCGCGGCGGGCGTGCCGACGCTCCGGCGGCGCACGTCGGCGGAATCGGCGAGCGTGCAGCCGCTGACGTGGTGGGTTGCCTCGGTCATGCCGTACGCGGGAAGCACCGGCACCCCGAACGCGGACTCCAGACCGGCCGCGGTCTCGGGTGCCAGCGGTGCGCTGCAGCTGCGCACGAAACGCAGCGCGGCGGTGGCCCTGGCGGTGTCACCCGGTCGAATATCTCTGGTGCTCAACGCGATCCGATGAATCGTCGGGACGGCGGAGTACCAGGTGGCGGCCGCGGCGGCCAGGTCGTCGCGGAAGGTGTGCGCGCTGAACCGGCCCGCGGCGGGCAGCAGCACTGTGCCGCCGACGGTCAGGCTGGTCAGCAGCGTCGCGATCAGGCCGTGGCCGTGGAACAGCGGCATCGCCGCGACCGTCGAATCGGCCGCGCTGAGTCCGTAGGTGCGGGCGATCGTGGCCGTCGATGCGGTGATCGCCTGCCGGGTCCACGGCACCATCTTCGGGATTCCGGTGGTGCCCGAGGTGAACATGACCATCACGTCGTCGTCGGTGAGACCGCCGGGTCCGCCGTGCCGCAGGCTGCCGAGCAGGTCGAGCCGCTGCCGGGTGCCGGCCTGCGGCAGCGCGGGGTCCATCGGCGCGACGATCAGACCGGCGTGGACCGCACCGAGCAGGTCGACGACGAACTCGGCGGCGTTGGCGGCGGTCACCGCGACGACGTCGCCGCGGCGGAACCCGCGGTCGGTGTAGGCCCGGGCGGCCCCGGACACCGCGGCGTCGAGTTGTCCGTAGGTGATCGTTTCCCTTGCGGCGCCGACGATCAGCGCGGTGGATCGGGGCGGATGAACGCTCAGGTCGACGGTCATGCCGGCTCCTTCACGACGGTCGGGTTCAGGTTGGTCAGATGTCCGCTCTCGGTCCCGTCGGCCGGGTCGATCAGGCAGTCGAGCAACGCGGGCCTGCCCGACGTGATCGCGGTCTGCAGCGCGGCCTCGAGCTCGTTCGGTGTCGTGACGAAATAGCCGTCGGCGCCGAAGGATTCGGCGAGCCGGTGATATCGGGTCGATTGCAGCAGCCGGGTCGGCGCAGGATCGTCGGTCACCGGGTTGGCGTCGTCGCCGCGGTAGATGCCGCCGTTGTTGAACACCACGACGGTGACCGGAAGCCGGTACCGGCAGATGGTCTCCATCTCCATCCCGGAGAAGCCGAAGGCGCTGTCCCCTTCGATCGCCACCACCGGCGCCCCGGTCTCGACGGCCGCGGCGATCGCGTAGCCGAGGCCGACGCCCATCACCCCCCAGGTGCCGGAGTCGAGTCGGTGCCGTGGGACGTACATGTCGACGACGTTGCGGGTCAGGTCGAGGGTGTTCGCGCCCTCGTTGACGAGGTAGACCTCGCGGTGGTGTGACAAGCGGTGGTGTGACAACACGTCGCGTACCGCGCGCAGTGCCGGGTAAAAGCCCATCGGCCCGGTCCCGGTGTCGGCGACCAGCCGCGCGGCCATCTTCACTTTGTTCTCAACGACTTTCGCGTGCAGCAGGCCGCGCCACGGGGGCGGTGCGGCGATCCCCGGCGTGGCCGGGTGGCGGTTGAGCGCGTCCATCACGGATCCGACGTCCCCGAGCAGCGGGGCCGCGATGGGCTGGTTGCTGTCCAGCTCCGACGGGTCGATCTCGACCTGGATGAACTGCGCGTCCGGATTCCATTGCGGCGCCTCGCCGTGGCCGAGCAGCCAGTTCAGCCGCGCGCCGACGAGCATCACCACGTCGGCCTGCCGCATCGCCAGCGATCGGGCCGCGGCCACCGACTGGGGATGGTCGTCGGGCAGCAGCCCCTTGGCCATCGACATCGGCAGGTACGGGATCCCGGTGGTCTCGACGAAGCGCCGGATCGCGTCGTCCGCGCGGGCGTAGGCGGCGCCCTTGCCCAGCACGATCAGCGGGCGCCGCGCGCCGGCGAGCAGCGTGACGGCACGCTCGACGGCGTCGGGCGCGGGAAGCTGGCGCGGCGCCGGATCCACGACGCACCGCAGCGACGCCGCGCCGATCTCGTCGTCGACGACCTCGGCGAGCACGGCGGCGGGGATGTCGAGATAGACGCCGCCGGGGCGGCCCGACGTCGCAGTGCGGATCGCCCGGGCAACCGCCAGACCGATGTCGGCGGGACGGTCGACCCGGTACGCCGCTTTCGCCAGGGACCGGGCGACCGCGTACTGGTCCAGTTCCTCGTAGTCGCCGCGGCCCAGGTCCACCACCGCGCGGTCACCGGAGCCGGCGATCTGGATCATCGGGAAGCAGTTGGTGGTCGCGTTGGCCAGCGCCACCAGCCCGTTGAGAAATCCCGGGCCCGACACCGTCATGCACACCCCGGGCCTGCCGGTCAGGAATCCGGCGGCCGCCGCGGCGTGCCCGGCCGCGCTCTCGTGCCGGAAGCCGAGGAAGCGGATGCCGCTCGCCTGGGCCAGCCGAGCCACATCGGTGATCGGGATCCCGACCACGCCGTAGATCGCCGACACGCCGTTGAGCCTCAGCGCGTCGACGACGAGATGTGCACCGTCGGTCATCACTTCAGCCTGGCCCCGGGCGTGCCCGATGTCTCCGGCGCTGGCCGCCAATCCGGCTACCTGCTAGCTGGTAGGAAGAAGCTCGCCGGCGATGCGGTTAGCTTCGGGTATGGCATCGGTACTGACGGTCAACACGGCGCTCACCCCGGTCGATCTGGGACGGCGCCGCTCCGGGATCGACAAGCGGCCCAGCACCGACCCGCTGGAGGTGCGCGCCCCCGGCCCCCGCAAGGGCGGTCTGGGCAGCGGTGTCGTCGGCGATTCGGTCTGCGACAGCAAGCACCACGGGGGCGACGACCAGGCGGTGTACGCGTACTCCCGTGAGGATCTCGACCGCTGGGAGGCCGAGCTGGACCGCGAGCTGACCAACGGCATGTTCGGCGAGAACATCACGACGGCCGGGGTGGATCTGACGAATCTGCTCATCGGCGAGCGGTGGGCGGTCGGCGAGGACGGCCTGGTGCTCGAGGTGACCAGTCCGCGCACGCCGTGCCAGACGTTCGTGAAATGGCTCGGGATCCCGGGCTGGATCAAGACGTTCACCGCGATGGGCCATCCCGGCGCGTACTTCCGGGTGATCGAACCGGGGACGATGCGCGCCGGCGACCGCATCGAGGTGATCTCGCGGCCGGAGCACGACGTCACGATCAGCATGGTGTTCCGTGCGCTGATGGGCGAGTCCGCGCTGTACCCCACGCTTGCGCCCGCCACCGCGCTGCCCGACAAGATCAAGGCCCAGGTCGCCAAGCGCAGTTAGGACTCTCCGGTGAGCTGCCCGATCAACGCGTCCAGCAGGTCGTCGAGATAGCGCCCCACCGCGGAGATCTCGGGGCGACCGTAGCTGTCGAACAGCGAGCTGGGCTGGTCCACCGTGAACGTCGTGGTGCTGTCGGCGCCGACGTAGATCAGTGTCCGCAGTGGGGCGTGCAGCATCACGGCGGGGTCGTGCCGGTACATCCGGGCGGCGATCGCGTGGTTCCCCATCAGGTACTGCGTGGCGCGCCACGGCACGCCGGTCGCGGCCATCACCGCGTCGACGTCGCCGCGGTAGTAGCGCCGGAACCCGTCGTCCGCCGTCACGCCCGCATAGTCGACCTCGGGCACCAGCGTCTCGTACCGCGCGATGACGTCGTGGTAGCTGCCCGGCGCCGTGATCACCAGCCGGCGAGTGGTGTGCTCGACGGTGCTCACCGGAAGCTCGCGGCGTTGTCCCACAGGAACTCTCGCAGTCCTACAGGTTGTCTGCCGATCCATCCGGCGATGGTCGCCGCATCGGCGGCCATCGCGGGACCGCCACCGGCGACCACCTGGCCGACCGACGAGATGTGTTGCGCCATGGCCGTGTTCACCACTTCGCCGGGACGCGCGGCGGCGGCGTCCTCCAGTTCCCGGCGCCACTGTTCGGCGCTGACCGGTTGGTAGACGACCGGACGTCCCAGGAGTTCGGTGAGCAGACCGGCGATCTGGTCGTGGCTGAGCATCTCGGTGCCGCCCGGGTAGACGACCGGCCCGGTGAAGCGCTCGGGATGCAGGATCGCCGCGACCGCGATCTCGGCGGCGTCCCGGCCGCTGATCCACGGCACCGGTCCCGGGCCGAACGAGTTCCGGATCGTGCCGTCCCTGCGGACCGTGCCGGCGTGCAACACCGGGACGTTCTCGTGAAACAACGCGCTGACCCGCAGGATCAGCAGGTCCAGGCCCGCCCACTCCAGGACCTGCTCGGCGAGCCACTGGGCCTGCCCGAGCAGGCTCGGATGGGCGTGATGGGCCGGCCCCATCGACATCACCACGGTCCTCGGGGACGTGCCGGCCTCCAGGACCGCCGATGCGTAGTGCGCCGCGGCGGGCACGACGCCCGCGGCGATCGGATACGTGAAGTAGACGGTGTCGATTCCGGACAGGGCCGGCACCAGGGTGCGCCGGTCGGTGAGGTCGCCGACGGCGATCTCGGCCCCCATCTCGACGAGGCGCTGCGCCCGTTCGTCACGGCCCCGGACCAGCGCCCGCACGGGTCTGCCCTCCTCCAGCAGGCGTCGAACGAGGTACTGCCCGGTGCTTCCATGTCGGCCGGTGGCGCCGAAGACGAGGACGGTCACGATCGGCGACGGTACCGCCGATCGAACCGAAAGTAAACCGATCGGTGTAGTTGTATGCTGACGCGGTGCCGAACTCCGAGGTCAAACCCAGGCGCGGCGGACGTGGCGCCCGCGACCGGATCCTGCGCGCGGCCACCGACCTGTTCTACCGGGAGGGCATCCACGCCACCGGGGTGGAGAAGCTGTCCCAGTCCGCCGAGGTGTCGAAACGGACCTTCTATCAACACTTTCCGAGTAAGACAGCCCTCATCGAGGACTACCTTCGCGGAATCGACGAACGCGGCGGCACACCGCTGGAACGGCGCCTCGACGCGGAGGACACCAGCCCCGGGGACCGGTTGCTGGCGATCTTCGACGCGGTGCCCTTCGACGCGATGGCGGCACCCCGATTCCGGGGCTGTCCGTTCCACAACGCGGCGGTGGAATCCGCCGGTGAACTCGCCGGCGTCGACGAGATCGTGCGCGCCCACAAACACCGCTTCGCGCAGCGGTTGGCCGCCGTCGCGGCCGAGGCCGGCGCCGAACACCCAACGGAGTTGGCCCAGCAACTGCTCGTGCTGTTCGAGGGCGGCACCGCGCTGGCGACCTCGCTCGACGATCCCGCACCTCTGGCGCACGCCCGGTCCGCGGCGGAGGTCCTGCTCGCCCGCTCCGGTGTGAGCTGAGTCCCATCTGAGCGAATCGGCGTCCGGGAGGTGTCCGAGGCCGGTGAGCCGGGAACGCAACCCAGCATGGAGGACGCCACCAGCCTCGAATCCGCCACACATTTCGCCACGGACGCCGCCTGGATCGCGGGCGCCGTCGCCATCGCCTATGCCGTCGGTCTCGCCGTGACCTGGCTGCTGCAACGCCTCGGCAGGCGCAGCCTGCTGATGCACGACACCGCCATGTTGACCCGGATGCCACTACGGGCGACCCTCGTGCTGATCGCCGCGTCGACGGCGGTGCGCCGCACCGTCGACATCGGCGCCAGTTGGCGCGGCTGGGTGGATCATGCCCTGGTGATCGCGCTGATCGCGTCCTTCACCTGGATGCTCGCCCGCCTGGTCCGCGTCGCCGAACGCCAGGTGATCACCCGGTTCGCCGGCGGCGACGAAGGGCTGACCGACGCCGACCGGCACCGCCGCAAGATCAAGACGCAGGTGCTGACGCTGCGCCGTATCGCGGTCGCGATCGTCGTACTGCTCGGCGGCGCGGCAGCGTTGATGACGTTCCCGTCGTTCAGCGACATCGGCAAGACGCTGTTCGCGTCCGCCGGTGTGCTGACCGTCGTCGCGGGCCTGGCGGCCCAGACCTCCCTCGGCTCGGTGTTTGCCGGCATCCAGATCGCGTTCTCTGACGCGATCCGCGTAGGCGACGTCGTCGTGCTCGAAGACGAGTGGGGCCGCATCGAGGAGATCACGCTGACCTACGTTGTGGTCCGGCTGTGGGACGAACGCCGGTTGGTGCTGCCGTGCACGTACTTCACCAGCACCCCGTTCCAGAACTGGACGCGCAACGCGACCGAGCTGCTCGGCACCGCCGAACTCGACGTCGATTTCACCGTGCCGTTCGACGCGATGCGTGCCGAGATGGATCGCCTGCTGCGGGCCAACCCGAAGTGGGACGGCCGTGCGGGCGTCCTGCAGGTCACCGACGCCGTCGACGGGCTGGTGCGGGTGCGCATGCTGGTCAGCGCCAAGGACGCGGGACAGTTGTTCGACCTGCGCTGCGACATCCGTGAGGGCATGGTGTCCTGGCTGCAACGCACCAACCCCGGCGCGCTGCCGCGCCGGCGCATCGAGCACGAGAGTTCCGCCGACAGGGAGATGCAGGGGGAAGCCGCGGCTCGCGGTAAGCCGCAGGCGGACTCCGGCCTGTTCAGCGGTAGCGCGACCGCCGAGCGCCGCGGACGGGTCTTCAGCTAGTCCAGTTCGGCTGTCCCTGAGCACAACCCTTGGCCGGTGGGGCGGCCCGGGGAATGCTTTCGGCGAGGTCCGCCGTTGACCCCGGAAGTGAGAGCCATGACAGGGCCAGACCCGCTGCTCCTCGCCGTCGCGCTGTCCGCCGCCGGCCGGCATCCGGCCGCGTGGCGTGAACCCGACGCCCGGCCCACCGAACTGCTGACACCCCGGTACTGGGTCGACCTGGTCACCGAGGCCGACCGCGGTGGAATCGACCTCGTCACCTTCGACGACGAACTCGTGCTTCAACCCGACGGGGTGCGGGGCCGGCTCGACGCGGTACTGACCGCCGCCCGGGTCGCACCGCTGACGCGCCGCGTCGGCCTGGTGCCGACCGCTGTCGCGACCCACACCGAACCGTTCCACCTGTCCAAGGCGGTCGCGACACTCGACTACGTCAGCGCCGGACGGGCCGGGATCCACGTCGAGGTGACCGCGGGCGCTGACGCGGCACGGCACTTCGGCAGGCGCGAGGTACCCGAGTCGCGCCGCGAGCTGTACGACGAGGCCGCCGACTATGTCGAGGTGCTCCGGCGGTTGTGGGACAGCTGGGAGGACGACGCCGAGATCCGCGATGCGGCCACCGGTCGGTTCGTCGATCGAAACAAGCTGCACTACATCGACTTCGAGGGGCGCTGGTTCTCGGTCAAGGGTCCGTCGATCACGCCACGACCGCCGCAGGGCCTGCCGCCTGTTGCGGCGACGTACACCGGTGACGACAGCGGCGACTTCGTTGCAGGGGCCGACATCGCCTTCATCCCGGCAGGCACCGCAGCGGCAGGCACCACCCCGCTGGGGAGTGCTCTGACGTTCGTCGACCTGGTGGTCTTCCTCGACGACTCCGCCGAGCGTGCGGTCGCCCGCCGCCGCCGACTTGACGACCTGCACGGATCCGAAGTCGGCTTCCCGACAGAGGTTTTCACCGGCACCGCGGCCCAGCTCGCCGACCGGTTGGAAGACTGGCAGCGGGCCGGCGCCACCGGGGTCCGGCTGCATCCCGGCGCCCTCCCCCACGACCTGACGCAGATCTCGGCGCAGCTGACCGGTGAGCTGGGCCGCCGCGGACCGGCCAGCCAGCGGACGGGCACGCTGCGGAACATCCTCGGCCTGCCCCGGCCCGTGAACCGGTACGCCATCACCGGAGAGGACGCGCGATGACCAGGCCGCTCAAGCAGATCCACCTCGCCGCGCACTTCCCGGGCGTCAACAACACCACCGTATGGAGCGATCCGGCGTCGGGCAGCCACATCGACTTCGCGTCGTTCGTGCACTTCGCGCAGACCGCCGAACGCGGGAAGTTCGACTTCATGTTCCTGGCCGAGGGCCTGCGGCTGCGCGAGCAGAACGGCCAGATCTACGACCTCGATGTCGTCGGCAGACCCGACACGTTCACCGTGCTGGCCGCGCTGGCCGCCGTCACCGACCGGTTGGGGCTGACCGGCACGATCAACTCGACCTTCAACGAACCCTATGAGGTCGCCCGCCAATTCGCGTCCCTGGACCATCTGTCCGAGGGCCGGGCCGCGTGGAACGTCGTGACGTCCTGGGATGCGTTCACCGGGGAGAACTTTCGCCGCGGAGGGTTTCTGGCGGAGTCCGAGCGCTACACCCGCGCCGAGAGCTTCCTGGCCGCGGCCCACACACTGTTCGACTCGTGGCAGGAGCACGCGATCGTCGCCGACAAGGACGGCGGACGCTTCCTGGCAGACCCGCGCGCCGGCGAGTTCACCTACACCGACCAGCATTTCGACATCAGCGGACGCTTCAACGTGCCCCGCAGCCCGCAGGGTAGGCCGGTGATCTTCCAGGCCGGCGACTCCGACCGCGGACGCGACTTCGCCGCGGCCGCCGCCGATGCGATCTTCTCCCGGCACAGCACACTGGAGGCCGGCCGGCAGTTCTACGCGGACGTGAAAGACAGGTTGCCCGCGTTCGGCCGGCACCGCGACGACCTGCTCATCCTGCCCGCGGCCACCTTCGTCCTCGGCGACACCGACGCCGAAGCGGCCGAGATCGCCCACGAGGTGCGGCTGGCGCAGGTGTCACCGCAGACCGCGATCAAGTTCCTCGAACAGCTGTGGAACCGGGACCTGTCCGATCACGATCCCGACGGGCCGCTGCCGTCGGTCGACCCGGTCGTCGGCGAGAACACCATCGCCCGCGGACGCGCCAGCGTGCGGATGTACCGGGATCCGGTCGCGACGGCCAACGAGTGGCGGGCCCGAGCCGAAGCCGAGAACCTGACGACGCGTGAGCTCATCATCGAGGTCACCGGACGGCAGAACTTCATCGGGTCGGCCTCGACGGTCGCCGAACAGATCAACGATCTCGTCCAGGCCGACGCCAGCGATGGATTCATCCTGGTCCCGCACGTCACGCCGGCCGGTCTGGACCCGTTCGTCGACACGGTGGTGCCGCTGCTGCAGGAACGCGGCGTGTTCCGCGCCGACTACACCGGCTCCACGCTGCGCGAACACCTGGGCCTCGCAGAAAATGGTTCGAGGTGATCGGGGCCTGATCTCTAGGATGGCCGGGTGACGCCCGAAGAGCTCGCCGAGCGCACCCGCCGCGCCACCGACGCCGCGGTGGCGGCCGGCCGCGAGCTCGGGTTGGGGATCGAGCAGCCGACCGTGCTGCACGACGTGTTCTCCGTGGTAGTGCACCTGCGGCCCGAGCCGGTGGTCGCGCGGATCCCGGTGGTGACGACGGCGAACCCACTGCCCGATCGCCAGAATGCAAGGCAGCAAAGGGAACTCGACGTCGCCGCCTGGCTGGACACACAAGGTGTGCCGGTGGTCCCGCCGTCCGTGCGGGTGCCGCGGCGCCCGGTCCGCCGGGACGGCTTCGCGATGACGTTCTGGGAGCTCGCCGACGTCGCCGAGGACCACGAGCCCTACCGCGGTGTCGACCTGTCCTACAGCGTCGCTCTGCATGCCGCGTTGCGGGGCTATCCGGCCGAACTGCCGTTCCTGTCCCCGTTCAACGACGGGCTGCCGGAGATGATCGCCGGGCTGCGCCCGCAGCACGGACTGACCGCCTCCGACATCGAGCGCGCCCGCGGGGAATTCGACCGGCTGCGGGCGGTGCTGGCCGACCGCGAATCGTTCCACCGCGCGTTCCCCGGCGTTCCGGTGCAGCCGGTTCAGGGAGATGCGCCGTCGCACAACGTGATCCGCACACGCGCAGGAATCCTGTTCTCGGATTTCGAGGACATCACCTGCGGGCCGGTGGAATGGGATCTGGCGATGCTCGGTGAAGACGCCGTCACCGCATACGATAGGGCCGCGCACGAGCGGGGCGTTCGACGGACCGACCCCGAGGTGTTGCGGGCGATGGAGTCAGCGAGGCGCCTGCAATTCGTGGGGTGCTTCACGCTGATCCCCCAGCTACCCATTCTGGCCGCGCCGCTGGCCGAGGCGCTCGACGACTGGCGCGCCACAGCGGAATTCGGCTGAACTTACACCGGCAGGCCGTAATCCATCGGTGGCCCGTCGGGGCCGATGGCTTCCCGATCGGCGATCGCGGTGGCGACCGCGACCCCGTCCCGAATCACTCCATGGACCACCACATTGCGCGGCATGACACCGGGAAGACCGATCTGAGCGGTCTCCGGGGTGATCCGGAACGTGGTGCTCTGACCGTCGGCACCGACCATCGTGACCGACTGCGGTGACGATGACGTCACCTGCCCGGCGCGCTGGATCTGCTGCGGCTGCTGCGGCTGCTGCGGCACGGAGGCGGCGGCGGCTTGGAACTGCTGCGGAGGCTGTTGCGGCGGTTCGAGGATCTCGGTGGTGACCAGCCATCCGGCGGCGCCTGCGGCTGCCATCATCGACACCGTCGTCAGGTGTCGTGCCAACCGATGGCGCATCATGCCCGTGGGCTACCCGAACGGTCGCGTCAGCAAACGAGCGCCGGCTACTTCCAGGCGAATACCGGCTGTTCGAGGCGGTCGACCGGATCATCGCGCCCCTCAAGGCACAGCCACCTCAGCTGTAACAGGACCGCGCCGGTCGGCGCGTGGATGAGGTCATTGCCCAACGGGATCTGCACCACCGGGCGCGGGCTCTCGGGGATGGTGATGAAGCGCGGTGAGTCCTCGCGCAGAAGCTGGTGCAGACCAACCCGATAGACCGCGACCACCTCGTCGGGGGACGGTCGCGGGTCGAGCCGTCCCCCGCCCCAGACCACCACCGGCGTGATCACGTACCCCGACCGCGTCGGGTAGTCGTCGAGCAGGCCGAGCACCGCCGTATCCGGCAGCCGCACACCGACCTCCTCGTCGAGCTCACGCAGCGCGGCATCGACCACCGACTCCCCCGGATCGAGCCGGCCACCGGGCAGCGCCCACTGCGCCGAGTGCGACGACAATCGAGAAGCCCTACGGCACAGGAAGAACGCTGCCCCACCGGAGACGTCGACCATCCGGCCGTCGAGATCCCCGGGCATCGGCCGGCCGGCGATCCAGTCGTCCACCGGGGCCGGGTCCACCCGGTCCTCCCCGACCAGGGAATCGACGAGCACCACCGCCACGGCCGCGTGCCGCTTCGACGGATCCGTCACCGTGCGGCGGTCGTGGCGGGTGAGGCGCTCGGCGATCACGTCGCGTAGCCCGTCGTCGTAGCTGATGGTCACCACTGGAGCGTAAGACGTGCAGCGTGCAGACCCCGAGCGCAGACCCCGAGTGCAGACGAAAACGGGCCGGCACAGGGAATCCGTGCCGGCCCGTCCTGTCGATATGTCAGCGGCTGATGCCGACGACCTCCTGCGCGATGGCGGCCACGCGCGCCTGCGCGGCCGAGACGACGCGCTGACGGTTCTTGTGCGCCTCCTCGTAGGCGATGATCACGCGGATGTCGGACGGCTCGGTGAGCTCCTTGACCGCGTTCGCCGCATCGGTGACGGTCAGCTCGTCGTAGTCCGCGATCGGCAGCTCGCCGGCGTCGAGCAATCCGCTGGCCCCGCGGGCGGCATGGATCGCATCCGCGGCATCATCGGCACCCTGCTCGCGGGTGACCCGCTCGGCGGCTTCGAGGGCGCCGTCACGCGCGCCGGAGAGCGCCTTACCGGCGATGTCACCGGTGCGCGCGCCGCGGTCGACCAGACCGGCGACGGTCGGGCGGACGGAGCGGACCGCTTCGGCGATGCGCTCGGCGCCGCGCGTGGACCACGTGAACGGCAGGTTGGCCAGCTTCACGGCCAGACCGGCGGCGGCCTGCACGGGCGTGCGGCGCAGCGCCGCCGGGCCGCCGAGGGCGTCCTCGGCCAGCACGGTGGTCAGCCACTCCACCGTCGCGGTGTGCGCGGTGATCAGCCGTGAGGCCAGTTCCTCGACGTCCTTGTGTCCGGCCGAGACGGCCAGCGCTTTGACGTAGCGCGAGCGGTCGAGCAGCTGACCCTCCAGGGCCAGGTCGCCCAGAAGCGCCTCGTCGAACGGCTCGGCCTGCTCGGTGAGCGCCTTGACCGCTGCCGCGGCGCGGCCCAGGAAGGGCCCGATCACGTCGGGGAAGCCGCCCAGGTCGCGGATGGCCTTCTCGATGGCCGCGGCACGGGTCCGGGCGTTCTCGGCGTTCTCGGTCAGCTCGCGGCGCACGGCGTCGGTGCGGGCCTGCGCCACCCGGGTCTCGGCGACCTGGATCTCGGTGTGCGTCAGGTCAAGGACGGTGCGCAGCTGTGCGATCAGCGTCGCGGTCGTGGCCTCGTTGGAAGCGGCCTTCGTAATCGGCGTAGTAGCCATAGGTCTGGTTCACCCCTCGGTTGTGTGACTTCAACGTTCTCGGTGTTCTCGGCGCGTCGGTTCTGAGCGCTCCCCCGTCGGGTACCCGGAGCCCGGCGCAGACATGACCGCTGCGCAATGTTGTGAGATACCCGGCTCGTTGGTGTACGTCAGAGGGTCAGTGGGTACCTGGGGCGGCCGCCGCTCGACGGTTTATCGGCCCCGCGCCCGGGTACGTACGGGCTCGTGATGCCCACCCTCGTTGAACCCCCCACCCTGCCGGAACCTCGTGGCCCGATCTCGATGTCGGTCGTCGACCTGCTCGCCGAGCGGGCCCCGCTGCGGTATCTCGCCAAGGTCGAGACGTCGCTGGCCGACGCGGATCCCGCCGGGATCGACCTTCACCTCGCGCTTTACGTCTGCTACGAGCTGCACTACCGGGGATTCCGCGGGGTGGATTCCGGATGGGAATGGAATCCGGGTCTGATCTATCTGCGCAGCCAGCTCGAGGATCTGTTCCTGTCCGATGTGCGCAGGCAGGTGGGCGAGATCGGCGAGGTGAGTGCGCTGGAGGAGTTGGAGAAGCTCTGCGTCGAACCGGTCAACGGTGACGGCCCGTCCTACTACCTGCGCGACGAGGGCACCTGGGAGCAGATGCGCGAGTACTTCACGCACCGCTCGCTGTACCACCTCAAGGAGGGCGATCCGCATGCGTGGGCCATCCCGCGGCTGACCGGCCAGGCCAAGGCGTCGTTCGTCGCCGTCGAGTTCGACGAGTTCGGCGCGGGCAAGGGTACCCGGCTGCACCAGCAGTTGTTCGCCGACCTGATGGAGGCCGCCGGCCTGGACGCCACGTACCTCAGCTACCTCAATCATGTGTCCGCTGAGGCACTGGCCGTCGTGAACCTGATGTCGATGTTCGGTCTGCACCGCCGGTTGCGGGGTTGTGCCGTCGGGCATTTCGCCGCCACGGAGGTGACGTCACCTCCCGGGTCCCGGCGGATGGTGCAGGCGCTGGAGCGCATGGGCGCCCCGATCGAGTGCCGCGCGTTCTACGCCGAGCACGTCGAGGCCGATGCCGTGCACGAGCAGGTGGTGCGCACCGATGTGGTCGGCGACCTGGTGAGCCGGGAACCGGACCTGGACGCCGACGTGGTGTTCGGGATCCGCGCGTTCGACCTCGTGGAGAACCGGCTTGCCGATCACCTCATGAGGAGCTGGCGCGCGGGAGAATCGTCACTGCGACGAGAGATCGACTGATTCGACGTCTCCTGAGGCTGACTCCGAATTCGATTCCGCGCCACCGCCGCCGGCACGCTGCCTGCGGCGGTGGCTCGTATCGCACAGCGGATAGGTCTTGGATCGCCTACATGCGCAGATCGCGACCATGAAGCGGTCGGATTCGACCTTGCTTCCGTCCGGAAGCTCAATGCACACAGGGCCTTCCACCATGACCGGGCCGCCGGGCACGACCCGGACCTGGCGGAAATCCTGATCACTCACGGCGCGTCCGCGCGAACCACGACGATGCGTTCCTGGGTGGCGTGGCGGCCGAGCAGGCCTGCCCGCTTGAGCCACGGCGCCCGAGCCGTCATCACCGGGCCGAACGGGATCAGCTGCTGAGCCGCCACCTCGGCCCGCATACCCTGTGCGCGAAGCGCACTCAGCGTTCGGGTGACCCCGGAGCATTCCGAATGCACGATCAGCAAGGTGCCGCCCTCCTCCAGCAGCAGCGGCGCGGCCGCGCACAGCGGGTCGAGCACCATGCGGCCGTCAGGGCCGGCATCCCAGGCCCGGGACGGGCCCGCGGCCGGCGAGATCAGGCCGGAATCGTCCACCGGCGCCTCCGGCACATACGGCGGATTGGCAAGGACGACGTCAAACGGGCCGAATTCGATTGCTCGAGCCCATGATCCACGGTGGACGTCGATCTCGACACCGGCGGCCAGCGCCTCCTGCCGGGTCCGCGAGACAGCTTTGGGGCAGATGTCGAAGGCCGTCACCGACGCGGCGCCCGCGCTGGCCGCCGCGATCGCGACAACGCCACTGCCGGTGCACAAATCAGCGACCCGCGCACCCGGGACGACGCCCGCGGTGACCATCGCGTCGATGAGCAGTGATGAATCCTCTTGCGGGGGATAGACCTCGGCAGGAGCTTCAAGGGCGTCGATTGTGGTATATGCGCTCGTCACGGATGCTTGATGCCCACTTCGTCACCATCCAAACGCGTTTGCCCCGGCGACCCTGGGGAATGGGACGCGCATGAGTATTTGCGACACCTGCGGAAACGACTACGACAAAGCCTTCACCGTCACGTTCCACGACGGGCGCACGGCGACGTTCGACAGCGTCGAATGCGCCGCGTCTCAACTCGCCCCCGAGTGTCTGCACTGCGGTTGCCGCATCCTCGGGCACGGCATCGAGACCGACGAAGGAATCTTCTGCTGTGCGCACTGCGCACGAAAGGACTCCAACGCCGACGTCAACGACCGCTACCCCGTCCCGGCCGGCGGCTGAGGCGGAAACCTAGATCCGGGCCACCGCGTACGACGCCCCCTCGGTGACCATCCCGTTCACCGGGTAGAACGCGTGGGCGATGTTCGGGCCCCCGGCGGGCGCCCCGTCGCAGATGCTGTCGCCCTGGGCGCACAGTCTCAGCGTCTTGTCCGCATACCGCGGCCCGATGGTGATCGCCGGGGCGCCGAGCCCGGCCAGGAAGGCATCCGACGGGGTACCGAACAGCACGACGGCCGCGACATGGTCGGCCACGTCGTCCGGCAGCGGCGTCGGGGCGATCGCCGCAGGCACCGAGCTCGGGACGGTGTCGGAGGTCGCGAACCCGGACACCACCGCGCCCTGCGAGAAACCGCCGAGCACGATGCGGGTGTCGGGGCAGTCCCGTGACATGGTCAGCACGCGATTGCCCGCATCGCGGACCCCGTCGATCACCGTGGCCGCGAATGCCTCGCGTTCGGCGAAGTTGCTGCCCGCCGGATAGTTCACCGCGTACGCATCGACGGTGCGTGGTGCGGCCTGCGCGCGCACCGCGTCGACGAACGCCTGACCGACGCCTCCGACGCCGGGCGCCTCGCTGGTGCCGCGCGCGAAGACGACCTCGACATCCGGGCACGGCGGCTGCGCGACGGCCGTCGGAACGGCACCGGCAGCCGTGACCGCGGTCGTCGCACCGACCACCGCAGCGCCGGCGAGCCCGGCGATCCGCTTGAGCTTCATGGACAGTCCCCTTCCTGCGGCGCATCCGCGCGCCACCCGCTCAGTACCACCTGCGTGCGGCGGCCAAACGGCGGGCCCAACGGAGCAGGGAGTCGTCAGCGCGGCGCGGGCGTCATCCCTGATTCTCGGTAGGGCTCTCGTGCTCGGTAGGACTCTGCGGGGACTCCCATTTCGACTCCAGGGTGCGTACCACGACGGTGTCGGCGGGCAGTTCGATGTCGCGGGTCTCGCCGTGGTCGCCCTCCAGCGTCGCGACGACGGTCCCGTCCCGCGCCTCCTTGTGCACCACCTTGAACTGGCGGGTCTCGTCACCGGACGCTCCGGGCAGGGTCAATTCGATCAGGTCTCCTGGTGCGACGTTGCCGAGACGGTCGCTGTCGGACTGAGCACTCATGGGTTCGACGGTAGCCGAGCGGGTAACCGGGTCGTCGGACGAAGGAGGCCCCATGCCCAACGCTTCAGAGGGACGTGAGTTGGAAGGACGCCGCATCGCCTTTCTCGCAGCCGACGGCGTCGAGAAGGTCGAACTCGAGCGGCCGCGGGACACGATCCGCGGTGCCGGCGGGCACACCGAGCTGCTGTCGATCACCGACGGCGAGATCGACGCCCGCAACCACGACCTCGAACCCGCGGGCTCGTTCCCGGTGGACCGGCTCGTCGGTGACGCCGAGATCGACGAATTCGACGCGCTCGTGCTGCCGGGCGGCACGGTCAACGGCGACAAACTTCGCCTCGACGAGGCCGCGGTCGCGTTCGTGCGCGACTTCGTCCGCTCGGGCAAACCGGTCGCCGCGATCTGTCACGGCCCGTGGGCGCTGGTCGAGGCCGATGTCGTCGCGGGCCGGACGCTGACGTCCTATCCGAGCCTGCGCACCGATCTGCGCAACGCCGGCGCGACCGTCGTCGACCAGCAGGTGTGCATCGACGGCAACCTGATCACGAGTCGCTCACCGGAGGATCTCGACGCGTTCTGCCAGGCCATCACCGACCGCTTCGCGGCCACCCCCGCGCACACCTGACCCGCCCCGGGCGGGTTTCGCACCTGCGGGTCCGGGCACCCGACGGGCATGCAATATCGCAACGCACGCGCAATCGCCGTCGCCGGTGTGCTGGGCGCGGCCGTGGTCGCGATCGCCCTGGTGATGCCGGCGGCCCGCCTGCTGGGCTCCGACGGCGGGCTGGTCGCGGGTTTGGCACTGTTCGCTCTGCCCGTGTTCGTCGTGCTGGGCGCGACCGGGGCGCCGTTCTACGGTGCCGTGCGCGCCGGCGTGGTCGCGGGTCTGCTGACACTGGTGGTCACTGTCGTGACGTGGGTGCTGGCCCTGCTCGCGGTGACCAGTGCCCTCGCCGGGTCGGGGACGGGTCTGGTCCTGACCGTCGCTGTCTTCGCGGTCCCGGCCCTGATCCTGGTCGGGGCCGGGCTCGCCTCGCTTCGGCTGCTCAACGGCGCGACCCCGGTCGAGGACCGGGAACCGGCACCGCCGATGACGCCGGCACGCTCGAGGTTGCCGCACCGCTGACGGTTTCCGGGCAACAGCATTGATGTGCTATGTATTTTTGGTGCCGTTGTCCCGCTCCGAACCGCTCGACCCGGTAGGGGTCTCCGGGACGACCGCCCCGCTGCCGTCGCGCGGCGCGCTCGGACTCATGTTCGACCGCGTCTTCGGCGCGCTGTTCTGGGGCAAGATGTTCGCCGTCGTCGCGGTGTGGACGCACGGCCTGGTGGCCGCGGTCGTCATGTACGAGGCGACCCGTTCGGCGCTGATGGTCGGACTGGTCGGCGTGGTGCAGTTCGCGCCGCAGCTGATCCTGGCCCCGACGAGTGGCAAGTGGGCCGACACCGGCAATCCGGCACGGCAGATCCTGCTCGGCCGGGTGTTCTGCGTGATCGGTTCCGGCTCGATCGCGGTCTGGATGTACGCCGTGCCGACGCTGCAGGGCATGGCGGTCGCCGTCCCGATCCTGCTCGGGACCACCTTGGTCGGGATCGGCTTCGTCGTCGGCGGCCCGGCGATGCAGTCGATCGTGCCGAACCTGATCCGTCCCGGCGAGCTCGCGACCGCGATGGCGCTGAACAGCCTGCCGATGACGGTCGGGCGCATCATCGGCCCGGCGGCGGGCGCATACCTCGCCGCCCACCTCGGACCGGCATCGGCGTTCACCGTCAGCGCGGTGCTGCACTTCGTGTTCGCGCTGTTTCTGATCCTCGTGACGTTCCCGAGTCCGCCGCCCCGCCAGCCCGGAACCGACTACCGGGTGCGTGCGGCGATCCGCTACGTGCTGGCCGACCGGCCGCTGCTGCTGGCGCTCGCCGCGGTGACCACCGTCGGCATCGTCTCGGATCCGTCGATCACCCTGGCCCCGTCGATCGCCGACGCCCTCGGCGGCGACGCCGCGATGGTCGGATCCCTGTCAGCGGTGTTCGGGGTCGGCGCCGCGATCGGAATGGGTTCGCTGGCGGTGCTGCGCGGCCGGATCGCGTCGGCGTACGTGTCGTCGATCGGCATGGCCGCGCTGACCGCGGGCAGCACGGTCCTGGCGTTCGGGCTGCAACCGTGGCTGGCCTACACCGGCTTCCTCCTGGCCGGTCTGGGATTCGGCTGCGCGATGACCGGGCTGTCCACCGTGGTTCAGGAACGCGCGCCCGAAGAGCTGCGCGGACGCATCATGGCGCTGTGGCTGGTCGGTTTCCTCGGCTCGCGCCCGATCGCCGCGGCGGTGCTCGGCGGCACCGCCGACCTGGTCAACGTCTATGTGGCGTTCGGCGTGGCTGCCGGGCTCGCGCTGATCGTGACGCTGCTGTGCCGGCCCTCGAAGCTCGCCGACACCCCGGCCGCAGTGGGCTAGCTCGGACGGTTGCGGCCGGTCAGCTCCCGGATCACGTTGATCTCGCCGGCCCGGTACGGTGTGCCGTCGCCGTTGAACAGATCGTGGAACCACAGCGGCGGATCCATCACCGGCCGCTCCCACGAATCCCACGGCAGGAACGTCTGCGTCTTCCCGGCGACGAATCCCCAGGTGTAGGCGCCGATGTTGCGGCCCTTCATGATCGGCAGGATGGTCTCGACGGTGCTGCCGAGCGTGCGCGCCATGTACTCGGTGCACAGCATCGGCCGGTTCATCGGGGTCAACTCCGCGAGCCGGTCCTCGAACCCCTTCGGGTCGGCGTAGCTGTGGAACGAGATCACGTCGGACAGGTCGAGCTGGATCCGGTTGATCTCGTTGCGCCGCGCGGGATCTCCCCAGACACCGTCCCAGACACCGCTGGTCAGCGGCTGGACCGGGTCGACCGACCGGGCCCAGCCGAACACCTGCGGCAGCAGTTCGGCGACGCGCTCGATCTTGTCCTTGCGTTCGACGGCCTTGTACACGTCGGACGGATTGTCCGGCTCGTTCCACAGGTCCCAGCCCAGCACGCGTTTGTCGTGGCGGAACTGACTGAGGACGCCGACGACGTAGTCGCGCATCACCCGGCGGTACCGCGGATCACCGAGGTGCTCGGCGCCCGGGCTCTGCACCCAGCCCGAGTTGTGCACGCCCGGCACCGGGTCGCGCTGCTTGCCGAGCCGCGGGTGCGGGTCCCAGCAGGAGTCGAACAGCACGAACAGCGGCTTGATCCCGTGGTGGGCGGCGATGTCGACGAAGCGGGCCAGCCGGCGCTGAAATCCGGCCCGGTCCTGCACCCACAGCAGATCGTGCAGGAACACGCGAACGGTGTTGAACCCGATGTGTTTTGCCATCCGCAGCTCGCTGTCGATGCGGCGCGGGTCGAACGTTCCAGGCTGGAACATCTCCAGCTGGTTGATCGCGTTCGCCGGAATGAAGTTCGCCCCGACCAGCCAGCCCTGGGCGCGGTGCCAGCGGTGGGCGCGGTCGGGCGACCACCGGGCCAGTTCGGCCGAGGCCCGCGGTGTCGGGGTCAGCGCGAGCCCGGCTGCCATCGCCCCCGCAAGGACCACCGGGGCCTTGAGCACGGCGCGGCGATCGACGCGAGCAGTGGGTGACAACGTGCAATCCTTCGGTCTGAAGATCGGTCGCCCCGTCCGGCCGGCAATACCGATCCCCGAAAGAAACCCGTACGCGGTGGGCGCCGCCAGTGTATCGGCGCGGCACGCTCCGGCGTTACCGACTCGCTGAGCGAGTGATCCTGGGGCAGAAACGATTTGACTGTCAAGCCGGTGAGCGAAGAACTGCCCCGAGTGCGTCGTCGAGGATGTCGAGCCCGGCGTGCAGTTCGTCCTCCGAGATGGTCAGCGGCGGCGCGATCCGGAAGATTCCGCCCATCCCCGGCAACTGCACGATGTTCATGTGCAGTCCGCGCTGCAGGCAGGCCGCGGTGACCTCGGCGCCCAGCGCATCGGCGGGTTCCTTGCTCTGTTTGTCGGCAACCAGTTCGATGCCCTGCAGCAGACCCCGCCCGCGCACGTCACCGATCTGCCGATGACGCGTTGCCATATCCGCCAACCGGTCGCGCAGCTGTGCGCCCAGCTCGGCGGCCCGCTCGACGAGCCCGTCACGGGCGACGACGTCGAGCACGGTGCACGCCACCGACGCGGCCAGCGGGTCCGACACGTGGGTGGTGAAGAACAGGAAACCCCGGTCGTGGCAGACGCTTTCGATCTCGTCGCTGGTGAGCACCGCGGCCACGGGCAACCCCGCCCCCAGCGTCTTGGACAACGTCAGCAGATCCGGCGCCACGCCGTCGCGTTCGAACGCGTACATCGTGCCGGTCCGGCCGATCCCGGTCTGGGCCTCGTCGAGGATCAACAGCATCCCGCGCTGAACGCACAGTTCCTTGAGCCGGCGCAGGTACCCGTCAGGCAGTTCGATGATCCCGCCCGAGGACAGGATCGGCTCGACCAAACACGCGGCCAGACTTCCCGAGGACTGCGCGTCGACCATCGCGAACCCGTACTCCAGCTCGGACTCCCAGTCGTGGGATCCGTCGG
The DNA here is from genome assembly GCF_002086815.1 of Mycolicibacterium parafortuitum. Classification (GTDB taxonomy): domain Bacteria; phylum Actinomycetota; class Actinomycetes; order Mycobacteriales; family Mycobacteriaceae; genus Mycobacterium; species Mycobacterium parafortuitum. Next base: position 30,209 of record NZ_MVID01000004.1, read on the forward strand.
GCCTCCGGAACGGCGAGCGGTACGCGTTCGGGGTCGGCAATGTCAGGCTGCCCGGCATCGCCGGGCCGTATCCGCGCCGTCCGGCGCTGAACGTGACCGACGACGCGCCGGTCGTCATCCCGTGCCAGGACCGGTCGAACGAGACGATCTCGTACCGCCCGGTGTAGAGCTTGGCCATCTTGATCGCGGCCTCGTTGGATTCGGCGCCGGTGGTGAGCAACAACATTCGGCTCAGCGACGGCGGCAGGGTCGCCGCCAGCTTCGTGGCGAGCGTGACGACCGGACGGCTCAGCATTCCGCTGTAGAGGTGGTCCAGGGAGGTCATCGCCGTCGACACCGTCGCGACGATGTCCGGGTGCGCGTGGCCGAGGACCGCACTCATCTGCCCGGAGGTGAAATCCAGGATCGCCGACCCGTCGCTGTCGTACACATAGCTGCCGACTGCTCGTTCGATGATCCGCGGCACGAACGTGGCGCCGTATCGCACCAGATGGCGATCGGCGGCTTGCCAGAACGGATCGTTCTGCAACACTGTCACGCGGTGACACCTTACGGCGCGCCCGGGAACGGTTTCGGATCACGCCGTCACGGGTACACCCGCGCCGTCCTTTCGGGGTTGCAACGGCGCCTGCCACGGAATAACTCGTCGAGAAAACAGGCGGTTCCCATGAACAGAATTGGACGATGGCTGGCCGGTTCGGCCTCGGTCCTGGTGACGGCGGCGGGCGCACCGGTCGTCGCCGCCCCCGCATACGCCGCTCCGTGCCCTGACGTCCAGGTGGTCTTCGCCCGCGGCACATTCGAGCCGCCCGGTGTCGGGGCCACGGGTCAGGCGTTCGTCGATGCGGTGCGGGCACGTGCCGGCGGCCGCAGCGTCGATGTCTACCCGGTGAATTATCCCGCGTCCCTTGACTTTGCGACTGCGGCACAGGGCGTCATCGACGCGGGCAATCATGTGACGACCATGGCCGGCACCTGCCCCGACACCGAGATCGTGCTCGGCGGATACTCGCAGGGCGCCGCGGTCGCGGCCTATCTGACCGAGGACGGCATCCCTGAGGGCTACACCCCGCCGCCCGGTCTGACCGGCCCGATGCCGCCGGAGGTCGCCGACCACGTCGCTGCGGTCGCGCTGTTCGGCAAGCCGTCCAGCGGTTTTCTGCAGATGATCTATACCGGCGCACCGCCGATCACGGTGGGCCCGCGCTACGCGCCGAAGACCGTCGACCTGTGCGTCACCGAGGATCCGGTGTGCTCGCCGACCGGTGGGGACAACGCCGCGCACGGTGCCTATCTGGTCAACGGGATGACCGACCGGGCCGCCGACTACGTGGTGGGTAGGTTGCCCGCCCCGAAGCCGGGGGCGCCGGTCGACCTGTCGGCCGGAACGCCCTGATCAGCGGCGCGTCACTCGTCGTCGGCGTCCGGGATGCCGTCGGGCGGCGGCGTCGAGTACGCGGGACCGGCGGGAGGCACGTCGTTTCCGGAGGCGTTCTCGTCGGGATCGGGCAGCGCGTGTCGGTCGTCGAAGTGCATGTCTGGGGAGTTACCCACTGACGCCGGTCCGCTATGCATGTTGCCTTCACAACAACTTCGGGTATCCCCCAACGCACAGGTGAACCGTCGATTGACGGATGCGAAAACCCGTGTGGTCGACATATGTCGTGCTTCCTGCATACAGTCGGGGAAACGGCTGGACGCCGCACGACAGCGTGACGTCCGGCTGCGAGGAGGCAGTGATGAGTGATCAGGTAAGCGAGATCACCCGCCTCGACGTCACCACCGGGATCGACACCGTCTGGGGCCCGGTGCCCCATCCGGTGCTGATCGCCGATCGCACCGGAAGAGTCCGCACGCTCAGCGCGTCGGCCCGGTCGGTGCTGCCGGAGGTCGGACCCGGCAGCGTGGTCGAGGATTCGGTGACGCCGTGGCTGTCCGAGGCGGGTGAGCGCACCGCGCACACCACCGAACTGCCCGGCGGCGACAAGGCCTGGTGGCTGATCGAGGACGCAGGCGGCGCGGCACTGCGCTCGCTGACCGTGGAACGCGAACGCGCCGCATTCCTGGACGAGGCGTCCGCGGTGCTGATGGCGTCGCTCAACATCGACCGGTGCATGGAGGCGACGGTGCAGATGGCGGCGCGCCACCTCGCCGACGGTGCCGTCCTGGTGGCCCCGCGCACCGCGGGGCGCATCCCGGTGGTCAGCGGTACGCGCGACGGCGGTACCCGACACCGGGTCCTCGACGCCGACCCGGCCGAGGTGGCGGGTCTCAGCGAGGCCCTGCGCGGCTTCCCGCCCGTGCCGTCCCGCTGGATCGACCCCGCCCAGCTACCCGATTGGCTTGTCCCGCAAGACTTCTCCGGCACTGTCGGATCTGTCGTGATCACCCCGCTGCCCGGCCACGGAGTCCCCGCGGGTGCGCTGGTGCTGCTGCGGCACACGTCCCACACCGCGTTCGACGACGGCGAGGAGGTGTTCGCCCGGCTGTTCGCCGCGCGTGCCGGTGCCGCGCTGTCGGCAGCACGGCTCTACGCCGAACAGTCCGCGATCACCCGCACGCTGATGCGGGAACTGCTCCCACCGCAGCTGCACCGCCTCGACGGGATCGAGCTCGCCGGCGGATACCGCGCGTCCGAGGACCACGAGACCGTCGGCGGCGACTTCTACGACGTGCACCCGGCGGCCACCCCCGACGGCGAGACACTGGTGGTGCTCGGCGACGTGTGCGGCAAGGGCCTGGAAGCCGCGGTGCTCACCGGCAAGATCCGCAACACCCTGCAGGCGCTGGCGCCCCTGGCCCACGACCACGGCGGTGTACTCCGGCTGCTCAACAGCGCGCTGCTGTCCGTCGAGCACACCCGGTTCGCGACGCTCGTGCTGGCGTCGGTCAGCCGCCGAGACGGCCTCGTGCGGTTGCGGCTGACCAGCGCCGGACACCTGGCACCGCTGATCGTGCGCGACGACGGGCGCGTCGAGGAAGTCGAGACCCGCGGCACGCTGGTCGGCGTGATGCCCGACATCAGGGCCCTGACCGTCGAGGCGTCGCTGGCGCCGGGCGAGACATGCCTGCTGTTCACCGACGGTGTCACCGAGGCGCGCGGCGGTCCGTTCGGTGGGGACATGTTCGGCGAGAGCCGGCTGTCGGCGGCACTGGCGCAATGCGCCGGCCTGCCCGCGGAGGCGGTCGTGGAGCGGATCATGATGCTGACCTCCGGATGGGTCGACGACCGCTGCCACGACGACATCGCGGTGGTCGCCATCACCGCGCCGCGGCGCAACCATCTGAGCGCGGTCGACGGGCACACCGCGGGGAGGTTCACCGCGTGAGCGCCGATCGCCCCGACTACCGGGTGCTGCGTGACCGGTTGTGGCACGCGGTGCTCGACGCCGACGAATACACGGCGTCGGCGGTGGTGTTCGCGGCGCTCGACGCCGGGGTCGACCCGGAGGACGTGCTGCTCTCGGTCATCGCCGAGGTGCAGCGCCGGGTCGGCACCGAGTGGGCGGCCAACCGGATCACCGTCGCGCAGGAGCACGCGGCGACGGCGATCAACGACCGCGTCATCGCCGCACTGGCCCACCACCCGCGGTGCAGGCGCGACCCGTCCGCGGGCCGGGTCACCGTCGCGTGCGTCGACGGGGAATGGCACGCCCTGCCCGCCCGGCTGCTCGGCGAGGTGCTGCGGCTGCGGGGCTGGCAGGTCGACTTCCTCGGCGCCCAGGTCCCGACGCCGCATCTGATCGCCCACGTCCACCAGCACGGCCCGGTCGCGGTCGCGCTGTCCTGCTCGATCCCGACCCGGCTTCCCACCGCGCACGCCGCGATCACCGCGTGCCAGGCCGCCGGCGTGCCGGTGCTCGCCGGCGGCGCCGCGTTCGGTGTGGACGGCCGTTTCGCGCGACAACTGGGCGCCGACGCGTGGGGTGCGGATGCGCGCACCGCCGCCGAGATCCTCAGCCGTGGCGTCCGCCCCGCCTCGGCCGCGACCACCCACCAACCCATCGACGATCTGCCGCACCTCGCCGACGGGGAGTACACGATGGTGCGCGGTGACAGCGCGACGCTGATCAAGACGACCGTCACCGACCTCGAGGACCGGTACCCGGCGATGCGCGGGTACACCGACGCGCAGCGTGATCGCACCGTCGAGGACATCGCCCACATCGTCGAATTCCTGGCGACCGCGCTGTACGTCGATGACGACGAGCTGTTCATCCAGTTCATCGGCTGGACCGCCGAGATCCTGATCGCCCGCGGGGTGCCCGCGGACTCCCTGAGCCCGGCCCTGGACTCGCTGTCCGGCCAATTGCGCGACTTCCCCCGCGCCCGACGTCTTCTCGGCGCGGCCCACGCCGCGCTCCCCCAGTCCGTATCCGCCAACCCCCCAATGCCTGCATGAAACTCACACTCGCTGTTCACAACACAGCCCATTCCACCCGCATCCGTGTCTCGGGCGACCTCGACTACGGCACCACCTCCCTGCTCGTCGACACCGTCGGCGAGCTGCTGACCGAACGCTCCGGACTGCAGGATCTGCATCTGGACTTCACCGAGTTGGCGTTCTGCGATTCGGCAGGCCTGTCCGGGCTGGTGATGATCCACCGGCGTACGTCGGCGGCCGGGCTTCGCCTGCACCTCGACGAGCGACCGGCGCAGCTGGAACGGGTGCTCACCATCACCGGTCTGCTGGACTTCTTCACCGCCGCGGCGCTCACCGCCGACGACGAGTCCGACATCGGCTGATCCGACACCAGGGCTGATCCGACACCCGACCGGTTTTGCCCGCCGCCCTGCGGGCTATCCGAACGCCATGTCGCTGCGCGTCGCGGTCACCGGGCCGACGGGGGAGATCGGGATCTCGACGATCACGGCGCTGGAGGCGTCGCCCGACGTCGCAGAGATCGTCGGGATGGCCCGACGCCCGTTCGACCCCGCAGCGCAGGGCTGGACGAAAACCGTGTACCGCCAGGGCGACATCCTCGACCGGGATGCCGTCGCGGACCTCGTCGCCGACGCCGACGTGCTGGTGCATCTCGCGTTCATCATCATGGGCTCGCGGGAGGAGAGCGCGCGCGTCAACCTGGAGGGCACCCGCAACGTGTTCGAAGCCGCCGTGGGGCGCGGGGGTACGGCGTCTCCCCGGACCCGCCGCCTGGTCTACACCTCGTCGGTGGCCGCCTACGGCTACCACTCCGACAACCCGGTGCCGATCACCGAGGACGTGCCGGTGCGCGGGTCGGCCGAGCACTACTACTCCGAACAGAAGGCCGCGTGCGAGGCCGCGCTGCACGAGATCACCGACGGCAGCGGGTTGGAGGTCTACGTGCTGCGGCCGTGCATCGTCGCCGGACCCCACGCGACCGCCCTGGCCGACGCGATGCCGTGGAACCAACTACCGATGCCGGTGCGCCGGGTCAGCCAGGCGCTGCCGTTGCTGAAGCCGCCGTTCCCGGACCCGGGCACGCCGCTGCAGCTGGTGCACCACGACGACGTCGCGAACGCGATCGTGCTCGCGGTGACCACGACCGACGCCCCTGCGGGGGCCTACAACATCGCCGGTGACGGCGTGCTGTCGATGTCGGCGGTCGGCGAGGCGCTCGGCGCGAGACCGGTGAGGGTGCCGCACGCCGCCGCCACCGCGACGTCGGAGGTGCTGGCCCGGTTGCCGTTCGTCCCGTCCAGCCTGGAGTGGCTGCACGCGGGACGCACATCGGTGGTGATGGACACCGGCCGGGCCAGGAAACTGCTCGGGTGGCGCCCGAAACACACCGCCGAGGAGACGCTTTCCGCACTGGCCTCCGCCGTCAGGCCCGGCGGGTGAGGACACGGGAGTACGCACCGGGCCGGCCGGTGGACCTCTACGGTGACCCGATCGACCGCACGGTGCTGCTATGGCATGGGACACAGACCGATGCCCGGGCGACGGTACGCACCCTGGCCGGGTTGCTCGCCGACCGGGGGCTGAGTGTGGTTGTCCCGGACTGGGATTCACATAGCGCCGATAACGGGCGGGCAGACCTGCTGGCATCCGTGGACTTCGCGCGCGGCTGGTCGCGGGCCGACGCCGGGCTCGGGCTGATCGGGTGGTCGCTGGGCGGGGTCGCGGCGGCCGGGCTGACGGCGCGGGCCGCCGACATCGGCCTGGAGCTGGCCTTCACCGTGTGCCTGGCCGGCGCATTCATGGTGCGCGACCCCATCTTTGGGCTCGATGTCGGTGACGCGCTGGCCGGTGCCGGGCGGCGGCCGCCGTTCACGCTGCTGCACGGCAGCGCCGACGACGTGGTGGATCCGTCGGTCAGCCGCGCGTTCGCCGCTCGGCTGCAGGCCCACGCCTGGCCGGTGCGGCTGGTCGAGCTGGCCGCCGATCACGGGAATATCGCTGGTGCGAGGTACGATTCGGCCAACGATCGCTACGCCCCCGCCGATAACGAGGCCACTCGCTCCGTCACGACCGAGGTGGCCGACCACATCGCTTCAGCCGCCCGAACATCTTGAGAGGAGTCGCATGCCTGCCACGCCCGACGCACGCCTGGTGACCAGTTGCCCGGCATGCGGTTACCCGACGTTCGACTCCAGCCTGTGCGCCCCGTGCGGCCCCCTCGCCGCGGCGATCTCACACCCGGTGTAGCCGCTCCAGCGCCGCCCGGATCCGGTCCGGGATCGGGACGGCCCGGCGGGTGGCCCGATCGACGAACACGTGCACGAAATAGCCGTGCGCGACCGCCTCGTCGCCGGCGCCGAAGATCCCGACCCCGTAGGTCACCGATCGGGTGGAGAGCTTGTCCACCCGCAGGCCGGCCCGCAGGTCTTCCGGGTAGGCGACCGGCGCCAGGTAGGAACACTTCGACTCCACCACCAGCCCGATCACGGGTGCGTCGTGGATGTCGAGGCCGCCCTCGTGGATCAAGAAATGGTTCGCGGCGGTGTCGAAGTAGCTGTAGTACGTGACGTTGTTGACGTGGCCGTACACGTCGTTGTCCATCCACCGGGTGGTGATCGGCACGAAGTACCCGTAGTCGGTGTCCTTCACCGGCGCAGCGCTCTCACCAGTACCGCATCGATTCGTCGAAGGTGCCGGCCAGCACTTCCCTGTCGATCTCGATGGGCGCGTTGGCCAGCAGCCGCTGCTGCGGCCAGGCACCGTCGGCCAGCGCCGGGCTGTCGGCGCCGGTGTAGCCGACGCCCTCCAGCCCGTTGGGCATGCCGACGCGGCGCATGATCGCGATCAGGTGCTCGGCGAGCACCACGCCGGCGTCGTCGGGTCCCGCGCCACGCACGTCGGCGCCGAGTTGTTCGGCGGCGAACAGGTGGCGGCCCGGGTCGGTGTGCGCGGTGCGGCGGAATGCCGCAGGGGCGTTGAGGATCACCGACATCCCGTGTGGCACCATCGGTTCGGCGTCGGGATAGCTCGCGGGCCGGAAGTCACGGACCTGCCCGGCCACCGCATACGCCATCGCGTGCGGCAGGTGCACCCCGGCGTTGCCGAACGCGATACCCGCCAGCGTCGCGGCCCACATCACCTGCTCTCGGGCCTCCCTGTCGGACGCGTCGTCGACTGCTCGCCTCAGGTACCTGCCGAGCAGGCGCAGCGCCTCGCCGCAGCCCAGGTCGCTCCACGGGTTCGCGCCCTGGCTCATCGGCCGCTGGGTCGGCCGCGGCGGCGGCGGGCGGCGTAGATACGGGCGCGCCGTGTAGGACTCCAGCGCGTGCGAGAGTACGTCAAGACCGCTGCACGCCACCACATTCGGCGGCAGGGTGTCGGTGCAGTCGGGATCGACCAGCGCCTCGGTGGGGCGTAGCGCCGGTGACGCGATACCGGTCTTGGCCGCCATCGACAGCAGGTCGAAGATCGCGATGCCGGTCACCTCGCTGCCGGTGCCCGACGTCGTCGGGCATGCGATGTGCGGCCGCAGCGGTCCGGGCACCGGGGTGCCGGCCCCGACCGGCGCGTTGACGTAGTCGAGGAAGTCGGCGGGATGGGTGGCGTAGAGATTCGCGGCCTTGGCGGTGTCGATGACCGAGCCGCCGCCGACCGAGATGTAGCCGTCGGGGGCGGTCTCGGACGCGAAAGCCGCTGCCTGCTTGAAGGATTCGTCGGTCGGCTCGACGCGCACGTCGGTGTAGGCCACCACGTCGATCCCGGCGTCGCGCAGCGAGCGCGCCGCGGTGTCGAAGACCTCGAGCCCGGCGATGGTCGGGTCGGAGAACAGTGCGACCCTGGTGATGCCGAGCGCCGAGGCGCGGTCACCGAGCTCGGCGAGGCAGCCGCGGCCGAAGGTGATCCGGGACGCGTCGACGGTGAACGCACCCTCGGTTCCGTCGGTGTGGCAGCAGCTCACCCGGTCATCCTATCGGCTCGCCGGCGGCTCTCGCGGTGACCGCGAGCGCGGCCATCACGCACGCGATGCCCGCCACCTCGCTGACGGTCGGGCGCTGGGCCAGCACCACGGCACCGATCACGGCCGCGGTGGCGGGTAGCAGCGCGAGCAGCAGCGCGAAGCGTTCCCGCCCGATGCGGGTCAGCACATGCTGGTCGAGCGCGTACGGGATCGCGCTGGAGAGCACCCCGACCCCGATTCCGAGCACCCAGGTGCGCGGATCGGCGAAAACCTCAGGGGCAGCGGATACTTGGATCCCGAGCAGCACCGGCGCCGATACCGTCGCCGCCAGCGCCATCCCGACCGCCAGTGAGTCGACCCCGGCTCCGGCGTCGGCGACCCGCTTGCCGAGCAGGATGTAGCCCGCCCACAGTGCCGCGGCGATCGCCGCGAACCCCGCACCGACCAGGTCGACGTCGGTCGACACCCCGGCGACCAGGTACACCCCCGCCGCGACCAGCACGACGGCGAGCATGTCGCGGGCCCGCCGCGACCCGGCGGCGGCGACCGCGACGGGGCCGGCGAACTCGATCGCCACGGCGGTGCCGAGCGGGATGCGGGCGATCGCCTCGTAGAACGCAACGTTCATCGCCAGCGTCACGAGCCCGAAAGCGGCCGCCGCGAACATCATTCGCGGCGTCCAGGTCCGCCGCCACGGCCGCCGCCAGGCCAGCAGGACGGCGCCGGCACCCGCGGCCCGCAGCCAGGCGACCGTCGCGGGGTCGGTGGTGTCGAACAGGAACACCCCGACCGCGGCTCCCAGGTACTGCGAGATCGCGCCGACGACGAAGAACCCGGCGACGTACGGGGTCAAACGGATTGTGCGACCCGGGCCCGCTCGGTCATCGACGCGACCACGCCGCCGTCGTTGAGGATGTCGGTGCCGGTGAGGTAGCCGGCCTTGTCGGAGACACAGAACGCGAGTAGTTCGGCCATCTCCTCAGGTTTACCCCACCGGGGCACCGCGGCGTCGGCGACCAGCGCGCCCGCACCGGCCTGTTCCTCGAGCCGGCCCATCTCGGTGTCTACCGACCCCGGGGACACCGACACGATCCGCAGGCCTTTGCCGTTGAACCGTTCGGCCTGGGCACTGCTGAACCACCGCACGAAGCTCTTGCTGATCGCGTATGCGAGACCCGAGCGGGCCTCCGGTCCGGCGATGTCGCAGGCCTGCAGGGTCGCCGCCATGAACGCGTCGATGTCGGACAACGCGAGCGGGAACGCCGCGCTGGGGATCATCTCCGCGGGCATCAGGTGGGCGGCCATCGACGCGACGTTGACGATCGCCGCACCCTCGCCCGCGTGGGCGAAGAACTCCTCGTCGACGTTCAGCGTGCCGATAGCGTTGGTGCGCATCACGTACTCGGCGTCCCCCATGCTCGGGCTGACCCCGGCGGTGTGGATCACCGAGTGCAGCGGGCCCACCTGCGTGACGGCCTCGAACAGCCGGCCGACCGCGTCCCGGTCGGTGACGTCGCAGTGCACGGCGGTCGCGGAGATCCCGTGCTCGGCGAGTTCGGCGGCCGCGGCGTCGAGCCGCTCCTTCCGGACGTCGGCCAGCACCACGGCGCGGTCGCGTCCGACTACCTTCGCACTGGCCACGCCCATTCCGCCCGCGCCACCGGTGATTAACGAAACTGCCGTCATCTGTAAACCTCCCGGGGTCATTCAACACTGCGGGCCGGGGTTGGGGAATCCCGTCGGTACTTTCGAGAGATGACCGATAACCCGGCTCAGGTGGTCGAGCAGCAGGCCGCGCCCCGGCGCCGGCGCCGGTGGTTGCGCACGCTGATCGTGCTCACGGTGATGGCGCTGCTGTTCGGGGTGCCGTGGTGGACGCTCGTGATGGGCGGCTCGGCGTGGCCGGCGGGTGTGGTCGTCGCCGGCACCGTGCTGTTCGCCGCCGGGTTCGTCGCGCTGCCCGCGTCGATGCTGCTCGGCCACGGCCGGCAGCGCGACTGGGCGGCGGTGGCCGGGGACGTGCTGCTCGGCGTCGCGTGGGTGCTGTTCGTGTGGTCGGTGTTCGGCCAGCTTCTCGGCGTGGCGCTGTGGGCGGCGGGTGTCGCGGACCCGGCGCGGTCCCGCATCGTCGCCGTGACCACGCTCGTCGTCGGGGTCGCGATGCTGGCGTGGGGGCATTTCGAGGCGATGCGGGTGCCGCGCATCCGGCGCCTCGACGTCATGCTTCCGCGCCTGGGCCGCGGGCTGGACGGGCTGCGCGTCGCGGTCATCACCGACACCCATTACGGCCCGATCGACCGCAGCCGCTGGTCGGCTGCGGTCGTCGAGCGCGTCAACGGGCTCGACGCCGACATCGTCTGCCACGTCGGCGACATCGCCGACGGCACCACCGACATCCGTGACGCCCAGGCGGCACCGCTGGCGTCGGTACGGGCCGCGAAGGCGCGCGTGTACGTCACCGGCAACCACGAGTACTTCAGCGAGGCGCAGGGCTGGCTGGACTACATGGACCGGATCGGCTGGGATGCGCTGCACAACCGGCACATCACGGTCGAGCGCGGCGGGGACCGTCTCGTGGTCGCCGGCATCGACGACGAGACCGCGGCCGGGTCCGGGGTGCGCGGGCACGGCGCGGACCTGGACACCGCCCTGGCCGGCGCCGATCCCGGTCTGCCGGTGCTGCTGCTGGCACACCAGCCCAAGCAGGTCGCGCACGCGGTGCGCGCCGGGGTGGATCTGCAGCTGTCCGGCCACACCCACGGCGGGCAGATCTGGCCGTTCAACTTCCTGGTGCGCCTGGAGCAGCCGGTGGTCCAGGGGTTGAGCCGGCACGGTGAGCGCACGCAGCTGTACACCAGCCGCGGCACCGGATTCTGGGGCCCGCCGTTCCGGGTGTTCGCGCCGAGCGAGATCACGTTGCTGACGCTGCGCAGCGGGTCCTGATCAAGCGGCGAGGAACGAGCCGCGTTGAGGAGTCCGACAAGCCGCCGGGCAAGATACCCGCGTGTCTTCTTCGCTGGGCGACGTGCTCGCCTCCATGCAGCTTGAGCGCGTCGACCCCGATCGCCTCGACGCGGCGACGTTCGTCGGCAAGCAGCTGCCCGCGCCCGCCAACCACATCCTCGGCGGGCACATCTCGGCGCAGGCCCTGCTCGCCGCGAGCCTGACCTCCCCCGGCCGGGCGCCGCACAGCGTGCACACGTACTTCCTGCGCCCCGGGGACTCCCGGGATCCGGTCACGTTCGAGGTGGTGACGCTGCAGGAGGGCCGCACGTTCACGGCGCGCCGGGTCACCGCACGCCAGGGCGACGAGATCCTGCTGGAGGCGATGTCGTCGTTCAAGCTGCCCACCGAGACCGCTGCCGGCGTGACGTATCAGCCGCCGTGTCCCGACGTCCCCGCCCCGGAGTCGTTGCCGCATGTCCCGCCGCACTTCGCGGAAGCCGACGCGGCCGAGGGCATGTGGGCGAGCCTGCGCTGGTTCGAGCGGCGCGTCGTCGTCGCCGAGACCGGGCCACCGGCCCCGGCCCGCATCTGGTGGCGCCCCGACGGCGAGGTGCCCGACGATCCGGTGCTGACCGCATCGCTGGTCGCGTACCTGTCGGCGGTGACGCTGACCGAACCCGCCTACGCCGCCCGCAGCGGGCCCGCGATGGCCGCGCAGCGCGACCACTCGATGTGGTTCCACGCCGCGGCGGATCTGTCCGACTGGATGCTCTACGACATGTCGTCGCCGAGCAGCGCCGACACCCTCGCGCTGGCGCGCGGCACGATGTTCAACCGCAGCGGCGAGCTGGTGTGCTCGGTGCGTCAGGAGATGTACTTCCCGCCGCCCCGGCACTGAGCGCCGGGGCGCGCGTTACGCGAGTCAGCTCTCGACGAGCACCTTCAGCCGCTTGACGGTCTGGCCCATCAACCGGGACACCTGTCCCGACGCGACGCGGTCGGCGATCAGACCGAGCAGCCCGCCGGGCGCCTCGTAGGACAACCGGAACGTGACCTTGGTGCGGCCCTCGCCCGCTTCGCGCATGCGGAACCGGCCGCGCAGCGTGACGCCGGTGATGCCGATCCAGGCCAGGTCGCGGTTCTCGTCGAACTCGACGACCTCGATCACCCCGCCGATCGGCACCGAGCCGACCTTCCAGTGCACGGTGTAGCGCGAGCCGACGCCGACGGGGCCCTCGGTCACGGTTTCCCAGCGCTCCAGGCTGGCCATGAACTCCGGATAGCAGCCGGGATCGCTGATGTGCTTCCACACCACGTGCGGTTCGGCGTCGATGACGACGCTGCGCGAGAGCCTCATCCGATCACCGGGAGCCGTCGTTCGGCGGCCAGCCGGTCGACCGCGGACTGCAGGCTGGCCAGCACCCTGTCGTTGACGTCGTCGTCGTCGCTGCTCGCGATGTCGTCCGCGGCGATCGGTTCCTGCACCTCGATGACGATCTTCGTCGGCAGCGGTACGCGCGGGATCATGTCGCTGACCGCGATCCCCCACGGCGGCGCGAGCAGAATCGGCACGCTCTTGAGCCGGGCGATCTTGTCGACGCGCAGCAGTTTCGCCAGCCACTGGCCGCGGTCGAGGAACAGCGCCGCCTCCTGCCCACCGACCGATGCGATCGGCACGATCGGCACGCCCGCCTCACGGGCCAGCTTCACGTACCCCTGGCGGCCACCGAAGTCGACCTCGTGCCGCTTCCACGACGGCCGGAACACCTCGTAGTCGCCGCCGGGGTAGACCAGCAGCGCACCACCGGACTTCAGCGCCAGCGTCGCGTTGTCGTGGTTGGCCGCGACGGTGCCGAACTTGCGCAGCGACCCCAGGCCCGGCATCGACACCACCAGGTTGTGGGCCAGCTGGAAGAACGGACGCTCGACACCGAAGTACGAACAGAACGCGAGCGTGAACACGAACGTGTCGGGCGGCAGGTTGCCGCCGCTGTGGTTGCCGACCAGCAGCACCGGGCCGTCGGCCGGGATCCGGTCGAGCCCGCGCACGTCGGCGCGGAAGTACAGCGACGCGAGCAACCACAGCCCGGGCAGTTGCTCACGGATGTAGTCGGCGTCGCGCTGATCGAGGTCGGCGGTCGGTACGCGCGCCGAAACCTCATGCTTGACCCATTCGAGGACATCGCCCAACCCCGCCATGCTGGGCGGTATTGACTGCGGCGCGGCCGCGCAAACCTGGCAGGCTGTCTGGCGATGCCCACTCCCCTGCCCACTCCTCTGCTGGACGACCCCGGTGACCTGTCGGAGCTCTTCACCGTCCGCGGCGACGCCGACGAACTGTTCACCCGGTTCGCGGCCTGGGCGGAAGGCAACGGCACCACGCTGTACCCGGCGCAGGAGGAGGCGCTGATCGAGCTGGTCAGCGGCTCCAACGTGATCCTCGCGACGCCGACCGGGTCGGGGAAGTCGCTGGTCGCGACCGGTGCGATCTACGCCCAGCTGGCCGCGGGCGGCGTCAGCTTCTACACCGCGCCGATCAAGGCGCTGGTCAGCGAGAAGTTCTTCGCGCTGTGCGAGGTGTTCGGCGCGGCCAACGTCGGGATGCTCACCGGGGATGCGGCGGTCAACGCCGACGCCCCGATCATCGCGTGCACCGCCGAGATCCTGGCCAACGTCGCGCTGCGAGAGGGCGCCGACGCCGATATCGGGCTGTGTGTGATGGACGAGTTCCACTTCTACGGCGACCCCGACCGCGGGTGGGCCTGGCAGGTGCCGCTGCTGGAGCTGCCGAAAGCCCAGTTCCTGTTGATGTCGGCGACGCTCGGCGACGTCACGTTCCTGCGCGAGGACCTGACCCGGCGCACCGGCCGGCCCACCGCGCTGGTCGCCAACGCCGAACGCCCGGTGCCGCTGTACTTCTCCTACGCGACCACCCCGATGCACGAGACCATCCAGGAACTCGTCGACACCAAGCAGTCACCGATCTACGTCGTGCACTTCACCCAGGCCTCGGCGCTGGAGCGGGCGCAGGCGCTGATGAGCGTCAATGTCAGCTCCAAGGAGGAGAAGGCCGCGATCGCCGACCACATCGGCGCGTTCCGGTTTTCCTCGGCGTTCGGCGCGACGCTGTCGCGGCTGGTGCGCCACGGCATCGGCGTGCACCACGCCGGCATGCTGCCGAAGTACCGGCGGCTGGTCGAGCAACTCGCCCAGGCCGGCCTGCTGAAAGTCATCTGCGGCACCGACACCCTCGGTGTCGGGATCAACGTGCCGATCCGCACCGTGGTGTTCTCCGCGCTGTCGAAGTACGACGGTGTGCGCACCCGGCTGCTCAACGCCCGCGAGTTCCACCAGATCGCCGGCCGGGCCGGGCGCGCCGGGTTCGACACCGCGGGCACCGTCGTGGTGCAGGCACCCGACCACGAGGTGGAGAACCTCAAACAGTTAGCCAAGGTGGCCGACGATCCGAAGAAGCGCCGGAAGCTGGTGCGCCGCAAGGCGCCCGAGGGGATGGTGCCGTGGAGTGAGGCGACCATGACCAAGCTCGTCGACGCCGCGCCGGAACCTCTGACGAGTCACATGCGGGTGACCACGGCGATGATCCTGGACGTGGTCGACCGTCCCGGGGACCCGTTCGCCGCGATGCGGCGGCTGCTGACCGACAACCACGAACCACGCAAGCGCCAGCTGAAGCTGATCCGCGAGGCGGTCGGTATCGCGCGCTCGCTGCTGCAGGCGGGCGTGGTCGAGCGGCTTCCTGAGCCGGAACCCGACGGACGGCGGTATCGGCTGACCGTCGATCTGCCACCCGACTTCGCGCTGAACCAGCCGCTGTCGACGTTCGCGCTGGCCGCGATCGACCTGCTCGACGCCGGTGCGGAAAGCTATGCGCTGGACGTGGTCTCGGTGATCGAGGCGACGCTGGAGGATCCGCGCCAGATCCTGGCCGCACAGCTCAAGCGAGCCCGCGGAGAGGCCGTCGCGCAGATGAAGGCCGACGGCGTCGAGTACGACGAGCGCATCGAACTTCTCGACGACATCACCTACCCGAAGCCGCTGGAGGAGCTGCTGGGACACGCGTACGCGGTGTATCTGCAGAGCAACCCGTGGGCCGCGGACGGCAAGCTGTCGCCGAAGTCGGTGGTGCGCGAGATGTGGGAGCGGGGTATGACGTTCCGCGAGTACGTCAGCGAGTACGGCCTGACCCGCGTCGAGGGCGCCGTGCTGCGGTATCTGTCCGACGCGTTCAAGGCGCTGCGCTCCGGCGTCCCCGCCGCCGCCCGTACCGACGAGCTCACCGACATCGTCGAATGGCTGGGTGAGCTTGTCCGCCAGGTCGATTCGAGCCTGCTCGACGAGTGGGAGCAGCTGACCAGCCCGGACCAACCGCACGATCAGCCGGTCGCCGTACCGGCCCGGCCGCGACCGCTGACCGGCAACGAGCGGGCGTTCACCGCGATGGTGCGCAATGCGCTGTTCCGCCGGGTCGAGTTGTTCGCCCGCGAGCGATGGGAAGAACTCGCCGCGCTCGACGGCCGCGCCGGACTGTCGGTGCAGCAGTGGCGCGAAATCGGCGACGACTACTTCGACGAGCACGACGACGTCGGCACCGGAGCGGACGCCCGTGGTCCCGCGCTGCTGATCATCGACCGGCAGGCCCGAACGTGGCGCGTGCGGCAGATCCTCGACGACCCTGCCGGGGACCACGACTGGGGATTCGAGGTCGAGGTCGACCTGGACGCGTCCGACGAGGAGGGCGTCCCGGTGCTGCGCCTGCTGTCGGCGGGCCGCTTGGACTGAAACGCCGCATGGACTGAAACCGCGCGGGGTACTACCGACGCATGACTGCCGCGGTACCCCCGGACCTGGAGCACGCGATCGACGACATCGCCCGCCGCCACGGGCTTTCCCGTGATTCGGTGCTGGCGATGTGGGTCGCGGTGCGCAACGGCGGCGGCACCATGGCGCAGTTCTCGATCCCGGAACTCGGGGGGTCGGGGCAGTGGATGCGTGGCGGCATGACGATGGTCGGCGACATGTTCGACCACGCGCTGAAGGCCCGCGTCGACGCGCTGTGCACCGAGCTCGCCGGGCTGCCCGTCACCGGTGAGGCCGTCGCCCCGCGGCAGTGGTGGCCGGCCGACCTCGGCACCCCCAGCTCGACCGGCGGGCAGAACGACACCAAGTACGCGGTGTTCCCGGCCACGCGCCGGTTGGCCGTGCAGAGCGGCGGGGTGACAAAGGTTTTCGACACCGGCGAGCACCGGATCGGCGGTGTCCAGCAACAGCAGGGTGGGCCCGCGGCGACGCTGACCTTCACCAGTCAGCTGGGCACGTTCGGCATCTCGGCGCTGCGCGAGGTCGACCCCGAGCCCGCGACGGACGCTCCGCCCCCCGGCGACACCTCGACCCCGGACGACTCCGCGGCGATCATCGCCGCGATCGAGAAGCTGGCCGGACTGCACGAGCGCGGCATCCTCACCGACGCCGAATTCGCCGCCAAGAAAGCCGAACTGCTGGCCCCGACTGTGACCGTGTGACGGCGGTCTCTGTCCGCAAAATCACACGTCAGCGGCTTGATTAACCTGGCTGTAACACGGAGCATGGACAACGTCCGGCCGATGGGCGATCCCCGATTCGCGCCGGACCTCAATCCAACACAGAGGAGTTCCGCAAAATGTTCGCGCAGTACCGTGCCGCCCGTCAGATCTCTCGCGATCGGCGCCGCCTGTACGCACGGATCGCCAAGATGCCGAACTCCACCATCCGCGACGAACTCGTCGCCGTCGCGCAGCGGTACGAATCCGCCGAGCGCTGACCCGTCGCGCCGCTGGTCGCGGCGTAGAATGTGATCGGTAGCGCATTCGCGCATACCCGATCATCTGCAGGCACCGCGTCTGTTGATGCCGGTGGCGAAACGAGCGTCCTGCACATGCCTCCCCGCCTTGAAGCCGGGCCGTAGCTCATCTCTTGCGCTGGAGGCATCCTGTGACCGATTCCGACAAGACCCTGATCGCCGCACTGCTCGACCGCTCCGGGTCCATGGAGACGTCGAAGACCGCGACCGAGGACGGGTGGCGTGAACTCATCAACGAGCAACGACTGCAACCCGGTCGTTGCGAGGTGACACTGGCCCAGTTCGACACCGCCTACGAATTGGTCTATCCGCCGACACCGATCCAGTCCGTCCCCGATTTCGAGTTGGTGCCCCGCGGGATGACCGCTCTGCTCGACAGCGTCGGACGGTTCATCACCGAAGTCGGACAGCGCCTTTCGGCGCTACCGGACGACGACCGTCCCGGGCAGGTCATCTGCATGATCATGACCGACGGGATGGAGAACTCCAGCAGGGAGTGGGGCTGGTACTCCGTCAGGGAACTCATCGAACAGCAACGCACACAGTGGAATTGGCGGTTCGTGTTTCTCGGGTCCAACATCGACGCGATCGAGATCGGATCGATGATCGGGGTGTCGGCCGAGGACTCGATCACCTATGACGACAGCAACGACATCAGCACCATCGCCACCATCTCCGCGGCCAGCGGCTGGATGACGTCGGCGCGCTCCGGGCAGCACCGGGGGTTCAGCACCGTCGAACGCCGCGCCGCGATGGGCGATCCGCAGACGACCTGACCGGCCCGCTCAACCGCCGTATCGCCGCACCTGCTCGGCGTACTCGTCGAGCAGGCGCAGCGATACGTCCAGCGGCTTGGTCGGCAGCAGCAGGTTCAGCTGCCCGAAACCGATCTCCTCTGCGGCCTGCCAGTAGTCCGGGTTCGCCGGTGTGCCGAACTGTGCCAGCGGCACCTCGTACGTCGCGCTCGCCCGGATCTGGTCGATGCGGCGCGAAAGATGGTCGATCGGAAGTGGATTCGAGATCCAGCCGGCTTCGTGCCGGATGATCCGCTTCACCGTCGCATCAGAGTCGCCGCCGATCAGGATCGGCGGATGCGGCTTCTGCACCGGCTTCGGCCGCTGATACGACGGAGCGAAATCCACGTACTTGCCGTGGTATTCGGCCGGTTCCTCGGTCCACAACGCCTTGATCGCCTCGATGCGCTCGTCCAGCAGCGCGCCGCGCGTCTTCGGATCGGTGCCGTGCTGGCGCAGCTCCTCGATGTTCCACCCGGCGCCGACGCCGAAGGTGAAACGGCCGCCGGAGATCACGTCGATGCTGGCGGCCTCCTTGGCGGTGATGATCGGGTCCCGCTGGATCAGCAGCGCGATACCGGTGATCAGTTCGATCGTCGACGTGACCGCCGCCGCGGCGGCCAGCGTCACGAACGGGTCCAGGGTCCGGTAGTAGATCTTCGGCAGCTCGCCGCCCAGCGGATACGGCGACTCCCGGCTGGCCGGGATGTGCGTGTGCTCGGCGACGGCCAGCGCCGTGAAGC
Source organism: Mycolicibacterium parafortuitum (assembly GCF_002086815.1). Lineage (GTDB taxonomy): Bacteria > Actinomycetota > Actinomycetes > Mycobacteriales > Mycobacteriaceae > Mycobacterium > Mycobacterium parafortuitum. The sequence goes on from NZ_MVID01000004.1 coordinate 48,891, forward strand.
CGCGCTCCTCGACCGCACGCGCCAGCGACACCGGGTCGATGGTGTCGTCGTTGACGAACGTGGAGATCCCGAACCTCATGCCGTGCTCCTGTCTCACACCTGCGGCGTGCGGTGCGCCCACGGCGCCGCCTGCTCCAATTGTGCGCCGAGCTGCAGCAGCAGCGTCTCGCCGGCCAGCGGCGCGACGAACTGCACACCCAGCGGCACCCCCTCGGCCGTCCAGTGCAGCGGCAGCGAGATCGCCGGGCGGCCGGTGATGTTCGCCAGCTGGGTGTAGGGCACCCAGCCGAGGTTCTCGTCCACCATGTCGTCGACGATCTTGGTGAACCGCAGCAGGGCGGCCGTGCGCGTCTTGAGCAGCACGTCGGCGGCGCGCTGCAGCGCGACGGGCAGATCGAAGTCGCCGATCTTCGGTGGCGGCGTCGCCAGCGTCGGGGTCAACAGCAGGTCGTGCGACTCGAAGAACGTCGTGAGCCTGCGGGTGTGGTCGTGGCGGCGCGCGACCGCGTCGAGGTAGTCGACGCTGCTGGTGGCCCGGCCCAGCGCGGCCATGATCAGCGTGTCCCGCTCGAACATCTCGTCGCCGGCCCCGGTGAGCCGCTTGGCCTCGGCGACCTCCCAAGCCAGCGTCACGAACCAGGTCAGCAGGAAATCGCGGGCCAGCGCGGCGTCGTCGTACGGGGCTTCCGACAGTTCGACGACCTCGTGTCCCAGGTCGGTCAGCAGGCGGGTGGTCGCCTCGACCGCGGCGTACGCCTCACGATGCGGCTGCGGGGTGATCGCGGACGGCACCCGCACGCCGATGCGCAGCGGACGGGGGGCGGTCGCGAAGCTCGACGCGAACGGTGTCTCGGGCAGCGCCGGGGTGTACGGGCCATACGGTTCCCCGCCGCTCATCACGTCGAGCATGCCGGCGGTGTCACGGACGGTTCGCGACACCACGCCCTGCACCGCGGCGCCGTGCATCGATTCGCCGTACACCGGGCCGCTCGGGGTCAGCCCGCGGCTCGGCTTCAGTCCGACCAGCCCGCAGCAGGCGGCCGGGATCCTGATGGAGCCGCCGCCGTCGTTGGCACCTGCGCACGGCACGATGCCCGCCGCCACCGCGGCCGCCGAACCACCAGAGGAGCCGCCCGGGGACCGGGTCAGGTCCCACGGGTTGCGCGCGGGGCCCCAGACCTCGGGTTCGGTGATGCCCTTCGCCCCGAACTCCGGGGTGTTGGTCTTGCCGAAGATCACCAGACCCGCGTCGAGCCAGCGCGCAACGATCGCGCCGTGTTCGGCGACCGGCAGGTACCGCATCGACCGAGAGCCGCCCGACGTCGGCAGCCCTGCGTAGTCCTGGGACAGATCCTTGATCAGGAACGGCACCCCGGCGAAGGGGCCCGTGCGGTTCTCGCCGTCGGGCACCGGCACGTCCCGCACGATGGCGTTGATCTTCGGGTTCACCTCGGCGGCGCGCTCCCGCGCCAGCGCCAGCAGTTCGGCGGCGGTGACCTCGCCGTCGGCGACCAGCTTCGCCAGCCCCGTCGCATCCTGTGCCCGGTACTCGTCGACATCCATGCGCCCGACGGTATCGTCCGGCCAAGTCGTGGGTACTCGCGCCGCCATGAGCTCGACCAGCCAGCGTGAACTCGGCGATACCGACAGCCCCATCGAGGACGCGTTGGAGAACGCGTTCAACCGGATGATCGACGAGGGCACCCAGCGCCTGCACCGCACCTGGCGCGAGGTGCTGGTGACCGGCTTCTTCGGCGGGACCGAGGTCGCGATGGGGGTGCTCGCGTATCTGTCGGTGCTGCACGCCACCGGTAACCAGTTGCTCGCCGGGATCGCGTTCTCGATCGGCTTCCTCGCGCTGCTGCTCGGCCGCAGCGAGCTGTTCACCGAGGGCTTCCTGATCCCGGTCACCACGGTCGCGGCCAAACGCGCCAACGCCGCGCAGCTGCTGAAGCTGTGGACCGGCACGCTCGCGGCGAACCTGGCGGGCGGCTGGCTGATCATGTGGCTGGTGATGACCGCGTATCCGAAACTGCGCGAACAGACCACGACATCGGCCGAACACTTCGTGCACGCGCCGTTGAACGCCGAGACGGTGGCGCTGGCACTGCTGGGCGGCATGGTGATCACGCTGATGACGCGGATGCAGCACGGCACCGATTCGGTACCGGGCAAGATCGCCGCGGCGGTCGCCGGCGCATTCCTGCTCGCAGGGCTGCAGATGTTCCACTCGATCCTCGACTCGCTGCTCATCTTCGGCGCGCTGACCGCAGGTGACGCCCCGTTCGGGTATCTCGCCTGGCTGTCCTGGTTCGGCTACACCGTGGTGCTCAACATCGTCGGTGGGCTGGCGTTGGTGACGTTGCTGCGGCTGATCCGCAGCAAGGACCGGCTCAAGGAGGAGCGCCGGGAGGCGGAGTCGCCGTCCGGCAAGGACCGCTAGGGCCGGCTTCTCGGCATCGGGCCCAAACCCGACGTTTCCATATCGATATCAAGGTTTGTCCCATTTGCCACACGGGTAACTCTTGTCACAGCGCTGGGACGCCGGCGCCGACCAAGATCCCGAGAAAGAGTCGAATGGAACATACGAATGAACACTGTTTTGTACTTCAGCCCCAGCGGCGCCGTATATGAGACCCGTGCCTATACCGAGGCCGACATCAACCGTCTGATCCAGGACCAGGGCCTGTACTCCCTCAGCAGCACCGACCGGCAGTTCGACTTCTGGTTCAGCCCGGCCACCCAGGGTTGCCAGCGCCGCGTCAACCGGCTGGCCACCGAAGTACTTTTGGCCACCACTGATTTCACCGCCAAGTCGGTCCCGCTGCTGCGCGGCTGCGTGGTGGTGGCCACCCACGATTCCGATGGCGACCTCGACGGCCTGAGCTGGCAGCAACTCGCCCTGCTGTCCGAGAAGGCCGCCACGCTGTCCAAGCGCGACGACCGCGTGCTGTCGCGCCGCATCGCCGGCGACGAACGCCGGCGCACCCGCGAGATCGCCCCCGCGGCCGCTGTGCCGGCGGGCGTCACCTGCGCCCGGCCTCAGGCCGGGTTGAACAGGCGTGGTTCCAGCCACGCCCCGTCTTTGAACCGCTGAGCGGCCTTCGCCGCCGCGAGCACGGCCAGATCGGCCACCGGCTCCACCACGATCACCAGCAGATAGGCGGCACCGAAAGTCGCCACGCTGGCCAATGTCTCGGCAGTGACGCCCTGGCCGTAGACCGCCCAGAACGCCACCCAGGACACGATGCCAGCCTGGTAGGTCGCCGATAGGGTCAGCGCCTGGCGGTATTTCAGGTCGACATAGCGGGTTTGCGGGGCGATGGTCCTTCCGGCGACGTACTGCAGTGCCAACAGCGGCACGACGAGTGTCGTGACGTTCATCCCGAATTGCGGCAGGTCGAACGGAGCGAACAGCAGGCCCTGGATCAGCAGGCCCGCCGCCAGACCGAAGGCCGCCGGCGCGGCTCCGAAGATCAGGAACAGCGTCGACCCGAGAATGAGGTGGACTTCGGAGACCCCGACCGGAAAGTGCGGGAACAGTTCGAAGAACACGAGGGTCAACACCGTCGTGGCGGCACTTCCGAGAATCAGTGACGCGCCACCGCGCTGCTTGACGTGCTTCCACGCCGCGCTCACCGCGTAGACGCCGGCGCCCGTCGCACTGGCGTAACTCAGCGCGATCTTCGCGCCGTCGACTATCCCTGGCTCGATGTGCATTCCAATTCCGTTCTCTTGCTGGGTCAGTGATGGTCGTCGTGGACGGCGTGGTCACCGTCATCGGTGACCACCGGATTGATCAGAATCTGGCGCTGCGCGACCACGGTCTCCAGTGCGGCAACCCAGTGGTCGTAGTACTCCCATTCGGCCCGGTCGGTTTCCGGGGTGGCTTCCCAGGCGCCGATCGTGTCGATGAGACTCTGCTGGAACTCACTCCACGGGTAGTGACCGAACTCCGAGAGCGCCAGCGCGAGCCCGAATGCCCTGCGCTGCCAGTCGTGATCGAACGACGGTGCCGCCTGGTCAGTGGTACAGGTGCTGTGTAGTTTCACGACGCACGTCCTGCCAGCGCGACACCCATCATCGACTCCGTGGTGACCAGGTCCATCAACTCGTCATCGGTCAGTTCCTCGGTGCCGGCGGGCCGTTCCGGGATGACGAACCATCGTGAATGGCCGCTGGAATCCCAGACCTTGATCTCGGTGTCCTCGGCGAGCTCGACGCCGACTTCGGCGAGGACCGTACGGGGCTCCCGCGCCGCCCGCGCGCGGAACACGGGATCCTTGTACCAGTACGGCGGTAGTCCGAGGACCGGCCACGGGAAACACGAGCACAGCGTGCAGATCACCAAATTGTGCACGCCGGGAGTGTTGGCGACGGCCTGCAGATGCTCCCCCTCCGCGCCGGCCATCCCCTCCGGCAACTCCAGTTCCGCGATGGCTGCCGGGGTGTCGACGACGACCCGCGCCGCGAAGTCGGGATCCGTCCACGCTTTGACCACGATCTTCTTGCCGTTGAGCGGGGTCATCTCGGATTCGAAATAGGACAGCACCTTGTCGACGGTTTGGCTTGTGATGACGCCCTTTTCGATCAGGAGCCGTTCGAGCGCGGAAACCCTGTCCGCACTGAGTTTCTCACGCTCGGACGGATAGGCGAACTGCTCTGTCACTTGACCTCCTCGATGGGTTGGAGATACGCCTCGAAAAGCTCGGCGTAGAGGGCATTGGCGCCCGGTTCTGCCCTGGGGCCCCACAGCTCCTCCGGGGTGAACTCGACGATGTAGATCGGCATCGGGTCGCCGATGCCGTCACCGGTGTGGACGAAGTATCCGTAGTCGCCCTCGAAGATGCGTTGCACCGTACCGACTTTGGCGCGGAGATAACCGGGCAGGCGGGTGTGCGCGCCGGCCGGCGTGTTGGCGATCGCCACCCTCTCGCCCACCGCGAACTTCGGATGCGCGACGTCGCGGCGCGGGCTGTCTCCCCGCCGAAGGTAGTCGATCACCTGATCGTCGATCGCGGGGTCACCACCTTCGACGACCGCCGATTCAGGCGCCTCGATGAGCGCGCTGATCTCCTCCTCGGAGACATAACCGTTGTCGATGAAGAACTGGCTGATCCCGCCGAGCCACTTCTCGTAATAGCGAAACTTGAAATAGTCGAAAGGGTTCATGCCCTCGGCGCCGGTGCGCAGCGACGCCCATGTCCACTCGTCCCGAAAGGTCGTCGGGACCTGCTCGACCGGGTACTGCGGCAGGGCTGCGCCGAGGTGGTTGCTCAGGCCCATCATCGCCACGTGGATGCCGAAAATTCGTTTCTCCCAGTCTTCGACGAAGACCTTCTTCTCGAGATTCAGTGGTTCCGGCAGGCCCTCAAGCCCGCCGAGGTAATGCTGCAGTTTCACGCCGTCACGCCTTCCGGATCGGGACGGCCGGCGGGTGCCGGTCGCGTCATCAAGGTGGCCAGGTACTCGGAGGCGATGCCGAACGTCGCGCCGAGCACGCAGGCGCACGCTGCCACCAGCCCCGGATGGGAGATGCTCGTCGCTGTGACCAGCTGGCCCGTCCCGGCGACGGTCGAGACCGTGGAGGCGAACCCGACCACGACAGCAGGCGTGGTGGACAGAAGCCCGACCCACGAGGCCTGAACCATCACCGCACTGCCGACACCGACCGCGATCGCGGTCGCGGTCAAGCTTCCGCCGAGCACGTGCGACGCGTACAGGCTCGCGCTGGCGATCGCGACACCGACCAGGTTCGAGCACACGGAGCGAACCCAGCCGGACGGACCGCCACCGACGAAGAAGAACGACGCCCACGCCAGGAACACCACCCAGATCGGGACAGTGACCAATGTGGCCGTGAACGCCACCGCAACCCCACCGAGCACACCGATGCTCAGGGTGAGCGCAGACCGCGAATCCATACCGCCCCCCACTCTCGTTTCGACCAACAGGACCGGGCCCGTGGCATCAGACCCGTGAACAACGTTGGGTTCGTGGTGTTTCGGTGATGTAACCCCGGGCTTTCGGACGTCCTTCACGATGGACAAACTTGCGCCCAAACGGGACATCGGTCGGTCCAGGACCGACCGACACAGACACGTCGGATGCAATTCCGGACATCGCCGCACACGCGACGTAACCAAGGGTCACGCTGTGGCCATGAGTTCGGCCGCCCACGCTCACCCGCGCCACATCGCGATGCTGGTGTTCGATGACGTTCGGGCTTTCGACGTGGCCGGCCCCCTCGAGGTCTTCGACATCGCCCGGGAGATGGGCTGCGCGTACTCGGTCGGGCTGTACTCCACGACCGAGTCGCCGACGGTCCGGTGCGCATCCGGGGTTACGTTGCATGCCGCCCCGGCCTCGACGCTGGCGACGGTGGACACCCTGCTCGTGCCGGGCGGCGCCGGCCTCGTCACAGGTGGGATACCCCAGCATCTATCGAGAGTCATCCGTTCGCAGGTGAGAACGTCGCGCCGGGTCGCAGCGGTCTGCACGGGGTCCTTCGCCCTGGCCGCCGCCGGCGTGCTCGACGGCCGGCGCGCGACGACGCACTGGCGACATCTGGACACCTTCGCCACCCGCCACCCCGCGACCATCGTCGATCTGGACTCGGTGTATGTGCGCGACGGTGCCGTATGGACGTCCGCGGGTGCATCCGCGGGCATCGACCTCGCCCTCGCGCTGGTCGGCGACGACTACGGTAGCGCTGTCGCACAGGAGATCTCGAAAGAAATGGTGGTGCTGGGAAGGCGATTGGAAGGGCATCCCCAGATCTCCGTCGCCGCCCGAACACCGCGGCCCAAGCACCCCGGGATCGAACGGCTACTGGTGACCATCGCCGTCGACCCCGCGGGGAATTACGAACTCGACACGGTGGCAGGGCAACTCGGGCTCAGCACACGCCACCTCGCAAGACTGTTCAAGTCTCAGGTGGGCGTGACGCTACGAAAGTATGTGCACGATGTCCGGCTGGAGAACGCCGTCGGACTGGTCATGGCCGGCGAATCGTTTCATGCCGCGGCACGTCGCAGTGGACTGCACGCGGGAGCCCGGGTGCGTGACCACCTGGTCAGCCGGTCACGCGTCGACACCCGTGGTACGGAAGCGACTTCGGTACACGCCGGGTGAGATGCCGAGGTTGCGGCGGAATGTGCGCCGCATCGTGTCCGGCGTGCCGAAACCGCTGCGCCGGGCGACGGATTCCTGACTGTGGTCACCGGTCGCAAGCAGGACTTTGGCGGCCTCCAGGCGCGCGTGCTCGACGAAGCGCGCCGGCGTCATGCCGACCTGATCCCGGAACACTCGCACGAGGTGCCGCTCGCTGACGGCGGCGCGGGCTGCCATCGATGCGAGCGAATGGTCTCCGGCGGGATCCGAGATGACCGAATCCACCACCTCACGCAATCCGCCGGTCACCGGCAGCGCCGATTCGGCCCAGACGCTGAACTGGGCCTGACCGCCGGGCCGTTGCAGGAACACGACCATCCACCGCGCCACCCGGCGGGCCACCGCCGGGCCGAAGTCACTCTCGACCATCGCGAGCGCGAGATCGATGCCCGCGGTGATGCCCGCGCCGGTGATGAAGGGCCCGTCTTGGACGAAGAGGGAGTCCGGATCGACGATCACCGTCGGGTAATCGCGCGCCAGCGTCTGGCAGTGCGCCCAGTGGGTCGTCGCCCGTCGCCCGTCGAGGAGGCCGAGCGCGGCGAGCACGAAGGAGCCGGTACACACGGAGGCGATCCTGCGCGCCCTCGGTGCGAGCCGACGCACCATGTCCATGGCGTCCGCGACCGAGTCCGGCGTCGGTTCCTCCGGGATGTCGTGCAGGCCCGGGGTGAATGTGAAGTCCGCCGGGACACCTCCTGGTACCACCAACGTGTCGAAGGTGTGCGGTACGTCGGCCAAGGCGATATCGACGTTCAGGGTCGCGAACGCCGTGGTCCCGACCGGTCGGCCGGTGGGCGAGGCCGTCAGCACCGTGTACCGCGCACCGAAGTCGTTGGCGCGGGCGAAGATTTCCAGCGGTGCCGCGACATCCTGCAGGGTGACTTTGTCGTAGAGCGCGAAGACGATGGTCTTGGTGCCGGCGCCGCCGTCCACCCCGCCGCCCGTGGGCGTGCCATGTCTGAATTCGTCTGCCACGTGTCCGTTTCCGCCCGTCGGGGACCCTCCCCGGCGTGCCGATTGTGTCGGTCAATGTAACGGCGGTCTGTTACCACCACATTGCCTGCGACACGTCGGTCACGTCACTGGCGGCGTCATCCGCCGACGGCGCCGTCCCAGCACGCGAGCAGCGACTCCGACGTCGTGACCAGCCCGAGGTGTAACGACATCATCGCCAGCGCGGCCGACTCCAGCGCCTCGTCTGTCCCGCGCACCAGGTCTTGCAGCACCGTGACCCGGTAGCCGAGGTTCGATGCGTCGAACGCCGTGTTGAGCACACAGCAGTCGGCCATGATGCCGTCGAGCACGACCGCGGTCGTCCCCATCTGCCGCAGCAGGAAATCGAGGTCGGTCGGATAGAACGCCGACAGTCGCTTCTTACCGGTCACCACCTCGTCGGCCGGGGCGACCTCGGTGACGAATTCTGTCCACCTGCTGCCGGCCAACGCGTGCCCGTCGGCGCCGGGGATGGGTCCGACATGGTGGGGGAAGGTGACACGCCACGCACTGCTGCTGGTGCCCTTGACATCGTCGGCACCCGACGCGCGCACTTCGGAGCGGACGTGGATGACGGGCACCCCGTGCGCGCGGGCCGCGCGGTGGAACGCGTCGACCGCGCCGACGATCTCGCGTCCGCGCGGGGCCGGGCACGGGCACGCGGGGTCCTCGGACAGGTGACCCTGGTGCATGTCGATCGAGACGACGGCGGTGCGCCGGGGATCCAGCCAGGCCGCGAAGTCGCCCGCCGGGTCGAGTTCGTGCTCACGCCCGTAGACCAGATGGCTGCTCATGGTGCCTCGCTTTCGATGGGGTGCTGCGCGAACAGATGCGCGAACAACTCGGGCCGGTTGTAGTGGCCGGCGACGTCGTGGACGAACTTGGGGCCGATGACGCCGTCAGGATCGACGTCGGCGTAGACCAGTTGCGGCGCATCGCTTTCGGCGCGGGCAAGGACCTGCCCGGCGGGACCGAGGATCGCCGCCCGTGCCCCGATGTCCGCGCCGCGCAGATAGTCGCCCGCACCGCCGTACCCGTACGCGTCGATCATCTCCTGCGACACCGTGGTCACCGCGCTGATCACATAGCACTTCAGCGAGTACCCCAGTGACCTCGGCACCAGGTCGACGACGGGCCCCATCGCGAGCGACGGGCTGAAATGCTGCGGCCACGACGCGACGTGCACCGTCGGGTAGGCGCGCGCCGCGGCGTACTGGGCGAGCGGGTTGGAGTTCTCACCGCAGATCAGCCCGCTGATCGTGATGCCCTGTGCCGCGGCACTGTTGACGCTGCCGGTCTGTCCCGGGGCGTGCACCAGGCGTTCACCGATGGTCGGCACGTGCTTCTGGTGCCGTGCGGCCAGCTCGCCGTGTTCGGTGATGTGAAGTTGGGTGTTGAACAGCGTGCCGGTGGTTCCCGGAATCCGTTCGCACACCCCGATCACGGCCGCGATACCGCCGTCGCGGCAGGCGGCGCGCAGCGCGTCGACCCCGGTCGACGGCACCTCGATCGCGTTGCCGAACAGCCGGGCGTTGAGCTCGAGGAAGCGGTCGTCGAACGCGTGCAGCTCGCCCCAGCCGGGATGGCCCGGGACGAACCCCTCCGGGAAACCGATCACGTCGGCGCCGTCGGCGGCGGCGCGACCGATCAGCTCGACGGCCTTCGCGACGCTGGCGTCGCGGTCCAGGAACACCGGATGGTCCTGGACGGCAGCCAATCTCATCAGGCCGCCGATCTCATCACGCCGCGTCCGCTGCCACGGCGACCCGGCTCTCGAGCCGTGGCCTGATGATGAAGTTGACCAGGATGTTCAGCGTGATCAGCATGATGACGCCGAGCATCATCGGGGTGTTGATCAAGCCGGCGATCTGGGGCGGCAGCGCGGCCAGGATGTCCTCCGGAATCCATTGCGTGCCCAGCGAGACGATGAACGACGTTGCGGCGACGGCGATGTTCAGGTCGTCCCAGCGCACCTTCTGCAGCATCTGGATGCCGCTGATCGCGATGATGCCGAACAGGATCGTCGACGCGGCGGACAGCACCACCCCGGACAGCCCGGCGATGAACATGCTGATCTGCGGCAGGAACGCCAGCGCGAACGCGAAGATGCCCGCGGCCATCGTGACGAACCGGCTGCCGATGCGGGTGATCCGGATGATGCCGACGTTCTCCGGATAGGACGTGGTGCCGATCCCGCCGAACGCCGCCCCCACGGTGGACCCTAGGAACTCGGTGAACAGACCGCGGTTGATGCGGTTGACGCTCAGCTTCTCCCCGCCCCAGCCGGAGACCAGGGTGTACATCCCCATCGCCTCGGCACCGGCCTGGAAGAACGCCAGCAGCATCAGGATCACGACCGGCCACGCGACGCCGAACCCGAACGGGAAGATCGTCGGGACGCCGATCACCGAGGCCTCGCCGAGCGACGGCGGCGACCAGATCCCGGCCAGCAGCGCGACGACGGAGCCGACCGCGATGCCCACCAGGATCGCGGCGCGCTTGAACAGGGTTGAGCCGCCGAAGATCATGCAGCCGAGGATCACCACGACCACCACGACGCCGACCCAGAAGCTGGACCATCCGTAGGAGTCGGTGCCCGCGGTGCCGAACCAGCCGGGCAGACCGATGTTGGCCAGCTGCGCACCGATGATCACGAACAGGGTGCCGAACACGATCGGGTCGGCGGCGAACCTGCGGATGTGGCCGAACAGCCCGAGGTTGCCGATCGGGATCGACAACACCATGAAGATCAGGCCCGCCACCACCATGGATCCGAACGCCGTGCCGAGGTCGTAGGTCGCCGCCGCGGCGAGGATCGCGACGAAGAACGCCGCGGTGGGGCCCTGCACGATCGGCAGCCGCACGATGCGGCTGGACTGCAGGATGGTGACCAGCCCGGTCAGCAGGAAGCAGGCCTGGACGATATGGCTGACGTCCTCTTGGCTGAGTTCCAGCGTCGCGCCGATAAGCACCGGGAAGATCCAGATGCCGGTCAGCGCGAGAAGATGCTGCAATCCGAACAGGCCCGTCTTGGGCAGCGGCAGACGGTCCTGGATACCGACGTCCAGCACCGCCTCTCGATCGGCGGTGGATTCAGACACACCGCAATCATTATGTTCTGACTGAAGTCTGTCAATGGTGGCGAAGCGCCCGAAACACACTCCCCCAGGTCGATATACCGCAATTAACCAGCTCTTTACGCAAGCCGGCCGGATCCGAAGCACCGGGACCGTGTTCGATGAGATTTAAATTTCGGTCCGGGGCCGAAGCGCGTCGCCACCATGGCGCGTTTCGGGGGCCGCGGCACGGGGAAGAAGTGTCACGCGCCGTTACACATCCTCGTTCTGGTGTCACGGTGCACCACGACGGTCCCGAACCGAAAGGCCTACGATGACAACCCCCGAGCCGGGCAAGGACACCGACAGCGAGACCGAAGAAGTCTTGACCACGCCTGCCACCCCGGGCGCCGAAGCCCTCCCGTCCGAACCCGAGGGCAGCGCCTCTTAGAGGACAGCAGCGGCGGTCGGCAAGCTTTCAAACCGCGGTGGCGAAAACTCGTGACGGCCCCGCGCGCGGCCGCCATCATCCCCCGAATGCCCGCGAACTCCCTGGCCACGCCCGAACGCGTCGCCGATCATGCCTTCGCGGTGTCGTTCCACGGCCTCGGCCGCGCGTTCGGTGCGGGCGGCGGTGCGCGGGCGGTGCTGCGCGACATCTCACTTGAGGTCGCGCCCCGGGAGATCCTCGCGATCCTCGGGACGAGCGGGTGCGGCAAGTCCACCCTGTTGCGGATCGTCGCCGGCCTCGACTCCCCCACCGTGGGAACCGTCGGGATCGACGGGACACCGGCGCGTGAGTACGACCCGCGCTGCGCCGTCGGCTTCCAGGAACCACGCCTGCTGCCATGGCGCACGATCGCCCAGAACGTCGCCCTGGGGCTGCCCCCGAAGACACCCGCCGCGCGGGGACGCGAAACCGTCGCGACGCTACTGGATCTCGTCGGGCTCACCGAGTTCGCCGGCCACCGCCCGCGGGAGATCTCCGGCGGTATGGCCCAGCGCGCGTCGCTGGCGCGCGCCCTGGCCCGCAACCCCGGCGTGCTGCTGCTCGACGAGCCCTTCGGCGCGCTCGATGCGCTGACCCGGCTCAAGATGCAGGATCTGCTGCTCGACGTCCACGCCGCCGCCCCGACCACGGTGCTGCTGGTCACCCACGACGTCGACGAGGCGCTGCAGCTCGCCGACCGGGTCATCCTGCTCGGCACCGAAGACGGCGTGCCCGGCGCCTCGATCCGCCAGACGCTGACCGTGCCTGGGGACCGCCCGCGCGACCGCGGTTCGGCCGAACTCGCCGAACTGCGCGTACAACTCCTCGACGGCCTCGGCGTCGAAGCCCATCGCACCACCTATCAGGAAAGCAGAGTATGAGACTCAAGGCGTACACCACGGCGCTGGTCGCGGCACTGGCATTACTGCTCACCGGGTGCGTCTCGGGCGAGAACCAGGCCTCCCAGAGCAGCGAGACCGCCGACGGCGATCTCGCGGGCCAGACCCTGAACATCGATTTCGCCACCTACAACCCGCTGAGCCTGATCATCAAGAACCAGCGTTGGCTGGAAGACCAAGGCCTGCAGGTCAACTGGGTCCAGTCGGCCGGGTCGAACAAGGCCAACGAGGCGCTGCGTGCCGGCGCGATCGACGTCGGCTCCACCGCCGGGTCGGCGGCGCTGCTCGCCCGCGCGAACGGCTCCCCGATCCAAGTCATCGGGATCTACTCCCAGCCCGAATGGGCGGCCCTGGTCGCCCCCGCGGGCAGCGACATCACCAGCGTCGAACAGCTGCGCGGCAAGACCGTGGCGGCCACCAAGGGCACCGACCCGTACTTCTTCCTGCTGCAGGCACTGGAGGCCAACGGGTTGAGCGTCGAGGACGTCACGGTGCAGAACCTCCAGCACGCCGACGGCTGGGCCGCACTGCAAAACGGTTCGGTGGACGCATGGGCCGGCCTCGACCCGATCATGGCCGGCGCCGAGCAGACCGGGGCGACGCTGTTCTACCGCAACATCGACTTCAACAGCTTCGGCTTCCTCAACGCCCGCGAGGACTTCCTGCAGGACAAGCCCGAGATCGCCCAGCTCGTCGTCGACGCCTATGCCGCGGCGGCCGATTGGGCCGCGGACAACCCCGATGAGACGGCGAAGATCCTCGCCGACGCCGCAGGCCTGGAACCCGCGGTCGCCGAGAAGGTGATCCGGGAGCGCAGCAACCTCGATGTCGATCAGGTCCCGGGCGCCACCCAGCTCGCGGTGCTGGAGAAGATCGGGCCGATCTTCGTCGACCTCGGGGACGTGCCGAACCAGCAGCAGGTCGACGACGCGCTGGCCTCGCTCGTCAACGACAGCTTCGCCAAGCAGGCCGACGCGACCCGCCTCGGATGAGGTCGTGACCGACACGGCCGTCGCAGCGGCTCCGCAGGGCACCCGCAGCGGCGGCCGGCTGAACCGCCGCTGGGTGCGGGCAGCCGGTGGTGCGCTGCTGCCTGCCGCCATTCTCGCGGTGTGGCACTGGGTTTCGTCCGCCGGCCTGATGCCGGTGTCGGTGCTGCCGTCGCCGACGATGGTGTGGCTGGCCGCGGTCGACCTCGCCGAGCGCGGCCTCTACGGGCCCTACATCGCGATCTCGACGCAGCGGGTCCTGGTCGGTTTCGCGTTCGGCGCCGCGATCGGCCTGGCGCTCGGCGCGATCGTCGGGTTGTCGCGGCTGGCCAACGTACTGCTCGCGCCGACGTTCGGCGGGATCCGTGCGGTGCCGTCGCTGGCGTGGGTGCCGCTGCTGATCCTGTGGTTCGGCATCGGCGAGGAGTCCAAGATCATCCTGATCGCGATCGGGGCGTTCTTCCCCGTCTACACCATCGTCGGCAGCGCGCTGCGCCACGTCGACGCCCACCTGCTGGAGGCGGGCCGTGCGTTCGGACTGCGGGGTGTGAAACTGTTTGCGACCGTGCAGCTTCCCGCTGTGGTGCCGTCGACGGTGTCGGCGCTGCGGCTCGCGCTGGCGCAGTCGTGGCTGTTCCTGGTCGCCGCCGAACTCATCGCGAGCTCGATGGGGCTGGGCTTCCTGCTGCTGGATTCGGGTCAGAACGGCCGCATCGACCGCATCTTCCTCGCGATCATCTCGCTGGCACTGCTGGGTAAGCTGACCGACTCGATCCTGAGCCTGTTCGAGAGGTGGGCGATCCGCAAATGGGCCTGATCACGTGGGCCTGAGCTCAGCCTGACAATGCGAAGAGCCGGGTGGCGTTGTCGTGCAGCACCTTCCGGCACCACTGGTCGCCCAGGCCGAGCCGCAGTACAGCGTCCACCGCGTGGTGGTACGGGTACGGGATGTTCGGATAGTCACTGCCGAACAGCACTTTGTCCCCGAGCGCGAGCAGATCGGCGTGCGCGGAGGCCGGGAACGGGTGCATCTGTTCGCTGAAGTCGGTGAAGGCCATCGTCGTGTCCAGGTGCACACCGTCATAGCGGTGGGCCAGCTCTAGGAAGTCGCGGTACTCGGGCATCCCCATGTGCGCGACGATCAACGGCAGCGCCGGACGGCTCCGCAGGATCTCGGCCACCGGCCCGGGCCCGGTGAAACGTCCTGGGGCGGGCCCGGATCCGGCGTGGATCACCGTCGGGATCCGGTGGTGTTCGAGGATGTCCCAGACCTCGCCGAGCAGCGGGTCGGCCGGTGAGTAGTCACCGACCTGGATGTGGGCCTTGAACACCCGGGCGCCGGCGTCGATCGCGCGCCGCACGTAGTCGGCGGCGCCGGGTTCGGGGTAGAACGTCGCGGTGTGCAGACAGTCCGGTGTCGCGCGTGCGAACTCGGCGGCCCACTCGTTCAGCCACGCCGCCATGTCCGGTTTGTGCGGATACACCAGCGAGGTGAACGCACTGACCCCGAACTCCCGCAGCCCCGCGACCCGGGTCTGTTCGTCGAGGCGGTACGTGATCGGCCACGGCCTGCCGGTGAGCGGGCCCGCCGAGTCGAAGTACGCCCACACCTTGTCCATCACCCGTTTGGGCATGAAGTGGGTGTGCACGTCGACGAGCGACGGCAGACCCAGCTCGTCGCGCACGCTGTGCAGCTTCTCCGGTTCGTGCTGGGGCGTCACCGAAGTGCGGTCGTCACACATCCCGTCAATGTAGCTGCGCGGTCTTCCCGGTGACGCGGCTCACCACGGTCATCAGCCCCACCGCGGCCCAGATGAAGTTCGACACCGCGCTCGGCCACGCCCCGTACAGCGCGCTCGCGCTACCGCCGAGCACCCCGCCGAGGATGTTCAGCGCCGCGTAGCGTCGTGAATTCGCTTGTAGCCGACCACGACTCACCATCAGATAGGCAAGCAGTGTCCCCACTGTCCCCACCCACCCCAGGATTGCCGCAATCATCTCGTTCCGCCTCCGTGTCTCGTAGCCGGTACGAGTATCGGGATGGGATGGGTTAAACACAATTGAATAAGAATGCACTGGCAGTTTAGTCTTTGTGAATGGATATCGACCCGCGACGGCTCCGTTATCTGCTCGCCGTGGCGCGGGCGGGCGGGGTGCTGGCCGCCGCGGACGAGCTGCAAATGACCCCGTCGGCGGTGTCGCAGCAGATCGCGCGGCTGGAGCGGGAGACCGACCGGGTGTTGATGACGCGCACCACGCACGGTTCGGCGCTGACCCCGGAGGGGCAGGCGCTGGCGGAGGCGGCGCTGCAGATCGAGCAGACGCTCGCTTCGGTGCAGGTGCGGCTGGAACGCGGGGACGCCGAGATCCACGGCACCATGCGCCTCGGCGGTTTCCAGAGTTTCCTGTCCGTGGTGGTCGCGCCCGCGCTGGCCCAGTGGAAGCGCCAGCTGCCCGGGGTGCACTTCCAGGTGTCCGAATTGGAGCCGGACCCGATGATGCGCGCACTCAAGGACGGCGACCTGGACGCCGGCATCGTCGAACTCGACGCCGAGGATTCCCCGAAACGGTTGCCGTCGGGGATGGTCGAGGTGCCGCTGCTCGACGAGCCGTGGAAGCTGGTAGTCCCGGCGGGCACGCTGGCCTCCGATGTCGCCGAGCTGGGCCGGCTGACGTTGCCGTGGCTCGGGATGGGTTTCTCCGGCGCGAGTGCGCGCGCGGTGGCGCGGCTGCGCCGGGCCAGCGGCATGAACCAGCCGACCGTGCACCGCTACTTCGCGACGCAGACCGCGCTGGCCCTGGTCGCCGCCGGCGAGGGGATGGCGCTGATCCCGATGCTTGCGCTGCAGGGTGCCCAGCAGGACGGCGTCGAGACCCTCGACGTGCCCGGCCTCGGCACCCGTCGCATCGTGCTGCGCAGCTATTCGCGCGGCAAGCAGGCCAACAACCTGGTCTCGGCGGTCACCGTGCTGCTCCACGAGGCGGTCGCGGCGGCGACCGCCGACGAGTCGGCCGTACCCGCCTGACCCGCCGGGAAGACGCGCACGGCGCCCGTGGTTGCGCTACCCATGAGCGCTGACGCCGATCCCCTGACCGATAATCCGCTGACCCAGGACGACCTCGACCTGCTACGCCGCCCGCTGTACGGGTTCTTCTCCCCGGCCGCCGCACCGGCACCGCCCCAGCCGCGGCCGATCTGGTACGAGGTCACCGCCGACCGGACGGTCGAGTCGTTCACCCTGCCCGACTCGGTGCGGGTGCGGCGGCTGCGACAGCATCCGCGCGCATCGCTGGTCGTCGCCGCCCCGGTCGGCGAGCGCGAGCGGTGGGTGTCGGTGTCCGGGTCCACGACCGTGCACACCGACGGTGCCGCCGAACTGGTGACGCGGCTCGCGCAACGCTATTGGGATCTCGGCGATCCGGTGCGGGTACGCGATCTCGACGATCTGCTCGCCGAGACCTGGGTGCGTGTCGTCCTGCGCCCGGAGAAGGTCGCCCGTTACCGGATGTGAGCCCTCACCGGGTCAGCCGCACGACGGCGCTCCAGGGCCGGTCCCGCGGTGGGCGCCGGGGATCCGGCTGGGGCAGCCGCGCGACCAGTCGCATGAACCACGGCAGCCGGCGCAGCCGTGCCGCGACGACGACCACCGACTCGATGTCGAGTGCGCGCCAACCGCGCTCCTCGAAGTAGCCGACGCCCTGCTCGGGCGCGAACTTGAACGGCGCGTTCTTGAGCAGCCCGCCGGACTTCTCGTTCATCCACTTCTTCAGGCCGGGCCCGGCGAGGTCCAGCATCCACCAGGCCACTTCGGGCCGCTCCAGCGCCCGCGCGAGGTCGTCGACGTCGGATCGGTCGAGGTACATCAGCAGACCCTCGGTCAGCACCAGCGCCTTCGCCGCCCCGGCCAGCGCGTCGGTGAGGAACCGGTCCCGGGCGCCGGGATCGGACAGATCGACCGGGAATCGCGTCACCCGGCACCGGGGCGTCTCCCCGGCGAGCAACTGCTGCTTCTCGGTGATCAGTCCCGGCAGATCCGCCTCCACCCACGCGAAGTCGGCGGGCAGGTCCAGCCGGTACGGCCGGGTGTCGAGGCCCGCGGCCAGGTTGAGC
Organism: Mycolicibacterium parafortuitum; assembly: GCF_002086815.1. Taxonomy (GTDB): domain Bacteria; phylum Actinomycetota; class Actinomycetes; order Mycobacteriales; family Mycobacteriaceae; genus Mycobacterium; species Mycobacterium parafortuitum. Next base: position 66,602 of record NZ_MVID01000004.1, read on the forward strand.
ACCCGGTCGCAGCCGTCGGCGATCGCGTCCAGCACGAGGTCGTCGATCGTCTTCGTGCGGGCCACCATCCACCACCTGGACCGCATCATCCGCGGCACCGTCGCCACGATCTGGCGACCCCGCTCACCGGCCAGCCGGCCCGCGTGCGGATCGCGGAACACCGCGTCCGGCCGCTCCGACTCGAGCGCCCGATACACCGCCACCCACCGGGCGGTGTCCGACACGTTCGACACCACGTCGCCGCTCGCCCCTGTGACCATCCCTGCGCACCTAGGGGGTGTCGAGGATCGCGACCGCGCGCGTCCAGCCCGCCGACGCCTCGTGCACCTTGACCGGGAAGCACGACACCTGGAATCCGGTGGCGGGCAACTGCTCCAGGTTGTGCAGCTTCTCCAGGTGGCAGTAGCCGATGTCGCGTCCGGCCCGGTGCCCTTCCCAGATGATCGACGCGTCATGGGATTCGGCGTAGCGCCGCGCGGTGTAGGAGAACGGTGCGTCCCAGCTCCACGCGTCGGTGCCGGTGAGCCGAACCCCCTGTTCGAGCATGTGCAGCGTCGCGTCCCGGCCGATGCCGCACCCGCGCTGCACGTAATCGTCGTGACCGTACCGGGTTCCGGCGCTGGTGTTCACGACGACGATCTCCAGTGGGGACAGCGTGTGGCCGATGCGGTCGAGTTCGGCGTCGATGTCGTCCGGGGTGACGACGTAGCCGTCGCCGAAATGCCGGAAGTCGAGTTTCACGCCCGGCTGGAAGCACCATTCCAGCGGGACCTCGTCGATGGTGATGGCGCGCTCGCCGTTCTTCATCGTGGCCATGTTCATGGTGGACGCGAAGTGGTACGGCGCGTCGAGGTGGGTGCCGCAGTGGGTGGTCATCGACACCCGTTCGATCGCCCAGCCCTCCCCGTCGGGCAGGTCGTCCTCGGTGGCACCGGGGAAGAACGACAGCACGTCGGCGACGGTGTCACGGTGGGTCAGGTATTCGATCTCCGGGCGCAGTCCGGGCGGGTCGGACGCGATCCCGTCGCGCAGGGGTACGGAGATGTCGATCAGCGTGCGGTTGCTCACCCTGCACGAATACCGTGTGTCACCGCCGCCGGTATCCACTTTCCCAAAACCCGCCCTGTGACGCCGGTGACCAGCTTCCACGCGCTCTCGGCCAGCGACGGCGGCACGTGGTCGGGGTCCATCAGCTCGTTCTCCGCGAACGGGCTGACGTCGGCCTCCACCATGAATTCGGTGAACGTGCGCAGTGACCGGCCCGCGCCGCGCAGTGCGTCGACGGCGGCGACGAACGAATCCTGTTTCTCCAGTTCCTGTTCGAACACCTCCCGGGCGACCCCGAGGTGCTCGGCGACCAGGCCGTCGCGGGTGGCGAGGATCAGCCGGCGCACGTCGTCGCGCCCGTCGGCCGTCGACTCCAGCGCGACGTCGCACTCGCTGTCGAAGCCCAGCGAGCGGTTGTTCAGGTTCGACGAGCCGATCCGCAGCAGCCGGTCGTCGATGACCATGACCTTGGCGTGCACGTACACCGAGATCCCGCCCGCGACGGCGGGCCAGTACACGCCGAGCCTGTCGTGTCCGTCGGCGTCCCACAGCACCCGCAGCAGGCGCTCGCGGGCGCTGTCCATCGATTCGCGCTCCAGCCGGCTCTCCGAGGATCGCGGCAGCACGATCACGACCTGCGGCCCGTCGGGCTCCCGTAACCGGTCGGCGAGTGCCTCCACCAGCCCCCGCGACGCGAGGTACTGGTTCTCCAGGTAGATCACCGAGCGCGCCGCCGCGATCGCGGCCAGGTCCAGCGCCTCGACCTCGCGCACCTCGTCACGGTCCGGCAGCGCGGGCATCGTGCGGGCGACCCCGACCTCGACGTCGTGCAGCGCCGGCGCCAGCCGGTGCGGCCACGCGGACTCCTGTGCGGTCACCGGCGGCAGCTTCTGCCCTGTCGCATCGCGCCACCGGAGGCGAGCCTGCTCGCCGAGCACCCGTGCGGCGTCGCCGTCCATCACCGCGGCGACCTCGTGGCGTGGGCCGTACGGCTCCCCCGAGGTGTGTCTGCCGGGTTCCTCAGGCGCGTGCTCGCGGGTGTCCCAGCGCCCGATGGTCAGGTCGATCCCGCCGCAGAACGCCACCGAGTCGTCGATGACCACGATCTTCTGGTGGTGCACCGCACCGGTCGGGCGCACCCCGTCGACCGCGAAATGGATTCGGCGGGAGGTGATCTGGTTGAGCAGCGCGACCGGGGTGACGCCGAACCAGAATCCGTCGAGCGCGGGCAGCAGGTTCAGATTCGACTTGAGCAGGTACACCTTCAGGTCCCGGCGGGCCAGCAGCAGCCACTGCAGGAACGGGCCGAGGTGGTCCGGACCGGACATCGTGGCGCCGGTCGGCTCGAACGCGGTGCGGTAGTCGAAGTCCCAGCCGATCAGCATGATCCGCCGTTCGGCGCGCAGCATCGCGGCCTTGACGTGCGCCAGATAGTCGGCGCCGTCGATGATCGGCGCGAACCGCTGCGCGGTCGCGACCTGCCAGCAGGTCCGACCGGGCACCAGAAGCGGTTCGTCCGACACCGCTGTCTGCTACCCGGCTACCGGTCTCACCAACCCGCGTTGCGGGCCAGATCGATCGCGTTCTGCGCGATGAAGGTGCCCGCGCTCGGCGCTCCGCGGCACGCTCCGTCGGACTCGCCGGGCCGCTTCACCCACAGGAACGCGTCGACCTGCGGGTTGCCGGTGTTCGTGGTGGGGCGGGCGCCCAGCGCCCGGCCGCTCGGATTGCACCAGTACAGGTCGTCGCCCTCGACGGCTCCGACGCCGTTGCGGGAGGTGTCGATGACGTAGGGCTTGCCGCCGGTCATCCCGGAGATCGCGCCGCCGTAACCCATCGACTCCTCGGTGGTGAAGAAGTTCGCGGTGTTGAGGCTGAAGCCACGCGCCTTCGCGATGCCGACCTGGTTGAGCCGGCTGGCCATCAGATCGGCGGGCACCCAGCGCGAATGCCCGGCGTCGACGTACACCGCGGTGGCCGGGTTGCGGGTCAGCGTGTCGACGGCGTATCCGATCAGCTCCAGCCGTTCCTGCTGCTGCGCCGGGGACAGGCAGTCGATCATCGCGAGCGCGTCCGGTTCCAGGATCACCGCGGCCGGTCCGCCGCCGATCGCGCCGGCCACGCCGTCGATCCAGGCCCGGTAGGCGCCGGCCGAGCCGAAGCCGCCCGCGGCGTAGCTGCCGCAGTCGCGGTTCGGGATGCCGTAGAGCGCCAGCACCGGCAAAGTGCCCGCGGCCTGTGCTGTCTGGATGTACTTCGCGTCGACCGCCGGGGTCGAGATGTGATCCATCCAGTACGCGGTCGGGGTGTTGACGACCTCGGCCAGCAGCGGATCGGGGTTGCTCGCCAGCGCGCGCATCCCCTTCGACTGGGGGTTGACGTAGAACGGCAGACCGACCAGCGGGTTGGCGTCGCTGACCAGCCGCACCGACGATGCGGGCGTGCCCTCCAGCGGCGCTGCGACGGCGCCGGCACCGGCGACCGCCGCGGCGGCCAGGAACGGGGTGATCCAGCGTGCGGCTGCCCGGGCAGCGGAGAACATCACGAATCGGTAACTTAGTGCGGCTTCGCACCCAGCGCCAGTTGCTGCCCGAGCCAGCTGCCGATGCCGGCCGGATCGGCGACGTGGTCCGGTTCGATCCGGCGCGCCGCCGCGTTGACCGCGATCGGCGCCTCGCACGTCCCGGGAGCCTGCAGCACCACCCGCCCGCCCGCGGCCTGCACCGCCGCGCAGCCGGCGGCGCCGTCTTCGTTGGCGCACGACAACAGCACCGCGATCACGGAGGCACCGAACTCGGCGGCACTGGTGAACGTCACGTCCAGGGACGGGCGCGAGTACGCGACCGGGCCGTCCAGGGTCAGATGGGCACGCACCCCGGGCGCGGTCGTGTACGGCGCGATGGCCTCCTGCCCGTCGGTCGACGGCACGCGGCCGCGGCCCAGCAGAAGGTGGTACCCGGCGGGCGCGACGGTGACCGCCCCGCCGGGGCAGTCCCACGGGCTGTCGGGCGGTTCGCGCACCGGCAGCGGCGTATAGGTCTGCAGCACCTCGGCCAGCGGCGAGTACTCGGCCGGGCGGTGCAGCACCACGCAGAGCACGCAGGTGCGCAGGCCGGTGAGCGCGCTGAGTATCTGGCGTACCGCCTTCATCCCGCCGGCGCTGCCGCCCAGGACGATCACCTCAACCGCGGCCATGCTGACTCTTCACGAACAGCCCCAGCCTGCGGTCCACGGGGGCGAACAGCCTCTTCCCGGCCTCGGTGAGGCTCTCGCGCGGACCGATCGCGAGATTGCCGAACGGTGCCAGGCTTTCGCTGAAGATCTCCTCGACCCGATGCTGGAGCATCTGCTCGAAGTAGATGAACACGTTGCGGCACATGATCAGGTTGAACTCGCCGAACGCGCTGTCGGTCGCGAGATTGTGCGAGAAGAACTCGATCCGCGAGCGCAGGTCGGGACTCAGGATGCACCGGTCGTACTTCGCGATGTACCACTGCGAGAACGGCCGCTGCCCGCCGCTGGCCTGGTAGTTGCGGGTGGCGCGCACCATCGCGTCGGCCGGGTAGATCGCCGAGGTCGCCGCCCGCAGCGATTCGTTGTCGATGTCGGTGGCGTAGATCGTGGTTCGCTCGAGCAGCCCGGCCTCGTCGAGCAAGATTGCCACCGAGTAGGCCTCCTCCCCCGTCGCGCAACCCGCGATCCAGACCCTGATCCTCGGATAGGTGGCCAGCCTGGGCAGGATCTCACTGCGAATCTTGGCGAACACCAACGGATCCCGGAACATCTCGGTGACGTTCACCGTCATCGTGGACAACAGATCGGCCAGCAGCACCGGATCGCGCAGCACCCTGCCCTGCGCTTCGGAGATGCTGGCGAACTTGTGCCTGCCGACGAAGGCTGCGAGCCGCCGATTGCGCGACGCGTCGCTGTAGTGCCGGAAGTCGTAGCCGAGATGCTCGAAGACCGTGAAGAAGAACGCGTCGGCCTCGATGGCCTCCAGGTCACGGGATCGCGCCGGCTCCGGCATCTGCGCGGCCATCAGGGTCAGGATTCCGTCGCCTTGCGTTGACCGCGCGGCCGGCTGGCCAGCCAGACCCGCAGCACAGACGTCAGCTGGTCCATGTCGACCGGCTTGGTGACATAGTCGGAAGCGCCTGCCTCCAGGCACTTCTGGCGATCGCCCTTCATCGCCTTGGCGGTCAGCGCGACGATCGGCAGATTGCGCCAGCGCTGGTCGGCGCGGATGCGGCGCATCGCCTCGTAACCGTCCATCACCGGCATCATGATGTCCATCAGCACCAGCCCGACCTCCGGATGCGCGTCGAGGGTGTCGATGCCGGCCTGCCCGTTGCGGGCGGGCAGCACCGTGATCCCGTAGCGCTTCAGCGCACTGCCGAGCGAGAACACGTTCCGCACGTCGTCGTCCACGAGCAGCACGGTGTTGCCCTCCAGTGACTCGTCGATGCGGCGCGGATTGGCCAGGATCTCGCGCGCCGAATTGGGCATGTCGTCTGCGACGCGGTGCAGGAACAACGCCGTCTCGTCCAACAGCCGCTCCGGGGAGCGCGCGTTCTTCAGCACGATCGCCGCGGCCAGATCCTCCAACCGTTCGGTCTCTGCGGGCGTCAACTCGCGTCCGGTGTGCACGATCACCGGCAGGTGTTTGGCCTCCAGCTGGTCCTTGATCCGTTCGATCAGGTCGATCCCGTCGATGTCGGGGAGCCCGAGATCCAGGACCACACAGTCATAGTGGGTGGGGCCGGACAGTTCGGCCAGCACCTGCTCGCCGGTGCCAACGCAAGTGATCGCGATGTCGTCGCTCTCGATCATGTGCTTGACCACCTGACGCTGATTGGCGTCGTCCTCGGCGACCAACACGTTCCGCGGGCCCGGCTTCAGGAAATCCGCGGTCGAGGTGAACATCGAACGCAGATCGGCGATCTCGGCGGGTTTGTTCAGCGTGTGGATCGCGCCCATCCGGCGGCCGCGGCCGTCGTCGTCGGTACCGGACACCACGTTGACCGGGATGTGCCGGGTGGCCAGGTCGTGTTTGAGCACGTCGAGCACCACCCACCCGGCCATGTCAGGGAGCCCGATGTCGAGTGTGATCGCCGCCGGCTGGTGTTCTTTGGCCAGCGCCAACGCTTTTCGCCCGCTCGAGGTCACCACGGACGCGAACCCGGCCTCGGCCGCGAGTTCGGCGAGCATCCGGGCGAAGGTGGGGTCGTCCTCGACGATCAGCAGCACGGGCTTGCCGCCCTGCGGCCACTGCACATCGGAGACGTCGACGGTGCCGAACCGGTCGGTGAGGTCGGTGTCGATGTCGGTCTGGCCGTCGGTCTCGACGGCGGGCCGGGCCGCTGCGGCGGCCGGCCGCGATCCGCGGGGCATCGTCGTGCGCCGTTCCGATGCCCGTGCGGCGGGGGCCTCGACGGGCAGGTAGCAGGTGAACGTCGAGCCCTGCCCCAGCGTGCTGCGCAGTGCGATGTCACCGCCCAGGTGACGGGCCAGCTCACGGCTGATCGCCAGACCGAGCCCGGTGCCGCCGTACTGTTTCGCCGAGCCCCGGCCCGCCTGCTGGAAGGACTCGAAGATCAGGTGGTGGTCCTTCTCGTCGATACCGATCCCGGTGTCGACGACCGCCAGCGAAAGATACCGTTCGCCGGGGCGGCCATCGGTGTCGTCGGCACCGGAGATCCGCACGGTGACCGAGCCCTCGTCGGTGAACTTGATCGCGTTGGCGACCAGGTTCTTCGCGATCTGCTTGACCCGGGTGTAGTCACTGGTGAGGCGCGGTGGCGCGGCCGGGTCGACGACAACCCCGAACTCGATGTTCTTGTCCTCGGCCATGTGCCGGAACGTGCGCTCCAGGAACGTGACCAGTCCGGCGACCTCGATCGGCTCCGTCTCCACGCGCAGCGACCCGGATTCGACCTTGGCCAGGTCGAGAACCTCGTCGATCAGGTTGAGCAGGTCCTTGCCGGACTGCTGGATCGTCTCGGCGAACTCGTGCTGCCTGGGGTTGAGCGGTTCGTCGGACTCGGTCAGCAGACCGGCCAGGATCAGGATGCTGTTCAGCGGGGTGCGCAGTTCGTGAGACATGTTGGCGAGAAATTCCGATTTGTACCGCGAGGACACGGCCAGTTCCTCGGCCTTGGCCTCCAGCGAAGCGCTGAGGTGCTGCAGCTCCTCGTTCTTCTCCTCCAGCGCCCGCGCCTGTGCCTCAAGGCGTTCCGAGCTCGCGCGCAGTTCCTCTTTCTGGGTGCGCAGCTCCTCGGTGGTCTCCTCCAGCTCGGCGTTCTGCGCCGACAGCAGATCCTCGCGCTGCGTGAGCTGTTCGTTGGCGGCGCGCAGCTCCTCTTCCTGGGTCTGCAACTCCTCGGTCTGGGCTTGCGAGATGCGCAGCAGGTCACGGGTTTTCTGCGCCGACTCGATCGCGCTGAGTGCGACGCCCGCGCCCAGCGCGATGCTCTCCAACAGCTCGACGTCGTCTGCGGAGAACAGCCGCAGGCCCGCGAGCTCGATGACGCCGAGCACCTCGTGCTCGAATTTGATCGGCACCAGGATCAGCGACATCGGCTCGGTCTTGCCCAGCCCGGACACGACCTCGACGTAGTCCGCCGGGGCGCCGGTCACCTCGATCCTGCTGCCCTCCAGCGCGCACTGCCCGACCAGACCCTCGCCGAACCCGTACGAGTTGGGCAGGCCCTTACGGCGCTGGAACGCATACGACGCCGTGAGCGCGAAGCGTCCCGGCTCGTCGGGCTGCTGCAGATACAGCGCGGCGTGCTTGGCGTCGACGGCCTTTGCGCTTCCGGTCAGGATGATCCCGCTGGCAGCGGCGAGGTCGTCGACGCTCTGCACCTCGGTCATCAGCTCGGCCTGAATCTCCTTGGAGCGGCGGGCCTTCTCGTTCGCCGACGCCGACGCGGTGACCGTGCGGTGGATGTTGCGGCTGGTCAACACCATCATCACCCCGAGCGCGACGACGATCACGCTGACGAACGTCCACAGGAACGCCCGCGAAGCGCTGATCGACGCCGACGCACGCTGGTTGACCTCGTCGACGGTGCGGGCGGTCTCCTGTTCGATCTGGTCGAGTTGGCTTGCCAGCTCCGCTGTCTGGGCGTCGATGCCGATGGCCGACACCGCCGCGTCACCGGCGTTGCCGATGTTGTCCAGCTCGTCCCGGTAGTTGCGCCGGAACGTCTCCCAGCTGGTCACCGCCTGCTGGTATTGCCTGCGGATGCCGTCGTCGTTGGTGGTCTGCGCGGCCGAGCGCAGATCGGTGTCGATGGAGCTGTCCAGTCCGTCCAGCTGGGCCTGCAGCCGGGTGCGCTGCCCGGTATCGGTGGTCGCCAGCAGCTGGCTGTACGCGGCGAGCAGGCTCTGCAGGTCCCGGTCGGCGTCGAGCGCGGTGACCTGCGCCTCTCGCGCGAGCTGGCGCTGTTCGTACAGCGCAGAGATACGGTTGGTCTGAACCGTGTACAGCGTGTTGGCGGTGATGATCGCCACCAGCGCCGCGCCGCACAGGATCGCCAGTCGGGTCGCGAGCCTCATGTCACCCCAGTCTCGTCAGATAGTCGCCCAGCTCGGCCACCTCGATGGGCGGTGAGTACAGGAAGCCCTGCTGCAGAACGCATCCCGCGTCCCGCAGCCAGTCGGCCTGCTGCTGTTGCTCCACACCCTCGGCGATGACGTCGACCTGCATGCACTGCGCGACCGCGATCTGGCTGCGCACCAGCCGCTGCGCCAGTTCGTCGTGGTGGACCTCGGCGATGAACGACCGGTCGATCTTGAGCCAGTCGACCGGGACGTGCATCAGGTTGGTCATGCTGGCGTGCTCGACGCCGAAATCGTCCATCGCCAGACTGAATCCGTAATCACGGGCCCCGCGCAGCGCGAGGTGTGCGGGCGCCGGGTCCCGGTTGAACGCCCGTTCCGTCAGTTCCAGGCAGACCCGCTGCGGTGCGATCGCGTGGCTGCGGTGCACGGTGATCAGATGGTCGAGGAAGGTGCTGTCGAGCACCTGGTCCGGGGATACGTTGACGTGCAGCTTCAGGTCGTCCCTGCCGAGCGCCGCGTAGTCCGCGAAGCTGCGGGCCAGCACCCAGCGGCCCAGCGGTGCCGCCTGGCCGGAATCCTCTGCCAGCGAGACGATCTCGGTTGCCGGAATCTCGTCGCCCGCCAGCCGCCAGCGGACCAGCGCCTCGACCCCGAACAGCGCACCGGTCGCGGCGTTGACGATCGGCTGGTAGACCATGCGCAGATCCGACCGGGCGATCGCGTCGATCACCTCCGCGCGCAGGTTGACCTTGCCCTGCTGGCGGGAGCCGATCGCGTCGGTGTAGAGCACGCACACCCGGGACCGGCTCTTCTTGGCTTCGAACATCGCCATGTCGGCCTGGGTCAGCAGCTCCTCGGGAGTGTGTGCGGTGGCCCCCAGACATGCGATGCCCATGCTGATCGACGGGCGCAGCACCGCGTTGCCGCAGTGCACCGGTTGGGACTGCACGAGCTCGAGGATCCGGTCCCCGGCGGCGGCGGCCGCCGCCGCCGACCGCACCTCCTCGAAGACCACGACGAACTCGTCGCCGCCGATGCGGCACACCAGGGTGTCCTCGCTGACCGCCGAACGCAGCCGGGCCGCCACCTCCAGCAGCAGCTCGTCACCGGTGTCGTGGCCATAGGTGTCGTTGACCGCCTTGAAGTGGTTGACGTCCAGATACAGCAGCGCCACCAGATCCGCGGTGGCGCTGCGCTGGCGCGCGAGCGCGGCCAGGCGATCGTTGAGTTGACGGCGGTTCGCCAGGTCGGTGAGCGGGTCGTGGCTGGCCAGGTGCCGGATCTCGGTCTGGGCGTGTTTGATCTCCGTCAGGTCGTGGACCACGACGGCCACCAGCAGATCGACGGAGTCGCCGATCGGCGACATCGTGATCATCACCTCGACGTGGCGCCCGTCATGGGCGGCCAGCGTCATCTCCAGCGTGACCGCCTGCCGGGTCGTCAACGCGTCATCGAGGTGCTCCTGCATGCGTTGCCGCTCGGCGGGGACGGCGAGATCGCAGATGGACATGCCGAGCAACTCGTCGTTGTCAGCGCCGGCTGTGCTGTCGCCGCCCGCGGTGAACAGCGCGACGGCGGCCTTGTTGCAGCTGCGGATCACACCGGCGACGTCGACGGCCAGGATCGCGTCGCCGGTGGCCTGCATGACCGCGGCGTATTCGGCCTGCACCCGGTACAGCGTCGCGTTGGAGATCGCCAGCGCCGCGGCGGCGGAAGCGCCGCGGAACAACACGGATTCGGTCTCGGTGAAGGCCGGCCCGTCAGCCCTGCCGACACAGACCACCCCGAATCGCTGGCTGCGTGCGGTCAATTCCTCGATCATCACCGCCTGATACGCGGTCGCCTCCCGGATCCGGGCCGCGTCGGATCCGGCCATCAACGCGCGCAGCAGTTCCGCCGCCCCGGGAGATTCGTTGTGCGACAACGACTCGTGCCATCCGTGGTCCGGTGTCGGAAGCCGAAGCACGCATTCGGCGTCGAACATCTGGCTGAGTTCGGTGACGATCGTGCGCTCGAGCGACGCCAGATCGATGCTGGCCTCCGCGAAGATGTTGGTCAGCCGCTCCCGGCGCCGGGTGATGGCCAGTTCGTCGCGCTGCCGGACCTCGGCGGCGCGGGCCGTCTGCAGCTGCTGCTCGTGCAGTCGGGCGGCCTCGCTGCGTAGCCGGGCGAACGACCGGTCGAGCTCGAGCAACGCCTTCACCTTGGCGTAGAACACCTGCCGGGACACCGGCTTGACCAGGAAGTCGACCGCGCCCAGATCGTAGCCCCGGTGCAGGTCGCCGGCCTCGGCCTGGCCGGTCAGGAAGATGATCGGCGTCGAGGCCATCTCCTCGACGTCCCGAATCAGCTGGGCGGTCTCGAAACCGCCCATCCCCGGCATGTTGATGTCGAGCACGATCACGGCGACCTGGCGTTCCAGCAGCATCGTGAGCGCCTCTTCGCCGGATCCCGCCTGCGCGATGTCGCAGTCCAGCGGCGTGAGGACAATGCACAGAAGTTCACGGAGCCGGGTGTCGTCATCGACGACCAGCACCGTCTGCCGGTCACCGGTCGTGGATTCCTCGCCGGTCGGCGCAGGGGTCGTCATCTGTCCCGGCGCCCCTCCTGGGGCACGCACCTCGACTTGCAAACCCGCCGTCCCCTACGAGAATCCCACTCGTGCCTGTTCTGCGCCGCAAAACGCCGTGGCGGTATCCGACTCACGAAGCATAGAGCGCATTCCCGGAATTGGGCGGGCAACTGAGGATAGTTCGCCACGATTCGAAAACGCCGGTGTTTTCAGAGGCTGTTTTTTCAGTGGCCGCTGTTTTTGTGGGCCCTGTTTCTGTGGGCCCGCACCGGGGAATGCGCCGCCGGTGACTCCCGTACGCGCGGTGACCCCCGAAACGCTCGGCGCGTGGGTGATCAAGTGCAACGCCCGCGTCACGGCCGTCGACCCGATGCTGACCGCCGGGACGGCCAATTCGCGATGGTGCATCGCGGACAATTACCGCTCGCAGCTGATCCGCCCGGGCCAGCGCGTGCTGTTGTGGGTCTCGGCGCATCCGCAGCGCGGATTCTGGGGCGCCGGGCGGATCACGGGTCCCCCGTCGGCCGGCGATGGCCGGCTGTCGGTCCCGGTGCACCTACCGCTGTTCACCGAGCCGCTGACGGCGTCGGAGTTGTCCGCCGTGGACGGAGTGCGGGCGATGGAGGTCTTCCGCTCGCCGCAGCAGGCCAACCCGTCGTGGGTCAGCCGAACCGAGCTGACCGTGCTCGACCCGCTGCTGGCGCGGTTGAACATCAGCCGCGGTTGAATTTCAGTACAGCGGGCACTGCAGTGGAATACCGCGACCGGCACACAGAGTTGGAGACGAGATGAGTGAGAACGCAGAGCTGAGCCCCACCGACTGGGTACGCGAGCAGACCCAGCGAATCCTTGAGCAGGGCACCACCGACGGGGTCGAGATCCTCGACCGGCCGGTCGTGCTGTTCACGACCCTCGGCGCGAAGTCCGGCAAGAAGCGCTACGTGCCGTTGATGCGGGTCGAGGAGAACGGCAGCTACGCGATGGTGGCCTCCAAGGGCGGCGACCCGAAGCACCCGAGCTGGTATCACAACGTGAAGGCCAACCCGTCGGTGACGGTTCAGGACGGCACCCAGGTCTTCGAGGGCACCGCCCGCGAGCTCGAGGGCGACGAGCGTGCGCACTGGTGGGACCTCGCCGTCGCGGCGTATCCGCCCTACGCCGAGTACCAGACCAAGACGTCGCGCCAGATCCCCGTCTTCATCGTCGAGCCCGCGGGTTGACGAGTCTCCGCGCGGGTATAGCCGCGCGGTGACCCCGACTCCGAAACCGGTCCCCGAGGACCTCCGCGCGCTGGCGGCCGCCCACGGGGTGGCCACCTCGTACCGCAACGAACGCCGCGAACCCGTCGACGTCGACGCCGACGTGGTGATCAAGGTGCTCGGACTGCTGGAGGTCGAGGCCGCCACCGCGGCCCACCGCCGCGCCGAACTGGCCCGGCTGGCCGAGCGGGACCGGGCCGGGGTCCTTCCGCCGACCGTCGCGCGGCGGGTGACCGGCCGCCCGCAGCCGCTGCCCGGCGCCGCGCTGCTGGTCGGCGAGGACGGCAGCCGCACCGAGGTGCGCGACGAACTTCCCGCCGAACTGGCCCCGGGCTGGTACCGGATGCACACCCGCGACGGGCAGGAGGTCACCCTCGTCGCCGCGCCGCCGACGGTGCCCGCCGCCCCCACGACGTGGGGATGGATGCTGCAGCTCTACGCCCTGCGCTCGTCGGACTCATGGGGCATCGGCGACCTGCGCGACCTGCGGGAGTTCGTCGAATGGACCGCCACCGAGCACGGCGCGGGAGCGGTACTGCTCAATCCGCTGCACGCACCCGGACCGACGCACCCTGTGCAGCCGTCGCCCTACACCCCGTCCAGCCGGCGGTTCGCCAACCCGCTGGCCCTGCGCATCGAGGACATCGACGCCTACCGTCGCACCGACCCCGACGTCCGCGCCGAGGTGGACGCGCTGCGGGTCTCGGCGAGCACCCCACGGATCGACCACGATCTGGTCTGGGCGGCCAAACGGGCTGCGCTGGAGCTGCTCTGGCGCTCCGAGGGCAGACCCGACCCGTTGGGCGACCCCGGCGCGCCCGCGGCGCTGCGCGATTGGGCCACCTACTGTGCGCTCGCCGAACGGCACGGGGGCCGATGGTCGCGCTGGCCCGAGGCCCTGCGTGATGTCGGCGGTCCCGCGGTCGCTCAGGCACGCCGGGAATTGGCGCCGCGCATGGCATTTCACGCATGGGTGCAGACGCAGTGCGCCGGCCAGCTCGCCGCGGTGCGCACCGCGGCGCGCGACGCGGGAATGCCGCTGGGCGTACTGCACGACCTCGCCGTCGGGGTCGACGCCGACGGCGCGGACGCCTGGGCACTGGCCGATGTGCTCGCCGCCGGGGTGAGCGTCGGAGCGCCGCCGGACAACTTCACCCCGCGCGGTCAGGACTGGGGGTTGCCGCCATGGCGCCCGGACCGGTTGGCCGCCACCGGATACGCCGCACTCCGGGACATGCTGCAGGCCGTGCTGGCGCACGCCGACGGGCTGCGCATCGACCACGTCGCCGGGCTGTGGCGGCTGTGGTGGATCCCGCCCGGCGACGGACCGGACCGCGGCGCCTACGTGCACTACGACGCCGAAACCATGCTCGCCGTACTGGCTTTGGAGGCACACCGGGCCGGTGCGACCGTGGTCGGCGAGGATCTGGGCACCGTCGAACCGGAAGTCACCCGGGCGCTGGCCGACAACGAGATGCTCGGGTGCGCGGTGGCCTGGTTCACTCGCGATCTGGACGACCCCGGCGAACCGTTGCTCACCCCCCGGCGCTGGCCGGAGCGGGCCGCGGCGAGCCTGTCGACCCACGATCTGCCCACGGCGGCAGGGTTTCTGCGCAGTGAGCACGTCCTGGTCCGCGCCGATCTCGGCCTGCTCGACGATGTGCCCGCCGAGCAGGCCAACGCCGACAAGGAGCACGGTGAGTGGCTGCAGCTGTTGCGGTCCGAGGGTCTGCTGCCCGACGACGGCACCCCGGTGGACGACGCCGCGGTCATCACCGCGATGCACCGGCTGCTGGCCACCACCGCGAGCCGGCTCAAGTTGATCTCGCCCTATGACGTCCTCGCCGAGCCGCGGCAGCCGAATCTTCCCGGCACGGTGGACGAATACCCGAACTGGCGGCTCCCGCTGCCGTCGAGCCTCGAAGAGCTCAAGGCCGACCCGCGGGTCGCCGAGATCACGGCGTTGTTTCGCTGACCCGGCCGCCGTCCACCCGCCAGCGGCGGTCCAGCCGGACGTTCTGCAGCATCCGCCGGTCGTGGGACACCAGCAGCAGGGCGCCGTCGTAGCTTTCCAGCGCCTGCTCGAGTTGCTCGATGGCCGGCAGATCGAGATGGTTGGTGGGCTCGTCGAGGACCAGCACGTTGGTGCCGCGCGCCTGAAGCAGCGCCATCCCGGCGCGGGTGCGTTCTCCGGGTGAGAGGTCGTCGACGGCGCGTTCGACGTGGTCGGAGCCGAGCCCGAACTTGGCCAGCAGGGTGCGCACCTCGGCGGTGCTCCAGGACGGAACCCGCTGTTCGAATGCGTCGACGAGCCGCTGCGGCCCGGCGAATTCCGCTCGGGCCTGGTCGATCTCGCCGATCTCGACGCTGGCACCCAGACTCGCCCGTCCGTCATCGGGCGCCTGCCTGCCCAGCAGCAGCCGCAGCAGCGTCGACTTCCCCGCGCCGTTGGGTCCGGTGATGCCGATCCGCTCACCGGCATCGACCTGCAGCGTGACCGGGCCGAGAACGAAGCCGCGCTGCCGTACCACCGCGTTGTCCAGCGTCGCGACCACCGAGCTCGACCTCGGCGCGGCGCCGATGGTGAACTGCAGCTGCCATTCCTTGCGCGGCTCCTCGACTTCCTCCAACCGCGCGATCCGGCTCTCCATCTGGCGCACCTTCTGCGCCTGCTTCTCACTGGACTCGGTCGCGGCGCGGCGGCGGATCTTGTCGTTGTCGGGCGCCTTGCGGATCGCGTTGCGCACCCCGTGGCTGGACCACTCGCGCTGAACCCGCGCCCGATTCACCAGATCGGCCTTCTTCTCGGCGAATTCCTCGTACTGCTCGCGCCGGTGCCTGCGGTTGACGGCGCGCTCTTCGAGGTAGCTTTCGTACCCGCCGCCGTAGACCGTCGTGGTGTGCTGGGCCAGGTCCAGTTCCAGCACCCGGGTCACGGTGCGCGCCAGGAACTCTCGATCGTGGCTGACCAGCACCACCCCGCTGCGCAGCTCGCCGATGAGGCGCTCGAGCCGGTCCAGCCCGTCGAGGTCGAGGTCGTTGGTGGGCTCGTCGAGAAGCACCAGGTCGAAGCGCGAGAGCATCAGCGCGGCCAGCCCGACCCGTGCGGCCTGCCCGCCGGACAAGGCGGTCATCATCGTCGAGTCCGGCCGCACCGTGTCCGTGTCGAGCCCGAGGTCGGCCAGGACCGCAGGCATCCGCTCGTCCAGATCGGCCGCGCCGGTGGCCAGCCAGTGATCGAGGGCCACCGAATAGTCGTCCGCGCCCTGTTCGGATTCGGCGAGCGCGGCCGCGGCGGCGTCCATCGCCCGGGTGGCCGCCGCGCATCCGCTGCGCCGCGCGATGTACGCGGCGACCGTCTCGCCGGGCACCCGCTCGTGTTCCTGCGGCAACCACCCGACGAACGCGTCGGCCGGGGCCACACTGACCGTGCCCTCAAGCGGCTCGAGGTCGCCGGCGAGAATGCGCAGCAGGGTGCTCTTGCCTGCGCCGTTCGCCCCGACGACACCGACGACATCGCCGGGGGCGACCGTCAGGTCGACACCGGCGAACAGGGTGCGGTGGGCGTACCCGCCTGCGACGTCCTTCGCGACGAGCGTTGCTGTCATGCCCCCATCGTCGCACCGTGGTGTCCGGCCTCCGGCGCGCGCGTTAGTGTGCTTCGGTGACCGCACCAGCAGAATCGTCGCCGCTCGAGGCCCGCGTCGGCCACTACTACCAGATGGCCGGCACCTACCTCGTCGGCCGCGAGAAGCTGCGGGAATACGCCCGCGCGGTGCAGGACTACCACCCCGCGCACTGGGATGTCGCCGCGGCCGAGGCGCTCGGCTACAGCGATGTGATCGCGCCTCTGACCTTCACTTCCGCTCCCGGCATGCAGTGCAACCGGCGGATGTTCGAGGAGATCGTCGTCGGCTACGACACGTACCTGCAGACCGAGGAGGTCTTCGAGCAGCACCGGCCGATCGTGGCCGGTGACGAGCTGGTGATCGACGTCGAGCTCACCTCGGTGCGCCGCACGGCGGGGCGTGACTTCATCACCGTGACCAACACGTTCACCGACATCTCCTCGGGTGAGCGGGTGCACACCCTGCACACCACTGTGGTCGGCGTGACCGCCGAGGACATCGACGCCGGGGTCAAGGTCGCAGTGCAGAACGCGATGATGCACGACATGAACATCCTCGACATCGGCGGCTCCGACGCGCTCTACAGCAAGGAAGAGCGCCCCGAGGGTGAGATCCGCATCTCCGACGGCGGGCTGACCCGCACCCCGGGGACGGCGTCGTTCGAGGACGTCGCGGTCGGCGACCCGCTACCCACCCATCACACCCGGCTGTCGCGTGGCGACCTGGTCAACTACGCGGGCGTCGCCGGCGACGCGAACCCGATCCACTGGGACGAGGAGATCGCGAAACTGGCCGGGCTGCCGGACGTGATCGCGCACGGGATGCTGACGATGGGGCTCGGCGCCGGATTCGTCTCCTCATGGTCGGGCGACCCGGGTGCGGTGACCCGCTACACCATCCGGCTGTCCCAGCCGGCGATCGTGTCGGCCAAAGAGGGTGCCGACATCGAGTACACCGGCAAGGTGAAGTCACTCGATCCCGAGACGCGCAGTGGCGTCCTGCTGGTGGGCGCGAAGTCGGCGGGCAGGAAGATCTTCGGCCTCGCCACCGTGAACATGCGCTTCCGCTGACCTCGGCCGGCGTCAGCCCAGCACGGCGGGCATCGCGTCCCAGCCGCGGACGGTCGCGGTCCGCGACCGCAGCGCGCCGGCGATGTCGATGTCCCACTTCGGGAATCGGGTCAGCACCTCGTCCAGCGCGATGCGGCCCTCCAACCGGGCCAGCGGTGCGCCGACGCAGAAGTGCGCGCCGCGCCCGAAGGTCAGGTGACCGCCGGGCTTGCGCCGGATGTCGAACTCGTCCGGGTTGTCGAAGTGCCGTTCGTCCCGGTTCGCTGAGGCCAGCATCATCAGCAGCGCGCTGCCGGCCGGGATGACGCGGTCCTGAAACGTCACGTCGTCGGTCGCGACGTAGCGTGCGACGTGCGGACCGGGCGGCTCGAAGCGCAGCAGTTCCTCGATCGCACCGGGGATCAGCGACCGGTCGGTGACGAGTTCGGCGCGCTGGTCGGGGTGTTCGGCCAGCACCTTGCCCATCCAGCCGAACAACCGTCCGGTGGTCTCCACGCCTGCGCCGGCGACCACCGCCAGGAAGATGGTCAGCTCCTGTTTGGTCAGCTTGCGGGTGGTTCCGGTCTCGTCCTCGAATTCGACCGCGAGCAGTTCGGTGATGAGGTCGTCGGACGGGTTCTTCTCGCGCCAGGCGATGTACTCGCCGAACATCTCGCCGGTGAAGTAGCGGTCCTTGTCGATCTCCATCGGCTTGCCCGCTTCGTTGCGCAGTACCTCGTTGGCATGCGCGCGTACCGCGGGCTGTTCCGAGTCCGGGATGCCGGCCAACATCCCGATGGTCTTCATCGGCAGTTCGGCGCCGAGGTCCCGCACGAAGTCGAACCGGTCCGCGCCGACCAGCGGATCCAGGCAGGCCACGCAGAAGGCCCGCACCTTGTCCTCGATCGCGCGCATCCGCTTCGGTGTGAAGGCCCGCGCGACGATGGCCCGGTGAATGGTGTGCACCGGTGGGTCCTCGTTGATGAAGACGCCGGGCGGGATCACCGGATCGGTCAGCACCACCTCAAGGATGTCGCCCTTGGCCGAGCTCAGCCGCGCGGTGTCCTTGAGCGCCGCGTCGACATCGGGGTAGCGGCTGATGCCCCAGAAGTTGTGCCGCTCATTGAAATACACCGGGGCTTCGTCGCGCAGGCGCCGGTACGTCGGGTACGGGTCGAGGTCGATCTCGACGTCCCAGGGGTCGTAGTACAGCTCGCTCACCTTCACACCTCCGGCTCGGTGTCGGCAGCATAGCCGAGCCGCTGTACATTCGTATAGCAATCGGCTGGCGCGGTTCACGCGCGCCCAGAGCGGGCATGCAGCAGGTCATGGCCGAACCCACCGTCGAGAGCCGTCCGACGTCAACGTTCCTGCTGTCGGCTGCCGTCAGCCTCGCCACCGCGGCCACGCTGGTGGTCAACTATCTGGCCAACGGCCTGCCGATCAACGGGCAGACCACCGGCGAGGTGACCCGGCGCTTCGAGGTGTTCTTCGTCCCGGCCGGATATGTGTTCTCGATCTGGAGCGTCATCTACCTCGGGCTGTTCGCCTACACCGTGTACGTGGGCCTGGCCCTGGCCCGGCGCCGGGCCGACAGCGGCGCCGCCCGCGCGATCGCACCCTGGTATCTGCTCACCGCGGCGGCGAACTGCACGTGGCTGCTGGCCTGGCACCACAACCTCTTCCCGCTGAGCATGGTCCTGATGGCCGTGCTGCTGGGTGCGCTGATCGTCATCTACCGGATCCAGGCCGCCCGGCCGGCGACCTCGGCGCTGGAACGGTGGTCGGTGCACATCCCGTTCCGGGTGTATCTGGGCTGGATCTCGGTGGCCACCATCGCCAACGCGACGATCACCCTCGACGACGCGGGCTGGTCGGGCTTCGGCCTGAGTGAACCGGCCTGGGGTGTGATCATGGTGCTCGTGGCCGCCGGTCTGGGCGTGACGATGGGGCTGCGGCACGGCGACATCGCCTATCTGCTGGTGCTCATCTGGGCGCTGATCGGCATCGCGGTCCGGCTGCACGACACCACCCCGGTCCTGGTCGCGTCGCTCGGCGGGGCCGCCGCACTCGCCGTGACGGCGGTTCTGGCCGCACGGTCCCGGCCCGCAGCACAGACGTGATAGGCACGACGGGTGAGTGCCCAACCTCCGCTGCTGCTCGCGCTCGATCTGATCGGCACGTTCGTGTTCGGGCTGAACGGCGCTCTGACGGCCGTGCGCGCCACCCGGTTGGACGTGGTCGGGGTGGTCACCCTCGGCATGATGACGGCACTCGGCGGCGGCGTGATCCGCGACGTCCTGATCGGTGCGGTCCCGCCTGCGACGTTTCAGCTCTGGTACTACTTCGCACTCGCTCTCGGCGGCGGGTTGATCGCGTTCGCGTTGAGCCGCAAGCTGCACCGCCTGGAGATGCCGATCACGGTGCTCGACGCGGTCGGGCTCAGCGTGTTCGCGGTGATGGGCGCGGGTAAGGCGGTCGAGTACGGCCTCGGGGTCGGGCCTGCGGTGCTGCTCGGCGTGATCACCGCGGTCGGCGGCGGCACCATCCGCGACCTGATGATCGGGCAGGTTCCGACCGTCCTGCGCAGTGAGCTCTATGCGATACCCGCGCTGGTGGCTGCGACGCTGACCGTCGCGGCGATGGGGATCGGCATCTACGGTCTGTCCGCCGCACTGGTGGCCGCATCGGCCTGCTTCGTGATCCGGATGGTCGGCGTGCACTTCAACCTCAACGCCCCCGAACCTCCGGGCAGCAGGGATCAGCGCCGGTAATCCGGCAGCGCCGCGGCCAGTTCGTCGAATACCGCCTGATTCAGCGCGAAGGCCGTCTTCACCTCGGCCACCACGCGTTCGGTCTCACCGGCGTTCAGACCGATCCGGTCAAGCCGGTCGCGGTAATCGTCCTTGTACGGCTTGACGCGCACCGGGAAACGGTAGAACGCCAGACCCGCACCCGCGAGCTCGAACTCGCGATCCAGGATCCGGCCCATCGCCTGGCCGCCGGACAGGTCCCCGAGGTAGCGGGTGTAGTGGTGGGCGACCAGCGCACCGCCCCAACATGATTCGCCGATCCGCTCCCGATAGCGTTGCGCGGCAGGTGAATCGACATGGTGGTCGGTGCCGGGCGCCCAGTGGCGCAGGTCCGCGTCGATAGCCGGCACGCGCTCCAGTCGCGGATCGTAGACCGCGGCGACCAGCGGATCGTCACGATGCGTCCGGATCGCGTCTTCGAGAGCCTGGTAGATCACCCGCAGCCGAAGCAGGTATGCGGTGTAGCCGCGCGCATCGACGCGGCCGGCGAGCAACTCGGTCACGAACGGCGATTGCTCGGCGGCTTCGTGCTCGGCCGCGGAGCCTTCCCGGATCGCGACGGACAGCGGCCGCAGAGCTTCGGCGGTACTGGGTCGCATGGCGCAAGCCTAGCCAACGGTGCTCAATGGCGTCAGCCCGAGCGCTCCTAGGCGACGGCGGTGCCGCAGATCCCGCACACCTCGAACTGCCGGCGGCCCCACCGTGCGACCGGAACGAAGAACACGCTCAGCTGTTTGAACTCCCGCATCCGGTTCCACTGCGTGGTGTTGTGACACCGGGGGCAGGTCCTGACCTGGCCCGCGCCGAGGTACTTCTGCTTGGTGCCGTAACCGAAGAAGAGCAACACCTCTTCCACACTAGAGAGTTCCGGCTGGCACCCATGCCGTTCGCCAGGTAGCGGTCCCCCGTGTTGGTGGGCAGCACCGCAGACATCGACCGCCGGGGACGCGAAGGTACTTCACAACAGATATCCCGCACGATACCTCGCCATCCCCGAAGGAGTGGTCGACATGACTTCCCACATCGCCCCCGTCACCGAGCGGTTCGCGGCAGCGGTCGCCGAGCACGCCGAGATCGTCACCGACACTGCGGTTCTCACCGACCGAGGCCATGATTTCTGGGGTGTGGGTGGGGTCGCGGAGCTGATGGTGCGTCCGCACTCCGGTGGCGATGTGGCCCCGATTCTGGCGTTGGCGTCGCAGTTCGGGGTGGCGGTGGTGCCGCGTGGTGGGGCGTCGAACTGCTCGGGGGGGATGATGCCGTCGGCCAGCCGGGTGCTGCTGGATCTGTCGGGGCTGAATCGGATTCTCGACATCGATCCCGAGCACCGACGCGCCCGTGTCGAGCCCGGGGTGGTGAACTCGGTGTTGCAGGACGCGTTGGCGCCGTACGGCTTGTGTTTCTCCCCGGATCCGGTCTCCGCGCATCTGGCCACCGTGGGCGGCAACATCATCGAGAACGCCGGCGGCCCGCACGCACTGAAGTACGGCGTGACCTACAACCACATCCTGTCCGTCGACGTGGCCCTGCCCAACGGCGACACCGTCACATTGCGCGCCGACGACGACGGCCCGGACCTGCTGGGCGTGCTGATCGGCTCGGAGGGCACGCTCGGCGTGATCACCGCGGCCACCGTCGCGCTGCGCCCGATCGCACAGGTCACGCACAGCCTGATGGGCGCGTTCGGGACGGCCCGCTGCGCGGCCGACACCATCGCCGAGATCATCGCCACCGGGGTGGTGCCCGCCGCCGTGGAGTGGCTCGACCGGGCCGGAATCGCCGGCCTGCAACAGTTCTACGACACCGGCTATCCGCTGGACGCGGACTCGATCGTGCTGATCGACGTCGACGGCACCGCCGAGGAGGTCGCCCGCGACCAGGCCATCGTGGAACGGGTGCTGCGCGCCCGCGCCACCGAGGTCCGCATCGCCGAGGACGAGCAGGACCGCGCGGCGCTCTGGTACGGCCGGCTGCACGCCCCGGATTCGGTGGTGCAAAGCGGGAAGGGCTTCTTCATCGGTGACGTCACCGTCCCGCGGGACCGGATTCCCGAGATGCAGGAAGCCATCCAGGCCACCGCGGCCCGGCACGCCGACGGGTTGTTGTTCATCGCGGTGTGCGGGCATGCCGGCGACGGGGATCTGCACCCGACGACGTTCTACGACAAAGCCAACCCGCTGGCCGCCTCGTCTCTGGAGGCGGCCAACAACGAGATCATCGCCGCCGCCCTGGCCCTGGGCGGCACCATCACCGGCGAACACGGTGTCGGCACCGAGAAGATCGCGTTCATGACCCAGCGCTTCACCCCGGTCGAGATCGCCGCGCAACGGGCCATCAAAGCGGCGTTCGACCCGGCCGGGATCCTCAACCCCGGAGTGATGCTGCCCGAGCCGTCTCCGGAGGAGCCCGACACCAGCGTGTTCGGCGCCGCCGTGCAGGCCGCGCTCACCGGCGGGCCGCACCCCGATCCCGATGCCGCGCTGACCACCGGCACCCGCACCGACATCGCGGTCAACCTCGGCAACCTCAGCCTGGTCGTGGGTGCCGACGCCACCGTCGCCGACCTCAACCAGCACCTGGCCGACCACGGCGTCACCTGTGCCGCGGTCCCCACCACCGGACAGCACCGCACCATCGGCGAAGTCGTCGCCACCGCCGCCGGTGACGAGCGGGCCGGGATCCGCCATGCCCTGCTGGGCGCCGAGGTCACCGTCACCGGGACCGCCACCCCCGCCCGCTTCGGCGCCGAAACCATGAAGGACGTCGCCGGCTACGACACCAAACGCCTCTACATCGGCGCCCACGGCGCCTACGGCCCGCTGACCACACTCATCTTCAAGATCACCGTCACACCTTGACGGTGATGCGAAATGCGTCCTCCGCCATAGCTTGTCCTCGATGGGACACCTGTCACATGCACATACCTCTCACAGCCGGCGCATAGCTTCAAGTGCTTAGCTTGGGTAACGATCAGCGGCGGTGACGAAAGGGGGACGGGTCTCCACATGGGCGTTTTCGACAGGTTCCGGCGCAGCCCCGCGGATACCGCGTACGACGAACCCGAAGACATTCCCACCCAGCCCACGGGGTACCAGCAGACCGCGAGCCGCCTCCACGCGTTCAACCGCTACGAGATCAAATACCTGCTCGACGAGGCGAAGGTACCGGCGCTGCGCGACGAGCTCGCGGGCCACATGGACTCGGATCCGTATTCGCCGCACGGCGGTTATCCGGTGACGTCGCTGTACTACGACACCCCCGATCTGCGTTTCTACTGGGAGAAGATCGAGGGCCTACGCTTCCGCCGCAAGCTGCGGATGCGTCTGTACGGCAACGCGTCCGAGTGCACCGACGCCACGGCGGTTCAGGTCGAGATCAAGCAGCGCGTGAACCGGGTCACGCAGAAACGCCGGTTGGCCATGCCGTACGGCGCCGCTCGCCGGTGGCTCGACCACCGAGAGCCGGTTGCCCACGCACCGGCAGAGCGCCCGTTCGTCGAGGAGGTCACCACGCTGGTCGGCAATCTGGATCTGCGCCCGATCGTCACCACCGGCTACCTGCGGGAGGCGTTCGTCGGCCGGGATGCCGACCTTGGCCTGCGCGTGACGATCGACCACAAGGTGCACGGCCGTGACCGCGACTTCGGATTCGCGTCCGGCGCCCAGAATCGGTTCATCATCCCGCCGCACCTGGCGATCGTGGAGATCAAGGCCAACGAGCGGGTGCCGTACTGGGTCACCGATCTCACGGCGCGCAGCGATATGTCGGTGGTCCGGATCTCCAAGTACTGCCAGTCGGTTCAGGCGTTCGGCCTCGCGCCGCGTTCCCGCTACGGCGCCCCCGAACTCGCCGACCACGAGCCCGTCGCCGTTCTCCCCTGAGTTCCCTCCTGATTCACCCCGCTCACGCGATACCTGCGAAAGATCGAGAATGACCATCAATCTGCAAGACCTCAGCGGCACCTTCACCGTGTTCGACGTGATCGCCTCGCTGGCACTGTCATTCGTGCTGGCGGCGATTATCGGCTGGGTCTACCGATACACCCACAAGAACGTCTCCTACAGCCAGTCCTACGTGCAGACCCTCGTGATGGTCTGCATGGTGATCTCGGTGATCATGCTCGTGGTCGGCTCGAATATCGCGCGTGCGTTCGCCCTGGTCGGCGCCCTGTCGGTGATCCGGTTCCGCAACGCCATCAAGGAGACGCGTGACGTCGGTTTCATCTTCCTGGCCATGGCGATCGGGATGACGACCGGCACCCGTTTCTACGTGCTGGCCGTCGCCGCGACCGTGGTGATCTGCCTGGTGCTGGTGATCATGTACCGCTTCAACTGGTTCAAGCTCGACGTGCAGCGCCAGGTGGTCAAGGTGCAGGTGCCGCCGGAGCCGGAGTACACCGCCCGTGTCGAGGACGTCCTGATCGCGCACTGCAGCGAGTTCGAGCTGGTGTCCACCGAATCCGCCCGATCCGGGGCACTGACCGAGCTGTACTACACCGCGCGGCTCAAGAAGGGCCGCAAGGCCGGCGAGCTGATCTCGGCCCTCAGCGCGGTGAACTCCGGACAGCGGGTCACGGTGCTGACCGGGTACGACCAGACCGACATCTGATGGCCACCCCGGCCGCAGCGCCGCCGCCGAAACGGCGTCTGGCACACCGTGTTCCGATCCGGTTGCGCCAGCACTGGAAGCTGCTCACGGTGCTGGCCGCCGTCGCGGTGGGTTTGTCGGCAGCGTTCGGTCAGACCATGATCCGGCCGTACATCACCGGCGACATCTCGGTGGTGACCTCGGCGATCACCGAGGACATCGCCGGCACCGTCGACCTGTTCGACACGACTGTCGCGCATACGGTCTCGATCGACATCTCACCCGCCGAGTACGCGGACATGATCTCGGCGTACGAGAAGGACGGCGCCAAGAAGTGGGTGAACGCCGACCTCGTCATCGACGGTACGGCCATCCCCGACGCGGCGGTGCGGCTGAAGGGCAACTCCACCCTGATGGCGCTGCGCGGTGGCTTTCCGCCCGGCAAGCCCGATGCGCCCGGGCCCGGCGCTGCGTCGTTCAGTCAGTTCATGGGCGGGGTCGGCGCAGCCGACGCCGACGACCCCACCAGCCTGCCGTTGTTGATCAGTTTCGACGAGAACGCCGACGGGCGCGGCTATCAGGGCATGACGGAACTGTCGGTGCGGCCGGGCACCCCGGTGCTCAACGAAGCTCTGGCGCTGTCGCTGACGGCGGCCACGGGCCAGCCCACCCAGCGGTACGGATATGCGACGTACACGATCAACGGGCAGACCACCACACGGCTTCTTCTCGAGCATCCCGACGAGGGATACGCGCAGAGCCTGTTCGACTCGGACGGCTATCTGTACAAGGCCGACGCCAGTTCGGCCCTGGAGTTCGCCGGCACCGACCAGTCCGTATACGCCGAGAAGTTCAAGCAGCTCAACTCTTCCGACAACGGCACTCTGGCGCCGGTGATCAACTTCCTGCAGTGGCTCGACCGCGCCGACACCGAGGAGTTCGACGCACACCTGGCCGACTGGGTGGACGTCGACTCGTTCGCACGCTACGTCGCCACCCAGAATCTGTTGGTCAACGCCGACGACATGGCGGGCCCCGGCCAGAACTACTACCTCTGGTATGACCTGAAAACCCGGAAACTGTCCGTGATCTCGTGGGATCTGAACCTCGCGATGACCGGCGAGGCCACCATCGGGCCCGACGACGCCGTGCGGCTGCCCCCGCCCCCGTCGGGGATGCCCGCACCGCCGACCGGCATGTTCGGCAGCAAGGGCCCCAAGATCGGCAACCCGCTCCGGGATCGCTTCCTGGCGTCGCAGAGGTTCACCGCGCTCTATCACGACGCGTATTGGCAGCTCTACGACCAGATGTACGCCGATGGGCGCGCGCACGCGCTGCTCGACGAGATCGCCGCCACCGTGCCGGTCACCGACGGGCTCAGCACAGCCGACCTCGCGGAAAAGGTCGCCTCGATGCACACCTGGATCGACCAGCGCACCGCCGCGCTCGACGAACTCCGCGCTGGCTAGCCGATCCGCTGCGGCCACGGGCTGGGCACCGGGCGCGGCCGGACCCGCTGCGGCCACCAGAACCAGCGGCCCAGCAGCGACGCGATCGACGGGGTCATCAGCGAGCGCACCACCAGCGTGTCGAACAGCAGACCGAGGCCGATCGTGGTGCCCACCTGACCGATGATGACCAGCTTGCTCACCGCCATCGACATCATCGTGAACGCGAACACCAGACCCGCGGCGGTCACCACCGAACCGGTCCCGACCATCGAACGCAGGATTCCGGTGTTGATGCCGGCGTGCACCTCCTCCTTCATCCGGGAGACCAGCAGCAGGTTGTAGTCCGCGCCGACGGCGAGCAACACGATCACCGACATCGGCAGCACCATCCAGTGCAGCGGGATGCCGACGATGTGCTGCCACAACAGAACCGACAGACCGAACGACGCGGCCAGGCTCAGCACCACGGTGCCGACGATCACGGCGGCCGCGGCGACGGCCCGGGTGAGCACCATCATGATGATGAAGATCAGGATCAGCGCGGCGACCGCGACGATCAGCAGGTCGTAGTCCGCACCCTGCTGCAGGTCGGCGTAGGTCGCCGCGCTGCCGCCCAGATAGATCGCCGAGCCCTCCCACGGGGTGCCCTTGATCGCGTCGGCGGCGGCGACCTTGAGCGGCTCGATCCGCGAAATGCCCTCGGGGGTCAGCGGATCGCCCTGATGGGTGATCGTGAAACGGACCGCCTTGCCGTCCGGGGAGATGAAGTTGTCCATGCCGTCGAGGAAGTCGGCGTTGGTGAACGCCTCCGGCGGCAGGTAGAACGAGTCGTCGTTGAGCGCCGCGTCGAACGCATCGCCCATCGCGGTCATGTCCTCCTGCAGCGACATCGCGAGGTCCTGCTGCGCTTTCTGAGACGCGT
The DNA here is from genome assembly GCF_002086815.1 of Mycolicibacterium parafortuitum. Taxonomy (GTDB): domain Bacteria; phylum Actinomycetota; class Actinomycetes; order Mycobacteriales; family Mycobacteriaceae; genus Mycobacterium; species Mycobacterium parafortuitum. Next base: position 93,497 of record NZ_MVID01000004.1, read on the forward strand.
ACTGGTTCAACAGGATCTGCTTCTGGTGCTTCATCGAGTCGATCTGGGCCGGCATCACCGCGACCATCTTCGGCATCAGCTCGGCCATCCGGCGCATTTCCGGTACCAGTTCCTGGAAGTCGTCGGACATGGTGTTCAGGCCGTCGAGCGCGTCGAACACCGACCGCAGCGACCAGCAGATCGGGATGTTGAAGCAGTGCGGTTCCCAGTACAGGTAGTTGCGGATCGGACGCATCATGTCGTCGAAGTCCGCCAGATGATCACGCACCTCGGACATGTCGTCGGACGTATTGGCCATCTTGTCGGCCATCGACGCCGACACCGCGGCCAGATCCTGCTGAATGCTCATCATCTCGGTCATCGCGTCGATGCTGACCTGCAGATCGTCGGCCTGGGCGAGCATGTTCTCCAGATTGTTCTGGGTGTAGTCGTTGCTCATGATCTGCAGCGTGCCGCTCTGGCCGATCGTGTACGGGATCGTCGAGTGCTCGATCGGCTTGCCGTCCGGGCGGGTGATGGTCTGCACCTGGGCGATACCGTGCACGCGGACAAGGGCTTTGGCGATCTTGTCGATCACCAGGAAGTCGGCCGGGTTGCGCAGGTCGTGGTCGGTCTCGATCAGCAGCAGGTCCGGATTCATCTTGGCCTGCGTGAAATGCCGGTCCGATGCCGCGTATCCGACGTTCGCCGGGACACTGTCGGGCAGGTAGATCCGGTCGTTGTAGGTGGTGTGGTAGCCGGGCAGCGCCAGCAGGCCGACCAGCGCGGCGACGATGGCGCACACCAGGATCGCGCCCGGCCAGCGCACGGTGGTGGTACCGACCTTGTGCCACAGCCGGGACTGGCCCGTCTGTTTCGGCTCCAGCACGTTGCCGAACCGGGTGCACACCGAGATCAGCGCCGGGCCGAGTGTCAGCGCCGACGCGATCACCATCACCATGCCGACGGCCAGCGGCAGTCCCATGGTCTGGAAGTACGGCAACCGGGTGAAGTACAGGCAGCACGCGGCGCCGGCGATGGTCAGGCCTGACGCCAACACCACATGCGCGGTGCCGTGAAACATGTCGTAGTAGGCGCTTTCGCGGTCCTTACCCTTACGTCGGGCCTCGTGGTAGCGGCCGATCAGGAAGATCGCGTAGTCGGTCGCCGCGGCGATGGCGAGGGTGACCAGCATGTTGATCGCGAACGTGGTCAGGCCGAAGACGTGGTGGTATCCCAGCACGGCGACGATGCCGCGCGAGGACAGCAGCCCGGCGACCACCAGCACCATCACGATGCCCGTCGTCACCACCGACCGGTAGACGATCAGCAGCATGATGATGATCACGGCGAAGGTGACCGCCTCGATCATCTTCATGCTGGCGTCGCCGACGGCGGTCTGATCGGCGCTCAGCGCCGACGGGCCCGTCACGTATACGTGCAGACCGTCGGGAGCGTCTGCGTCCGAGGCTATTTCGCGCACTCTTTGCACGGACTCGTTGGCCAGCGCCTCGCCCTGCTCGCCGGCGATGTAGACCTGCACGTAGGCGGCCTTGTTGTCGACGCTCTGCGCGCCGGTGGTGGTCAGCGAGTCACCCCAGAAGTCCTGGACATGCTCGACGTGCTCGGTGTCGGCCGCCAGCCGGGCGACCATGTCGTCGTAGAACGCGTGCGCCTCGGTGCCCAGCGGCTCGTCGCCCTCCAGCACTATCATCACCGAACTCGACGTGGTGTACTCGCCGAACACCTCGCCGACGCGTTTGGTCGCGATCTTCGACGGGGCGTCGGCGGGGCTCATCGAGACCGCGCGCATCTTGCCGACCTCGTCGAGCTGCGGCACCACGGTGTTGAGCACGGCGATGATGGCGACCCAGGCCAGGATGATCGGGATCGCAAAGGCCCGCAGGAACCGCGGCACCAGCGGTCGGCGCTCCTCGGCGCGGTGCCGCGGCTTCGGGATCGGGTTGGTGGGCGCCGCGTCGCGGTCCTCGTCGCGGTCCTCGTCGACGGTGGCGCTCATGCGGACTTCACCAGGCAGTAGGTCTCGGCATTCATACCGGTTGCGGTCCTTTCGTCCTTGACCTCGCCGTCGACCGTGATCCGGCAGGTGATGCTGTCGCCGTCGCCCTGCGCGAGCATGTTGACGTTGGCCGCGGCCGCCGTGGTGGTCAGCGTGATCGACCAGGGCAGGCCGGTGTCGACCGCGCGCTGCGGTTTGCCGTCGAGGTCCAGGTAGTTGATGACGGCGGTGCCGCCGGTACCGAACACCTCGTAGACCACGACCTTCGGGTCGGTGTCCTCGGCGATCCCCGCCCCGACCGGGGTGACGACCACCGGGTTGGAGCCGAACACCAGGCGCAGGTTGCTGACCGTGAAGGCCCCCGCGGCGATCGCGCAGACAATCACGACGGGCAGCCAGAACCGCCGCAACACCTTGGTCATGAACGTGGCCTTTCGGCGTCGGGAACGGCCTCCGGGCGCGGCCGAAAAATTCTCGTCCGACAACCTAACGAATTAAGTGGATAGATTCAATCCGAATGGATAGAGTTGATCCGCTTGCTGAATCGCTTGGCTAGACTTGGCCACGTGGAATCCCCGGCCGCGATCGAGCGCCCGTTGCGCAAGGACGCCGAGCGCAACCGGCAGCGCATCCTGGCCGCGGCCCGCGACCTGTTCGCGACCCGCGGTCTCGAACCCCACCTCAACGACATCGCCCACCACGCAGGCGTGGGCGTCGGCACCATCTACCGCAGGTTCGCCAGCAAGGAGGACCTGCTCGAGGCGCTGTTCGACGACGCCATGCACCAACTCGCCGACTACGCCGAAGAGGCGCTGCGCTTCCCGGATTCGTGGGAGGGGTTCTCGTGGTTCATGGAGCGGATGTGCGAGCTGACGGCGACCGACCGCGGGATGCGTGAGATCGCGTTCAGCAAGGCCTATGGCGGCGAGCGGGTGTGCGCGGCGCGGGACCGGTTGAAGCCTCTGCTCGGGCAGCTCGTCGAACGCGCGCAGGCCGACGGTCACGTGCGCCGCGACCTGTCCCCCACCGATATGCCGCTGTTCGGGCTGCTGTCCGGAACCGTCAGTGAGTTCACCAGGAATGTGGACCCCACGCTGTGGCGCCGCTACGTCGCACTGCTGCTCGACGGCATCCGCCGCCGCGACGACCAGGACCGGTTGCCGGTGGAAGCCCTCGACAGCGACGGACTGGAACGCGCGATGGACACCTGGGAACCCGCCGGGCCCGGCGACGGCAGGGCCCGGCCCGCTCCGTAAGGGTCAGCGCACCAGGGTGGCGCCACCGTCGAGGCGGATCTGCTGTCCGGTCATGAACCGGGACTCGTCGGAGAGCAGATACAGTGCGGCATAAGCCGATTCCCACACGGTGCCGCGGCCCATCTTGAGCTTGACCACGTCCTTGTGCTTTTCGGCCGCCTCCTCGGCGTCCATCCCGAACAGCGACTGCGAATCCCGGTTGGCCAGCACGGAGTTGATGGGCCCGAGCATCAGCGTGTTGGCCCGGATGCCGGCCTCGGCGAACTGCACCGCGGTCAGTTCGGTGATCTGGTTGACCCCGCACTTGCCCAGCGCGTAAGGCATGATGCCGATGTTGAGGCCCAGTTCGTTCTTGACGCTGGCGATCGACGAGATATTGACGATGCTGCCGGCGGTGTCGCCGTCGTTGCGTTCCATGCACTGCGCGGCAAAGAGATTGCAGTGGTAGCAGCCCAGCATATTGACGTTGATACCGCGGTTGAAGTTCTCCACGGTCATCGAGTTGGTCTCGAAGTCGAACGGCGGATTGGTCGCGACGCTGTAGACCATGCCGTCGACGCGGCCGCTGGTCTGCATCGCGGTGTCGAAGATCCGTCGGCAGTCGTCCTTGTCGGCGACGTCGGCTTCGACGGCGTAGGCGCGGCCGCCCTCGGCGAGAATCATCTCGACGGTCTCCTTCACCGCCGCCGGATTCAGGTCCACCGCAACCACTTCGGCGCCGTGACGGGCCGCGAGCAGGGAGATGGCGCGCCCGTTGCCCATACCCGGCCCGGGACTCTGGCCGGCGCCGACCACGACGACGACCTTGCCGGTCAGGTCGAACGCCCTGCGGTCCTTGCGGTCGAAGTCAGTGGACATGGTTCTCCTCGGAAACGTCGGTGATGTGGATGGCATGTTCGGGGCAGTTGTCGGCCGCATCCCGGACCGATGTCGCCAGATCGGCTGGTACGTCGGCGATCGTCACCTCGGCGTAGCCGCCGTCGGCGATGGTGAACACCGTCGGGCAGATCGCGGCGCATACTCCGTGGCCACGGCAGATGTCGTCGTCGAGCGTGACTCTCATCAGCGCACCGCCACGTGCAGTTCGGTGAGCCCGCGCAGGATGTAGGTGGGCACGTAGTCGAAGCGCCGTTCCTGGCGGGGCCCGTGCGCCGCGTCGTCGATCGCGATCTCGGTGGTGCGCTCGAGCAGTCGCTGGATCAGGACCCGGCCCTCGGCACGGGCCAGCGGCGCGCCGATGCAGCTGTGCACGCCACGCCCGAATCCGATGTGGCGCCGGGCATTGGCCCTGTCGGGATCGAAGGTGTCGGGGTTCTCGAAGATCCGGGGATCGCGGTTGGCGGCGCCGAAGTGGACCATCAGGGTGGCGCCTGCGGGCACGTCGACTCCGCCGACGGTGGTGGTCGCCCGCGCGAGCCGGAAGTCGCCCTTGATAGGGCTTTCGAACCGCAGTGTCTCTTCGACGAAGTTCGGGATGTCGCCCGGGGTGCGGCGCATCCGCTCCTGCAGTCCGGAGTTCTCGGCCAGCAGCTTCAGTCCCGATGACAGCAGCCGCACGGTCGTCTCCTGTCCCGCGGAGAACAGATTCGCCGCGACGCGGACGACATCGATGACCTCCGGTGTGGAACCGTCCGGGAACGTGGCGAGCGCCATCTCGGTCATCACGTCGCCGCGCGGCGCCTCACGGCGCTGCGCGATGTACTCGGCGAACCGCGCGTAGAGATACTCCAGCGGGGAGTGCGCCATGGCGGTCTGGCCATCGGCGCTGCCCAGCGCGACGTCACCGGTCAGTTCCGCGGCGAGCTCGGCATGGTCGTCCTCGGGCACACCGAGCAGATCGGCGATCACCAGCAGCGCGAACGGCGTGGCCACGGCGCGGATGAATTCCCCACCGCCACCGGCCAGATACGGGTCGAGGACCCGATCGGCCAGGCGCCACATGAACTCCTCGTTCTCCTTCAGGCGCTTCGGCGTGATCAGACGCGACAGCAAAGACCTGTGCGCGGTGTGCTTGGGCGGGTCGAACGACGGAAGCTGGTCGCTGAACGGCAGCGAGTCGCGGTGCGCCTCGATCAGCGCGCGGACCTCCGCGTCGTCGCGGCCCTCCAGCGGGACCGGGAAACCGGCCATGAATCCCGTCGTCGAGGTGCACGACGAGAACGTCTCCGGATCCCCCACGACGGTCAGCACCTCGTCGTAACCGGTGACCACCAGGACGTCGTGGACAGGTTCGCGCAGCACGGGGCTGATCTCCCGCATCCGGCGCAGCACCGGGTACGGGTCCGCGATCATCTCCTCGCCGTGGAAGAAGTCGAGGGCTTCCAGGGTCGTCACGCGCACTCCTTAGCCTGCTGGCTGACCAGTCGTACAGTCACTTACTGACCAAACGTACAGCAGTTTCCTGTACGACTGGTCAGCTAAAGTGGGCAATGTCAGCGAGTCGACAGAGAGGATGTCCGTGTGAGCAGGACCTCGCCGCAGCCGGGTGGACCCACCCGGCAACGCCTGATCGACGTCGCCATCGAGCTGTTCCAGCGCCACAGCGTCGCCGGGACGTCGCTGCAGATGATCTCCGACGAGCTCGGCCTGACGAAATCCGCCATCTATCACCACTTCCGGACCCGCGACGAGCTGTTGAGCGCGGTGATGGAACCGCTCATCGCCGAGGTGGAAGCACTGGTCGAGGCAGCGGAGTCCCGCCGCGGCGCCCGCGCCCGCGCCGATCACCTGCTCGTCGGGTACGCGACGTTGGCAGCGTCGCACCGGGAGGTCGTCGCGCTGCTCACCGGTGATCCCGGCGTCGTCGCGCTGCTGCGCACCCGCCAGGAGTGGGCCGATATCGTGGCCCGCCAGCTGCGACTGTTCGCCGATGTGGAGCCGGGCCTGGGCGGCCAGGTCAAGGCCGCGGTCGTGATGTCGGGCATCGCATCGGCGGCGGGCGTGGACTACAAAGGCGACTACAACGACGACGGCAATAGCGACGGCGGGGGCGACTTCGACGAGGCGGCGCTGCGCGATGAGCTGATCGCCGCCGGCCGGCGCACGCTCGGACTGCGCGCCCCGCACGGTGGTGGCTGAGCGCTACTCCGTCGCCTGATTCGGCTCCGTCGCGACTTTCACCGGTGCGTGCTCGACCACCTCGAAGGTGCCCGGCATGTTGTCGTAGCAGCGCATGCATTCGTTGATGTCGGCGACGATGTGCGCGCCGGGGATACCCCAGCCCGGCTGGTAGCCGTAGACCTCGGCCAGCGGCCGGTGCCCTCGATCGCCGTCGAGGATCTCCACGTGCTCGGGCCCCAGCAGCGCCGGGTGGCGCACGCCGGCCGCCTCCGAGACCTTCACCAGGTCGCGCCGCAGCGTCAGGACGTAGTTGGCCATCCGGTGCGACTTCTGTTCGGGATCCAGACCTCGTGCCAGCCAGGGATTCTGGGTGGCGACGCCGGTCGGGCAGTGGTCGGTGTGGCATTTCTGCGCCTGGATGCACCCGATGGCCAGCATCGCCTCGCGGGCGACGTTGATCAGGTCGACCCCGAGCGCGAACGCGACGATCGCGTTGGCGGGCAGACCGAGTTTGCCCGCCCCGATCCACGTGATCCGGTCGGTCAGCTCACGCTGGGCGAACAACCCGTACACCTGCGCAAAGCCGGTCCGGAACGGGAACGACACGTTGTCTTCGAACACCAGCGGGGCGGCACCGGTGCCACCCTCGCCGCCGTCGATCGTGACGAAGTCGACGCCGCGCTGCCCGTCGGCCATCCGGTCGGCCAGCGTCTCCCAGAAGCCCATCTCTCCTACCGCGGACTTGATCCCGACCGGCAGCCCGGTGGCGTCCGCGATTTTCTCGACGATGTCGAGCATCTCGTCGACGTCACGGAACGCGGTGTGCCGCGACGGACTGACCACGTCCTTGCCCTGCTGCACTCCGCGGATTCGGGCGATCTCGGCGTTCACCTTCGCACCCGGGAGATGGCCGCCCAGACCGGGTTTGGCACCCTGGCTCAACTTGATCTCGATCGCGCGCACCGGGGCCGAGCCGACGACATCGACGAGCCGGTCCAGGTCGAATCGGCCGTGCTCGTCGCGGCAGCCGAAGTAGCCGGTGCCGATCTGGAACACCAGATCACCCCCGCAGCGATGGTGATCGGACAGCCCGCCCTCGCCGGTGTTGTGCCAGAAGTTCGCGATCTTGGCGCCCTTGTTGATGGCCTCGATCGCCTGCGGGCTCAGCGAGCCGAACGACATCGCCGACACGTTGACCACCGACGCGGGCCGGAACGCGTGCCTGCGGCCGCGCGGGCCGCCGAGGATCTTGGCGCCCGGCACCTCCAGATCGCCGCCGTGGATCGGCGACGCGGCGGCGACGTCGGAGAACGTCGCGTGCTTGATGATCGGGTAGCTGTTGTTCTCGATGTCGTTGTCGGTGCCGAACGCGAAGTAGTTGTTCTCCTTCTTCGCCGACGTGTACACCCAGCGGCGCTGATCGCGGCTGAACGGCCGCTCGGCGTCGTTGCTGGTGATGATGTACTGGCGCAGCTCCGGACCGATGGCCTCCAGCAGGTATCTCGCCCGCGCGAGGACCGGGAAGTTCCGGCGCAGCGCGTGCTCTTTCTGCAACAGGTCCTGCAGCGCGATGCCGGCCACCGCCGCGGCCGGAGCCAGCGCGGCGAACGTCCGCTTCTTCATACCGCCACACTGCCACACTGTGCGCGGTATCAAGCGGGCCAATCACTTTCACCGTGCCCGCGCCGGGTCAGGGCCGGGCGCAACCGGTCGGCGGAGATCCCGCCGGGGGCACCGAGTGAGTCGGCCAGACCGGTCGCCCAGGCGATCAGTCCGGCGGTGTCCACCCGATACGGCACCGGATCCCCGGCCTCGCGCAGTCGCTCGGCACCCCGGCGAAGCAGTACTGACGCTCCGGCGGGGTTGCCGCGCTGGATGTGGGTGATGCCGACGGCGAGTTGGGCCAGGCCCTGCCAGAGCGGGCGCTCCTGCGCGGGCCGGCCCTTCCAGGCGGCCTCGAGCACCTCGTGGGCGTGGAACGCCCGCTCGGCATCCAGCAGTTCCTGTGCGTATTCCAGGAACTCGGTCGGACTCAGCGCGAGGTCGTCCGGGATGCGGGGCACCCCGGCGCTGCCCGGCGGCAGCGGCCGACCCAGCGCGTCGCGGGGACGCGAGTTTCGGGGTCGGCCGGTCTCGTCGCGGGCACGTTCAACCATGGGTCCATGGTGCCCGCTCGGCGGTGCTATCCCGCCTTCCGGGCAGCGACCTGCCGCCGCACGTCCTCCATGTCGAGGGCTTTGATGCGGCCGATCAGGTCCTCCAGAGCGGCCGGATGCATCGCACCGGCCTGCCGGTAGACGAGCACACCGTCGCGGAAGGCCATCACCGTCGGAATCGACGTGATCTCGAGCGCGGCAGCCAGATCACGTTCCCGCTCGGTGTCGACCTTGGCGTGCACCACGTCCGGATGTGCTTGCGAGGAGCGGTCGTAGACCGGTCCGAAGGCGCGGCACGGACCACACCAGGACGCCCAGAAGTCGATCAGCACGATCTCGTTGCCGGTGATGGTGGATTCGAAGTCCGCGGTGGACAGATTCATTGTGGGCATGTCAGGCAAGTCCTTTCAGCATCAGGTTCCAGTACATGAACGGCAGCCCGTGCTTCTTGAGATACCAGTAGGCACGGTGCGGCTTGACCGGATCGAGCAGCGGGAACGACGGCGTGATGGTGAGGTCGTAGTCGAACTCCGCGAGCAGCATGTCGTGTGAGGACGTGACGATCGGGCACGAACCGTAGCCGTCGTAGGAGGCGGTCAGGGGCCGGCCGGCCAGGTGTGCCTCGATGTTCTCGACCACGACGGGTGCCTGCTTGCGGATCGCGGCACCGGTCTTGGAGTTCGGCGAGGACCCGGCGTCGCCGAGGCTGAACACGTTGGGATACCGCACATGCTGCATCGTGTGCTTGTCGATCTCGACGTATCCTCCTGCGTCGCCGGTCGACAGCGGACTCCTCTTGATCCAGTCGGGCGCCGACTGCCGCGGCGCCATGTGAAGCACGTCGTAGGCCAGCATGGACTCCGCCACTCCCTCGGCGCCGGAGGTGACACCCACCTTGTGTGCCGCGGCGTCGACAGAGGTCACCTCGGAGTTCGTGTGCACGGTGATGCCGTAGTCCGCCGCGATCGCGTCGAGACTGTCGGCGATCGCCGGGATTCCGAACAACCTCGGTGTCGGAACCACCAGATGCACGTCGATGTCGTCGAGCACACCCTGGGAGCGCCAGTAGTCCGCAGCCAGGTAGGCGATCTTCTGCGGCGCACCGGCACACTTGATCGGACCCGACGGCATGCCGAAGACCGCTGTGCCCGAACGTAACCCACGGATGAACTGCCAGGTCTTCGGCGCCAGATCGAACCGGTAGTTCGACGACACCCCGTCCTTGCCGAGCGCCTCGGAGAGCCCTTCGGTGCGGTCCCAGTCCAGCTGGATCCCGGGGCAGACCACGAGAGCGTCGTACCCGTAGTCCGTCCCGTCGGTGCAGGTGACCGTGTTGCTGTCCGGATCGACCGACGCCGCGGCCTTCTTGATCCAGGTCGCGCCCTTGGGCATGACCGAGGCCTCCGGGCGGGCGGTGGTCGAGGCTTTCGCCTGGCCACCGCCGACCAGGGTCCACAGCGGTTGGTAGAAGTGCACGTCCGACGGTTCGATGACCGCGACGTCGGAATGCCCCTTGCGCAGCAGGCGCGCGGCCACCGAGATGCCGGCGGTGCCACCGCCGACGATGACGATCTTGTGCTTCGTTGTCATATCAGTCGGTTTCCTCTTCGCGCTCAGGCGTTCTGGTGGGCGGATTCCCAGGCGCCGTAACCACCCAGGATGTCACTGACGTCGATGAACCCGTTGCGCCGCAACAGGCTTGCCGCCACCGAGGACCGGTAGCCACCCGCGCAGTACACGACGGTCGGCTTGGCCGGGTCGAGTTCGTCCAGCCGGGACGGCAACTGCCCCACCGGGATCGACACCGCGCCCGGGACCATGCCCGCGGCGACCTCGCCGGGATTGCGCACGTCGACGACCTGCAGGTCGGGCAGCGCGGCCGCGCGCTCGTCGAACGCCTGCGCCGTCAGCCGGGAGGCCACCTCGACGTCGCCGGAGTGGTCGAACATCACCTCGAACGGGTTCTCCAGGTAGCCGACGACCCGGTCGAAGCCGATGCGGGCCAGCCTCGTCTTGGCTTCGAGCTCGGCTCCGGGCTCGGTGAACAGCACGATGTCGACGTCGGTGGGCACCACCGAGCCGGCGAACTCGGCGTAGCGGCCCTCCAGCCCGATGTTGACGGCGCCGCGCAGGTGACCCAGCGCGAACTCCTCGGGGCCACGGCCGTCGACCAGGATCGCGCCGGCCTCCATGGCGTCACGCAGCTGCGCGTAGCTCAGCGCGGCCGGCATCTCGGCTTCGGCCAGCAGCTCGCGCTCCTTGCGGTTGAGCACCGCGTTGTAGACGAAGTAGGCCGGTGCGGGCGGCTGTCCCTCGGTGACCAGCGCCATGAAGGTGGCCTTGTCCGGGGCGCGCAGCGCGTAGTTGGTCTCCTTCTGGTCGCCGATGGTCGACGACAGCTCGGTGGACAGGTTCTTGCCGCACGCCGAGCCGGCGCCGTGGGCCGGGAACACCCGGGTCGCATCGGGCAGCGTCATCAGCTTGTTGTGCAGCGAGTCGTACAGCTTCTCGGCCAGCTCCTCGCGGGTGAAACCGATCGAGGCCAGCAGGTCCGGCCGGCCGACGTCGCCGATGAACAGCGCGTCACCGGTCAGGACGCCGTAGGGCACCTCGTCGCCGGCGTGCTCGTAGACCACGATGCTCATCGACTCCGGGGTGTGGCCGGGGGTGTGGCGGAACTCCAGCGTCACCTCACCCAGCGAGTAGCGCTCACCGTCGGCGACGCCCATCGACTCGAACTCGGTCTCGGCGACCGAGGAGTAGACGATCTTGGCGCCGGTCGCCTCAGCCAGCTCCAGGTGGCCGGACAGGAAGTCGGCGTGGAAGTGCGTCTCGATGACCAGCTCGATGGTGTAGCCGTTCTGCTCGGCATCGGCCAGGTACTCGGCGATGTCGCGCTGCGGGTCGACAACGACTGCGCGACGGGTCTTTTCGTCGGCGATCAGATAGGACGCGTGCGACAGGCAATCCAGGTAGTACTGGGTGAACTTCATGACAGACCTTTCGTCTCGGGTGGTCGGGTCGAATTCCTGACCCCAGGGTGCCTATACCCCTCGGGGTATGTCAAGTACCCTAGGGGGTATAACTATTCCGGCTTGCATGTACCCCCGGGGGTATGTGTAACATGAAAGCCAACATACCCCCGGCGGTATCGATCCGACAACCGCCTCCCACCCGAAAGGACTGCGATATGAGCGCGCCCACCACTGTCAACTGCCACGACCTCGACCAACTGCTGACCGCCGACGCCCCCCTGCGGGTGATCGACGTCCGAACGCCCGGCGAGTTCGAGACCGCGCACATCGCCGGCTCCTACAACGTGCCCCTGGACCTCCTTCGCGAGCACCGCGACGAGATCATCAAGCACCTCGACCAGCAGGTCGTCCTGGTCTGCAAGTCCGGCCAGCGCGCCGGCCAGGCCGAGGCCACGCTGCGCGAGGCCGGTCTGTGCAACGTGCACATCCTCGACGGCGGCATCACGGCCTGGGAGGCCAAGGGCTTCGCCGTCAACCGCGGGACGCAGCGCTGGGACCTCGAGCGTCAGGTCCGCCTGGTAGCCGGTTCGATCGTGCTGACCAGCATCCTCGGCAGCATCGCCGTGCCCAAGCTCAAGTGGCTCGCCGGCGCCATCGGCGGCGGACTGACCTTCGCCGCGGTGTCCAACACCTGCGCCATGGGCACCATGCTGGGCAAGCTGCCCTACAACCGCGGCAACGCGTGTGACGCGCAGAACGTCGTTGCCCAGTTGGTGGAACGGTGATCGCCCTCACCGTCGGCCTGGCCGTCTTCGTCGGCATCGCCCTCGGCCTGCTCGGCGGCGGCGGGTCGATCCTGACAGTCCCGCTGCTGGCCTACGTCGGCGGCATGGACGCCAAGCAGGCCATCGCCACCTCGCTGCTGGTCGTCGGGGTGACGAGCGCCGTCGGCGCGGTCTCGCATGCCCGCGCCGGACGCGTGCAGTGGCGCACCGGCCTGATCTTCGGCGCCGCGGGCATGGCCGGGGCCTACGCCGGCGGACTGCTTGCCCGCTTCATCCCCGGGACCGTGCTGCTGATCGGCTTCGCCGTGATGATGATCGCGACCGCGGTCGCGATGCTGCGCGGACGCCGCGCCGTCGAGGCGCCCCGGGAGGGGCATCGCCTTCCGGTACCCAAGATCCTCGCGGAGGGGCTGGTGGTCGGCCTGGTCACCGGCCTGGTCGGCGCCGGCGGCGGCTTCCTGGTCGTGCCCGCTCTGGCACTGCTCGGCGGATTGCCGATGCCCGTCGCGGTCGGTACCTCGCTGATCGTCATCGCGATGAAGTCCTTCGCCGGCCTGGGCGGTTATCTGTCCAGCGTCCAGATCAACTGGACCGTCGCGCTCGCCGTGACGGCCGCGGCCGTCATCGGCGCGCTGATCGGTGCCCGGCTGACCGCGAAGGTCAATCCGGACGCACTGCGTAAGGCGTTCGGCTGGTTCGTGCTGGCGATGTCCTCGGTGATCCTGGCGCAGGAGATCCACGTGGTCGTCGGTGTGGCCGCCGCCGCGGTGACCGCCGCCGCGGCGCTGGTGACCCTGGCATGTGCCCGCTACGCACACTGCCCGCTGCGCCGTCTCGCCGGTGGTGCGTCCCGCAGGGCAGCGGCATGAGCACCCCGCGGAATACCCCCGCCGGTACCATCGCTTCACCATCTGTCGAAAGGAGATGCGCCATGGTCGGTGACGAAGACGCAATCGTCGCGGTGCTCAACAGGCTGCGCAGGGCACAGGGCCAGCTGTCGGGAGTGATCTCGATGATCGAGCAGGGCCGGGACTGCAAGGACGTGGTCACCCAGCTGGCCGCGGTGTCGCGGGCCCTGGACCGGGCCGGCTTCAAGATTGTCGCCACCGGTTTGCGGGAATGCCTGACCGGAGACGCCGCGGACGGCCAGGAGCCGATGACCGAAGCCGAGTTGGAGAAGCTGTTCCTGGCGCTCGCCTGAGCGACGGGCCACCGGCGTCGACGCCGACGAAACGGAGGACACCATGGGTTACGCATTGACCACCACGCTGCACACCACATTCCAGGATGCGGTGGAACGCACCCGGAAGGCGTTGGCCGACAAGGGTTTCGGTGTGCTCACCGAGATCGACATGAAGGCCACGCTGAAGGCGAAACTCGGTGAGGACATGGAGGACTACCTGATCCTCGGCGCGTGCAACCCGCCGCTGGCGCACCGTGCCGTCACCGCTGACCGCCAGATCGGGCTGTTGCTGCCGTGCAACGTGGCGGTGCGCGCCGATCCCGCCGGCGACGGGAACACGGTGATCGTCGACGCGATGGACCCGCAGATCATGGTTCAGGTCTCCGACCAACCGGGTCTGCGGGAAGTCGCCGACGAAGCCGCCGCGAAGTTGCGCGCTGCGATCGCGGCACTGTGAGCACAGCCGTCGACGTCTCCATCATCGAGACCTCCGGTCTGGGCGACCGCAGCTACCTGGTCAGCGCCGACGGCGTCGCCGTCGTGGTCGACCCGCAGCGCGACATCGATCGGGTGCTGGAGCTGGCGCGTCAGCGCGGGGTGCGGATCAGCCATGTGCTGGAGACCCACATCCACAACGACTACGTGACAGGCGGTCTCGAGCTGTCCCGGGTCATCGGCGCCGAATACGTCGTGCCCGCCGGGGACGACCTGGGATACGACCACCGCGCGGTCAGCGACGGCGACACCGTCGACGCCGGCCCGGTGCGCTTGCAGGTGATGCACACCCCCGGGCACACCCATCACCACGTCAGTTACGTGCTGCGCGACTCCGGCGATTCGGTGGTCGGGGTTTTGACCGGCGGATCGATGTTGCACGGGACCACCGGGCGCACCGATCTCCTCGGCGACGAATACACCGAGGAGCTCAGCCATGCGCAGTTCCACTCGGTGCACCGGCTGGCCGCCGAGTTGCCCGAGGACACCGAGGTCTACCCCACACACGGTTTCGGCAGCTTCTGCTCGGCCACCCCGGCCAGCGGGGACTCGTCCACCATCGCCGAGCAGCGGCAGACCAATCCGGCGCTGACCAAGGACGAGCAGAGCTACGTCGACGAGCTGATCGCCGGGCTGGGCGACTACCCCGCGTACTACGCGCACATGGGTGTCATCAACACCGCGGGCCCGGCGCCGATCGACCTGTCGATACCCGAACCGGTGGATCCCGGCGAACTCCGGCGACGTATCGACGCCGGCGAATGGGTGGTCGACCTGCGCGCCCGTACCGCGTTCGCCGCCGGACATGTCGGCGGCACACTCGGTTTCGAGTTGTCGGACAACTTCGTCACCTACCTGGGATGGTTGTACTCGTGGGGGTCGCCGCTGACCCTCATCGGTGACGATGCCGACCAGATCGCCGACGCCCGCCGGGAACTCGCCCGCATCGGGGTCGACAACCTGACCGGTTCCGCGGCGGGGAACATCCACGAACTCGCGGCGGGTGCGCCGTTGCGGTCCTACCGCGTCGCCGATTTCACCGCACTGGCCGAAGTATTGGACACGCAGCCGCCGGCCGTCCTCGACGTCCGCCAAAGCGGCGAGTTCGCCGACGGTCACATCGCCGGCGCGGTCAACATTCCGCTGCACGAGTTGAGCCGGCGCGTCGACGAGGTTCCCGACGGCGAGGTCTGGGTGCACTGTGCATCGGGATACCGCTCGTCGATCGCCGCATCGATGCTCGACCGCGGCGACCGCACGGTCGTGCTCGTCGACGACTCGTTCGACCAGGCCGAGAAGCTCGGCCTCGTCACCTGAACGCCACCAGCACGGTGACGGCGATCGCCGCCCCGAAAAGCACTGTGGCACTGCCGATGAGCATCACCTCGAGGTGCGGCTCCGTCACGACCGGCCGCCCGTCGGCGTCCCGGCCGGCCCGGACCGCCCGCGACCGCCGGTAGCCGAGGGCGAGCACCAACAGGGCCAGCACCGCGGCGCCGACGGCCAGCCCGACCCGCACCGGCCCCAGCGGCCCATGCTGGCGCAGCAGGAGCAACGCACCGCCGGCGAGGAAGCCCAATGAGCTTCTCTCCCAGGACAACACGGTGCGTTCGACGGGCAGCCCGGGTTTGGCGGGCTCGGGCACCACCATGTCACTGCCCTGCCGGTGGCCAGATCACCAGGATCACCAGCACGATCACGGTCACGACGAAGATGCCACCGCCGAGCAGCAGCGGGATGCGGGTCGGCGGCAGCTCCGCACCGCGGCGCATCGCCGTCTGCACACGCTGCCAGCGCCGGACGGCGACGGCGGCGAGCACTCCACCCCCGGCGGTCAGCGCGACGCTCAGGCCGTGCCGCACGCCGGGGATCCCGAACGACGGCACGAACTGCACGACGGCGATCCCGCCGGCGATCAACGCCAGCGCCGTGCGGATCCAGGCCAGGAAGGTTCGCTCGTTGGCCAGGGTGAAGCGGTAGTCCGGGTCCTGTTCGTCCGAGCTCATCGACCGCCGTCCCTTCGAGCGCCCATCGCAGTCAGCCTACGTCGGGGCCGGCCGACCGAAGGGGCGCCCGCCCCAGATGTCCGGGTATTTCGTCATCCCGTGGCGTAGGCGCCCGCAGGGGAGCATCATCGGTCGGGTGGACGTGTCCGCCGGCGCCGTACCCCCTTCGGTGCAGGACGGCGCCGATGTCGCCCGCAGCCTCGCGGTCGACCCAGCGACAGGTCTCACGTCGGCCGACGCCGCGGCCCGGCTGCAGCGCGACGGCCGAAACGAGTTGCGGGCCAAGGCCCCCGAGCCGCTGTGGCGCAAGATTCTGCGCCAGTTCCAGGATCCGCTGATCTATCTGCTGCTGGTCGCGGTGGCGATCTCGACGGCGGCGTGGGTCGCCGAGGGGGCCGACGGTGTCCCGGTCGACGCACTGGTCATCTCCGCCATCGTGATCCTCAACGGCATCCTCGGGTTCGCGCAGGAGCGCCGCGCCGAGGCCGCGGTCAGCGCGTTGCAATCGATGACCGATGCCACCTCGACGGTGCTTCGGGACGGGGAACTCGGCTCGGTGCCGTCTGCGGAGCTGGTCCGCGGCGACATCCTGGTGCTCAACGAAGGAGACGCGGTCGGCGCCGACGCCCGGCTGCTGTCGGCGGCAGCGCTTCGCCTGTCGGAGGCGTCCCTGACCGGGGAGAGCGAACCGGTGACCAAGAACGCCGCGGCGCTGACCGCAGAGGTGCCGCTCGGCGATCGCACCAACATGGTCTACCGGGGCACGTCGGTGGTCCAGGGTGTCGGCCGGGCGGTGGTCACGGCTACCGGGATGGCCACCGAAGTCGGCTCCATCGCGGAGATGCTCGACGAGACGCGCGAGGATCCGAGTCCGCTGCAGAAGGAGATCGCGGGCGTCAGCGAGATGCTGGGCATTGCGGTCATCGTGATCGCCGTGGTGGTCATGGCCGTCACCTCGCTGGTCAACGAGATCTCGTCGGTGCGCGATCTGGTCACCGTGCTGTTGCTGGGGGTGTCGCTGGCGGTGGCGGCCGTGCCGGAGGGGCTGCCCGCGATCCTGTCGGTCGTGCTGGCCATCGGCGTGCAGCAGCTCGCGCGGCGCCACGCTGTGGTGAAGAAGCTGCACTCGGTGGAGACGCTGGGCTCGGCGAGCGTCATCGCGTCCGACAAGACCGGCACTCTGACCAAGAACGAGATGACGATCCAGCGCATACGGACCTCCTCCGGCGAGGTCGAGCTGACCGGGGTCGGTTACCGGCCCGAGGGCGACGCGCTGGCCGGGGGCCGGCCGCTGACCGATCCTGCGCTGACCCGCGAAGTCCGCATGGTGCTCACCGCCGGGGCGCTGGCCAACGATGCTCAGCTGAGCTGCCGCGACGGCGACTGGCAGATTCAGGGTGACCCGACCGAGGCGGCCTTCCTGGTGGCCGCCCGCAAACTGAGCGGCACCGTCGACCGCACGCAGCAGTTCGCGCGGCGGGCCGAGATCCCGTTCACGTCGGAACGAAAGATGATGTCGGCGCTCGTTGCCCACGAGGAGGGCATCGCGGTGGTGTCCAAGGGGGCACCGGACGTGCTGTTGCAGCGCTGCGTCGCCGTCCAGATCGGAGACCGGGTGCAACCCCTGGACACCGACCGTCGTGCGGCGGCGATGGCCGACGTCGAGGAACTCTCCGGGCAGGCGTTCCGCACTCTCGGTGTCGCCTATCGCTGGGTCGACCGCCCCGCTACCGACTTCGACGCCACCGATTTCGACGCCACCGATTTCGACCCTGCCGACGAACGGGATCTGGTCTACCTGGGCGTCGTCGGGATCATCGACCCGCCGCGGCCCGAGGTCGCCGTCGCCGTCGCCGAAGCCCGCCGGGCGGGCGTGCGGGTCATCATGATCACCGGCGACCACCCTGTCACCGCTGCGCGCATCGCCGAGGATCTCGGCATCGTCGGCCCGGGGGCCACCGCGGTCACGGGCACCGAACTGGACGCGCTCTCGCCGGATCGGCTCGAAGCGGTGGTGGCCACGACGTCGGTCTACGCCCGGGTGGCACCACGCAACAAGCTGCAGATCGTCGACGCGCTGCAGGCGCGCGGCGAGGTGGTGGCGATGACCGGCGACGGGGTCAACGACGCCCCTGCGCTCAAGGCCGCCGACATCGGCGTCGCGATGGGGATCACCGGGACGCAGGTGACCAAGGAAGCCGCGAAGATGATCCTGGCCGACGACAACTTCGCCACCATCGTCACCGCGGTCCGGCAGGGTCGCGCCATCTTCGACGACATCAAGAAGTTCCTGCGCTACCTGTTGTCCTCGAACATGGGTGAGGTCTTCACCGTCTTCTTCGGCGTACTGTTCGCCGGCTTCATCGGGCTCGCCGCCGGTTCGGGAGAGGCGATCGTCGTTCCGCTGCTGGCCACCCAGATCCTGTGGATCAACCTCATCACCGATTCCGGCCCGGCGCTGGCGATGGGTGTCGACCCCGAGATCGACGATGTGATGTCGCGCCCGCCGCGGCGGGCCACCGACCGGCTCATCGACGCCGAGATGTGGCGGGGCATCATCTCCGTCGGCATGGTCATGGGCATCGCGACGCTGCTGACGATGGACATTTTCCTGCCCGGCGGGCTGGTGGACGGGTCGGACTCGCTGGAGGTCGCACGCACCGCCGGCTTCACCACCCTGGTGCTCGCACAGTTCTTCAACGCGTTCAATTCCCGCTCGGAGACCACCAGCGCCTTCAGCCACCTGTTCAGCAACGGCTGGCTGTGGGCCTCGGTCGGGCTCGGGGTGGTCCTGCAGATCGCGGTGGTCCATATCTCGTTCCTGCAGACCGCTTTCGGCACGACGACACTCGATGCGGCGCACTGGGCGGTGGCGGTCGCGATGGCCTCGACGGTGCTGTGGTTCGACGAGCTGCGAAAGCTGTTCCTGCGGCGGCGCGGGACGGGCTCATGACCGAAGCGCCGCTGCCCAAAGAGCAGGAGCACCGGCTCCTGATGCGGTTCATGCTGCTGAGCCTGGCGGCTGCGGTGGTGACGATGGCGCTCAAGGCCGGCGCCGCGGTGATCACCGGTTCAGTCGGATTCCTTTCCGACGCACTGGAATCCGGCGTCAATCTGGTCGCCGCCGTGGTGGCGCTGCTGGCCCTGCGGGTGGCGGCGCGCCCCCGCGACGCCGACCACCACTTCGGTCACGGCAAGGCCGAGTACCTGTCGGCATTGGTCGAAGGCGCGATGATCTTCGTCGCCGCCACGGCGATCATCTGGAGCGCCGTGGAGCGGCTGCTCAGTCCGGCGCCGCTCGCCCAGGCCGGGATAGGTCTGGCGCTGTCCTCGGCCGCGGCGGTGGTCAACCTCGTCGTCGGGGTGATCCTGCAGCGGGTGGGCCGGCGTCACCGGTCGGTCACCCTGATCGCCGACGGTAAGCACCTGATGACCGACGTGTGGACCTCGGGCGGCGTGATCGTCGGCATTTCCCTTGTCGCGGTGACCGGTTGGTACCCGCTCGACCCCCTGGTCGCGCTCGCGGTCGGGGTCAACATCCTGTGGACCGGCTACAAGCTGCTGCGCGGCTCGATGAGCAGCCTGCTCAGCGCGTCCCTCCCGCAGAGCGACCACGAGGCGGTCGAGGCGGTGCTGAACCGCTACCGCAGCGAATACCCGGTCGAGTTCGCGCCGCTGCGCACCGTCGAATCCGGGCGTCAGCGCCTGGTTTTCGTCGTTGTCACAGTGCCCGCGGACTGGACCGTGCAGGCGGCGCACGACCTGGCCAACCGACTCGAGGACGACATCGACGCCGCGCTACCCCACACCGAGACCTTCATCCACGTCGAACCGGCCGAGACGTCCCCGCGCTAGACCCGCACGCAGCCTCAGGAAGGAACGTTGGCCTTCAGCGTCGCCAGGGCCGCTCCCGCCAGCCGAGAGAGCTCGGCGGCTTCGCCGTCGTCGAACGCGGCGGCGAAGAGCTGCGCCATCCGCCGATCGGTGGCCTGCTCGATCTCGTCGTAGCTGTCCTTCTTGTCCGCGCCGTCGGCGAAGGGTTCGGGCCAGCCGAACATGGCCGCGTACTGGGGCCCCTTGTTGAGCATGTGCGCCTCGATCGGCGTCAGGTCGGTCAGCGTCAACGCGTTGAAGTGCAGCGCCGCCCGCAGCTCCCGCAGTACGAACATGACCTGCAGCGCACGGGCGGTCGCGTCGTCGGACAGCGGCATCGCCCGCCAGCCGGCGAACAACGGCAGTCCCCACGTCGGCGCCGCCGCGATCAGCTTCTCCCCCAGCGCGGCCAGGCGGTCCGGCGCCTCGGCGTCGGCGAGGTAGGCGCGGCCGAACTCGGCGGCCTGGTTCCAGTAGACCTCGGCCGCGCCGGCGGCGTCGCGCACCGTCAGGCCCTCGTCCCACAGGGCGGCCACCACCGTCGGTTCGAACACCGTGAAGACGGACGCGACCGTGGCGCCGGTGGCGTCACCCAGGACCCCACCCCGGCCGACGATGTATCCAGCCAGCGGATTCTCGTACCCGGCCGCCACGCTGCCCGCGTAGGTCTGCGGATGCAGCATGAACACCGCGACCGCAGCCTCGATGGCGGCGCCGGCCGCGGCGACGGAGTCGTTGTGATCCACCTCGGTCATTTCCAGGTCCCTCCCATTCAGTCGGCGTACTGACGGGCAGCGTATCGGCCGGCCGGCCGCGTTCACGGCCCGGCAGCGGGTTGTGCCCGGCGCACAAAGCCGCAGCCCGTCCTTGTGCGCCTGGTCCTAGCCGCATTGCCGATGGCGGCGCATCCTGGAAGTGCCGGGCCGAAGGCGCTCGGCTCCAACGTGTCCGAGGAGGAATTACGGTGCGCCCGCATGAGGCCGGGAATCGGCGCGCGATAGCCGGCGGCAACACGCTCGACGACGATTGGACCACGTTCACCGTCGGTGTTCCGCGGCCTCTCGTCGCCACCCGGCTGAGGGGCAAGCACCCGTTGGTCCGTGCCGTGGACCGGATCGAGGCCGCGGTCGTGACGATGGCGGTGCTGCTGTCCGTCGTGGCGCTGCCGTTCGCCGGTGCGCTCGGCACCGCGGTCTATGACGCCGGCGCGGGGCCTGGTCAGGCCGCGGCGGGCGGGGTTCTGCTGTGGGCGGGTGTCACCGCGTTCGCCGTCGCGACGATCGTCGTCACGCACCGGATCTGTGACCGTGCCCGGCGTGCACGCTGGGACAAAGGACTTTCCCAGCTCGCCGAGGCCGGCGACGGAACGGCCCGGGACCAGACCTGAGATCGAGGGTGGTGCGGTGCGACCACCCGCCGGCGGTGCGCCACTGAAACCGTGGGCGTGACCTGACCTCCGGCTGGGTATAGGGCGGCACGTCAGCCCACCCCGCCGCCCGGAGGTCCGAGTGAGTACCACCGACAACGCCGCGCACGATCCCGCCGCAGCCCGCTGACCACGTGTCACGGTCCTACTACTCGCTGATCGGCGCGGGCGCGGCGCTGATCGGTTGCTGCTACGGCTTCGCCCGTTTCGCCTATGGCCTGTTCGTCCCGGTGTTCACCGACCGATTCGAGTTGAGCGCCACCGTGATCGGGCTCGTCGGCGCGGGGAGCTACCTCGGGTACTGCGCCGCGATCACCGTCGCGTTGGTCTACACCGACCGGGTCGGGGCACGCCGGATGGCGGTCGCCGCGGGCGTGGTCGCGACCGTCGGCATCCTCGTCGTCACCGCCGCGCAGTCGGCGGCGGTGCTCGCGGTCGGGATCCTGGTGGCGGGGATGAGCACGGGCCTGGCCTCGCCGCCGCTGGCGAGCGCGCTGGCACAACGCCTGAGCGCGGAGCGGGCCGACCGGGCCCAGACGATCGTCAACGCGGGCACCGGGATCGGCGTGGTGGTGTCCGGCCCGATCGCGCTGGCGTTGTTGGGTCAGTGGCGGCTGGCCTGGGCGATCTACGGCGCGATCACCGTCGCCGTCACCGCGTGGGTCGCGTTCGCGCTGCGCAACGGTCCGGAGGTGCAGCGGTCCCGCGTCACGGTGGGGCGCCGGTTCCGGCCCGGCACAGCCGGATTGCTCGTCGCGTCCGTGCTGACGGGTGTGGGCTGCATCGCGATCTGGAACTTCGGCCGTGACCTGATCGGCGCGGAATCCGGCGGGGACGCGGTCGCGACGACGGCGTGGATGCTGTTGGGCGCCGCCGGGATCGGCGGGGCGTTCGGCGGCGCGGCGGTGCAGCGGCTGGGGTTCGGCCGGACCTGGGTCGCGACGGTCGCCGCGATGGCCGCGGCCACCGCGGGGCTGGCGTTGGCGGCCGACCACGTCGCGGCGATCCTGGTGTCGGCGTGCGTGTTCGGTGCCGCCTACATCGGTCTCAGCGGGCTCTTGCTGCTGTGGGGCACCCGGGTGTATCCCGACGCGGCCGCCTACGGGGTCGGCCTGGCGTTCTTCGCGATCGCGGCGGGGCAGGCGCTCGGCGCGCCGGTGGTGGGCGCGCTGATCGAGTCGTTCGGCTACCAGGCGGCGTTCCTGGTGTTCGCCGGCGCGGGCGCGCTGGCGATGCTGGCGCGGCCCGCACCGGCTCCTGACTCACCGGCCGCCGACGAAGTCCCAGTGGCCGGTGGTGACGGACACGACGACCGCGGCGGTCGCGATCACCGCGGCGCCGGCGATCAGCGCGAGCTCTGAGGTGCCGAACGTCGACGGTCGCGCCCACGTCCTGGTCGGGTACGCGCCGAATCCGCGGGCCTCCATCGCGGTGGCCAGTTTGGTGCCCCGGCGCAGCGCGAAGACCAGCAGCGCGAACGCCTGCCCCAGGAAGCGCCGGACCCGCGCATGGTCGGCGACCCCACGCGCGCGGCGGGCATGACCGAGGTACTCCCAGTCCTGGCGCAGCAACCCGACCATGCGCATACCGGCCAGCGCGCCGACGACGAAGCGCGCGGGCAGCTTCAGCACCTGCCCGAGCCCGTCGGCGAGCTCGGTCGGATGGACGTCGATGAACAGGACCGCCGACGGCAACGCGATGGCCAGCACCCGCAGGAACATCGCCAGCGCCAGCTCGATCGATCCGTCGCTGACGTTGATCAGCAGGAAGTGCCAGTGCACGGTGCCGGCCGGCTCCCCGTAGAAGAGGTTGGTCACCGCGGTCAGCGCGGCAGCGACGGTGATCAGAGCCGCGCGAATCAGGAACGGCCGCAACGGGACTCGCAGCGCGGCGAACAACGGGATCTCCAGGACCAGCGCTGTCAGCGCGGACACCCAGTCGACGCTGAGCACCAGCACGACCGCGATCATCGCGGCGGCCAGCAGCTTCGCGACGGGGTTGACGCGGATCACGGTCGCACCGGGGCCGACAACACGAACCGGTGGTCGGCGAGCGCGTCGACGAATTCCGCATCGTGCGTGACGGCGACGACGGCCGTTCCGGCATCGGCGATTTCGGCCAGCAACCGGATCAGCTCGGCCCAGGTGCGGCGGTCCTGACCGAAGGTGGGTTCGTCGAGGACGATCATCGCGGGCCGGCTGACCAACACGGTGGCCACCGACAGCCTGCGCTTCTCGCCCCCGGAAAGTGTGTACGGGCTGCGATCGGCGAGGTGCTCCAGATGCAACCGGGCGAGTAGGTCGTCGGTCAGCGCGGCGGTGTCGGCCGCATCGCGCTTCAACGCCTTCGGCCCCAGTGCCAGTTCGTCGCGGACGGTGCCGGTGAGGAACTGGTGTTCGGGGTCCTGAAAAACGGTGCCGATGCGGGTGAGCAGTTCCTTGGATCGCCACGTCGCCGGGTCTCGCCTGCGCGGCGACGGGGCCAGGCCGTCCGCCGCGCGCAGCGTCCCGGAGCGGGGGGCCAGCAGCCCGCCGAGGGTCAGGGCGAGGGTGGACTTCCCGGAACCGTTGGGCCCGGTGATCGCCGTGACGCGTCCGCGCGGGATCTCCAGGCCGATCCCGTCGCGCACGGCCGGCCCGCCGCGGTACCCGACCGCGAGGTCCGTCGCCGTCAGCACCGGCTCGGGCGTCGTGACGGGATGGCGCGGCACCGGCGCGATGGGACGGTCCGGCACCCAGATACCGGACTGCACGAGGTGGTCGCGCTGACGGGTGATGGTGTCCTCGGGTGCGCCGTCGGCGACGACGGAGCCGTCGCCGCCGAGGACGACGACCCGGTCGATGACGGGCAGCCACACGGCGGTGCGGTGTTCCACGACGAGGACGGTCGCACCGGTGATCTCGGCCGCCCTGGTGACCGCGTCACGCACCTCGAGCACGCCGCCGGGGTCGAGGTTCGCGGTGGGTTCGTCCAGCAGGATCAGCCCGGGCCGCATCGCGAGCACACCGGCGAGCGCCAGCCGCTGTTTCTGGCCGCCGGACAGTTGCGAGGTGTCGTGGTCGAGCGGGAGGTCCAGGCCGACCTCGGCCAGTGCCGCCGTGACGCGCGGCCAGATCGCTTCGCGCGCAACGCCGAAGTTCTCCATACCGAATGCGACGTCGTCACCGACCCGCGACAGGATCACCTGCGCGTCGGGGTCCTGCAGCACCATCCCGATCCGGTCGCGGCGCTGTGCCGGCGGTGAGCCGTCGACCAGCAGGCGGCCCTGCGCGTGCCCGTCATCGGCACCGCCGAGCAGGCCGGCCAGGCCTTGCAGCAGGGTCGATTTCCCGGATCCGGACGGCCCGAGCAGCAGCACCCGCTCGCCCGGGGCGATGTGCAGATCGAGATCCTTTGCCGCCCAGTGCTGTTGACCGGCGTGCTGCCACCCCCAGCCGTCCGCCCGCACCTCGGCGCCGCCGGTGCGGGGATCCGGCGTCATTGGGGTTGGCGGGTCGGCACCACCCTGCCGGAGGCGAAGCGGCTCAGCGCACCGGTCTTGGCCAGCCCCCGCACCACGTACCACGACAGCACGCCGGCCAGCAGGGCACCGGAGATCACCGCGGAGCCGGTGTAGATCGCCGCGAACGCGGTGGTCGATCCGGGATACCAGAGGATCAGGTCGTTGATCGCCAGGGTCACGCCCGCCGCGGCGCCGGCGAGCGCGGCCACGGGCAGGTTCCAGCGCCGGTACAGGAACAGCGCGAACACCAGCTCCGCGCCGAGGCCCTGCACGAGCCCGGATTCGATGGTCAGCACACCCCACTGGTTGCCGACGAGCGCGGACACGGTCGCGGCGACCAGTTCGCCGTACAGCGCCGCCCCCGGTTTGCGGATCACCAGCGCGGTCAGCACGCCGGCGAACAGCCAGCCGCCGCCGGCGAGTGCCTGCAGACCGGGCAGCGCCGCCGACAGCGGGGCCGTGATCGGGTTCGACGCGACGTTCCAGAACACGAAGACCAGACCCGCCGCTACGGCGAGCACACTGGCGACGACGATGTCGACGACCCGCCAGCGCAGGACGGGTTTGGGGTGGTGGTTCATGTCGTCGTTTATGAAAGCGTTCACCTGCATCTCCCTACGCCGGCATTACCCGGTCAGGTTCGTACGGTCGACAGCCGGTCAGCCGTCCTCTCAGCGCACTCGGTGTGCACTCCCGTGTGGATCGCGTCCAAGCTAGCGCATAGCCGGGGCCCACACCAGAGCGTCGCCGGCCTCGGTCACCACGTAGTCGGCGGACGTGACCGGGTCACACCGGTCGATGAACACGAGTTCCTGTGCGGCCCAACGGTCCCAGTGCGGGCGGTAGGTGTCGCCGTCGCGCTGCAGGGCGCGGTGTTTGCGGATGTCGGCGGGGGTCTCGACCCAGATCCCCAGATCGGCCATCGCGCGGTTCTGCGCGGACAGTGCGCCGACGCCCTCGACGATGAGCCGCCGCCCGGCCTCGACGGTGTGCCATCCGTGCGGTGCGCCAGTGCCCCAGTCCCACTGCCGCCAGCGGCCGGGCCGCCCCGCGGTGCGTGGCCGCAGCAGTTCCGCGCCGATGTGCTCGCTCGCCCAGGCCAGACCGTCCCAGCCGGGATAGATGTCGTCGAGGCGCACCACGACGCTCTCGGGCCAGCAGCGCTGCAGCTGATCGGCCAGCGTGGACTTGCCCGAACCGGAGCGGCCGTCGATCAACACCGTCGTCGCCTTCGCCGCCAGCAGGCGGCGTACCACGGTGTCGACGGTCACCAACGCATTCTGCACGCAGATTGTCCGGAGATGGCCTCCGCTTGACGCTCGCGGATGTGAGCGCTCAGGATTCGTTGAGATAGGTCAGCACCGCGAGGACGCGACGGTCTCCCTGTTGCGGGATGGGCAGTTTGGCGAAGATGTTGCCGACGTGCTTGCGCACCGCCGCCTCGGACACGACCAGCCGATCGGCGATCTGCGGGTTGGTCAGACCCTGCGCCATCAGGCCGAGCACCTCCTCCTCACGGGGAGTCAGCGCACCGAGGACTCCACGCCGCCGCGACGCACCGACCAGCGCGACGACGATGTCCGGGTCGATGATCGTTGCACCGGAAGCGATCTCACGGACGGCGTCCAGGAAGTGACGGACGTGGGCGACCCGGTCCTTGAGCAGGTAGCCGAGCCCACCGCGGCCGGTGTCCGCGTCGCGGTCGAGTAGCTGCTCGAGTGAGCCGACGGTGGTGTACTGCGACAGGATGACCACGGGCAGCCCCGGGGTGGCGCGGCGCAGTTCGATCGCAACTCGGATGCCTTCGTCGGTGTGCGTCGGCGGCATCCGGACGTCGGTGACGACCACATCCGGCTGGTGGACGCGAGTGGCCTCGCGTAATTCGTCGGCTGACCCGACGGCGGCGCACACCTGGTGCCCGTCCGACTCAAGCACGGTGACGATGCCGGTCCGCAGCAGCGGAGCGTCCTCGGCGAGCACGACACGCAGGTTCGTCACAGCGGGGTCCGCATCGTCAGCTCGGTGGGCCCGCCGGTGGGGCTGACGATCGTCAGTGTGCCGTTGAGGGCCTCCAGGCGGGCGGCCAGGGTGGCCAGCCCGCGACCCGGTTCGATGCGGGCTCCGCCGTGGCCGTCGTCGCGGATCACCATTTCCCACAACGCTTTTCTGCGCTGCGCGGCGATGGTCACCGAGGTGGCGCCGGCATGCTTGACGACGTTGGTGAGCGTCTCGTTGAGCACCAGGTAGGCGGCGTGCTCGACGGGTGCGGGCAGTCGGCCCGGTCTCTCGGTGTCGCCGAAGTCGGCCTGCACCGCCAGCGGGTACTGCGCGATCAGATCGGCTGCGGCGGCGGCGAGTCCATGTTCGGTCAGTGCCCGCGGCAGGATTCCCAGCAGCACCGAGCGCAGTTCGGCGGCGATGTCGTCGACCTGGCGGTGGGCGTCGGCGGCGAGGCGCCCGGTGTCGTCGTCGCCGTGGGTGTTCTCGGCGATGCCCAGCGTCAACGCGAGCGCGACGAGCCGGTGCTGGACCCTGTCGTGCAGGTCGCTCTCGATCCTGCGGCGCTCCTGCTCGACGGCGTCCAGCAGCGCGGTCCGCGACTGTTCGAGGCGGGCCACCTCACGCTGCAGCGCCTGCGGATCCGTCAGGGCGGCCGAGGTGATCTGCCCGACGGCGGCGGCGTAGCCGCCGTTGAGATAGGCGGTCAGGATCAGGATCGCGGTGCCCAGCGGCACGGCAGCCCACGCCTCGGCGGGCGAATCGACCAGCCACAGCCCGACATTGATCGGCTCACCGGGACCGACCAGCGACGGCGCCGCGACCAGCACGGCGGTCAGGATCGCCGAGAACCCCACGCACACAACACCCCACGGGCCGGTGCCCAGCGCCGTCAGGAGCAGGTAGCCGACCTGCCGCAGACTCGGTAGACGATGCTCGGCGCGCGCCGCCGCCAGATCCCGCCTGGCGCGGTCGGCGGCCGCCTCGTCGATCAGCGCCAGCCGCGCACATTCGATCTCCAGCAGCGGCGCCCACACCGCGGTGCGCAGCGGCCGGGACAGGCCCGCCAGGATCAGCACCGGAGAAGCGACGAACAGCACCGCGCCGAGCACACCACCGAACAGCGTCCACAGCAGTGCGCGCCACGGCCAGGCCGACACCAGGTACCCCGGCCCGGACACCATCGCGGCGCCCACAGATCGCGTCGGGGCCGAGACCATCACCTGAGTCTAGAACCGGTGCACACGATGGCCGCGACGAACGGCGTCAGCCCGATGCAGAGCAGCAGCGTCGTCGCGTTGATCCCGATCCGGTCGCCGAAGATCTCGGACATACCCAGTGCCACGACCAGGTTCGCCCCCGCATGCAGGACCGCGCAGGGCCACACGGAGCCGGTCCTCGACCACAGCCAGCCGATGACGAACTCCAGCATGATGCTCAGCGGCACCCACCCCAGCATGCTGAAGACCGCCTCCGAGACCGGCACGTCGCCGCCGAAGTAGCCGACCCACGGCAGCGGCCAGTGCCAGATCCCCCAGATCAGCCCGGTCAGAAACGTGGTGGCGACCGGCCGTCCCGGCACCAGGCGGTCCCGCAGATAGGCCGTCCAGCCGTATTCCTCACCCCAGAAGATCGGCGCGGCGGCAATGCAGACGAGCGGACCCGCCGCGAGATAGGCCCACGCGGTGGCGGGCATGTCGAGGTCGGCGACCGACCACCAACCGAGAACGGCAGCGGCGGTGACCCCGATCAGCAGGACGCCCCACGGGATCGTCGCCGCGGCCAGCCAGTACCGCCAGGACGATCGCATGTTCAGGCGCAGGCCGGAACCGGCGAATCCCTCGCGGGTGATCCACCGCCGGACGATGCAGGCGGCGATCGCCGGGACGAACGCCGCGGTCGCCAACTGGATCCCCGGGTCGTCCAGTGACCCGCCCAGACCGTGTACCGCCAGCCACGGCACCCACGCGCCGACGAATGCCAGCGCCAGATACCAGAGCACCCCTCGCGTGCGGTGCGCCGGCGCCGCGGTGGCGGGCTCACCGGTTGTGGGTTCACAGCGTGCGGTGGTCGTGTCAGCCGGTTCCATGTCACCAGTTCAGCGTCCGCAGCCGGCCGGGTCGCTCACCCCGGCGCCCGTCCTGGGGTAGCGCACGCGCTACCCCAGGCGGCCGGTGCTACGCCGACGCCAGTTGTGCTCCGTCACCGAAATCGGTGCTGCGCGAGAGTTGTTCCCATTGCCGGATGTCGTCATCGACTTCCGCGCGTGCCACCCCCACCAGCCGCAGGGCGTCCGAGCCGAGCACCAGATGCGCCGGGGGCCGCGGTAGGTCCAAGATGCTGAGTACGGCCGCGGCGGCTTTCTCCGGGTTGCCGAGCTGCCTGCCACTGGCCGCGACCCGGGCCTCACGGATGGGATCGAACAACGCGTCGTAGTCGGCGATCTCGCGGGTGTTCCGCGTCATCGAACGGCCGGCCCAGTCGGTGCGGAACGACCCGGGTTCGACCGCGGTCACGTGGATGCCGAACTGCGACACTTCCTTTCGCAGGCTTTCCAGCATCCCTTCGACGGCGAACTTGCTGGCGCAGTATGCGGACATGCCCGGGACCGCCATCAGGCCGCCCATCGACGTCACCGCCATCAAGTGGCCGGCGCGTCGCCGTCGCATGTACGGCAGGACCGCCTGGAGGGTGGCGACCACACCGAAGACGTTGGTCTCGAACTGTTCTCGCCATTGCGGCAGCGGTGTCTCCTCGAAGACACCTTCGACGCCGTATCCGGCGTTCGCGATCACGACGTCGAGGGGCCCGACGGTCGCCTCGACGTCTGAGACCACAGCGGAGACGGCCGCGTCGTCGGTGACGTCGAGCAGCCGGGCGTGCGCCCGGCCCGGGGCCGACGATTCGAAGGCCTCAGCGTCTTGAAACTTGCGCACAGTGCCCACCACCTGGTGTCCGGCCGCGAGTGCACCCCGCGCGAAAGCGCGCCCGAGGCCGCTGCTGACCCCGGTGATCAGGATGGTCTTCATCGGACCCGTCTCGCAGCCGCGACGGTCAGCAGAGCAGCCGACACCAGGAAGTAGAACGCACCGAACGCGGCGTACGGCGCGATGTCGACCACGCTGGGCATCGCGGGGGCGCCGGCCTCCCGCAGGAACATCGCGCCCGCGAAGGCCGACTGCGCACCGCTGAGCACCATCACCCACTGCGCGCCGACCCGTCGCCAGCGCCGTACCGCGGTGCCCAGTTGCAGCAGGCCCGCCAGCGCGGCCCAGACACCGAACACCGCCAGCACCGCGTGCATGCCCGCGGTGAGGGCCCATCCGACCGCGGCGGTGGTCAGGGTGCTGACCACCGCGTTGAACAGCTGGGTCGGGTTGCGCCGCAGGCCCCCGTTCTGGCGGGCGTCGACCGCGTTGGCGACGGCGTCCCAGGCCGGATAGACCAACAGCAGCGTGGCGGCCACCATTGCCGATTTCGGGCCGAGGGTCACCGCGGCGGCCACCCAGACCAGCGACACCGCGCCACGCAGTGCGTAGTACGACCGCAGCCAGCGGTCGGCACCGGCTGTCACCTCAGCGTGCGCGAGGTCGTTCGCGAGTTGATCGGACATGTCGTTCCCGCTTCCCGGGCATCCGCCCGATGTGGCTTGTAGTCATGTGACTACACTGACCCCACGGTAGTGTAGTCGCGTGACTACAGCAGCGCGAGAACGCAGCGACGCGGGCTCCCGAATCCGGCCGGTGGTACTGGCCCATGCAGCCGACCTGTTCGCCGAACGCGGCCCGGCGGCGACCTCGCTTCGTGACATCGCGGCGCGGTCGAATATCAACCAGGGATTGATCTTTCGGCATATCGGCAACAAGGAAGCCGTGGTCGCGGCGGTCCTGGAGTACCTCGCCGACGACCTCGCGGAGGCACAGAGATCCGGCGCCCCGCGAGACGAGATCCTCGCGCGCGCACAGCGCAGCTGGACGGTGATCGCCCGCACGCAGTGGGACGGCTACGACGTTGGACGGCTACAGCAGAGATTTCCGAACATCGAGACGCTCATCGCCACTGCCGGCAGGTACACCGACGACGAGCCGACAGCTCGGCTGGCCACCGCGGACGCGCTCGCCATGCAGCTCGGCTGGCATGTCTTCGGACCGTTCCTGCGGATCGCGGCAGGGATCCCCGACGACGTGCCGCGACCTGTCCCGGACATCACCGACACGATCCGCCGGCTGACGTCGTAGTCAGTGGAGTTCGACCGCACGCTCGACACGGTTGCGGCCAGGATCCACGAAAGGGCCACCGCGGGAGGATGATGCGGCAACCGCGGCGATACGCGCGATGTCGTCGGCGGTGTCGACCACCGCGTAGGACGCGCCGATCTCCCGAGACCCGTTGACTTCGCACTCGTACTCGATTCGGCGGGCCAGCCGGCGCGCCACCCCGGCGGCGCGGGTGCGCTGTCCGAAGGTCAGGTGCCGTCCGTCGGACACCACGATCAGCCGCCGCGCGCCGGTATCGAGCACCGCGCCGACCGCGGCGTCGCAGAGGTCGTCCGTGGACGCCTTACTGAGCACTCGCGGGGCGACAAGGTCGGGGACGAAGACGACCACCATCGAATCGACCATCGAATCGACCACCGAATCGACCACCGCATCGACGGCGCACGACGCCGGCCCCTCGATCACATCAGCGCCGAGCCGTCGCAACGCGGCGACCAACGATGCGGTCAGATCCGATGACCGACCGACCACCATCACCGACGACACGTCGGCCGCCCGCGTTGCCACAGCACCCTCGCTTGTCAGGAGAACAGAATTACCCACGCATAATTCAGCGGCCGCAATTCAGAATTGCGGAGCATGAGAAATGCGAATGTGAACAGTTATCAGGCGGGGGTGGCGCGCTTGCGCCGCGGTGTCAGCTGTTCGGACTGAAACTGCTTCTCGCGCTTTTCCGCTCGGCGCTCCTTGATCGTCATCGCCGGTTTCCGGCGTTCACGATTCTGCGATTTATCAGCCATGTTTGCTCCTTTGCTCGCAACCATCACCAACGCCGACCATACCCAAGAAAAAATTAAAAGCCAGTCGCCGCGATATTCGCTCGTACTACCGTCGATACGGTGCCGATGTCCCGTCCGCGTCCCGCCAGGTGGTGCGCCGCCGGCGCCCTCGCGGCGGTCGTCGCGGCCTCGGCGTGCACGCCCTCGCCCGAACCGCTTCGCTCACCTCTTGCGCCGTCCGCGTCGTCGGCGATGCCGTCCCCGCGTGCGGTCCCGGCACCCGCCGTCCCGCCGGTGAAACCACGCGGTGACTTCTCCGCGGTCGTCGCGCTGGTCGAGGACGCGGTCGCGGCGCGACGACTGCCCGGTGCCGTGGTGCAGATCGGGCACGGCGGCGACATCGTGTTCCGGCAGGCCTTCGGCGCCCGCAAGCTCGAGGGCGAACCGGGGCCCGACGGTGCACCGTCTGCCGCCGAACCGATGACCGAGGACACGGTGTTCGACATCGCGTCGCTGACCAAGGGCGTCGCGACCGCGACCGCGGTCACCCAGCTCTACGAGCGGGGTCTTGTCCGCCTCGACGAGCCGGTCCAGACCTACCTGCCCGGATTCAACCCCACTGCCGATCCGCGTCGCGCACAGGTGACACTGCGCATGCTGTTGACCCACACCTCCGGCATCGCCGGGGATCTCAGCCTGGACGGCCCGTGGGGACTGGCGAAGCCCGACAAGGCCGATGGCATCCGCCGGGCGCTCGCCGCATGGGTGGTCTTCGACCCGGGAACGGTGTTCCACTATTCCGACATCAACTTCATCCTGCTCGGGGCCCTACTGGAGAAGCTGACCGGGCGGCCCGAGGACGGGTACGTCCGCGACAACGTGTTCGCCCCGCTGGGCATGGCGCACACCCGCTACCTGCCTGTTGCCAAAGTCTGTGGGCCGCACCGTGTCCGGGGCACTGCGGTCGCGGCCATCCCGGGAGCCGCGCAGGTGGCACATTGTCCCGAGGGGACGTGGAATGTCGACCTGCTCGCGCGGATCGCGCCCACCGCGCTCGACGAGGACACCCCCGGCCTCAACCCGGACTTCGGATATCCGCTGCGCGGGACGGTGCACGATCCGACCGCGCGGCGCATGGGCGGCGTCGCGGGCAATGCCGGGGTGTTCACCACCGTCGGCGACCTCGGGCTGTTCGCCCAGGCGCTGCTCGACCGGCGGGCCGGACGGCCGAGCAGCTTTCCACTGTCACCCGAGGGTGCGGAGTTGATGACGACGCCGCAGCAACCCAGTGCCGCCGCACCGGATCTGCGCGGTCTCGGCTGGGACATCGACACCGCACATTCCGGCCCGCGCGGTGCGGTCTTTCCCGTCGGCAGCTTCGGGCACACCGGATTCACCGGCGTCACGATATGGCTGGATCCGGGCTCGGACACCTACGTGATCGTGCTCGCGAACGTGATCCACGTGCGCGGCGGACCACCTATCGTCGGGCTCAGCGGCGACATCGCGACCGAGGCCGCGCGCGCCCTGCACCTGTACGGCACTTAGCGATCATGCCGACCCCTTCGACACGGCGGCGCTGCGGTAGGCGTCCCGATCTGGATCATCGGGCTGCACAACGTGTTTCAGTCCCCATTTCAGCAATGCCTTGAGTATCGGCGCGAGCTCCTGCCCCGACGGGGTCAGGTGGTACTCGAACCGCTGCGGGGAGCTCTGGTACGCGACACGCTCGACGATCCCGGCTTCGGCGAGGCTCTTGAGGCGGGCCGCGACACGATCGCGAGGCGCACCGGTCCCCTGCACGATCTCGTTGAAAGTCTTTGCCCCGAGGTGTAGTTCACGCACGATCAGCAGCGCCCACCGCTCGCCGACCACCTCGATGGCGGCGGCGATCGGGCAGGGGCGCCCGGGCAGTTCAGCCAGACGGGTACCGGTCATGATCCCAGCGTGGCACAGGTCAGTTTGAAATTCAAACTCACTGGCGTATCGTCGGCGCCATCCACCCCATCGACCTCGTCGGAGGACCCCAATGAAGCATCTCGTCCTGACCCGGTTCGGAGATCCAGCCGAATCGGTGCATCTCGCCGACGACCCCGAGCCGACGCCCGGCCCGGGTGAGGTGCTGGTCCGCGTCGAAGCCGCCGCGATCAACCCGTCCGACCTGCTGCTGATGCAGGGCAAGTACCTGGCGCGGCCGCCATTGCCCGCACCCGTCGGCGCGGAAGGTGTCGGCGTCGTCGAGCGAGCGGGTTCGGATGCCGACCGCGGCCTGCTCGGCAAGCGGGTGATCGTGCTCCCGACCTACGAGTACGGGACGTGGGCGCAGAAGATCGTCGTCCCCGCACACAACGTCGTCGAAGTACCGGATGCCGACCCGCTACAGCTCGGAATGCTGTCGATCAACCCGGTCACCGCTCACCTGCTGCTCGACGGCGTCGCCGAGGTCGGCGTCGGCGACTGGGTCGGGCAGACGGCCGCGAACTCGGCGGTGGGCCGACTCGTCATCGCGCTGGCGAGGCAGCGTGGCTACAAGACGCTCAACGTCGTGCGCCGAACCGACGCGGCCGAGGATTTGCGCCAGGCCGGCGGCGACACCGTGCTCGTCAGCGGGCCGGATCTCGCGGGCGACGTCACCCGCGAACTCGGCGACGAAAAGCTCGCCCTCGTACTCGACCCCCTCGGCGGCCCCACCGCGTCGGCACTGATCGCCGCATTGAAGTTCCGTGGCACGGCCGTCGTCTACGGATCGCTCATCGGCGCGCCGTCCGGAGTGTCCCCGGCCGACCTGTACGCCCGGGAGGTGCGCTACACCGGCTTCTGGCTCGGCAACTGGTATTCCACCGCGCCGCGCCGCGAAATCCGTTCGACGCTCGCGTATCTGGCCCGGCTGGTGGCCGACGGTGCGTTGTCGGTGCCGGTCGAGGCGACCTATCCGCTGGCGGACTATCGCAAGGCGTTCGACCACGCCGACGCCGGTGGTCGCGGCGGAAAGGTGCTGTTCACGTTCGATTGAGCGCCGAGGTCACGCCGGGCCTATCCGCGCGGCCAGGTACGGCGCGGTCCGGCTCGTCGGGTGGGCGGCCACCACCTCGGGCGTGCCTGCGACCACGACGGTGCCGCCGTCGTCACCGCCGCCCGGCCCGAGGTCGATGACGTGGTCGGCTCGCGCCACCACGGACATGTCGTGCTCGGCCACCACCACCGTGTTGCCGGCATCGACGAGGCGGTGCAGCTGCTGCTCCAGTAGCTCGACGTCGGCCGGATGCAGGCCGGTGGTGGGCTCGTCGAGCACGTAGAGGGTGTGGCCACGCTTGGCGCGCTGCAGCTCGGTGGCCAGTTTGATGCGCTGCGCCTCCCCGCCCGACAGTTCCGTGGCCGGTTGCCCGAGCCGCAGGTAGCCGAGGCCGACATCGCGCAGTGTCGCCAGACTTCTTGCGGCGCTGGGAAGTTCATGGAGGAATTCGGCTGCTTCGTCGACGGTCTGGGCCAGCACCTCGGCGATGGTGCGGTCCCGGTAGGTGACCTCGAGGGTCTCGTCGGAGTAGCGGGCGCCGCCACAGGCCGGGCAGGTCGCGTAGGTGCCCGGCAGGAACAACAGCTCGACCGCGACGAAACCCTCCCCTTGACAGGTGGCGCAACGGCCCTCGGCCACGTTGAACGAGAACCTCCCGGCACTCCAGCCCCGCTTGCGGGCTTCGGGGGTGTCGGCGAACGCCTTGCGCACCGCGTCGAACAGCCCGGTGTAGGTGGCCAGGTTCGAGCGCGGGGTGCGGCCGATCGGCCGCTGGTCCACCGTGACCAGTCGGTCGATCATGTCGGCACCGTCGACGCGCACCCCCACGCTGGAGTCGACGTCGATGTCGAGGAGCTCGGCGTCGCTGTCGGCGCCGTCGTCGGCGGGTTCGGCGGATCGGCCGAGCTGCCGGGCCATCACGTCCCCGAGCACCTTGCACACCAGCGTCGACTTACCGGAGCCGGAGACCCCGGTGACCGCCACGAACGCACCGAGCGGAATGTCGACGTCGACGTCGTGCAGGTTGTGAAAGGTGATGCCGCGCAAGCTCATCACGCCCAGCGGGGTGCGGGTCGCCCGCCGCTCGGGTGGCGCGTCGGCGAACAGGTATCTGCCGGTGACCGAGTCACCGACCTCCGCGAGGCCGGCCACCGGCCCGCTGTAGAGCACCTCACCGCCCCACTCGCCGGCGCCCGGTCCGACGTCGACGACCCAGTCCGCGCGGCGCACCACATCCATGTCGTGTTCGACCACGAACAGCGAATTGCCCGCGCGCCGAAGCCGATCCAGCACGTCGAGCAGCGGTTCCGCGTCGGCCGGATGCAGACCGGCCGACGGTTCGTCGAGCACGTAGAGCACGCCGAACAGCCCCGCCCGCAGCTGCGTCGCCAACCGCAACCGCTGCAGCTCCCCCGGCGACACCGTCGGTGTGCGGCGGTTCAGGCTCAGATAGCCGAGTCCCAGGTCGACGAGCACACCGATCCGCGCCACCAGGTCGGCGGCGATCATCGTGGCGACTTCGGTGAACTCCCCGGACTCGGTGGATTCGAACGCCGCCGCGAACTCGGTCCGAGCCGCCGCCGGCCTCAGCACCTCGGCGAGCGTCGTCAACGGCAGCGCCACCAGATCGGCGATCGTCTGCCCGGCGAACGTGACCGCGAGCGCCTCGGGCCGCAGCCCGGAACCGTCACACACCGGGCAGTCGGTGCTGTGCACGTACTGCAGGACCCGGCGCCGCATCGCGGCGCTCTGCGAGTTGGCGAGCGTGTGCCGGACGTGGCGTTCGGCGCTGGAGAAGGTGCCGTTGTAGTAGTAGTCCGCGGTGACCGGATGCTGGCTCGGGTCGATCTCGACGGTGGGCTGGTCCTCGGTGAACAGGATCCAATCACGGTGCCGCTTCGGCAGTTTGCGCCACGGCTTGTCGATGTCGTAGCCGAGCGTGATGAGGATGTCGCGCAGATTCTGGCCCTGCCAGGCTCCCGGCCACGCCGCCACCGCACCCTCGCGGATGCTCAGCGACGGATCGGGCACCAGCGTCTGCTCGGTCACCTCGTGGATGCGGCCCAGCCCGTGGCATTCCGGGCACGCACCGATCGTGGTGTTCGGCGAGAACGCGTCGGAGTCGAGCCGCTCGGTGGCCCCCGGCGGATAGGTCCCGGCGCGGGAGAACAACATTCGCAGCAGGTTCGACAGCGTGGTGACGGTGCCGACGGTCGACCGGGACGTCGCGGCCCCGCGACGCTGCTGCAGCGCCACCGCCGGTGGCAGGCCGGTGATGTCGTCGACCTTCGGGGCGTCCTGGGGCAGCAGTAGCCGCCGCGCATACGGCGCGACCGATTCGAAGTAGCGGCGCTGCGCCTCGGCATAGATGGTGCCGAACGCCAGTGAGGACTTGCCGGAGCCGGATACCCCGGTGAACGCGACGAAGGAGTCCCGCGGCGCAGCCAGGTCCACGGTCTTCAGGTTGTGCACCCGGGAGGCGTACACACGGATGTGCGGGTCCGGTCCGTGTTCGGCTGTGCCCACCCCGGCGTCCATCCCACCCATTGTGTACGAGGACCGCTGTGTACGACGACCGCACGCTCTGCGCTGTGGCGGATGACCAGCTCGTCCGGGCGCGTTCAACGGGGCGTCCGACAACGCCACCCGCAGCGTTGGCGATACCGGAGGAGCTGTCATGTCCGATCTTGAGCTGGCCATTCTCGAGCGGCGTTCGATCCGCATGTTCCTGCCGGATCGGCCGGTCCCGCGTGAGCTGATCGACGACGCCCTGGCACTGGCGGTGCACGCACCGTCGAACTCCAACGTCCAGCCGTGGCACCTGGTTCTCGCGTCCGGCGCTGCCCGGCAACGCCTGGTCGACGCCTTGTTGGCCGCAGCACGCAGCACGCCGCCCCGCGTTCCTGCGCTGCCTCCGGCCTTCGCGCACCTGCGCGGGGAGCTCGGTGCCGCCGTCTACGGCTCGATGGGCATCCGGCGCGACGACGTCGAGGGCAGAAGAGCGGCGGTCCTACGCAATTGGGAGTTCTTTCGGGCGCCGCTGGCCGGGATCGTGTGCATGCACGAGGACCTGCATCATGTGGACAGCCTCGGCGTCGGCATGTTCCTGCAGACACTGTTACTGGCGCTGACCGCCCGCGGGCTGGGGACCTGCGTGCAGGTGTCCATCGCGGGCTATCCCGACATCGTGCGCGAACAGCTCGGTATCGCGCCGGAGTTCACCGTGCTGTGCGGCGTGGCCATCGGCTATCCCGATCCGGGCTTTCCGGCCAACCGGTTGCGCACGCCACGCAACCCCGTCGAACAGAACGTCGTGTTCATCGCGGACTGACCCTGGCGACCACGCTCCGGGGAGGAAGCCGTGGGTTGCCGACGGTTAGGCTGGGTAACCGGTGGGCGCAGCGTGGACCCGCTTTCGGGGGTTCGGCTACCTGGAGGAGAGTCATGCGTCGGCGGCTACTGAATCGAACGATCACCGCGACGGCGGTCGTGTGCGCGGCTCTGCTCGTCGCCGGTTGCGAGGCGCACGCCGGTGGCAACCCGCCCGCCGTCGAGGACGCACCCCAAGCGCCGCCCGCGGTCGCGCCGGCGCCACAGCCTGCGGCTCCCCCGGCGCCGCGGGCAGGATCCTTCGACGGCCTCGACGCCCGTGTCCGCCAGGCGACCGCCGCCGCGGCCGAATCCGGTGCCGCCATCGAGACCGTGATCCTGGATCGCGACACCGGACAGACCGTCGCCGGCGGTGCCGGCGCGCAGTTCCCGATCGCGTCCGTGGTGAAGCTGTTCATCGCCGACGACCTGCTGCTGCAGGAAGCCGAAGGCAAGACCACGTTGTCCGACGCCGACCGGCAATCGCTCGACGTCATGCTGCGCTCCTCGGATGACAGTGCCGCACAGACGTTCTGGGACCGCAGCGGCGGCAACGCCGTGATCTCGCGGATCGTCGCCCGGTACGGCCTGACCGGGACGACCGCACCCTGGAACGGGCATTGGGACGTCACCGAGAGCACCGCCGCCGACCTCGTCCGCTACTACGACATGCTGATGAGCGGCGCCGGCGGACTGCCCCGCGAGCAGGCCGACATCATCATGGACAACCTCGCGCGCTCCACCCCGACGGGCACCGACGGCTACCCGCAGCGCTTCGGGATCCCCGAGGGCCTCTACGCCGAGCCCGTCGCGGTCAAGCAGGGCTGGTTCTGCTGCTGGAACGGCGGCAACCAGCTGCACGTGTCCACCGGCGTGATCGGCGCCGACCGGCGCTACGTGATGGCGATCGGTTCCCTGGATCCGACGGGTGAGGCCGCGGCCCGCGCGAACATCACCCAGGCCGTCGAGACGATGTTCCCGGGCGGAAAAATCTAGCCCGTACGGCCCGGCGAGGCACAGCTGTTAACAACCGTCCCGTTGTTAACATCCGCGCCGTGGAGCATTCGGTTTCTCGTCGCGACGCCCTGCGGTACGCGGCCGCCGCGTCGGCGGCGATGGCCGGCGTCGGTGCTGCCGCCGCGGCCGGCGCTCCGCACGCGCGAGCCGCCGCGCCCACCCTGATCGACTTCGCCGCGGCCCAGATCCCCGCCGACGCGATCCGGGCCGCCGGCCACGCCGGGGTGATCAACTACGTGTCGTTGTCCCGGCCGGGGTCGAACTTCGGTGCGAAACCGATCACGCGGCCTTACGCCGAGTCGCTGACCAAGGCCGGGCTGGTGATCGTCAGCAACTACCAGTACGGCAAGCCCGGCGGGACGGCTCCGTCGGACTTCACCCGCGGATACGCCGGCGGCGTCGCGGACGCCAAGACCGCATGGCAGTTGCACACCGCGGCGGGGGGTGCGCGCAACGCACCGATCTTCTTCTCCGTCGACGACGACATCGACCGGCAGACCTGGAACGACCTGGCGCTCCCGTGGTTCCGGGGCATCAACTCGGTGCTCGGCGCCCAGCGCACCGGGATCTACGCCGGGATCCGGCCCTGTCAGTGGGCGGCCGCCGACCGCGTCATCGGCAACTCCCGCACCCCCGGCCATGTGTGGGCATGGCAGACCCGGTCGTGGTCCAACGGCCAGATCTACCCCGCCGCGGTGCTGTACCAGCGCATCATCGACACCGCCTCGAACCCGGGGCCGCTCATCGGCGGCGTCAGGGTCGACGTCAACGACGTGCTGGCCCAGGACTGCGGGCAGTGGAACTTCCACCAGTGACGCTCTCACGCTGACACCGGGTGGGTGGTCCCGGCCCGGGTGGGTATCCCGGTGCCCATGGCCGACAAGAAATCCCGCGCCGACACCCCGGATGAGCCCCAGCCCGTCGTCATCTTCGCGCCGCTACCCGTACTGACCGTCACGGTCGAAGACCGCTCCGGTGCCCCCGACATCCACGTCCACGCCGGGGGCCAGGGCGTCTGGCAGTCACGCATGATGTCGTCCCTCGGCGTGCCGGTGGTGTTGTGCGTGGCCCTCGGCGGGGAAACCGGTGACGTTCTCGGGCATCTGCTGCCGATCGAGGGCGTCTCGGTGAAATCGGTTCCGGTCAGCGCCCGCAACGGCTCGTATGTGCACGACCGCCGCTCCGGGGACCGCGACGTCGTGGCCGAGGCCGCCGGCACCCCACTCGATCGTCACGAACTGGACTCCCTCTACGAGCTCACCCTGACCGAGGGGCTGACCAACGGACGGGTGTTGCTGTCCGGCCCGCAGGAGGACGACGTGGTGCCCGCCGACCTCTACCGGCGGTTGACCACCGACCTCGGCGCCAACGGTTGCGCGGTGGCCGCCGACCTGTCCGGGGACAGGCTCGAAGCGGTGCTCGCCGGCGAGCCCAGCCTGGTCAAGGTCAGCCACGAGGAACTGCTCGACGACGGCCGAGCGAAATCCGACGACGCGAAAGATCTTGTCACCGCGATGCGCTCGATGCGCGACGACGGCGCCGGCACCATCGTCGTGTCGCGGGCCGGGTCCGCCCCCGCGCTGGCCCTGATCGACGACGGCGACATCGTCGAGATCTGCATGCCCACGCTCGAACCCGCCGACTCCGCGGGGGCCGGGGACTCGATGACCGCGGGCATCGTCTCAGCGCTGGCTCTGGGTCGGCCGGTGCGCGAGGCGCTCCAGATCGGCGCCGCGTGCGGTGCGCTCAACGTGGTGCGGCACGGGCTGGGCACCGGCGGCGCGCGGGCCGTCGAAACCCTGGCCGAACGGGTGGAACTCCGCGAATGGACATGACGCAGAAGGAGGCCGCGTGCCACTCGCGCTGGTGACCAACGACGACGGAATCGACTCCGCCGGTCTGCTTGCGTTGGCGAGTGCCGCGGTGAAAGCCGGTCTCGACGTGATCGTGGCCGCGCCGGTGGAACAAGCCAGTGGTGCGAGCGCCGCGCTCA
Source organism: Mycolicibacterium parafortuitum (assembly GCF_002086815.1). Classification (GTDB taxonomy): domain Bacteria; phylum Actinomycetota; class Actinomycetes; order Mycobacteriales; family Mycobacteriaceae; genus Mycobacterium; species Mycobacterium parafortuitum. Next base: position 134,599 of record NZ_MVID01000004.1, read on the forward strand.
GCGCGGTCCGGCACGACGGCCGCACCGTGGTCGAACCCCGTCAACTCCCCGACCTCGACGTGCAGGCGTGGGCCGTTCACGCCCAGCCGGGGCACATCGTCGCGGCCGCGCTCAACGGCTGGTTCGACCCGCGGCCGGATGTCGTGCTGTCCGGAATCAACCACGGCGCCAACGTCGGCCGGGCGGTGCTGCACTCGGGAACCGTGGGCGCCGCACTCACCGCCAAGATCAGTGACACCCGCGCGCTGGCGGTGTCCCTCGACGTCGCGCTGCGTCCAGACGGCGCACGGCATTGGGACACCGCCGCGGGCCTGCTCGCCCCGGTCCTGGAGTTGCTGTTCGCTTCCCCCGACGGGACGGTGCTGTCGCTCAACGTCCCGGACCGGCCCGCATCGGAGCTGGGTCCGCTGCGCCACGCACGCCTCGCCCGCGGCGGGGCGGTGCAGACGCGCGTCGAAGAGGTCCGGGACGGCGGCGTGCGCCTGACCGAGGTGGAGTCAGAAGAGCAGCCCGGCGAGGACACCGACAGCGCGCTGCTCGACGCCGGACACCCGACGCTGACCGAACTGCGGTCCGTCGAGGCAGATGACGGCGACCTGGTGCGAGATTGGCTGGCGCAGAACGCTAACCGGTGAAACCCTGCCCCGATGTCGAGCTGTCGTGGTGGGTGTAGGTCAGCGGAATCTGCCGGCCAGCGGCGATCTTGTTCAGCATCGCGATCCGTTCCCGGGCGGCCGCGCCGGTCCTCTTGCGGTGCTCGCGGATCGGATTCGAGAACGGCAGGCGGTCGGCAACCCGTGCGATGCCGACGTTCAGTCTGGTGAACCGCGTGAAGTCGCGCACCCTGCGCTCGAAGTCATAGCCCAGTCTTTCGAAGCGGGTGTCGGCCACCATCGCGTCGATCTGCTCATAGCCGAACACGACTCCGGCCGAGGCCATCGCGACGGTTGCGGTGATCTGGTCGGAGTAGCGGGCCACGACGCTTCTCACCCACGGAGGAAGGGCATCGGTCAGAACCTCGAGGTGTTCGCGGCTGGCGATGGCGTCGACGAGTTCGGCGCGCCACGGTGACGGATTGCCTCCCCTGGCGAGGACGTAGTTCAGCGACTTGATCAGTTCGACACCGTCGGCGGAGCGCAGCCGCTCCGGGGCCCCCCACAGCTGTCCGGAGAACGACGAGTATTCAGCGAGATCCTCGAGCTGCTGCCGGGTCAACTTGCGGCCGAAGGCGTGATCGACCAGACGTCCGAGCAGCATGCCGCTGCCGAACCCGAGCAGCGACGTCACCGGAATGGGCTCGCCGAACTTCAGGTAGAGGGCATCTCCCCACTTACGCCGCAGACCACGACTGGCCAGGGCATGCATCAACCGCACCCGCACCACGTCCTGGAACGCCTCGGACTGCCGGTCGAAGATGTCGGGCAGAGTGAACTCGGCGAACACCCGAGCGGTTTCGATGTTGCGGCGCGGACCGTCGTCGGCGAACCGTCCGGTGGCGCCGGTCGCGGCGGAGATGTCGCCGGTCATCGCGGTCTCGTACAGCGCCCATCCCCGGATGATCGTGGTGGCTGCCATCGTGCTCGACATGGCCAGCATCCGACCGCGTTCGGCGGCGACGAGATCGAATTGCTCGGGCAGGTTGTCGAGATGGGCGAACAGGTCGACGAACTCCTGCGGCGGATCCTCGAGGGTGTCGATTCCCTGTGTCAGCGCCTGTTCGAACAACGCGCGGCCCTGCTCGTGGCCGATCCGCTCGAACGCGTCGACGACACCGATCATCAGTTCGTCACGCTGCCAGAAGTAATCGTCGCGCAGGCGGGTCAGTTCGCTGGGCTCGACCTCTTTGTCAATGTCGATCCACTCACCGAACATGACCTCACGCATATGCCGCCATTGCGGGGCGAACTGGTCACGTCCGGGCGGGATGGGCCTCAGCGGCCGATCGGGATGGTCACGCCGGTTGAAGTCGACATCCTCGAGCAGGATTTCGGGGCGCTCGCCGGTCACGGTCATGCAGGAATCCCATCTCACTCATTGAGGGCACTGATTCATGAAGGTATCGCACAGCGCCAGTCATGTGAACCGTGGTTCGTGAAACGAAGGCTCGTCTGTGGGACCGACGGCGCTCGCCGGCGCGGCGCCGAGTCTGAACTTGTTGGCGAGTTTCGGGCCCGAAACTTGTCGGTGGTCGAATGTATGTTCGAACCATGTCGAGGACGGGCCTGCAGGACGCGGTCAGCGCGCTGCGCGCCGCGTTCGACACCGTGGCGGCCTGCGATCTGGAGCTACTGACCCGCGACGAACTCCTCGAAGCCCTCGACGAGCTCGAAACCCTGAGCTGCCAACTTCCTGGGCTCGGTCATCGGCTGTTGGCGCGGTTGCAGACCGAGACCACCGCCCGCGAGATGGGCGCGAAGTCGTGGAAAGACGTGCTGCGGATCCGGTGGCGCATCTCGGTCACCGAAGCGAATCGGCGCCTGACCGAGGCTTGCCTGTTGGCGCCGCGGCCCGCGGTGACCGGACCGGCGCTGCCGCCGCTGCTGCCGGCCACCGCGATCGCCCAAGAACGCGGACTGATCAACCCCGAACACGTCGAGGTCATCCGCAAATCGGTGGCCAAGCTGCCGTCCTGGGTGGATACGGCCACGCGCGAGCAGTTCGAGGTCGACCTGGTCCGCACCGCCGTCGGCGCCGGACCGAAAGAAGTGAAGGACGCCGCCGAACTGATCCTGTTCCTGCTGGATCAGGACGGCCCCGAACCCGATGACACCGAACGCGCCCGCCAGCGCGGGGTCACCAAACACCAGCAGCGCCCCGACGGGATGGTCGACCTCACCGCAACCTTGACACCCGAAGCCTGGGCGGTACTGGAAGTGATCTTCGCCAAATACGCCGCCCCCGGCATGTGCAACCCCGCCGACCCAGAACCCTGCACCTCGGGCACACCGTCACAAACCCAGATCGACAACGACTCTCGCAGCCTGGCTCAGCGCCAGCATGATGCGTTGATCGCCGTCGGACGCATCGCGTTGATGAGCGGCGAGTTGGGCACACTCAACGGGCTGCCGGTGTCGATCATCATCCGCACCACGCTGCAAGACCTCGAATCCCGCGCCGGGATCGGCGTCACCGGCGGCGGCACCAGGATGCCGATCAAGGATGTGATCCGGATGGGCGGGCATGCCAATCACTACTTGGCGGTGTTCGACAAAGCCACCGGGGCAGCTCTGGATTTGTTCCGCACCAAACGCATCGCGTCACCTGAGCAGCGGATCATGTTGATCGCCCGCGACGGCGGCTGCACCAAACCATGCTGCACCATCGGCGCCTACGGCAGCCAAGTCCACCACGTCGTCACCGACTGGGCCCGCGGCGGAAACACCAACATCAACGACCTCGGCCTGGCCTGCGGACCCGACAACCGCAGCGTCAACCCCGACGACCCCACCGCCTGGACCACCCGCATCAACACCCGCGGCGAAGTCGAATGGATCCCACCCGAACACCTCGACACCGGACAAACCCGCGTCAACACCTACCACCGCCCCGAACGACTCCTGCGCCCACCCGAGGAACCCGAAAACGACAGCGCCGCGGCTGAACCCGCCGACCCCGACAACCCCGGCGAACCCGGCGGACCCGCACCACCGAAAGGCTCTGCAGCCTGACGGTGCTACCGGCGCGGCATCCCCGAGCTAACGTTTGTTGAGCAGTCCGGCATCCACGGGGACGACGGTGCCGGTGACGTAGCGCGCGTCGTCGGAGGCCAGCCAGGCGACGGCGTTGGCGACGTCGCGCGCCTCGACGTAGTCGACAGGCATCGCGTTCTCCAGCGAACGGGCGATCGCGGGTTCGTACTTCTTGAGCATGCTCAGGTCGCCATTGTTGGCCATCGGCGTCGCAACGGTCGTCGGCGCGATGCTGTTAACCCGGATATGGTGCGGGGCAAGATAGTTCGCGTATGCCCGCATGATTCCGACCACGCCGTGCTTGGCCGCGGTATAGGCGATCATGCCGCCGTTGACGACGGGGGTGCCGATGAGTCCGCCAGTCGAACTGGTCAGGATGATCGACCCGCCGCGGTCCTGGGTCAGCATCGTCGGGACCGAGACGCGCAGGGTGTTCCACACCCCTTTGAGATTGACGTCGACGACGTCGTCCCACTGCTCGTCCTCGGTGGTCTGCCCGCCGGGGCCGATCCCGGCATTGGCCACCACGATGTCCACGCCGCCGAGTTCGGCCGCCCCTTCGTCGAAAGCCTTCTGTAGTGCCGCGACGTCGCAGACATCGGCCTCGCTCGCCACGATTCGCCTGCCCTGGGCCTCGACCAGGCGCACCGTCTCGGCCAGGTCCTCCGGCCGCGACATCGGATAGACGACGGTGGCGTACTGCGCGCACACGTCGACCGCGATGACGTCCGCGCCTTCCTCGGCCAACCGCACCGCATGCGCACGCCCCTGACCCCGCGCCGCACCGGTGATGAAAGCGACCTTGCCGTCGAGCTTGCCCATGGCGCCAGCTTGATCGATCGACCAGTCTTTGGCAATACTCTCAGGCGCTACGCGCCTGCACCGAGCAGCGCAACCGCCTGCTCGGCGGCGGCTTTCACGGTGGCCGCCGAAGCGCCACCCTTGCGCAGCGCCTCTATCCCACGCAGCACCGCCAGGAGCAGGCTGGCCAGCCTCTTGGGGTCGGCGTCGGCCGGAATGTCGCCGTCGGCCTGGGCGGCGCGGACCGTCGCGGTCAGTTCCCGCAGCCAGATGTCCAGCGTGCGCTTGGTCAGCTTGGCGACATCCGGGTCGACGGAGGACAGTTCGGACGCGCTCTTGGCCAGCAGGCAGCCGCGCAGTTCGGTGTCGGAGGCCGCGCCCGCGGCTACCCTGTGCAGATGCGCGACCAGTCGCTCGTAGGCGGTCAGATCGGGATCGCGTAACTCGGCACGGATGCCGTCGACGGCGTCGGTACAGTACAGCTCAAGGCCGCGCAAGAACATGCTGTGCTTGTCACCGAAGGCCTTGTAGAAGCTGCCGCGGCCCAAACCCGTTGCAGCGCTGAGGTCGTCGATACTCGTCGCGGCGTAACCCTGGTTCCAGAACACATCCCGACTGGCCGCGACGACCTGCGCTTCGTCGAACTTACGCGGACGTGCCATGAGTCGAGAATACCCGTTTATGACATTTCGGTACATAACCCGGATTCGGGAATAGCGGCGCGCCCTGTTCTGTACTAGTCAGTACAGAACATCTGAGTTCGAAGGAGATGCTTTTCATGACTTCCGCAGTTGTCGCGCCGACGGTGGAGACCACCGGTGTGCCGGACCTCAAGGGCAAGACCGCCGTCATCACCGGTGGCAGCAAGGGGATCGGCGCGGCCACCGTCGCCCGGTTCGTTCAGGGCGGGGCCCGCGTCGTCACGTCGGGCCGGTCACAGCCGGAGTCGCTGCCGCCGGGTGTGGAGTACATCGTCGCCGACGTCGCCACCGCCGCCGGGGTCGAGCATCTCGCCGCTCGCGCTATCGAGGTCCTCGGCGAGGTGGACATCATCGTCAACAACGCCGGAGCATCGACCGCCTACCCCGGCGGTGTGCTCGCCATACCGGACGACGAATGGATCAACGACCTCAATATCAACTTCCTGGCAGCCGTCCGCCTCAACGCCGCGTTGCTGCCTGCGATGTACGCCAACGGCAGAGGCTCCATCATCAATGTGGCTTCGGCGGTCACACTGAGTCCGCCTCCGCCGATGCTGCACTACGCGGCCGCCAAATCGGCGCTCACGACCTACACCCGGGGCCTCGCCGCCGAGGCCGGTCCCCGGGGCGTGCGCGTGAACACCGTTACCCCCGGCAACGTCAACTCCCCGGGGGCCGACGCCATCCGGCTGACGCTGACCGCCGCGGGCGGCAACGGTCCAGAGGCCGGTGGCGGGTCGATTCCTCTGGGCCGCAAGGGTGAACCCGCCGACATCGCCGAGGCGATCGCGTTCCTGGCCTCCGACAGAGCCGCGTGGATCACGGCCGGCAATCTCGTCGTCGACGGCGGTCAGGTCCAGGCCGGATAGCCGGTGGCCGGCGAAAGTTCCTCCGGCCGTGGCTTGATCATTCCCCTCCCCACCGGGGGTCGGGTGAGGGGTTACCGCACCTGATCCCCGGTTTCCTCCTACGATGGGGAGGTTCACCGGTTTTCCGACAGAAGGACCGAACATGGCCATGAACCGTCTGGGTCGTCGCATCTCGCTAGCGGTGGGCGGTACAGCCGTCCTCGCCATGATCGGCTTCACCGCATCTTGCAGCACCGAGAGCGAAGCACCGGAAGAAACGACCACCACGACCACGACGACGACGACGACCACGACGCCGCCGCTGAGCCCGACCGAGAAGGCCCCCAACCCGGATGTCTCGGGCATCTTCACTCCTCCCGTGGTGGCTCCTCAGCCCACGCACAACCCGAACCGCGACAAGTACGGTCAGTAACCTCGGTGTGCCCGGACCCGGTCCGGGCACACCCGGTGTTCGTGCCGGCCGATGACCACGGTGATTGCGCGCACGCTGACGGTCCTCCTGCTCCTCGCAGCGGCGCTGACGGGTAGCGACCCGTCAGCGCGTGATGTCGTGCTTGGGGACAGGCGCATTGCGGGCCCGTACGCCTCGCTGCTCGGCGCATCCACCGATCTCGGACCGGCGCGCGACCCGAAGATCGAGTTCACCGTCGGTCTGACCGCCCCGTCGCGACCCGCGGAGCTGATCGACTGGGCCCGGGAGCGCACCCTGTCGGTGCGGTGGCGGCCGGGTGACGACTGGGCGGTCATCGAAGGGACGCCTGATGCCGTCGGGCAGGCGTTCGACGTCTCCGTCCACAACTACCGGGGCCGCAAGGGGCAGTACTTCTATGCGTCCCCGCAGCAGCCGGCGGTGCCGGGCCACCTACGCGGGGAGGTGGCCGAGACCGGCCGGATCCTCAGCTACCTGCCGCACCGGATGTCGCGTCCGGACAACTTCCCGCTGGACGTGCCCGATCGCGGGCTCGGCCCGGATGCGCTGCTGAACACCTACAACGCCGGCGAGTTGGCGAAGGCCGGGTTCACCGGCAAAGGGACCACCATCGTGATCTTCGCCTTCGATTCGTTCCGTCAGTCCGACCTCGACGCGTTCACCGCGATGAACGGACTGCCGCCGTTGATCCCGGAGATCGTCGGCGGATTGCCCGGCGAGGCGCGTGCCGAGTCGTCGATGGATCTGCAGGTTGCCCACGCCCTCGCCCCCGACGCCCGCAAGGTGGTGGTGAACGCCCGGCCGACCGTCGAAGGCGACGGCGGCTACCGCCGGATCGGCGAGATGCTCGAAGACACCGATCGCCGGTTCCCCGGTGCGGTGTGGAGCTTCTCGATCGGCTGGGGTTGCGACCGGCTCATCACCGCCGCGGACCTGGCCCCGGTGCGATCCGCGCTGCGGACCGCGCAATCGCACGGCACCACCGCCTACAACGCGAGCGGTGATCTCGCCGGCATGGAGTGCCGCGGCGGTCAGGACTGGTCCTCGCCACCGAGCGAGCAGGACATCGGCCTCGACTCGATCGCGTCGCTGCCGGAGATGACCAGCGTCGGTGGCACCACGTTGTCCACCGCAGCGGACGGGACGTGGGTGTCCGAGCAGACCTGGTTCGACGTGCCGCTGTCGCAGGGCACCGGTGGCGGTGTCTCCGCCTTGTTCGACATGCCACCGTGGCAGCAGGTGGCGTCCGCCGCGGTGCCGCCGGAACGCCATGCCGGGAAGCGGATGACGCCGGATGTCGCCGCCGTCGCCGACCCGTTCACCGGCGTGAAGATCGTGATCAACGACCAGGTCGTGGTCGGCGGCGGCACCTCGCAGTCCGCACCGATCTGGGCCGGTCTGACCGCGGTGATGAACCAGTACCTGCTGGAGCACGGCGGCTCCCTCATCGGCGACATCAACCCGCTGCTGTACCGCATCGCCGAAGGCGCTCCCCGACCGTCCTACCGCGATGTCACGTTGGGCGGCAACGCCGTTGACCATGCCGGGCCGGGCTATGACCTGGTGACCGGGCTCGGCACCCCGGACGTCGACAACCTGGTGCGGAACCTGCTGCTGGCTCAGAAGGTGAATGCCTGATGAGTAGCCCTACCGGCATGGTGGAATGCCCGGTCTGCCAGACGGACGTCCCCGCGGGGGAGTACTGCGGGCTTTGCGGGGTGCCGCTGGCCGAGCACCGCGGCGGGGACGGCCCGCACTGGCTGCGAGCGCGGACCTTCGGCGCCGCCTCCGGGCAACGGCTGATGGCGCCGGCGCTGACCAGTTCCCTTTTCCCGCACCTGACCCCGCGGGGTCGCACCGTGTTCCTGTTCGCCCTCGGGTTGATCGCGGCGGCACTGACGGCAGCGACGCTGCTGCGGATGCCTGCGGCGCTCATCGCGGTCGCGTCGCTCGGCCTGCCTGTGCTGTTCGTGCTGTATCTGCGGGAATCCGGTGTATTGCAGGACATGCCGCGCGGTGCCGCGATAGTGACCGTTGCGCTCGGCGTCTCCCTGGGTGTCGGATGGGCGCTGCTGACCGGCGCGGCGGTCGCACGCGCGTACGGCGTCCCTCTCGGCGCGGGGATCGCCGCCACCCGGGTCCTCCGGGAGGGGATCGCGGTGCCGCTCGGCAGCATGCTGCTGATGCTGGCCCCGGCGTTGGCGGCGCGCCGGCTGTGGCGAAGCGACCGGGAAGCGTTGGACGGCTACGTCGTCGGGGCGCTGGGTGCGTTGTCGTTCACGGCGGCGGCGACGCTGACCCGGCTCGCGCCCCAGTTCACCACCGGGATGATCAACCGGGTACGCCCGCTGGACGGCCTGCTCGTCGAGGCCGGCGTCCGTGGTATCGCCATGCCGCTGACTGCGGTCGCGGTCGGTGGTCTGGTGGGCACCGCACTGTGGTTCACGCGGCCGCCGACCAAGGTCAACCAGCACCGAGGCGTCGTGCGGGCGGTGCTGGTCCTCATCGCCGCCGTGGTCGTGGCCATCTACGCCTCGGTGGGCGTGATCGATATCGCGCGTCTGCCCCAATGGGGCCAGCTGGCACTGCATCTGATGCTCACCGCGATGGCGCTGTTCGCGCTACGGGTCGGACTGCAACTCGCGCTGCTGCACGAGGCGAAAGACCAGTACCAGGGCGACGAACCGATCCTGTGTGTCGAGTGCGATCACGTTGTGCCCGATGCCCCGTTCTGCGCCCGATGCGGCGCCGCGATGCATGCGTGCTCCCGGCGCGAGCGGCGCGCGCTGCGGGAAGAGCGCCCCATCCGACTGGCCGACACACCCGCGCCCGGCCAGATCGTGGTCGGTTTGCAACCCGGCTACTCCATCCACTCCGGGACATTCGAGGCACCCGAACCGAGGCCCGGGATGTCGCTGCGCGCCGTGATGTCGGCGCTCGCGATCGCGATCGCCGTACTGGCCGGCAGCCTGGTGGCGTTGTCGGGGCTGATCACCAAGCCCGCGGCGCGGTATGCCTGCCCGCCCGACTGCGGGAGTCCGCCGATGAACCGGTCGGTGGAGGTCAACCCGCGGTTCACTGCGGCCGACGGATCGTTCTCGGTCTCCTACCCCGCGGACGGGTCGGCCTATGAGGTCACCACGCATGCCGACGGGATCACCGCGGTGCTGAAGGCCGGTGACGGCGGCACGATGCAGCTGTTCAGCCGTCCCGCCGGAGGCCGCACCGCACAGGAGATCGCCGTCGCGCTGGTCAACGAGACGTTCCCGGACACCAAGAGCGCCTACGAGATCCCGAACACGATGGTCGGCTATCAGCCGGGCTACGGATACGCCGCGGATCTCTGGCCGCAGGGCGCGATGAGCAGTGCGACCCGGATGCGCGTCCTGGTGATGGTCGCGGTCAAGAACGACGTGGCCCTGATCGCCGGCGCGGTGGGTCCCTATCGGGCATTCGGCCCCGACTTCGGCTCGGGCAAGCCGTCGGCGGCCAATCTTCAGCTCGCGCTGGATATGGGCAAGTACGTCAACAGCTTCAGCTGGCGTGGGGATCCGCCGCGGTGACGGTCGCGTGGGCGGCGGCGATCTCGAGGATCCGCAGGTAACCGGGCAGCTGCCAGGCGGCGCGACCGATGAACAACCCGGTGACATGCTCGATTCCGAGCAACTCCTGGGCATTGTCCAGGTTCACCGACCCGCCGTAGAGCAATCCGCTTGTGCGACCGCCGTATTCACGGGCCAAGTCGGCGAACGGCCGGCGTAGCTCCTCGACGGTGGCCGGCCGCCCGTGCTCGCCGATCGCCCAGATCGGCTCGTAGGCGATGAGCACGCGCCGCAACTGTTCGTCGGCGAGGCCGTCGAGTGCGCCTGCCGCCTGGTCCAGGATGAAGCGTGATGACCCGCCGGCCTGTTTCGTCTCGGCGCTCTCGCCGATGCACAGCAGCGGCATCAAGCCGTGAGCCAGTGTGGCCGCCACCTTGCGCCGGGTGGTCTCCACGGTTTCACCGAAATGCTCACGTCGCTCGGAATGCCCGATCTCGACCAGCTGGGCTCCGGCGTCCTTCGCCTGGGCGACGGAAACCTCACCGGTCCAGGCACCTTCGTCTTCCCAGTGCGCGTTCTGCACCCCGAGCAGCACCGGGGAATCGGCGCCCAGTTCCTCGCGGACGGTCGTCACCGCGGTGAACGACGGGATGATGAACGGCTGGACTCCCGGAAGCGGGGTGGACTGCACGTAGTCGCGCAATCCGCGGATGTATCGATGGGACTCGTCGAGGCCCTTGTTCATCTTCCAGCTGGTGCCGATCCACAGCCGGTCGGCCCCGAACGCGCCGGCGTCAGTCACCCTCGTACGCGCAGATGTCGTCGACCTTCGCGGCCGAGGAGGACTGCGGATCGAACTCGAGGCCGAGCCACTCCTTCACCAGGGCGCGCGCCAATTCCAAGCCGACGACGCGTTCGCCCATGCACAGTACCTGCGCGTTGTTCGACAGCACGGACCGCTGCACCGAATACACGTCGTGCGCGGTGACGGCGCGAATCCCCTTGACCTTGTTGGCCGCGATCGCGACGCCCAGCCCGGTGCCGCAGATCAGCAGGGCCCGGTCCGCCTCGCCGCGGGCGATCTTCTCGGCGGCCGCGACGGCCACGTTCGGATACGACGTGGTGTCTTCGGCGGCCATCACGCCGACATCCTCGACGCTGGCCACCCGCTCGTCGGACTCCAAGTCCTCGCGCAGCGCTTCCTTGTAGTTGAAGCCGGCGTTGTCGCCGCCGATGACGATCTTCAACGCCATGGTCATCTCCTTCTCGAATTCGTGTTCATCGGGTCAGGTGCTCGCCCAACGCCTTCATCAACAGCGCGAACGACACCGCGCCGGGGTCGGGAGTCCCGAGACTCTTCTCACCGAGTACCCGCGCCCGGCCCAACCGCGCCGAGATGTCCGCGGTTTTCTCGGCCGCTTCGCGCGCCACCTCAGCGGCGCTGGTGATGGCCGGCCCTGCCTGGGTGTCGAAGGCCTCGGCCAGCGCATCGCGGAACGGCACGGCGGCGTCGACCATCGTCTTGTCGCCGGGCTGGGCGCCACCGAGGCGCAGAACGGCATCGATGCCGGCGCGTACCGCGTCCACGACCGTCTTCTCGTCGGCTCCGCCGGTGTCGGAGAAGACACCGCCGGCGCTGGTCAGCGCCGCACCCCACAGGGCACCCGAGGTTCCTCCCGCGGCGTCGGCCCATGCGTGCCCCGCCAGCAGCAGCGTGGTCCTGGCACCGGCCTCCCGGTCGGCGGCGGCGCGGGCCGCCTGGACCGCGCCACGGGAACCGAACGTCATGCCCTGGCCGTGGTCGCCGTCGCCGGCCACCGCGTCGATACGGCCCAGTTCGGCTTCGTTGTCGGCGCACACCTGCTGGAAGGTCTCAAGCACCGCAACGATATTGCGGGCGCAGGCCCGCGCGTCTTCGTCCGCCTGCGGGATCTCGGCCTCGGCGGCATCCCAGATCTCGGTGCGCGGAGCCCGCTCGACCGCGGGCATGGCGCCGCGGCGGTAGGCCGGGGTCTCCACCGGCGCTGTCCACAGCCTTTCCAGTTCGTCGTCGAGGAACACGAGCGTCAACGACACACCGGCCATGTCGAGGCTGGTGACGAACTCGCCGACCTCGGGGCGCACCGCGGTGAGCCCTTGCTGCGCAAGGCGTTCCGCGATGCGCCCATAGACGACGAACAGCTCTTCGTACTTGACGGTGCCGAGACCGTTCAGGATGACGGCTACCCGGCCGTCGTAACCGTTCTCGCCGCGCGGCGGTTCTTCGGCGATGACTTCGTCGAACAGCAGGTCGGCGACCTCGGCGGCGGTGCCGAGCCGGTTGTCGCGGACGCCGGGCTCACCGTGGATGCCGAGACCCACGCCCATCCAACCCTTTTCGACGTGGAAGAGCGGTTCGGCTGCGCCGGGCAGGGTGCATCCTTCGAAGGCCAAACCGAACGACCGGGTCGCATCGTTGGCCTTCCAGGCCACCCGCTCGGCCTCGTCGAGATCCGCGCCGGCTTCGATCGCGGCGCCGGCGATCTTGAAGACGGGCAGGTCGCCGGCGACGCCGCGCCGGTCACGATGGTTCTCCGGGCTGTTGGAGGCGATATCGTCGCTGACGGTCACGATGCGGACGTCGATGCCCTCATGGCGCAGTTTCTCCGCCGCCAGACCGAAGTGCAGGACGTCGCCGGCGTAGTTGCCGAATCCCAGAATGACGCCGCCGCCGTTCTCGGCGTTGCGCACCACCGAGTAGACCTCGGCAGCTGACGGCGAGGAGAAGATGTTTCCGCACGGAGCGCCGTGCCCCATCCCCGGACCGACCCATCCGGCGAAGGCCGGATAGTGCCCGGAACCTCCGCCGATCACCAGCGCGGGCTGGCCCTTCGGCGTTTCGGTCGAGCGCACGACACCGCCGGCGACCTCGGTGAGCAGGTCGGGATGCGCGGCGACGAGGCCACGGACCGCCTCATCGGCGAACTCGTCGGGCGAGTTCAGGAGGTACGTCATTGTTCCGTCCTTAGGAATGGGCCTTCGAAAAGGGCTGTGTGACCGCAGCACGGCACTGCGCACACGCCGCAAGCGTGCACCAATCCTATAGGATTTGACCGGTTACGTCACCGGTGGAGGCGGTTGCCGTGCGCCGAACCCCAACTACAGGTGCGCATCGCCTCGGCGTGCTCGGCCAGCGCGCGCTCCTTCACCCCGGTGATGTGGGTGTGCATGATGCGGTACACGTCCGGGCCGTAGCCCCGGCGGAAGGCGTCGAGCAACTCGCGGTGCTCGGCGATCGCGTAATCGGAGTCCTGGACGCCCTTGCCGATGAAGAGGCGGAATCGCTGTCCGTGGCCACCCAGCGCGTCATAGGCGCGCAGCAGCGCGGCGTTGTCGGCGTGTTCGGCGATGAGCCGGTGGAACTGCTCGTCGGCGCGGTGGTACTTCCTGATCGCCGCCGCATCCGACGTATGCGGCGCCTGTTCCTGCTCGTCAATCGCGTTTTCCAGGCCGTCCAACCACTCGCCGCCGCCCCGGGCGCACGCGAGCTCGGCCATCCGGGGTTCGATGAGCAGCCGGGCGTCCATGATGTCGGAGATCTCCTTGGCATCAGGCATCTCCGGCACGCGGTACCCCCGCATGGCCACCCGGACGACATTGCCGGTGGATTCCAGCCGCGCCAGCGCCTCACGGACGGGCGTCGGCGATACCCCCAGGTAGCGCGCGGTCCCGTCGATGCTGACCGGGTCTCCGGACTTCAGGGTGCCGTCGAGCAGTAACTCCATCAGCCGCTCGTAGACCTGGTCGACGAGCGTGCTGCGTATCGGTTTCGAGTCCTCGCCGGCTTCCATCCCAGGCCTTTCCGCACGCCACGACGACGCCCCCTCCAATTCGAGAAGCGAATCTTACCCGCCGTTGACATGCGTGGGCCGCACCCCTATATCCTATGTGATTTAGGGAGGGTTTTGTGACTCAAACCACTGGAGGTTCGGCGATGTACTCCGCTCACAACTGGCCGATCGCGGCCAACATGCTCGGGTTCGGCAACAGAGCTCCCGACGGCGGGCACATCAAGGACGCCCCCTCCACGGTGTGGGCCAAGCAGCTGCGCCAGGTCCGGGAACTGGGCTTCGACTACATCGACCCCACCGATGCGTGGGTGCCGCTCGCCGCACTGTCCGACGACCGCGTCGAGGAGTTCCGCACCGTCCTCGGCGACGAAGGCCTGGCGATCTCGTCGATCTCGATGACCCGCAACTCGGTCGTCGACGTCGAGAACGGGGAGAAGAATCTCGCCGACGCGCACCGCCTGATCGACCTGGCCCCGACGTTCGGCGCCACGATCGTGAACACCGGTTTCATGCAGGCCATCACCCCGCAGCAGAGCGAGCAGATCTGGTTCTGGTTGGTCGTGGGGCACGTCGACGACCCGGCGCTGCGCGATCTGGCCGTCGACCGTATCCGTGAACTCGGTGATCACGCCCGCGCCAACGGGATCCAGCTCAGCTTGGAGATGTACGAGGACACCTACATCGGCACCCCGGACGATGCGGTCGCGTTCATCAAGGACGTCGACCACGACGCGGTCGGACTGAACCCCGACCTGGGCAACCTGATCCGGCTACATCGGCCGATGCCTCACTTCACCGAGATGTTCGCCAAAGTGCTTCCCTACTCGAACTTCTGGCACATCAAGAACTACTCACGGGACTTCGACCCGGCGACCGGCGCGTACAGCTCGGCGCCGCTGCCGTTGAAGTACGGCTACATCAACTATCGCCAGATCATCCGTCTCGCACTCGAACTCGGCTACACCGGGCCGTTCTGCTGCGAGCATTACGGCTCCGATTCGTTGGGCGTATGCGCCGAGAACCGGGAGTACATCCAGCAAGTTCTCACCTCCGCCCTCGCCTGATCCCAACCTGAAGGACATCTCATGCGCAAGATCAACACCGTCACAGTCGTCGGCGCCGGTTACATGGGCGGCGGCATCGCCCAGGTGTTCGCCCTGAACGGATTCAAGGTCCAGATCGCCGACGTCAACGCCGATGCCACCCGCGAGGCGCTCAAGCGCCTGGACAAGGAGGCCCGGGAGTTCGAGGAGCAGGGGCTGTTCCCCGAGGGCAGCGCCGACACCATCATGGGCAACCTGACCGCGGGCGAAAGCCTCGACGAGGCCGTCGCCGACGTCGACTTCGTGATGGAGGCGGTGTTCGAGGATCCCGACGTGAAAAAGGAGGTGCTGGCACGGGTCTGCGCGAACGCCCGGCCCGACACGATCATCGGCACCAATACGTCCACGATCCCGGTCAAGGTGCTCGTCGAAGCGGTGACCAATCCCGAGCGGTTCCTCACCGTGCACTTCTCCAACCCCGCGCCGTTCATTCCCGGCGTCGAGCTCGTCGCCGGTGAGGCGACCACGCAGGAAGTCATCGACTCGGTCAAGGATCTTCTGGTGCGTACCGGGCGCGAAGGCGCCCAGGTCGCCGACACCCCCGGGATGGCGCTCAACCGCTTGCAGTACGCCCTGCTCAAGGAGGCGACGCTGATCGTCGAGCAGGGTGTGGCCACCAAGGAGGACGTGGACACGATCGTCCGCACCACCTTCGGATTCCGGCTCGGCTTCTTCGGCCCGTTCGCGATCGCCGACCAGGCCGGTCTCGACGTGTACGTCAAGGGTTTCCGCACGCTGGAGAACGAGTTCGGTGAGCGCATGGCGACTCCGCGGCTGCTCACCGAGAACGTCGACGCCGGCCGGCACGGCACCAAGAACGGCAAGGGGTGGACCGGCGATTTCGACGACGCGACCAAAGCCGAGCTGATCGCCTACCGCAACAAGGCGTACTCCCGCATGGGTGAGCTGCTGCGCGAACTCGGACCTGCGCCGAAGGGGTCCTGACCGACCGTTCCACCCGGCCGTCGTCGGCGTTGACGGCCGTTTCCCGTCACCACTCCTGAAGGGTCCCCATGGACGAGATAGCCATCGCGGAGCGGCCTGCCGCCCTGCTCGTGATCATCGCGCTCGTCGCGATCGTGGTCCTGCTCTTCCTGATCATCAAGGTCAGGCTGCACGCGTTCTTCTCCCTGATCGTGGTGAGTGTGCTGACCGGTCTGGCGGCCGGCATCGGGATGGGCGACGTCATCAACGTCGTCATCGCGGGCTTCAGCAACACCGTCGGCACCGTGGCACTACTGGTCGGGTTCGGCGCCGTCCTCGGACGAATAGTCGAGATGACCGGCGGCGCACAGGTTCTCGCCGACAAGATGCTGAGCAGGTTCGGCGAGAAGAGGGC
Source organism: Mycolicibacterium parafortuitum (assembly GCF_002086815.1). Lineage (GTDB taxonomy): Bacteria > Actinomycetota > Actinomycetes > Mycobacteriales > Mycobacteriaceae > Mycobacterium > Mycobacterium parafortuitum. The sequence goes on from NZ_MVID01000004.1 coordinate 150,903, forward strand.
GCCGCTGGCGCTCGCCGTGGCCTCGCTGTTCTACGCGTTCCCGATCTTCCTCGACGCCGGCTTCATCGTGATGCTGCCCATCATCTACACGGTGGCCAGGCGGCTCGGCGGGTCGTTCATGTTGTACGTGCTGCCGTCCATCGGCGCGTTCCTGATGATGCACGCGCTGACCCCGCCGCACCCCGGACCGACGGCGGCGGCGACGGTGATGGGCGCCGACGTCGGCATGGTGGTCATCGTCGCGCTACTCGTGGGCCTGCCGACCTGGTACCTCGCCGGCTACCGGCTCAGCCTGATCATCGCCAAGCGCTACCCCAACATGCCGGTGCCGAACCTGCTGGGTGAACCGAAGGACTACCCCGAAGACGAGCGGCCCGGCTTCTGGACCGTGATCTTCGTCCTGCTGCTTCCGCTGGTGCTGATCTTCTTCAACACCATCTTCTCCACCCTCGAAGCCGACGGCGCCGTCACGAAAGACAATATCGCCTACCAGCTTTCGCGCCTGATCGGGACGACCTCGATTGCGCTGCTGATCAGCGTCCTGCTCGCGATGGTATTGCTCTACGTGCTGCCGCGCCGGCGCCGCGGGGAGCCGATCGGCGGATTGCTGGAGAACCTCGTCGACGACGCGTTGGCGCCGGTCTGCTCGATCATCCTGATCACCGGCGCCGGTGGCGCCTTCGGCAGGATCCTGACCGAGACCGGGATCGGCAAGACCCTTGCCGACGGCTTGGACGCCCTCGGATTGCCGGTCATCCTCGCGGGCTTCCTGATCGCGATCGCGTTCCGGGTCGCGCAGGGTTCGGCCACGGTTGCGGCCACGACCGCGGGTTCGATCATGGCGCCCGCCGTCATGGAGATGGACCTCGGCGCTGTTGCGCTCGCCGCGGTCGTCGTCGCCATCGCCGCGGGCTCGATCACCTTCTCCCATGTCAACGACTCCGGCTTCTGGCTGATCGGGCGCTTCTGCGGGTTCGACACCATCACCACGTTGAAGACGTGGACCGTCATCGCGACGGCGATCGGCTTCATGTCGTTCGCGCTCGCGTCGGTGGTCTATCTGGTCGCCGTCTGACCTGAGTCGCTCAGATGACGGGCGCCGGTTGCGGTAGCGGGTGCGCCCCGTCGGGCCGGAGGCCGTCGAAGATGATCGCCAGGTAGCGCTGCCACAGCAGCGGGCTTGGCGCCGCGAGGTTTTCGACGATGTGGATCGGTGCGCACATCATCAGGAAGATGTCGGCCTCGGTGACGTCGGCGCGGATGGCCCCGGCCTGCCGGGCCCGCTCGACCAGGGTTTCCAGGTTCGTGTGCAGCGCATCGCCGGCCTCGGCGACCCTCGGGTCTCCGGCGCTGGCCGATTGCAGAAACGTCAGATCGTGGCGTTGACGCTGATCGGCGGCGATGGTCAGGAACTCCAGCAGCGCCGCACCAGGGTCGGGGGCATCCGCCAACTGCCGGGCCGCATCGGCGAGGACGGCGATATGCCCGCAGACGATCGCGGCGATCAGATCCTCTTTGGTCGGAAAGTGCCGGAACAGCGTGCCTTTCGCGACCCCGGCGCGGCGGGCGATGTCGGCCACCGACGCCGACGGGCCACGTTCGGCGAACTCTGCCTCGGCGGCGGCCAGCAGCAACGCACGGTTGCGGGTCGCGTCGGCGCGAGTCGGCCGGTCGGTCGAAGTCACCGGCCGAGGATACCAAGTTGACCGATCGGTCATGTTATGCGAGCCTGGTCCTGTCAACATGACCGATCGGTCATGTTCAGCCGGCTGTCGAATACCGAAGAGGCACAAGATGAATTTGCACGGAGCCACCGCGCTGGTGACCGGATCGAACCGAGGGATCGGCCATCACTTCGTCGTCGAACTGCTCGCCCGCGGCGCCAAGGTGTACGCCAGTGCCCGCCGTCCCGAACTGGTGAACATTCCCGGCGCCGAGCCGATCGGCCTCGATATCACCGACCAGGCATCGGTCGACGCGGCCGCCGTATTGGCCGGGGACGTGGACCTGCTGATCAACAACGCCGCCGACACCGCAGGCGGCAACCTCGTCACCGGAGACATGGCAGGGATCCGGTCCACGATGGACTCGAACTACTACGGAACGCTGGCGATGATCCGCGCGTTCGCACCGATCCTCGCGCGCAACGGCGGGGGCGCGATCCTCAACGTGCTGTCCGCGGCGGCGTGGACGACCGTCGACGGAAACACCGCCTACGCGGCCGCGAAGTCGGCCGAGTGGGGTCTGACCAACGGCGTGCGGCTCGAGCTCGCGGCTCAAGGCACCCAGGTCGCCGCGCTGGTGCCCGGCCTGGTCGGCACGCAGACGCTGTACGACTTCGCCGAGCGGCACGGCATCGAGTTCCCGGACGGCGCGGTGATGGATCCGGCCGAGCTGGTCGGGCTGGCGCTCGACGGTCTGGAGGCCGGCGAGATCGAGATCCTGGACCCGATGGGCGCTCAGGCCAAGGCGCGCCTCAGCGAGCCGCCACAGGCCTGGGCGCTGTAGACCGGTCGCATCACCGTCATTGCGCGTCCCCTCCGAACAGTGCCGTGTTCCAGACGTGGATGACCGCCGCCAGAAGCGGGCCTGCGGCTTCGACACCGGCGCCGGAACGGATGTGGCGGTCCAGGACCCGCTCGTTCATCGAGATCAACGCGTGGGCGAGGGCCGCCGGATCGGGGATGTCGATGGTGGGCTGCTCGGCGATGAAGTCACTGACGAACTCCTCGTAGCGCTGCAGCCACTGGTCCCAGATCGCTTTGGCCTCCGCGTCGGAATCGCGGGCGTCGAGCATCGCCCGGAACAGCGTGCGGTGGGTGTGCCATGACTCGAAAGTCCTTGTCATGGCGTCGACCACGGAAACGCGGGGGTCGCCGCCGCCGGCCAGGAAGCCGCCGATGGTGAACACGTCGTCCTGAAAGATCCCGCTGAGCAGTTCGGTGACGACCTCGTGCTTGCCTGCGAAGTAGAAATAGAACGCCGGCCGTTTCAGCCCCGCCGACCGTGCCACCTCGGCGACGCTGATGTCGGCCAACGACTGGGTCTGCAGTTGCTCCTCGAACGCCTCGAGGAGCCGCTGCCTTCGCTCGTCACCACGCGGTTGGGGCCGGGTCGCGTTGCGCCGGGAACCCTGCGTGGATTCAGGCGGCACCGGCCGCCTCGCGCGTCGCCCGGCCCGCCAGTGGCACCGGTCCGTACTTCTCGACGCGGCGGCGACCGGCCGGCAGTTCGCGTTTGCGCATGTTGCGTTCGTAGTCCCAGTAGTCCACCTGCTGGGTGTGACGCGGCTTGTCGACGAAATGCCCGATGTACTTTCGCTCGTCAGCGGCGATCGTGCGACGCATCTCGGCCTCCGACGGAGGCCGGTACGTGCCTGCGAGATACGCCGCGGCCAACCGGGCCTGACATTCGACGAACGGGAACAGTGTGGGCAGCGCCTGGGCGAAACCGATGAAGAGCAGGTCGTCGATGCCCGGCTTGAGGATCCGCTTGTACAACGGCAGCCGGTTGTCAGGGGCCTCGAGGAAGCTGCGGTCGAAGAACGGGAACGTGATGTTGTATCCCGTCGCGTAGATGATCACGTCGGCCTCCACCGACGACCCGTCCACGAAGACCACCGAACGGCCGTCCAGGCGTTCGATATTCGGCTTCGCGGTCGCGTCACCGGACCCCAACCGCATGAGCAGTTCGGCGGACTGCGTGGGATGCGCCTCCAGGAAACGGTGGTTGGGTTTCGGCAGCCCGTACCGCTGCGGATCGCCGAACATCAACCGGGCGAACGGCTGCATCGCCCGGCGCTGCCACGCCAGCGGGATCACCGGCAGGGAGTGCGCGATCTTGTCGGCCGTCATCCCGAAGACGTACTTGGGCACGACCCACGCCCCGGACCGGGTGGACAGGTAAACGGTGTTGCGCCAAGACTTCTGGGACAGTTCGGAGACGAGGTCGGCGGCCGAGTTGCCGATGCCGACGACGACGATGCGCTTCCCGCGCAAATCCAGTGGTTCGGTGGGGTCGATGTATTCGTGGGCGTGGATGCTCTCGCCGGTGAACTCCCCCGGGAAATCGGGCGTGCGCGGATCCCAGTGATGGCCGTTCGCGACGACCAGGACGTCGTAGCGGCGGGTCTGCCCATCCTGGGTGTCGAGTTCCCAGCCGCCCTGCGGCAGACGCCGCGCATGCTCGACACCGTTACGGAACTGAATGCGCTCCAGCAGCCCGAAGGCCTCGGCGTACTCGTCGAGGTAGTCCTTGATCTGAGAGTGGTGCGGGTAGTCGGGCAGGTCGGACCGCATCGGGAAGTCGCGGAACGACAGGCAGTCGCGCGAGGTGTCGATGTGCAGCGACCGGTAGGCGCTGGAGTGCCCGTTCGGATTGCGGAACGCCCAGTTTCCGCCGATCCGGTCCGACGACTCGAAGCAGTCGTAGTCGATGCCGGCGTCGGCAAGATTCTTGCCGGTGGTCAATCCGCTGATACCGGCGCCGATGATCGCAGCCGTGGGTGATGTGGACATGGTGTCTACCGTTCTGTGAGCTCCGCCACCGGGCACGCTACCAAGATTCTGACAGCTGTCAAAGAACTGGCCGGGGGTTCGGATCGGCGCACCGTAGGTGTGCGGTTACCAGGAAAACTCCGGCCTGGGCAGGACGCCTTCGCGTCGCCACGCTGGCAGCATGGCCGTGACACTGGACGATTCGTTCTTTCAGAACCCGCACGCGGTGTACGCCGACCTGAGCCGCCGCGGCGCGGTGCACCGCGCGCAGGCCTGGGGCGGCGTGGACGTCTGGATCGTCACCCGCTATGCCGAAGCCCGAGAACTGCTCGCCGATCCCCGCCTGAAGAAGCACGGCCCGACCGCCAGCAGCCTGTTCCCGCCGGGAAACACCACCACCATCGGGACGGTGCTGGGCGACAACATGCTGTTTCGCGATCCGCCCGATCACACGCGGTTACGCCGACTCATCACCGCGGCGTTCACGGCGCGATCGGTGCGCGGGTTACGCCCGGCCATCGTCGACATCGCCGACGACCTGCTCACCACGATGAGCCGCCAGGCACCGGGGCGCGTCGATCTGATGCAGTCGCTGGCGCTGCCGCTGCCGATCCGGGTGATCGGCGAATTACTGGGTGTTCCACCAGAACTGCGCACCCGGTTCTCGTCGCTGGTGATACCGATCCTCGGTTCCAACCTCTCGGACGAGGTGGATCACGCGCGGATCGAACTCACGCAACTTCTGCAGACGATCGTCGCCGCCAAGCGCACCGAGCCGGCTCAGGATGTGCTGGGCAATCTCGTCCACCTCCGCGACGACGGTGACCGATTGTCCGAGGAGGAGCTGCTGGGGACGGCGTTCCTGCTGATCGTCGCGGGCTACGAGACCACGGTGAACCTGATCGCCAACGGCGTGCTGGCGCTGCTGCGCAATCCGGCGCAGATGGCGGCGTTGCGTGCGGACCGCTCGCTGCTGCCCGCCGCCATCGAGGAAGCCCTGCGCTTCGAGAGCCCACTCAACACCGCCACCGTCCGCTACACCGACGAACCGGTCTGCGTCGACGACGTCGAGATCCCGGCCGGCGAACTGGTATTGATCGCGCTGCTGGGCGCCAACCGCGACGAGCGGCAGTTCCATGACGCCGGCAGTTTCAACGTCTTTCGGGGCGACAACCGTCATCTCGCGTTCGGTCACGGCATTCACCACTGCATCGGCGCACCACTGGCCCGGATGGAAGCCGAGATCGCGCTCGACGGACTGCTCTCGCGGTTCCAGCATCTGGAGCTCATCGAGGACGAACCGCTGCAGTACCGGTCGAGCACCCTGATCCGCGGTCTGCTGAGCCTGCCGATCTCCATCGGCGGCCGCCGACCCTGCCGGTCCGGGGCCGGCTAGCAACACCGCTCCATCGACCGAATTCTCAGAACCCCAGAAAGAGAGTGTCATGACCACCGAGACGACCCGCCAGGACGGGACGCTGCACCACGACTACATCATCGTCGGCGCGGGATCCGCGGGATGCGTACTTGCGGCCCGGTTGTCCGAGAACCCGGACACGACCGTGCTGCTGTTGGAATCCGGTCCCGAGGACACCCGCCCGGAGATCGGAGCACCCCCCGCGTGGCCGGCACTGTGGGGCACCGAGGTCGACTACGCCTACAACACGATTCCCCAACCGGGCACCTCCGGGCTGCGGCACGACTGGCCGAGGGGGCACACCCTCGGCGGAAGCAGCAGCATCAACGCGATGGTCTTCCTGCGCGGGCACCCGAACGACTTCGACAGCTGGAATTGTTCCGGTTGGGACTACGAGTCGGTGCTGCCGTACTTCAAGCGCATGGAGACGGTCGAGGGCGGCGATCCCCGCTTCCGCGGCGCGGACGGCCCGATGCGACCCGCGCCCGCCAGTCCCGACGTCGCGAACCCGCTGTCCGAGGTCTTCCTCCGGGGGGCCGCCGCGGCGGGCTTCCCGCTCACCGCCGACTTCAACGGTGCCTGCGCCGAGGGGGCGGGCTGGCACGACCTGTCGATCTCCGAGGGCACCCGGCAGAGCACCGCACGGGCGTATCTGCACCCGGTACGTGCCGGCAGGCCCAACCTGACGGTCCTGACCGGTGCGCGTGCCCGTCGCCTCCTGATCGACGGGATGCGCTGCACCGGAGTGGAATTCGATCATCAGGGCGGGGCCGTTTCGGCATACGCCGGCGCCGAGGTGATCGTCAGTGCGGGTGCGGTGGACTCGCCGCGGCTGCTGCTGTTGTCCGGGGTCGGCCCTGCCGCCGAACTCGAAGCCGCCGGCATCGAGGTGCTCCACGACCTGCCCGGCGTCGGACGCAACCTGCACGACCACCCGGTGTGCGGGGTGGTCTACGAAGCAGCACAACCGCTTCCGGTCGGCCAGAACAACCACGCCGAGACGTCGATGGCGTGGCGCAGCGACCCGTCGCTCGCGGGCCCCGACATGCAGGTGATGTTCATCCACCTGCCGTTCAACCCGCCGCACCTGGAGGCCCCGGCCAACGGCTTCACGTTCGGCGTCGCCGTGATGGTGCCGGAATCGCGCGGCTCGATCCGGCTCGCGGGACCGGATCCGCGGACAGCGCCGCTGATCGACCCGAACTACCTCGCAGCGGAGTCCGACCTGCGCCGGATGGTCGAGGGCATCGGGGTGGCCCGCGAGATCGCCGCCACTGAACCGTTCGCCCCGTGGCGTGCACGCGAGGTGCTGCCCGGCCCCGACGCCCGCGATGCGAAAGCGTTGCGGTCCTTCCTGTCCACCGCCGCGGCGACCTACTTCCACCCGGTCGGCACCTGCATGATGGGTTCGGGATCGGAGTCGGTGGTGGATCCCGAACTCCGGGTGCACGGTCTCGACGGGCTGCGGGTCGCGGACGCCTCGGTGATGCCCCGGGTCGTGTCGGTCAACACCAACGCCGCCACCATCATGATCGGCGAGAAGGCCGCCGACCTGATCCGCCACGGGGCGGGACCCTGGTTGTCGTGACCTGCGCGCGGGGTCTCCATGAGCGGCAACGAGAGAGTAGACGTTGCCCGATCGGAGAATGTATGTTTCCGCAGGACTGATTGGAGGGCCGGCGTGACATACACCGTGGTCCATGCCGGCACCGGCATCACCGGACGCGAAGCCCTGCGCGGACTTATCGACGACCCGGACCTGGTGCTTGCCGGGGTTCTCGTGTCGTCGCCGGACAAGGCCGGCCGGGACGCGGGTGCGTTGTGCGGGCGCCCGGACACCGGCGTCATCGCTCACGACGACTTCGACGCGGTGCTCCGCCAGAAGCCCGACTGCTTCTGTTACTGCTCCACCGCGGTCGGCCGGGAGGAGGACGCCTACAACGACATCGCCCGGCTGCTTCGGCACGGCATCAACGTCGTGACCATCTCGACGATCCCGATGGTGTACCCGGCGGCCGCGCCGGAGAAGTGGCGACGGCTGCTCGAATCGGCTTGTGACGAAGGCGGTTCGACGTTCTACGCGTCGGGCTGCGAGCCGGGGATCGTCAGCCTCAACCTGCCCGTGGCGCTGATGGCGGGCGCGGGGCAGGTCGACAGCTACCGGATGGACGAGTACGCGATCGACCTCGACCTCGTGTATCCGATCTGGGAGGTGCTGCACGAGTCGATGGGATTCGGTAAGCCCGACGGCCATGTGCCCGCCCGGATCGCGTCCGGAAAGGTGCGCCATGACTGGGAAGTCGTCGTGCGCTACAGCGCCGACGCGCTCGGGATCGCACTCGACACTGTCGACCTCGACTGGGAGACGGTGCTCGCGCCTGAGGAACTGGCCACCGCGTTGGGCCCACTTCCGAAGGGCACGATCTGTGGTCATCGGTGGCGGCTCGCGGGGATGAGCCGGGGTGAGGCGGTCGTCGCGGTGCAGTACTTCGCGACCGTGTCGTCGACACCGTGGCCCGACAGTTGGCCCAGGCCCGACGGTGGAGCCGGGATGGTGCACCGCATCGAGGGGCGGCCCAGCATGCGCCTGCAGATGTCGTTCGAGCGCGGTCCGGGCGAGCGGTCCATGCCCTCGCTGTCGTTCACCGGCCAAGCGGTCGTCAACGCGATTCCACACGTCGTCAACAGCGCGCCCGGCCTGCTCGAACCGGTGCTCGGCCGGTCAGTGGTCACCCGGCAGGCTCGCCGCGGCTGAAGACGCGGGAGTCAGCCGCCGCCGGGCGAAACCGAGGCCGCTGCCGCCTCGTCGATGATCGCGCGCATCGCCGCCTCGGCTTGGTCCTCCTCGCCCATCCTGATCGCACGTGCCACCTCGTCGTGCAGGGCTATCGCCGCGATCTCCGGGCGCTCAGGCATCAAGCCGTGATGTGTTCGGCCGGCGAGCAATTCGGCGACCACGCTGTTGAGCCCCCGGAACATCTCGTTCCCACTGGCCTCCAACAGAGTTTGGTGAAAGAGCTTGTCCGCCAGAAGGTACGCGTCGAGATCACCGGACCGCCCGTGCACCATCATGTCAGACACCGCCGCCGCCATGACCCGGCACTGGTGCGGTGTCGCCCGCCGAGCGGCCAACGCCGCTGCCGCCGGCTCGAATCCCCGTCGCAACTCCGACAGAGACACGAGCTGCGCGGCCCGGTCGCCGGCGTCCAATCGCCATCGGATGATTCTCGGGTCGAACACGTTCCACTTCTCCGCGGGCAGAACGGTGATGCCGACACGACGGCGGGACTCGACCATGCCCATGGATTCGAGCACGCGGATCGCCTCGCGGGCGACACTGCGGGACACGCCGTGATCGGCGCTCACCCCTTCGAGAGTGATCACCTGCCCGGGCGAGTACCGGGCAGAGACGATGGCCGACCCCAGCGCAGTCAGCAGGCTCCCATGGAGAGCGCTCGCCGGTAGCCGATCGGACATGGATAAATCATGCCAGATCGCCCTCTTGCGAATTACCTAATACGTTTTTCAGCTCAGGTCTTGCAATAGTATGCCTATTCGTCCAAGCTATGTGATGTCACACACAGAGATAGGTGCTAGCGGATGACCTCACCCATCGTCGTCATGGGCGTATCCGGCTCCGGCAAGTCGACAGTCGGGGCCGCGCTGGCGCAGCGTCTACGGGTCCCGTTCGCGGACGCCGACGACTTCCACCCACCGGCGAACATCGCGAAGATGACGGCCGGCCATGCTCTCGACGACGACGACCGGTACCCGTGGCTCGAAGCGATCGGGGAATGGCTCGCACGTCACCGCGACGGCGGTGTGATGGGCTGCTCCGCCCTCAAACGCACCTACCGCGACCAGATGCGCCGGCATTGTGCCGAGGTCGAATTCCTGCACCTGGTGGGCTCCCCCGACGTCATCGGCCGGCGCCAGGCCAGCAGACCCGGACACTTCATGCCCGCGTCGCTGCTCGCATCGCAATTCGAAACGCTCGAACCCCTCGAGGCCGACGAGCGCGGTTTCGCCATCGAGGTCGATCGCGACATCGACGCGATCATCGAAACCTATGTCACCGCAAGGAAAACCCCCACCACCGAACAGGAGAACCGATGAGCTCGGCACCCGCCATGTGGTCAGATGCGACCAGCGGCCTTTCAGTGAACGGGAGCAACCGTGGAGGCAATTGATCCGGCATACGGAACCGCCACGCTGCTGGTGATCGCCGCGGCCGCGGTCGCCGTCCTGCTGTTTCTCATCATCAAGGTCAAGTTGCACGCGTTCCTGGCCCTGGTGCTGGTCAGTGCGTTGACAGCGCTCGCCGCCGGAATCCCGGTGGCCGATGTCCCCAGCGCACTGTCCTACGGGTTCGCCAATACGCTTGGCTCAGTGGCGCTGCTCGTCGGTTTCGGCGTGATGATCGGGCGTCTGCTCGAGGTGACCGGTGGGGCCCAGGTTCTCGCCGACACCCTCATCGGACGGTTCGGCGAGAAGAGAGCGCCCCTCGCCCTCGGCGTCGCCGCGCTGCTGTTCGGCTTCCCGATCTTCTTCGATGCCGGTCTGGTCGTCTTCCTGCCGATCATCATGACCGTCGCACGTCGCTTCGGCGGCTCAATGCTGTTGTACGCCTTCCCTGCCGCCGGCGCGTTCGCGGCCATGCACGCCCTGGTGCCGCCGCATCCAGGTCCGGTGGCCGCCGCCGAAGCGCTCGGCGCGAACATCGGGCTCACCTTGATCATCGGCGTCCCGGTGGCCGTCGTCGCGTGGTACGTCGGCGCCTTCCTGGTGTCCCAGGTGATCGGGCGACGGGTGTACGTCGACATTCCGGTGTCGATATTCGGTGAGATGAACGGTGGCCGCGATGACGCCGCGAGTGACGGTGGCACCGGCGCGCAAGGCAACCTGCGCACGGAGACTCGGTCGGCGCCGTCGTTCCTGACCGTGCTCGGTGTCTTGATGCTGCCGTTCGTGCTGATCTCGTTCAACACCGTGATCAACACACTGATGACTGCCGGTGTGATCGAGAAGGGCGCCACCTGGGCGGAATATCTCAAGATGCTCGGCAACACCTCGATCGCGCTGCTGATCACGGTGATCGTCGCGACGCTGGTGCTGGGCCTCCGGAATCACTCGATGGCCGACGTCACCGAAATCCTCGACAAAGCCCTCGGCCCGATCTGCGCGATCATCCTGATCACCGGCGCCGGTGGAATGTTCGGAGGTGTGTTGCGCCTCAGCGGTATCGGCGACGCTCTGAGCGGTTCGCTGTCGAATCTCGGGATGTCACTGATCCTGCAGGCGTTCCTCATCTCCACACTGCTGCGCGTCGCGCAGGGTTCGGCGACCGTCGCGCTGACCACGACGGCGGGTCTGCTCAGTGCCGCGGTTGCGGCGGCCGGCCTGAGCAGCGTGCAACTCGTGGCGTTGGTGATGGCCATCGCGGCGGGCGCCACCGTGCTCTCGCACGTGAACGACTCGGGCTTCTGGTTGGTCAGCCGGTTCTTCGGGATGGACGTCAAGACGACGCTCAAAACGTGGACGGTTCTGGAAACCACACTGGGCCTCAGCGCATTCGCGCTCAGCCTCGCGTTGTGGGCCGTCGGCTGAAGGAGGAACGACCACCATGGCAGAACCCACGCGCCTCGACAGCTGGCCCAGTCTCCGTGTCGACGACTGGACGCCGACGCGGGAAACGCTCCACATGTGGACGCAGATCATCGGCAAGATCCGGCTCGCCAACGCCCCGCTGGTGAACCACTGGTGGCAGGTCACCTTGTACGTGACGCCGCGCGGCCTGACCACATCGGCGGTGCCGCACGGCGGTAGGACCTTCGACATCGAGTTCGACTTCATCGATCACGAGCTGCGGATCCGAAGTAGCAGCGGCGAAAGCCGATCCATCCAGCTCAAGGCACATTCCGTCGCAGACTTCTACTCCAGGGTCATGGCGGCGCTCGACGAGTTGGGTCTCCACACGGAGATCCAGTCGCGGCCCAACGAGGTCGAGCCGGCGATACCGTTCGCCGAGGACGTCGAGCGCGCCTCCTACGATCCCGCCGCCGCAAACCTGTTCTGGCGGCAACTGCTGCAGGCGAACCGGGTCATCGGCCAATTCCGGTCACGATTCGTCGGCAAGGTCAGCCCGGTGCACTTTTTCTGGGGAGCAATGGATTTGGCGTGTACCAGGTTCTCCGGCCGGACCGCGCCGACCCACCCCGGTGGCTCGCCCAATGTCGGGGACTGGGTGATGGTGGAAGGGTATTCCCGTGAGCTGAGCAGCTGCGGGTTCTGGCCCGGTGGCGGTGACGAGGGCGCCTTCTATGCCTACGCCTACCCGGCACCCGAGGGCTTTGCCGACTACCCGGTCGGACCAGCGGAGGCGTTCTACAGTCAGGAATACCGCCAGTTCCTGCTGCCGTACGAAGCGGTGCGGCAAGCAGCCGATCCCGACCGGGCGCTGACCGAGTTCCTGCAGGGCACGTACGAAGCGGCGGCAGTCCTCGGCAACTGGGACCGCGCTGCTCTGGAGGACGACCCTGAGCGCTGGAAAGCCCGGCAGTCTCGTCCGTGACGGAGTGCGTGGGCCGTGTGCACGGCACGCGGGGAAGAAACGCCCATCCCGCAGTGTTACGCACCCCATAACCACAAGGAGGAAGACCGACATGACCGAATCGATGAAAGCTGTTGTGCTCGAACGTTTCGGCGGATCGGATGCCTTCGAGCTGCGCGACGTCGCCGTACCCCGGGTCGAACCCCGCCAGGTCCGGGTCCGCGTCCATGCGACCGCGGTCAACCCACTCGACTACCAGATCCGCCGCGGCGACTACCCGGATCTCGTGCCGCTCCCCACGATCACCGGGCACGACGTCTCCGGCGTCGTCGAGGAAGTCGGCTCCGACGTCCACGAGTTCCGCGCCGGCGACGCGGTCTACTACACACCCCAGATCTTCGGCGGCCCCGGCTCCTACGCCGAGCAGCACGTCACCGACGTCGACCTCGTCGGCCGCAAGCCGCGCAACGTCACCCACCTCGAAGCGGCGAGCCTGACCCTCGTCGGCGGAACCGTCTGGGAATCCCTGGTGACCCGCGCCCAGCTCACCGTCGGGGAGACCGTCCTGGTCCACGGCGGCGCCGGTGGTGTCGGCACCATCGCCATCCAGGTCGCAGCAGCCATCGGCGCGCGGGTGATCACCACCGCGAAGGGCGCCGACCACGAGTTCGTGCGCTCTCTCGGCGCGGACGCGGCTATCGACTTCACGTCGACGGACTACGTCGATGCCGTGGCCGAGCTGACGAAGGGCAACGGAGTCGATGTCGTCCTCGACACCATCGGCGGTGACACACTCACCCGAAGCCCGCTCGCGCTCGCCGACGGCGGCCGCGTCGTCAGCATCGTCGACATCGCCCAACCGCAGAACCTCATCGAGGCATGGGGTAAGAACGCCGCCTACCACTTCGTCTTCACCCGTCAGAACCGCGGAAAGCTCGACGCACTCACCACACTGGTCGAACGCGGTCTCGTGAAACCGGTCATCGGCGCGACCCTTCCCCTCGCCCGTATCGGCGAGGCCCACGACATCCTGGAGAACAGGCGCTCATACGCCCTGCACGGCAAGGTCGCCATCGACGTCGCGGGTGACACTGTCGTGCTTCCTCCGCGCGCCGCGTAGCGGTCGGTCAGAACGCCGCCCCCGGGTTGAGGATCGCGCCGGGGTCCAGCGCCTGCTTGATCCGGCGGTTGAGTTCCATTGCCTCCGGCCCGATCTGGCTGCCCAGCCACGGCCGCTTCAGCCGGCCGACGCCGTGCTCACCGGTGATCGTGCCGCCGAGGCTGACAGCGAGCTCCATGATCTCGCCGAACGCCTTGTCGGCCCGCTCGGCCATCGCGGCGTCGGCCGGATCGAACACGATCAATGGGTGGGTGTTGCCGTCGCCGGCATGCGCGATCACCGAGATCAGCACGTCGCGGTTGGCGGCGATCTTCTCGATGCCCGCGCACAGGTCGGCGAGTCGGGGAACCGGCACGCCGACGTCCTCGAGCAGTAGGGAGCCCTTGGCCTCGACCGCGGGGATCGCGAACCGCCGGGCCGCGACAAAGGCTTCGCCCTCGACCGGGTCCTTGGTCGAGAACACCTCCCCCGCACCGGCTTCGGTGAACACCTGGGCCATGAAGGCCGCATCCTCGGCACCTGCGGCGCCGCGATCGTCGGAGGCGGCGACCATCATCGCGGCGGTGGTGCGATCCAGCCCCATCTTCAGTTTGTCCTCGACGGCATTGATCGCCACGGAATCCATGAACTCCAGCATCGACGGCCGGATCTTGCCGGTGATGGTCACGACTGCATCTGCGGCGGCCTGCACCGAATCGAACGTCGCCACCACGGTGCACGGCGGCGGCTGCGGTGGCAGCAGCCGCAACGTCACCTCGGTGATGACCCCGAGCGTGCCCTCGCTGCCGACGAACAGTTTCGTCAGCGACAGCCCCGCGACGTCCTTGAGCCGGGGTCCACCGATCCGCACCGCGGTGCCGTCGGCCAGCACCACCTGCAGGCCGAGCACGTAGTCGGTGGTCACGCCGTACTTCACGCAGCACAGTCCGCCCGCGTTGGTGGCGACATTGCCACCGATGCTGCAGATCTCATACGACGACGGGTCGGGCGGGTACCACAGCCCGTATTCGGCGACGGCTTTCTTGACCTCGGAATTGAGCAGGCCAGGCTGTACCACCGCGGTGCGGGTGATCGGGTCGACGGTGATGTCGCGCATCTTCTCCGTCGACAACACGATGGCGCCGTCCAACGCCGTTGCGCCGCCCGACAATCCCGTGCCCATGCCTCGGGGCACCACCGCGATCTTGTGTGCGGAGGCCCAGCGCAGCACGGCCTGCACCTCCTCGGTGCGGGTGGGCCGCACGACGGCCGCGGCGGTGCCGGCCCGCGGGTCGGCCGCCCGGTCCTGCCGGTAGGAGGCCACGATGTCGGGATCGGTGACGACGGTGCCGTCGGGCAGTTCGGCGACCAGATCGTCCAGCGCGCCCATGACCTCGGGGGTGCTCATGCGGGCACCATCCACGACAGCACGGGTGAGGCCTGCAGGGCCGACAGCGCACACAGCAGCACGAGGAACCCGAGACTCCACAGCACCACCCGGCGGAAGATGTCGCCCTCCTTGCCATCGAGGCCCACGGCGGCGGCGGCGATGGCCAGGTTCTGCGGCGAGATCATCTTGCCGAGCACCCCGCCGGAACTGTTCGACGCAGCCATCAGCACCTCGGACAGTCCGGCCTGGTTCGCGGCGGTGACCTGCAGCGCGCCGAACAACGAGTTCGCCGACGTGTCCGACCCGGTGACCGCGACGCCGAGCCAACCCAGGATCGGTGACAGCAAGGCGAAGAACCCGCCTGCGGCCGCCATGAACGTGCCCAGGGTGATCGTCTGACCGGACAGGTTCATCACGAAGGCCAGCGCCAGCACGGTCATCACGGTGACGATCGCCCAGCGCAGTTGGTGCAGCGTCACCCCGTAGGCCTTGACCGCGCGGGTCACCGACAGGCGCAGCGCGATCATCGTGATCAGTCCCGCGACGAGCATCTGGGTTCCGGGGGTGGTCAACAGGTTCAGCGTGAATTTGGTCAGGGTCGACGGATCACCGTTGGCGTCGACGACGTTGAGCCCCGGCCAGTTTCCGGCGACGGTGGCGGTGTCGAGCAGGCTCTTGACCGCAGGAATCTGGCACAGGACGAAGACGGCGATGATGATCCCGTACGGGGCGTACGCCTTGACGACGTCGGCACGGGAGTCCTGCACATGAGCGTCTCGCGGACCGTCCGCGGAACGCGGTCCCCCGCGGCGGACCTCACTGCCGCCGGCCTCGGCCGGTCCGGCGCGCACGGCGACGGCTTCGGGTTCGGCGAGCTCGGTGTAGGTGTTGGCGGGGCGCCACACCCGTACCAGCGCGACCACCGCGGCCGCCGACAGCAGCGAGGCCACCACATCGGCGAGCGGAACCGACAGGAAGTTGGACGTGGCGTACTGCGCGAGGGCGAACACCAGACCGCAGACCAGCGCCGCCGGCCAGGTCGCGCGCATCCCGCGACGGCCGTCGATGATCGCCACCAGTGCCAGCGGGACCAACAGCGCGAGGATCGGGGTCTGGCGGCCCACCATCGCGCCGAGGGTGTCGGCGTCCAGCCCGGTGACCTTGCCCAGCGTGATGATGGGGGTGGCCATCGCGCCGAACGCCACCGGAGCGGTGTTGGCGACCAACGCCAGCACCGCGGCCTTGATCGGCCGGAAGCCCAGTGCCATCAGCATCACCGAGGTGACCGCCACGGGGGTGCCGAACCCGGCCAGCGCCTCGATCAGGGCGCCGAACGAGAACGCAATGATGATGGCCTGGATGCGCTGATCGTCGCTGACCGAACTGAACGACCGTCGTAGCACGTCGAAATGGCCTGTCTCGACGGTCATCTGATACACCCAGATGGCGTTGATCACGATCCACAGGATCGGGAAGAAGCCGAACGCGGCGCCCTCGGTGGCCGCCAAAACGGTCTGGCCGACGGGCATCCCGTAGATGACGACGGCCACCGCGACACTGACGGCCAGCGAGATCAGCGACGCCTTCCAGGCAGTCATCTTCATGGCGCCGAGCAGGACGAACAGCAGAAGCAGTGGGACGGCGGCCACCGCCGCGCTCCAAGCCAGCGAGCCGGCGACGGGATCGAGAATTTGCTGGTACACGACCTACCTCCACTGTGGCGTGGCTCACACAAAGCGTCGGTTACCACGGCCCGCGACGAGGTAAACGCCGCTACCCGACTGGGCCGGCCTCGCGCGCAGCGAAGCCGGCCCGGTCGCGCTGAGCTACCGGTGCGTGACCGAACTCCGGCCGCCGACGCGCAGCCAGATGAGCAGGACGATCACCGCTCCGAGCCGAAACCGGGTAGGTCGGGACCACCACGTCGAACGCGTCGGCGGGATCGCCCCCCGTGGCGGCCCGGATCGGTCAGCAGCGGAACTTTGGTGTATCGCCAGAACGAGTCCGGCCGGCCGTGCGTCGGTATCAGCGGGAGCAGGTCCGGTGTGCCCTCGGCCGCGCGAGCGTGGACGAAGTGGATGTTGTGCCCGTCGATCGGCACGGAGAACCGGGGCAGGCGGCAAAGCGCCGCATGCTGCGCTGGCCAGGAGAAGTCGTTCGCCCAGTAGTAGACCAGCTCGCGCAGGTAGGACGTGTCGGCACCGATGGACCAGTCCGCGTGGTCAGGTGCGTCCTGATCGGCTCCTCGCTGACCGGAGTGAAAAGGCTTCAGATGATCGGTTCGTCGCCTGGGCGCAGTAACCGCAGCCAGCGATAGCCATAACCTTCCAGGCCGATCTCGATCCGGCCCTTGGGGTCGAGTTCATGAGCCGACAGACCGTCCAGTAGGTCCACGAGCGTCGACCCCTCCGGTGCGTCCGCGAGGTGGATCGGCACCATGCACCGGTCGGCCCCTAAGTTGTGCAACGCCACCATCGTCCAGCCGGTCTTCTCCCGGCAGCAGTGCGCGAGCACCGCCGGGTTCGGCTGATCAAGCACTTCGGCCGTCGACCAGCCGATCTCCGGCTGCTGGCGATAGGTGTAGATCAGGTCGCGGACGAACCACCAGAACGACTGGTGGTCGTGGCGTTGGTCGGCGACGTTCACCTGCTGCGGGCCGTACAGACCGTCGGTGAGCGGACGGCCGAGCTTGCGCGAGGGGGCACGGGAGAACCCGCCGTTGTCGTCACGAGTCCACTGCATCGGCACTCGGACAGCGAAACGTCCCGGGATGTCCAGGTTCTCGGCCATACCGATCTCCTCGCCGTAGAACAGCACCGGGGTGCCCGGAAGCGAGAACGCCAGCGAGTACACCATCCGCATCCTGCGCTCGTCGCCACCGAGCATCGAGGGCAGGCGCCGGCGCAGGCCGCGGCCGTAGAGCTGCATGTCCGGATCGGGTCCGAACTCGTCGAAGATCTCCTGCCGCTCGGATTCGTCGAGCTTGTCGAGGGTGAGCTCGTCGTGGTTGCGTACGAAGTTGGCCCACTGGCTGGTCTCGTCGAGCGACGGGCGCTGACGCAGGGCCTCGGCGATCGGACCGGCGTCACCACGAGCCAGCGACAGGTACATGTTCTGCATCCCGATGAAGTCGAATTGCATGTTGAGGCCGTCACCGTCCGGACCGCCGAAGAACGTCTTCTGGTCGGCGTAGGGCACGTTCACCTCCCCGAGAAGTACCGCGTCGCCGACGCGCCGGTTGACGAAATTGCGCACATCGCCGAGGTATTCGTACGGGTCGAACACACCCGGGTCGCCGGGTGCGCCGTCGCGGGCGAATAGGAACGGGACCGCATCGACACGGAAGCCCGACACCCCGAGCTGTAGCCAGAACCCGAGTGTGCGTGAGATCTCCTCCTGCACGCGGGGATTGGCGATGTTCAGGTCAGGCTGATGTTTGTAGAAATGGTGCAGATACCATTCACCGGTCTTGGGTTCACGCTCCCAGAGGCTGTCCTCCTGGTCGGGGAAGACGACGTCGGCCGGGCTCGACTCGGGTTCGGTGGCACTCCACACGTAGTAGTCCCGGTAGGGGGCGTCCTTGCTGCGCCGTGCGGATTTGAACCAGGGGTGGGCATCGGAGGTGTGGTTCATGACGAAGTCGATGATCACGCGGATGCCCTTTGATCGGGCGGTGCGCACCAGTTCGACGAAGTCTCCCAGGTTGCCGAGGCGCGGATCGACGCCGAAGAAGTCGGTGATGTCGTAGCCGTCGTCCTTGCGGGACGTCGGATAGAACGGCATCAGCCACAGGCAGGTGACACCCAGGTCGAACAGGTACTCGATGCGTTCCGTCATGCCCCGGATGTCCCCGTTGCCGTCTCCGTTCCAGTCGTAGAACGTTTCGATGTCGGCGCAGTAGAACACCGCGTTCTTCCACCACAGGTCGCCGGTCTCGATCTTCCTCATGCGAGCGCTCCACTGGGGGCCGGAGCGGTGGGAGACAGTTGCGGCAGCACGTGTTCGCCGAAGGCGTCGATGAACCCGGCCTGCTCCTGGCCGACGAAATGCAGATACAACTCGTCCCAACCCTGCGCGACGTATTCGGACAACCACTGCGCGTGGCGCCCGAGGTCGGCCGAGATGCGCACCGCGCCGCTGACCTTCTCCTTCGAGACCGCGCCGCCGATCACGTCGAACGCTTCGACGGTCTCGATGTCCCACGAGACGGGCGGATCGAAGACGTTGTTTCGCCACTGGTCGTACGCGATGGCCGTGGCCTCGTCGTCGCTGGGTGCCCAACTCAGGTGAATCTGGAGCCGGGCAGGGCCCCTCCCCCCGGCGTCACGATAGGCGTCGAGCACCCGGCGCAGCGTCTCGGCCGGTTGATTGACCGTGATCAACCCGTCGGCCCACGCGGCGTGCCGGGCCGCCGTCTGCGGGGTCACCGCCGGCCCGACCAGATCGGGAGTGGTTTCCGGCAGCGTCCACAGTCGGGCGCGGTTCACCTCCACCAGACCTTCGTGGCTGACCTCCTCGCCGCGCAGCAGGCGACGGATGATGTCGACGCACTCGAGAAGACGGGCGTCGCGGACCTCCTTGCGCGGCCACGCCTCTCCGGTGATGCGCTCATTGGACGCCTCGCCGGAGCCGAGCGCCGCCCAGAATCTGCCGGGGAACATCTGCGCGAGCGTGGCGATCGCCTGGCCGATGATGGCCGGGTGATAGCGCTGGCCGGGTGCGTTGACGACACCGAACGGCAGGCTGGTCGTGGCAAGTGCGGCGCCGAGGAACGCCCACGCGAACCCCGACTCCCCCTGCCGCTCGCTCCACGGGCTGAAATGGTCCGAGGACATGCCGGCGGTGAATCCCGCACGCTCTGCGTGTTGGATGTTTTTGAGTAGTTGAGCAGGTGCGATCTGCTCGTGCGAGCAGTGAAAGCCGATGACGGTCATGCCCGCGGATACCCATATCCGCCGCAGCTGATGACCCTGATTCCTCGCCGCCGAGATACCTGGAGCCGAATGCGTGAGTGCAACTATTGCTTGATCCACCGATCCGGGCCACGATCACGCGGTGACCGACAACCACACCCCACCACGCACCGACACCACTCAAGCATTGGCCGGCCTGTCCCCAGACCTCGACGCTCTGGTCGAGAAACTGGGCGTGAAGTCGGTCCTGGTAATGCGCTCCGAGCCGGATTCGATGGTGGTCGCGGCGACCGCGGGTGACGCGTCGAGGCACTACACCGTCGGCGCGGCCGGCAAGAAGGCCGGTGACGACGAAGGTCGGGTGCCGTTGTACTGCGAGCGGGTGGTCGACACCGACCAAACCCTGTTCGTGCGGGATTCCCGCGAGGACGAGACGTTCGCCGGCAACGAGGACGAGGTGGAGTTCGGTCTCCACAACTATCTCGGGCTGGCAGTGCACGGGGCCGACGGCACCGTCGTCGGTACGGTCTGCGTGCTCGACGACCGCGCCCGGGAGTACTCCGACGATGATCTGCACGCGTTGGAGGAACTACGACACAGCGTGGAAAGTGTTGTGCGCGAGGATGGCTCAGCGTTGGGCGGATAGCGCCGCGGCGCCGAGGCAGGCGGTCACATCGCCTGCTGTTCGACGGCGTGATAGACGGTGCGCAGGGCGGGCCGGAAACCGAGTCGGCGTGCCAGCGCACCGTCCATCTGCAGATGCCAGGGATGTTCCAGCGGCCGTGCCGACGAGCCCATATCCCCGCCGGCGATCGCGACGAGCTCGTAGACCGACGTCGGCGCCTCGTCGGTGATGTTGACGATCCGCCCGTCGAAGGCCCCGGTGAGCGCGAGGCGGGTCGCGGCCGCGACGTCGCGGTGGTGGATGAGGCTCATCCGCTGCGCTGGATGCATGTCGGCGTTGGCGGCTTGACCCGGCAGCGCGTCCAGATGACCGTCGCCGTCACCGTAGACGAAGCCGTACCGCTGGATCGTCCACGTCAGTCCGCTACTGCGCAAGGCGTTTTCGGCCGCCAGCTTGCTCGCCGGGTACGGGTGGCCAGGATCGACTTCGTCGTCCTCGCGGCCCGGACGCGCGCACTCGGCGCCGTAGACGTGCGCGGTGCTCGCCATGATGAACCGCGCATCCGGTGCGTGCTCCTGCGCCGCGGCGATGAGGCTGCAGGATCCATCGCGGTTCGTCGTCCAGATCAGTTCGGTGTCCGACGTGCGGAACACCGCGGCAAGGTGGACGATTGCGTCGACACCGCTGACGGCGGGGGTGAGCGACTCGGCATCGGAGAGGTCCCCGACCACCTCTGTCACGTCACCGGACGCAGCCCCTCGTCGTCGCACCAGGGTGCGGCAGTCGTGGCCGTCCTCGACAAGGCGCGGAAGCAGGCGGGAACCCACCAAGCCGGTCGCACCGGTCACCAGGATCTTCATGACAAGTCCTTTCCCAGATGTTTTTCGAGCCGCTCGGTCGCGGTGCGCAGCACCCGTATCGCGACGTCGATGTCATCGGCATCGAGGCCGTCGAAGGCCACGGAATGGATTCGGGCCAGGTCGGGCAGGTCACTCCACAGCGCTTCCCCGGTCTCGGTGATACGCAACAGCTTCTGTCGCTGATCACGACCGTCGGGGATCTGCTCGACCAGGTCTTTCTTCACCAGGGTGATGACGACCGCGCTGAGCGTCGCGCGTTCGACCTGCAGGATGCGCTGCAGGTCGCGCTGCCGGGTGGGCCCGGCGTTCACCAACTGATACAGCACGTACCACTGGGTTGCCCCGAGGCCGTAGGGCCGCAGCGCGTCCTCCATGGCGGCACGCGCCGCGAGGTAGCACCGTTTGGTCCACGCACCGATCGTGTCGTGGGGCCCCGAACCCAGTTTGTCTGCCACCTGACAAACATTGTCAGGTGGCAGACGAACTGTCAACCCTGGCGTATACCTACGTGGCGGTTAGAACTTCACGACGAGATCGTTACTGACGAGTCTGCGTACGCCCCAGAAGTAGGTGAGTAGCGGCATCGTGCACCAGAGGACGTTGATGAGGACGAACTTGACCCACATCTCCACTGGCGACGACATGCTCTCGAGGTTGTTCGCGATCTCGGTGCCGAAGTAGACGGCGGGCAAGGTGACCTCGACGATCATGCCGGCCATGATCAGCGACAATTGGTTGCTGGTGAAGCGTCTGCCGTTACGGAAGAAATGGAACAGCGCGTAGGCCTCGAAGATGCCGACGAACAGCGCGATCCATTCCATGCAGACGATCAGCGGGTCACCGGTCAGGTAGCGGGCGTCGCCGCCGAGCAGGATGGGCGCCCACATGTAGGTCCAGAGCGCCCCGTTCTCGACGCCCTCGACGATCTGGTCGAAGAACAGCAGCCAGGGGAGTTCCCAGATGAAGCGCGGGATGAGGGCGATGAAGACCCACACGATCACCATCGCGCCGAGGCGGTCGCCCCGCGTCCAATTCCGGCGGTCCCCGATACGCAGCCAGGGCAGCGCCAGCGCGGTCGCGAAGCACCCGACGACGACCACCACCATGATCGTCGAGGCGACGGGCTGAGGGACGCCCGCACGGGTTTCGAGGTACCAGAACACCGGGTGGATCGCGAAGAAGAAGGCCAGGACTCCGAAGAGCGACTTCTGCAGCGAGGAGAACCCGCGGCGCTCCCGCACCTCCCCCACGTCACCGTGCTTGATCGTCTCTGTCATGAGCGCTGGCCTCCGCATCGAGGTTGCCGCCGTCCGATCCGGCGACGGATGGAGTTCGGCACGCGTTGCGAGATCACCGAACGCTAGTTTTATATCACGTGTGATGTTATAACGGTCGATAGTTTTTCCGATCCGGTCGCTCAACATGCGATGGCAAGGCGCTGTCTCCCAGCGTTGTTGGGCGCCGTCTCGGAGCGCGAACAACCACAGTTGCTTGGAGTAGAAGGCGTTCAGTGGAGACACAGGGAAAGCGCCGCACGAAGGTTCGTGTGGCCGCGGCGCTCTTCGCGGCGAGTTGTGTCGCCGCCGCTGCGCTGACCTTCCTGGGCTATCAGGGCGTGTTCACGCCTACGTCGACCGTGACATTGTCGGCGCCGCGCGCAGGTCTGGTGATGGATCGCGATGCGAAGGTGAAGTTCCTCGGGGTCCCGATCGGCACGGTGTCGGATATCTCCTACGACGGCGTCTCGGCGCAGTTGACGCTCGCGATCCGCACGGACGAACTGGCGAAGATTCCTGCCAATGTGACCGCTCGGATAGCTAGCAGCACCGTGTTCGGGGCCAAGTCCGTCGAACTGCTTCCCCCGTCGCAGCCGAGTGCCGAGCGGCTCCCGCCGCATGCGCATCTGCAGGCCGCCGATGTCAGCGTCGAAGTGAACACGTTGTTCCAGTCGCTGGTAGACACGCTGCAGAAGATCAACCCGGTAGAGCTCAACGCGACCCTGACCGCACTCGCCGAGGGATTGCGCGGCAACGGAAACGACCTCGGCGAAGGTCTCGTGAACGCGAGTGAGTTCCTGGGTGCGGTGAACCCGCACCTGCCGGAGTTGCACGAAAGCCTCCGCAAGCTCACCGATGTCGGCGACATCTACAACGCCGCCGCCAACGACCTAGTGTCCACCCTGGGCAACGTTCCCACCATCAGCGACACGGTCGGCGACGAGCGCGACAACCTCAGCGCCACGCTGCTGGCCGCCACCGGCCTGGCCAATACCGGCGCCGACACCCTCGCCCCGGCCGAAAGCGACCTGATCGCCGCCATCGAGCGCCTGCGCGTCCCCTTACAGGTACTGAGTGACTACTCACCCGAATTCGGTTGTCTGGTCACCTCCTTCGCGAAGGCCTACAAGAAGTTCGGCCCCTACATCGGCGGCATCCAGCCGGCCTTGTTCGTCAATTCGGGCTTCATTCCGGGCTCACCGGCTTACACGTATCCGGAGAGCCTTCCGCTGGTCAACGCCTCCGGGGGACCTAACTGTCGGGGATTGCCCGACCTTCCGACCAAGCAGGGCGTCGGGTCCTGGTACCGCCCACCGTTTCTCGTCACCGACAACGCCTACGTGCCGTATCAGCCGAACACCGAGCTGCAGTTCGACGCTCCGTCCACGTTGCAGTTCCTGTTCAACGGTGCCTACGCGGAACGGGACGACTACTGATGTCGACTCGAGGCGTCGCCGTCAAGGTGGGTATCTTCACGGTGGTCATGCTGCTGGTGCTGGCGGGGCTGGTCCTGACGTTCGGCCAGTTCCGCTTCGGCTCCAGCACGACGTTCCACGCCGACTTCACCTCGGTGTCACGCCTGAAGCCCGGCGAAGACGTCCGTATCGCCGGCATCCCGGTCGGGACGGTCAAAGACATCACCATCACCGGTGATCACGCGACCGTCAGCTTCACCGTCGACAACCGCCAGCAGCTCTATACCTCGACCCGTGCGGCGATCCGCTATCAGAATCTGACCGGCGACCGATATCTGGAGATCCTGGCCGGGCCCGGGGAACTGCGCAAACTTCCTGCCGGAGCGACGATTCCGCGTGACAACACCGAACCGGCTCTGGACCTCGACGCCCTCCTGGGGGGCCTGCGGCCCGTCCTCAAAGGCCTCGACGGGGCCAAACTCAACCAGGTCAGCAACGCCATCATCGAACTGCTCCAGGGCAAGGGCGCCGCGCTGTCCACGGTGCTGGCCGACACCTCCGACTTCACCCACGCCATCGCCGGCCGGGACCGGCTCATTGGCGAGACCATCGACAACCTCACCACGGTCCTGGCCGCTGCCGACGAGAAGACCACCGACCTCGACACCAGCGTGGATCAGCTTCAGCAGTTGATCACCACCCTCAGTATCGGGCGCGACCCCATCGTCAACGCGCTGGAACCCCTGGCCGCCACCGAACGCGATCTCACCGAGGTCCTGCGCACTGCGCGGCGTCCGTTCCAGGGTGTCATCGAGAACGCCGGCCCCCTCGCCGCCGTACTCGACGACCGAAAAGCGGACGTCAATGCCACCATCGAGCCTCTTGCCGAGGACTATCTGCGGCTCAGTGCGCTTGGGGCGTACGGCTCGTTCTTCAACATCTATTTCTGCTCGGTCAAGATCAAGATCAATGGGCCTGCCGGAAGCGACATTGTGCTTCCGGCCGTGAAACCACCCGCGTCGAACAACGGCAGGTGCGACTTTGCCAAGTAACCTTCAAAGCCGAGATCCGTTGCGCACCGGCATCTTCGGGATCGCGATCGTCGTGTGTTTGGTGCTGGTGTCCTTCGGCTATACCAGCCTTCCGTTCTGGCCGCACGGCCAGCGCTACACCGCGTACTTCGCGCATGCCGGCGGCATCGTGCCCGGAAATCCCGTGCAGATCTACGGGCTCTCCGTCGGCGAGGTCAAGACCGTCGAGCTCGACATCTCGACCAGGGCCGCGCGCGTCAGCTTCACCGTCGACCGCAAGATCCGGGTCGGCGATCAATCGCTGGCCGCCATCAAGACCGACACCGTGCTCGGACAACGCTCCATCGAAGTGACTCCCCGCGGCAGCGGAACCGTCACCGCAATACCGCTGAGCCGCACCACGACCCCGTACACCCTCAACAACGCGCTGCAAGACCTCGGGCGCAACGTCGGCGAACTCGACCAGGACACGTTCGTCGAGGCCCTCGACACCCTCACCGCGGCGATGCGCGACGCGACACCCCAGGTGCGGTCGGCACTCGACGGCATCACCGCACTGTCGCGCACCGTCAACCAGCGCGACGACAAGCTGCAACAGCTGCTCGAACACGCCAAGTCGCTGTCTGACGTCGTCGCCGCCCGGTCCGACCAGATCAATCAGCTGATCACCGACGGCAACACCTTGTTCGCCGAGCTCGCGACCCGCCGCCAGGCCATCGACCAACTGATTTCCGGCATCCGGGCGGTCTCCGACCAACTGAGCGGATTTGTCGACGACAACAACGAACACCTCAGACCGGCGCTGACCCGACTGAACCTCGTTCTCGACAACCTCAACGAACGCCGCCAACACCTCTCCGCCGCGCTCACCGGGCTGCCCTCGTACGCCACCGCACTCGGCGAGGTCGTCGGCTCCGGTCCGGGATTCCAGGCCAACGTCTTCGGCGTACCCCCGCCCACGCTCGGCGGGGTCCTCCTCGACGCGTACTTCCAACCCGGCAAGCTGCCCGACAGCCTTTCGGACTTCCTCCGCGGCTTCATCACCGACCGCGCCGTCATCAGGCCGAAGTCACCATGAGAACTCTCAATGCAGCGCTTCAACACAGACTGCCCCGGGTGGTGCTCGCCCTTCTGTTGCTGGGCGCCCTGATCGGTGGGGTCATCACCGCCTGGCCGCGGTCGGCGCCGCTGACCGTCACCGCACACTTCCCGTCCGCGGTGGGCCTCTACCCGGGCGACAATGTCGAAATCCTCGGCGTCCCAGTAGGAACTGTCTCCCGAATCGCGCCAGGGCCGACGCACACCGAGATCACGTTCACCGTCCGCTCCGGCGTCCCCGTACCCGCTGATGCCGCCGCGATCATCGTGGCCCCCAATCTGCTGTCCGCACGCACCATCGAACTGGCACCTGTGTACGACGGCGGACCGGCGCTCACCGACCACGCGGTGATCCCCTCCGACCGCACCGCGGTCCCGGTGGAATGGGACGACGTCAAAGACCAGCTCACCTCGCTCGCGGCCCAGCTCGGCCCGCACGGCACGACCTTGCAGGGGCCACTCAGCGCCGCGATCAACCAGGCCGCGACCACCTTCGAGGGCAACGGCCAATCGTTCCGTGACGCCATCCGGGAACTCTCCCAAACCGCTGGGCGCCTCGGCGATTCCCGCTTCGACCTGGTCGGGACCGTGAAGAACCTGCGCACCCTGGTCGACGTGCTGTCCACAAGCAACGAACAGATCGTGCAGTTCACCGGCCATGTCGCCGCTCTGTCGCAGGTTTTCGCCGACAGCTCCACCGACCTGGCGGGCTCGCTGGCGGCTCTCAATGGTGCACTCGCGCAGGTCAGGGACTTCCTCAACACCAACAACGACACAGTCGGGTCTCAGGCCACCAAGCTGGCCGAGTTCACGTCGCTGCTGACCGAACACAGCGAAGACATCGAGCAGGTGCTGCACGTGGCACCCAATGCGCTGGCGAACTTCTACAACATCTACAACCCGGCGCAGGGATCGATCGGTGCGATCCTGTCGCTGCCCAACATCGCCAATCCCGTGCAGTTTCTGTGTGCCGGTGTGTTCGACGCCGCCGGCACGCCCGAATACTTCAAGCGGACCGAGATCTGCAGGCAACGCATGGGCCCGGTTCTCAAGAGGATCATGATGAACTTCCCGCCCGTCCTGTTCCACCCGATCAACACCATCACCGCCTACAAGGGCCAGATGATCTACGACACCCCCGCCACCCAGGCCAAGGCCCAGACACCGGTATCGCAGTTACAGTGGCTCCCATTGCCCGGGGTGACCCCGCCGACGATGCCGCCCGACACCGACCTTGCCGGTCTGCTGCTACCGGCGGAAGCTGCCGACACAGCGCCGACACCGGCGGGACCGGGGCGATGAGCAGGTCAACGATCCGCGCCGCGAAGATTCTCACCGCACTCGGCTCCACGGCTGTCATCGGTACGGGCTGCGCGTTCGGCGGATTGAACTCGCTGAACCTTCCCGGCACAGCGGGCCACGGCGCCGGCGCGTTCACCATCACCGTGGAACTTCCCGATGTGTCCACGCTGCCACAGAACTCGCCGGTGCTCGTCGATGACGTGACCGTCGGCAGCGTGTCAGGCCAGCAGGTCAGGCAACGGCCCGACGGCACGTTCTATGCGGCGCTGGAATTGTCGCTGAATCCGTCAGTGCATCTGCCGGCCAATGCCACCGTCACGCTCGGACAGACGTCGCTGCTGGGTTCCCAGCACGTCGAGCTCCGGGCGCCGTCGGCCGAACCGGCGGTGGGCGTCCTCGTCGACGGAGCACACATTCCCCAGCAGCGTGCCGGCCGCTACCCGACGACCGAAGAGGTGCTCTCCAGTCTCGGACTGGTCGTCAACAAGGGCAATCTCGGTGTGCTGCAGAACATCACCGACGAGCTTCACCGTGCCGTGGACGGGCGAACCGGCCAGTTCACCAACCTCCTACCGGAGTTGGCCGACCTCACCGCCGCGGTCAGTCGCCAGAGCGACGACATCGTCGCCGCGATGGACTCCATCAACCGCGTGGCCTCGAAGTTCGCCGCGCACGACACCGTCGTCGCCGATGCGCTGGCCGCACTTCCCGAGGCCACCCGCACGCTGAACGCCAACGCCGGCCGTATCGTCGAGACCTTCGCCGCGCTGCAGCGTGTCAGCGAGGTCACCGCCAGGATCCTCGCCCAGACCACAGACGACATCGCCGCGGACATCACCGCTGCCTACGCCGTGGTCAAGCCGCTCGCCGACCACGCGCAGGAACTGATCGACGCGCTGCCCATCATGGTGACCTACCCGTTCCCCCAGACCGGTATCAAACAAGCCGTGCGCGGGGACTACCTCAACGCCATCGCCACCCTCGATATGACCCAGCGCCGTTTCGGCGAGAACTTCTTCACCACCTCGCCGCTGGACCCCAACATGAAGCACCTCAGCGAGATCCTGACCACCCCCGATTTCCTGATCGGCGAGCAAGCCGACCTGTCCGGTCAGGCTGCGGACCCTTTCAAGATCCCTCCGGCCACATCCTCGACGGGCGGACGTTGATGCTGGGCCGCACCATTCGCTGGCAGCTGAGCGTCTTCGCCGTCATCACCGTCCTCGCCCTCGGCGCTGTCGCCATCTTCTACCTGCGGGTGCCCGACACGCTGGGCATCGGGCGCTACACCGTGACCGCGAACTTCGCCGCCAGCGGCGGTCTCTATCCGAATGCGAACGTCACCTATCGCGGGTCCACCGTCGGACGCGTCACCGCTGTCGAGTTGACCGACGACCTCAGCGTCGATGTGCACATGCGGCTGGAGTCGGACGTCGCGATCCCTGCCGACGTCATCGCCGCGGCCAAGAGCGTCTCCGCGATCGGGGAACAGTACGTCGACCTCATCCCGGCGCCCGACCACGCATCCGATACCCCGCTGAGGAACGGGTCCGTCATCGATCGCTCGCACACCACACTCAGCGGAGACGTGGCCGGCCTCCTACGAGAAGCCCAGGACCTCGTCAACTCACTGGACCGCAGCCAGCTCGACGACGTACTCCGCGAGACCGCCACCGCATTCGATCAGTCCGGTCCCGAAGTCGCGCGTCTGATACGTTCCACCACTGCGCTTCTCGGCGAATTTAACGGCGCGCGCGACGACACCACCGCCCTGATCGATCATCTCGGCCCCTTCCTGGACACGCAGATCCGCAGCGGACGAAACATCACCTCGCTCGCCGACGGGCTGGCCCGTTTCACCACCGAATTGCGGGCCGCGGACCCGCAACTGCGGACTCTGCTGCAAACCGCCCCGTCAGCAGCTGACGCCGCCACCGACACCTTCGCCGGGATCCGCCCGTCATTTCCGATGCTGGCCGCCAATCTCGCCAACTTCGGCCGCATCGGGGTGATCTACCACAAGTCGATCGAGCAGACGCTTGTGGTGCTGCCGGCCGTGACCGCCGTACTCATCAGCTCCGCCGAACAGTATCCGCCCGACGAAGGCACAAAGGTCGACTTCAAGCTCGGTCTCGACGACCCTCCCCCATGCAACGTCGGCTTCATCCCGCCGACGCAGATCCGCTCACCCGGCAACCAGACCCTGCGCGAGATCCCCGACGACATGTATTGCAAAGTGCCCCAGAGCTCGTCGCTCGTGGTGCGGGGCGCCCGCAACTATCCGTGCCAGGAGTTCCCCGGCAAGCGCGCGCCCACCGTCGCACTCTGCCGCGACCCCGCCGGATACGTCCCGATCGGTAACCAAGCCTGGCGTGGTCCCGCCGTCCCCGAGAACACACCGATCACCGATCCGCGGAACATTCTGCCGCCGAACAAGTTTCCCTATACTCCGCCCGGTGCCGACTACGACCCTGGTCCGCCGGTGACCGAACTGCCACCCGGGGTTCCCCCGGGTCCCGGGCCCGCCGAGTTCGCGCCGTACCCGTTACCGGTACCGCCGGTACCGCCGGTGACGCCGGGTCCGCCACCCCCGCCGTTGCCGTATCACCCTCCACCCGAACTATGGGTTCCGCCCTACGGCCGGCAGGCCCCGGCCGCGCACTCCGCAACCGGGGAGCCACTCGGCCCGCAGGTGGCCGTCTACGACTCGGCGAACGGACTCTTCCAACACCCCAACGGCGACATCGGTGTCTTCGCCGCCGCCGACAGCAAGGCACCGCCGCCCGAGAACTGGGTCGATCTGCTGCTCAGCCCCCGGCGGACCTGACCATGCGTGACCCGTTCCGGCCGCGCCACGCCGGGCACGAATAGGATCGATACGTGCCGCCTCGAAAGCCACCTCGCAGTGCCGGTGAGGCCCGCACGAGCCACGAACCGACGGCGGACAAGCAGACGAGCGGTTCCGCACCACGCCGCAGCCGGCACCGAAGCCAGGAACGCGCCGACCGCACACGCGAACTGGTCATCGAAGAGACCATCCGATGCATCCGCGAGGAAGGCTTCTCGGCGGCCAGCACCCGCCACATCATCGAACGGGCCGGAGTCAGCACCGGCGTTGTCCAGTACCACTTCGGCGACCGCGACGGCCTACTGACCGCTGTCATCGATCACGCCATCACCACCCTGGTGACGTCGATCAACGAACTCGCCGACGAGGTCGAGGGCATCGAGGACACCGCGGACCGCATGCGCGCGCTCACCGATGCCGCATGGAAGGTCTTCCTCAACCCGGCGAGCCTCACCGCGATGGAGATCCTGATCGCGACCAGATCGCTGCGCTCGACGCTCGGGATGGAGCAACTCGTCAGCCTCCAGCCCGGACTCGAACGCATCGCTGCGCTCATCGGCACGTCGACACCCGATGCCGCCGCGATCACCGACCTTCTGTGGGCGGCACCCCTGGGGCTGATGGTCGGCCAGATGGTCAGCGACGCGCCCTTGCCGACGGAACCCCAACGGCATGCCATGGCGCAGTTGTTGATCGACCACCTGAGCGTGAACAAGCCCGACCCCGCTGAACGCCGCCCGCGTAAGCGCTGACACACGTCGCGGTCTAGATGGCCACGGTCTCGATGACGGCGAACTGACCGGCCCGGGTGATGCCGGTACGCCGCAGCCCGGCCGAGTCGAAGATCGCATCGAACTCGGCGATGTCGCGCTCGCGCCCACCGGTCATGACGAGCATGTTCATGTCCATGAGCGGCGGCAGGCCCGCGGCGCCGGTCTCACCGACGAGGTAGTCGACGACGACGACGCGGCCGCCCGCCTGCAGGGACGCGTGGCAGTTCTTGAGGATTCGTATGCAGCTGTCGTCATCCCAGTCGTGCAGGATGAACTTGAGCACGTACAGATCGCCGCCCGGAACCGACCTGAAGAAGTCGCCGCCGGTCGCTGTGAAGCGAGGGAGCAATCCGTCGCGGCGTGCGGCCTCGACCGCGTCAGGCACCACGTGCGGCAGATCGAAGACGCCCCCGCGCAGATGCGGGTTGGCGCGCATCATCGCCCGGATGACCTCGCCGTTCGCGCCGCCGACGTCCCACGCCCGGTCGACGCCCGCCGTATCGATCGCCTGGGCGATCTCGGCCGCCACAGCGGCGCTGAGGTTGGACATGGCCTCGGTGAACACGGCGGCCTCATCAAGGTTCGCACCGAAATAATCGAACGCGTTCTCGAAGCCGAGCGCGGCCCTGATCTGCCGGTCACCCGTGCGGACCGCGTCCACGAACCGCCCCCAGGGCAACCAGTGCCCCCGTGCACTCATCGCGAGCACCATGCCGCGCAGCGAGTTCGGATCGTCCCTGCGGAGTGTGCCCAGCAAGGACGTGGCGCCGAAGCGCGCGCCGTCGGTGGACGTGACAAGCCCGATCGAGGCCAAGGACCGCAACAGCCGGCGCATGGCGTCGCGGTCGGCATATTCGGCATCGGCGATCGCATCAGCCGTGTCGGCGCCGGCCGCGAGATGGTCCGCGATGTTGAAGATCGCAGCGGCATTGACCATCTGGCTGACCCAGTAGCCGGTGAGCAGTGCCATCATTCGGTCGTAATCCCCGACTTCGGCCGGAATGGAACTCGACATCACAACTCTCCAGTGCTCGGTGGTATTGCCCCTGTCACCGGAGAGTCAACGTGTTTGGCGGCGCCCGCAACAGGCACCCGTCTTCCTAGGAAAACAGCTACCAGGGCTGGCGATGCCGGTAGGGACGGAAGAAGTCGCGCAATTCCGCGGCGTAGAGCTGAGGTTGCTCGAATGGGGCGAAGTGCCCGCCGTGAGCGGGTTCGCTGATGTAGACGGCATTGCTCATTCGGTGCAGCCATTCGCGCGGTGGTCGCACGATGTCGCCGGCGAACAACGAATAGCCCGAGGGCACTTCGATGCGCCGGGCAAGCTGTCCGGCGTCGATCTGGGCGTTCGCCCGGTACATCCGCATCGACGAGCCGATCGTCGACGTGAACCAGTAGATCGACACGTTGGTGAGGATCTCGTCTTTGGTGAAGACACTCTCGATATCGCCGTCGCAGTCGCTCCACGCCCGGAGCTTCTCCACGATCCACGCGGCCAGACCAGCCGGCGAATCGTTGAGGGCGGTGGCGGCGGTCTGCGGTTTGGTGCGGTGTATCGCGGCGTACGCGCCCTCTACGGCACCCCACGTCGTTGCCGTGGCGATCCACTGCCGCTCTGCCGGTGTCAGATCGTTCGCCGTCGGGTCGCCGGTCGGCAACCCGGCGTCCATGCGATGCACCGCGACGACACGATCCGGGAAGTCCAGGGCGAGAAAACGGCTGACGCTGCTGCCGATGTCGCCGCCGACCGCCCCGAAGCGCCGGTAACCGAGGATCTCCATGAGACGCGCCCACATTCGCGAGACCTCAATGGCGTCGAGGGCCTGCGGTGGCCGCTGCGAGAACCCGAACCCGGGTAGGTCGGGGACGACGACATCGAACGCATCGGCCGGGTCGGCCCCGTAACGGCCCGGATCGGTCAGCAGGGGAATGACTTTCGAGTATCGCCAGAACGAGTCGGGCCACCCGTGACTCAGCACCAGGGGCAGTGCGTCAGGCGACGCGGCTCGGGCGTGGACGAAATGGATGTCGAGTCCGTCGATCGGCACCGAGAAGCGCGGCGACGTCGCGAGGGCTTCCTCCTGTTCGGACCACTGGAAGTCGTTCGCCCAGTACTCGACGAGCTCGCGCAGATAGGAGGTGTCCACACCGATCGACCACCCGACGTCATCGGGGGTATCGGGCCATCGAGTGGCCCGAAGTCGGTCGCGGAGGTCGGCGAGCTGCTTGTCGGTGGCGTGCCACGTGAAAGGTGCCGGCATATCCGGCGTGCCGGTGCCGCGGTGGCTGTTGTTCATCGCCCCCCTTACGGTTGGTGGCAATCGCGCCCCGGTTGGCGTGCGATCAGCTGGGCAGCTGGCTCAGCGCCTCCCCCACCTTCGTGACGAGCCCTGGCGTGTAGCCGTGCGTCGGCAGGTTGATGATCACCCCGTCGACTCCGACGTCGAACACACGTCGCTGGATCTCCTCGGCGACCTGTTGGGGTGTGCCGTGGACAGCGCGGCCGCCGGTAGCTTCCTCCATGTCGACCGAGGGTTCGCCGTCGATCACCACGGTGAGAAAGCCGCTGGTTTCCAAGGTCGCTGGATCACGACCGATTTCGGCACATCTCTCCTCGAGCACGCGCAACTTGGCGGGAAGCTCGTCCATGGGCGCGATGATGTTGAGGTGGTCCGCGTACCGGGCTGCCAGCCGGAAGGTCTTCTTCTCACCGCTACCGCCGAGCAACACCGGAATATGGTCGCGGTAGCGCGGCTCGTTGATGGCGCTCTCGGTGTGGTACCACTTGCCCTCGAAGGTCGGCCGGTCTCCGTGGATCATCGGAATCATGATCTGCAGAGCTTCTTCCAGCTTCTCGAATCGCTCGGCGAACGTGCCGAATTCGTAGCCGAGCTGTTGATGCTCCAGCTCGAACCAGCCCGCTCCGACGCCCAGGATCATGCGCCCGCGGTTGATCACGTCCAGTGTGGTGATCTCCTTGGCGAGCAACGTGGGGTTCCGGTAGGTGTTCCCGGTGACCAACGTCGCGAGCTGCACGCGGTCGGTGACGGCGCTCAGCGCTCCCAAGGTGGTGTAGGCCTCCAGTATCGGTTCGTCCGGGGCGCCCAAGCCCGGCAGCTGATAGAAGTGGTCCATCAGGAACACGGTGTCGAATCCGGCGGCCTCAGCCTCCTGCACCTGCGACTTCACCGCCGCGAAGAGTTCGCCTACGGGTAGGCCGTAGGAGAAGTTCGGTATCTGTAATCCAAGTCTCACGGTCATGGCTAGTACGACCTGTCACAGAGCGGTCGTATTCCCGAAGCGCAGTGCCGGCCACCTCCGGGGCCATGGCTGCGCGGTCCATCTCGGCGGTAACGACTACGGCTCGGGACGTGTTGGAACGGGCATGAGCAGCGTCACCCACCACCGCATCACGGTCGACGGCGTCGACACGTTCTACCGCGCCGCAGGCCCTGCCGATGCCCCCGTCCTGCTGCTCCCCCACGGTTACCCGGCCTCGTCGTATGTCTACCGCAACCTGATGGCCGCACTCGGCCACCGCTGGCGCCTCCTCGCCCCAGACCTGCCCGGGTTCGGCTACAGCGCAACGCCTTCCGTCGACGATTTCGGGTACACCTTCGCCGCATACGCGGGCTTCCTGCAATCGTTTGTCGACGCGATGAAGCTCGACCGCTACGTCATCTGGCTCCACGATTACGGCTCCCAGGCCGGTTTGCAATTGGCAATGGCCCATCCCGGCCGAGTCGCCGGGCTCGTCATCCAGAACGGCGACATCTACGAGGACACCTTAGGTCCTAAGTACGACTTCCTCAGGGAGTCTTGGAACAACCCCGGCCCGGGCGCACGGCGTGCGATCGCCCAGCACGTCACGCTCGGCGGCTTCGAGAGCGAGTTCCGTGGTGAACTTCCCGCCGACATCGCCGACCGCATCGGTCCCGACCTGTGGACGCTGCACTGGTCGCTGATGAACACCCCCGAGCGCATCGCCAACCTGATCCGTCTGCTCGAGGATCAGCCGACCACCCTGGCGTGGTTTCCGGCCGAGCAGGCATACCTGCGTGAGCAGCAGCCTCCCGCGCTGATCGTCTGGGGTCCGCACGACGGCTATATGCCCGAGCAGTCGGCCCGTGCCTATCACCGCGACCTGCCCGGCGCACCGCTGCATCTTCTCGGTGGCGGCCACTGGCTACTGGAGACCCATCTCGACGATGTGGTGCCACTGGTCGACGACTTCCTGCACCGAGCCTACGGTTGATCGCCTGGCGCCCTGACGACACTCACATCTGGCCCGATTCCTTGGCGGCTCTGTCGATCACGTCGGCGACGACCCCGGGATGGGTGAGGAACGCGACGTGACTGGCTGCGACCTCGGTGATCTGTGCGCCGATCCGATCGGCGCTCTGCCGCAGCATCCTGGGGTCGATCGCCTGGTCCTGAGTGGCGATCACCGCCCAACTGGGCTTGGTCCGCCAGGCCGCGTCGGTGAAGACGTCTTGGAAAATCGACATGTTGATCGGCACCTGGGCGTCGCGCAGGAACGCCGCGACCTCGTCGGTGGTGTCCGCGGCGAAACCGGCTTTGAACTTCTCGGCGTTCAGGAACCCGAAACCGTCGGGTCCGGTCTCGATCACGAAGGCGGGTGGGGCGGGGTAGTCGGCGTACTGCTGGGCGATCGTCTCGCCGGCATCGGGCGCCAGTCCGGAGACGTAAACCAGCCCGCTCACCTTCGGGTCCACTCCGACCGCGGTGATCACGGCACCACCGTAAGAGTGGCCGACGAGCAGGGTGGGCCCGTCTTGGCGTTCGACGACGCGGCGGGTCGCGGCGATGTCGTCGCTCAGCGAGGTGAGAGGGTTCTGCACGATCGTGACCCGGTATCCCCGGCCGACGAGATCCTCGTAAACGCCCCGCCAGCCGGACCCGTCGGCGAAGGCGCCGTGGACCAGCACGACGTTCTTCACCTCCCCGGGTTGCGCGTGCGCCGGGCCGCCGGGAGCGACCGCGGCGAGGAACACCGCAGCAGATGCGGCGCAGGTGAGCAGACTGCGGAAGGGGATGTTCATAACGGTCCTTTCGTGGGGATGTGCTGGTTGTTCCACGGCGACTCCGCCGTGCGATCGGGAAACGGTTCGGTCTCGGCGCGGACCCGTTCCAGCAGGCGGGTGACTCCGTCGACGACCGCGGTGAACAGGGCCGTGCCGGTCTGCGCGGACGCCGACGTGGGTCGGCCGACGACGCCGCTGTGAGTCACGTCGGGCATCGGATAGGTCAGCACACGCCCAGCGGTGCGGTCCTCTTCGTCGACCGCGCGGTCGAGCATGACCAGTCCCGGGTCGAGATGCAGCACCATCGAGGTCTCGGCGACGTTCGCGTGCGGATCGGTGGCGTCGCTGAAGTAGCCCGCGTGCGCCTCGGCGCTGATGTCGTACAGCGATGCGAAACAGGTTCGTAGCGCGGGATGTTCGTGCCGCAGTGTGAGCAGCGCGCTCTGCGCCGAGGGGCCGTTGGTGGCGTGGGAGTTGATCACCACAAGCTTGCGGAAGCCGGAGGTGAGGACCCAGCGCCCGATGTCGGTGACGATCGCGGTCAACGTCTCGACCGACAGCGACACCGTGCCCGGCCACCGCGCGGTGTGCCCGAGCGAGCAACCGTACGCCACCGCGGGAAGCAGCACGTCGCCGGTGCGTGCGACGGCTGCGGCCGTGGCGGCGACGGCCAGCAGGGCATCGGTGCCGGTGGGCAGGTGGGCGCCGTGTTGTTCGATCGCCCCCAGCGGCAGGACCGCGACCGCTCCCGAACGTGCGGCCGCCGCCACCTCATCGCGATTCATGTCGCACCAGTTGGGCATTCCGCGTCATCCTCCGCTCGCGGCGTCGACGACCGGTTCGGCCGTGAGCAGAAGCTATGTCGCCGAACGGGGCCTGGGGCCGGCATGCCATGAAACTATGGACACCCTGCACGCAGACCGCGTCGACGCAGCCGGGTTAGGTTCGTCGTGCACCCGAACCACTGTCCGTGGGGGCGACGATGCAGTCGATGTCAGGTGACTCCGTTGCTTCGGAAGGAGTTCGACGATGACCGACGTGTCCACTGACGGCACGCAGACCCGGACGGTGAACGGACGGGCGGGCTCCGCCGTGGACGCCGCCCGTGCACTGTTCGAACGCCATCACATCACCACCGTGCAGTTCGGGATGACCGATCTCGACGGCCAGATGCGCGGCAAGTTCGTGCCGGCCGACTTCTTCCTGGACTCGATCGCACCCCGTGGATCGTCGATCCCCAACATCGTTTTCGGCTGGGACATCGAAGACACGTTGATGGACTGCTTCACGCTATCCGGTTGGCACACCGGGTATTCCGATGTGGTGCTGATGCCGGACCTCACGACGTTGCGACCGGTGCCGTGGGAGCCGGGACACGCGTTCGTGCTGTGCGACGTCGTGCACACCGACGGTTCCGCGGTGCCCGTCGCCCCGCGCACGGTGCTGGCCCGCCAGGTGGCGCGCGCCGCTGCGCTCGGCTACCAGCTCACAGCCGGATACGAACTGGAATTCTACCTCTACCGCGAGACGCCGGAGACCGCCGCCGCGAAGGGATACCGGGACCTCACCCCCGCGGCACCGGGCATCGCGACGTTCAGCCTGAACCGGCACAGCGCGCTCGAACATGTCATCGGGGCGATCCGGGAAGGCATGCGCGCCTGCGGCATCCCCATCCTGGCGTCCAACACCGAGTACGGCGCCGGCCAGATCGAGATCAACATCGAGCACGCCGACGTGCTCACCACCGCCGACCGCGTGGCGATCTACAAGAACGGTGTGCGGCGGATCGCCGAGCAGCACGGATATCTCGCCTCCTTCATGGCTAAGGTGTCCACGGACGCGGCCGGCTCCAGTGCCCACATCCACCAGAGCATGCAGTCGCTGGCCCAGCCCGCCCGCAACGCGATGTGGTCCGGCGACGGCCCGTCGGCCCTCATGCGCCACGCGGTGGCCGGTCAGTTGGCCACGATGGGCGACTTCACCGCGCTGTACTGCCCGACGGTCAACTCCTACAAGCGTCGTGTGCCGGGGTCCTGGTCGCCGGTCGCAGCGGTGTGGGGCACCGACAACCGCACCGCGGCGCTGCGCGCCATCGCCAATGACGAAGCGGCCTGCCGGATGGAGAACCGTCTGCCGGGCGCCGACGCCAATCCCTATCTGGCGTTGGCGGCGTGCCTGGCCGGGGTGCTGCACGGCGTAGAGAACCAACTGGAGCCGCCCGCACCGGTACTCGGCAACGCCTACGACGGCGACGCACCGCTTCTCCCCCGCTCGCTGGCCGAAGCCGTCGACGCGCTCGCATCCAGCACCACCGCCCGCACCGCGTTCGGCGACGCGTTCGTCGACCACTATCTGGCCTCCCGCATCTGGGAGCGCGACCGCCACCGCGAAGCCGTCAGCGATTGGGAGACCGCGCGTTATCTGACCCGCATCTGAGTCACCGGCAATGCTGCCCGGCCACGGATCCGGAGAATTACGATGGGTCATGCCCGATGACTCGCTACCGCAGGTGGAACTGCGCGCCGTCGAGCACATAGCGCAGGTCCTGTTCTCCACCGACGATGTGGCGCTCGTCGCCCAGGGTGTCGCCGAGGCGATCCAGGCGCAGCGGACCACCCGCGATGTCTACGCCTACGTCTACGACACCGCCACAAGGGAACTCGTGCTGACCGGCGCGACCGAAAGCCCCGCCGCCTCGCACGTGGGTGCGTTGCGGTTGGCCTACGGCGAGGGCGTCACCGGATGGGTGGCCGCCACGAAGCAGAGTTACCTGGTGCCCGACGAGCCCGCGGGTGACCCGAGATTTCTGCCCTACCCCGGTATCGGTGAGGAGCGTTACGGCGCGATCTTCTCGGTGCCGATCGTCTCCTCGCGCGCGGAGCCGCTGGGATCGATCACGGTGTGGGCCACCACCGGTCATCAGTTCGAGCCCGGCGAGGTGGAGTTCGTCGAACGGATGGCGGCACTCGTCGCGCCCGTGTTCGACACCGCGCGGGAACGTCAGGCCGGACGTCGCCTGGGCGCGGTGGCCGACGGCCTCACCGAGTTGGCGTCGATGGTCGCCTCGGGGTCGTCGACCGGCGCGACCGTCGATTACGCGGTCGAGTTCCTCGCCGAAGCCGGGGAGGTGGACGTGGTGGTCGCCCTCGTGACCGATCCGTCGGGTGCCGACCGGATGCACACCAAGGTGCGCACCGATGCGCCGGGAACCGAGGTCGAGACGCTTCGCGCGCGACTGCTCACCGTCGACATGGACGTCCGAAACGGGATCACGGACTGGCACAGCGCCGCGCAGTCGGTGAACCGTGCGTTCGAGGGTATCGCCGGCGCGGTGACGAGCTGCCCGGTGCGCGTCGGCGCCGAGGAGTTCGGCGTGCTCGCCTGCTACCGGCTGACCGCCCGGCGGTTCACCATCGCCGAGACGGCCCTGGCCGCAGCCGTGGCGCATCAGGCCGCGCTGGCGATCCGGTTGGCGATGCTGACCGATGAACTGTTCTCCCGCAACAGGCTCAACTGGTTCCTGCGCGATCTGACCGCGGGACGGCTCAGCGCCGACGAGTTACGTTCCCGCGCAGCGGCCGTCGGGTTGGATGCCTCGGCCGGTCATGTTTTCGTGGTGGCCAGCACCTCCACCGTCGCGTTACGCGCGGCAGAGCGGCGCCCGGCCACCCCCGCACTCGGCGAGCTGCTGGCCGACAGCGCGGCGCTGCCCTCGGGCACCCTGTTCTCCTCGACCCCGCACCAGACGGTGGCGATCGTGCCGTGGCACGGCGACGACGCGTCGGTGGACGCGCTGCGAATACCGTTGCTGGAGGTGTGTTCCCGGTTGCGAGCTGCCGGGCACGCCGTCACCTTCGGGGTGTCGCGGCCGGTGTCGGCGGCGGCGGAGCTCGGGAGCGCACTGGCCGAGGCGCGCGACGCGATGGCGATCGGCAGCCGCCTCGACAATCCGAACGGCGTCTTCACCCTCGACGACGTCGGGCATCACATGCTGCTGATGCGCGTCTCCGGAGTGGACACCATTCGTGATCGGTACGCCACGGCGATCGCCAGGATCGCCGAGTACGACCGGGTCAAGGGCACCGAACTACTCGACACGCTGGCGGTGTTCCTGCACTATCGCAGTCAGAGCGTGGCCAGCCGTGAGCTCATCGTGCACCGTAATACCCTGACTCAGCGGCTGGCTCGGGCCGCCGAACTCAGCGGCATCGACGTGATGGAGCCGTCGGAGTGGTTCCCGCTGCAGCTCGCGTTGAAGGTGCACCTGTCACGCACCCGGGCGCCGGGAGCGACGAGCGACGACTGAGGTCAGGGCCGCTGGTAGACACCGGTCAGCGTGCCGCGAGCGATCGCGTGCTCGCTCATCGACCGCAAGAGTCGGCCTTTGGTGGTGACGGTCGCGGGCACCGGGGCATTCAGTGCGAACAGATGGAAGCGGTAGTGGTGACAACCGTGACCGGGTATCGGACGTGGCCCTGAATATCCCTGTCCAAGCGGGGTTTTGATGAACCGGATCTCGGTGCTGATGGGTTGCAGTGCACCCGCGTCGATGTGGTCGGTCCTGGGATCGAGGATCGCGATCGTGTGCGTCAGGGGGCGGGGCAGCGGTACGTCGTCGTCTTCGATGATCAGCACCAGCGCCTCGGTGCCGTGGGGCACACCGGACCAGTGCAGCGCCGGTGATCGGTTGTCGCCCAAGCCTTTACCGGCGTACTCGACCGGGATGGTTCCGCCATCGTCGAAGGCATCGCTGGTGACGACGATCGTCTCGGGAACGTCGATGCCCGCCAGCCTGCTGCGGTGACCACCGGCCCGAACTCCGCGGAGCAGGCAGCCGAGGTTACTCATGCGCCGCGTCTCAGATCCAGTCCCCTTCCGACCGGACCGGATAGAAGCTCCACCAGCGGTGCGACGTCGTCGGCCTCCGGCAGCGCGAGGACCGCGCGCTCGATCGCGTCGGCACGGTCCCCGGGCATGAGGGGCTCGACGAGGTTGTGGAACTTGTCCACGATCTCGTCGTCGGTGACCGGATCCGACGGGTTGCCGTGCGGCGCGATCACCGAGGCGGTCTCGGTGCTGCCGTCGCTGAAGGTCAGTGTCAGATGCGTCTGGAAGCGCTCCATCGGCGGCAATGCGTCGATGCCGGTGTCCAATTCGACGTGGACGCGCTCCAGCAGCTGCCACACATCGTCGGCGTCGAGGCGCTCGGCGGTGAACTGCTGCGGTAACGCGACACCGTCGAGCAACGTGACCGCGGCGGCGTAACCGATGTTCATCTGGGCGCCGATCGCCGTCAGCGGCCGCTGCGGTTGCCACCAGCCGTGGTGGTAGACGACGTCGCCGACGCGAATGTCGATGCGCTCGATCGTGCGGCCGGCCAGGCGATCTCGAAGAGTGCGGGCGGCCTCGACCACACCGTGCAGGCCGCCCATCACCGCCCAGGACTTCACCATGATGGCGGTGGTCTCCCAGTCGTCGCCGAGACCGCGGGTGATCGCCGTGGCGTCGGGGTGATGGCCCTCGCCGTAGACGGCCAGGAAGCCCCCGTAGGGACGCTCCAGGACCTGATCGATGCCGGTGTAGCCGGACTGCGCGAGCGCGGCGGAATAGAAGCCGTTGCGGGCGGCGAAACCGTGTTGCATCCGCTTACCCATCGCCTCGTACTGGGCAGACATCAGTCCCGCGGATTGGGTGGCGGCGAAGCCGACCGCGTCCTCGAGCTGCTCGCCGTCGAGCCCGCGAAGCTTGCCGCCGGCGAGCGCGGCGGCGATCCCGCCGAAGATCGGACCGGAATGCCAGCCGCGGGACAACATCTCGGTGCCGCCCAGTGCGTAGCCGATCCGCGGGCCGGTCTCGAAGCCGACGATCGCCGCCGTCAGCAGATCCTGCCCGCTCACCGGTCGGTCCAGGTGCGCCGCCGTCGCGAGCAGTGCCGGAATCAGCAGTGAGGCCGAGTGCAGCGGTGCCACGGGATGAAAGTCGTCGAGCTCGAAGCCTTGGATGAAGGTGCTGTTGAGCAGTGCGGCGCCGGACGGGGTGGTGGTCCGCCCGGTCCCGATGACGGCCGCAGCACCGTGGCCCTCGACACCCAAGACGGCATCCGTGGCGATGCGCGACCAGGGCAGCTGCGCCCCGACCAGCGCGCAGCCGAGGCCGTCCAAAACCAGGTGGGCCGCCCGCGTCCGGACCGGGTCGGGCACCTGGTCCCATTCCAGGGTGCCCACCCAGTTCACCAGCCGGCCCGTCGGGCCGTCGGGGGCGCTGGGACCGTGGCCGGTTGTGTCTACTGCCGGGGGATGCTCGGTGAATGTGGTCATGCACCCAGTGCAGAGAACAGGTGCGGCCGACGCCAGTTAACTTGCGCAATCGGCAAGTACGATCGGCTGGTGGCTTCGACCGCGTTGCGCGGGCTGCATGTGCTGGACACCCTCGCCGGGATGCGCCAACCGGCGACGCTGCGCGATGTCGCCGCCCGCGCCGGCCTCTCGGAGTCGAACGCGTTCCGCATTCTGCAGGCACTCGAACATGAGGGCTACGTGCACCATCTCGGCCGGTCCGGCTACCGGTTGGCCAGCCGGGCGTTGGCGCTGGCGACTGTCATCGGTCCGCGACCGGCCATGCTGCGCTTGATGCACCCGATCGTCGCCCGGCTGGCGGCCGTCAGCGGGGAGGCCGCCGTGGTGCACCTGCGGGCCGGCGACTTTCGGGTGCTGGTGTTGGGCGTGCCGGCGCGCTCAGGGCCGCTCCTCGACCCGGCCGGGGTGCTCGGGGAGCGCTCACCGCTGGCATCCGGCGCCAGTGGCCGGATCATCCTGGCCTACCTGCCCGAGACGGAGCTTGCCGACGTCGACTTGGACGGTGTGACGCCCCAGCAGCTCACCGCCATTCGCGACCGGGGGTATGAAACGTCCTACGGCGAGAATCATCCCGGTGTCAACGGCGTCTCGGTACCCCTGCTGGCCACACCCGATAATCCGGCGACTGCACCAATCGTGTTGGGATCCATGACGATCGCCGGGCCCGCAGAGCGCGTGCGGCCTCAGGCGCTTTCGCGCCTGGTGGGGCCGCTGCTGGGCGCATGCCGAGATCTCAGCCCGCGGCTGGCCGCACTGCTGGGCCCCAACCCGGGGGCCACGATCGAGGCGCTCGACCTCTGAAGCCCCAGGTCACCCCGCGATCGCCAGACGCAACGCGGTCGAGCGCCTCGACACCAGAGACGTCACCGCCGGAGGGCGGAACTCGGTCCTCTCCAGAGCGACCTGCGTACCGATCACCACCCCGGTGGCGGCCCCCTTCGCAGTCTCCACCGATACCGCCTGCCCGGGCTCGTCGTAGATTCCCGCGCACCCCTCGCCCGCGCACACACCCGTCGACGAATCGATCCGGCCCGCGAAGATGTCGTTGATCCACCCCGCGATCAGAGTCTGTGCGGCCTCTTTGTTCTGCTCGGTCGGAAACCCCTGGTTGAGATACGAGATGAGCTGGATGGCCCAGCTTCCGCCCTGCATCGAATCCAGATGCTGCCCGTCGTCGAGAACCACCCCGTTGAAGTGCCCGGGCCGGTGGTCGTTGAGCGCCGCATCGACCCGGCGCGGCGTGCCGTCCTTCCGGGGGGCACCGAGCTCGATCACCGGCACGTAGGCGCCGAGACTTTCCAGCTTGTCGAGAGCATCAGCCA
This sequence comes from Mycolicibacterium parafortuitum, assembly GCF_002086815.1. Taxonomy (GTDB): domain Bacteria; phylum Actinomycetota; class Actinomycetes; order Mycobacteriales; family Mycobacteriaceae; genus Mycobacterium; species Mycobacterium parafortuitum. The sequence continues at coordinate 194,720 of NZ_MVID01000004.1, forward strand.
GCACCGACCCGGGGGGCGCGCCGTCGAGTGTGACGATCCCGGCCAGCTGGTTGACCGCGCCACTGGCCTCGACCGCATCGGCGTAGTAGCCGGCGGCACCCGCGGCGACCCCCGCACCCAGTGAATGGCCGACCAGGGTGAACCGCTGCGGCAGCGTGGCCTCGGCGCCGTACTTGCGGGCGAAGCCCGCGGCCACCGCGCTGGCCATGAGCGCGTCGCGATCCCCGAGGAGAAGATCGGCAGTCGCGCGGTACACCTGGTCATCGCCAAGCCAGAACCCATCTCGCACAAGAGGATTCGAGGACAGCGTCGGGACCACGACGATGCTGTTGGTACGCTCGGCCAGCCAGGATGCGGTCTTGCTGTACATGGCGCCGACGCCCCGGAAGCCGTGCTGCAGGTAGATGAACCGCTCCGGTAGTTCGGTACCGTCCGGGTAGTACCAGTGCGCGCTGACGAAGCGTCCTTCGGTGATCTCCAGCCGGGAAGTGCGCACCGTGACGTTGACGCCCGCCGGGACCACCGGCGGGCCGGCGACGAACCGGATGGCCGCCCCGATGATCTCGGTGAACAGGGATTGCAGCACGTCCTGCAGCGTGCGCGACGGCGCCTCGGCCGAGACGGCCGAGGTAGCCGACGCCTCGACGGTCGCCGAGACCCGTTGGGCGGCAACCTGGTCGACCGACAGAGCGCTCTGCGGCTCGGGGGAAGCGGCGTCCTGCGCGGGTTGTGGGTCGGTCGAAGCGGGGGCCTTGGTCTGGTCTTCTGGCAGCTCGGTGGTGCCGACAGGCTGTGCAGCATTCGACTCGGGTTCGGTCGTGTCTTCGTCGTCGACCACGGGCGTGGCGCCGGAAGGGTCCGGGCCGGGGCCGACCTCGACGTCCGGCTCCACGCTCTCCTCGGCCGGATCGGATGCGTCGTCGGCATCGGCATCGCCGGCCTCCGCGTCATCGACGCCAGCGTCCTCCGAGTCTGCGTCAGCATCCTTGGTGTCAGCGTCTTTGGTGTCGGAGTCCTTGGTGTCGGAGTCCGTGGTGTCGGCATCCTCGGTTTCGCGTTTCGGCGGCTTCGCGCTGTGGCGCTCGGCGGCGGTGTCGGACGCACCGGCGGTGCCGCCCGTCGTCCCGGAGCCGGTATCGGCGGTTGCGGTGTCGGCCCCGGCGATCATCGCCGCGGACACGCCCGCCGCCACCACGCCTGCACCCATCCACGCTGACAGCTGTGCCATAGATTTCCCCAACCTTCGATATTGACGACCACGTTGCTGCAGTCGGGCTCAAGGTAAAGCAGCACAGCGGTGGAGCAGACAGTTTCGGGAATCTGGTCATCTTTGTGTCACCGTGCGAGCCGGGGTGGCCGCCGCGTCGGTGCGTAAGCTCGAGAAGCACTATGGCGACCCCACTCCATGCCCGGCGATCGGCACTCGTGCTGGTCGTGATCCTGGCCGCGGTGGCGCTCGGATCCGCGACCGCCGCGGCTGCCGGACTCGAGGACTACCGCTGGGAGCGTCGCCCCCTGCTGGTGTTCGCTCCGACGGACACCGACCCCCGCCTCGCGGACACGATGAGCCGAATCGCGGCGGCCCGATGTGACTTCGTCGCTCGGGACATGGTGCTTGGCCGGGCCGTGACCGAAGGCACCAGCATGCTCGACGGTCGCGTGATCGGCGCCGAGGAGGCCCAGCGCCTGGCCGACCGATTCGGCATCGGCGGGAACGACTTCGCGGTCGTGTTGATCGGGAAAGATGGCGGCGAGAAATTTCGCGTCACCGACGTACCGGATCTGCGCACCATCTACGCCGTGATCGACGGCATGCCGATGCGAAGCCGAGAGATGACCGCCGAACCGAGTGGGTGTTGAGAATGCGCAAAGGCCACCTGTCACAGCGCCGGCTCGCCGGCATCGCCGTCGCCTGCTCGGCACTCCTGGTGGTGGCCTGCGGAGGCACCGAGCAACCCGCCAATGCCCAGGAGCCGACGACCTCGCCGACAGCGGAATCGCAAGGGACCGACGTCGTTCTGGTCGACCTCGACGATCCCGGCGAGGTGGCCACCTGGACGACGGTCAACGACCCCGTCATGGGTGGTGTATCCACCTCGCAGGTCGCGTTCGGAGACGGTGGCCTCGTGTTCTCGGGCACCATCTCGCTGGCGAACAACGGCGGCTTCGCCTCGGCCCGCAGCCCCCAGGACCCCACCCTCGGGCGACTGGCGGCAGGCGCGACATCGCTGCGCGTGCGCGGACAGGGTGACGGCAAGACCTACGTCCTCGAGGCGGGCATCGAAGGGCAGCCTTGGTCCTACATCCAGCGCTTCACCACCGACGCCGGCGTCCAGCGAACCTATGAATTGCCCGTCACGGGCTTCCAGCCCGTCGGGATGCGCTTTGATCCCGCACCCGATGCGCCGCGGACAATGGACCCGTCGCTCATCAACCAGATATCGGTCTACATTCTCGACAAGCAACAGGGGCCGTTCGAGATCACCCTCAGCGGCGTCGACGCCACCCTCGGCGGTCAGTCCTGATCTGATTCGACTTTCAGTGCGGCGGCGCGGTGGTGCTGAAGATCGGCCAACAGATTTCCGTGGCGCTGAACGTCATCGGATTCGAAGGCGTCGCGCCGAGGTAGTGCTCACGGATCGGTCCCTGATGGCTGATCAGATGCTCGTTCACGTAGCGTCCGAGCGCCGCGTAGCTGCGGTCGATGCCGTCGTGGCCACCGGCGTGCGTGAGCACCGCGAACTCGGCCGGAGGCAAGACCTCGGCGAGGACGCCGTCGGGCGGGTCCGCGGATTCTGGAGCGGGGACGAACATCGTCGCTGCGCCACGTGATTCGAGAAACAGGGCTCGGTCGTAGAGGCCTCCCGGCACGACCAGCACAGGCTCTCTCCCCGCCGCCGCAACCGCGTCGCGCAGTGTGGTCAACGCCGCGCCAAACCAGTCGTCGATATCGGAAACGTCGACGGTGGCACCGACGGACCACACGGCGAGCGCCGGCTTGTGCTGCACCTCCACGTGGGCGGGGACGTGAACGGGGGAAAGCAACTCGCGCAGCGCGCCCACGGTGTCCCGAGTCTGCTGCAGCTGCGCCTCCATCTGTTCGAGATGGGTGGTGATGATCTGGGTACGGGCCGCGGCGTCGTCGGTTGTCAGCAGCGCCTTGATGTCGGGAATGGACATCCCGAGTGATCGGAACCGGCGGATGATGTGGGCATGATCGACCTGGCTGGTGTCGTAGAAGCGGTAACCGGTGTGGGCGTCGATGTGTGCTGGTTCGAGGATCCCGCTGTCGTGGTAGTGCCGTAGCGCCTTTCTGCTCAGGCTGGTCATCACGGCGAAATCGCCGATCGAAACCCGTGCGCCCATGGCGTCCTCCTCTGCGATCTGCTGCCCCTGCCGTGGCGGGTGACGCCATCGTGCACTCTCCCCCTGGGGGAAGGGCAACATCACGGCGCGTCGCGAAAATTTTTGCGCCCTGGGGTTGACCTTCCCCTAACGGCAACCTCCATCGTGGCGTCATGACCAACACCACACACTGGGATGCACTCCCGGACACCGTAAGAACGTTCATGACCGCGCTCGATGCCCGCCAGGTGGATCAAGCGCTGGCCACCCTCACCATCGATGCCGTCGTCACCGACGAGGGCCACGACTACAAGGGACATGACGACATCGGGAACTGGATCGCGACTGCGGCCAGCGAGTACACCTACACCACCGAATTCACCGGCGCGACAGTATTCGAACGGCGGCCCGGTACGACTGTCGAGGTCGGGCAACACTTGGAGGGCGACTTCCCCGGCGGCGTCGCCGACCTGCACTACCGTTTCACCTTCGACGGGGAGCTGATCAGCCGGGTGGTGATCGAGCCATGAGCAGGAGATGGTTCATCACCGGTGGCACGCCCGGCGGTTTCGGCGTCGCGTTCGCCGAGGCGGCCCTCGAGACGGGCGACCGCGTGGTGCTCACGTCCCGGCGCCCGCACGAGCTGGCGACATGGGCCGACCAGTACGGCGACCGCGCTCTGGTCGTGCCGTTGGACGTCACCGACGCGGCGCAGGTGCGCCAAGCGGTGCGCGCAGCCGAAGAGCACATGGGCGGCATCGACGTCCTGGTGAACAACGCCGGCCGCGGCTGGTTCGGATCGATCGAGGCGATGAACGAGTCCTCGGTGCGGGCGATGTTCGAGCTGAACTTCTTCGCGGTGCTCACGGTGGTCCGTGCGGCGCTGCCGGGGATGCGCGCCCGCGGCAGCGGGTGGATCGTCAACGTGTCTTCGGTGGCCGGGCTGGTGGCAGCACCGGGGTTCGGCTACTACAGCGCGACGAAGTTCGCCATCGAGGCCGTCACCGACGCGCTGCGCGACGAAGTGGCCGGGCAGGGCATCTCGGTGCTCGCAGTCGAGCCCGGGGCGTTCCGCACCAACGCCTATGCCGGCTTCGCCGATGAGCCTGTCGCGGAGCCGATTCCGGATTACCACGAGATGCTCGAGCAGGTGCGCGCCACCTTCGTCGAGATGGACGGTAAGCAGCCCGGCGATCCGCACCGCGGTGCCCGTGCGGTGATCGCCGCGATGGAACAGGATTGGTCTCCGCCTCGGCTGGTTCTGGGCAACAGCGGATACGACGCCGTGGTCGACACGCTGGAGCAGACCTTGGCCGACATCCGGGCGAGCGAAAAGCTCTCTCGTAGCGCGGATTTCCCTACGTAGGGCCCGCCCATTCGGGTGGCGGTGCAGGCACGACGGCGCGCGGCTACGCGCCCGTCGGCGGAATGAGTACCGTCCACAGATCCGAGATCAGACCGTCCTCGACGAGAACGGCGTCGAAGCCGCTCATCTGAATCTGCCCGTCGGCCGGATTGACCAACTTCCAGGCGAGGTGGGCAAAGCCGGGTAGCTCGTGGACCGAGCCGTCCGGTTCGAACTGAAGATCCCCCAAACCGGACTGCAACGCCGCGCATTTGGCTTCGAGCGCCTCGCGCCCGGTGGTGACCCCCTCGGCGTCGGTCCAGCGGACGTCCGCGGTATAGGTGCTGTCGATGGCCATCCTGCGTTTGACCTCGTCGCGCTCATTGAAGACCGCCATGAGGTTCTGGTGCATCAACCTCGCTATGGCATCGGACATCGATCTTCTCCTTCGATCGGTGGAGTCGTGACCTGGCGTCCCGCTTGTATGTCCGACCCTGCTGCCAGAGCGACTGTCAGCTCGGCGATCACCCGCGGATCGCGCAGTCGCTCGCCGTAGGCCTCACGCAGCTGTCGTAGCCGATATCGGATTGTCGACGGAGACACGAACAGATCGGCGGCCACGTCGTCTCTGCGCCCGTGGTGCAGCAACCACGACCGCAATGTCTCGGTGAGCCGCTCTTGGGCCGCCTCAGAGAGATCGACCAGTGGTGCGAGCGCGCGCGTACGAAGGTCCGCGAGGGCCTCGGCGTCGGCGCTGACGACCAACTCCGGAAGAAACTCTTCGGTGTCGAGCACCGCCGCAGAGTCGGTGGACCGCACGTGCACAGCGCGCATCACCCGTCGAATCGAGGATTTGGCGTTCTTCCAGTCGCGGGCGGGCCCCACCACGGCACCGGACCCGTTGAGGGAAGCCAGGAACGACGGGCGCGCTGCACCTCCGACGTCGCAGACCAGCATGACCCGGAGACCGATGTGTGAGTCGATCGCGTCGTGCGGGACGTGCAGCGTGCGCGGATCCGTCGTGACGGCGGCGCGTCCGCGCTGCGGAGCGCTGGGTATGGCGACCGCGGTCAACGTCCGCGGTGTGGCCCATGATGCGTACTCGGCTGCCAGGTCGAGTTCCCCGGAAGTCGCGTCACCCAACAGCATTCGAACCAGGCGCTCGCGCCGGCGCTCACGGTCCAGACCCGACCTGGCCTGTTCCTCGGCGTGGCCCGCGACTCCGGCCGCGGAGATCAGATCGAGGTAGGCGAAGAACATCTCGGCAAAGGCGCTGATCTGGTCGCGGTCCACACCGTCGTGAGCAGCCAGCGCACTCCAGTCGCGCCACAGTTCGCGGGCACCGACCCGATAGGCCGCCAGCTGAACCTCCGGCGGTCGACCGTTGCGGGCCTCGCGCCGGCCGAACCGGTGAGCGGTGTCGAGCACCTCCTGCATCGGCACCGCCGCACCCGCGCCTGCCGCCGGGCGGAGGCCGTCGATGAGTGAACTCAACAGCTGGGCCGCCGACGCGTCGATGATCGGCCGCCAGGATTCCTGAGCCGCCTGGGCCAATGACGGCACCTCGGCGGTGACCGCTTCGACCATCCGGTCGATGAGCGCGGGAAGTCCGGTACGCATCGCCTCCAGCGTCCGCAGCGGCAGTTCGACGGTTCTCGTCGCGTCGCTGCGCGCTTCCGGCATACCGCGATAGTAGGGCCCCTCCCGGGGTGACTGACCGAAAAGGTCAATGCGGGCGCCAAAGATTAGCCGCTGTGGGCGAGACCCTGCCCCCACTGGACATCGACAATGGCGACATGACCGCCACTCCTGCCCCCATCGTGAGCCGCCCCGACAGGGAAGGGGTTGCGGTGCGGCTGCTCAAGGGGTCAGCGAAGAAGTCCTACGAGCCCGTCGTCGACATCGACTGGGCCGCCCCGCTGGCCGACGACAAGTACTTCTTGCCGCCGCAGATGTCCTCCCTGTACGGGACGCGGCTGTGGGAGCAGATGAGTGTGCAGCAGCGCATCGACCTGTCGCGCCACGAACTCGTCAACTACCTGTCGATGGGCATCTGGTTCGAGAACATGCTCAACCAGTCACTGTTGCGGGGCATGATCCGTTCCTCACCGACGGCGGGCAGCACCTTCTACGAGCTGACCGAACTCGGTGACGAGGCCCGACACATGCTCATGTTCGGCAAGGCGATCAGGCGCATCGGGGTGGAACCGTTCTGGCCGACCGGACGTCACGCGCGGTCGGTCAACACGATGCCGTTCATCTTCCGCGGTCCGATGCTGTGGATCGCGGCGCTGGTAGGCGAAGAGATCTTCGACGCCCTACAGCGCAGGATCCTGGAGGACGGTCAGGAAGTACAGCCGCTGGTGCAGCGGCTGATGCGGATCCACGTGACCGAGGAGGCGCGCCACATCCAGTTCGCGCGTGACGGAATCCGCCGCGACGTCGCCGAGATGCCGTTGCGTACCCGATGGATCCTGGCGAACCTGCACGGGCTCGGCGCCACGCTGTACCTGAAGAACTTCACTCGGCGCGGCCTTTATCAGCGGGTCGGGCTCGACGGAGCCGCCGCACAACGACAAGCGCGGGCCAACAAGCACTTTCACGATGTGCAGAAGCTGGGCTTCGCATCGCTGGGCGAGTTTTTGGAGGAGTTGGGTTTGATGGGTCCGTTGGCCCGCCGGATGTGGAAGCGGAGCCACTTCCTGTGAGTGCCGTCGGCCATGACGGCGTCTACACCGGGGCGGCCGATCTGATCGTCGGCGAGGCGCGGCACGCGGTGCGAGTGCGCCTCAAGGGATCAGTCAATCCCTTCGACGGGCACTATCACTGGCAGGGCACTGTGTTCGACGCACCCGACCATGTGAAGCCTGCCGGCGAGCCGGTGCGGTTGCGCATGGACGACCACGACGCCCTCGGACGCCTCGTCGAACGGACTGCTGACGGACACCTGATGATCAGCGGCACCGGCCGACCCCCATATCCGTTGTGAATCAACCCTTGCGCGCTGTCGGATTCCGACCGCACGCCATGCAGCGCTATGGCAGCGCTGTCAGTCAGTGGCTTCGGCTGGGCAGGCGCTGCACACACGGCGGTCGCAGGTAAGCGGCTGGCGGATCCGCCATCACCTGTCAGAGTCCGCCGCGATCCGTGAGAACCTACAGCTTTGTCCCCTACCGCGCCATATTCGAGAACCGCGACAGGTGCAGCTGGTGCGCCACGGTGACCGTTCGCGTCGGTCCCGCACGGTGTTTGGCCACGATCAGGTCGGCCTCACCGCCGCGGGGATCGTCGGTTTCGAAAGCGTCGGGCCGGTGCAGCAGGATCACCATGTCGGCGTCCTGTTCGATCGATCCCGACTCGCGGAGGTCCGACAGCATCGGCTTCTTGTCGGTGCGCTGCTCCGGGCCACGGTTCAGCTGGCTCATCGCGACCACCGGAACTTCCAGCTCCTTGGCCAAAAGCTTGATCTGCCTTGAGAACTCGGAGACTTCCTGCTGACGGGACTCGACGCGCTTACCGGAGGTCATCAGCTGCAGGTAGTCGATCACGATGAGGCGCAGGTCAGCCTTCTGTTTGAGTCGCCGCGCCTTCGCCCGGATCTCCATCATCGTCAGGTTCGGCGAATCGTCGATGTACAACGGCGCTTCGCTGATCTCACTCATGCGGCGCGCCAGCTTCGTCCAGTCGTCATCGCTCATCCGGCCCGAGCGCATATCGGCGAGTTTGATCTTCGCCTCCGCCGACAGCAGACGCATCACGATCTCTGTCTTGCTCATCTCCAGCGAGAACACGATGCTCGGCAGCCGGTGCTTGATCGAGCAGGACCGCATGAAATCCAGGCCCAGCGTGGAGTTGTGGGTCGGGATCATGGACCGCCCCGCCAGGTACATGTGGTCCTCGTTGTCCACCTCGACGCACCGGACCGGCACACTCGCAATTTGGCGTACATCGGTGATAAACCGCGACCCGGACCGAACGGTGCTGGTGCTGCGCCGACGCTCCTTGTGTAGCACGGCCTTTCGATGCAGCCCGAAAACCGTGTGGTCGGTGCTGAAGTTGAGCGTGTAGGCGACCGAGCTGTCGGCGCTACGGCCGGGCACCGACTTCTTCATCGTTTGGCATCGGTACCCGAGCGACACGATCAGCTCGGCGACGTCCTCCACCAGGCGACGATTGGTGCCGGTGTACTGGATCGCACCGCCGTTGGTGACCGTGCCGTCCGTATCCAGGAGACCCGCCAACAACGCCCGGCGCTGGACCTCCGACGCCCGCAGATACTCGATCGGGATGTGCTTGTTGCCGAGGACTCCGATCGCTCGCAGGCTCGCACTCGACAGCCCGCGGTCCTCCCCCTCGATCTGCATCAGAATCTCCGGGTCGGCCGTGGTGATCTGGGCGGCCGCCGACGTCCCGTCTGCGAGCCACGCACCCAACGTGTACGGCGAAATCAGCAGATCCGCTGCCGCGCCCTGAATGGGTGCGGTGTTGGCGACGGAATGATCTGAACCCAGTGTCGCGGCGAGCTCACGGGTCGTACGGATCGCGGACGACTTCCGCGACGCCCGCGTCTCGGTCAGCCACTGATGCTCGGCGTCCGCGACAATGACCGTCCCATCGGAGAATTCGACCTCGTAGCAGGGTCGGCCGACCATCACGTCGGTCGCCGCGACCACCCGCGTCGGCTTGCCGTCTGCGCCGATCAGCAGGTCGCCGACCTTGACCTCGCCCATCGTGGTCCATCCCGTGGGCGTCGGCAGCGGGGTGTCAAGCTTCAGCGCCTTGCCCATACCAGGCCTCGCCGCCACGACGATCATCTGACCCGGGTGCAGCCCGTTGGTCAGCTCGTCGAGGTCGGTGAAGCCCGTCGGCACACCCTTGGAGACTCCGCCCTCGGACGCGATCGCGTCGATCTCGTCCATCGTGGGCTGGAGGATCTCCTCCAGGATCACGAAGTCCTCGGCCGCGCGGCGCTCGGTGACGTCGTAGATCTCGGCCTGCGCGCGGTCGACGATGTCGTTGACGTCGGCCCCGTCGGCGCCGGCGTAGCCGTACTGCACCACGCGGGTGCCCGCCTCGACGAGCCGGCGCAACAGCGCCTTCTCCGAGACGATCTCGGCGTAGTAGCCCGCGTTGGCCGCCGTCGGCACCGTCGAGATCAGCGTGTGCAGATACGGCGCCCCGCCCACGCGGCGCAGCAGACCGCGCCGGTCGAGTTCGGCGGCGACGGTGACCGCGTCGGCGGGCTCCCCTCGCCCGTACAGGTCGAGGATCGCGTCGTAGACGAGTTGGTTGGCCGGCTTGTAGAAGTCGTTCGGACGCAGCTTCTCCAGCACGTCGGCGACGGCGTCCTTGCTCAGCAGCATGCCGCCCAGCACGGCCTGCTCGGCCGCGGGATCCTGCGGAGGCTGGCGCCCGAAGTCTTCACCGGGAGGCGGCTCCGTCTCCGAGTACTCACCCGGACGACCCCGGTCATCGACGACAGCCACGCGGCGCCTCTCCCTCCTCGATCGCATGTGAACAAACGTTCGAAGCTACCGTCGCGATGCTAGACACAGCCTCCGACAAGCCCCCCGCGGGGAAGCGCAACCAACCCTGCGACGGACAACGCTAGACGTTGCTGGCCTGGACGCAAACGCATCCTGTTGATGATCCTGTGGATGGTGTGTGGATAGCTCTGGTGGAGCATGTTGAGGCGCTGGGGAGAACCTGTTGATAAACCTCGCCCTGGATCCTGTTTCCGCAGATGGGGCGACCATAGACGGGGTGAACACCTGTGGATGGGAAATCGTCCGGCGTGTCGTGCCGGGTTTCCGTCCCGGGCGTGTTGTGTTTCCCTGCGGGGCCCAGCAGGTTAACAGTCGGTTAGGTTAGCTGGGATCGCTTTGGTCAGAAAAGTTCGCCACGAGAAACGCCGAACGGCCGGGCATCGACCCCGAAGGATCGACACCCGGCCGTTCGAGCCGAAGTTGGCTAGCTTGCGACGACGCTCAACGTCAGCGACGCATTCACGTCGGGGTGCAGGCGCACGGTGACCGAGTGGTCGCCCGTCGTCTTGATGTGCGCCTTGGGCAGGTCGACCGTCCGCTTGTCCAGGTTCGGGCCGCCGGCCTTCTTGATGGCGGCCACGACGTCGGCAGCCGTCACCGAGCCGAAGAGCTTGCCCGAGTCACCGGCGGTCTTGACCGACAGCTCGACGTTCTCCAGCGCCTCGATGGCCTGCTTGAGCTCGTTGGCGTGCTCGAGGCTCTTGACGCCCTTGAGCTCCTGGGCGCGACGGATGTCCTCGGCCTGCTTCTGGGCACCGCGGGTGGCGACGATCGCCAGCCCGCGGGGCAGCAGGTAGTTGCGGCCGTAGCCGTCCTTGACCTCGACGGCGTCGCCGGCGACGCCCAGGTGCTCGACCTCAGCGGTAAGAATCAGTTTCATCTCTTCGGCCCCTATCGCGTCGACGAGCTGAACGGCAGCAGGGCGACCTCGCGTGCGTTCTTCACCGCGATCGCGATGTCGCGCTGGTGCTGAACGCAGTTGCCGGTGACCCGGCGGGCGCGGATCTTGCCACGCTCGCTGATGTAGGTACGCAGCAGCTGGGTGTCCTTGTAATCGATGGTCTGCCCCTTCTTGGAGCAGAACACGCACTTGCGTGTCTTGACCGGCTTTTCCGGAGCCGGGCGCCTCTTCGTGGAGGAGGACTTCGCCATTGTCTATCTCTTTCTAGAAATCACTCGATGAGGTTGTTGATCAGAAGGGCGGTTCTTCGTCAGCGCCGCCGAAGGACCCGGATGCGGGCGCACTGCCCCACGGATCCTCGGCCGGAGCGCTGTTGGCGGGCTGGCGTGAGCCGCCGCCGCCACCGAATCCGCCGCCACCGCCACCACTGCGGCTGGCCTTGTTGACCTTCGCCGTCGCGTAGCGCAACGACGGGCCGATCTCGTCGACCTCGAGCTCCATCACCGTGCGCTTCTCGCCCTCGCGGGTCTCGAACGAACGCTGCTTGAGCCGGCCACTGACGATGACCCGGCTACCGCGAACCAGGCTCTCGGCCACGTTCTCGGCCGCTTCGCGCCAGATGTTGCAGCGGAGGAACAGCGCTTCGCCGTCCTTCCACTCATTCGTCTGGCGATCGAACATGCGCGGGGTCGACGCGACCGTGAAGTTCGCGACGGCCGCGCCCGAAGGCGTGAACCGTAGTTCGGGGTCAGCGGTCAGGTTTCCGATGACCGTGATGATGGTGTCACCAGCCACAAGGTCCTCCTGGATGTTGGCGGCGTGCGAGAGCAGTCGCAGGCGAGCCTACGGAACTGCTCCGACGAGCACAGCCCGTCAGTGCACTTCGACTAGTGCTTCTCGGTCCGCATGACCTTGGTCCGCAGCACGGACTCGTTCAGGTTCAGCTGACGGTCGAGCTCGGACACGGTGGCCGGCTCGGCCTTGACGTCGATGATCGCGTAGATGCCCTCGGCGTGCTTCTTGATCTCGTACGCCAGACGACGACGTCCCCAGATGTCGACCTTGTCGACACTGCCGCCGTCCTTGCGGATGACGTTCAGGAACGTCTCCAGCGACGGAGCTACGGTGCGCTCGTCAAGTGTGGGGTCGAGGATGACCATGATTTCGTATGGACGCATAAGGAACCCATCACCTCCTTCGGTCTGATCGGCCGCGGCGTGTCCGCGGCAGGAGGGTCGCCTGCGTCGGCAACCTGCCCAGGTTACAGGCCGGGGCGCTGATCTGCGAAATCACCGCCGGATCGGGCGCGCAGAACGACGCCCATGGTCGCTCAGCGCGCCGGATCCGCCACCAGCCGGGGCGTCGGCCGCAGCCAGTCCGGCAGCCACCGCGGCGGCGCGTCCGGTGCCCGGTCGAACACCCCGCCGGCCGGATCGTCGACGCCGTTCTGGCGGACCAGATCCAGCCGTGGCCGGTAGATCTCGCGGATCACCAAGCCGCACAACGTGATCACCGCGATGTCGCGCAGCAGCACCGTCGCGGTGAACGCCTGCTCGGGCAGCCCCATGTTCTGCTCGCCGAACAGGTAGAGCATGCGCGGCACCCAGACCAGCATGTCGATCGTCATCCACGCCAACAACACCCGCCGGTGCGGCAACGCCAGCACCGCCAGCGGTACCAGCCACAGCGAGAACTGCGGGCTCCACACCTTGTTGGTCAGCAGGAACGCGGCCACCACCAGAAACGCGAGCTGGGCCACCCGCGGCCGCCGCGCCGCGGTCAGCGCGATGTAGCCGACGCCGATGCAGCACGCCGCGAACAGCGCCGCGGTGACGGTGTTGAGCACCACCGGCGGCTCCCAGAACCCGAGCTCGGGGTCGAACCCGCGCCAGCCGGTGAACGACTTCACCACGTTGTAGATCGAATCCATGTCGTCGCCGCGACGGGTGTTGAGCCGGAAGAACTCCGACCATCCGCGCGGGAACAGCACCATGATCGGCAGGTTGACCACCAACCAGGCGCCTACCGCCGCCGCGGTCGTCTTGGCGACCTCGCGCAGCCGCCCGGTGCGTACCGCCAGCAGCGCCAGCGGCACCAGCAGCAGCAGCGGATACAGCTTGGCCGCCACCCCGAGCCCGATCAGCACCCCGGCCAGCACCGGTTTTCGCCGCGCCCAGGCCAGCAGCGCGCCGGCGGCGAACGCGGTGGCCAGCGCGTCGAAGTTGGTGAAGATCTGAAAGATCACGATCGGTGAGGCCGCGACCAGCGCGGCGTCCCAGATGCGGCGCGGGCCGGCCAGCATCGCCGTGGCCCACAGCGTCGTCAGCCAGGCCAGCGCCAGCCCCAGCGCGGCGATGTTGAAGAACATCACCACCTCGGCGATGACCGGCACCGACACCAGCTTGGTCAACGCCGTATACGTCTTGGCCACCGTCATCGACAGGTACTGGTAGAGCCCGGTCAGCACCGGATACTCCATGTAGCGGATCGCGGGCTCGCCGTCGTACTGGATGCGCGGTGTGCCGTCGGCCTCGGTCTCCACCCAGCTGGACTTGTACGGGAACTTGCCCAGGTTCAGCAGTTCGGCGGTGTACAGCGGGACGGTGTCCGAGTAGCACAGCTCGTAGTACGCGCGCTGGTTCTCCCAATTGCCGACCCGCTGATCGGCGGTGCCGGTGCCGGTGGTCTGCAGGCAGGCGGCCTTGGTCGAGTAACCCAGGGCCAGGAACACCAGCGCGATGATGATCATCACCCGCAGCGGGGTCATGAACCGGGTGCGGCCGATCAGCGCGTGCCGGCCGACGGGCCCGCCGATGGTCTCCGAGAGCGCCGCGCCGATGGTGTCGGTGCGGCTGGGCATGTCGCGGGCGTCGAGGCTGCGGAGGTCTTTGGCCGTCGGCGCGGGTGACGTCCGCTCGGCCTCGTCGTCGACGCCGGCCGTCACGGAGGCGGAAGCGGACCGGGCGGCACGCCGGGGGCCACCGGTGCTCCCGGCGGCGGCACCTGGTCGGCCGGCGGTACCGGCGCTCCGGGCACACCCTCCGGGCCTGGCGGCGCGCCGCCCGGCGGGGGCGCGACGGGCACGGTGGTCGGCGGGCCCCACGGGATCGTGATGCCCGGCGCGATCTCCAGCGTCGGCTGGATCACGGTCTCCGACGGGGTCGGCGGCGCCGTGGTGCTCGGCGGGGGCGGGGCCTGCGGGACACCGGCGTAGCCGCCGATCTCCTCGGGCTTCGGGAACGATTCGTTGTCGGTGCCGTCGAGCGCACCGTCCATCGTCGACTTCCAGATCTGCCCCGGCAGGCCGGAACCGTAGACCGAGGCGCCGCCGGAGGTCACCAGCGGCTTGGTGCCGTCGACCGTGCCCACCCAGACTGCGGTGGACAGCGACGGGGTGAACCCGACCATCCACGCGTCGCGGTTCTGGCCGGTGTCGCCGAGCTGGTTGGTGCCGGTCTTGGCCGCCGACGGGCGGCCGCCGGACAGGCCGCGTCCGGAATAGGCGGCGATCGGCTGCATCGCGGCGATCACGTTGTCGGCGACCGCCTTGTCGATGCGCTGCTCACCGGAGTCGTCCTCCTGGCCGGCGTCGAAGAGCACCTGCCCCTCGGCGTTGACGACCTTCTGCACGAAATGCGGCTTGTGGTAGGTGCCCGACGCGGCGATCGTCGCGTACGCCGACGCCATGTCGATGACCCGGGACTGGTACTGCCCCAGCACGATGCCGTTGTTGGGCGGTCCGCCCTCGCCGTCCTCGGACAGCGTGTGCTCGACACCCGGGAAGCTCTCGGCGATACCGGCGTTGTGCGCGGCGTCGGCGACGTCCTGCGGGCCGTTCTTGAGCTTGAGCATCAGCCGGTAGTAGCTGGTGTTCAGCGAACGCTTCAGCGCCTCGGCGATGTTGCAGGTGCCGCAGCTGCCGCCCTCGACATTGCTGATCTTGATGCCGTCGACCTCCAGCGGGGAGCTGTCGACCTGGTAGCCGAGCCCCATCCCCTGCTCGAGCGCCGCGATCAGCGCGAAGACCTTGAACGACGACCCGGTCGGCAGACCGGCCTGGGCGAAGTCGAAGCCGTTGGCGTCCGAGCCGCCGTAGTAGGCCTTGACCCCGCCGGTCTTCGGATCGATCGACACGACGGCCGATCGCATGTCCGGGTCCTCGCCCTCCAGATACTCCTCGACCGCGTCGACGGCGGCCTCCTGCATCTTCGGGTCGATCGTCGTGGTGATCTGCAGGCCCTCGGTGTTCAGCGTCTGCTCGTTGATGTCGAAGATGTCCATCAACTCGTTGACGACCTGGCGCTCGATCAAACCGTTCGGACCGGTGGTCTGGTTCTGCGTGAAGGCCTGATCCGGGGGGATCGTCGCCGGGAACACCTGCGCGGCGCGCTCCTCCTGCGACAGCGCGCCGATCTGCACCATGCCGTCGAGCACCCAGCTCCACCGCACCGCGGACGCGTCCGGATCCACGGCCGGGTCGAGCACCGACGGGCGCTGGATCAGCGCGGCCAGCAGCGCCCCCTCGGAGACCGTGACCTCCTCGATCGGCTTTCCGAAGTAGGCCCGCGCGGCGGCGGCGACCCCGTAGGCGCCGCGGCCGAAGTAGATGATGTTCAGGTAAGACTGCAGCACCTGGTCTTTGGACCACTCGCTGGACATCTTCGTCGAGATCACCAGCTCTTTGGCCTTGCGGATGACACCGCCGACACCGGAGCGGGCGTCACCGACCAACGCGTTCTTCACGTACTGCTGGGTGATCGTCGAGCCGCCCTGCAGATCCCCGCCGAAGATGTTGTTCTTGAACGCGCGCAGGAAGCCGGTGAACGAGAAGCCCGGGTTGGAGTAGAAGTCCCGGTCCTCGGCCGCCATCACCGCGTCACGCACGTGCACCGGGATCTGGTCGATGTTGACGTCGATCCGGTTGCCTTCGGGCGGAACGATCTTCGCGATCTCGCTGCCGTCGCTGGCCAGGATCGTCGACACCTGCGCGGTGCGGATGTCCCCGGGTTTGGGGACGTCGACGATCATGTACGCCATCCCGAACGTCAGCAGCGGCAGCACGATCAGCACCACCGCGGCGATCAGCGATCCGCGCCGGACCCACGTCCAGTTGATCTGCTCGCGCAGGCTGCGCCGCGGCCCCGACGGTCCGTCGCCGCCGGTCGGGCCACCACCGCCACCGCGGCCGGGGGGCGGCGGGGGTGCGGGAGGCGACGGCGGCGCGGGCCGGTCCGGTTGGCGCGCAGGCCTGCGCCGGGCCCGGGAGTCCAGCGCGCTCTTGACGGCGTCGATCGGGTCGCGGGTCGGTGGCGGCGGCGCGCCGTCGCGCACTGGCGGCAACACCTGGGTGTGCCGGTCATCGGGCGGCACCCCCGGCGAGCGACGCTGACCATCGGGCCTCGGTGGGCGCGGCGGTCCCGCGTGGCCGGCAGGCCGGGGCGGCGGGGGGACGTTGGGCCGCGGGGCAGGTCTTCTGGCGCCGATGCTCTCGGCCGCGCGACGCCCATCCTGAGCGTCATCGGCCGATGAGTGGTGGCGCCCTTCGCTATTCACTGGCCGTGCGCGCCGCACCGCGCGCGGTCTGGGTGCGACGCGGGCCGCGTGACCCCTTCGGGGGCGGCACCGCGCCGAGCACATACGACTTGACCAGGTGATTCCAGCTGCACGTGCGGCACACCTCCACCACGTGTACGGAGAATTCGTCGTATTTGGTGGCCAGCAAGACAAGCTCCTCGGCGGTGCGCGCGGACCCCGACACCGCGCCGAGGTGATCCCCGAATACCCACGAGACCAGGGTCAGCTGCTCTTTGCGGCAGATGGGGCACATCACAGAACTGGGCTTGCCGTGGAACTTGGCCGCCCGCAGAAGATAGGGGTTGGCGTCACAGACTTCCGAGACACCGGTGCGCCCCGAGTAGACCTCGGCGAGCAGGGACCGCCGCCGCAGGGCGTAATCCACCACCTGTCGCTGCAATCGCACGTGGACCAGAGTACGTCCACGTCGAGCGCACCGACCCTCGACGTGCGGCCCGGGACTGCGGCCGGACACGCCGAGAACGGTCAGGATCTCCTCTGGCCTGCGCCGGAACCGTGCGAACTCTTACGATCTTGACCGTGGCCTCGGGGAGCTCAGCGCGTCGCACATCGTGGACGAGAGCAAAGGACAGCGACCGCACCGAGACGTGCCAGATCCTGGACGAGGCACTAGCCGACGGCCAGCTGTCGATGGCCGAACACGGTGAGCGCGTGAAGACGGCGACGACCGCCTCGACGCTGGGCCAGCTGCAAGATTTGGTGTCGGATCTGCAAACCGGCAAGAAGCTGGCCGAACCGCCGGTGATCACCAAGGTGATCAACCGCCACGTCTCGGCCCAGCCCGGCTGGGGCATCAAGGTCGCCATCGCCGCGGTGCTGGTGGTGCTCGGCATCGCGATCGGCTGGGGGCTCTACGGCAATTCGCCGTCTCCGCTGAGCTTCCAGACCGATCCGGGCGCCAAGGACGACGGCATCGCCGCACAGGTGCTGACCCCGCCGCGGCAGCTGCAGTCCCTCGGCGGGTTCACCGGCCTGTTCGAGCAGATGCGCAAGAAGTTCGACAGCACGATGGGCTACGAACTCGACATCCATCGCGACATGGCCTATCTGGACCGGCCGGATCCGCAGGACAACCGGCGCTCGCAGACCTATTACTACCGCGGCGGCTGGGGTGACCCGTCCGGTTCGCCGTCGACGGTCACCGAGGACGACCGGCTGGTCGATCTGTCGAAGTTCGACTACGAGAAGACGCTGGCCATCCTGCGCGGAGCCCCGGACACCGTCGGTATCGCGCGCGCCGACGTCAACGACACGTGGCTGCGGATCGGCCCGTCGAAGGACCCGGCGACGCCGGACGCGGTGACCGTCGAGATCATCGTCAACAGCGAGTTCGGGAACGGGCGCATCGAGCTGTACCCGAACGGCGACACCAAGGCGATCTGGCCCGCAAACCGCTGACCTGCCCTTTTCATTTCAGACGGGAACAACTGTCGCGGTCAATATATCGGCGCGATACAATTCTGCGAGGTGTCGAGCCGTCGTAGCGGCTACAGCTATCGGAAAAGCTATCGGAACGATCTAAGCGGGAGGTGTCCAGATGCTCGAGCTCGCCATTCTGGGCCTGCTCCAGGAGTCTCCGATGCACGGCTACGAGCTGAGGAAGCGCCTCACCGGTCTACTCGGCGCGTTCCGGGCGTTCTCCTACGGCTCCCTGTATCCCGCGCTGCGCCGGATGCAGGCCGACGGCTTGATCGTCGAGGACGCTGCACCCGAGGGCACGGTCAAGGTGCGCCGCGCCCGCCGCGTGTACCAGCTCACCGAGGCCGGCAAGCAGCGCTTCACCGAGTTGGTGGCCGACACCGGTCCGCAGAACTACTCCGACGACGGCTTCGGGGTGCATCTCGCATTCTTCAACCGCACCCCGGCCGAGGCCCGGATGCGGATCCTGGAGGGCCGTCGCCGCCAGGTGGAGGAACGTCGCGAAGGCCTGCGTGAAGCCATTGCGCGGGCGAGCAATTCATTCGACCGGTACACCCGGCAGCTTCATCAGCTGGGTCTTGAGTCCAGCGAACGCGAAGTCACCTGGCTCAACGAGTTGATCGCGGCAGAGAAGTCGGCGCAGGGGCGCGCCGAACCGACTTGAGCTCACGCTCGACGCAACAGCCAGTAATACGAATTCCAGGCAATAAAGATAGGACAGAGGAGAAGCCGTCATGACCGCAAGCAATGACGTCAGGGTCGCGATCGTCGGCGTGGGCAACTGCGCGTCCTCGCTCGTACAGGGCGTTCAGTACTACAAGGACGCCGATGAGAACGCCAGCGTTCCCGGCCTGATGCACGTCAAGCTCGGCGCCTACCACGTCCGCGACGTGAAGTTCGTCGCCGCGTTCGACGTGGACGCCAAGAAGGTCGGCTTCGACCTGTCCGAGGCGATCTTCGCCTCCGAGAACAACACCATCAAGATCGCCGACGTGCCGCCGACCGACGTCATCGTGCAGCGCGGCCCGACCCTCGACGGCATCGGCAAGTACTACGCCGACACCATCGAGGTCTCCGACGCCGAGGCCGTCGACGTGGTCAAGGTCCTCAAGGACGCCGAGGTCGACGTACTGGTGTCCTACCTGCCGGTGGGTTCGGAAGAGGCCGACAAGTTCTACGCCCAGTGCGCCATCGACGCCGGCGTGGCGTTCGTCAACGCGCTGCCGGTGTTCATCGCCTCGGATCCGGTGTGGGCCAAGAAGTTCGAGGACGCCGGCGTGCCGATCGTCGGCGACGACATCAAGAGCCAGGTTGGCGCCACCATCACCCACCGCGTGATGGCCAAGCTGTTCGAAGACCGCGGCGTCACGCTGGACCGCACCTACCAGCTCAACGTCGGCGGCAACATGGACTTCCTCAACATGCTCGAGCGCACCCGCCTCGAGTCGAAGAAGGTCTCCAAGACCCAGGCCGTCACCTCGAACCTGACCGGCTCGCTGGCCGGCAAGGTCGAGGACAAGAACGTCCACATCGGCCCGTCCGACCACGTCGCGTGGCTCGACGACCGCAAGTGGGCCTACGTGCGCCTCGAAGGCCGCGCCTTCGGCGACGTGCCGCTGAACCTGGAGTACAAGCTCGAGGTGTGGGACTCCCCCAACTCGGCCGGCGTCATCATCGACGCGGTGCGCGCCGCCAAGATCGCGAAGGACCGCGGTATCGGCGGCCCGATCGAGGCAGCTTCCGCCTACCTGATGAAGAGCCCGCCCAAGCAGCTCGCCGACGACATCGCCCGCGAGCAGCTGGAGAAGTTCATCGAGGGCTGACCCTCTGATCCCGCCGAGAGTGCGGGGAGATCGCGTTCCTTCGTGGAATGGCGATCTCCCCGCACTCTCGCGTTAGAAGCCGTCTCTAGAAGCCTTCCCTAGAAGCCGTAGCCGAGCTCGGCGGGCACGTCCGACGCGAACGCCGCGTCCAGCGCGGCCACCGTCGTCGGGTCCGCGCACCGCAGGCGCTGCGCCGCGGCGAACGACGACGCCCGGTGTGCGCCGAGGTAGAGGCTGCCCAGCACCGACAGATCGGTGTGCACGTCGGCGGGGGCGTCGGTCGGCTCGCATCGGGCCCGGCCGTCACGCACCTGGAGCGCGAAGCGCCCGCCACCACCGAGCAGCGGATCCGAAACCTCCAGCACCACAGACAGATCCGCGTTGTAGGTGCGCGCCTGCAACACCTTCGGGATGTCGAGAATCCGCAGCCACAACCCGTCACGCGTGTACGTGCTGCGGACCAGGCGCGGGTCGGTGAGCAGATACGGCAACAGGGTGCCCGGGTGGGTCTCCACCTCGACCGTCGCGACCAGATCCAGCCCGAGCAGGGTGCGCCACAACGCGATGTAGGCCTGCGGCGTCACCGCGGCGAGCATGGTGATGTGCGCCCGGTCCTTGCGGTCGCCGCTGTGCACCCGGTACATCGCGAACCCGTCGGGGTGCAGCAGACAGAAGAACGCGCTGCCCCCGTCGCGGGAACTCTCCCGGTCCGCGAGGATCTCGTCCCACAGCCGGGCCGGCGTGTGTAATCCACCGGGTGTCTGCAGCCGCCACCGCTCGTAGATGTCCTCGAGCTGCGCGCGATGCTCGGCCGGCCGCACCACCCGCACCCCACCGGTATTCGGCACTTCCGGCCGCAGCCGCGCCCGCTCACGTTCGACCGCCACGCTGTCCCACACCGTCGCGGGGCCGTATCCGAACCGCCCGTAGATCTCCGCCTCGCTCGCCTCCAGCCCGGCGATCGGGTAGTCCCCCATGCGGCGGTGCAGGTCGGCCAGCATCGCGGTCAGCGCGCCGCGGCGCCGATGCGTGGGCAGAACCGCCACGAACGACACCCCCGCCATCGGCAGCACCGCCCCGCCGGGGACGGTCAGCTGCAGATCCAGGAACAACGAGACACCGACAACCTGGTCGCCGTCACATGCGACGACGGCGCTGCCGGGCGGCATCATCGACCGCCAGACCTCGACGGCCTCGTCGGGGCGCCACACCCCGAAACCGGTCGCGGCGACCAACCCGATCGCGGGCCAGTCCGCCTCGTCGGCGGTGCGGATTGTCAGATCGCTTCGTTCTGCTGTCACAACATTCGACCGTGGCACATGCGGGCCTTCGGCCGCATCCGAATATCGGCTGCGTACTGTCAGACCATGGACGACACCGATGACGAGCTGGCCAGCCTGTCCGAGTTCATCTTCCTGCAGGAGAACGCCCACCAGGCGGGCGTGACCGGTCCCCTGCCCACCGCGACCAGGATCGATCACGGTCCGATCAGCGGGGTGCGGTTCGGCGACGACGATCCGCAGGTCGTGTTCCTGCACGGCGGCGGGCAGAACGCGCACACCTGGGACACCGTGATCCTCGGCCTCGGTGTGTCGGCGCTGGCGCTGGATCTGCCGGGACACGGCCGTTCCGGATGGCGTGAAGACGGTGACTACGGGCCGAAGCTCAACGCCGAAGCGCTCGAGCCGGTGATCCGCGAGCTGGCCCCCGACGCCGAGCTCGTCGTCGGGATGTCACTGGGCGGTCTGACGGCGCTGCGGCTGGCCGTCACGGCGCCGGACCTGGTGCGCAGGCTCGTGCTGGTCGACGTGACGCCGTCGGCACCCGAACGGCACACCGAGATGACCGACGCCCAGAAGGGCACCGTCGCGCTGGTGCAGGGCGACCGGACGTTCCCGTCGTTCGACGCGATGCTCGAGGTGACCGTGGCCGCCGCGCCGCATCGGGACCGGGAGTCGTTGCGGCGCGGGGTGTTCCACAACGCCCAGCGGCTCGATGACGGCTCGTGGACGTGGCGCTACGACAGCATCCGCAAGGGTGAGGGCTTCGAAGGGCTGTGGGACGATGTCCCGAAGCTCACCACTCCGACCACGCTGATCCGCGGCGCCAACTCGTTCTTCGTCAACGACGACGACGCCGACGAATTCGCGCGCACTGCACCAGGTTTCCAGGGTGTCCACGTCGTCGCCGACTCCGGCCACTCGGTGCAGAGCGATCAGCCGCGGGTGCTGGTCGAGCTGTTGCGGAAAGTGCTGTCGGGCTAGGCGTCCGAGTCCTCCGGGGAGGGCCGCGCCACCACGATGTACCCGAGGTCGATCAAGATGCCGGCCTCGATGGCGCTGATCTCCCTGACCGACGGGCCCTTGCCGGTCGCGTGGTTCATCAGCAGCTGATGCGGGTCTTTGAAGATCTCGTCATCGGTGTGACTGGTCGACGAACCGTTCTCGAACGGGTCCGGGGTGAACAGCGGAACCGGCCGGCCGTACACCGCGACCGCGGTGGGACCGCCGAAGAACAAGCCGCCGTTGCCGCCGGTGAGATTGGGATTGAACGCGCTGTCCCACCGGAAGTCCTCGCCGATGGCGAACTCCCCGTCCTTGTCGGACACGAAGCTGGCATAGGTGGACCAGTTGCGCTTGGTGTACACATCGGGCGTCCGGATCCTGCCGGTGAATCCGAACGAGTGCAACATCTCGTGGCGCAGCACGGCCTTGAAGTCGTACTCGTTGTCGGCGATGTCGTCGCCCAGCCCCCAGAGTTTGTTCCAGTTCCATTCGATCTCGCCGTCGGCGGCGGCGCCGTTGGCGTCGACTCCGTCCTGAAGCTTCTGCTGCACCACCGATTTCCAGAAGCCCGGGGTGCTCTGGACGAGAGGGCTGCTTGCCGACGCCAGCGTGCTGTCGTCGTCATCCTCGTCCTCGGTGAGGTCATAGGTCAACGTCACCGGCGCCGTCACCCGGAAGTACTCGATCAGTTCCTCCGCCGCTTCACGCAACGCGGCCAAGCGTTCTGCGTTCCAGTCGTCCGAGGACGTCTTGTCCGTGAACTCCAACTTGATGGCGCCCTGGTTGATCAGGGACGTCGCCACACCGCTACTCACCGGACGCAGCAACTGGAGCAGGTTCATGTGCAGGCCGAGATCGATCGCGGCGACCCGGAAGGTGTCGACGCCGTTGAAATCGTCACCGGGAGTGTAGGAATACGTGCCGTCCCGATTGATCGTCACCGATCCTGACGTCGGGGCTTTGGTCAGGATGTACACCAGGCGGTCCCCGTCGGGGTCGTCGCCGCCGAGATGGCCCGTCACCGCTCCGGTGAGGACGCCGGTGATCTGGACCGGCGCCACCGTCGGGGCCTGATTGAAGAACGTGCGGCGCATCGCCAAAAACGACTCCTGCATGCGCTCCTTGCGCTCGTCCGAGATCTGCAGCGAGTCGACCCACTCCTGGTGTCGGGCGGTCCAATCGTCGAGGATCTCCGCGACCCGGATCTGATACGCGCTCTGCGGCGAGACGTACGGTGCCGGCGCCACAGGCCAGTCGTACTCGTCCTCGTCGGCCGGTTCCTCATCGCTGTCGACGTTCGCGGTGGACCGGACTGGCGGCTCCGCGACGGCGGTGGTGTCGTCACCGTCGGCCGCTGCCCCGTCGTCGGCTTCTGCGGCGGCGTCCTCGGATTCCGCGGTGGCGTCGTCGGACTCAGTTTCGGCCGCCGCGGTGGCCCGGTGGGATTTCGGCTTGACCGACACGCGTTCGGCGACGGCGTCGTCGTCGGCGTCGTCGGTGTCGGTGTCGTCGGTGTCGGTGTCGGTGTCGGCGTCGGCGTTATCTGCCGTGCCGGTGGCGCCCGACCCGGAATCCGACGCAGCATCCGACGCGTCGGCATCCGACGTCGTGGAACCGCGATCCTCGCCGGCCGAGGGGCCCGCGTTGGTTGCACCTGAGGACGCGGACTCGCTGCCGGTATCGGCTGCCGCGGTGGCGATCTCCGCACCGAGCAGACCGAAGCCGAGCAGAGCGGCCCCCATGCCCGCCGTCACGGCGCCGGCGTGCAACCAGCGGCGTACCGCGAAATCTTCAGACCTGCGCGCCTTGCGATGCCTGGCTGTGGACATGTGTCGGCCCCCTATGTGCTTTCCATGTTGCGATGACCGTGATCCAGTGACTGCTCGCGCGTGAAGCCCAGCAATGCCGCGCCCATGCCCGCAGAAGCTGCGCCGAGTTTCAGCCACTGCCGAACCGGGAGGTCTGCCACGCGCCGCGGACTTTGATCTTGTTTTATCCGTGGTCGTTTCGCGCGCGGCTGCGACATAATTGACCCCCTCGACAGTCTGGGCGGGACGCTACCGCACAGCTTTGTCATCTGTCAGCAAATTCCGCATAGATTCCTCGGACGGCTCAGACCGGCGAGGGAGCGGCGCGAACACCGGTCCGTCGACTGTTGTTCACCCGTAATCCGCCTGCTGCTGGTCTGGCTGCCGTAACTTCCCGCACATTCGGCCGACCAGCCCCGGTCGAACTCCCCGCTGGAAGGAATCACATCCCATGGCGCTCGTGCCGCTCAATCTCCTTGTCACCCATGACGGCAAATCGAAGCGCCAGCACGTGACCTGTGTCCACAAGTGCGGTAACGCGTGTTCGAAGCCGGCGCCGAACACGAGCGGCAACGAGTACTTCGGCGACATCGCCAAGGCCGTCTCGCGCCGCTCCGTCCTGCAGGCCGGCGGCGTCGCCGTGCTCGCCGTCGGAGCCGGTTCCGTCCTGGCCGCATGCTCGAACACCTCCGAGCCCGCGCCGACGACCTCGTCGGCGTCCGCTGCTGCCCAGCCGCCGGCCGGCATGAACTTCGTGTCGGTCGCCCCCAACAGTGAGGACGCCGTCGTCGTCGCCGACGGCTACCAGCAGGCCGTGGTCATCAGCTGGGGCGACCCCGTCCTGCCCGGCGCCCCGGCCTTCGACGTCACCAAGCAGACCGGCGCCACCCAGCGCACGCAGTTCGGCTTCAACAACGACTTCGCCGGGTTGCTGCCGGTCCCCGGACAGTCGGACCGCTTCCTGCTGGTCACCAACTTCGAGTACGCCACACCACAATTCATGTTCCCCGGCTATGACGCCGCCGCCCCGACGCGGGATCAGTTCGACGTCGAGATCGCCTCGATGGGGATGGGTGTCGTGGAGGTCGAACGCACACCTGGCGGCGGCCTGAGGCCTGTGATGGGGCGCTACAACCGCCGCATCACCGGCGACAGCCCGTTCCTGCTCACCGGACCGGCGGCCGGCACCCCGCTCGTCAAGACCCAGGCCGACCCGGACGGCCGCACCGTCCTCGGCACCATCGCCAACTGTGCCGGCGGGGTGACACCGTGGGGCACCGTGCTGTCCGGGGAGGAGAACTTCCACGGCTATTTCGGCGCGGAGGAAGGCTCCGCCGCGCCCACACCCGTCGACGCCGACCGCCGGCGCCGGTACGGCATCTCGTACGAACCCTCTGAATTGCTCTGGGAAACCTTCGATCCCCGGTTCGACCTGGACGAGACACCCAACGAGGTCAACCGCTTCGGTTACGTGGTGGAGCTGAATCCGTGGGACCCGACGTCCACGCCGGTCAAGCACACCGCGCTGGGGCGGCTCAAACACGAGGGTGCCACCATCCACGTGACCGCCGACGGCACCGTCGTGGCCTACACCGGCGACGACGAGCGCTTCGACTACATGTACAAGTTCGTCTCCTCCCGCAGAATTCAGCCCGGCGCCGATCCCGCCGCGATGGCGAACAACATGGCCATCCTCGACGAGGGCACCCTCTACGTCGCCAAGCTCTCCAGCGAGATCCCGGCCGAAGAGATCGACGGCTCGGGCGCCTTGCCGGCGAACGGATCGTTCGCCGGCTCCGGCACGTGGATTCCGCTGCTGCGGTCGGGACCGGACGGGCAGGCCCAGTCCCTGGTCGGCGGGGTCACCGCCGCGGAGGCCGCCGTGTTCACCCGGATGGCCGCCGACAAGGTCGGTGCCACCAAGATGGACCGCCCGGAGGACATCGAGACCAACCCGAAGACCGGCAAGGTCTACGTCGCGCTGACCAACAACGACCGGCGTGGCGCGGACGGCAAGGCACCCGCCGATGCACCGAATCCCCGCAACGACAACAAGAGTGGCCAGATCCTGGAGATCACCGACGACCACGCCGGCACGACGTTCACCTGGGATCTGTTGCTGGTCTGCGGGGATCCGGCCGCCGCGGACACCTACTACGGCGGATTCGACAAGACGAAGGTCAGTCCGATCTCCTGCCCGGACAACCTCGCCTTCGACAGCCACGGCAACCTGTGGATCTCCACCGACGGCAACGCGCTGGATTCCAACGACGGCCTGTTCGCCGTGGCGCTGGACGGCCCGAATCGGGGTGAGACCAAACAGTTCCTGACCGTGCCGCTCGGCGCAGAGACCTGCGGGCCTGTCGTCACCGACGACCTCGTCACCGTGTGCGTGCAGCACCCCGGGGAGAACGACGAGAACACCATCGACAGTCCGCAATCCCGCTGGCCCGAAGGCGGAAACGGCACGGCCCGGCCGTCGGTGGTGGCGGTGTGGAAGACAGGCGGCAACATCGGCGTGTAGGCCCCGCGTTCTCCCTCGCGAGCAGACACAAACTCCGGCGTGTCGCCGCGTGTCGTTGCGAGTTTGTGTGTGCTCGCGGGGGGCTAACCTCGGGCATGACCTCCGAGACCAGCCGACCCGTCCGCATCGGCGTCCAACTCCAACCTCAGCACGCGCCGCGGTACGACCTGATCCGCGCCGCGGCGCAGCGCTGCGAAGACCTCGGCGTCGACGTGGCCTTCAATTGGGACCACTTCTTCCCGCTCTACGGCGACCCCGACGGCGCGCACTTCGAATGCTGGACCATGCTCGCCGCGTGGGCCGAACAGACGTCGCGCATCGAGATCGGCGCGCTGGTCACCTGTAACTCCTACCGCAACCCCGAGCTGCTGGCCGATATGGCGCGCACCGTCGACCACATCAGTGACGGGCGGCTGATCCTCGGCATCGGATCGGGGTGGAAGGAGAAGGACTACGACGAGTACGGCTACGAATTCGGCACGGCGGGCAGCCGCCTCGACGACCTCGCGGCCGCGCTACCGCGTATCGAGAGCCGGCTGTCGAAGCTCAATCCGCAACCGCTGCGCGACATCCCGGTCCTGATCGGTGGTGGCGGCGAGAAGAAGACATTGCGGCTCGTCGCCCAGCACGCCCACATCTGGCATTCCTTCTCCGACACCGAGACCTACCCGCGCAAGTCCGAGGTCCTGGCGCGCCACTGCTCCGACGTCGGGCGCGATCCGGCGACCATCGAGCGGGCCGCCGAGGCCAAAGGCCGCACCGAGGACGCGCTGCTGGAGAACGCCGAGGCGCTGACGTCGCTGGGTGTCACGATGCTGACCGTCGGCGTGAACGGCCCCGACTACGACCTGTCCCAGGCCGAGACGCTGTGCCGGTGGCGCGACCGCCACGCCGGTACCAACTGACCCTGCCGACCGGCATCGTGAAAGACAGGCGCCGCCATGCCCAAGAAGTACGGGGTGAAGGAGAAGGACCTCGTGGTCGCTCACGTGGTCGATATGGTGCTGACCGGTCGGCTCCGCACCGGAGATCGCTTGGACCGCAACGAGATCGCGCATGCACTGGGCTTGAGCCGGGTTCCGGTGCAGGAGGCGGTGGTCCAGCTCGAGCACGACGGCATCCTGGCCACGCGATACCACCGTGGCGCGTATGTGCAGAGATTCGACGAGTACACGCTGCGAGAGCATCACGAGCTCTACGGAGTACTCAGCGGGCTGGCCTCGGCGCGGGCGGCGGCCGCGGCGGACCCGGCGATCGTCTCCGAGCTCACCGCGGAGATCACTCAGATGCGCAACGGATGTGACTGCCGCCAGTTCGACACTCACACCACGAGGTTCCGCACCACCATCAACGCCCACTACGCCGGACCCCGGCTCCAGGCCGCGATCGACTCGTCACAGACGTTCATCCCCCACGCGTTCTGGCAGTCCTACCTGCAACACCGAGACGCGATGCTGCCCTTCTACGAGGTCGAGCTCACGGCCATCCGCGGCCGCGACCCCGAGTCGGCGCGCAAGGCGTGTGCGCAGTGGTCCGAGACGATGGCGCGAATCCTGATGGCCGATCTCATCCGGCGCGGGGTGCTGCGCGGCTGACACCCTCGCTCCCCGGTCCCCCTTGGGGCCGGGCCGGGGGCGCGCTACGTTGCTTTGAATGAGCAGCCTGCGGGTATCGCCACTGTCCGTGAAGACGTTCGCCCTGGCACTGGTCATCGGGATGATCGCCGCGATGGGCCTGGCCGCGCCGGCCGCCGCGCAGACGGACCAGTGCTCACCGCCCGGTCCCGAGAGCGCCAGCGCGCTGCCGACCAACCTCGCCACCGCGGCCACCGGCCCCGAAGCCGACAGATACACCACCCCGGACGTCCAACCGCTGGACTCCGTCGACGTCACCGCGCTCGGACTGAGCCAGCCGGGAACACTGACGGTCGGCACGCTCTCGGACGCGCCGCCCAGCATCTGCATCGACTCGGCCGGGCAGTTCACCGGATTCGACAACGAGTTGCTGCGCGCGGTCGCCGACAAGCTCGGGTTGCAGATCAACTTCGTCGGCACCGAGTTCTCCGGGCTGCTGGCCCAGGTGGCGGCGCGGCGCTTCGACGTCGGCTCCTCGTCGATCACCACCACCGACGCGCGCCGCCGCACCGTCGGATTCACCAACGGCTACGACTTCGGCTACTTCTCCCTTGTCGTGCCGACGGGCTCACCGATCACCGGCTTCGACAAGCTGGCCGAAGGTCAACGCATCGGTGTCGTGCAGGGCACCGTGCAGGAGGCCTACGTGATCGACACGCTGAAGCTCGAACCGGTGAAGTACCCCGACTACAACACCGTGTACGCGAGCCTGAAGTCCGGTCAGCTCGACGCGTGGGTGGCGCCGTCACAGCAGGCACAGGGCACCGTACAGCCCGGGGATCCCGCCCAGATCATCGAAAACACTTTCAGTCTCGACAATTTCGTCGCGTGGGCGGTGGCGCTGGACAATCAGCCACTGATCGACGCGCTGAACTCCGGGCTCGACGCGATCATCGCCGACGGCACCTGGGCGCGGCTGTACTCCGACTGGGTGCCGCGCGCGTTGCCGCCGGGCTGGAAGCCGGGGTCCAAGGCGGCACCCGACCCGCAACTGCCCGACTTCACCGCACTGGCCGAACGCAACAAGGAAAGTGCTGCCCCGGCCGGTCCCGCCGAACCGAAATCGACACTGTCCCAGCTGCGGGCCGCGTTCCTGGACTGGGATCTGTACAAGCGGGCCATCCCGGACCTGTTCACGACCGGGCTGCCGAACACACTGATCCTGACGGTGTCGGCGAGCATCATCGGCCTGGTGCTCGGCATGGCGCTCGCGGTGGCCGGCATCTCGCGGTCGCGCTGGCTGCGCTGGCCGGCGCGCGTCTACACCGACATCTTCCGCGGCCTGCCCGAAGTGGTGATCATCCTGCTGATCGGCCTGGGCATCGGGCCGGTCGTGGGGCACCTCACCGGCAACAACCCGTACCCGCTCGGCATCGCCGCGCTCGGCTTGATGGCTGCGGCCTACATCGGGGAGATCTTCCGCTCCGGCATCCAGAGCGTCGATCCCGGCCAGTTGGAAGCGTCGCGCGCACTGGGCTTCAGCTATTCGACGTCGATGCGGCTGGTCGTGATCCCGCAGGGCGTCCGCCGGGTGTTGCCCGCGTTGATGAACCAGTTCATCTCGCTGCTGAAGGCGTCGTCGCTGGTGTACTTCCTCGGCCTGATCGCCAATCAGCGGGAGCTGTTCCAGGTCGGCCGTGACCTCAACGCGCAGACCGGAAATCTGTCCCCGCTGGTCGCCGCGGGCCTGTTCTACTTGGCGCTGACGATCCCGCTGACCCACCTGGTGAACTTCATCGACGCCCGGCTGCGCCGCGGCCGACGGCCTGACGAGGAGGATCCGCTGGTGCTCTCGACCTCTCAGGAGATGAACTGATGACCGCCGCAGTGTCGTTGGCCGCCAAGGACATCCATCTGTCCTTCGGGAAGACCAAGGTGCTGCGCGGCGTCGGCCTCGACGTCGCGGCGGGCACCAGCACCGCCGTGATCGGCCCGTCGGGGTCCGGGAAGTCGACGCTACTGCGCACCCTGAACCGGCTCTACGAACCGGACCGCGGCGACATCCTGCTCGACGGCCGCTCGGTGCTCAAGGACGACCCGAACGCGCTGCGGCAGCGAATCGGCATGGTGTTCCAACAGTTCCAGCTGTTTCCGCACAAGACGGTGCTCGACAACGTCACGCTCGGCCCGCGCAAACTCAAGCGGATGGACGCCGAGCAGGCCCGCGAACTCGGGCTGGCGCAACTGGAGCGGGTCGGGCTGCGGCACAAGGCCGAGGTGCGCCCGTCGACACTGTCCGGCGGCCAGCAGCAGCGCGTCGCGATCGCGCGGGCGCTGGCGATGGCGCCGCAGGTGATGTTCTTCGACGAGGCCACCTCGGCGCTCGACCCCGAGTTGGTCAAGGGCGTGCTGGCATTGATCGCCGACCTCGCCGCCGACGGGATGACGATGGTGATGGTCACCCACGAGATGGGCTTCGCCAGGTCGACCGCCGATTCGGTGGTGTTCATGGATCACGGCCAGGTCGTCGAGGCCGGGCCGCCGGACCAGCTCTTCGAGGCCGCCGAGACGGACCGGCTGCGGCGCTTCCTGTCCCAGGTGCTCTAAGGCCGGCCGCTGCAGGTTCAGCGGGATTACCCACCGACAAATCACCCCGACAACGGGGCCACAGGTTAGACTGGCTGAATTATGGTGGCGACGGAAGCGCAGGTCAGCGAGCTGGCAGGGGAACTGCAGCGCGTGCTGTCCAAGGTGTTGTCGGTCATGCGGCACACCGGTCGGACGCCGACCTCCGGTGATCTGACGCTGGCGCAGCTGTCCATCCTGCTCACGCTGATCGACCAGGGTCCGATGCGGATGACCGAGCTCGCGGCCCACGAGAAGGTCCGCACCCCGACCACCACGGTGGCGATCCGCCGGCTGGAGAAGCTGGGCCTGGTCAAACGTGACCGCGACCCGTCCGACCTGCGCGCCGTCCTGGTCGACATCACCCCCGAGGGGTTGTCCCAGCATCAGGAGGCACTGGCCACCCGCCAGGCGCACCTGGCATCTCTGCTCAGCAAGCTCAGCTGCGACGAACTCGACGCGCTGACCAAGGCGCTGGCGCCGCTGGAGCGGATCGCCGAATAGCGTTCAGCCCAGCCAGTCCAACACCGCCGCGGCGGTCCACGACTGTTGCATGCTGCCCAGCGGCGCCCCGGTGAACGGCTCGTAGTACTCGGCGAACGTGCCGTCGCTTGCCTGCCGAAGTCCTTCCCTGCGCAACGTCGCCGAACGTTCGGCCCAGCCGCGCCGCGCGAAGCACCAGGAGAACAGCCACGTCATCACCGGCCACACCGGCCCGCGCCAGTACTCACGCGGCCGGAAGTCCCGCGACACCGGCGACGTCGACGGGATCAGCGCGTAGGCGAGGTCGGGATGCCCGCAGAACCGCGGACCCTCCAGCAGGCGCAGCAGCGCGCGTTCGCGCTCGTGCGGCAACCCGCCGCACAGTAGCGGGGCGAACTGCGCCACCGTCTCGGTGACGATCCACTTCTCCGCACGCAGGTCGTAATCCTTTGCCGCACCGGTTCTTTCGTCCGTCGTCTCGACCACCCCGGCGCGGAAGCGGTCGGCCCACGCATACAGGTCCCTGACGTCGGACCGGGGGCGCTTGTGATCCTCCCCGATCTCGGCGAGCACCTGACAGGCCACCGAGAGGATCGCCGAGACGAAGACGTCCTCAACCGCGAAACTGACTGTCTTGGAGAGCAGTTCGTCGTCGTATCGAGCTGCCTTCATCTCCTCCAGCAGCCACAGGTAGCGGTCGTACTCCAGGTCCGACGGCCGCTGGGTCGCGTCGGTGTTGATCTTGTTGTCCTCACGCTGATACTCGGGGACGTCGCCGGGAATCACGTTGGCGTAGGCGCTGTCCCAGCGTGGTGAGTTGTCCATGCCCGATTCCCAGCCGTGGTACAGGGTGACCCGGCCGCGAGCGTCCGGGTCCCGGCACTCGGCCAGCCACCGGTGCCACCGCACCAGATCGTTCCAGCGCCGGTCCAGGAACGCCTCGGCCACGGCGCGCGTCGAGCGGCCGCGGGTTCGGGCGTGGTCGAGGATGCGCTGCACCGCGATCGCGTGCACGGGCGGCTGGGTGATGCCCGACGTATGCCGGTTGCGCGGCGCATCCGCGGACAGCGCCGAACACGCCCAGCGGGCCGGCCCCGGAAAGTAGCCGTCGACGCCGTTGGCGAACACGATGTGCGGGATCATGCCGTTGCGCCACTGCGCCGACAGCAGCGTGTCCAGCTCCACCACCGCCCGTTCCACCGACAGCGGGGCGAGGCCGATCGCGACGAACGCGGCGTCCCAGCTCCACATGTGCGGGTACAGCAGCGGGGCCGCCGTCGTCATGGTGCCGAGGTCGTTACCGCGCAACAGATAGGCGGCGCGGGCCGCCAGCTGGGTGGGGGTGAAGCTCGGATCGTGGGGCATTGTTCCCTTATGATGCGACGACTTTGCGCTCAGTGCAGGTCGGTAGGGTCTCAGGTGTGCCGACCGCGATGATCACCGGGGCCTCCGGAGGGCTGGGTTCGGCCCTGGCCGACGCGCTGGCCCCCACCCACACGCTGTTTCTGGCAGGCCGGCCGTCGCGGCGCCTCGACGAGGTCGCCGAGCGGCTCGGGGCGACCACCTGGCCGCTCGACCTGGCCGATCCCGATTCGATCCCCGCCGTCGTCGAACCGATCGTCGAGCTCGACGTGCTGATCCACAACGCCGGTGTGGCCTACCCCGGCCGCGTCGCGGAGTCCAGCGTCGACGAATGGCGCGCGACGATGTCGGTGAATCTGATCGGGGTGGTGGCGCTGACCCTGGAGCTGCTGCCCGCGCTGCGCGCCGCGGGCGGGCACGTGGTGTTCATCAACTCCGGCGCCGGGATCAACGCCTCCCCCGGCCTCGCGTCGTACACGGCGAGCAAGTTCGCGCTGCGCGGCTTCGCCGACTCCCTGCGCGCCGACGAGCCGTCCCTGCGGGTCACCTCCGTACACCCGGGCCGCATCGCGACCGCGATGCAGGAGGACCTCATCGCCTACGAGGGCCGCCCGTACGACCCGGACCAGTTCCTGAGCCCCCAGACCGTCGCTCAGCTGACCGTCGACGCGATCAACGCCCCGCGCGACGCGCACGTCCACGAAGTGATCATCCGGCCGCGCTAGGAGCGGTCGGGCTCGGTCCGCGGCCC
This sequence comes from Mycolicibacterium parafortuitum, assembly GCF_002086815.1. Taxonomy (GTDB): domain Bacteria; phylum Actinomycetota; class Actinomycetes; order Mycobacteriales; family Mycobacteriaceae; genus Mycobacterium; species Mycobacterium parafortuitum. The sequence goes on from NZ_MVID01000004.1 coordinate 228,106, forward strand.
GAAACCCTCCGGGGACTCCCCGGCCGTCGCGTGCTTGCCGACGTGCGCCTCGGAACGCATCCGCTCGATCATGTGCGGGTAGTGCAGCTCGAAGGCCGGTCGCTCGGAACGGATCCGGGGCAGTTCGGTGAAGTTGTGGCGCGGCGGCGGGCAGCTGGTGGCCCACTCCAGGGAGTTGCCGTAGCCCCACGGGTCGTCGACGGTGACGACCTCGCCGTAGCGCCAGCTCTTGAACACGTTCCACAGGAACGGCAGCGTCGACAGGCCGAGGATGAACGCGCCGATCGTGGACACGATGTTCAGCGTGGTGAATCCGTCGGAGGGCAGGTAGTCGGCGTAGCGACGCGGCATGCCCTCGTCACCGAGCCAGTGCTGCACCAGGAACGTGACGTGAAAACCGATGAACGTCAGCCAGAAGTGCAGCTTGCCGAGGCGCTCGTCGAGCAGCCGTCCGGTCATCTTCGGGAACCAGAAGTAGATGCCGGCGTAGGTCGCGAACACGATGGTGCCGAACAGCACGTAGTGGAAGTGCGCGATCACGAAATAGCTGTCGGTGACATGGAAGTCCAGCGGCGGACTGGCCAGGATCACCCCCGACAGACCACCGAGCAGGAACGTCGCGATGAAGCCGACCGAGAACAACATCGGCGTCTCGAACGTCAACCGGCCCTTCCACATCGTGCCGATCCAGTTGAAGAACTTGATACCGGTCGGCACCGCGATCAGGTAGGTGCTGAACGCGAAGAACGGCAGCAGCACCGCACCGGTGGCGAACATGTGGTGCGCCCACACCACCACCGACAGTGCCGCGATACCCAGCGTCGCGTAGATCAGCGTGGTGTAGCCGAAGATCGGCTTGCGGCTGAACACCGGGAAGATCTCGGTCACGATGCCGAAGAACGGCAGCGCCACGATGTACACCTCGGGGTGGCCGAAGAACCAGAACAGGTGCTGCCACAGGATCGCGCCGCCGTTGGCGGGGTCGTAGACATGGGCGCCGAGATGGCGGTCCGCGGCCAGCGCGAACAACGCCGCGGTCAGGATCGGGAAGGCCATCAGCACCAGGATCGAGGTCACCAGGATGTTCCAGGTGAAGATCGGCATCCGGAACATCGTCATGCCGGGGGCGCGCATACACACCACGGTGGTGATCATGTTGACGCCGCCGAGAATGGTGCCCAGACCGCCGACCGCCAGACCCATGATCCACAGGTCCCCGCCGGGGCCCGGGGAGTGGATCGCATCGGTCAGCGGCGAGTACGCCGTCCACCCGAAGTCCGCGGCGCCGCCGGGCACGATGAACCCGGCCATCGCGATCAGACCGCCGAACAGGAACAGCCAGAACGAGAACGCGTTCAACCGCGGGAAGGCGACGTCGGGCGCGCCGATCTGCAGCGGCAGCACCAGGTTCGCGAAACCGAACACGATCGGGGTGGCGTAGAACAGCAGCATCACCGTGCCGTGCATGGTGAACAGCTGGTTGTACTGCTCGTTGGACAGGAACTGCAGTCCGGGCGAGGCGAGTTCGGTGCGGATCAACAGCGCCATCAACCCGCCCACCAGGAAGAAGGCGAAGCAGGTGACGATGTACATGATCCCGATCAGCTTGTGATCGGTGGTGGTGATCAGTTTGTAGAGCAGATTGCCCTTCGGGCCGAGGCGCGCGGGAAACGGTCGTCTCGGCTCGAGAGTCAGCAGGTTCGGTGCCTCGACAGCCATGCGTGCTCCTAAGCCTCCGGCAGCGGTCACGACCGCGGCCGGGTACCCGTAAAGCTACGCCCTACTCTTGTCGCCCGAAAGGGTTCAGACCACCACGTTGACCAGCCGGCCGGGCACCACGATGACCTTCTTCGGGGCCTTGCCGTCGAGGAACGCGACGACCTTCTCGTCGGCCAGCGCGACCGCCTCGACCGCGTCGGCGGCCGCGTCCGCGGGCACCGTGACCCGGCCGCGGACCTTGCCGTTGACCTGGACCGGGTACTCGACGGTGTCTTCGACGAGGTAGCGCTCGTCGGCCACCGGGAACGGTCCGTGCGCCAGCGAAGAGTCGTGGCCCAGCCGTTTCCACAGTTCCTCGGCCAGGTGCGGGGCCAGCGGAGCCAGCATCAGCACCAGGGGTTCCAGCGCTGCCCGCGCCGTCACCGACTGCTTGGTCAGGTGGTTGGTGTACTCGATGAGCTTGGCCGCGGCGGTGTTGTTGCGCAGCGCCGCGTAATCCTCCGCCGTCCCGGCGATGGTGCGGTGCAGCAACCGCAACGTGTCGTCGTCGAGCGCATCGTCCGTCGCGATCGTCTCCCCCGAGTCCTCGCTGACCACCAGCCGCCACACCCGCTGCAGGAACCGGTACGCGCCGACGACGTCCTTGGTGGCCCATGGCCGGGACGCCTCCAGCGGACCCATCGACATCTCGTAGACGCGCAGCGTGTCCGCGCCGTAGTTGTCGCAGATCTCGTCCGGCGACACCGAGTTCTTCAGACTCTTGCCGATCTTGCCGAACTCCTGGTTGACCTCGATCTCCCCGTCGGGGCCGGTCCAGTAGAACTTGCGGTCACGCTCGGTCACCTCTGCGGCGGGCACGTAGGCACCGCGGGAGTCCGTGTACGCGAAAGCCTGGATGTAGCCTTGGTTCACCAGCCGGCGATACGGCTCGCGCGAGCTGACATGGCCCAGGTCGTAGAGCACCTTGTGCCAGAACCGCGAGTACAGCAGGTGAAGCACCGCGTGCTCGACACCGCCCACGTACAGGTCGACGCCGCCCGGGTCGTCGGGCCCGTGCTCGGCGGGCCGGGGACCCATCCAGTACGCCTCGTTCTCCTTGGCGCACATCGCCTCTGTGTTGGTCGGGTCGGTGTAGCGCAGTTCGTACCAGGAGCTGCCCGCCCATTGCGGCATCACGTTGGTGTCGCGCGTGTACTGCTTGGGACCGTCGCCGAGATCGAGCTCGACGGTGACCCAGTCGGTCACCTTCGCCAGCGGCGGTGACGGCTCGCTGTCGGCGTCGTTCGGGTCGAACGACACCGGCGAGTAGTCCGGCACGTCGGGCAGTTCGACCGGCAGCATGTGCTCAGGCAGGCCGTGGGCGCGGCCGTCGCTGTCGTAGACGACGGGGAACGGCTCACCCCAGTATCTCTGCCGCGCGAAAAGCCAGTCCCGCAGCTTGTATTCGACGCGCTCGCGGCCCCGCCCGTCGGCGGTCAGCCGCTCGGTCATCGCCTGCTTCGCCGACGTGACGTCCATCCCGTCCAGGAAGCCGGAGTTCACCATCACACCGTCACCGGTGTACGCCTCCACCGACACGTCCCCGCCGCTGACCACCTCGACGATCGGCAACCCGAACGCGGTGGCGAAATCCCAGTCGCGCTGATCACCGCCGGGCACCGCCATGATCGCGCCGGTGCCGTAACCGGCCAGCACGTAGTCGGCGATGAACACCGGAACCTGTTGCCCGTTGGCGGGATTCGTCGCATAGGAGCCCAGGAACACACCGGTCTTGGACTTGTTCTCCTGCCGCTCCAGATCGGACTTGGCCGCGATCGACGCCCGGTAGGCCGCGACCGCCTCGACCGGGGTGGCCGCCCCGAACGTCCACCGCTCGTCGGTGCCCTCGGGCCAGGCCTGCGCGACCAACCGGTCCACCAGGTCGTGCTCGGGTGCCAGCACCATGTACGTCGCCCCGAACAACGTGTCGGGGCGGGTGGTGAACACCTCGATATCGCCTGCGTCGGTGCCGAATTGGACAGAGGCGCCCGTCGAACGCCCGATCCAGTTGCGCTGCATCGTCTTGACCTTGTCCGGCCAGTCCAGCAGCTCCAGGTCGTCCAGCAACCGGTCGGAGTACGCGGTGATCCGCATCATCCACTGCCGCAAGCGCTTTCTGAACACCGGGAAGTTGCCGCGCTCGCTGCGGCCGTCGGCGGTGACCTCCTCGTTGGCCAGCACCGTGCCCAGCCCGGGGCACCAGTTGACCACCGAATCGGCAAGGTAGACCAGCCGATGCGAGTCGACGACGTCGGCGCGTGCGCCCGCGTCGAGGTCCGCCCATTCGCGCCCGTCGCCGACCTCACGCGTACCGGCCTCGAACTCGGCGATCAGCTCCGAGATCGGGCGGGCCTTGTTCTGCTCCGGGTCGAACCACGCATTGAAGATCTGCAGGAAGATCCATTGCGTCCACTTGTAGAAGTCGACGTCGGTGGTGGAGAAGCTGCGCCGTGAGTCGTGGCCGAGCCCCAGCCGGCCGAGCTGGCGGCGGAAGTTGACGATGTTGGCCTCGGTGCGCGTGCGCGGGTGCGTGCCGGTCTGGATCGCGTACTGCTCGGCGGGCAGGCCGAACGCGTCGAACCCCAACGCGTGCAACACATTACGACCGGCCATCCGGTAGTAGCGGGCGTATACATCAGTCGCGATGTAGCCGAGCGGGTGCCCGACGTGCAGACCCTCGCCCGACGGGTACGGGAACATGTCCTGGACGAACATCTTGTCCGCGGGCACCTGGCCGCCGTCGGCCGGCGCGAGCGCCCCCACCGGGTTGTCGACATGGAAGGTGCCGTCCTGCGCCCACTGCTGCTGCCACGCGCGCTCGATCTCACCGGCGAGCTCCGCGGTGTAGCGGAACCGGGGAGTGTCGTCGGCCACAGCGGATCGATTCGGCGTTTCAGTCACCCCACCAGGGTATAAGCACCTGCTTCTCCGATTTCCCGGCCACGGGTTGGTCTCGGTTCCGTTGCGGATGCATCAGGGGTTGATTCCAGGTCGATACCGGCGCTGGTGGGTCCGTGCGGGGCGTGGATACATTCGTCGCCTGACAGCCCCTCGGACCGGGAAGGACAGCACCGACAATGAGCGAAAACGCCCGTCGCTGGCGGACTCTGGCAGGGGGGATCGGCGCATTGGCCGCCGGTGTCACCGGTGTGCTGGGTGTCACGTCGACGGCTTCCGCTCAGCCCGTGTCACCCCAGCCCGCGCTACCCGCACCGGCCACGGTGACCCAGACAGTCACCGTCACCCCGAACGCCGCGGCCCCCGCGCTGCAGGCCCCGGTCGCCGCCCCCACAGGCGCACCCGCCGCCGCGGTCGCGGTACCCGCGGCGGCCAGCGCCGCCCCCGTGGTGCCGCCGCGCCCGGTGACCACCATCGTGCCCGCGACCTCGGGCACCCTCGCCGAGTTCTTCGCGGCCAAGGGCGTCGCGATGGAACCGCAGAGCGCCACCGACTTCAGGGCGCTGAACATCGTGTTGCCGAAGCCGCGGGGCTGGGAACACATCCCCGACCCGAACGTGCCCGACGCGTTCGCCGTGCTGGCCGACCGTGTCGGCGGCAACGGGCTGTACTCGTCGAACGCGCAGGTGAAGGTCTACAAGCTGGTCGGCGAGTTCGACCCGAAGGAAGCCATCAGCCACGGCTTCGTCGACAGCCAGAAGCTGCCCGCGTGGCGCTCCACCGACGCGTCGATGGCCGACTTCGGCGGGATGCCGTCGGCGCTGATCGAGGGCACCTACCGCGAGAACACCCTGACGCTGAACACCTCGCGGCGCCACGTCATCGCGACCGCCGGAGCCGACCGGTACCTGGTGTCGCTGGCGGTGACCACCAGTGTCGACCAGGTGGTCGCGGCCGCCGACGCCACCGATGCGATCGTCAACGGCTTCAAGGTCGGCATCCCCGGCCCAGCACCGGTGATGCCGCTTCCCGGCACCCCCGCGCTGCCGCTACCTGCGGCCGCACCCCAAGCTCCCAGCGTTCCGGCAGCGGCTCCCCCGCCACAGCTGCTGGGATTGCAGGGATAACAACGTCGTCCCCCGGGCGAAGCCTGGCGCCCGGGGGACGGCGGCCCTGCCCGGACCCCGTAAACTCGCCTCATGCTGGTCGCCGCGATTCTCTGTCTGTGCGCGGCCGTCGCGACCGCTGCTTCCGGAATCTGGTCGCTGCGCCGCCGCCCCTCCACCGATTTCGTTCAGCAGGTGCTGCGCGCGCTCGCGCCCACCCAGCTCGCCGCCGCCGCGATGCTCGCGGTCGGTGGGGCCGTCGCACTGGCGGCGCGGGAATCGACCCAGAGCCAGCTCGCCGCCGTCATCCTCGGCGTGTGCGTCCTCGGCGCGATCGGCACCGTGGCCGCCGGCTGCTGGCAGAACGCCAAGGTGGTCACGCTGCAGAACGCGCGCCAAGCCGCCGCGAAGAGCACCGGCGGATGCGGGAGTGCGTGCGGGTCGTGCACGCTGACGTGCGGTAGCTAGTCGTACTGGTCGGGGTCTAGTTCCGGCTCAGGTCGATCGGATGGGTCGCCAGCAGCGACAGCGGCATCGGCTGGCGGCGCAGGATCCGGCCCCACAGATCGACCCGCGGCTCTACCAGAACGTCAGAAGGTAACGCGGACAACACGATCCAGTCGTCACGCTCGATCTCACCTTCGAGCTGTCCGATGGTCCAGCCCGAATAGCCCGCGAAGATCCGGACTCCCTGAAGCATCGGGGCCAACGAATCCGGGTCGGCGTCCAGATCGACCATCACCACCCGGCCCTGCACGTGGCGCAGGCCTGCCACCCCGGACGGATCGGCGCCCTCGCGCAGGGTTCCCAGGCACAGCGCCGAATCGCGTTTCACCGGCCCGCCGATGAACATCGTCTTCGGTTTGGCCGCCAGCTTCGCCCACTGCGGCAGCACGTTATAGACCGGCGTCTCGCTCGGCCGGTTCAGCACCACCCCGAGGGTGCCGCCGTCGTTGTGCTCGACGACGTAGATGACGCTGCGCCGGAAGGTCGGCTCCAGCAGGTCGGTGTCGGCCAGCAGCAACGTCCCCGCGCGGACCCGGGGCGCGATCGGTGCGGCCCTGTCCTGGTACTCCTCCGGATCGTCGGGCTGGCCCATTCATCCATCATGTCACCACCCTTGGCAGATCGTGGCGAACGAGCACAGCCCGGCCCGATATTTGTACTGTGGGTCGGGTTCTCCCCCGAAACATCCGACCCCGACCCGGCTCCCCGCCCCAGGACGTGACCTTCGTGCCAGACGACGCAACCCGGACGTCATGGCGTGCGGTGCGGGCGCTGCCCGACTTCCGCAGACTGCTGGAACTGCGGGCAGTCAGCCAGTTCGCCGAGGGACTGTTCCAGGCGGGCATTGCCGGCGCGCTGCTGTTCAACCCGGAACGCGAGGCCGATCCGTGGGCCATCGCCGGTGCGTTCGCCGCGCTGTTCCTGCCCTACTCGCTGCTCGGCCCGTTCGCCGGTGCGCTGCTGGACCGCTGGGACCGCCGACTGGTGCTCATCGGCGCCAACACCGGGCGGGTGGCGGTGATCCTGGTGGTCGGGGCGCTGCTGGCAGCCGGGGCCGGCGACATCCCGATCCTGTTGAGCGCGTTGGTCGCCAACGGTTTCACCCGGTTCGTGTCCGCCGGCCTGTCGGCGGCGCTGCCGCACGTCGTGCCGCGCGATCAGGTGATCGCGATGAACTCGGTGGCAACGCTGACCAGCTCGATCGGCGCGTTCACGGGCGCGATCTTCATGCTGCTGCCGCGCTGGCTGTTCGGCGCAGGCGATTCGGGATCTTCGATCACGATTCTGATGGTCGCGGTTCCGGTCGCGGGCGCACTGTGGCTGTCAATGCGGTTCCCGCCCCGGCTCCTCGGCCCCGACCCCTCCGCGGCCGCGGTGCACGGGTCGGTCGTCTACGCCGTCGCGACAGGATGGCTGCACGGAGCGCGCACCGTGATCGCCGTCCCGGCGGTGGCCTCGACACTGGCCGGGCTCGCATCGCACCGGATGGTGTTCGGGATCAACACACTGCTGATGCTGGTGATGGTCCGCCACGTCGAGGATGCGACGGTCGCCGGGTTCGGCATCACGGTGCTGTTCGTGATGGCCGGCGGCACCGGACAGTTCCTCGCGACCATCGCCACGCCCGCGCTGATCAGGAAGTGGGGCCGATACGCGACGCCGAACGGCGCGCTGCTGCTGGCGGCCTGCGTGCAATTGTGCGGCGCCACACTGCAACTGCCGGTGATGATCGTCTGCGGCCTGGTGCTCGGCGCGGCCGGTCAGGTGGTCAAGCTGTGCGTCGACTCGGCGATGCAGATCGATGTCGCCGACGCGCTGCGCGGCCACCTGTTCGCGGTGCAGGACGCGCTGTTCTGGATGGCGTTCATCGCTGCGATCTCCTGCGCAGCCGCGGTGATCCCCGCCGACGGCCGTTCCCCCGGCCTGGCGGTGGCCGGCTCGGTGCTTTATCTGGTGGGCCTGGCGATCCACGCGACGGTAGGACGGCGCGCGCGACGCGGCTAGGGTGAGCCGCATGGCCACAGCCGCCTCATTGGTCGCCGAACTGCGGGCCGAAAGCGACGAGCTCGACACGCTGGTCGCGGGCCTGGAACCCGGCCGGTGGGCGGCCGACACCCCGGCGGCGGGCTGGACCATCGCCCATCAGATCGCCCACCTGCTGTGGACCGATCGCGTCGCGATGCTGGCCGTGACCGATGAGGCGGCCTTCGCGGCCGTCGTCGCGGACTCGGCGCACAACCCGCACTTCGTCGACGACGGCGCCGCGCAACTGGCAGCCACACCGCCTGCGGTGTTGCTGGCCGACTGGCGCGAAGCACGCACCGCGCTGCACGACGAACTCGTCGCCGTCGCCGACGGCCGCAAACTGCCCTGGTTCGGTCCGCCGATGAGCGCCGCGTCGATGGCGACCGCGCGGCTGATGGAGACCTGGGCGCACGGGCTCGACGTCGCCGACGCCCTCGGGGTGACCCGGGCGCCGACGTCACGGCTGCGCTCGGTCGCGCACATCGGGGTCCGCACCCGTGATTTCGCATTCTCGGTGCACGGGCTGACCCCGCCCGCGGAACCGTTCCACGTGAAACTGAGTGCACCGGACGGCGCCAGCTGGGAGTGGGGTCCGCCCGATGCGGCGCAGCGGGTGACCGGAACGGCCGAGCACTTCTGCATGCTCGTCACCCAGCGGCGGCCACGTGGCGCGCTGGACGTCGTCGCGACCGGAGCCGATGCCGAGCGGTGGCTGACGATCGCGCAGGCGTTCGCCGGGCCGCCGGGTACCGGCCGCGATTAGGTTCACGCGCGCTCGCCGCTGACGAATGCGCGCTGTCGTCCGGAATCGGCGGCGCGTCGGCGTGCAGACATGCGCGCTCGCGGGGCGACGGGACCGCCGGTCACCGCAGGGTTTCGGCGCTGTCGGCGGCGCCGTCACCGTCGGAGTCGACGAGCCGGACGTCCCAGCTGCCGTCGCCGTCGGTGTCCGCCCAGGCCTGGCCGGTGCCGAAAGCCCGGTCGGCCAGACCGTCACCGTCGGCGTCGGCCAACCGTTCCGGGGCGCCGTCGCCGTCGATGTCCACGGGTTGCGCCGACGCGGGCTGCTCGACACCGTCGAGACCGAACCAGCGCAGCGCGCCGCCGATCCGATCCGCCCCGACCGACCAGGTGCCGGTGCCGTCGTCGGTGAAATAGGCCTCCCGCGCCCCGTCGCCGTCAAGGTCCAGCGCCGCATGATCGGCCGTCCCGTCGCCGTCCAGATCGGTCAGCGCGTCGTCGGCCAACCCGTCGTCGTCGAGGTCGATGCCGAGCGCGTCGAACACCCCGTCGCCGTCCAGATCGGTGTCGAGGCCGGCGCTCCACATCGTGGCCGAACCGTCCGGATCACCCAGGCAATACTCCACATCTGTTCAGACGCGCGGCTCGCCCTGCTGGTTCCACCATGTCAACAGTTCCTGCACCGCCTCGTCGTGATCGAGCGGCCCGCGGTCCATCCGCAGCTCCTTGAGATAGCTCCACGCCTTGCCGACCTGCGGTCCCGGCGGGATCCCGAGGATCGACATGATCTCGTTGCCGTCGATGTCGGGGCGCACCCGCGCCAGGTCTTCCTTCTCGGCCAGTTCCGCGATGCGCCGCTCGAGGTCGTCGTAGTTGGCCTGCAGCCGCGCCGCGCGGCGCTTGTTGCGGGTCGTGCAGTCCGCGCGCACCAGCTTGTGCAGCCGGCTCAGCAGCGGCCCGGCGTCGGTGACGTAGCGCCGCACCGCCGAGTCCGTCCACCGGCCGTCGCCGTAGCCGTGGAACCGCAGGTGCAGATACACCAGCTGGGACACGTCGGTGATCATCTGCTTCGAGTACTTGAGCTCACGCATCCGCTTGCGCGCCATCTTCGCCCCGACCACCTCGTGGTGGTGGAAGCTCACCCCGCCGTCGGATTCGTGTCTGCGGGTCGCGGGCTTGCCGATGTCGTGCAGCAGCGCCGCCCAGCGCAACACCAGGTCGGGCCCGTCTTCTTCGAGGTCGATGGCCTGTCTGAGCACGGTCAGCGAATGCTGGTAGACGTCCTTGTGCTGGTGGTGCTCGTCGATCGCCATCCGCATCGCACCGATCTCGGGCAGCACCACGTCACCCAGGCCGGTCTCGACCATCAGGTCCAGCCCGGCCACCGGGTCCTGCCCGAGCAGCAGCTTGTCCAGCTCCGCGGCGACCCGTTCGGCGGTGATCCGCGCCAGCTGCGGGGCCATCTCCTGCAGCGCGGTTCGCACCCGCGGCGCGACGGTGAACCCGAGCTGCGAGACGAACCTCGCCGCGCGCAGCATCCGCAGCGGGTCGTCGCCGAACGACACCTCCGGGGCGGCGGGGGTGTCGAGCACGCCGTCGCGAAGCGCGGACAGCCCGTCGAGTGGGTCCAGGAATTCGGTCGGTCCGTCGGCGGTGACCCGCACCGCCATCGCGTTCACGGTGAAATCTCGGCGCACCAGATCGTCGGCCAGGTTGTCGCCGAACCGGACCTCCGGATTGCGCGACACCTGGTCATAGGAGTCGGCCCGGAAGGTGGTGATCTCCAGCCGGTCGGCGCCCTTGGCGACGCCGAGCGTGCCGAACTCGATGCCGGTGTCCCACAGCGCGTCACCCCAACCGCGCAGGAATCGCTGCATCTGGTCGGGGCGGGCGTCGGTGGTGAAGTCCAGGTCGTTGGTGTCCGGATTGAAGCGGCCCAGCAGCGCGTCGCGGACCGGACCGCCCACCAGGTACAGCTCGTGTCCGTGGTCGGCGAACACCCGGCCGAGACCACGCAGCACTTCGCCGCGGCGGTTCAGCGCGACTTGCGCTGTCGCCAGGCGTTCGGCATCGGAGATGGGGTCGGGCACGTCCGGTGAGCCTACTGGTCCTGGCGAGCCCACTGGTCACAGCCATGTCACCGACCGGCGAGTGCGGCGATTGGCGGTACCGGTGCCAGCTACTATCGCTTGGGTGTCGGACGGCGAGCAGGCCAAACCACGACGGCGTCGAGGACGCCGCCGCGGCCGACGCGCTGCGGGTCCGCCCGAGGCGGGAACCGAGCAGGCCACCAACCGCAAGCAGCCGAACTCGGGGACGCCCTCTTTCGACAAACCGGCGTCTTTCGACAAACCCGCGGCAGCCGACAAGCCGGTCCAAACGCCCAAGCCCCAGAAGAGCAGGGCCCGGCGCCCACAGGAACGCCTGCGCACCGTGCACGAGACGTCCGCAGGGGGCCTGGTCATCGACGGGCTCGACGGGCCGAAGGACAGCCAGGTCGCGGCGCTGATCGGCCGCATCGACCGGCGCGGCCGGATGCTGTGGTCACTGCCGAAGGGCCACATCGAGATGGGCGAGACGGCCGAACAGACCGCGATCCGCGAGGTCGCCGAGGAGACCGGGATCGAGGGCACCGTGCTGGCCGCGCTCGGCAGCATCGACTACTGGTTCGTGACCGAGGGCAGGCGCGTGCACAAGACCGTGCACCATTACCTGATGCGATTCCGTGGCGGTGAGCTCTCCGACGAAGACGTCGAAGTCAGCGAGGTCGCGTGGGTGCCGCTCAAGGAGCTGCCGTCGCGGCTGGCCTACGCCGACGAACGCAAACTCGCCGAGGTCGCCGACGAGCTCATCGACAAACTGCACACCGACGGCCCCGGCGCCCTTCCGCCGCTGCCCCACTCGACGCCGCGCCGGCGCGGCCAGACGCACTCCCACACGCGCAGGAACAGACCGGATCCGACCACCCAACAACAGCCCGGCCGGAGGACGAACGGCTGCGGTCAAGGGCCGTGAGCCGCGCCGCGCGGCTGCTCGCCGCGGTCGTCGCGCTGCTGTTCGCGGTCGCCCCCGCTGTTGCGCCTCCGACCGCGTCCGCCCAGCCGGGATCGATGCCGTTCCTGAAGGTGCAGATCGACAACGTCACCCCGGACATCGTCACCACCACCAGTAACCCGACGGTGATCGTCACCGGAACCATCAGCAACGTCGGCGATCGGCCGGTTCGCGACATCGTGGTGCGACTCGAACGGGCCGGCGCCGTCACGTCGTCCAGCCAGTTGCGCACCGACCTCGCGGGCAACGTCGACCAGTACTCCCCCGTCGCCGACTTCATCACCGCCGCACCGGAACTCGCCCGCGGACAGAAGGTCCCGTTCCGGCTCGCCTATCCCCTGCGCGCCGACGACCGCTCGTCGATGCGCATCGACGAACCGGGCGTGTACCCGTTGATGGTCAACGTCAACGGCACCCCCGACTACGGGTCGCCGGCCCGGCTCGACGACTCCCGGTTCCTTCTGCCCGTGCTCGGCGTGCCCCCGCAGCCGGGATCGGACTCCGCCGGCGAGGCCTTCGACTCCACGGTCGCACCGGACATCACGCGACCGGTCGGGCTGACCATGTTCTGGCCGCTGGCCGACAAGCCCCGGCTGGCCGCGGGTGCGCCCGGCGGCACCACCCCGGTGCGGTTGATCGACGACGACCTCGCGACGTCGCTGGCCGCCGGTGGGCGGTTGGACACGATGCTCAGCGCGGTCGACTTCGCGACGAGCCCGGACGTGGACCCCGACGGCACGGTCGGGCGGGCACTGTGCCTGGCCGTCGACCCCGACCTGCTCGTCACCGTCAACGCGATGACCAACGGCTACGTCGTCAACGACGCCGCCGACGCGGGCCCCGGCACCCCGACCCATCCGGGCGCGGGTCAGCAGGCCGCCATCGACTGGCTCAACCGGCTCAAGACGCTGTCGCGGCGGCTGTGCGTCGCGCCGACCACCTACGCGCAGGCCGACCTCGACGCGCTCAACCGGGTCGCCGACCCGGGGCTGTCCGCGATCGCCACAGGTGGGGCCGCGGGCATCGTCGACCAGATCCTCGGGGTCGCCTCCACTCGCGGCCTCACCCTGGTCGGTGACGGGCCCCTGACCGCGCCGGCCCTGCAATTGCTGTCCGGGCAGGCGCCGACGGTCGCCGTTGCCGCGGCCAACCTGGTCGGTCCGCAGGAGGGCGAGTACGGCGTCGCCGAGACCGCCGACACCGCGCCGGTGCGTTACACCGCCAACGTGGTGGCCGCGCCGTTCGACCCGGCAGTCGGGGCGGCGCTGGCCGGGGTGGGCCCGACCCCGGAGACACCGTCCTATGTGGACCCGTCGCTCGACATCGCGGTCAAACAGGACTCCCCGGCCGCGCGCCTGCAGTCGGCGCTCGGCTCGTTGCTGTGGCACGGCCTGCGGCCCGATGTCGCGCCGCGCACCCAGATCCTGATGCCTCCGCTGATGTGGAACCTGACCCCGCCGGACGCGCAGGCGATCCTGTCGGCCGTCGCGACCGCGATCCGGGCCCGCCTCGCCGTACCCCGACCGCTGCCGGTCGTGATCGCCGAAGCGCAGACCACCGCACGCGAGTCGGCACCGCCGGACGGGCCGCTGGGCAGCCCGCGGGGCCGGTTCGACGACGGCGTGGTCACCGGGATCGCCGCCGCGACGAACCGGCTGTGGGGCCTCACCGCCGCGCTGACCACCGACGAGCGCACCGGCCTGACCGGCAACCAGTACACCGCTCCGCTACGCGAGGACCTGCTGCGCGCGCTGAGCCTGTCGGTCCCGCCCGACGCCCGCAACGGGCTGGCCCAGCAACGGCTGACGACGGTGCGCAAGACCGTCGAGGATCTGTTCGACGCGGTGACGATCGTGAACCCCGGCGGCTCCTACACGCTGGCCACCGAGCGCAGTCCGCTGCCGCTGGCGCTGCGCAACGACCTTCCGGTGCCGATCCGGGTGCGGCTGGACATCGACGCGCCGCCCGGCATGACCGTCACCGACATGGGTGAGATCGTGCTGCCCCCGGGCTTCCTGCCGCTGAAGGTGCCCATCGAGGTGCACTTCACCCAGCGCGTCGCCGTCGACGTGGCGCTGCGCACCGCCGACGGCCTGCCGCTCGGCGAGCCGGTGCGGTTGTCGGTGCACTCCAACGCGTACGGCAAGGTGCTGTTCATCATCACGCTGACCGGTGGAGTGGTGCTGGCGCTGCTGGTCGGGCGGCGGCTGTGGCACCGGTTCCGCGGCCAGCCCGACCGTGCCGATCTCGAGGCCGACCCGACCCGGCCGGACCCGGTCGACGTCGCGCTGGCCTACGACGACGAGACCGGCGCCCGCCGGCCCGCCAAGAGTCGCGCACCCACCGCGCCGGGCGGCGACGATGGCTGAGACCCGGCGCGACACCGCACCCGCCCAGCCCCGCCAGCCGCGCCCGGAGATGTCGGACCGGGCCGTGGTGTCGCGGTCCTGGGGGATGGCGGTGGCCACCCTGGTCAGCCGGCTGACCGGATTCGCCCGCATCGTGCTGCTCGCCGCGATCCTCGGCGCCGCGCTGTCGAGTGCGTTCACCGTGGCCAACCAGCTGCCGAACATGATCGCGGCGCTGGTCCTCGAGGCGACCTTCACCGCGATCTTCGTGCCGGTGCTGGCCCGTGCCGAACGCGACGACCCCGACGGCGGAACCGCGTTCATCCGAAGGCTTTTGACGCTTGCCACCGCCCTGCTGCTGGCGGTCACCATCGTCTCGACGGTCGGTGCCCCTCTGCTGGTCGACCTGATGCTCGGGTCGGACCCGATGGTGGACCGCTCGCTGACCACCGCGTTCGCGTACCTGCTGCTGCCGCAGATCATCTTCTACGGTCTGTCCTCGGTGTTCATGGCAATCCTGAACACCCGCAACATCTTCGGGCCGCCCGCCTGGGCGCCGGTGGTCAACAACGTCGTCGCCATCGCCACGCTGGTGGTCTATGTCCTTGTGCCGGGCGAACTCTCGCTCGATCCGGTCCGGATGGGCGACACCAAGCTGCTGGTCCTCGGAGTCGGTACCACGCTGGGCGTGGTGGCGCAGGCGGCGGTGCTGTTCGTCGCGATCCGCCGCGAACGGGTCAGCCTGCGCCCGCTGTGGGGTATCGACGCCCGGCTGAAGAAGTTCGGGATGATGGCGCTGGCGATGGTGCTCTACGTGCTCATCAGCCAGGTCGGGTTCATCGTCGGCAACCAGGTCGCCAGCGGCGCGGCCGCGTCCGGCCCGGCGATCTACAACTACACCTGGCTGATCCTGCAGCTGCCGTTCGGCATCGTCGGTGTCACCGTGCTGACCGTGGTGATGCCGCGGCTGTCCCGCAACGCCGCCGCGAACGACGGCCCCGCGGTGCTCGCGGACCTGTCCCTGGCGACCCGGCTGACGATGCTGGTGCTGATCCCGGTGGTGGCGCTGATGACCGTCGGCGGTCCGGCGATCGGCAGCGCGCTGTTCTCCTACGGCAACTTCGGTGCCGTGGACGCCGGCTACCTGGGCATGGCGATCACGCTGTCGGCGTTCACGCTGATCCCGTACACGATGGCGCTGCTGCAGCTGCGGGTGTTCTACGCGCGGGAGGAACCGTGGACGCCGATCGCGCTGATCGTCGTCATCACGATCGTCAAGGTCGTCGCGTCGTTGGCCGCGCCGCACGTCACCGACGACCCGCACCTCGTCGCCGGCTATCTGGGCCTCGCCAACGGTCTCGGGTTCCTGGCCGGGGCCACCCTCGGCCACCTGCTGCTGCGCAACCGCCTGGACCCGCCGGGCGGCCATCTGCTCAGCCGTGACGTGCTGCGCACGATCCTGGTGACCATCACCGCCTCGCTGGCCGCGGGGCTGACCGCCCATGTCGTCGACCAGTTGCTGGGTCTGGAGAAGCTGACCGAGCACTGGGGCGGCGGCGGCTCGCTGATCCGGCTGACGGTCATCGGGCTGGTGATGGTCCCGATCATCGGGGCGGTGCTGATCGGCGCCAAGGTCCCCGACGCGCTGGCCGCACTGGCCGCGGTGCGCCGCCGCCTGCCCGGGCGTCGTGGCGGCGCTGCGGTCCCACCGCTTGCCCCTCGGGCGCTGACGTACGCTGATGCCAGAAATCAGTCCTCGGCCCGGGTTGCCGACGACGGGAGGCGGAAAGGATCAGCGGTGAGCGACAAACCCACCAGCGATTCTTCACCCGACGTCGACGCTGCGCCGACGACCCGGTTCACGGTGCCGTCCGGCCCGTCCCCCGACGACTTCCAGCCCGACGTCCCCGAGACCCCGGACGTCCCGGAGCGCGTCGGCGAAGAAGTCGACAAAGAACCCGTGGACCAGGCGCCCGATTCCGGGCCCGATTCGGCGACGACGGTGCTGCCCGCCTCGCCGTCGCAGCCCACCGAGGTCGTATCGCGCCCGCGCGCCGACTACTCCAACGACCCCACCCGCGAGGCGCTCGCGTTCGACCCGCCCCGCGAACCGGCGATCGAGACCGCCACCGCCGCCGAGGACACCCATCTGATCCCCGGCGCGACCATCGCGGGTGGCCGCTACCGGCTGCTCGTCTCACACGGCGGGCCCAGCCACCTGAAGTTCTGGCAGGCCACCGACACCGCGCTGGACCGGCAGGTGGCGCTGACGTTCGTCGACCCCGACGGGTCGATGCCCGAGCACCAGGTGCAGGCCATCCTGGATCGCACCCAGCGGCTCAGCCAGATCGACATGCCCGGCGTCGCGCGCGTGCTCGACGTGCTCAGGACCGGCACCGGCGGCCTCGTCGTCTCCGAGTGGATCCGGGGCGGGTCGCTGGCCGAGGTCGCCGACACCCACCCGTCCCCGATCGGCGGCGCCCGCGCGATCCAGTCGCTGGCCGCGGCCGCCGAGGTGGCCCACCGCAACGGCGTCGCGCTGTCGATCGACCATCCCAGCAGGATCCGGGTCAGCATCGACGGCGACGTCGCGCTGGCGTTCCCGGCCACCCTGCCCGACGCGACCCCCGACGACGACATCCGCGGGATCGGCGCGGCGCTGTACGCGCTGCTGGTCGACAAGTGGCCGCTGCCGGAGACCGGGGAGCCCAGCGGGCTGGCTCCGGCCGAACTCGACGCCGCCGGCCAGCCGACCGAGCCGCGCACCCTCGACCGCGACATCCCGTTCCAGATCTCCGCGGCCGCGGCACGCGCGGTGCAGGAGGGCGGCGGCATCCGCAGCGCCCCGACGCTGCTGAACCTGCTGCAGCAGGCGACCGCGGTCGCCGACCGCACCGATCACATCGCGCCGGTCGACGATCCCTCCCCCGAACCCGCCGCGGCACCCTGGACCGACGAACCCGACCCGGAGGCCGCCGCACGGCGCCGCAAGGGCCTGATCGTCGGCCTGTCGGTGGCAGGCGCCATCGCGGTCATCGCGATCGTGCTGCTGGCGACCGTCCTCAGCCGGATCTTCGGCGACGTCGG
This sequence comes from Mycolicibacterium parafortuitum, assembly GCF_002086815.1. Taxonomy (GTDB): domain Bacteria; phylum Actinomycetota; class Actinomycetes; order Mycobacteriales; family Mycobacteriaceae; genus Mycobacterium; species Mycobacterium parafortuitum. The sequence continues at coordinate 245,630 of NZ_MVID01000004.1, forward strand.
CAGTGGCCTCGGCGGCGACGAACTCGGGCTCAGCGGCCCGAGCTCATCGCGATCCTCCTCCAGCCCGGCCGTCCCCGGCACCGAGATCAAACCCGTTCGCGCAACAGTGTTTTCGCCCGAAGGCGAGGCCGACGCCCCGGAGTCCGCCGGGCTGGCCATCGACGGTGACTCCTCCACGGTGTGGCCGATCGACACCTACAGCGACCCGGTGCCGTTCCCGAACTTCAAGAACGGTGTCGGGTTGATGCTGCAACTGTCGGAGCCGACGAAGATCGGCTCGGTCACCATCAACCTGAACAGCACCGGCACCGAGGTGCAGATCCGGTCCTCGTCGTCGCCGAACCCGTCCTCGCTGGACGCGACCACCGCGCTGACGGACCCGACCCCGGTCAAACCCGGCTCCAACACCATCGAGGTCGAGGACGCCGAACCCACCTCCAATGTGCTCGTGTGGGTCTCCACCCTCGGCCAGGTGAACGGCCAGAGCCGTTCGGACATCGCCGAGATCACCCTCAACGCCGCCTCCTGAGGCGCCTGAAAAACTGGTGCCCGACCCCTCCCCGGGTGCCGATTAGTGTTCGGCTGTGGGGATATTCGGGGACGGTCCGCAGCCACCGCAGCGGGTGCGCACGGATGCCGAACTGCTGGCCGCCCACGTCGCCGGCGACCGCTATGCGTTCGAGGAGCTGTTCTACCGCCATCAGCGCCGGCTCTATCGGCTGGCGTACCTGACCAGTCGCGATCCCGACGACGCCGCCGATGCCCTCCAGGATGCGATGCTGGCCGCACACCGCACCGCACCGCGGTTCCGGCATGACAGCGCGGTGAGCAGCTGGCTGTACCGGATCGTCGTCAATGCCTGCCTGGATCGATTGCGGCGCAACAAGACCCGTGCCTGCGAGGTGCTCGATGACGACGCCGGCGGCGCGTTCGACCCGACGGGCCGGCTCGACACCGCGATCGTGATCGAACGGGCGCTGATGCGTCTGCCCGCCGAACAACGCGCCGCCGTGGTGGCCGTCGACATGCAGGGCTTCTCGGTGGCCGAGACCGCCCACCTGCTCGGGGTCGCCGAGGGCACCGTGAAATCGCGGTGCTCACGCGCCCGCGCGAAACTCGCCGAAACACTGGACTGCTTCGCCTCCGTCGTCGACTGAGCCGTCGGTTAGCCTCGAACGATCTGTCAGGGGTTCGACCGGCGGGGGCACCAGATGAGCAGCGGCACCGGCGAGGCGCCGGAGTTCGACTCCGCCGCCGACGCCCGTGTGCGGCGCGAGCTCGCCGAGTTCGGCAGCGACCCCGGTGCGGGCCCCGACATTCCCCCCGAGGTGTCCGCCCGCATCGGCGCGGCGCTGCGCACCGCCGGTGGTGCGCACACCGTGACCCGGCCGGCGTTGAGCCGGACCCAGCGGATCGCACTGGCGCTGGGGATCGCCGCCGCGGCGGTCGCCACCGTGATCGGTGCGCGGATGCTCACCCACGACCCCGTCCCGATGTTCCCGCCGGGGCCGACCGCGTCGCAGATCACCGTCGGCACCGCACACCCGCCGTTCCCGCTGTCCGAAGCCGAACTGCGCACCCGGCTGCAGGCACCCGCCGACCTCGGCCCGCTCGCCGACGCGCGCCGGCGTACCGCGTGCCTGGGCGCCCTCGGCTACCCGCCCGGCACCGACGTGCTCGGCGGCACCCAGTTGGAGGTACTGGGTCGGCCGACGGTGTTGGTGCTGATCGCGGGCACCGCGCCGGGTGAGGTGACCGCGCTGACGGTCGACAGCGGATGCTCCGCGGCCGACAGCGGGCTGCTCGCGCAGACCACGTTCACCCGGTGAACCCGCCACCGGCCGCGCCCGTTGCGAACGCGGGAACACCCCGGCATACCCTGTTGTTTATAGAACGCGGTGTTCAGAGCGCCTGCGGTGAGCCGACAGCCTCCGGCTGTTTGTCGTGCCGGCGATCTGGAGAACTCTTGCCTCAGGCAGAAAGGTTCGCATGACCTCCTCAGAGACCATTCACGACGTCATCATCGTCGGATCGGGACCCGCCGGCTATACCGCCGCGGTCTACGCCGCCCGCGCCCAGCTCAAGCCGCTGGTGTTCGAGGGCAGCCAGTTCGGCGGTGCGCTGATGACCACCACCGAGGTCGAGAACTACCCCGGCTTCCGCAACGGCATCCAGGGTCCGGAACTGATGGACGAGATGCGGGAGCAGGCGCTGCGCTTCGGCGCCGATCTGCGCATGGAGGACGTCGACTCGGTGGATCTGGCCGGTCCGGTCAAGACCGTCACCGTCGGTGACGAAACCCACCGCGCCCGCGCCGTGATCCTGGCGATGGGCGCAGCTGCCCGTCAGCTCGGCGTCCCCGGCGAGAAGGAACTGACCGGGATGGGCGTCAGCACCTGTGCGACGTGTGACGGCTTCTTCTTCCGCGACCAGGACATCGTCGTGGTCGGCGGCGGCGATTCGGCGATGGAAGAGGCGACGTTCCTGACCCGCTTCGCCCGCAGCGTCACACTGATCCACCGCCGCGAGGAGTTCCGCGCGTCGAAGATCATGCTGGACCGCGCCGAGCAGAACGAGAAGATCACGTTCCTGACCAACACCCAGGTCACCGAAGTCGTCGGCGATCCGAAGGTGACGGGAATCAAGTTGCGCAACACCGTAACCGGTGAGGAGTCCGAGCTCGCCGTCACCGGCGTGTTCGTCGCGATCGGTCACGACCCACGCTCCGCACTGGTTCGCGGCCAGGTCGACGTCGACGACGAGGGCTACGTGCAGGTCAAGGGCCGTACCACCTACACCTCGCTCGACGGTGTCTTCGCCGCAGGCGATCTCGTCGACCACACCTACCGCCAGGCCATCACCGCGGCCGGAAGTGGTTGTGCCGCAGCAATCGACGCCGAGCGGTGGCTGGCCGACCACGCTGAGCCCGGCGAACGTACCTCCACCACAACGGACGACACCGATCTGATAGGAGCACAGCAATGAGCGGTTCCAGCACGGTCACGGTGACCGACGACTCGTTCTCCGACGACGTCCTGTCCAGCGGAACGCCCGTCCTGGTGGACTTCTGGGCCACCTGGTGCGGACCGTGCAAGATGGTCGCCCCGGTGCTCGAGGAGATCGCGTCGGAGAAGGCCGGCTCCCTGACCGTCGCGAAGCTCGACGTCGACGAGAATCCGGCCACCGCCCGCGACTTCCAGGTGGTGTCGATCCCGACGATGATCCTGTTCAAGGACGGCCAGCCGGTCAAGCGCATCGTCGGCGCGAAGGGCAAGGCAGCGCTGCTGCGCGAGCTCTCCGACGTGGTCTGATCCCCTGTCTGATCCCCCCGAAAAAGCGCGAATCGCGGGTGCGGTTCGCTCCTGGGGTTTTCTCGAATCGGGAATCCGTCTGAGAGAATCGGCCTATGTCGAGTCTGCGTCGCGGTGACCGCGGGGGTGCGGTCACCGAGATCAGAGCCGCTCTCGCGGCGCTCGGCATGCTCGAGAACCCCGACGACGACCTGACCACCGGCAAGCACGTCGCCCTGGATCTCTTCGACGAGGAACTCGACCGTGCTGTGCGCGCCTTCCAGCAGCACCGCGGCCTGCTCGTCGACGGCATCGTCGGCGAGGCCACCTACCGGGCGCTCAAAGAAGCCTCCTACCGGCTCGGCGCCCGCACGCTGAATCATCAGTTCGGCGCACCGATGTACGGCGACGACGTCGCGACACTGCAAGCACGCCTGCAGGATCTCGGTTTCTACACCGGTCTGGTCGACGGACACTTCGGATTGCAGACCCACAACGCGCTGTCGTCGTACCAGCGCGAGTACGGCCTCTACCCCGACGGCATCTGCGGTCCGGAAACGCTGCGCTCCTTGTATTTTCTCGGCGCCCGCGTCACCGGCGGCTCCCCGCACGCGATCCGCGAGGAGGAGCTGGTGCGCAGCTCCGGGCCGCGGCTGTCCGGCAAGCGGATCATCCTCGATCCGGGCCGCGGCGGCTCCGACCACGGGTTGATCGTCAACGGTCCGTCGGGACCGATCAGCGAAGCAGACATCCTGTGGGACTTGGCGAGTCGCCTCGAGGGCCGGATGACCGCGATCGGCATCGAGACGTTTCTGTCCCGCTCGGCGACCAACTCCCCCACCGATGCCGAGCGCGCGGCCACGGCGAACACCGTCGGTGCCGACATGATGATCAGCCTCCGATGCGCCACCCAGGCCTCGTCGGCGCCCAACGGCGTCGCGTCGTTCCACTTCGGTAACTCACACGGTTCGGTGTCCACCATCGGGCGCAACCTCGCCGACTTCATCCAGCGAGAAGTGGTGGCGCGAACCGGATTACGGGACTGCCGCGTACACGGACGTACCTGGGACCTGCTGCGCCTGACCCGGATGCCCACTGTCCAGGTGGACGTCGGCTACATCACCAACCCGAACGACTGCGCAACGTTGGTGTCCCCCGACGCCCGCGACGCGATCGCCGAGGGAATCCTGGCCGCCGTCAAGAGGCTGTACCTGCTCGGCAAGAATGACCGCCCGACCGGCACGTTCACCTTCGCCGAACTGCTCGCCCACGAACTTGCCGTGGAACAGGCCCGCCGCGGCTGAGTCCCGGCCCCTTCAGTTCAGACGCAGCCCGCGCCCGCACCCACCGGTTGCTGCAACTGCGCACTCTCCAGCAGACGCTCCAGGGCGGCTTCGACTCCGGCCTTCCAGCCGAGACCCTGCTCGAGCTCGAGCCGCAGCCGCGGGAAATACGAGTGATGCGACACCACGACGAACCCGGCATCGAGCAGCAGATCCGAGTCGAGCACACACTGCTCCACCGAACAGTCCCCGAGTGCGTCGGTCACCGGCCGGCAGTCCGGCGGAACGGAATCGCGGTGAGCCAATTCGCCGACACGGTCGGTGCGGCCGAACGCCTCCAGTGCGCGGACACCGCGGCGGACCAGATCCGCGACCACGGCACCGATCAACGCGTGTGACAGCTCGTCGCTGTTCTGCCCTGCCTCGATGCCGAGCGTGGTGAGCAGTACGGCGTCCGCGCTGACCGGTCCCGTCGGGAACCGGACCGCTCGAGGTACCGATCGCGGGGGTGCGTAGAACACGTATCCGAGGCAGGGGTCGTCATCCGAGAAGGCCGGGGGTTCGTCATCGGAGGTGTCGCGGCATTCGACGACGAGCTGCCCGCACGATCCCCACTCGAGCATGACCATCGACAGCCATGCTTCCTTCTCGAATTCGGGATCGGAGAGGCTGTCACCGCTGCCGACGATGTCCGGGTCGACCTCCCAGTACACGCATCGCCGCGCATGCTTGGGTAGCTGCTCGAAAGCCTCGAGCCGCAGAGGCGTTATCCGTGTAGCCACTGAAAATCCCGGTCTCTTCGTCGCGCCGAAACATACGACTGCCCGTCCAGGATAGAAGCCCGGCGCCGAGCAGGGCCAGCGTGGGCACCAAAACCGGCGTTCCCAGCGCAGTGAATCCAATTCACCTGCGCCACATCACGTTTACGACACCGATTCCCGCCGCCACCGAGGCGCGCCGAAGGTGTGTCACAGTGACGTAATTCGCCGGTGTGGTGGGTCATTGCTGTGACGCGTTCATCAACTCCACAATGCGCTGTAAATCGTCCACCGAACCGAACTCGACGACGATCTTGCCCTTCCGCTTCCCGAGGCTGACCGTGACCCGGGTGTCGAACGCCGTCGACAGCTGCTCGGCCACATCCTGCAGACCCGGCATCTGGATCGGCTTGCGGCGCGGCGCCGCCGGCGGGGTCGGGCCGTTGCGGTTGGCCAGTGTCACCGCCTCTTCGGTCGCGCGTACCGACAGACCCTCGGCCACGATGCGCGCCGCGAGCTCCTCCTGGACCTCCGGGCCGCCCTCGAGCGACAGCAGCGCACGGGCGTGGCCGGCCGAGAGCACGCCCGCGGCAACGCGGCGCTGAACCGCGATCGGCAGGCGCAGCAGGCGGATCATGTTGGTGATCAGCGGCCTGGAGCGACCGATTCGCGACGCCAGTTCCTCGTGGGTGACGCCGAACTCCTCGAGCAGCTGCTGGTATGCCGCGGCCTCTTCCAACGGGTTCAGCTGAACGCGGTGGATGTTCTCCAGCAGTGCGTCCCGCAGCAGGTTGTCATCGGTGGTCTCGCGCACGATCGCCGGGATGGTCGCCACGCCGGCCTGCTGGGCGGCGCGCCACCGCCGCTCCCCCATCACCAGCTGATAGCGGGGCGCCGCGCCGGGCTCCGCCGGGGTCGCGCGCACCACGATCGGCTGCATCAGGCCGAACTCGCGGATCGAGTGCACCAGTTCGTTGAGGGCTTCCTCGTCGAAGACCTGGCGGGGCTGCTTCGGGTTCGGGTCGATCTGCGACGGCGCGATCTCGCGGTACACCGCACCGACCGGGTTGGTCTCCGCCGTGCCCGTCGCCGCGGGTGCGGGTGCGCCACCGAGCAGGACGTCGGCCGCAGCACCACCCATCTTCGGGCCGAGCGTCGCGGGCTCCGACCCTTCCACGGGTCCCGTCGGGATCAGGGAGGCGAGTCCTCGACCCAGCCCGCTGCGCTTGCCGGCCTGCTTGCTCATCAACCCTGTCCTCCTTCGTCCTGCCTGGTCCCCCCACGAAGCGCCAACTCCCGGCTGGCGTCGAGATAGCTCATCGCTCCACGTGAACCCGGGTCGTAATTGATGATCGTCATCCCGTAGCCCGGCGCCTCGGACACCTTGACGCTGCGCGGGATCACCGTCCGCAGCACCTTGTCACCGAAGTGCTCGCGGACATCCATCGCGACCTGGTCGGCCAGTTTGGTGCGGCCGTCGTGCATGGTCAGCACCACCGTGCTGACATCGAGGTCGGGGTTCAGGTGTGACTTCACCATCTCGATGTTGCGCAGCAGCTGCCCCACGCCTTCGAGCGCGTAGTACTCGCACTGAATCGGGATCAGCACCTCGGGGGCGGCGACGAGCGCGTTGATCGTCAGCAGACCCAGCGACGGCGGGCAGTCGATGAACACGTAGTCGAAGTCGTAATGCTTGAGTTCGGCCAGCGCCGTCCGCAGCCGGCCTTCGCGCGCGACCATGCTGACCAATTCGATCTCGGCACCGGCCAGGTCGATGGTGGCTGGAATGCAGTACAGCCGCTCGTTGTGCGGGCTGCGCTGCAGGGCATCCTCGACGCGGATCTCGCCGATGAGCACTTCATAGGAGGACGGGGTACCGGGGCGGTGCTCGATCCCGAGTGCGGTGCTCGCATTGCCCTGGGGGTCGAGGTCGATGACGAGCACCTTCAGCCCCTGCAGCGCGAGCGCGGCGGCGAGGTTGACGGCGGTGGTCGTCTTGCCGACACCACCCTTCTGATTCGCGATGGTGAACACCCGCTGACGGCTGGGCCGCGGCAGCTGTCCCTGGACGGCGGCCTGCATCAGGCGGACGGCCCGGGCGGCCTCCGCACCGATCGGGGTGTCGACGTCGGGTGTCGTCCACGTTTCACGTGAAACATCGGTTTCACGTGAAACACCGCCCGGTACGTCGGGGATGGACCCCTTCGCGGCTCCAGAACTCTCGGCGCCCGTCATCAGCGATGTCTCCTTCCGGACCGTGGCTGCTTCCCCGGCGCCGTTGCCCGAAACCCTACGACGACTGTCGCGGGCGGATCCACGTATTGGCCGCCACATCTTTCCACCTTCACCTCGGTCACTCCCAGCGCGGCCATCGCGCGGCGGTGCTGCTCGACTTCGTCGTCCGCGCGCTCGCCCTTGATCGCCAACATCCGGCCGCCGGGACGGAGCAGCGGACTGCTCCACTTGGTCAGTTTGTCGAGGGAGGCGACGGCTCGGGAGACCACGACGTCCGTCTCCCCCACCTCCTCGCGCACCTGTCGATCTTCCGCCCGCCCTCGGACAACCGCACACGTGATACCGAGCTGCTCGATCGTCTCGCGAAGGAAATCGCTGCGACGGAGCAGGGGTTCGATCAGGATCACCTTCACGTCCGGCCGGGCCAACGCCAACGGTATCCCGGGCAGTCCGGCTCCACTACCGATGTCCGCGACGGTCTCGTCCGGGTTCAGCAGTTCACCGACGACCGCGCAGTTGAGTATGTGGCGGTCCCAGAGACGATCGATCTCCCGCGGGCCGAGCAGTCCTCGCTCGACCCCGGCTCCGGCCAGTATCGCCGCGTACCGCTGTGCCGCCTCTGCGGCGTCCCCGAAAACTTCGTGTACCGATGGGGGCGGTGGTGGCACCTCCGCGTGTTTCACGTGAAACATCCTCCGACCCTGCGCGGGCTTACCACCTACCGACACCCCTCTCATCGACGTAGAACTACATCGATGTAACTCTTAGTCGGCGAGGATGACCACTCGCCGTGACGGCTCGACGCCCTCGCTCTCGCTGTGCACCCCGTCGATACCGGCGACCGCGTCGTGGACGATCTTGCGCTCGAACGGAGTCATCGGCGACAACTCCTCGCGGTCCCCGGTCTCCAGGACGCGGCGGGCCACCTTCTCCCCCAGCGCCGCCAGCTCGTCGCGACGCCGCTGACGCCACTGCGCGATGTCGAGCATCAGCCGGCTGCGCTCACCGGTCTTCTGGTGCACCGCCAACCGGGTCAGCTCCTGCAGCGCGTCGAGCACCTCGCCCTTACGGCCGACCAACTTGTTCAGATCACTTCCACCGTCGATGCTGACGATCGCGCGGTCGCCCTCGACGTCCAGATCGATGTCGCCGTCGAAGTCGAGCAGGTCGAGCAGTTCCTCGAGATAGTCGCCGGCGATCTCGCCCTCGGCGACCAGCTTGTCCTCCAGGTCGTCCGGCTCGTCGGCAGGGATCGTCGTATCCGCGTCGTCGCCTGCCGGCAGCACGTCGGTCGCGCCCGCGCCGTCGGCGCCGTTCTCGATATCAGTCATGGGATGAACCACCTCTCTTTGTTCGCGGTCGCCCGCGCGTCAACGTTTCTTCTTCTTGGGCCGCGCGCCAGGTTTCGGGGTGCGACTCGGCGCCCCGTTCTGCGCAGCGGATTTGTTCGGACTCTGGGTTGTCGGCTTGCTGGCCGCACTGTCGGTGGCCGCACCGTCACTGCCCTGCTCGTCGTCGCCGTCCTTGGACACCGACTGACCGGGGTCGCCGGCTTCGTCGGATCCGGACGCACCACGATCAGCTGCCGACTTCTTCTTGCGGGCCGGTTTCGCACCGGGGGCCGGAGCATTGGCCGAGCGCCGCTCGAGCGCCTCCAGCCGCTTCTGCTCTTCTTCCTTCTCGATCTTGCCGAACACGTAGTGCTGCTGACCGAAGGTCCAGATGTTGTTCGCGAGCCAGTACATGATGATCGCCAGCGGCAGGAACGGACCACCGACCACAACGCCGAGCGGGAACACATAGAGCGCCAGCTTGTTCATCATCGCGGTCTGCGGGTTCGCCGCCGCATCGGGGCTCTGCCGGGAAATGGATGCACGGCTGTTGAAGTAGGTCGCGATGCCGGCCAGGATCATGATCGGGACACCGACACCGATCACCGCCATCCGGTTGAATTCGGTGAACGCATCCAGACCGGTCGTCTGGATCATGGTCGCGCCCAACGGCGCACCGAACAGGTTGGCGTCCAGGAAGTGCGCGACGTCCGCCGGGCTGAAGACGTAGTTGCCCGTCGCCCGGTTCTGCTCGACGGTCAGGTGCACCTGACCGAAGCCGCCCTGGGTCCGGTTGAAGGATCGCAACACGTGGAACAGGCCGAGGAACACCGGGATCTGCGCCAGCATCGGCAGGCAGCCCAGGATCGGATTGAAGCCGTGCTCGCGCTGCAGCTTCTGCATCTCCAGCGCCATCCGCTGGCGGTCCTTGCCGTACTTCTTCTGCAGCGCCTTGATCTGGGGCTGCAGTTCCTGCATCTGCCGGGTGGTCCGGATCTGCTTGACGAACGGCTTGTAGAGGATGACGCGCAGCGTGAACACGAGGAACATCACCGACAGCGCCCACGCGAAGAAGTTCGACGGCCCCAGCAGGAAGGCGAACGCCTTGTACCAGATCCACATGATGGCCGACACCGGGTAATAGATGATGTCGAGGCTGAACCAGTTAAACGACACTCGTTTGACTCTTCCCTTGGTTTACCGGGGCGTCCCGGTGTTCGGCTCTGTCACAGAAATCCACGGGACCGTCCACGGGGCCATCGCGATCCGGGATCGGATCCCATCCGCCCGGGTGCCACGGACCGCATTTGAGCAGCCGCACCGCGGCCAGCCAGCTGCCTTTGACGAAGCCGTATTCGGTCAGCGCATCGACGGCGTACTGGCTGCAGGTCGGGGTGAACCGGCACGTCGGCAGCCGCAACGGCGAGATGGTGTGGCGGTACAGCTGGATCAGAAACACCGCGGCCCGTACGGCGGCCGAACGCCCGGTCATGGGAGTGCTCCGGTGCGGACCCGAATCCGGTGCAACGCGGCGTGGAGTTCCTGCTCGAGGCGAGCCGAGATCGCGTCGCGGCTGCGCGGCAACGCGCGGATCACCACCCGCTCGGCGGGATCGAGATCCGGAAGAATCGTCCGCGCGGCATGCCGCAACCGACGGGACACCCGGTGCCGTACGACAGCATTGCCGACGGCCTTCGAGACGATCAGGCCGATTCTCGGTCCGGGGTCACCCGTCTCATCGGAACGAAGTGCATACAGAACGAGGTCAGGCTGTGAGGCCTTGGTCCCTCGGCTGACTGTGGCACCGAACTCGGCCGACCGTGTCATCCGGTACTGGGCCGGAAGCACCGCGTCAGACCTGACCGCGTCACGCAGTCAGTGAACGACGGCCCTTAGCGCGCCGAGCCGTGACGATCGCACGCCCCGCGCGGGTACGCATCCGCAACCGGAAACCGTGCACCTTGGCCCGGCGACGGTTGTTCGGCTGGAAAGTCCGCTTGCCCTTGGCCACGGCAGTCACTCCTTGTTGAGTCTGGCCCCCGGCTCGACACCCCCATGATTTCTCATGCAGGCGCAAAGCTGTCGGCCGTTGTTAAGCTCGATCGGTCTTGCATTCCTAGCCGGCGCGGTCCCCGGCCGGGGCCGGTCGCAGCCGTATCGCCACGTGCGGGCGACTGTTCGAGGGTACTGACGAGAATTGGCTGGGTCAAACCTGGTTCCACCGGCGCAAAAACCCTGCCTCACACCGCTGCGCCGCACGTCAGGAACATCACAAAAGTCTCAACCGTCACGTCCGTCTGGTTCTATTGGGCCGCCCCGGATTTCGCATCCCGGGAATGTTGCAGAACTGTTGGCACTCGGAGAGAAAACTGTTAGCTTCTGGCAATGCCGATTCCACGCCGGATCGGCGCAAGACAACGAAGCGGGGGCGCCCAGACTCCGTCGCGAGCCCACTGATCCAATCGTGATGAGCTCCGGCACCGAGGTGTTCACGCCGGTAGACAACCAGACGGCGGCGAGTGTCCTTTTTCCACAGCTTGTGGATAACCTTGTGGACAGTTCGTCACCGTATTTTTTGGCCGTCTCGGACGGGACCGCGAGGGGGTAAGTGTCGTTGACCGCTGACCCCGATCCTCCCTTCGTATCCATCTGGAACAACGTCGTCACCGAACTCAACGGCGCCGGCGGCACCGGGAACGGGTCCCTGACCCCGCAACAGCGCGCCTGGCTCAAGCTGGTCCGGCCGCTCGTCATCACCGAGGGTTTCGCGCTGCTTTCGGTGCCCACCCCGTTCGTCCAGAACGAGATCGAACGCCATCTCCGCGAACCGATCGTGTCGGCGCTCAGCCGCCAGCTCGGTCAGCGCGTCGAGCTCGGAGTGCGGATCGCCGATCCCGCGACCGAGGACATCGGCGATCCGAGCCCGGAGCCGACGGCCGTAGCGCCGGTGGAATCCGACGACGACGATGTCGACGACGACCTCGCCGCCCGTGCCAGCGCCGAAGAGAGCTGGCCGACGTACTACAACCGCGCCAGGAACCTGACCGAGGACGACACTGTCTCGGTCAACCTGAACCGGCGCTACACCTTCGAGACGTTCGTGATCGGTGCGTCGAACCGATTCGCCCACGCGGCGTCACTGGCAATCGCCGAGGCCCCGGCGCGGGCCTACAACCCGCTGTTCATCTGGGGCGAGTCCGGGCTGGGCAAGACCCACCTGTTGCACGCCGCCGGAAACTACGCCCAGCGCCTGTTCCCCGGCATGCGGGTCAAGTACGTCTCCACCGAGGAATTCACCAACGACTTCATCAACTCCCTGCGTGACGACCGCCGGGCATCCTTCAAGCGCACGTACCGCGACATCGACGTGCTGCTGGTCGATGACATCCAGTTCATCGAGGGCAAGGACGGCATCCAGGAAGAGTTCTTCCACACCTTCAACACGCTGCACAACGCGAACAAGCAGATCGTCATCTCGTCGGACCGCCCGCCCAAACAGCTGGCCACCCTCGAGGACCGGCTGCGCACCCGGTTCGAGTGGGGTCTGATCACCGACGTCCAGCCCCCGGAACTCGAAACCCGGATCGCGATCCTGCGCAAGAAGGCCCAGATGGATCGCCTGGACGTGCCCGACGACGTGCTCGAGCTGATCGCCAGCCGGATCGAGCGCAACATCCGCGAGCTCGAGGGCGCGCTGATCCGGGTCACGGCGTTCGCATCGCTGAACAAGACCCCGATCGACAAGTCGCTGGCCGAGATCGTGCTGCGGGATCTGATCTCCGATCCCGGCACCATGCAGATCAGCACCGCGGCCATCATGGCCGCGACCGCCGAGTACTTCGAGACCAGCGTCGACGAGCTGCGCGGGCCGGGTAAGACCCGTGCGCTGGCGCAGTCGCGGCAGATCGCGATGTATCTGTGCCGCGAACTCACCGATCTGTCACTGCCCAAGATCGGGCAGGCGTTCGGTCGCGATCACACCACGGTGATGTACGCGGAGAAGAAGATCCGCGCCGAAATGGCCGAGCGCCGTGAGGTTTTCGACCACGTCAAGGAACTCACCACCCGGATCCGCCAGCGCGCGAAGCGCTGAGCCGACCGGATCACATTCAGCTCCCACCCCACCCGAAGGGCCGCCGCGGCCGGCCGTCGGGCGATGACCGCTGCGCGTGTCGTGCCGCGTGTCGCACCCTTTCGGCTCGGCCGAATCACAAAATCTTCTGTCACTGGTGCCACAGCAGCCACGTCGAGAGCTGTGCACAACGGTGTGCACAACCTGAGGTCAACCTGCCGACAACATCCCCCGCGGTCCCCAAACGCCGAACCATCCCCAACCGGTGCCCAACCGTTCCACGGCCATCCCCAGTCTGCTCACAGCTCGAGGCAGCCGCTGGCCTGCGCGAAACCCCGGTAATCCCCAGTCTGCACAGTGCCTATTACTAATACTTGTATCTCTCTCTCAATATCTTCTAGAAGAAGACTGTTGGGGAAACCTGTCATTCACCGGCTCCCCGGGGTGGTTCCTTCGGCGCATGTCAGCGCGATCGTTTAGCTTTCAAGTTGGAGCCGAAAGCTCTACGGTGGTTCAGCGACAGCCGTTCCGGTAGTCGCGGCGCAGCCCACTCGCAGCGCCGCGTCATTCGCCGAAACCGCTGGTGAAGCTTGACTGGGTGTGCATCGAAGGGACGCTATGAACGTGGCGACAACGGCTGGTCTGTCGGACCTGAAATTCCGGCTGACTCGCGAGGACTTCGCCGACGCGGTTGCGTGGGTAGCTCGCAACCTGCCGTCGAGGCCCACGGTGCCGGTATTGGCCGGCGTGCTGCTCACGGGCTCCGACGAAGGCCTCACGGTCTCGGGTTTCGACTACGAGGTCTCCGCCGAGGTCCAGATTCCGGCCGAAATCGCTTCTCCGGGAAGCGTTCTGGTCTCGGGGCGGCTGCTGTCCGACATCGTGCGCGCGTTGCCGGCCAAGCCGGTGGACGTCAGCGTGGAGGGCACCCGGGTGTCGCTGACCTGCGGTTCGTCCCGATTCTCGCTGCCCACCATGGCCGTCGAGGATTACCCGACGCTGCCGACGCTGCCCGACGAGACCGGTGTGGTCTCCTCGGAGCTGTTCTCCGAGGCGATCGGCCAGGTCGCCGTCGCCGCGGGTCGTGACGACACCCTCCCGATGCTGACCGGCATCCGGGTCGAGATCTCCGGCGAGAAAGTCGTTTTGGCCGCGACCGATCGATTCCGCCTGGCGGTTCGCGAACTGACCTGGTCGGCGGGCGCCGCCGGCGTCGAGGCCGCGGTTCTGGTGCCGGCGAAGACGCTTGCCGAGGCGGCCAAGGCCGGTACCGACGGCACCGAGGTCCACCTGTCACTCGGGCAGGGCCCGACCGTCGGCAAGGAAGGCCTGCTCGGCATCCGCAGCAAGGGCAAGCGCAGCACCACCCGGCTGCTGGATGCCGAGTTCCCGAAGTTCCGCCAGTTGCTGCCGACCGAGCACACCGCGATCGCGACCATCGGTGTCGCCGAGCTGACCGAGGCCATCAAGCGTGTGGCCCTGGTCGCCGACCGCGGCGCGCAGGTCCGGATGGAATTCGCCGACGATGTGCTGCGACTGTCCGCTGGCGCCGACGATGTCGGCCGCGCGGAGGAAGACCTGGCGGTGCAGTTCGCGGGCGACCCGCTGACCATCGCGTTCAACCCGAACTACCTGACGGACGGGCTCGGCTCGCTGCACTCCGACCGGGTCACCTTCGGATTCACCACCCCCAGCCGTCCGGCGGTGCTGCGGCCCGCCGGTGAGGACGACGCCGCTGCCGAGGGCAATGGTCCGTTCCCCGCTGCGCAGACCGACTACGTGTATCTGCTGATGCCGGTGCGCCTACCCGGCTGACCGGTCTGCCACACGAGAGGGGGCGCTCACCATGCAACTGGGTCTGATCGGCCTCGGCAAGATGGGTTTCAACATGCGCGCGCGGTTGCGCGACGGCGGCCACGAGGTCATCGGCTACGACCCGCGGCCCGAGGTTTCCGACGTGGCCTCGCTCGAGGAACTCGCCGAGCGGCTGGAATCCCCGCGGGTGGTCTGGGTGATGGTCCCGTCCGGCACGGTCACCGACAGCACCATCACGGCGCTGGCCGATGTGCTGTCCGAGGGCGACCTGGTGATCGACGGCGGAAACTCGCGCTACACCGAGGACGGCCGGCACGCAAAGCTGTTGGGCGACAAGGGGATATCGTTTGTCGACGCGGGTGTCTCCGGCGGTATCTGGGGTCTGACCGAGGGGTACGGTCTGATGGTCGGCGGCAGCGACGCCGATGTCGAGCGCGCGATGCCGATCTTCGACACGTTGCGTCCGCCGGGACCGAAGGAGGACGGTTTCGTCCACGTCGGACCGGTCGGCGCGGGTCATTTCGCCAAGATGGTGCACAACGGCGTCGAGTACGCGCTGATGACCGCCTACGCCGAAGGCTACGAGCTGCTCGCCGCCGAGGACCTCGTGCAGAATCCGCAGGCGGTGTACCAGGCCTGGACCAACGGCACGGTGGTGCGGTCGTGGTTGCAGCAGCTGCTGGCCAAGGCTCTCAAAGAAGATCCGAATCTGGCCGAGATCAGCGGCTACACAGAGGATTCCGGTGAGGGCCGGTGGACCGTCGAAGAAGCTATCCGGCTGCGGGTGCCGGTGCCGAGCATCGCGGCATCGCTGTTCGCGCGGTTCCTGTCGCGCCAGGACGAATCCCCGACCATGCGCGCCGTCGCGGCGCTGCGCAACCAGTTCGGCGGCCATGCCGTCAAGCGGGTCAGCGAGTCGGGCTGACAAGGTGAACCTGTGTACGTCCGTCACCTCACGCTGACCGACTTCCGGTCCTGGGCTCGGGTCGAGCTCGAGCTGGAACCCGGGCGCACCGTGTTCGTCGGCTCGAACGGCTTCGGAAAGACGAATCTCGTTGAAGCACTGTGGTATTCGTCGACGCTGGGATCGCACCGGGTGGCTTCGGACGCGCCGCTGATCCGCGCCGGCGCGGAGCGGGCCGTGGTGTCGACGATCGTGGTCAACGACGGTCGCGAGCTCGCGGTGGACCTGGACATCACGTCCGGGCGGGCCAACAAGGCCCGGCTGAACCGTTCCCCGGTGCGCTCGGCGCGCGAGATCCTCGGGGTGCTGCGCGCCGTGCTGTTCGCCCCCGAAGACCTCGCGCTGGTCCGCGGCGACCCGGGTGAGCGCCGCCGTTACCTCGACGAACTGGCCACCACGCGGCGACCGCGCATCGCCGCGGTGCGCGCCGATTACGACAAGGTGGTGCGTCAGCGCACCGCGCTGCTCAAGACCGCATCCGCGGCGCGGTTCCGCGGTGACCGGGGTGCGCTCGAGACACTCGATGTGTGGGACGGGCACCTCGCGCATCACGGCGCCCAGTTGATCGCCGCGCGGGTGGCACTCGTCCACGAACTGGCCCCGGAGGTGGAGAAGGCGTACCAGCTGCTGGCTCCGGCCTCCCGGCCGGCGGCGGTGCGGTACCGCTCCGGTGTCGAGGTGGTGGAGGCCGAGGCCGCGGCGGGCAACAGCGACGCGGAGGTGTTCGAGGCCGCGTTGCTCGAGGCGTTGAGCCGCCGCCGCGACGCCGAGCTCGAGCGCGGGGTGTGCCTGGTCGGTCCGCATCGCGACGACCTGGAACTCCGTCTCGGCGATCAGCCCGCGAAAGGTTTTGCCAGCCACGGAGAATCGTGGTCGATGGCGCTGGCTCTGCGATTGGCGGCGTATGAACTGTTGCGCGCCGAGGGCAGTGATCCGGTGCTGCTGCTCGACGACGTGTTCGCCGAACTGGACACCGCCCGTCGCCAGGCGCTGGCTCAGGTTGCCGCGTCGGCCGAACAGGTGCTGGTGACCGCGGCGGTACACGAGGACATCCCGACGGACTGGGACGCCCGGCTTGTCGAGATCACCATGACCGACAGCGACTCGGGCCGGATCTCGGTGGTGCGGCAGTGACCGACGACAGCAAGGACGACAACGACAAGGAATTGGGTCCGCCCGCGCACCTCGAGGGGCTCAAGGGCATGGATCTGGTGCGTCGCGCACTGGAAGAGGCCCGTGGTGCCGCGCGCCGGCAGGGCAAGAATGTCGGGAACGGCAGGACGAACCCCGCTCCGCGCCGGGCCGCGGGCAACGGACGGCGACGCTGGTCCGGTCCGGGACCGGACAGCCGCGATCCGCAGTTGTTCGGCTCGATCACCAAGGACGTCGCGCGCAGTCGCGGCTGGTCGGCGCGCGTCTCCGAAGGTGCGGTGTTCGGCAGGTGGCCTGCCGTCGTCGGTGAGCAGATCGCCGAGCACGCCTCCCCCACCAGCCTGCACGACGGTGTGCTGACCGTCTCGGCCGAATCGACGGCGTGGGCCACCCAGCTGCGAATGGTGCAGTCCCAGATCCTGGCCAAGATCGCCGCGGCGGTCGGCGACGGGGTCGTGACCTCGCTGAAGATCGTCGGTCCGGTGGGTCCGTCCTGGCGGAAGGGGCGCTACAACGTGCCCGGTCGCGGACCCCGCGACACGTACGGTTAGCCGCCCGCCGACGATCGTCTCAGAGCCGCCAGAACACAACATCACAGTTTCCACGGCGTCAAGACCTAACTTCGACCGAAAAATTCCGCGCACGGCTTGATCAGGTATGCAGAAACGCCCCCGCAGGATCGGTCCTGACGGTAGTTAAAGGTAGACTGGTTCGGTGATCCGCGAGCGGTGGTCCTCCGCTCAGCAGGCGATCCCTGCCAAAGAACCAAGGAGACGCGTCCAACGTGGCTGCCCAGAAGAAGAATGCTCCGAGTGAGTACGGCGCCGATTCCATCAAAGTTCTCGAAGGTCTCGAAGCGGTACGCAAACGCCCGGGCATGTACATCGGCTCCACCGGCGAACGCGGCCTACACCACCTTATCTGGGAGGTAGTGGACAACGCCGTCGACGAGGCGATGGCGGGCTTCGCCACCAAGGTCGACGTGCGCCTTCTCGCCGACGGCGGTGTCCAGGTCACCGACGACGGCCGCGGTATCCCGGTCGCGATGCACTCCACCGGCATCCCGACCGTCGACGTCGTGATGACGGTGCTGCACGCCGGCGGCAAGTTCGAAGAAGGCGCCTATCAGGTGTCCGGCGGTCTGCACGGCGTCGGTGTCTCCGTGGTCAACGCACTCTCGACGCGCCTTGAGGCGGACATCTACAAGGATGGTCACCAGTGGTTCCAGACCTATGACAAGTCGGTACCGGGAACGCTGCGCAAGGGTGAGCCGACCGACAAGACCGGGACCACGATCCGGTTCTGGGCGGATCCGGACATCTTCGAGACCACCACCTACGACTTCGAGACCATCGCGCGCCGCCTGCAGGAGATGGCCTTCCTGAACAAGGGCCTGACCATCGAGCTGACCGACGAACGGGTCAGCTCCGAGGACGTCGTCGACGATGTGGTCAGCGATCAGGCCGAAGCGCCGAAGTCCGCGGAGGAGAAGGCGGCGGAGGCCAATGCCCCGCACAAGGTCAAGCACCGGGTGTTCCACTACCCCGGCGGCCTGGTCGATTTCGTCAAGCACATCAACCGGACCAAGACCCCGATCCAGCCCAGCGTGATCGACTTCGACGGCAAGGGCGAAGGCCACGAGGTCGAGATCGCGATGCAGTGGAACGCCGGCTACTCGGAGTCGGTGCACACGTTCGCCAACACCATCAACACCCATGAGGGCGGCACCCACGAAGAGGGGTTCCGCGCGGCGCTGACGACGGTGGTGAACAAGTACGCCAAGGACAAGAAGCTCCTCAAGGAGAAGGACGCGAACCTGACCGGCGACGATATCCGCGAGGGCCTCGCGGCCGTCATCTCGGTGAAGGTGTCCCAGCCGCAGTTCGAGGGCCAGACCAAGACCAAGCTCGGTAACACCGAGGTGAAGTCGTTCGTGCAGAAGATCTGCAACGAGCAGCTCACCCACTGGTTCGAGTCGAATCCGGCCGAGGCGAAGACCGTGATCAACAAGGCGGTGTCGTCGGCGCAGGCCCGGATCGCGGCCCGCAAGGCGCGCGAACTGGTGCGGCGCAAGAGCGCCACCGACATCGGCGGGCTGCCCGGCAAGCTGGCCGATTGCCGCTCCACGGACCCGACGAAGTCGGAACTGTATGTGGTGGAGGGTGATTCGGCCGGTGGCTCGGCCAAGAGCGGCCGCGATTCGATGTTCCAGGCGATCCTGCCGTTGCGCGGCAAGATCATCAACGTCGAGAAGGCCCGCATCGACCGGGTGCTCAAGAACACCGAAGTCCAGGCGATCATCACAGCGCTGGGAACCGGTATCCACGACGAGTTCGACATCAGCAAGCTGCGCTACCACAAGATCGTGCTGATGGCCGACGCTGACGTCGACGGCCAGCACATCTCCACGCTGCTGCTGACCCTGCTGTTCCGGTTCATGAAACCCCTTGTGGAGAACGGCCATATCTTCCTGGCCCAGCCGCCGCTGTACAAGCTCAAGTGGCAGCGCACCGAACCCGAGTTCGCCTACTCCGACCGGGAACGCGACGGCCTGCTCGAGGCCGGCCGTGCCGCGGGCAAGAAGATCAACACCGAGGACGGCATCCAGCGCTATAAGGGCCTCGGTGAGATGGACGCCAAGGAACTGTGGGAGACCACCATGGATCCCTCGGTGCGCGTGCTGCGCCAGGTCACTCTCGACGACGCTGCGGCGGCCGACGAACTGTTCTCGATCCTGATGGGCGAGGACGTCGAAGCCCGGCGCAGCTTCATCACCCGAAACGCCAAAGACGTTCGATTCCTTGATGTTTGATGACGTTAGCCAAATGCATAGGACAACTTCATGACTGACACCACCCTGCCCCCGACCGGGGACGCCGGCGACCGGATCGAACCGGTCGACATCCAGCAGGAGATGCAGCGCAGCTACATCGACTACGCGATGAGCGTCATCGTCGGGCGCGCGCTGCCCGAGGTGCGCGACGGTCTCAAGCCGGTGCACCGCCGCGTGCTGTACGCGATGTTCGACTCGGGCTTCCGCCCGGACCGCGGCCACGCGAAATCTGCACGCTCCGTTGCCGAGACGATGGGTAACTACCACCCGCACGGCGACTCGTCGATCTACGACACCCTGGTGCGCATGGCCCAGCCGTGGTCGCTGCGCTACCCGCTGGTCGACGGTCAGGGCAACTTCGGTTCGCCCGGAAACGATCCGCCGGCCGCGATGCGCTACACGGAGGCGCGGCTGACTCCGCTGGCGATGGAGATGCTGCGCGAAATCGACGAGGAGACAGTCGATTTCATTCCGAACTACGACGGACGGGTGCAGGAGCCGACGGTCCTGCCGAGCCGGTTCCCGAACCTGCTCGCCAACGGCTCCGGTGGTATCGCCGTCGGTATGGCCACCAACATGCCTCCGCACAATCTGCGGGAGCTGGCCGAGGCCGTGTACTGGTGCCTGGAGAACCACGAGGCCGACGAGGAAGCCACCTGCGAGGCGGTGATGGAACGGGTCAAGGGGCCCGACTTCCCGACCTACGGCCTGATCGTCGGAACGCAGGGCATCGAGGACACCTACAAGACGGGTCGCGGATCGATCCGGATGCGCGGTGTCGTGGAGATCGAAGAGGACTCCCGCGGGCGTACCTCGCTGGTCATCACCGAGTTGCCGTACCAGGTCAACCACGACAACTTCATCACCTCGATCGCCGAACAGGTCCGCGACGGGAAGCTCACGGGCATCTCCAACATCGAGGATCAGTCCAGCGACCGGGTGGGTCTGCGGATCGTCGTCGAGATCAAGCGCGACGCCGTGGCGAAGGTGGTGCTGAACAACCTCTACAAGCACACCCAGCTGCAGACCAGCTTCGGCGCCAACATGCTGTCCATCGTCGACGGGGTGCCGCGCACGCTGCGCCTGGATCAGCTGATCCGCCACTACGTCAACCACCAGTTGGACGTCATCGTCCGGCGCACCCGCTACCGGCTGCGCAAGGCGAACGAACGCGCCCACATCCTGCGCGGTCTGGTCAAGGCGCTCGACGCGCTCGACGAGGTCATCGCGTTGATCCGGGCATCGCAGACAGTCGAGATCGCCCGCACCGGCCTGATCGAGTTGCTCGACATCGACGAGATCCAGGCCCAGGCGATCCTCGACATGCAGCTGCGCCGGCTCGCCGCCCTCGAGCGGCAGCGCATCGTCGACGATCTGGCCAAGATCGAGGCCGAGATCGCCGACCTCGAGGACATCCTGGCCAAGCCGGAACGTCAGCGCGCGATCGTGCACGACGAGCTCAAGGAGATCGTCGACAAGTACGGCGACGACCGCCGCACCAGGATCATCCCGGCCGACGGCGACGTCGCCGACGAGGATCTGATCGCCCGTGAGGATGTCGTCGTCACGATCACCGAGACCGGTTACGCCAAGCGCACCAAGACCGACCTGTACCGCAGCCAGAAGCGCGGCGGCAAGGGTGTCCAGGGCGCCGGGCTCAAGCAGGACGACATCGTCAACCACTTCTTCGTCTGCTCGACCCACGACTGGATCCTGTTCTTCACCACACAGGGCCGGGTGTACCGGGCGAAGGCCTACGAGCTGCCCGAGGCGTCTCGAACGGCGCGCGGCCAGCACGTGGCGAACCTGCTGGCGTTCCAGCCGGAGGAGCGCATCGCTCAGGTCATCCAGCTCAAGACCTACGAGGACGCGCCGTACCTGGTGCTCGCGACCCGCAACGGTCTGGTGAAGAAGTCCCGCCTGGTCGACTTCGACTCGAACCGTTCGGGCGGCATCGTCGCGATCAACCTGCGCGACGGTGACGAACTGGTCGGTGCGGTGCTGTGTTCCTCGGACGACGACCTGCTGCTGGTGTCCGCGAAGGGTCAGTCGATCCGGTTCTCGGCCAACGACGAGGTGCTGCGGCCGATGGGCCGCGCCACCTCGGGCGTGCAGGGCATGCGGTTCAACGAAGAGGATCAGCTGCTGTCGCTCAACGTGGTTCGGCCCGACACCTACCTTCTGGTGGCGACCTCGGGTGGTTACGCCAAGCGCACCGCGATCGAGGAGTACTCACCGCAGGGCCGTGGCGGCAAGGGCATCCTGACGATCCAGTACGACCGTCGTCGCGGCACCCTCGTCGGCGCGCTGATCGTCGACGACGACACCGAGCTGTACGCGATCACCTCCGGTGGAGGTGTCATCCGCACGGCGGCCCGGCAGGTCCGCAAGGCCGGACGCCAGACCAAGGGCGTTCGCTTGATGAACCTGGGCGAGGGCGACACACTTATCGCCATCGCGCGGAACGCTGAGGCCGGCGACAGCACGGACGAGGTCAACACGGACCTGGACGCGACGGATGAGGAGTCGTAGGTGAGCTCACCGAAAGAGCCGGGATCCGCGCCGACGGGTGAAGGTTCCGGCCCGGCCAACGGGTCGGGCGCCGGCGCACCGGCCTCGGGCCAGGACAGTGGCTCACGACCGGCACACACGGCCGACACCACCGAGCTGCCGCCCTGGCAGCGGGGTCCGGCCGCGCGGGCCAGGCAGGAGCCTCAGGGCCCGGAAGCGCAGCGCCAGGACGGGCCCCGCACCCCGCAGCCGGGTCAGCCCGGGCAGCAGGGTCAGCCGGGTCAGCCCGGTGGCCTCGATGCGCGGCTGAACCGGTTCATGGCCGGTGGGTCCGCCCCGGCGGGCCGGCCGGAGACCGAGCAGATCCCACGGAAGGACCCGCGCCCCGAACCAGGGCCCCGCGGGGACCGCACCGACGTCGTACGCCCGGAAGGTGCCCGTCCCGAGGGCAGTCGTCCCGAGGGCCGGCCGGAGGGCAGGCCCGAGCCCGGTGCCGCGTACGCCAGCGAGCTGCCGGACCTGTCCGGGCCGCGGCCACCGCGTCCGCCGCAGCGTCCGCCGGTGGATCGTCCGGCGGACAAACCCGCTGCCAAGGGCACCGCTGCCCCCGCCGGCCGTCTGCAGGTGGGTACGCGCCAGCACAAGGGCCCGGTGCGCGCCAGCATGCAGATCCGCCGGGTCGACCCGTGGAGCACGCTGAAGGTGTCGCTGCTGCTGTCGGTGGTGCTGTTCTTCGTGTGGATGATCGCGGTCGCGATCCTGTACCTGGTGCTCGGCGGCATGGGCGTCTGGAGCAAGCTCAACAGCAACGTCGGCGACCTGCTGACCAGTGCCAGCGGTAGCTCCGGCGGCGAGCTGGTGTCCAGCGGCACCATCTTCGGCGGTGCGACGCTCATCGGTCTGGTGAACATCGTTCTGCTCACCGCCGGGGCCACGATCGGGGCGTTCATCTACAACCTGACCACCGACCTCGTGGGCGGTGTGGAGGTCACCCTGGCAGACCGGGACTGACCGCGACCTTCCGGTTTGGGAGTCGGGATACTCGTACGGTAATCTCGTCGCTCGGCCCGTGTGGTTGACGGGGCTATAGCTCAGGCGGTTAGAGCGCTTCGCTGATAACGAAGAGGTCGGAGGTTCGAGTCCTCCTAGCCCCACGGAAAGGTACGTCGATGAAGCTGGTGCTTCTCCTCGCAGGCGCTGCTGCGGCCGTCGCCTCGGTCATCGTGTGGCGAACCCAGCACGGGCCGGAGGTCTGGCACAGTCTCAGCGAGACACCTTCCTGACGGCGAGGGGCCTTAGCTCAGTTGGTAGAGCGCTGCCTTTGCAAGGCAGATGTCAGGAGTTCGAATCTCCTAGGCTCCACAATCAACAAACAGGTCAGACCGCGTGGGTCTGACCTGTTCTGCGTTCGGGCGTCCAGGCGGCGGGCCGTGCGTGGCCGAGCAAGCACCTGACGGGCCAGAGCGCCGTGCATCCACGCGAGCCGCGGCGTCCACTCAGGGGATCACCGAAACCGGAGAGTCGTCCGCATAGAGCGCCTCGATCACGTCGGCGTACTTCTTCTGGATGGATGTGCGCTTGAGTTTGAACGTCGGGGTGAGTTCGTCGGAGTCCGGCGTCCACGAGGACGGCACCACGGCGAAGCGTCGAACCCTCTCGACCCGCGACAGCCGGGAGTTGGCCTGATCGACATGTTCCTGCACCGCCGCGCGGAGACTGTCCTCACTGTCGAGGCCGAGGGCTTGTCGCACGGCGTCATCGACGACGATCAGAGCGATGTTGTACGGACGGCCGTCGCCGATGACGCACGCATGCTCGATCAGCGGATCCGCCTCCCTCAGACGCGCTTCGATGTTCGCCGGGGACATGTTCTTTCCGCCGCTGTTGATGATCAGGTCCTTTTTGCGGTCGACGATCCAGATCCTTCCGTTGTTGTCGACCCGCGCGATATCGCCCGTCCGTAGCCAGCCCTGTTCATCGATCACTGCGGAAGTCGCGCTCGGCCGGCGGCGGTACCTGGCCATCACAGACGGGCCGCGCACGAGTAGCTCACCGTCCGCGTCTACCCGAACTTCATTGTGTGGCAGAGGCTTGCCGACACATCCGGCGGCGTCGAGTTCGGCGATCGAGACGACACCCGCACTCTCTGACATTCCGTAGGTTTCGCGCAGCGGCACGCCCAATGTGCGGAAGTAGTCGAGGACGCGGGGCGAACAAGGCGCGGCGCCGGTGAGCGCGACCTCCACCCGGCTGCAGCCGATGTTACGGCGCAACGTATCCGGGTCGGCGCCCTTCTGATACGCGGGGGCGGTGGCTGCCATCAACTTCTCCCAGAGCCGAGGCGGCGAGAAAAGAATTTCTGGTTGCACCTGCTGGAGAAGTGGCACGAGATGGGCCATATCGCCGCAACACACGATGGTCGAGCCGGTGATCAGCGGGATGTAGTGCGTCGACAGCCGCTCGGCGATATGAGCCATCGGCAGGAAGGAGATGGATCGCATATCGCGTCGAAGCGGGATCCGCCGAGTGATCTCGGTGATCGTCGTCATGATGTTTCGATGGGTGAGCTCCACCCCCTTGGGAGCGCCCGTGGTGCCGGACGTGTAGATCACCGTGGCGGTATCGGACTGTTCCGGCATCGAGATCGCCGCGAGGGTGGGTTGGGCGGACGGGTTGGTCAACAGCATCATCCACGAGTCCCGTCCGACGACGACAATCCGCGGCGCCGCAGAATTCATCAACGCCAACGCTGCTTCCAGCTTGTCCTCGTACGCGGGCTCAGTGATGATGAAGCTGCATCCCGCGTTGTCGAGAATCTCGGCCAGCTGCTCTGGGGCCGCGGTGTGATACAGCGAGATCGGCGTGCTCCCGGCCAGAAGGACCGCGATGTCAGCGATGTGGAACTCGGGTCGATTACTGAGAAGCAGACCCACCGCATCGCCGCGGCCGAGTCCGGCAGCCTTCAATCCTGCCGAAACATTCTGCGCGGCTTTACCGTATCCGCGCCACGTCAAGGCAACGCCGAGCTGCTCGTCAAGAATTGCGGGATATGTGCCGCCGCGCGCAACTTGGGAGAGAAATGCCTCCGCAACGGTCAAATGTCTGGTCGCCAGATGCGGACCGCCGTGTGCAATCGGGCGCTCATCCGGACTCGGGGTGGCACTGGACGTCAACATTTTGCGATCCTCTCCGACGGCTACCATTGACGACGCCGAATCACGCGACACAACAATGCAATTCGACAATCGCATCCGTCTGAGAGTCAACATGTGAGACGACTCGAACGAAAGGCAGAGAGTTTCCTAGGAAGATCACGCCCACCTTCCGCAGAACCGACCGCTCACCTGCTCGAATCCGCCGCGTTCCAGGTCGGGTGACTCGTCTGAACACTTCTCGTCCTGGTCCCGCGGCAGGCCCCGCACCTAGGATGAATGCGTGGTCCGGAAGAATGATCCACTTGCCGAATTCCTACGTACACAACGCGCAAAGATCCAGCCCAGCGATGTTGGGTTGCCGACCGGTCATCGTCGTCGAGTCGCAGGTCTTCGGCGCGAAGAAGTGGCGATTCTCGCCGGCATCAGCACCGACTATTACCACCGCATCGAGCAGGGACGTGAAAAGCCTTCGGAACAAGTCCTCAACGCGTTGGCGGAAGCATTCCGTCTCAGTCCAGACGCCGCGGCGCACATGCGCAATCTCGTGCATGCCCCCAAGCGGTGGCCGCGGGAGCGCGAATTCATCCAGCCGCTGAATCCGGCCCTCCAGCACCTGATCGACAACTGGCCCGTCACGCCGGCGCATATTCACGACGTCACAGCGACAATCGTGATGGCGAATCCCCTGGCGGCAGCTTTGACGCCGACATTCGCACAGGGAGAGAACCCGATGCGGAGCCTCTTCTTGGATGACGGCATGGACCAGTTCTACCGAAACTGGGAAGGGCTGACTGCGTGGGCGGTGCGTTGGCTACGTGCCTACGTCGGCCGGCACCCTGATCCTGGGTTGCAGGCCGTGATCGACGAGCTGCTCAGCGAAAGTGCGCGGTTTCGCAGTTTGTGGGCGTCATACGACGTCAAAGGCCATAGCAGGGGTCTGCTCCTCATCAATCATCCGATTGTCGGACCGTTGGACCTCCATTTCCAGCATCTGAACGTTCGCACGGGTGAGCACATCATGGTTGCCTATTGGGCCGAGCCGGAGTCGCCGTCCGAACGCGCATTGCACAGGCTCGTGGAAATCACTACAGCTGAGACTGATTCGCACCAGGGCACGGCTCGGACCTAGGAAGGCTTCGGCCTCGATACCGAGGCGCGACCGACCCCGCCACCAGCGGGCTATGAGAAATTCTCCTAGTAGCACTGGGGTCTGGCTGTTGCGGTAGCGGCCGGGCGATCGTTGTTGAGTCGCAGAGGTTTTGCAGCACGCACATCCACCGTTCGGCACAGGGCCGATCGCGATCTGCGCGAGCCAACGCAGTAGGAGCACTGAGAGAAATGTTCGTGGCCGAAGGTTCTGCAGTGGCGCAGAGCGCACCGGCGGATAGCCGCCCAACCCCATCAGCGCCCGAGGACCGGGACTCGTTCGGTGTCAGCGCCCTCGCGAGGACGTTCAAACTCTCTTCGCAGCAGCGGATTTCGCTGATGGAGCTTCGGACGAGGATCCAGGTCGCGGGTATCGCGCCAGATGACCTCCGAGTACGGCAAGGCATTTCACAGTTGCTGGCGGCTGACGGTGATGACGGAGGCGGTCTGACGTTGGAGCAGTTCGCTTCCATCTGCGAGGCAAGCGGCGGTCTGATTGCCCGGGCGCTGCGTGGTGACCTCGTCATCCCTGACTTCGGACGCCTCGAAAGAGAGCTCCGGGAGACCTATGACCTGGTCCGAGGGGACACCAGGGGGGCGACGGCCGACTACATCCCGCAGCTCAAGCGTGTCGATCCGGAGAAGTTCGGTATCGCTGTCTGCACGATCGACGGCCAGCGCTTCAGCATCGGCGACACGAACGACCCTTTCTGCGTGCAATCCCTGTGCAAGCCGGTGAACTACAGCCTGTCGCTGGAGGAACACGGTGTCGAGGTCGTCCACCGTCATATCGGTCGTGAACCCAGCGGCCGCGGATTCAACGAGCTTTCGCTGACCGCTGACGGATTGCCGCACAACCCGATGATCAACTCGGGTGCCATCATGGCGTGCTCGATGTTGCGGGCGCACGACGAGCTTGCAGACCGCTTCGACTACGTAGCGGAGACCTGGCGTAGGCTCTGCGGCTCCGACAGGGTCGGCTTCAACAACTCTGTCTACCTCTCTGAGCGACGAACCGCAGACCGCAACTTCTCCCTCGGCTACTTCATGAGAGAACGGGGAGCGTTTCCCGAACGTACAGACCTTCTGGAAACGCTGGAGTTCTACTTTCAGTGTTGCTCGATCGAACTGGACACAGAAGCGTTGGCCGTTGTCGCCGCGACGCTCGCCAATGCCGGCATCAACCCCTTGACCAATGACCGGGTATTCAACCCGAACACGGTGCGTCACTGCTTGTCGTTGATGTCTTCATGCGGAATGTACGACTATTCGGGCGAGTTCGCGTTCACGATCGGACTACCGGCCAAGAGCGGTGTTTCCGGCGGACTGATGCTTGTCGTCCCGGGAGTGATGGGGGTGTGTGTATGGTCGCCGCGCCTGGACTCCCACGGCAATTCAGTTCGCGGAGTCGCGTTCTGCAAGGAGCTGGTCAACCGCTACAACTTCCATGCCTTCGATTCCCTCACCATGGGCGAGGACACCGACAAGCGCGACCCTCGTCGGAAGAAGAACGAAGCCGAGATCAGCGTGACGATGCGCCTTCTCTACGCGGCGAGCCAGGGCGACCTCGACGAGTTGCGGGCAGTTCTCGCCACTGAGGCCGAGCCGAACGCCGCGGACTACGACGGGCGTACCGCGCTGCACCTCGCCGCGTCCGAGGGCCACGTCGCCGCTGTGCGCTATCTCCTCGTGTCAGGTGCCCGGCCGGACGTCACCGACCGCTGGGGAGGTACGCCGCTGACAGACGCACTCCGCGGAGAACACACCGAAGTAGCCGATCTGTTGCGCTGCAAAGGCATCGGACAACCCGCCAAGAGCCCCACCAAACGGACAAAGGAAAGGAAAGACCATGCCCTACAAAGCTGAGTACATCTGGATTGACGGCACGCGGCCAACTGCCAAGCTGAGGTCGAAGACGAAGATACTTGCCGCAGGCGATGAGCCACCGATCTGGGGTTTCGACGGCTCCAGCACGAATCAGGCGGCGGGGCATGCCTCCGACCGGGTACTCCAGCCGGTCGCGACGTACCCGGACCCGATCCGCGGTGGTGATGCCCTGCTCGTGCTCTGCGAGGTGCTCAACACCGATCTCAGCCCGCATACGTCCAATACGCGGGCTGCCTTACGGGATGTCGCGGCACGTCACGAATCTCAAGAACCACTGTTCGGCATCGAGCAGGAGTACACCTTCTTCCGCGGCTCGCGGCCGATGGGCTTCCCCGACGGTGGCTTCCCTGCTCCGCAGGGGGGATATTACTGCGGTGTCGGCGCGGACGAGATCAGCGGTCGTGCGATCGTCGAGAAGCATTTGGAGAACTGTCTGTCCGCCGGGCTCGCCATCTCCGGTATCAACGCCGAGGTCATGCCGGGGCAGTGGGAGTTTCAGGTGGGTCCGCTCGGCCCGTTGGATGTCGCCGACCAGTTATGGGTGGCGCGCTGGCTGCTCTACCGCACCGCCGAGGACGCGGGAATCTCGGCGACCCTCGACCCGAAGCCCGCCAAGGGTGACTGGAACGGAGCGGGTGCTCACACCAACTTCTCCACCAAGAGGATGCGGGAGAGCTACGAGGCGGTAATCGAAGCCGCAGAGGCCCTGGGCCGTGACGACAAGCCGGCCGAGCACATCGAGCACTACGGAGTCGGGATCGAAGCGCGTCTCACCGGGGCCCACGAAACTGCCCCCTGGGACCGGTACAGCTACGGCGTGGCCGACAGGGGTGCGTCCGTGCGCATCCCTTGGCAGGTCGAGGTTGAGCAGAAGGGCTACATCGAGGATCGCCGCCCGAATGCGAACGTCGACCCCTACGTGGTGACGCGGCTCATCGTGGACACCTGTGCGACGGCGTTGGAGAAGGCCGGCCTGGCCTGACACACCCGGGGCCTTTGCAGGCCCCGGGCATTCGGCCCATCCCGCGCGTCATCATCGACCGCGGGATGGGCCGGACTCATTGTGGGGACCACACGGAACGCGTTGCGGTACAGCGAATCATGTTGCGGACGGTGCGGCGGAATCCACGCGCCGACACGTAACGTCCTCATACGCGCAGACCCAGCGCCGCCGGCGGCCCATAACACGGCAGCCTCAAAGCCGGAACATCTCCCGCCGCATCGCGGCCTCTTCCATATAGTCGGGGCGGCGCACCTTCGAACCCTTGGTCCTCACCTCGCCGCCTGCGGTTCTGGCGGGTGTCCTGACGAGCTGCCAGAGACGCACCAGCCATCTGCTTCGTGCCCGCGGCGACGAGGAACCGATCAATGACGGCGAGTTATTCACTGGGGTAAGAGGTTTGGAACCATCAGGCAGCGCAGCCGCCGCAGAAGGTCGAATTCTCAGGTATGGCATCACCACACCAATGCTCAGGTGACGACGCGCGGCTGTCGAGGCTGTACTCCTACTAGGTGAATCCTTCATAGGATGGCGTATTCGATTACCAGCCAGAGGATTTCGCGGTCGATGGCGCCTCCCGGCGTCACAGGAGGCCGACCATCACACCGGCGAGGATGCCGATCAGGACAAAGGTCACGAGGACGGCGAACACAGTGCGTCTCAGTGAATCGTCGGGAGAGAATGGATCGGGGTTGTGCACCCGGCAAGCTTCGGCGGGGAGATCGCCTGGTATCCAGGCTGTATCGCGGCTAGGTCTCGCATTCCATGGACAAGGCCCGCGGGAGGCGGGGCGTCAGCACTCGACCACGTTGAGGGCCAGTCCCCCGCGTGACGTCTCCTTGTACTTGTCCGCCATATCGGCCCCGGTGTCGCGCATCGTCTTGATGGCGGTGTCCAAGCTCACCCGGTGCGTGCCGTCGCCGAACATCGCCATCCGCGCCGCGGCGATCGCCTTCACCGACGCGATCGCATTGCGTTCGATACACGGGATCTGCACCAGTCCCCCGACGGGGTCACACGTCAGGCCGAGGTTGTGCTCTATCCCGATCTCCGCGGCGTTCTCCACCTGGGCCGGGGTCCCACCCATCACCGCCGCCAGCGCCCCGGCCGCCATCGAACAGGCCGACCCCACCTCGCCCTGGCAGCCGACCTCCGCGCCCGAGATCGACGCGTTCGTCTTGAACAACTGACCGATCGCGCCGGCGGTCAGCAGGAACTCCACCACACCGTCCTCGTCGGCTCCCGGCACGAATCGCCAGTAGTAGTGCAGCACCGCGGGGATGATCCCGGCCGCGCCGTTGGTCGGCGCGGTGACGACCCGTCCGCCCGCCGCGTTCTCCTCGTTGACCGCGAGCGCGTACACCCCCACCCAGTCCATCGCGTACAGCGGCTCGGCGCGGTTGGCCTCCAGGGCCGCGGCGAGCACCCGGGCCCGACGCTGCACCTGCAGACTGCCCGGCAGCGTGCCGTCGGCGGCCAGACCGCGGTCGACGCACTCCCGCATCGCCGCCCAGATCCGCAGCAGACCGTCCCTCAGCCGCGCCCCGTTTCCGAGTGCTTCCTCGTTCGCGGCGACGAGATCAGATATTCGGCAGTCGTGTTCGACCGCGAGCGCCATCATGTCCGCTCCGGTGTGGAACGGGTACGGCACCGCGATCTCGTCGCGCGCTCCGCCGGTGGCCTCGTCCTCGTCGACGACGAATCCTCCGCCCACCGAGTAGTAGACGTGCCGGTCGAGCTCGCCACCGTCGGCGTCGCGGGCGACGAACACCATGCCGTTGCTGTGAAAGTCCATGGCCCGCAACGACAGGACGATGTCGGAGGCGATGTCGAACTCGATCTCTTGCTCGCCGCGGAGCTGAAGTACGCGCCGCTCCCCCACCTCCGGGACCCGGGCGCGTGCCGCGTCGGGGTCGACGGTCTCGGGGTCGGCGCCTTCCAGACCGAGCACCACCGCGCCCGGTGTCCCGTGCCCGGCGCCGGTCGCGCCGAGCGAACCGTACAGTTCGACGCGCACCCCGGCAACGCCGGACAGAACTCCGGCGGCGGCGAGGCGCTCGACGAAGCGCCGGGCCGCCCGCATCGGGCCCACGGTGTGTGAGCTCGACGGGCCGATACCGATCGAGAACAGATCGAATACCGAGACAGCCACGGCGCGAACAGCTTTCGCTAGGGCTTCGGCGTCACTTCGACGCTCGGCGGCAGCGGAGACGGATCCGGTTGGGCCGATCGGCGCAGGATGGAGAACGTCACCGCTCCCCCGGCCAGCAATGCGACGCCGACGCCGGCGAGCAGCCACGGGCGCACCCGTCGCCGTGGCTTGCGGGCCTTCTGCAGCACCTCGGGCAGGTTCGCGACGACCTCCTGGGCGGCGGCGACCTCGGCCGCGATCACCTGCTGTGCGGACGACAGCTCCTCGCGCAGCTGGCGGGCGACCTTGCTGCGGCGGTAGCGGTCACCGACCCACGCGGCAGACGACCGCACCGAGTCGACGCTGAGCCCCACCGCTCCCCTGGTCACATCGACCGGACCGACGGTCGAGTACTTCAGGCCGCGCCCGAGGCGCTGGCCGGGTGTCAGGTGTTCGCGGGTCGTGGAGCTCATTTCCCACCCCTTTCTCGATGGACGGATGTCGCACCTTCAGCCTGCCATCCCGTGGAGCGCACGGTGCCCGGTTGGCCCGCGAGGGCGCGTGGCAGACTGGATTCCCGTGACGAGTCCCATTCAGACCGCGACCGCGACCCTGCATACCAACCGCGGCGACATCAAGATCGCACTCTTCGGAAACCACGCCCCCAAGACCGTGTCCAATTTCGTCGGACTGGCCCAGGGAACCAAGGAGTACAGCACGGAGAACGCGTCGGGCGGCTCGTCGGGGCCGTTCTACGACGGCGTGATCTTCCACCGCGTCATCGACGGCTTCATGATCCAGGGCGGCGACCCGACGGGCACCGGCCGCGGCGACGCGGGCTACAAGTTCGCCGACGAGTTCCACCCGGAGCTGCAGTTCGACAAGCCCTACCTGCTGGCGATGGCCAATGCCGGGCCGGGGACCAACGGCTCGCAGTTCTTCATCACCGTGACCGAGACCCCGCACCTGAACCGCCGCCACACCATCTTCGGTGAGGTCGTCGACGAGGAGTCGAAGAAGGTCGTCGACGCGATCGCGACGACGCCGACCGACCGCAGCGACCGCCCCGTCGATCCGGTCGTGATCGAGTCGATCACCATTTCCTAGACGCTGCTACGGGGTCTCCCCCGCACCGGCGCCGGGTGCGTACCCGGCGTCGGTGAGTGCGTCGAGCACCGTCAGCGGATCGGTACCCAGATCCCACCGGCTCAGCACGAGCAGCCGGTCGTCCACGGTGTCGATCTCCAGAAGCCGGACTTTGCGGCCGATCCGGCGGAACTCCGTGATCCGGATCCGTGTGATGTCCCCGCGCGTGAGTTGACGCGTGGTGAACCAGCCGCGGTGTACCAGGCCGTCCTCGGTGATTGCTAGCTTGGGCCGCGCGCGCCACGACATGAGCGCAAACAAGATCAGGCCGACTGCGGCCAGGCCGATCAGGACGCGCCCTGGCGTGTCTGTGACCAGCGTCACAGCGAAAACGGCCAGCAGGATGCCCAGGATTCCCTGCACCACGATGGCTGCGGTCTGCGGTTGCCACTGTGTTTGCTGCACCGGTACTTCACACCCTTCTACCGCGAGAAACGGCGGTTATCCACAAGTGCTATCCCCAATGGGGATGAATCACATCCGTGTGATCCGGTGACGTCCGGGTGACCGTCGGACGAACAACAGGCGACCACGATGAATTCATCTGGCCGCCCGTACCCGTCATCGCCAGCGCATTGTCAGCAGCAAACCCGTGATCATGAAAGCGAACGCGATGGCGTAGTTCCACACGTTCAGATCGGCCATCCACTGCAGGAAGCCAGGAACGTCGGGGCCACTGCCGGCGAGCTGGAAGACGATCAGCCACACCAGACCGATCAGCATCAGGCTCACGAACAGCACCACGAACCACGTACTCGACGGCCCGGCCTTGACCTTGACCGGAGTCCGGCTCACCGGGTTGATGGTGAAGTCGTTCTTCTTACGGACCTTGGACTTGGGCATGCGTACCTTCGAACGATCGGCGCCGCGTCTGTCGCCGGTGCCACTTTGTGGCCGGTCAGTGCGACGATGTTTAGGGAGAGCCTAACGCAGGCGATCCGCGCACTTCCGGACCTCACCTACGCCACCTACGGAAGGCCAGGACGACGATGACCGACGAAGACAGATGACCGGCAAGGACACCCCAGCGCGCACCCGCTCCGGGTGGCGCGTCGGCGTCCCGGTGGTGTGTGTGGCCGCGGGCCTGCTCCTCGGCGCCACCCACGGGGTCTCCGGCGGCGACGAGATCCGCAGCAGCGACGCCCCCCGACTCGTCGACCTGGTCCGGGAATCACAGCATTCGGTGGACCGGCTCAGCGCCCAGCAGAGTGCGCTGGCCTCGAGCATCGACAACCATCACGGCGGCTCCCCCGGAGCCGAGGCCGCGCTGACGGCCATCACCAACCGCGGAGACGCGCTCGCCGCGGCCGCGGGCCTGACACCTCTGCGCGGGCCGGGCCTCGTCGTCACGCTCAACGATGCGCAACGCGACGCCCACGGCCGGTTCCCCCGCGACGCGTCCCCCGACGACCTCGTCGTGCACCAGCAGGACATTCAGGGCGTCATCAATGCGATGTGGAGTGCGGGCGCCGAGGGTATCCAGGTGCAGGACCAGCGCATCATCGCGACCTCGGCACCGCGGTGCGTCGGCAACACGCTGCTGCTCAACGGCCGCACCTACAGCCCGCCGTATGTGATCTCCGCGGTCGGCGATTCCGCGGCGATGCAGGAGGCACTGGCCGCGGCGCCCCTCGTCACGCTGTACAAGCGCTACGCCGTCCGGTTCGGGCTCGGCTACACCGAGGAGGTCCGCGACGTGGAACTGGTCGGGCACACCGAGGCGGTCCGCATGAAGTACGCCCAGCCGATCGGCCCGCTCGGCTACTGAGCCGCCCCGCCGCTGCCGGTAACCTGTGCTGATGCAGGTCTTGGTCGTCGACAACTACGACAGCTTCGTGTTCAACCTGGTCCAGTACCTCGGCCAGCTCGGCGTCGAGGCTCAGGTGTGGCGCAACGACGACGACCGGCTGTCCTCCGATGCCGGCATCGCCCGCGCGGCCGCCGAGTTCGACGGCGTGTTGCTGAGCCCCGGACCGGGCACCCCGGAGCGGGCCGGCGCGACGATCCCGTTGGTGCACGCGTGTGCGGCCGCGGGCACTCCGCTGCTCGGCGTGTGCCTGGGTCATCAGGCGATCGGGGTGGCCTTCGGCGGCACCGTGGACCGGGCTCCGGAGCTGCTGCACGGCAAGACCAGCACCGTCTACCACGCCGATGCCGGCGTGCTCAAAGGGCTGCCCGACCCGTTCACCGCGACGCGGTACCACTCGCTGACGATCCTGCCGGAGACGGTGCCCGACGAGCTCGAGGTCATCGCCCGCACCGAGGGGGGCGTCATCATGGGCGTCCAGCACCGCGAACTGCCCGTGCACGGCGTGCAGTTCCATCCCGAGTCGATCCTGACCCAGGGCGGGCACCGGATGCTGGCCAACTGGCTCGGGTACTGCGGCGCGGCACCGGCCGAGACCCTGGTCCGTCAGCTCGAGGACGAGGTCGCCGGCGCCGTCGCGGCCGCTACGACGCGAAGTTCAGCGTGATCGTCGCGCCGTAGTTCACGCCGCTGCCCGCCGGCGGGCTCTGCCGGACCACCGCGTTGGTGCGCTGACCGCTGTTCTGCACGTCGCCGCCCTTGTCGAGCACACCCGTCCAACCCAGTGCGCGCAGGCGCGGCTCCGCGTCGGTCCAGAACTGCCCGCTCAGGTCCGGCATCACGAACTGGTTGCCGCGCGACACCTGGATCTGGATGACCGTGTCCTGCGGCACGGTCTGTCCGGCCGCCGGTTCCAGCCCGACGACCTGACCGGCCGCCACGGTGCTGTCCACTTCGACCGGCACGGACTTCGTGAAGCCGGATGCGGCCAGGACCTGCTGGCAGACGTCCACGCTCTGAGCGACGCAGTCGGGGACGGGCGCCGTCGCCGGGCCCTTGCCGACTACGACGGTGATCTCGTTGGTGATCGCCGACGTCTGGTTGGCGGGCGGCACCGTGGAGAGCACGCGGTCCTTCTGCTCGGGCAGCGAGGTCGACGTGGTCTGGCGGAACTTCTCGAAGCCGGCCGCGGTCAGCCTGCGCACCGCGTCGGAGTAGCTCAGACCGGATACGTCGGGCACCTCGCGCTGCTCGGGGCCGGTCGAGACGTTCACGGTGATCTCGTCGCCCGCCGCGACCGACGCGTTCGCGTCCGGATCGGTGTCGATGACGTGATCCGGCGGCACCTCGGAATCCGGTTTCTGCTGCGTGCGGATCGAGAACCCACGGTTCTGCAGGGTGGCGATCGCGTCGGCCGAGGTCAGCCCGTGCACATCGGGCACCTGGACATCGCGCGTCTCGCCGCCGAACGCGTTGATGCCGATCGTGACCAGCACCGTGAGCACCGCCAGCACCGCGACGGCGATCAGCCATCGGCCCAGCGATCCGCCGCTGCTGCGGTCGTCGTAGCGGGGCTGGTGCGCGCCGACGGGTTCGACGGGCTCGGTCCGGTGCGACGGGGTCGCCGACAGGAGCGAGGTGCGCTCGGCGTCGGTGAGCACCTTCGGCGCGTCCGGCGTCTCGCCGCTGTGCACCTTGACCAGGTCGGTACGCATCTCGGCGGCCGTCTGGTACCGGTTGTCCGGATTCTTCGCCAGCGCCTTGAGCACCACCGCGTCGAGCTCGGGGGAGATGCCCTCATGCCGCGCCGACGGCGGCACCGGATCCTCGCGGACGTGCTGATAGGCGACCGCGACGGGGGAGTCCCCGACGAACGGTGGTTCGCCGGTCAGCAGCTCGTAGAGGACGCACCCGAGCGAGTACACGTCCGACCGGGCGTCGACCTTGACCCCGCGCGCCTGCTCGGGAGACAGGTACTGCGCGGTGCCGATCACCGCGGCGGTCTGGGTGACCGGGTTGCCGGCATCGGCGAGCGCGCGGGCGATGCCGAAATCCATCACCTTCACCGCGCCGCTCTGGCTGATCATGATGTTGGCGGGCTTGACGTCGCGGTGGATGATGCCGTGCTGGTGGCTGAAGTTCAGGGCCTGGCACGCATCGGCGATGACCTCGATGGCGCGCTTGGGCGGCATCGGTCCCTCGTTGTGCACGATGTCGCGCAGCGTCACGCCGTCGACGTACTCCATCACGATGTAGGGCAGCGGGCCGGTCGGCGTCTCGGCCTCGCCGGTGTCGTAGACGGCGACGATCGCGGGATGATTCAGTGCGGCGGCGTTCTGCGCTTCCCGGCGGAAGCGCAGGTAGAAACTCGGATCGCGGGCCAGGTCGGCGCGCAGCACCTTGATCGCGACATCGCGGTGCAGGCGAAGGTCGCGCGCCAGGTGGACCTCGGACATGCCTCCGAAGCCCAGAATCTCACCGACTTCGTAGCGGTCGGAAAGGTGCTGTGGGGTCGTCATCGCGGTATCTGTTCCAGGGCGTACAGCGTCACCGGCGGTGACGCGTTATTAACGGGTGGGGATACCCAGTTTTCCCCCGGGCCATGGCCCTCGATCGGCGGCGCGGCACCCGGGGTTCCCTCCACCGGCGACTCGGGCGTCGTCTCACTGCTCGGCGTCTCGGTGACCGTGCTGCGCGTCGGACTGTTCTGTTTGTCCTGGTGGTTCAGCACGATCAGGATCGCGATCACGATCGCCAGCGCACCGAGCACACCGGCGGCCCACAACAAGGCGCGCTGACCCGACGAGAACGTGCGCCGCGCCGGGGGCGCCGAGCGGTGATGGCTCCCGGTCGTGCGGGTACGTGCGGTCGCGGCCGGGGCGCGCCCGGTCGGATCCGGACGGTTCTGGATCGCCGGCGGCACCGCGGCCGGGGCGGCACGACCGATCGACGGCGCCGCGTTGGGTCGCGGCGGCCTACGGCCGGCACGCACAGCAGCCACCGCATCGGCGAACGGTCCCCCCGACTTGTACCGCTGGCCGGGGTTCTTCACGAGCGTGATCTCGATCAGCTCGCGGACGTTCGGCGGCAGATCGGCGGGCAGCGGCGGCGGCGTCTCCTTGATGTGCTTCATCGCGACGGTCAGCGCGCCGTCGCCGGTGAACGGGCGCTTGCCGGAGACGGCCTCGTAGCCGACCACGCCGAGCGAGTACACGTCGCTGGCCGCGGTCGCGTCGTGCCCGAGAGCCTGCTCGGGCGCGATGTACTGGGCGGTGCCCATCACCATGCCGGTCTGCGTGACCGGGGCGGCGTCGACGGCCTTGGCGATGCCGAAGTCGGTGAGCTTCACCTGGCCGGTCGGGGTGATCAGGATGTTGCCGGGCTTGACGTCGCGGTGCACCAGGCCGGCGCTGTGCGCGACCTGCAGCGCGCGGCCGGTCTGCTCGAGCATGTCCAGCGCGTGTCGCAGCGACAGCCGGCCGGTCCGCTTGATCACCGAGTTCAGCGGCTCACCGTTGACGAGTTCCATCACCAGGTACGCGGTGCGGCCCTCGCCGTCGATGTCGGTCTCGCCGTAGTCGTACACGCCGGCGATGCCGGGGTGGTTGAGCATCGCGACGGTGCGCGCCTCGGCGCGGAAGCGTTCGACGAACTCGGAGTCGGTCGAGTACTCCGCCTTGAGGACCTTGATCGCCACACGGCGTCCCAGCCGGGAGTCGACACCCTCCCAGACCTGGCCCATGCCGCCGGTCGCGATCAGCCGCTGGAGGCGGTACCGGCCGGACAGCGTGACTCCCACGCGGGGGCTCATTTCTCGCCTCGCTTCGCTCGGCTGCGGGGACTCATGATGCCTCCCTCAGCGCCGCCGCGATCGTCGCGCGCCCGATCGGTGCGGCCAGCGCGCCGCCGGTGGCTCCGAGGCGGTCGCCACCGTTCTCGACGAGTACCGCGACCGCGACTTTGGGTGCCTGAGCGGGCGCGAAGGCGATGTACCAGGCATGCGGCGGCGTGTTGCGCGGGTCCGTGCCGTGCTCCGCAGTGCCGGTCTTGGATGCGATCTGCACGCCGGCGATGGCTCCCTTCTGCTGCGTCACCTGCTCGGCGGCGACCATCAGGTCCGTAAGTGTATCTGCGACCTGCTCGGGTACCGCTCGCCGCTGTTCGGTGGGCGCCGTGGTGGCGATCGTCGCCAGGTCCGGGCCTTTGAGGCTGTCCACCAGGTACGGCGTCATGGTCACACCCTTGTTGGCGACGGTCGCGGCGATCATCGCGTTCTGCAGTGGCGTCACCGCGACGTCCTTCTGTCCGATGCTGGACATGCCGAGCGCCGCGTCGTCGGCGATCGGTCCGACTGTGGATTCGGCGACCTGAAGCGGGATCGCCGGGGCCGGGGTGTCCACCCCGAAATCGGCCGCGGTCGAGCGCAGCGCGTCGGCGCCGGTATCGACGCCGAGCTGGACGAACGCGGTGTTGCAGGAGTGGGCGAAGGCGTACTCCAGCGTGGCGGTCGGACCGCCGCCGCAGGACATGCCGCCGAAGTTCTCCAGCGTCGCGGTGCTGTTCGGCAGCGGGATCTGCGGCGCCGCGGTCAGCTGCGTCTGCGGGGTGGCGCCGGACTGCAGCGCGGCGGCGGTGGTGACGACCTTGAACGTCGAGCCGGGCGGGTAGGTCTCGGAGATCGCGCGGTTCAGCAGCGGCGAGTCGGGGTCGTCGCGCAGCGCCTCCCACGCGGCGGCCTGCTCGGTGATGTCGTGGGTGGCCAGCAGGTTCGGGTCGTAGGACGGTGCCGACACCAGTGCCAGGATCTTCCCGGTCGACGGCTCCAGCGCGACCACGGAGCCCTTGCACGGTCCGTTGCAGCCGTCCTCCATCGCGTCCCATGCCGCCTGCTGGACCTCGGGGTTGATGGTGGTCGAGACGTTGCCGCCGCGCGGATCGCGGCCGGTGAAGAAGTCGGCGAGCCGGCGCCCGAACAGCCGCTCGTCGGAGCCGTTGAGGACGGTGTCCTCGGCGCGCTCCAGACCGGAGCTCGAGTAGCTCAGCGAGTAGAAGCCGGTGACCGGCGCGTAGGCCTGCGGATCCGGGTAGACGCGCAGGAACCGGAAGCGGCCCTCGGTCTTCACCGAATAGGCGAGCAGCTGACCACCCGCCGAGATCTGCCCACGCTGGCGGGAGTACTCGTCGAGCAGCACCCGCTGGTTGCGCGGATCGGCGCGGAGCCCGTCGGCGGTGAAGACCTGCGTCAGGGTCGCGTTGGCCAGGAGCAGCACGATCAGCGCCATGATCATGACCGAGATGCGGCGAAGTGAGGTGTTCATACTTTCTGGATCACCTCGGTACTGGCGCCCGCAATGTTGCCCGAGGGCAGTGCCTTGGTCGAGATCGGCTTACGCGCGTTGTGGGAGATGCGCACCAGGATGGCCAGCAGCAGATAGTTCGCGACCAGAGACGAGCCGC
This sequence comes from Mycolicibacterium parafortuitum, assembly GCF_002086815.1. Lineage (GTDB taxonomy): Bacteria > Actinomycetota > Actinomycetes > Mycobacteriales > Mycobacteriaceae > Mycobacterium > Mycobacterium parafortuitum. Next base: position 285,603 of record NZ_MVID01000004.1, read on the forward strand.
CGTAGGACATCCAAGGGGTGGTCAGGCCGGTCAGCGGGATCAGCTTCGTGACACCGCCGACGACGATGAACAACTGGATTGCCAGCGTCGCGGACAACCCGGCGGCCAGCAGCTTGCCGAAGCTGTCGCGCACCGCGATCGCCGTCCGCAGACCGCGGATGATGACGATGGTGTAGAGCATCAGCACAGCCGAAAGGCCAACCAGCCCAAGCTCTTCCCCGATCGCAGCAATGATGAAGTCGGTGGACGCGGCCGGGACGGTGCCGGGCTGGCCATTGCCCAGGCCGGTGCCGAAGATGCCACCGGTGGCGAAGCTGAACAGCGACTGCACCATCTGGTAGCCGGCCCCGTCGGGATCGGCGAACGGGTCGCGCCACGTCTGCACGCGCACCCGCACGTGGTCGAACATGTAGTAGGCGGCCACGCTTCCCGCGGCGAACAGCCCCAGCCCCAGCACCACCCAGCTGAACCGTTCGGTCGCGATGTAGACCATCACGAGGAAAGACGCGTACAGCAGCAGCGATGTTCCGAGGTCCTTCTCGAAGATCATCACGCCGATCGACGCGATCCACGCCGCCAGCAGCGGCGCGAGGTCACGCGGGCGCGGCAGATCCATGCCGAGGACGTGCTTGCCGGCGCTGGTGAACAGGCTGCGCTTGGACACCAGCACCGACGCGAAGAACACCAGCAGCAGGATCTTGGAGAACTCGGCCGGCTGAATCGAGAAGCCGGGGAACTGAATCCAGATCTTGGCGCCGTTCTGCTCCGACATCGACCGGGGCAGCACCGCCGGGATCGCGAGCAGGATCAGGCCGGTCAGCCCGCACACGTAGCCGTAGCGCGACAGCATGCGGTGGTCGCGCAGGAAGATCACCACCGCGGAGAACCCGAGCACTCCGGCCAGCGTCCAGAGCATCTGCTGGTTCGCGGTGCCGCCGAGGCCCTGGGCGGTGGCCTGGCCTTCGGGCAGGTCCAGGCGGTGGATCATCACCAGGCCGAGACCGTTCAGCAGCGCCACCACCGGCAGCAGCAGCGGATCGGCGTACGGGGCGAAGCGGCGCACGGCCAGATGCGCGCCGGTGAACAGCGCCAGATACGCGACGGTGTACTGGGCGAGATCCCAGCGCAGCCCCTGCTCCTGGTTGGCCTCGACCAACAGCAGTGCGAGGGTCGTGATCGCCGCCGCGAACGCGAGCAACGCGAGCTCGGCGTTGCGGCGGTTCGGCAGCGGCGGGGCGACCGAGACGACGGGCTGCGGCTGGGTCGTCATGCGACTTCCCGGCAGTTCGTTCCCGGTTCAGGCGGCGGTGGGGGCAGCGCGGTGACCGTCGGCGACGGCGACGGTGTGGCGGCGGGCGGGGGAGCGGGCGGCGCCGATCCCGACGGGGTCGGTGGGGCCGAGGCGCGCGGGGTCGCGGGCGCAGGGCTTCTCGGGCGCGGATTCGCCGACGGCGCAGGCGATTCCGGTGCGCCGGAGGCCGACGTCGGGGCGGGCCGCGGCGACGCGGACGTCGGCGCGGGAGGGGGAGCCGGCTTCGGTGTCGGGGTAGGCGTCGGGGTCGCGCACACCGGCAGCACGGAGCTGCGGGACAGTTCCTCGATCTGGCCGATGGCCTCGTCCAGCGAGCCGGACGGCAGCCCGGCGATCACCTGGGCGCGCTCTGAGGGACGGATGTCACCGACGGCGAGGAGGCGGCAGTCCCGGGGGTCACCGGACTGGTCGGCGCTGATGAGGGAGAGTTCGTTGCGGTTGTTCAGGCATCCGAGGAGATATGGCTCCTGCAAGGACACTCCGAGAAAGGAGCCCTGAACACCCCGCATGATGGAGACGGTGCCGTCGTGCTCGCTGACGTAGTAGTTGTTCCGCACGATCTCGCGTCCGACTGCCAGGCCCGCCAGCACCACAAGGACCAGCACGGTCGCGGCGATGATCATGCGCCGACGCGACGGGGGGCGCGGTGGGGGTTCCTCGGGTTGCGGCACAACACGTTTGGCGGCGTTGCGTTTCGGATTGAACGCCGACGCGCGGCCTGCCGCGGTGTTCGGCGGGGCCGTCTGGTCGTCGTCGCCGGACACCGCGCCCGCCAGGATCGGCTGGGTCTGGCCGTAGTCGTAGTCGACGACGTCGGCCACCACCACGGTGACGTTGTCGGGACCGCCGCCGCGCAGGGCCAGTTCGATGAGGCGGTCGGCGCTCTCGGCGACATCGGGGATCTGCAGCGCCTCGGCGATGGTGTCCTGGCTGACCGGGTCGGAGAGCCCGTCCGAGCACAGCAGGTAGCGGTCGCCGGCGCGGGCCTCCCGCATGATCAGCGTCGGCTCGACCTCGTGGCCGGTCAGCGCGCGCATGATCAGCGACCGCTGCGGATGGCTGTGGGCCTCCTCGGCGGTGATCCGGCCCTCGTCGACCAGGGTCTGGACGAACGTGTCGTCCTTGGTGATCTGGGTGAGTTCGCCGTCGCGCAGCAGGTAGCCGCGGGAGTCGCCGATGTGCACCAGCCCGAGCCGGTTGCCGGCGAACAGGATCGCCGTCAGCGTGGTGCCCATGCCCTCGAGCTCGGGGTCCTCCTCGACGTGCGCGGCGATCGCGGCGTTGCCGTCGCGCACCGCGGCGTCGAGCTTACTGAGCAGGTCTCCGCCGGGCTCGTCGTCGTCGAGGTGTGCCAGCGCGGCGATCACCAGCTGCGAGGCGACCTCACCTGCGGCGTGGCCGCCCATGCCGTCGGCCAGCGCCAGCAGCCGGGCCCCCGCGTAGACGGAGTCCTCGTTGTTGGCGCGCACCAACCCCCGGTCGCTACGGGCTGCATATCGAAGAACGAGTGTCACGGGCGCAACTCGATCACCGTCTTGCCGATCCGCACCGGTGTGCCCATCGGAACTCGTACCGCTGTCGTCACCTTCGCCCTGTCGAGGTATGTACCGTTGGTTGATCCTAGGTCCTCTACGTACCATTCCGGACCTCGCGGGGAGAGCCGGGCGTGGCGGGTAGAGGCGTAATCGTCGGTCAGCACGAGCGTCGAGTCATCGGCCCGGCCGATCAGCACCGGCTGGGTGCCCAGCGTGATGCGGGTGCCGGCCAGGGCGCCCTCGGTGACCACGAGCTGGCGCGGAACCGTGCGCCGGCCCCGGCTGGGCAGAATCGTCCCGCGCAGCGCCAGCCCGCGCCGCACCATCACCGCGCCGGTGGGTGCGTAGATGTCGGTGCGCAGGATGCGCAGCACGGACCAGATGAACAGCCACAGCAGCAACAGGAAGCCGACACGGGTCAGCTGCAGAACAAGCCCCTGCATCTGACGTCCTCTCCGTCCCGTCCTATCGGCACGCCACCTTGTGGGGCGTCGATCGACGTGGCGTGCACGCGACCGCTTCCCTCAGCGGCGCGCCTCAGTGAACGCGGACGATGATCTCGGAGTGTCCGAGCCGGATGACGTCGCCGTCGGCCAGCTGCCACTCCTGAACCGGAGCGTTGTTCACCGTGGTGCCGTTGGTGGAATTGAGGTCTGACAATAGCGCGACATGACCGTCCCAACGGATTTCCAGGTGCCGTCGTGACACACCCGTGTCGGGGAGACGGAACTGCGCGTCCTGTCCGCGACCGATCACATTGGCGCCTTCACGCAGCTGGTAGGTGCGTCCGCTGCCGTCGTCGAGCTGCAGCGTGACCGTCGCGCCGGCGGGGTAGTCGCCCTGTCCGGCGCCGTAGCCGCCGTAACCGCCCTGCTGCCCGGCGGGTGCGCCGTAGCCCTGGTCGCCGTAGCCGGCGGGCTCGCCGTAACCCTGGTCGCCGTAACCGGCCGGGGCCTCGCCGTAGCGGCCGTAATCGGGCTGGCCGTAGTCCTGGCGTCCGTAGGGCTGCTGACCGTAACCGCCCTGGTCCGGGTAGCCGCCCTGCTCGGGATAGCCACCCTGGTCCGGGTAGGCCGGACGGCCCTGACCGTAGCCACCCTCGTCGGGGCGGCGGCCGTAGTCATAGTCGTTGGACGGAGCGCCGTAGCCGGGTCCGCCGGGGGGCGGGCCGTAGCCGGCAGGGGGGCGCTGCTCGTAGTTGTGCGGCGGGTAGCCGCCCGACGGCGGCCCGTAGCCGGCCGGGGGACGCTGCTCGTACGACGGCGGCGGGTAGCCACCCTGGGGGTAGCCGCCCTGGTCTTGGTAACCCCCCTGCTCCGGGTAGCCGCCGCGGGGCGGATACCCCTGCTCCTGAGGGGGATAGCCCTGATCGGCAGGCGGGTAGCCGCCCTGATCCGCAGGCGGGTAGCCGCCGCGCTGGTCTTCGGGGCGGGCGTCCTGGCGGGGGTAGCCCTCGTCTTCGGGGCGGCCCTCGGGACGGTTCTCCGGACGGTTGTAGTACTCGTCTGGCCGACCCTGTCCTGGGCCGCCGCGGTAGCTCGGATTGTCGGTCATCGCTGGTACTCCTGGTTCTGCCTGGGACGTGACGTCTCGTGAAGGTGGAGCGGGTTCATCTGTGGCCGCGTCGGGATTGACCACGCCACGCGCGCGAAACTGTCCGGTGTGCAGGGTGGGTGACTGCTCGAATCTGACGACCACATCACCATACGTTTGCCATCCCTGCTCATGGATGTATCCCTCCAAGTGCTTGGCGAACGTGGTCGCGGTGATGTCCGGATCGGCATTCACCTTCCGAAAGTCAGGCACACTGAGGGTAATGACGTAGTCGTTCGGGGCCAAAATGCGTCCACCGTGGACTTTACGAGCGCCCGCATCGGCCTCCCGATGCAGAAGCGACTCGACTTCCGCGGGGACGATGGAGCCGCCGAACACCCGGGCGAAGGCATCACCGACCGAATCCTCGAGCTTGCGCTCGAAGCGGCCGACGAGTCCCATGGTCCTGTTCGCCTCCGTCATCGACTGGGTGATTTCTGCTCGCACCACGCCGCCACCGGCGCGTCGACCGGCAGCGATGCTTGCATGCATGCTATCGGCCATGGGTGCGCACGCGGGACCAACAGTTCTCTGAGAAAGCCATCGGTGCTGGTCACGGATCTGTGTGTACCCGTTTTGGAGAACAAGGGGGTGCCGAAGTACGGTTGGGATGCCGGGAGCCGTGCGTGATAGGCTCCCTCGGTCATTCGGGCGAGTGGCGGAATGGCAGACGCGCTGGCTTCAGGTGCCAGTGTCCTTCGGGACGTGGGGGTTCAAGTCCCCCTTCGCCCACACGAGACAAGGTCGCGGACTCTCCGGAGTCCGCGACCTTCGTCGTTGTCGGGGCCGCTGAGTTCCGGGCGCGAGCAGACGCGAAATCGGGCGTGTCGTAGGCGTGTTGCGCGAGTTTGTGTCTGCTCGCGGGCAAAAGGGGGGTGCTCGCCGAGCCGGGCGCCAGGGTCGCGAATGACGACGACATCGCAACCCTGAAGCCGGGCTCGCGGCCCGCCGGCCCGACGTAGGGTCTGTCGGGTGGACTTGCTGCTCGGAATCGACATGGGGACGGGAAGCACGAAAGGCGTCCTGGTGGATACCGCGGGGTCGGTGATCGCCACGGAGACGATCCCGCATTCGATGGATCTGCCGCGGCCCGGGTGGGCCGAGGTCGACGCCGAAGCCGTGTGGTGGCGCGAGGTCTGCACGATCGCCCGTGCGCTGATGGCCAAGATGCCCGGTGGCGGCCGGCTCGCGGCGATGTGTGTGAGCGGTGTGGGTCCGTGCCTGGTGTTGTGCGACTCCGATCACCGGCCACTGCGTCCCGCCATCCTGTACGGCATCGACACCCGTGCCACGGCTGAAATCGATGCCCTGACAGCCGAATTCGGAGAGCAGAACATCCTCGACCGGGCCGGGACGCTGCTGTCGAGCCAGGCCGTCGGCCCGAAACTCGAATGGGTGCGCCGGAACGAGCCCGGCGTGTTCGCGCGGGCCCGCGGCTGGTACGGGTCCAACTCCTACATCGCGGCGAAGCTGACCGGCGAGTACGTCATCGACCATCACACCGCCAGCCAGTGCGACCCGATGTACGCGACGCGCGACTTCGACTGGAACCGCGAGTGGGCGGAGCGCATCAGCGGGCACATCCCGTCGCCGCGGTTGGTGTGGCCCAGCGAGGTGGTCGGGACGGTCACCGCCGAGGGAGCCGACGCGTCCGGGGTCCCGGTCGGCACACCGGTCGTGGCGGGCGCCGTCGACGCGTACTCCGAGGCGTTCTCCGTCGGCGTGCGCGCGCCCGGCGATCAGATGCTGATGTACGGCTCGACGATGTTCATCGTCCAGGTCATCGACGAGTACCACAGCGATCCGGCGTTGTGGACCACGGCCGGCGTCGCGCACGGCAGCCATGCGCTGGCCGCGGGCACCTCGACCGCGGGCAGCCTGATCAACTGGTTGCAGACGGTGACCGGCGGCGCGTCCTTCGACGACCTGATGGCCGAGGCGCGTGCGGTCCCTCCGGGTAGCGAGGGACTGCTGGTGCTTCCGTACCTCGCCGGTGAGCGCACGCCGGTGTTCGATCCGCAGGCCAGGGGAGTGGTCGCCGGGCTGACGCTGCGGCACACCAGGGGCCACCTGTTCCGGGCGGCGTACGAGGGCATCGCGTTCGGTATCCGGCAGATTTTGGAACGCTTCGACGACGCCCACAGCGGCACCAGGACCGTCGCGGTCGGCGGCGGACTCCGCAGTCCGATCTGGGCTCAGACCGTCAGCGACGTCACCGGACGGTCGCAGCTGGTCCCCGAACAGGCCATCGGCGCCAGCTACGGCGATGCGCTGTTGGCCGGCATCGGCGCCGGAGTGGTACCGGCGACGACGGACTGGGCCCGGATCGCACGTGAGATCGAACCCGACCCGGCCAACCAGGAGCTCTACGAGGAGCTGTACGCGGGCTGGCGCGAGCTCTACCCGGCCACCAGAGACCAGGTGCACAGGCTCGCGAACCTGGACCGCCGCGAGCCTCAGCCCATCGTGTAACCGCCGTCGATCGCGATGTCCACGCCGTTGATCATCGCGGCCATGTCGGATGCCAGCCACACCACGGTGTCGGACACTTCCTGCGGAACGGCGAAGCGACCGAGCGGAATCCGCGCGAGCATCGGCGCGGCCTTCACCTCGTCGCCCCACACCCGCTGCCCCATCTCGGTCAGCACCACTGTCGGGCAGACCGAGTTCGCCCGGATGCCGTGCGGCCCCAGCTCACGGGCGAGCACCTTGGTCGCCATGACCAGGCCGGCCTTCGACGCGCAGTACGCGTAGTGGTCGGGCAGCGGGGCCAACGCGGCCGCCGAGGCCACGGTGATGATCGACCCGCCGGTGCCCGCCGCCACCATCGTGGCGCCGACCGCCGACGCCAGCAGGGCGGGAGCCCGCAGGTTCACCGCGATGGTCGCGTCGAACTGGGCGGGGTCGGTTTCGGCGGCCGGCTGCGGGTACGAGACGCCGGCGTTGTTGACCAGGACATCAAGGCCGTCGAACGCGCCGCCGGCGATCCTGGCCAACTCCGCGGGCGCCGCCGGTTCCGCCAGATCGATTGCGACGGTGCGGATCTGGACGCCGAACCGGTCGGCCAACGTCGACCGCGCTTCGTCCAGCTCGCCCTCGTCGCGGCCGCTGAGCACCAGATTCGCGCCGGCCGACGCGAACGCCGCGGCGATGTCGGCGCCGATGCCCTTGGTCGCGCCGGTGATCAACGCGCGCTTGCCGTCCAGCCGGAGTGCACCCGCGTACCGGGGCATCGCCATTGTCGTCACGCCTTCTCCAGGTGGGTGAGGATCGCCGTCGCCGTGGCAGGGTCGGTGACGAGCTGATTGAAGTAGCCGCCGCGGGCGCCCGCGACGATCGAGTCGATCTTCTCGGCGCCGATCGCCACGGCGATCGTCACCGGAATGTGGCGGAGCGCCTCCAGTTCCACCGCGATGAGCCGTCCGCTGCCGTCGAATTCGACCGGATCGCCCGCCCGGTCGTAGAACCGCGAGCACACGTCGCCGACTGCCGCGCGCAGCGAGGTCGACTCGGTCGGGACGAACCGGGGGATGTCCGAGCGCATCAGCGGCGGGGCGCCCACCCCCATCAGGGCGCACCGGGCCTGCGGCCAGAGATCCAGGACGCGTTGGATGCTGGGGTCGTTGCGCAGCGACGGATACAGGTCCGGGCCCGGAAGTGCCGGGGCGAAAAGGTAATTGGGCCGGCCGGCAACCCGGGCGGCGACCAGCCGGGTGATCTCGTTGGTCTGGTACCACGCCTCGGGCTGGTCGTTCCCGCCCACCGTCGGCGCGACGAGGACGCCGGGCAGCGGCGGCAGGTCGTACTGCGCGACCTCGTACACCGTCCGTCCCGACGACACCAGCAGCACGTCGCCGGCCAACAGGCCGGCCGTCGACAGCGCCCGGCCGACGGCCGGGGCGAGCACGCCGCCCATCACGTCCAGAGTGGTGCGGCCCGGTCCCGGCGCGGGAACCGGCAGGCTCAGCACCACCTTGGCCAGCGACAGCGCGCGTGCCAGCCGGTCGGACAGATCGCCCACCTCGACGTCCGACGGAGGTATCACCTCGATCCGGACGATGCCCCGCCGCTTGGCCTCGGCCAGCAGCCGGCTGACCGTCGCCCTGCTGGTGCCGAGCTGTGCCGCGACCTCGGCCTGAGTGGCCTCCTCGGAGTAGTACAACTTGGCCGCCTGATACAGCAGCGACGCCGGAAAGTGCCCGGGCTCCCCCTCGGGTGAAGAGGTGGAGGCTCCTGTGGGAGGCGTCGGCTTGGCGTGGCTGGCCATGCCAGGAGTATGCCATTTGAGCACCTGTCCACGTCAGATGTTCGCTGAACAACTGTTCTGGACATTCGTGCACAGGCGGAGTTAGTGTGACTGGACCCACATCGCCGACCGCGGTGTTGGACATGATCCCGACGACATCCACAGGAGCGCAGATGTCAGGCTCGACGCCCGAGAAGATGCAAGCGGTGGTGTGCCATGGACCGCACGACTACCGACTCGAAGAGGTCGCGGTACCGACAAGGCGCCCGGGTGAGGCGTTGATCAAGGTCGAGGCCGTCGGCATCTGTGCCAGTGACCTGAAGTGCTACCACGGTGCGGCGAAGTTCTGGGGTGACGAGAACCGGCCGGCGTGGGCCGAGACCATGGTGATCCCCGGGCACGAATTCGTGGGCCGCGTCGTCGAACTCGACGACGAAGCCGCCCAGCGGTGGGGCATCGCCGTCGGCGACCGCGTGGTGTCCGAGCAGATCGTCCCGTGCTGGGAGTGCCGGTTCTGCAAGCGCGGCCAGTACCACATGTGTCAGCCGCACGACCTGTACGGCTTCAAGCGCCGCACCCCCGGAGCCATGGCCAGCTACATGGTGTACCCGGCAGAAGCGTTGGTGCACAAGGTTTCCCCGGACGTGCCGGCACACCACGCGGCGTTCGCCGAACCGCTGTCCTGCGCCCTGCACGCCGTCGAGCGCGCGCAGATCCTGTTCGAGGACACCGTGGTGGTGGCGGGGTGCGGGCCCATCGGCCTGGGCATGGTCGCCGGCGCCAAGGCGAAGAACCCGATGCGGGTGATCGCACTGGACATGGCGCCCGAGAAGCTCAAGCTCGCCGAGAAGTGCGGTGCCGACCTCACCATCAACATCGCCGAACAGGACGCCGAGAAGATCATCAAGGACCTCACCGACGGCTACGGCGCCGACGTGTACCTGGAGGGCACCGGCCACACCTCGGCCGTGCCGCAGGGCCTGAACCTGTTGCGCAAGCTCGGCCGCTACGTCGAGTACGGCGTCTTCGGCAGCGATGCCACCGTCGACTGGAGCATCATCAGCGACGACAAGGAACTCGATGTCCTCGGCGCGCATCTGGGCCCGTACTGCTGGCCGGCCGCGATCAAGATGATCGAATCCGGCGTCCTGCCGATGAACGAGATCTGCACGCATCAGCTGCCCCTCACCGATTTCCAGAAGGGGCTCGACCTGGTGGCCAACGGCAAGGAGTCGGTCAAGGTCTCCCTGATTCCGGCGTAGCGAAAGCGACTGTGATGAGCCCAGAAACCCCGACCGGACGCAATCGCCTCGGCGCGCACCGGCCCATGACGCGTCGAAACATGCTGGCCGCCATGGGCTTTACCGGCATCGCGGCGGCCGGTCTGCCGATACTGTCGGCGTGCGGTGTGGGCGGGCGGGCCAGTGCCCCCAACGGGGCCGCGGACGTCACCGGCGGGTTCGACTGGAAGAAGGCCGCCGGTCAGACCATCAACATCCTGCAGACCCCGCACCCCTACCAGGTGTCCTACCAGCCGATGCTCGCCGAGTTCACCGAGCTGACGGGCATCGATGTCAACGTCGACCTGGTGCCCGAGGCGGACTACTTCACCAAACTCAACACCGAACTGGCCGGCGGTACCGGAAAGCACGACGCGTTCATGCTCGGTGCCTACTTCATCTGGCAGTACGGCCCGCCGGGATGGATCGAGGACCTCGGCCCGTGGCTGCAGAACACCTCGGCCACCTCGGCCGAGTACGACTTCGAGGACATCTTCGACGGCCTGCGGACCTCCACCCGGTGGGACCTGACCACCGGCCAGCCGCTGGGCAGCGGTGGCCAGTGGGCCATCCCGTGGGGATTCGAGAACAACGTCGTGGCCTACAACAAGGCCTACTTCGACCGCCGCGGGATCCGGCTGCCGGACAACTTCGACGACTTCATCCAGTTGGCGATCGACCTCACTGATCGCTCCGCCAACCGGTACGGCATCGCCACGCGCGGGTCGAAGTCCTGGGCGACGATCCACCCCGGTTTCATGACCCAATACGTCCGCGAGGGGGCTGTGGACTACACGTTCGACGGCACCGATCTGATCGCCGAGATGGACAGTGACCGGGCCGTCGACTTCACCCGCAAGTGGATCGAGATGCAGCAGAAGGCGGGTCCGACGTCGTGGACGACCTACGACTACCCCAACGCCACCGGTGATCTCGGCGACGGGACGGCGATGATGGTCTACGACGCCGACAGCGCCACCTATCCGAAGAACAAGCCCGGGGCCAGCGCCGAAGCGGGCAACCTCGGGTGGTACGCCGGTCCGGCCGGTCCCGACGGCAACTACAAGACCAACCTCTGGACGTGGAGCTGGGCGATGAACGCCAACTCCGCCAACAAGTTGCCGGCCTGGCTGTTCATCCAGTGGGCCACCGGCAAGGAATCGATGACCAAGGCCGTCGAGGGCGGGATCTTCGCCGATCCGGTCCGAAAGTCGGTGTTCGACAGCACCTTCAAGCGCGTCGCCGGGAACCAGCCCGGCTACCTCGAGGCGTTCGAGACCGTCATCGGGTCGTCGAAAATCCAGTTCACGCCGCAGAAGAAGTTCTTCGACACCACCAAGGACTGGGCGGTCGCCCTGCAGGACATCTACGGCGGTGACGACGCGGCCTCCCGATTGCGCAGCCTGGCCAAGACCAACACCTCCAAGGTCAACCTCTAGGAGCCGGCGACATGACTTTGCAGACCTCCCAACAGCCCGCCGCCCCGGCCGACCAGGTCGGCGCGGACTCGGCGCGCGCGGTGCCCGAGGTGCCGACCTGGCGGCGCCGGCTGCGTCCCTACCTGCTGTCGGTGCCTGCCGTGGTGATCGTCATCGGCATCCTGTATCCGTTCGCGGTGGGCGCCTACTACGCATTCCTGAACTATGCGGCGGTGAACCCCGATCCGCACTTCGTGTGGTTCGACAACTTCAAATCCGTGCTGGGTGACCAGATCTTCTGGCAGAGCGTCAAGGTCACCGCGATCTTCGCGGTGGTCGCCACCGTCATCGAGACGGTGATCGGGGTGGGACTGGCGCTGCTGCTGAACCGCTCGTCGCTGATCGGCAAGGTGTTCGAGAAGGTGCTGATCCTGCCGCTGATGATCGCGCCGGTGATCGCGGGCGTCATCTGGAAATTGATGTTCAACCCGCAGTTCGGCATCCTCAATCACGTTCTGGCGCTGGGGAACACCTTCGACTGGTTGTCGGCGACCAACGCGCTGTGGTCGGTGATCCTGGTCGATCTGTGGATCTTCACCCCGTTCGTCGCCATCCTGGTGCTCGCCGGGATCCGGTCACTGCCCAAGGAGCCGTTCGAGGCGTCCGAGGTCGACGGCGCGGGCTGGTTTTACATGTTCCGCAAGCTGATGCTGCCGATGCTGTGGCCCTACATCCTGGTCGCGGTCATCTTCCGGTTCATGGACAACCTCAAGGTGTTCGACCACATCTACGTGTTGACCCAGGGCGGGCCCGGCGTGGCCACCAGGACACTGCAGATCGGTGCGTTCGAGGACTCCATCATCAACCTGGACTACTCCCGGGGCAGCACCTACATGCTGCTGCTCTGGGTCATCGTGTTCATCACGGCGCGCTACCTGGTCAGCGTGCTGGGCAAGGCGCAGCGCCGCGCTGCCGGGGCGGAGTCATAGACATGGCGGGTCTGAAGGACCGATTCAGCCGGGCGGAACTGCAACCCGGTCAGCGGCGGTGGTCGATCGGCGCGGTCGCCGCCGACGTCGGGCTGGTGTTCTGGTTCGTCTTCTCGCTGTTCCCGATCTTCTGGATGCTGTTGCTGGCCTTGAAGAACGCCGAGGAGCAGACCACGACCTACTTCTCGTTCAGCCCGACGCTGGAGAACTTCGTCACCGTGCTGAGCAACAAGGGCACCGAGATGACCAGCGTCGACTTCAAGGCCTCGCTGGTGACCAGCCTGCTCAACTGTGGTGGCGCGGTGATCGTGTCGCTCGTCATCGGTATCCCGGCGGCCTATGCCGCCGGACGCTGGCAGTACAAGGGCAGCAACGACCTGATGTTCACGATGTTGTCGTTCCGGTTCGCGCCCGAGTTGATGGTGATCGTGCCGCTGTTCGTGATCTACAACCAGATCGGGCTGTTCGACACCAAGGTCGGCATGATCTGGGTGCTGCAGCTGGTGACCATGCCGCTGGTGGTGTGGATCCTGCGGTCCTACTTCCAGGACCTGCCCGACGATCTCGAGCAGGCCGCGCTGCTGGACGGATACACCCGGCGGCAGGCGTTCGTGATGGTCGCGCTGCCGATCGTGCGGCCGGGCATCGCCGCGGCCGCCCTGTTGGCGTTCATCTTCGCGTGGAACAACTACGTGTTCCCCCTCATTCTCGCCGACAGCAATGCCGGCACGGTGACCCTCGCGATCACCAAGTTCCTCGGCGGCGGCGGTCAGGCCTACTACAACCTGACCGCGGCGGCCGCCATCATCGCCGCGCTACCACCGCTGATACTGGCCCTGACCATTCAGCGGTACCTGGTTCGCGGCCTGTCGTTCGGGGCGGTGAAGGCCTGATGGCAACGGTGTCGTTGGTTGACGTGCACAAGTCGTTCAACAAGGGCGGCAACACGATCGACGCGGTCGACGGGCTCTCGGTGGACATCGCCGACGGGGAGTTCTTCGTGATCCTCGGCCCCAGCGGCGCGGGCAAGACCACCACGCTGAAATCGGTGGCGGGCCTGGTCGACATCGACGCGGGGTCGATCCACATCGGCGGCAACGATGTCACCCTGGTGGAGCCGTACAACCGCAACGTCGCGATGGCGTTCGAGAGCTACGCGTTGTACCCGCAGAAGACCGTCGCGGAGAATCTGGCCTCGCCGCTGAAGTCCGGCAGGACGGGACGCTACACCGAGGCCGAGCGCGCCGAGCGCATCGACCAGGTGACCTCGACCCTCGGAATCAACCACCTGCAGAAGCGTTTTCCGCGGGAGCTGTCCAACGGACAGCGTCAACGCGTCGCGCTGGGGCGGGTGCTGGTCCGCCCGGCCGACGTCTACCTGCTCGACGAGCCGTTGAGCCATCTCGACGCGAAGCTGCGGGCATCGATGCGCGCCGAACTCAAACAGCTCGGCGCGATGAGCAACACCACCACGATCTACGTCACGCACGACTACCAGGAGGCGCTGGCGCTGGGAGACCGCATCGCGGTCATGCGCGACGGCCGGCTGGTACAGATCGGCCGCCCCGAGGAGATCTGGCACCAACCGGCGGACACCTTCGTGGCCAAGGCACTCGGTCAGCCCGAGATCAACCTGCTCGACGGGGTGGTGGACAGCGGCCGGATCCGGCTCGGCGACGGCACCTTCGACGTTCCCGTCCCGCCGAGCACGCCGTGTCAGCGCGGCGACCGTGTCCGGGTGGGATTGCGGCCCTGCGACATTCAGGCCGACATTCAGGCCGACGTAGCACCGAGTGCCGATGGATCGGCACCGCGCGGCTGCGTCGTGCTCGCCGAACGGCTCGGCCGGAACGTCGAGCTCACCGTCGACATCGGCGGCACCCAGCTGATCGTGCTCACCGCCGGTCGCGGCGGGGCGGGTGAAGGCGCCGAGGTCGCGCTGACCGTCGCCGATACCGACGTCCATCTTTTCGAGATCGGCGACGGCGCCACACCACGGCTGGGGACGTCCGGCCACGAGCCGGTATTGGAGGCCGCACAGTGACTTCGACTACTCGGACGACATCGACGACGCGGAGCCGGGCGCGCGGTGCGACCGAGGCGGCGGCCGCGCAGAGCCTCACGCTGACCGATCTCGTCAAGGTCTACCGTGGCCGGGAGGTCGTGCCCGCGGTCAAGGGCATCAACCTCGCGATCGAGGCGGGTGAACTGGTCGCCCTGCTCGGTCCTTCGGGCTGTGGGAAGACCACCACGCTGCGCATGATCGCCGGGCTGGAGACGGTCACCGGCGGATCGATCCGCATCGGGGATAGGGAGGTGTCGCAGCTGCCGGCCGCCAAGCGTGGCGTCGGGGTCGGCTTCGAGAGTTACGCGCTCTACCCGCCGATGTCGGTGCGGGAGAACCTCCTGTACGGGCTGAAGGCCCGAAAGGTCAAGGGCGCCGAGCAGACGGTGGCCGCGATCAGCCGCCGACTCGAGCTCGACGACATGCTGGAGCTGCGGCCCGCGGGCCTGTCCAGCGGGCAGAAGCAACGGGTGGCGCTGGCCCGCGCGCTCGTGCGCAATCCACCGGTGCTGTTGCTCGACGAACCGCTCAGTCATCTCGATGCGTCGGCGCGGCAACGGGTGCGCCGCGAACTCAAAGTGCTGCAACGGGAATTCGGATACACCACGATCGTCGTCACCCACGATCAGGTGGAGGCGCTGTCGCTGGCGGACCGGCTGGCGGTGATGGACGCCGGGGTGGTCCAGCAGTTCGGCACCCCCGACGAGGTGTTCGACGATCCGGCGAACCTGTTCGTGGCCCAGTTCGTCGGCGAACCGCAGATCAACGTGCTGCGCGGTATCGCCCGGGTACGCGACGGCGGCGTGCAGGTCGAGATCGGCGCCGACGCAGGCGGTCTGGAGACCACCGTGGACGCGGCGACCTCAGGACTACAGGACGGCGCGACGGTCGATGTCGGTGTCCGGCCGCAGGACTGCGTGATCGGTGGCGCCGACGGCGACGGAATCGCCGCCACGGTCGCGTACTTCGAGCACCTGCTGGAGTTCGGGCTGCTGACCGGCACCGTGCCCGGACTGGAGGACGGTCTCGTGGTGCAGACCCCGGCAGCCGATTCGTACCGGACCGACCAGCGAGTGATCGTGACGGCGCCACCGGAGCGGGTGTATCTGTTCGACGCCGAATCCGGAGACAGGTTGCGATGACGAAGCTGTACAACGACCCCGCCCGCTTCACCGAGGACATGCTGGCCGGCTTCCTCGACGCCAACGCCCGCTACGTGGTGGGTGTGCCCGGCGGCGTGGTGCGGGCGCACCGCACCCGGCCGGGGAAGGTGGCCGTCGTGATCGGCGGCGGCTCCGGGCACTATCCGGCGTTCTGCGGCACCGTGGGGCCCGGCTTCGCCGACGGCGCGGTCGTCGGCAACATCTTCACCTCGCCGTCGGCCGAGGAGGCAGCGTCGGTTGCGCGCGCCGCACACTCCGACGCCGGCGTGCTGCTGACCACCGGCAACTACGCCGGCGACGTGATGAACTTCGGTCTGGCCGTGACGCAACTGCGCAGCGAGGGCATCGACGCGCACTACTTCGCCGTGACCGACGACGTCGCCAGCGCACCGCGCGGTGACGAGACGAAAAGGCGCGGCATCGCGGGGGACTTCACGGTCTTCAAATGTGCAGGCGCCGCGGCCGAAGAAGGACTCGATCTCGCCGGTGTGCTGCGGGTCGCGGAGGCGGCGAACGCGGCCACCCGCACGCTCGGGGTGGCGTTCGACGGATGCACCCTGCCCGGCGCCGACGAACCGCTGTTCACGGTGCCCGACGGGCAGATGGGCGTCGGCCTCGGTATTCATGGCGAGCCCGGTGTCTCCGAGGAGCCGATGCCCACCGCTGCCGAGTTGGCCGGCACCTTGGTCGACGGTGTGCTGGGTGACCGCCCCGACGCCGACGGCCGGCGCATCGCGGTGATCCTCAACGGCCTCGGCCGGACCAAGTACGAGGAACTGTTCGTGGTGTGGGGCGAGGTGTCGCGGCTGCTGCGCGACCGGGGATACGTGGTGGTCGAACCCGAGGTCGGGGAACTCGTCACCAGCCTGGACATGGCGGGTTGCTCGCTGACGGTGATGTGGCTCGACGACGAACTGGAGCGGTACTGGACCGCACCCGCCGACACCCCGGCCTACCGCAAGGGGTCGGCGGTGACGGCCCCGGCCGGTGAAGCCCGCAGCCAGGACGACGAAACCGTCGCGGCGGCAACCCAACCGGCGGCCGTCGCCGACGACGAGGGCCGCGCCGTCGGCCGGCTGGTCGCCCGCGGACTGGAGGCCGTGGCGGCGATGCTCGCGGACGCCGAAGCCGAGCTCGGCCGCATCGACGCCGTCGCCGGAGACGGCGACCACGGCCGCGGCATGGTGAAGGGCTCCTCGGCGGCGCGCGATGCCGCCACCGAGGCCGCCGACGGCGGCGCCGGACACGGGTCGGTGCTGAGCGCCGCGGGCAGGGCGTGGGCGGCCAAGGCCGGCGGTACGTCCGGGGTGCTCTGGGGCGCGCTGCTCACCGCGGTCGGCGCTCGGCTCGGCGACACCGGGACACCGGATGCGGCCGGCGTCGCGGCCGGCCTGCGGGACGGCTACGACGCCCTGGTCGCACTCGGGGGCGCGGCGCCGGGCGACAAGACGATGCTCGACGCGCTGCTGCCGCTCGTCGACGAGCTGGACCGGCGGGTGTCCGACGGCGCTTCGCTCGGCGAGGCGTGGCGGGACGCTGCGGAGGTCGCCACCGCGGCCGCGAGCGCGACGGCGTCGCTGCGCCCGAAGGTCGGACGGGCCCGCCCGCTGGCCGAGCGCAGTGTCGGCACTCCCGACGCCGGCGCCACCTCACTGGCGATGTGTGCACACACCATCGCCGAGTGCTTCACATCTGTTGGGCAAGGAGATATCTGATGGACAAGCTGCGGATCGTCGTCGGTTCTGACGACGCCGGATACGAGTACAAGGAAGCGCTCAAGGGCGACCTGGCGTCCGACCCGAGGGTGGAGGTGGTCACCGACGTCGGGGTGGGGTCCGACGAGGACACCGCCTACCCGCACATCGCTGTCGCGGCGGCCCGGATCGTCGCCGACGGCAAGGCCGACCGCGCACTGCTGGTGTGCGGTACCGGGCTCGGGGTGGCGATCAGCGCCAACAAGGTGCCGGGCATCCGCGCGGTCACCGCACACGACGGCTTCTCGGTGGAACGGTCGGTGTTGTCCAACAACGCGCAGGTGCTGTGCTTCGGCCAGCGCGTGATCGGGCTGGAGCTGGCGCGCCGGCTCGCCCGCGAGTGGATCGGCTACCAGTTCGACCCGCAAAGTGCGTCCGCTGCCAAGGTCGAGGCAATCGAGAACTACGAACACCCGGTCGCGAACTAGCGATGGCCGAAGCACTGCTCGAATGTTCGGGCATCAGAAAGAGTTTCGGTGGAGTGCCGGTACTCGAGGGTGTCACCCTGCACCTGGAACCGGGGACGGTGACCGCGTTGTCCGGCGAGAACGGCGCGGGCAAGTCGACGTTGATGAAGATCGTCTCGGGCCAGTACGCCGCAGATTCGGGCACCGTGTCGGTGCACGGAAAGACGCTGGCTTCGGGCAACACCCGGGACGCGGTCCGGCACGGCGTGGCTATCGTGCCGCAGGAGCTGGCCTCGATCGAGGATATGACCGTCTACGAGAACCTGTTCGTGGGACGGGAATTGAAGCGCGGGCCGTTCCTGAACCGGCGCGCGATGATCGCCGAGGCCAGGGAGACCCTGGCCGTGTTCGACGTCGCGATCTCCCCGACCGCGCGGATGGGCAGCCTGCCGGTGGGGCTGCGGCAGATCGTCGAGATCGTCAAGGCGGCCCGCACCGGTGCGCAGGTGATGATGCTCGACGAACCCACCTCGGCGATCTCGGAGCGAGAGGTCGAAGGCCTCTACCGGATCGTGCGGCAACTGCGTGACCACGGGGTGGCGATGGTCTACACGACGCACAAGATGGCAGAGATCCGGGCCATCGCGGACCGGGTGGTGGTACTGCGCGACGGCGGCCTGATCTTGGACGAGTCGATCGACGACGTCTCCGACGACGACATCGTCACCGCGATGATCGGCCGCGAACTCGAGGCCCTGTTCCCCGACCGGTCCGACCCCGGGGACGATCCGGTGCTCGAGGTGGCCGACCTGCACGTCGACGGCGCCTCCGGGCCGGTGTCGTTCACGGTCCGCGCCGGTGAGATCGTCGGGCTGGCTGGACTTGTCGGCGCCGGCCGCACCGAACTGCTGGAGGCGATCTTCGGAGCCCGGCACAGTACCGGTGGCTCCGTGACGGTCGGCGGGAAGACGGTCAAACGTAACCAGCCGGCCGCCGCGATCTCGGCGGGGATGGCGATGGTGCCCGAAGACCGCAAGCTTTCCGGTGCCGTGCTGTCGATGAGCGTGCTGGACAACGCGACACTGCCCAGAATGTCGTCGTTCTCGCTGGCGGGCTGGCTGCGCGGAAAGGCGCGCAACACCGCCGTCGAGCAGGCGATGGCCTCGGTGCAGCTGCGCAGTCGCGGGCTCAGCCAGGAGGTCGGCACGCTCTCGGGCGGCAATCAGCAGAAGGTCGTGCTGGCGCGGTGGCTGACCGGGGACGTCAACGTCCTGCTGCTCGACGAACCCACCCGCGGGGTCGACGTCGGCGCGCGCAGCGAGATCTACCGCATCATCACCGAACTGGCCGCCCGCGGGATGGCGGTGCTGATGGCCTCATCGGACATGCCCGAGGTGGTGGGCCTGTCGCACCGTGCCTTCGTCATGCGGGAGGGGCGGTTGGTCGGCGAATTGGACCGCGACGCACTCGATCATCCCGCGGTGCAGGAGTCGGTCTTCCGGCTTGCCACAGCGCTCGACTCCACTCCGGAGACTTCACTTCCCAGCGATCAGGAGGCCGTATCGTGACCACCAGGCTTGACGGGGAGGACACCGCGTCCTCCCGGGCACCCAGTGTGGCGTCGCCGGTCACCGGCGAGCCGGTGCGGCTGTTCTCGCGCGAGTGGTTCGCCGGGATGGCGCTGCGATACGCGATGGTGCTGGTGATGCTGCTGGTCATCGCCTACTTCAGTTACCGCAGTGCACGATTCGGCACGGTCGACAACCTCGTCACGATCCTGGTGGCCGCCGCGCCGTTCGCGCTGATCGCGCTCGGGCAGACGCTGGTGATCCTCACCGGCGGCATCGACCTGTCGGTGGGCAGCGTCATCGCGGTGTCGGCGATGGCCGCCGCGGCCACGGCCAAGGCCAACCCGGGCCAGGTCTGGCTGAGCGTGCTGGTCGCGATGCTGGTGGGTCTGTCGGTGGGTTGCGTGAACGGAATCCTGGTGTCGCGCCTCAACGTTCCACCGTTCATCGCGACATTGGGCACCCTGACCGCGGGCTCCGGCATGGCGTATGTGATCGGTGGCGGCGCACCGATCAACGGGCTGCCCGCCGAGTTCGGTTCCATCGCCAACACCAAGATCCTCGGACTGCAGGTGCCGGTGTTGCTGATGATCGTCGCCATCATCGCGCTGGCCGTCATCATGAAGCGCACCACCTACGGCATGCGGGTCTACGCCGTCGGCGGCAACCGCGTCGCCGCCGAGATCGCCGGGATCAACGCCAAGAACGTGCTGTTCAGCGTGTACGCGATCTCCGGCCTGCTGGCCGGGCTGTCGGGCGTCATGCTGGCCTCGCGAGTGATCTCGGGACCGCCGAACTTGGGCCAGGGCTACGAACTCGACGCGATCGCCGCGGTCGTGATCGGCGGCGCGAGCCTGATGGGCGGTCGCGGGTCGATCTGGGGAACCGCACTGGGGCTCTTGATGATCCAGACGCTGAACAACGGCCTGGACATCCTGGTCGTGCCCGCCTACTGGCAGGACGTCATCAAGGGCGTACTGATCGTGTCGGCGGTCGCCGTCGACGTGTGGTCCTCCCGCCGAAGAACTTGACGGACGCATCCGGCGTCCGCGATCCCATCCCCACCACTGAAAAGAGAAAGACACATGAGACTGGGCACAAAGATGTTCGCGGTCGCATCCGCCACCGCGTTGGGCTTGACGATGACCGCCTGCGGCGCCGGTGACCCCGGCGCGGGCAGCGACGCGTCCCGGATCGGCGTCACGGTGTACGACATGAGCTCGTTCATCACCGCCGGCAAAGAGGGCATGGAGGCCTACGCCAAGGACAACAACATCGAATTGGTCTGGAACTCCGCCAATCTCGACGTCTCCACCCAGGCCAGCCAGGTGGATTCGATGATGAACCAGGGTGTGGACGCGATCATCGTGGTTCCGGTGCAAGCCGATTCGCTCGGGCCGCAGGTGGCAGCGGCCAAGGCCAAGGGAATTCCGCTCATCCCGGTCAACGCCGCGCTCAACAGCCCCGACGTCGCTGCCAGCGTGCAACCGGACGATGTTGCGGCCGGGGCACAGGAGATGCAGATGATGGCCGACCGACTCGGCGGCAGGGGCAACATCGTGATCCTGCAGGGCCCGCTCGGACAGTCCGGTGAACTCGACCGCAGCAAGGGCATCGAGCAGACCCTGGCCAAGTATCCCGACATCAAAGTGCTCGCCAAGGACACCGCGAACTGGAAACGCGACGAGGCGGTCAACAAGATGAAGAACTGGATCTCCGGGTTCGGCCCGCAGATCGACGGGGTGGTCGCGCAGAACGACGACATGGGTCTGGGCGCGCTGCAGGCACTCAAGGAGGCCGGCCGGACCGGCGTGCCGATCGTCGGCATCGACGGAATCGAGGACGGGCTCAACGCGGTCAAGAGCGGTGAGTTCATCGGCACCTCACTGCAGAACGGCACCGTGGAACTCGCGACGGGCCTGGCGGTCGCCAACGCGCTGGTCAAGGGGGAGACCGTGGACACCAAGCCCGTCTACATCATGCCCGCCATCACCCCGGAGAACGTCGACGTCGCGATCGAGCACGTGGTGACCGGCCGGCAGCAGTTCCTCGACGGACTCAGCGACCTGATCACGAAGAACCTCGAGACCGGCGACATCGCCTACGAGGGCATTCCCGGTCAGAAGCAGCCCTGAGCGGACGATCGGACATATCGGTGACTGAAGTCGATTTCACCTTCCGACTCGACGACAAGGTCGCCCTGGTGACCGGCGGAGCCGCCGGCATCGGGGCGGCCATCGCCTCGGCCTACGCGGGTAAGGGCGCCCGGGTCGCCGTCGTCGACCGCGATGAGGACGGCGCGGTCGAGACGGCCCGGTCCCTGCCCGGCGACAGTCGCGGATTTCGTTGCGACGTAGCGGATCCCGATTCGGTGCGGGCTGTCGTCGACGCGGTACTGGAGACGTTCGGCCGGATCGACATCCTGGTCAACTGCGCGGGCATCGTGGCGCTGGCCCCGGCAGAGGAACTGTCGGTGAAGGGATGGGATGCGACCCTCGACGTGAACCTGAAGGGCACGTTCCTGATGTGTCAGGCGGTCGGGACGGCGATGCTGGAAGCCGGGGGCGGGGCCATCATCAATCTGGCATCCCAGGCCGCCACGGTCGCCCTCGATCAGCACGTCGCGTACTGCGCCTCGAAGTTCGGTGTGCTGGGAGTGACCAAGGTGCTGGCCTCCGAGTGGGGTCCGCGCGGGGTGCGGGCCAACACCATCTCGCCGACCGTGGTGCTCACTGAGCTCGGCCGCAAGGCATGGGACGGTCCGCGCGGGGAGGAGATGAAGAAGCTCATCCCGAGCGGGCGGTTCGCCTATCCGGACGAGATCGCCGCCGCTGCGGTGTATCTGGCCTCCGACGCGGCCGGCATGGTCAACGGCGCGGATCTGCTGATCGACGGCGGGTACACCATCCGCTAGCTGTATCGACCTGCGCGACGACGTCGCCCGACCGCGAGACGGTGCTCAGGGTCGTGATCTGACCAATTTCACGACCCTGGGCGCAGTTTCGCGGTCATCGCGATTCGTTTGAGTGACAGGCGGTTTCGCGCGCGTTAGTTGTCAGACCCGGGTGGTTGTATGGGGCTATGTCCTTGACCGGTGCTGACACGTCTGTCGGGCTGACTCAGTCGGATCAGTTGGGGTTGATCTTCGACGAGCTCTCCGAGTTGGCCGGTCAGCGCAATGCCATCGACGGGCGCATCGTCGAGCTCGCCGCCGAGATCGACCGGCAGCAACTGCTCGGCATCAGTGGCGCCAAAACGGTCGCGGCGCTACTGGCCTGGAAGGTCGGGACTTCGCGCCGCAACGCCGAAACCATTGTCACGGTGGCCGATCGGCTCGGTGAGTTCCCACTCTGCGTCGGAGGGCTCAAGGAGGGCCGCTTCTCGCTGGATCAGGTCGGGGTGATCGCCGAGCACGCCGGCGAGGGCTCCGATGCCCACTACGCCCAGCTCGCCGAGAACGCCTCGGTCAGCCAGCTGCGCACCGCCGTCAAACTCGAACCCCGCCCCGACCCCGAACCCGAGGTCGATCCGTTCGCCGAAGAGGGTGACGATCCGCTCCCGCCGCCGATGCCCGACGAGGCGATCACCACCACCAGCGACGCCGACTACACCTATTGGCACATCAAGCTCACCCACGACAACTCCGCGATCTTCGCCTCGGCACTGCAATCGCACAAAGACGGACTGATCGCGGAGTGGAAACGCGACCACGACCACGACACCGACACCGACAGCGGCTCGCAGTCGCAGCGTCCGCCGCTGCCCGGCAAGGTCGCGGCGTTCAAAGCGCTGGTGCGGGCCGCCTGGGATGCCGAGGCGTTCCGTCGCCCGCACGGCCAGCACACCACGGTGGTGGTGCACGTCGACGCCGACACCAAAGTCGCCGCACTGCATCTCGGACCGATGCTGACCAACGAGGAGCGCCGCTACCTGTCCTGTGACGCCACCTGCGAGGTGTGGTTCGAACGCCACGGCCGGCCCATCGGTGCCGGACGGAGCACCCGCACCGTCAACCGGCGGCTACGACGCGCGCTGGAACAGCGCGACCGCACCTGCGTCGTCCCCGGCTGCGGATCCACCCAGGGGCTGCATGCTCACCACATCGTGCACTGGGAAGACGGCGGGGAAACCGAGCTCGAGAACTTGGTGCTGGTGTGTCCGTACCACCATCGCGCGCACCACCGTGGGCTGATCAACATCGTCGGCCCCGCCCACCGGCTCGTCGTCGCCAATCACCTCGGTAAACCACTGACGCACGGGTCGCTGGCACACCAGCCGTCCACACCACCACCCGATGTCCCGCCCTACCCCGGGCCGTGCGGTGAACGCGCCCAATGGAAGTGGTACAACCCCTACGAACCCCCACCGCCGATGCGGAACTGAAGTCGAGCCTGGTTCAGCCTGGCCGCTGATCGCGGTGCCCCAATAAAGTCCCGGAATCAAGCAGGGCCCTTAAAATGCAGCCGGGGCGACGAGGGAGTTTGTGGGGGGCATGAGTAGTTCATTCAGCGGATCAGCCGTGGGCGGATTCCTTGTTTTGGCCGTCGTACTGATCGCGATAGTCCCCAAGCCGGTGTGGATACTCCTCCTGATCCTTGGGGGCGCCGCCCTGATCACCTGGATCATCCTCGCGATAGGAGAAGAGGACCGGAAGTGTCGCGCGGAGGCCGAGGAGCGGGACCGTGCGGACGCATATGAGCAGGCTGCGGAGGCGAAGCGGGAGCGTCGGGAACGCGACCAACGAGCGCGGCAGGAGCGCATCGCGACGCTCGGCAAGAAGAATGCCGAAGTTGTCGAATCCGCGGTCGTGGCAGCGAGACAGGTCGGCGATTCGGAAGCTGCGCACGCCGGATGGCTCGGTGACGTTGACTTCACGACCGACATCCAGACGATCACCGGCAGCTTGAAGAAGGCCTACGACCTTCGCTTGGTTGCCGACAGGCTGGCTGGGCTTGAGTCGCCGAACGACGACGATCGCAGGATCCTCGCCGAAGCCAAGGCAACGATAAAAAGGCTGGAGGACACGGCGAACCGCCGCGTCGTGCTGATCGTCAAATGCGCGGAAGAGGCACAACACATCGACGACTCGCTGCGCAGGGAACGTGAAGATGCAAAAGTCGCCGCGCAGCGCGCCGAGCTTCATGCCGAGTTGAGCGCAATGCTCTACGGCGTCGAAGCGACGCCGGACACATCGTCCACGAGCCCGGCCGTGGACTCGGTCATGGCGCGCGTGCAGGCGTACCGGGAAATCAAGGGCGAGATCGACAAGGCTCGCCTCGACGGCGCTGCCTGAGGGTCACTCCGCCCGCTCGGCCGCCCACATGCCGATCACGAACGCCGTCAAGTCGTTGTGCTGCAACGGGTCTCGGCCGGTGATCTCCTGGATGCGGGACAGCCGGTGGCGCACCGTGTTGGTGTGCAGGAACAACGCCTTGGCCGTTTCGCTCAGCGAGCCGTTGCACGCGACGAAGGTCCGCAGCGTTCGGACATGCTGGGTGCCGCGCGCGCTGTCCAGCTCCGTGAGCGGATCGATCAACAACTGCCGGAACGGCGCGAGCTGCGCCAGCGGCAACTGCTCCAGCAGGCTCTCCAGCGTGCTCAACTGATCGGGCCCCACCCGGCCGCCCCGGTGCTCGGCCAAGCCCAGCGCGATGCGCGCCTGCGCGATCGCCGACCCGAGGTCAGGCAGTGGCACCGGCGCCGAATGCCCCGTCGGCAGCGCCAGGTCGTCGGTCACCTTCGCCGCGCCGACCGTCAGCATCAGACACAGATCCGGGGCATCCCCGATCAACGCGTCCGGGAACGAGATCGACAACAGCGCGCCCGCACCGGCCGGCCACGCCGAGCACGCGACCTCCTCACCGAACCCCGGCCACTCCAACAACTGGCTCAACGCGTCCGGCAGCAGCATCCGGCGCTCGACCAGCGACAGCAGCTGCCCGACCCGCTCCCGGGTCAACGCCGCCTCGATGTCGCGCTCACCCTGCGCCGCACGCACGAACCGTGCGATCAGGTCCAGCAGTGCCGGCTCCGGGCGGTCACCCCGGCCCATCCACACCAGCGTGCCCATCCCCGGCACCGGGACCGTCACCCCGGCGTCCTCACTGCCCGCGTCACTGTCCGCGTCACCCTCCGCGCTGCCGTCGGGCTCAAGAAGGAAGTAGCACCCCAGCACCTGGCCCGCCGCGTCCAGCAGCTGTCGGGGCGAGTCGTGCCGGCGCAGCGACAACAGCAGTTCCGGGACCAGCGCGTTCGTCGCCCGCGCGACCGCGATCTCGTGACCGAGCCGGAACTCCGCGACGAACCGGCTGATCACACTGAACGGCACCGACGGCGGCGCCACCAGCACCGGCAGCCCCTTCTGCCTGCACCGCTGCAGCAGCGCGGCAGGCACGGTGTCATGTCCGTCACCTACGCCGAAACACACCCCCGCAGCCCCGGCGGAAACCAGCGCGTCGACGAACGTCGTGCAGCTGCGCTCGCTGTTCAGGCTGATGCCGACGGTGCACACCAACTCCCCGCCGCGCAGATACCGCGACGGATCCGGCATCTCGGTCGTGTGCACCCAGCTGATGGTCCGGTCCAGATCCTGGGCGGTGTCGGCGGGAACCGACAACCCCAACCGGGCCGTCTCCAGCAAATCATGCAGCGTCGGGGCGACCGACTCCGCACGCTGCTCTGACACCCCGCGAGCGTAACGCGGCTGTCACACGCCGGGGCGCCTCCGTTGTGCGATCCTCCAATACCGCACCCCCGCGACGGTGCGATTCTGGCGTCTTCACCTTCACAGCTGGCGTCACCTGACCTCGGCGTCGATAGTTCCAGCCATGTCGTCATTGGTCAGCCCGGCTGAGCAGCAGCCTCAGTTGCGCCGGGAGTTCTCGCTGGGATCGGCGTTCGCCTTCGCGTTCGCCTTCATCTCGCCCATCGTCGCCCTGTACGGAATCTTCGGCCTCGCCCTATCGGCGGCCGGGCCGAGCTTCTGGTGGGGCTTCGCCCTGGTCTTCGCCGGCCAGTTCCTGGTGGCGCTGGTGTTCGCGACCCTGGTCTCCCGGTGGCCGCTGGAAGGCTCGATCTACCAGTGGTCGCGCCGGCTGCTCGGCAGCACGTACGGCTGGTTCGCGGGCTGGGTCTACATGTGGACCCTGGTCATCGCGATGGCGACCGTCGCGCTGGGTGCGGCGGGCTTCGTCGCCAACATCGTCGGGATCGAGGAGCCGTCGGGTGGCACGCTCGCGCTGATCGCGCTGGTGATCCTGCTCTGCGGCACGGCGGTGAACCTGGTCGGGCGCCAGGCCCTCAAGATCTTCATGATCGGCAGCATCATCGCCGAGGTCATCGGGTCGGTCGTGCTGGGCACGTGGCTGCTGATCTTCCATCGGCACAACTCGCTGTCGGTGCTGTTCGAGGGCGGCGGCGCCGACCTGGACCTCGGGGCCTACCTGGGCGGCCCGTTCCTGCTCGCGGTCGCGTTCATCGGCTGGTCGTTCGTCGGCTTCGAGAGCGCCGGCTCGATCGCCGAGGAAGTCCACAACCCGCGTCGCGATCTGCCCAAGGCCGTGCTGTTCTCGATCGCGTTCATCGCGCTGGTCGTCGGCTACTCGGCGCTGGCGATCATCCTGGCCATCCCGGACCTCGACGCGGTCGCCGAGGGCGCCGTCGCCGACCCGGTCTATGACACCCTGACCACCGCGCTGGGCGCCGGCATCGCCAAGCCCGTCCAGGTGATGTTCGTGATCGGCTTCCTGGCCAGCTTCCTGGCCCTGCAGACCTCCGCGTCGCGGGTCATCTGGGCCTACGCCCGCGACGGCGCACTGCCCGCCTCGCGCACGCTGGTACAGCTGCGCGGCAAGGCCCGGATCCCGGTGGTCGCGATCCTGGTGACCACCGTCATCGGTGCCGCGCTGTTCCTGCTGAGCATCGTCGCCGGAGACATCTACTCGCTGATGGTGAACTTCACCGCGGGCGGCTTCTACCTGGCCTTCCTGTTCCCGCTGATCGGTTTCCTGGCGGTGCTGCTGCGCAAGGCGTGGACGCCGGGTGCGTTCTCGCTGCGCGGGTGGACCATGCCGGTGGCCGTGGTCGCCGTGGTGTGGGCGGTCCTGCAGTTCCTCAACATCGCGTGGCCGCGCGTGGCTTTCGAGCAGCGCTACCTGGACTGGTCGGTGTGGATCGGTGTCGTGGTGCTGGGCATCATCGGCGCGGTGCTGTACACGAGCGTGAAATCCCGGATCTCCGCGCCGCAGGACGAGCCCGTACTGGTCGATGACTGACAAGGTCGCGCTGGTCACCGGCGGCGCCAGCGGTATCGGCGCCGCGGTGGTCGACGCGCTCACCGCCCGCGGCTACCGGGTCGGCTGCCTGGACCTGAACCCCGGTGCCGCCGCGAACAGCGTCGCGGTCGATGTATCCGACGCCGACGCGGTGGCCCGTGCGGTCGGGAAACTGCGTGACGAGCTCGGAACGTTCGACGCTGTGGTGACGTCGGCCGGCTACTACGAGATGGCGCCGGTGTCCGACATCAGCGAGAACGCGTGGCGGCGGATGCTGCGCGTCCACCTCGGCGGGCTGGTCAACGTCGCGCGTGCGACGCTGCCGGACCTGAGGGCGACGCGCGGATCGCTGGTCGCGGTGGCCAGCGAGCTCGCCGTCGGCGGCGGTGACGAAGACGCCCACTATGCGGCGGCGAAGGGCGCGATCCTCGGATTCGTGCGTAGCCTCGCCGCGGAAACAGCCGGCAGCGGGGTTCGGATCAATGCGGTCGCCCCCGGACCCACCGACACCCCGCTGCTGGCCCCCGACTCACCCTGGCGCGCAGACGATTACCTGCAGATGCTGCCACTGCGCCGGCTCACCACGCCGGCGGAGGTGGCTCGTTGCGTCGAATACCTGGTCTGTGACGCCACGTTCAGCACCGGCGACGTCGTGAACGTGAACTCGGGAGCGGTGATTTGAGTACCGATCTGCGCGGCCGCGTCGCACTGGTGACCGGTGCCGCCCAGGGCATGGGCGCCGCCCACGCGCGCCGGCTCGCCCACGCCGGTGCGACGGTCGCGGTCAACGACCGCGAACCCAGCGACGCGCTGACCGCGCTGGCCACCGAAATCGGCGGGTTCACCGCCGCCGGAGACGTTTCCGACCCAGACCAGTGCCGGACCATCGCCGCGCACGTCGCGGCCATCGCCGGACGGCTGGACGTGCTCGTCGCCAACCACGCGTACATGACCATGGCGCCGCTGCTCGAGCACGACGACGCCGACTGGTGGAAAGTGGTGGACACCAACCTCGGTGGCACCTTCTACCTCATCCAGAGCGCGCTGCCGTACATGCGTGAGAACGGTGCGGGCCGCATCGTGGTGATCTCCAGCGAGTGGGGCGTGACCGGCTGGCCGGAGGCCACCGCGTACGCGGCGTCGAAGGCCGGGCTGATCTCGCTGGTCAAGACACTCGGCCGCGAACTGGCGCGCGAGCACATCATCGTCAACGCGGTCGCCCCCGGCGTGATCGACACCCCGCAGCTGCAGGTGGATGCCGACGCGGCCGGAGTGGCCCTCGACGAGATCCATCGCCGGTATGCCGAGGCGATCCCGCTGGCGCGTATCGGCAGCGCCGGCGAGGTGTCCGCCGCGGTTGAGCTGCTCGCCGACTTCAGCGTGGAAGCAATTGTGGGACAAGTGGTCTCGTGTAACGGCGGATCGACCCGAACCCGAGTATGAGCAAGGAGTATCCAGTGCAGATCGACCCGCGGATCCGTTCGGAGTCCGGCGTACTCGGCCAGATCGACGCGCAGCAGGTGCCGCGCTACGCCGGGTTCGGCACGTTCGCGCGGCTGCCGCAGCTCCACGAGGTCGACGGCCACGACATCGCGGTGCTCGGGGTGCCGTTCGACAGCGGCGTCACCTACCGTCCCGGTGCCCGGTTCGGCCCCGCCGCGATCCGGCAGGCGTCCCGACTTCTCAAGCCGTACAACCCGGCTCTGGAGGTGACGCCGTTCGCCTCCGCGCAGGTCGTCGACGCCGGCGACATCGCGGCCAACCCGTTCGACATCGACGCCGCGGTGGAGCAGATCAAGGCCGGGATCCTCGACCACGTCCGCACCCCGGACCAACGGTTTGTGCTGCTCGGCGGCGACCACACCATCGCGCTGCCCGCGCTGCAGGCGGTCAATGAGCTGCACGGCCCGGTGGCGTTGGTGCACTTCGACGCTCACCTCGACACCTGGGACACCTACTTCGGGGCGCCGTGCACCCACGGCACCCCGTTCCGGCGCGCGTCGGAACAGGGTCTGATCGTGAAGGGGAATTCGGCGCACGTCGGGATCCGGGGTTCGCTGTACGACGCGGGTGACCTGCTCGACGACGCGGAACTCGGGTTCACCGCGGTGCACTGCCGCGACATCGACCGCATCGGCGTCGACGGGGTGATCGAGCGGGTGCTCGAGCGTGTCGGCGACCATCCGGTGTACGTGTCGATCGACATCGACGTGCTCGACCCGGCGTTCGCGCCGGGCACCGGAACCCCCGAGATCGGCGGGATGACGAGCCGGGAGCTGGTCGCGGTGCTGCGCGCGATGCGCGCGTTGAACATCGTGGGCGCC
Organism: Mycolicibacterium parafortuitum; assembly: GCF_002086815.1. Taxonomy (GTDB): domain Bacteria; phylum Actinomycetota; class Actinomycetes; order Mycobacteriales; family Mycobacteriaceae; genus Mycobacterium; species Mycobacterium parafortuitum. Next base: position 315,530 of record NZ_MVID01000004.1, read on the forward strand.
GACGTCGTCGAGGTGGCGCCGTCCTACGACCACGCCGAGGTCACCGCGGTGGCCGCGGCGAACCTGGTCTACGAGCTGATCAGCCTTATGGTCATCTGATGGAGCAGTTGCGCTGGCCCGACGGCAAGTCCGCCGCCGCGGCGTTCACGTTCGACGTGGACGCCGAGTCGGCGGTCCTGTGGGGCAACGAGGCCGTCGCTGCCCGGATGAGCGTGATGAGCCACCAGGCCTACGGCCCGCTCGTCGGTATCCCGCGCATCCTGGATCTCCTTGAGCAGCACCAGATCCGGTCGACGTTCTTCGTTCCCGGGCACACCGCCGACCGCTACCCCGAGGCGGTGCGCAGCATCGTCGCGGCCGGCCACGAGATCGCCCATCACGGGTATCTGCACGAGCAGCCGACCGCGCTGACTCTCGAGGAGGAGATCGACGCGCTCGACCGCGGGCTCGCGGCGCTGGCCGACGTCGCCGGTGTGCGGCCGGTCGGATACCGGGCCCCGATGTGGGACCTGTCGTGGCGCACCCCGGCGCTGCTGGCCGAACGGGGTTTCCTGTACGACTCCAGCCTGATGGACGCCGACCACCCCTACGAGCTGTCGATCACCCCGGGCGCGGACCAGTCCCTGGTCGAGATCCCGATCCAGTGGGCGCTCGACGACTGGGAGCAGTACTGCTACCTGCCCGACGTGTCCGGGAGTGGCCTGATCGAGAGCCCCCGCAAAGCACGGGAACTGTGGCAACTGGAGTTCGACGCTCTTCGTGGTGTCGGCGGCTGCTGGGTGCTGACCAATCATCCGTTCCTGACCGGCCGGGCGTCACGCGCCGCCGAGCTGGGGGACTTGATGCGGTACGTGCTCGAGCACGACGACGTGTGGGTGACCTCGCTGGAGCAGATCGCCGAACACGTTCGGACACTGGCGCTTCCGCCGCGCTCGATCACCCTGCCCGACGTCCCGCGGTAGTTCAGCCGCGGATCTCGTCGGTGATCTCCACCCCGCCGGTGTCGCGGTGGTCGTTCATGTTGCGGCATTCGCCGAACACCACGATGCCGCCGCGGTCGGGATTGTTGCCGGGTCCGACGGTGGCCCACACGTTGCCCTTGTGCACGACATCGCCGGCCGAATGCTGCCCGGGGGGTGGACCGGGCTCCCAACCCGGTTGCGCGGCAACGGTTGTCGCAATCTCGGTGCCGGCCGCCTGCCCGGTGCTGCCGGGCGGGACGACGAACGCGAGCTCGACCTTGGTGCGGAACGGCGGTTCGCCCTGGTCGTTGCACCACTCCCACTGCAGGTTCGCGTAGGTGATGTCGAGGCCGGCCGTGCGCACGATCTCCCTGGCGGCGTCGACCACCTGGGCGCGCGACTCCTCGTCGGACAGCGGGCTCACCTGCGGATCGTTCTGAGCGGACATCTCCGAGCATCCTCCTATCGGGACCACCAGGGCGGTCAGCGCGGCGAGCACGGCCGCGGCGCGGCGGTGGGCAAGGGGCAGGGGCAGGCGCAGGGGCGGGGGTACGGGGCGGGTCACAGTCGAATCACCTTCCCGGCCTGTTGAATTCCGGGTCGTAGATCACCGGTGTCTCGACCTCGACATGGGGGAGTGGCACTTCGCCGAAGATCGGCAGGTCGACCGCACGCGGGGTGGACACCGTCATCTCGGTGCGCGGTTGGGCGAGCAGGTCCAGGTCGCCGAGCCGGTCACCGTTGCCGGTGACGATCTCGGCCATGCTACGCAGGGATTCGCTGCCCGGGGTGTAGTAGTACGAATGGTCCCCGGGATCGATCATGTCGGCGCCGGGCACCTCGGCGCGGAAGCGCGTCGCGCCGAAATCCTCGAAGGCGGGGTCCGCGCCGAGGCCGGCGGTCGGGCCGACCATCGAACCGAGGCTGTCGTTGATCTCGCCGGGCAGGGTGTTGCCCATCTGGCCCAGCCAGCCGACCGGATCGGTCGACGCGTCACCGATGTACACCTTGTCACCGTCGACGCCGAAATCCGCCGCGCTCTGCGCGACGTCGGTGCCCGGGCTGCCGAGCAGGATCGCGTTGTCGGCCCGCATCCCGCTGTTGGCGAAGGCGTCCGCGACGGTGGTCGACCCGTACGAGTGCCCGGCGACAGTGATGTGCTGGGGGACGCCGGGATCATGAGTCACCTTGAGGCTGTTGACATCCCAGGCCAGTGCGTCACCGCCGGTGCGGGCCAGACCGGTGGTGGCGATGTTCGGGTCGGTGAAGCTCTCCGGGGTGTTGTAGCCCATCCAGGACATCACCGCCGTCGGGTTGTCGGGATCGACCAGCAAGGACTGGTTGTAGAGGTTGATCGCGTCGTTGTGGTTGTCGGACAACCACCCGTCGCGGACGCTGGCGCTGGTGCCGGGGACGATCACCGCGGTGTTGGCGGCCTTGTCCGGGTTGCCGATGGTCACCGCCGCCCTGCCCTTGCCGTCGAACGCCTGAGGGTCGTAGGCCCACAGCATGGTCGGACGCCAGTTCTTGTCGGCCCGCTCCCGGTCGGTGATGTCGCTGTAGCGGCGGATCTCGCCGCCGGGCCCCTTGAGTTCGTTCTCGCCGGTCATCTGGTGGACCAGGCCCTCCTGGGTCCGCCTGGCGTTCTGGTAGCGCGTGACGTCGGACGGCGACAGTCCGTAGCGCGCCGGGTCGGCGGTGACCTGATCGGGGGAGACGCCGTGGCGGGCGGCGACGTTGTCGACCCGGTCGAGGTCGTCGTCCATCACCGCGACGTTGACCTGATCACGCACCTCGGCCGCAATCCCGTTGAGATTGCCCAGCATCGGCGGATGCGCGGCGAGGAGTTCCTGCCGCTGCGCGTCGGTCAGCGAATCCCACCACTGCTTGACGTCGGCCGGGTCGGTGTCCGGGGACGGGAGGCGCATCTGCTCTCCGCCGACCTCCACCGTCGGATTCGGGATGTCGACACCGGCCGCCTGGTCGATCGCCGCGGCGGTGTTCTCGTCGAGGTCGGTGAACAACTGCAGCATCTTCTGCAGGAACCGGGTCAGGTTCTCGGCGATGCCCTCGAGTAGCGGGCCGACCAGCCACTGCTGGGGGGTGACGGTGCCGTCGTCGGCGACCGAGAATCCGAATCGTTCGGTCGAGGCCACCAGATCCAGCAGACCCTCGCGCAGCGCGCCCAGCTGCAACCCGCCGTTGCGCAGTGCGGACTCCAGGTGCCCAAGCCGCATCGCGATCCGGTCCTGATGCGCGCTGTCCTTGAGTCCCGCGTCGAGTGCGGCGGTCGCGGCACTACCGGACCAGCGGCCCGACAGGGAGGACAGCGTCTCGCGTTCGCCGGTGGCGATCGTCTTCAGCGTCGCGAATGTACGGCCCATCGCGTCGGCGGCGTCGACCAACCGGTCCGGCTGCGAATCCCGCACCGTCGACACCGACACGGTCATGGTCCCTCCTCCGCAACCGATCGTTGCACATCGGTGACTCGGCGCAGCGCGTCGGAACTCGGCGTCGGCGTTACGCTGGGCGAATGAGCGGCGAACGGGTCCCCGGCGGGGTGGTCCACAAGCTGCCTGCGGACCTGCGCAGCGCACTCGTCGGGAACGCGACCGCGCTGGCGGCGTGGAAGGACATCACCCCGCTGGCACGCAACGAGTTCATCTGCTGGGTGGAGGACGCCAAGCAGGACAAGACGCGGGAGCGACGGATCCGGCGCACCCAGGAGGAGCTCGAGGAGGGTATGCGCAGACCGTGCTGCTGGCCCGGCTGCAAGCATCGCGAGCGCACGGGCAAGCCCTGACGGTTGCGCGCGGTCTCCCGCCGGTTCGTTTTCATGATCGCGTCGACGGACTTGATGGTCTTCGGCATGGGGCCCCCGTCGTGGTCGGTGGCCACCGGGGACCCGGTGCTGAGATACGTCGAAGTGCAACGCCCACACCAGATCTGATCGGGCCGACGGTGCACCGCCGAGCTCGCCCGCATCACCGTGCCGCGGCGCCGACGTCGGCGGCCTGTCGCACCGACAGGCACATCAGCGCCGCGATGCCGCACAACCCGGCCGCGAGATAAAACGCGAGGTCGTAGTCGCCCTGCAGGTCGCGCAGCCACCCCGCGCCGGCAGCGGCCACCGCCGCACCGAGTTGGTGCGAGGCGAACACCCAACCGAACACGATCGGTGCTTTGTCGCCGAAGTAGTTGCGGCACAACGCGATCGTCGGCGGCACCGTGGCGACCCAGTCGAGGCCGTAGAAGATGATGAAGACCCAGGTGCCGGCTTCCGCGTGCGGGGACAGCAGCGCGGGCAACGCCACCAGTGACAGCCCGCGCCCGGTGTAGTAGATGACCAACAGCACGCGCGGATCCACCCGGTCGGTGAGCCATCCGGAGAACACCGTGCCGGCGACGTCGAGGATCCCGACCACCGCGAGTAAGCCGGCCGCCACGGTGGTGGGCATGCCGTGGTCGTTGGCGGCCGGGATGAAATGGGTGCCGATCAGCCCGTTGGTGGTCATCCCGCAGATCGCGAAGCTGCCTGCCAGCAGCCAGAATGCGGGGACCCGTACCCCGACCGACAGCCCGGAGAACGCCGCGGCGAAACTACTGCCCGGCGGTGTCGGTGCGGGCCCGGTGTCGATCCCGGGCGCCAGCCCGTACCGGGCAAGGCCCTTGTCCTGCGGCCAGTTCCGCATCAGCAGCAGCACCGGCGGGATCACCGCGAGGGCGGCGGCGGCCACCACCAGCGATGCCCACCGCCAGCCGTGGTCGGTGGTCACCGCCGCGACCACGGGCAGGAAGATCAACTGGCCGGTCGCGCTCGCCGCGGTCAGGACACCGGTGACCAGACCGCGCTGGGCCTCGAACCACCGCGTCGCGATCGTCGCGACGAATCCCATCGAGATCGCGCCGGTCCCTGTGCCGACCAGCACACCCCACAGCAGCACCAGCTGCCAGCTCGCGGTCATCGCGATACTCAGCGCGCTGCCCGCCGAGATCAACGCGAGCGCCACGGTAAGCACCGGCCGAATGCCGAAGCGGTCCATCAGCGCGGCGGCGAACGGCGCGGTCAGGCCGAACAGCGTCATGTTCACCGACATCGCCAACCCGACCGTGCCGTGCGACCAACCGAACTCGTGGTGCAGCGGCGTCATCATCACCCCGGGCACGGAGCGGAAGCCCGCCGCGCCGAGCAGCGCGACGAAACTGACGGCCGCCACCACCCAGGCCCAGTGCAGGCGCAGGGTCCCGCGGGGACGAGCGGTGACGGTCACCGCTCGACTATGGCCGCGAACCCTCCGGCGGGACAGGGGCAGGACTGCCGATGTTCGACAACAATGTGCCACCGCCGGCGGGCGGTGCGGCCGCTGGGGTCAGGCGCCGCGCCCGGTGCGCTGCTGCAGGTCGTCGATCAACTCGGAGGCCTGGGCTTTGGTGGCGTCCTCGGGGACCTCGGCGCCGGCCTCCTGGGCCAGGGTCTGCAGATAGCTGCGCTGCGGGCCGGTCATCGGTTCGTGCCCGGTGACCCACTGCGAGGTGTCCTTCTCGGCGTTCTCACGGGGTGCGGGGGTGGTTGCGGGGGTGATGTTGTCGCTCATGTTTTCCCGATTGCCCATCGCACGCATGTTCGAAACCTGTGGGTCGCGTCCGTCCCGCGACGATGAACTGCAAGTATCGACGCGTGGGTAAGAATGAGCGCGGAAAAATCAGGATGTCCGACGGCGAGATCGCCGAGTTCATCGAACGTAACCGGACCGCCACCATGGCCACCGTGCTGCCGAACGGGCGGCCGCACCTGGTCGCCATGTGGTACGCGGTGCTCGACGGCGAGATCTGGTTCGAGACCAAGGGCAAGTCCCAGAAGGCCGTCAACCTGCGCCGGGATCCGACCATCACCGTGATGGTCGAGGACGGTCTGACCTACGACACCCTGCGTGGCGTGTCGATCGACGGGACTGCCGAGATCTACGACGATCCGGAGACCAATCTGCGCGTCGGCATCAGTGTGTGGGAGCGCTACACCGGCCCCTACACCGAGGAGATGCGCCCGTTCGTCGAGCAGATGATGAACAACCGGATCAGCGTGCGGGTGGTCCCGTCGCGGATGCGCAGCTGGGATCACCGCAAGCTCGGCATGCAGGGCATGCCGATCTCGGGCAGCACCGCGCAGTATCTCTGAGCCTCAGCTGAATTCCCGCGGCGGCTTGAAGCCGGGGTTGGCCAGCGCGGTCGCGGTGGCGGTGCCGATCGGGCCCTTCTCGTCGACGACGACGGCCGTGCCGGTGGCCACCCCGGCGTGGCTGTCGTGGGTCAGCGCCGCCAGGCCGATCCACGCACCCTCGGGCAGGCGGCTGAGCGTGAGCGTGTAATCGGCGTTGATGAACGGCAGCCCGTCCGCACCGAAGTGAGTCAGCGAGCTCGCGAAGTCCCCGGCCTGCGCGGTGCGGACAAACGGGGTCAGCTCGGTGCCTGCCACCACCTGGCCGAGTTCCTTCGCCCAGACGTACTTGGGCCCGGCGTAGCCCCAGGCATCCAGGCCCAGGCTGGGTTGCTCGCCGTTCTTGCCGAAGGACCACACGAGCGTCAGGACATCCCTGGTCGGCGGGTCCGACGGGATGTCCGGCATCGCGACCGTGGTGGTGAACCGGTCGGCCTGCGGCTGATCGCCGCGGCGCAGGAACAGCGCGGATGCGCGGGCGACCACCGTGCCGGCCTGCGACATCGTCGCGTCGACGAGCTTGAGCCGGCGGCCTTCCCGGACAACCTCCGTGGTGACGTGCACGGGATGGTCGATCGCCGCGGGCCGCATCAGATCGACGGTGAACCGCGCGGGCTGTAGATCAGGGTCGGCGGCGTCACGCTCGATGACGTGGCCGAGCAGGCCGCCGACGTAGTGCCCACTGATCGTCTGGCCCCACGGACCGCGCGCCCAGCTCGTCGGGACGAATGCGTCCCTGTCAGGGACGTAGATTGCGCGGCTGCTCACCGCCGGGACACTAGCGCAGCCGGGGCGGTCAGCGCCCGGCCAGGACGCCCTTGACCTCGTCGGTCACCGGATCGGTGACGTCCTTGAACTCGGGGTTCTTGTCGATGAAGCCCGCGACCATCGAGCAGACCGGGACGATCCGCTTGCCCTCGGCGCGGGTCGCTTCGAGCGCTTCGCGAACCAGGATCGTCGCCAGCCCACGCCCGCCGAACGCGTCGTCGATCACGGTGTGCGGGAAGATCCGCTGCTCCCCGAAGTCCAAGTACTCGGTGAAGCCGGCCTTGGTGCCGTCGACGGAGATTACGAAGCGGTCCGACTCGGCCGTCACCTCGGTGGGCGCGCCTGTCTTGTCTGTGCTCATGCCCTCCTCTATACCTTGGGGTTGGGGCGCGGACGCAGGGTGGCGTTCGGAAGCGGCGGGGCCGGCAGGCGTCCGACGCGTCCTTCGTAGCCGGCGACGGCACCGAATCGTGCGTCGTGCTGCTCCCACTGCTCGCGGTATGCGGCGATGTCGGCGTGGCTGCGGCCGACGAAGTTCCACCACATCACCAGCTCCTCGCCGAACGGGGTGCCGCCGAGAACCAGCACCCGCGCCGGGCTGTCGCCGCGGTTGGCCAGGTGCAGCCGGCTGTGGCCGGTGCCCTGGTAGGCGAGATCGGCGACGGCCAGCGCCGCTCCGCACGCGACCACGTCACCGTGATCCACCAGCACCCCGTGCTCGAAGGCCTCGTCGATGTCGAGGGCGACCTCGGTGCCGGGATCGAGGTCGAGCTGTGCGCCGAGCAGCGGTGTGAAGGTGTGCACCGGAGAGCGGTCGCCGTCGAGCTCGCCGAGGAACACCCGGGAGGTGACCCCACCGGAGCTGCGCGGCCGGGGTGCGTAGTGCGCAAAGTCGCGGTCGGTGTCGCGGGCGGAGTCGGGCAGCGCGACCCACAGCTGCGCGCCGTGCAGTGTCGTCGTCGCCGGCGTCGACACCTCGGAGTGACAGATCCCCGCGCCGGCGGTCATCAGGTTCAGCTCCCCGGGGCGCACCATCGCGTGCACCCCGGCGCTGTCGCGGTGCTCGACCTCGCCGCTGAACAGCCAGCTGACCGTCTGCAGCCCGGTGTGCGGGTGCGGGGGCACGTCCATCCCGGTACCGCCGCGCACGTCGTGCGGGCCGTAATGGTCGGCGAAACACCACGCCCCGATCAGCGAGCGCTCCCGTTGCGGCAGCGTGCGCCGCACCCTGATCGCGCGGGGGCCGCCGAGCGGCACCTCCCGGGGATGCAGGACACCGGCGAATCCCGTGGCCGTGCAATCGACTTCGGGGGGCGCGGGGTCGGTGTTGCTCATTGCGCCAGAGTAGGCGCCGTGACCATCATCGCCGAGCGGATCACGTCGAGGTCGGCATCGTCGATCGTGAAGACGCCGAACCTGAACTTGTAGCCCCAGCGCGTCTTGTCCTGGATGAAGCCGAGGCGATCGATCAGCGGGCGGATCGGTGTCTCGACGCAGTCCAGGAAGTCGACGTTGCGCCGCCACGGCTGGAGATCGGGGGTGATGTCGGCCTGGTACGCCTCGTCGTCGGCGATCCGGCCGATCGCGGTGAACGCCTGCAGCGGTGGGCCGTCCGGATACACCGTCCTCGGGGAGTAGAAGACGAGCCAGTCGCCACGCGCCATCTTGCGCAGCATGTGCGGCTTGCCGTGGTTGGCCTGGGTGAAGCGGCCGCGGACCGCGCGCTCGACGTGATCGCGGCTCACGGTGTTGATCCAGTTCGTCATGTCCGAACGCTATGCCGCCACACCGACACTCCACAGGGGTCGATCCCGGCCCTGTGGACAACTAGCCGAGGGTGGTGAGTACGCGCGGCCCGTCTTCGGTGATCGCGACGGTGTGCTCGGAGTGCGCGGTGTTCGAACCGTCCGCCGAGCGCAGCGTCCAGCCGTCGTCGTCGACGGTCAGTCGCGCCGTGCCCCGGCCCCACCACGGTTCCAGTGCCAGCACCATGCCCGGCCGCAGCACCAGGCCTCGGCCGGGTTTGCCGCGGTTGGGGACGTGCGGATCCTCGTGCATGGTCCTGCCGACGCCGTGGCCGCCGAAATCGGTGTTGACCGCGTAGCCGCCACTGCGCGCGACGGCACCGATCGCCGCGGAGATATCACCGAGGTGCCCACCGGGAACCGCCGCGGCGACGGCGGCGGCCAGTGCCCGCCGGGTGGAGTCCACCAGTGCCCGGTCCGCGTCGTCGCGCCCGTCGCCGACGACGACTGTGACGGCCGCGTCCGCGACCCAGCCGTCGATCGACACCGCGAAGTCCATCGACAGCAGATCGCCGTCACGCAGCACGTGGTCGTGCGGAAGTCCGTGCAGCACAGCATCGTTGACCGACAGACAGATAACATTGCGGAACGGGCCGCTGCCGAACGACGGCGCGTAGTCCCAGTAGCAGGACACCGCGCCGCGGTCGGCGACGAGCTTGCGGGCCCGCTGCTCGAGATCCAGCACGTTGACCCCGGGTTCGGCGACGCCCGCCAAGGTGGCCAGCGTCTGCGCCACGAATTCGCCGGTGACGGCCATCTTGTCGATCTCGGCGGGCGTCTTGAGTTCGATCATGCATCGCTCCATGGCTTGGTATTTTTATACCGAACCGACAGTACCAGGATCGGTATTTGAATACCGGTTCGGTTATGGTGGCTGTCATGGTCCGCGTCCCGTTGAGCCCCGAACAGATCCGCGCCGGACAGCGTCTCGGCGCGCTGATCCGCACGGCCCGGGCCGGCCGGGCGCCCGACGACGTCGCCCGGGCAGCCGGGATCTCGCCGGAGACGCTGCGCAAGATCGAGGTCGGCAGGATGCCCAGCCCCAGCTTCGGCACCGTCGTGGGCCTGTGTGACGCGCTGGATCTGCCACTGCAGCAGGCCGTCGACGTGTGGCGCGGCGACGGTGACGAACAGATCGCCATCTGAGCGGCCGCCCGGTCCGTCTACTCTGACGCCATGAGCGACGGCACCGTCACGGCCGAGTACCTGCGCACCACCACCTTCGAGAAGCCGCCCTGGGGGAAGCGCGGATACAACGAGAAGGCGGTCACCGACTTCCTCGCGCTCTGCGCGCGCCGCCTCGAGGGCCGCGGACACCTGAGCGCCGACGACGTGCGCAACGTCCGGTTCAACAAGCCGCCGTTCGGCAAGCGCGGTTTCGACGCGAGCCAGGTCGATGCGCTGCTCGACGAAATCGCCACGGCCATCGCGAAACTCGATGCCTGAGCCGGAGTCGATCCGCGACGACCTGGCCGAGCTGGCGCGCCGGCGCGCGCTGACCGAGGATGCCGCGCGGCCCGACGCCGTGGCCCGCAGGCATGCGGCCGGTGGGCGCACCGCCCGCGAGAACGTCGCCGATCTGGTCGACGACGGCTCGTTCGTCGAATACGGCCGGTTCGCCATCGCCCCGCAGCGGATGCGCCGCGAGGTCGAGGACCTGATCGCCCGCACCCCGGCCGACGGACTGGTCGCCGGGACCGCGCGGATCGACGGACACCCGTGCGCGGTGTTGTCCTACGACTACACCGTGCTGGCCGGAACGCAGGGCGGGCTGGGCCACCGCAAGAAGGACCGGCTGTTCGAGCTGATCGAGCGGATGCGGCTGCCGACCGTGTTCTTCGCCGAGGGCGGGGGAGGACGACCCGGCGACACCGACTACCCGGCGGTGTCGTCACTGGACACCCGGGCATTCGCGTTGTGGGCCAAGCTGTCCGGGCTGGTACCGCGCATCGCGGTGGTCAAGGGCCGCTGCTTCGCCGGCAACGCGGTGATCGCCGGCGCATCCGACCTGATCGTCGCGACCCGCGACGCGTCACTGGGCATGGGCGGCCCGGCGATGATCGCGGGGGGCGGGCTCGGCGACGTCGCACCCGACGACGTCGGGCCGATGGCGGTGCAGGAGCCCAACGGCAACGTCGACGTGCTGGTCGACGACGAAGCCGAGGCGGTCGCTGTCGCCAAACGCCTGATCGGGAACTTCCACGGAACGGTCGGCACCTGGAGCGCCGCGGATCAGTCGGCGTTGCGCACCGCGGTGCCCGAACGCGCGCGCCGCGCCTACGATGTCGCGCCGATCATCGAGACCCTCGCCGACGAGGACTCGGTGACCTTCCTGCGGCCGCGGTTCGCGCGGGAGATGGTGACCGCGCTGGCGCGGATCGAGGGACGACCCGTCGGCATCATCGCCAACGACACCCGGTTCACCGCGGGCGCGATCACCGCCGCTGCGTCGGACAAGGCCGCGCGCTTCCTGCAGCTCTGCGATGCGTTCGGGTTGCCGGTCGTCTCCCTGATCGACTGCCCGGGCTACATGGTCGGGCCGGCCGCCGAAGCCGAGTCCCTGGTGCGCCGCGCGTCGCGAATGCTGGTGGCAGGCGCGGCACTTCGGGTGCCGATGATCGCGGTGATCCTGCGCCGCGGGTACGGGTTGGGAGCGCAGGCGATGGCCGGCGGCAGCCTGCACGAACCGGTGCTGACGGTGGCCTGGCCGGGTGCGCATCTCGGGCCGATGGGGCTGGAGGGCGCGGTGCGGCTGGGCCTGCGCAAGGAGCTCGAGGCGATTGGTGACGAGGCCGAGCGGGAGGCCCGCGTGGCGGCGGCGACCGCCGCGGCGCAGGAGAACGCGAAGGCGCTCAACGCGGCGATGCTGTTCGAGATCGACGACGTGATCGACCCGGCGGACACCCGCGCGGTGATCGCGTCGACGCTGGCGGCGGGGACGAAAGAACCGGCCCCCGAGGGGAGCCGGTTCGTCGACACTTGGTGAGTGTGGTGAGACGGTGCCGCCTGCGCCTCTCGGCGAGTGGTCGCTCGAAGCGACTGTTGTGGATGGGGCCCGGGGCATGCTCGGCACCGTCGCATCATGTAACCGTCGGGTGTGGGGATGTATTCCGGCTCGGGATTGCTCGGTTCGCGTTACGCGATATCGGCGTAGTACACCCGGCGGGTGCCGACGGGGTAGCCGTTCTGCTCGGCCAGCGACTTGAGCTGACGTAGCGCGAAGGTCCGGCCGCGGCCGGACTCCGGGACGTAGATCCCTGCCCAGAGCCCTTCCGCGCGCGGCGACTCGTAGGCCTCGCGGGCGCACAGCCACCGCCGGGGGCAGGACCGGCAGATCTTCTTGGCGTCGTCATCGGCCGTTGTGGTCCACCGCTCGGGATCCCGCGTGCACTCGCCGATCGGCGTCTCATCCCACGACTTGGCGTTCATCGGTCGCTCCTCTTGTCCGGTGTCGGCGGTTCCCGCCGCGATGTGGAACAAGGTAATCACCAAACCGTAGCGATGCAACAGTTAGTGCTGCGGTACTTGCGGAGGGAATCCCGGGCTGTTCGGCGGTTGGCCGGGCATAAACGGCTCTGACATCGAGAAACCGCGGTGCTACGGTTTCGAACACCCGAGACAACTCGGCGGCGATTTCCGTCGCATTGTTACGGTATAGACCGCGGAAATGATGTAGTTTTGGTGCGGCGCTGCTTCGGTAACCGCATCGCCGATCGTGATACATAGCTCGGTACGATGACCGCGCCGCGCCAAACCGCATGAGGGACCCCGGGTAGATGACCAACGCCGAACCGATCGACGGATCGATCGGTGCGCCGGATCCCGGCATGGTCCGCGCGGGGGCGGCGGCCGCGGCGCGGCGGCGTGAACTGAACATCAGCCAGCGGAGCCTGGCGGCTCAGGGAATCATCAACGCCGGCGCATTGATCGCCTTCGAGAAGGGCCGCAGTTGGCCGCGGGAGCGCACCCGCGCGCGGCTCGAAGAAATCCTGCAGTGGCCTCCCGGCACCATCGCGGGACTGCGCCGCGGCGAACCGGTGCGGTCCACGCCGGCCCAGGCGCCGCAGGCGCCGCCGCCCAGCGGTGACGAGGTGTCCCTGATTGCGCAGGCCGTCATCACCGCGGTGCACGCGTTCGACGCGACCGTCGCCGCGCTGCCGCCCGCCGACGACGACGCGTTCATCCCGCGGGTCACCGCGATCCTGACCGATCTGCGCCAGCTCGAGGCGGTGGCGTCCCGGGCCGCCCGCATCGGCCGGGTGACGCCGACCCTGATCAAGGCGTTGAGTACCGTGCGTGGCCTGTACGACGACCTGATGATGCGCGCCGCACGCGCGCCGCGCGCGACGCTCGGGCATCGGCTCTACGCCGCGCGCCGCCGCGCCAACCTGACCGTGCTCGAAACCGCGCAGGCAGCAGGCGTTTCCGAGCAGGCCATCGAGCACAGCGAAGCGGGAGAACAGATCTCGTCAGCCGAGGCCGACGCGATCGAGGCCCTCATCGGCCAGATCTGACGCGTCAGCGCCGGTCGCGGTGGCGGTCGTCCTGGGTCGGGTAGAAGCTGGCCAGTGCCGCGCACACCTCGACAAGCTTGCGGCGGGCGGTGCGCGACATCTGCGCGCTGCCGTCGATCACGCCACCCGGGCGCAGCCGCCCGTCGAACGGCACCTCGACGACGAGCTGTCCGTGCCCGGAAAACTGGTCGGCCAGAATGCTTTTCGTTCGCTTGTCGGCATGTCCGTCGCTGTCGTTGAGCACCACGACGGTGTTCTGCAGCAATGAGGTCATCCCACGGGCGGTGAGCCAGTCCAATGCCTGACCCGCGGCGGCCGCACCGTCCACCCACGGTGACGACACCACCACCAGCGCGTCGAGATCGCGCAGCACCTCCTGGGTGACGGGCGAATCCATCGTCGAGCTGCAATCCACGATCGCGATGGAGAAATGCCGATCCAGCCGGGCCATCGCCTCGCGGTAGATCGCGGCGTCGAGCACCCGCCTGCGCGCGGGGCTGGCTTCGCCAGCGAGCACGTAGAGACCGGAGGCGTTGTGGCCCAGCCGGTTACGTAGGTCGGCGAACGTCTCGAGATGCTGATCTGCGGTCAGTTCCCAGAACGATCCCTGCGCCTTCGGGTCCACCCGGCTGCCCAGCTTGCCGAATGCGGTATCCGCGTCGACGGCGATCACCCGGTCCTCCTGGCGCAGCTCGGCGAAGATCGAGCCGATACAGGCCGACACGGTCGTCTTGCCGACACCGCCCTTGCCCATCACCCCGACCTTGAAATGCCCGCGCAGCGGACCGCGCACAGCAGCCTCAAGAGCGGCCAGCCGCCGCTCCTGTGGGGATGGTCCGAGATTGACGAGGCCGAAGGTGGCCTTGTAGAGCGCCAGCCGCCAACCGTGACCGGGCAGCTCCTTCGGCGTCGGGACCAACTCCTGGGACCGGATGCCGTCGGCGTAACTCGCGGGTTGCGGCGGCCTCGTCGGTTGCGGCGCCGTGGTCTGCACCGGCTGCGGAGGCCATGGCTGCAGCGGGGGAGGGACAGGCTGGCTGACCGGAGGGACCGGGCGGGTGGGCGGTGTCCAGTCCGGCGGGGCGGTGGTGGGCATCTGCTCGGTCCGCAGGGTCTCGTCGCGGTCTGTCACTCCACAAGCCTAGTCATACCAGTACCCCAGCAAACAAGTCGACGGGCAGTGCGAAGGGTCGTCGGGCCTCGGAACGAACGCTTTGTCGCCACCGTTGTCCGCAGGCCTGACCTCCGACCGCTGGGAGTGGCGAAAAGCCAAACAAAATTTGCGAGTGCGTCAACGTAGCTGGTACGGCGCGAAACTCGGCACTAGTGAGGCGTGTTCTCCGCGTGCGTGGCGGCGTACCGCGATCGAGAAAAATAGTGTGCTGGACCCTCCAATTCCGCTGGTACAGTCCCCCGGGGAAGGGATGTGCCAGATGGTTCAGATCGATGTTCCAAGGGGGTGTGGCAAAGCAATGCCTGACCCCTTGGGAGGCGCTCTGTGGTGACCGGTCCGTTGTTTCGGAACCTCGAACCCACCCACTACGACGACGTGGTGGGGGTCGAGCTCACGATCGACGGGATGCTGGTCATCGCCGACCGCCTCCAACTCGTCGACTTCCCACCGGCGCTGGGAATCCGGCCGAACATTCCCTACGAGGACCAACGCAAGCTCGTCTGGGAGCAGGTGACGCGCGATCTGACGGCGCAGGGAGTCCTGGACGCCCACGGAGGCCCACACCCCGAGGTGGCGGCGATGGTGGACACGCTCAGCCGTGCCGACCGGACCCTGGATTGCCGATGGTGGCGCCGCGATGCCGGCGAGAAGATGGTCCGATTCGTGGTGTGCCGCAAGGGTGATCGGCACGTCGTCGCCGCTCGTGATGACGAGATGCTGGTCCTGCAACGGGTCGCGCCGCAGATCGGGCTCGCGGCGATGCTGACGGTCGTCATCGGCGCCGGAACGCCTGCCGATGTCGAGCCACTCACCGGGATCGTCAGCTCCCTGGCCGAGACCCGCACCGCGGATCAGCTCAGCGGCTACGGTCAGCCGCCACACTCGGCGAAGATCTACGCCGAAGCGATCGCCGCACCGGACAGCTGGGTGGAGATCACCGCCGGCGAACGGCATCCGGGTGGGACGCACTCCGAGGCGGGCATCGGCGCCGGCGTACTGGACTGCTCGCACGGCCGCATCGTGTCGATTCCGCGGCGCGTCAACGGCGAACTGTACGGAAGTTTCCTGCCGGGCACGCAGGACAACCTGCAACGCGCGCTCGACGGCCTCGTCGAGTTCCTGCCCTCCGCAACATGGTTCGAACACAAGGACGTCGGCGCACCGGAGCGCCACCACTCCTTCGCGCACTAGGAAAGGCGAAGACACGGTGCCCAACCCCCCGCCCGGTTCCCACTCTTCGGATTTCGCCGAGGATGGGGACTTCTACGACCTGGCGGCGCTCGACCTGCCTGCCGCCGACACCAGCGACGCCGACAGCGGGCTCAGCGAAATCCTCGGTGACTACCCGTCTTCGGATGCCTATTCGGACTCCGCGGACTACGAGGCCGGTATGCCGATGTTCACCGTCACGAATCCGCCCGGCACCGTGACCGTCACGACCTACATCGACGGCAGTGTCCACGACGTCGAACTGTCGGCGGGTGCGGCGACGCTGAGCGAGGTGATGCTGGCCGACGAGATCGTCGTCATCGCCGGGCTGGCGACACAGGATGCCAGGTCGGCCCAGTACACGATGATGCTCGACGGAATGCGCGAGCAAGGCCACGACAGCGTGGCGACCCGGGACTTCCTCGCCCGGGATCTGAATCTGCCCACTCCGGAACAGGCTCGCACGGCCCGCGCCGAGCTGTTCATGAACCGTTACGCAGGTGACCATGACTGACCAATTGGCCGGCGTCTTCGGCACCGCGGTGGGGCTGCTGCCCACCGCGCAGGCCCGCTCGCTCGAACTGTTCACCGAGATCACGACGTTCGACGAGGCTGCGTGCGATGCGTGGGTGGGCCGGATCCGCTGCGGTGACACCGACCGGGTCACGATGTTCCGGGCGTGGTACTCGCGCAACAACTTCGGCCAGCTCGCCAGCTCCGCCGAGGTGTCGATGAACAGTCTGGGCGCGCGGGTTCCGATCGGCGGCATGTTCGGCGACATCACCTACCCGGTCAACTCGCCGCTGTCGATCACGTTGAGCTTCGCGGTCAGCGAAGCGGCGGCGGGCAACTACGCCGACGCGATGGAGGCGCTCGACACCGCCCCGGCTGCGGGTGGCGAGCACCTGGTGGCGTGGGTCAAGGCGGTCATCTACGCGGCCGCCGAACGCTGGAGCGACGTCATCGATCAGGTGCGCTCCGCGTCGTCCTGGCCGGACAAGTTCCTGACCGGCGCGGCGCTGGTGGCCCACGGCGTCGCCGCGGCCAACCTCGGTCTGTTCACCGAGGCCGAGCGGCGCCTGGTGGAAGCGAACTCGGGGCCGGCCGCCCAGGCCTGTAACCGCGTGATCGCGTGGTACTCGGCGATGGCCTATCGCGGGCTGGGCAACGAAGACGCCGCGGTGCGTCTGCTCGAATGGCTTCAAGTGTCTCACCCGTCGCCCGACGTGGCTGCGGCACTGCGGGATACGTCGTACCGGCTGCAGACCACCACGGCCGAGAAGATCGCGTCGCGCCGCGACCCGTGGGATCCGGCCAGCGCGCAGGCCGACAACTCCGGCCGGGAGAGCATGCTGGCCGACGCGCAGGCCGAGTTGGACCGCCAGATCGGCCTGACCAGGGTCAAGGAGCAGATCGAGCGCTACCGCGCGGCCACCCAGATGGCGAGAGTGCGTGCCGCACGCGGGATGAAGGTCGCCCAGGCGTCCAAGCACATGATCTTCACCGGACCTCCCGGAACAGGCAAGACGACCATCGCGCGGGTCGTCGCCCAGATCCTGGCCGGGCTCGGGGTCATCGCCGAACCGAAACTGGTCGAGACCTCCCGCAAGGACTTCGTCGCCGAGTACGAGGGACAGTCGTCGTCCAAGACCGCCCGCACGATCGACCGCGCGATGGACGGGGTGCTGTTCATCGACGAGGCCTACACCCTGGTGCAGGAGCGCGACGGGCGGGCCGACCCATTCGGCACCGAGGCGCTGGACACTCTGCTCGCGCGGATGGAGAACGACCGTGACCGCCTTGTCGTCATCATCGCCGGCTACAGCAACGACATCGACCGGCTGCTGGAGAGCAACGACGGTCTGCGGTCGCGGTTCGCCACCCGCATCGAGTTCGACTCCTATTCCCCCGAGGAGATCGTCGACATCGCAAAGGTCATTGCGGCCGGCAACGATTCGAGCCTCAGTGACGACGCGGCCAAGCACGTGCTGGACGCCGCTACCCTGCTGACGCAGAGCACCACCAACGGCAAACCGGCACTCGACATCGCAGGTAACGGCCGATATGCCCGGCAGTTGGTGGAGGCCGGGGAACAGAATCGCGACATGCGGTTGGCCCGCTCGCTGGACTTCGACAACCTCGACGTGGACACGCTCAGCGAGATCACCGGCGACGACATCGACGCCGCGATCACCTCCGTGCACGCCCGATTGAATCTCGGGTGACGCGTGGCGGGATTCAGGCTCACCACCAAGGTTCAGGTCAGCGGCTGGCGGTTTCTGCTCCGCCGCGTCGAACACGCGATCGTGCGGCGCGACACTCGGATGTTCGACGATCCGCTGCAGTTCTACAGCCGCGCGGTCACCGCGGGCATCGTCATCTCGGTGCTGATCTGCGTCGGCGCGGTCCTGCTGGCCTACTTCAAACCGCTCGGCAAGCGCGGCGAGGACACCTTGCTCGTCGACCGCTCGACCAACCAGCTCTACCTCGTGCTGCCGAACAGCTCCCAGCTGCGGCCCGTGTACAACCTGACCTCGGCGCGGCTGATCCTCGGTGACGGCAAGGAACCCGTCGCGGTGAAATCCGAAGAGCTGAACACGATGCCGAAGGGCCAGCCGGTCGGAATCCCCGGCGCGCCGTACGCGACGCCGGTGTCGTCGTCCGCGGATTCGCAGTGGAGCCTGTGCGACACCGCGATCAAGCCCGACAGCGTGGCCCCCGCCGTGGAGTCCTCGGTGCTCGTCACCCCGCTGGCGCTGGACGCGACCGTCGGCGAGATGCGCCCCGAGCAGGGCATGCTCGTCACCTACGAGAACCAGAACTGGCTCGTCACCGCCACGGGCAGGCACCTCATCGACCTCGCCGATCGTGCCGTGACCTCGGCGGTCGGAATCCCGGTGACCGCACGGCCCACCCCGATCTCCGAGGGGCTGTTCAACGCGCTGCCCGACGCGGGTCCGTGGCGCCTGCCGGTGATCCCGGGAGCCGGTGCCCCGAACACGCTGGGGCTGCCGCCGCAACTGGTGATCGGTTCGGTGTTCGCGACGATGACCGGTCCGGACGACCGCGCCGCTGCCCAGCACCACGTGGTGCTGTCCACCGGCGTCGCGAAGGTCAACGACACCACCGCGGCCGCGCTGCGCGCGACGAACTCCTACGGGCTTGTCGAGCCGCCGGGGATGGAATCGAGCGCCGTGGCCCGGGTGCCCGAGCAGGTGTACGACTCCCCGCTTCCGGAGGTGCCGATGGATGTGCTGTCCCGCGAACAGCTTCCGACGCTGTGCTGGTCGTGGCAGCGCGTGGCCGGTGACCAGGCGCCGGAGATCTCCGTGATCGCCGGGCGCCGCCTTCCGCTGCCGCCCGCCGCGATGACCACTGGCATCGACCAGATCACCGGTGACGCGACGGTCTACATCGACGGCGGCCGGTACATCCAACTGCAGTCGCCGGACCCGCGATACGGCGAGAACCTGTACTACATCGACCCGCAGGGCGTCCGCTACGGCCTGCCGGATCAGGACACCGCGGCCAAGCTGGGCCTGACGGCACCGGTCACCGCGCCGTGGCAGGCGGTGGGCCTGCTGGTGGACGGACCCGTGCTCTCGCAGCAGGGCGCCCTCGTCGAACACGACACCGTGGCCCCGAACCCGAACCCGCGCAGGGCCGGCGGCGAGTCCGCGACCGCGGCCGGTAACGGAGGTGGAGGATGACGACCCGGAAGTTCACCCCGATCATCAAGCGCGGGCCCCGGCTGACCCCGGGCGAGATCAACGTCACCCCGCCCGAGGATCTCGGCGTCGACATCCCGCCGTCGGGCATGCAGAAGGCGCTGCCGTGGGTGATGGGCGGCTGCATGCTCGGCATGATCGCCATCCTGATCTTCGGTGGCTTGCGCAGCTTTTCGCCGTACATGCTGATGATGCCGATGATGGTGGTGATGGGCGCCGTCGGCATGATGGCCGGCGGTGGCGGCGGCGGTAAGAAGATGCCCGAGATCAACGCCGACCGCAAGGAGTACCTGCGGTACCTGGCCGGGTTGCGCACCCGGGTCACGTCCTCGGCGGCCGCGCAGGTCTCGTTCTTCAACTACCACGCACCGCACCCCGACGACCTGCTGTCCGTGGTCGGGACGCACCGGCAGTGGTCGAGGGCCTCGAACAACGACTTCTACGCGGCCACCCGGATCGGCCTGGGTTCAGAACCCGCCGTCGACCGGTTGCTCAAGCCGTCCGTCGGCGCCGAACTCGCCGGCCCGGCCGGGGCGCCGCAACCGCACCTCGAACCGGTCAGCCATATGTGGGTCACGAAGTTCCTGCGCACCCACGGCCTGATCCACGACTGCCCGAAACTGGTGCAGCTGAAGACCTTCCCCACCATCGCTATCGGCGGCGACCCCGACGGCGCGGCGCAGTTGCTCACCGCGATGATCTGCCACCTGGCGGTGTTCCATCCGCCGGACATGCTGCAGATGCGGGTCCTGACCGACGACCCGGAGGACCCGACGTGGGCGTGGCTCAAATGGCTTCCGCACCTGCAGCACGATTCGGACACCGACGCGGCCGGCCACACCCGGATGGTGTTCACCCGTCCGGACGCCCTCGGTGACCTGACCGCGCGCGGTCCCCACACCGCCGATGCGACACCGAGCGGCCCTTACGTCATCGTGATCGACTTGACCGGCGGCAGAGCGGGATTCCCGATGGACGGCCGTTCCGGCGTCACCGTCATCACGCTCGGCAACCACAAGTCCACCTACCGGATCCGGGTGAACGCCGCCGACGGGACCGCCGACGACAAACTCCCCGGAGCGTCGTTCCGGCTGGTCGCCGGCGACGTCGACCGGATGACCCCGGGGCAGGCCGAACGTGTGGCGCGCAAGCTCGCCGGATGGTCGATCACCGGAACCATCATCGACAAGGGCACCCGGGTGCAGAAGAAGGTCGCCACCGAGTGGCACGAGATCGTCGGTGCGAAATCGGTGGAGGACGTGACTCCGGCGCGGTGGCGGATGTTCGCCGACACCGACCGGGACCGACTGCGGATCCCGTTCGGGCATGAGCTCAAGACCGGCGACGTGATGTACCTCGACATCAAGGAGGGCGCCGAGTTCGGTGCGGGTCCGCACGGAATGCTGATCGGCACCACGGGTTCGGGCAAATCGGAGTTCCTGCGCACCCTGATCCTGTCGTTGGCCGCGACCCACCATCCCGACCAGGTGAACCTGTTGCTGACCGACTTCAAAGGCGGCTCGACATTCCTCGGCATGGAGAAGCTTCCGCACACCGCCGCGGTGGTGACCAACATGGAGGAGGAGGCCGAACTCGTCAGCCGCATGGGTGAGGTGCTCACCGGCGAACTCGACCGCAGGCAGTCGATCCTGCGCCAGGCCGGCATCGAGGTCGGGGCCGCCGGTGCGCTCTCGGGCGTCGCCGAGTACGAGAAGCACCGTGAGCGCGGAGCGGATCTTCCACCGCTGCCGACGCTGTTCGTCGTCGTCGACGAGTTCGCCGAGCTGCTGCAGAACCACCCCGACTTCATCCAGTTGTTCGACCGGATCTGCCGCGTGGGCCGATCCCTGCGGGTGCATCTGCTGCTGGCCACCCAGTCGCTCAATACCGGCGGCACCCGGATCGACAAACTCGAACCCAACCTGACCTACCGAATCGCGCTGCGCACCACCAGCTCCGCGGAGTCCAAGGCGGTCATCGGCACGCCGGAGGCGCAGTACATCACCAACAAGGAGAGCGGTGTGGGCTTCCTGCGGGTGGGGATGGAGGATCCCGTGAAATTCCAGAGCGTGTACACCGGCAACCCGTACGCGCCGACGGTGGTGGGGCCCGGTGACGACGACGGCGAACCAGGCGCGCACGCCGATACCAGTATTCGGATCCATCGGTTCACCACGGCGCCGATCCTGGACGCGAGCGTGGTCCGATGAGCATCGACACCGGGTCGAAGGTGCTGCGCGAGGTGGTGCTCGAGCAGCTGACCACCGGGGAGAACCACGCGTACCGGATGTGGCTCCCCCCGCTGGCGCAGCCGACGCCGGTCAACGAACTGGTCGCACGTGACTATCAGCGGCGCCCGCTGCGGGTCGGTCTCGGGGTCATGGACGAGCCCCGCAGGCACCGCCAGGAGGTGTGGGGGATCGACCTGACCACGGCGGCGGGCAACATCGCGATCGGCGGCGCCCCGCAGACCGGCAAGTCGACGCTGCTGCAGACGTTCATCCTGTCGGCCGCCGCGTCACACACCCCGAGGCAGATCCAGTTCTACTGCGTGGACATGGGCGGTGGCGGCCTGATGTACGTCGAGGATCTGCCACACGTCGGAGGTGTCGCGACCCGCGCCGAACCCGACCGGGTCAATCGCGTCGTCGCCGAAGTGAAAACCGTGCTGCGACAACGTGAGCAAATGTTCAAGCAGTACAGAGTGGGATCGGTCGCCGACTACCGCGCGATGCGCGAGGACCCGAGCCATCCCGCGTCGGCGGACCCGTTCGGCGACGTGTTCCTGGTGATCGACGGGTGGCCGGCGTTCGCCGCGGAGTTCGACGCGCTGGAACCGACGGTGCAGGACATCGCCGGTCAGGGTCTGGCCTACGGCGTGCACACGATGATCTCGACCCCGCGGTGGACGGAGCTGCGGGCGCGGATCCGCGACTACCTCGGCACCAAGATCGAGTTCCGCCTCGGCGATGTCAACGAGACCCAGATCGACCGCGTCACGCGGGAAATCCCGGTGAACCGGCCAGGACGGGCGGTGTCGACCGAGAAGCACCATTTGATGATCGGTGTGCCCCGGCTCGACGGCGTGCATAGCGCCGAAGGCCTAGTGTCGGCGATGACTGCCGCGGTGAAGGAGATCTCGGCACGTCACACCGACGAAGCACCGCCGGTCCGGGTGTTGCCCAGCCGGATTCATCTGCGCGACATGGATCAGAACCCAGCCGGGCCAGACTCCGACTACCGCACGCGCTGGACGATCCCGGTGGGCTTGCGGGAAGCGGATCTCACGGTGGCGAACAACCAGATGTTCAGCACGCCGCACCAGTTGATCTTCGGGGCGCCCAAATCGGGCAAGACCACGATCGCGCACGCGATCGCCCAGGCGATCTGCGCGCGCAACAGTCCCAAGCAGGTGCGGTTCATGATCGCCGATTACCGGTCGGGCCTGTTGGAGGCCGTCCCGGAGAGCCACCTTCTCCCGGCCGGAGCGATCAACCGCAACCAGGGTGCTCTGGAGGAGTCGATCAAGGCGTTGGCGGTGATCCTGTCCAAGCGGCTGCCGCCGGCGGACCTGACACCGTCGCAGCTGCGGGCGCGCTCGTGGTGGGAAGGACCCGACATCGTGCTGCTGGTCGACGACTGGCACATGATCACGGCCGCGGGAGCCATGATGCCGCCGATGGCTCCGCTGGGACCGTTGCTGCCCGCGGCGGCGGACATCGGGCTGCACCTGGTGGTCACCTGTCAGATGAGCCATGCCAGCCGGGCGACGATGGACAAGTTCGTGGGTGCGGCGTACGGGTCGGGAACGCCGACGATGTTCCTGTCCGGGGAGCGACAGGATTTCCCGTCGAGGGAGATCATCGTCAAGAAACGGCCCCCTGGGCAGGCGTTCTGGGTGACGCCCGACGCCAAGGAAGTGATCCAGGCAGCCTATGTGGATCCACCCGAAGAATAAGTGTTCTGACCCCCTGCGGAATGCGGTTAATATGGGTGAAGCGGTACTCCAGCAAATCAAATAGCGCTCTCGCGAACCATTATTGTCCCTACAGTAAAAATTGCGAATGATTCTGCGCCAGCATCTTTGCCAAAGATAAATACATCAATGTGTTTCACGATATGAGGAGACAGCAAATGCAGCCACTTGCGCACAATCCGGCGGCCGCAGGAATCGGCGGCCAGGTCACCGCCAACGGGGCACGTGGCCTCGGCTTCGGAACGGCGGCGACCGCCGAGGTCAGCGCCCTGGCCCCGGCCGGCGTCGACGAGATCTCGGCCACCGCGGCGTTGAGCTTCGCGTCCGAGGGTGTGCAGACCCTCGGGATCAACGCGCTGGCCCAGCAGGAGATCGCCCGCGCAGGCGCCGCTGTCATCGAATCGTCGGTCGCCTATGAGGCGACCGACGTGGCGATCGGCACGACGCTCATCTAGGCAAACGCCTCATTCGAGTCTGCTGAGCCCATGGCCAACATCGGTATCCCGGTCCCACCGTCTTGGGTGGCTTTTCCACCCGAGATCAACACCTCACGCCTTCAGGCGGGTGCGGGTGCGGTGCCGATGCTTCAGGCCGCGGCCGGATGGGAAGCGTTCGCGATATCCCTGGAAACCCAAGCCGACGAACTGGCCTCCAGCCTGGCGTCCTTGGCGCAGAACTGGCAGGGAGCCGCCGCCGAGCAGGCGATCATGGCCGCGATGCCGATGGTGCTGTGGTTGCGCATGCTCTCGCTGCAGGCTCACAAGCGCGCGTTGCAGGCGTCTGCTCAGGCGAGTTCGTGGACTGTTGCGGCCACCGGCACCCCGCAGCTACCCGAGATCGAGCTGAACCACGTCACCAACGCGACGCTGAACGCAACCAATTTCCTTGGTGTCAACGGTATCCCGATCGCGCTGAACGAGGCGGACTACGTCAGGATGTGGAATCAGGCCGCCGCGGTGATGACGGCGTACGAAACCGAGACCGTGCTCAACACGACGTTCGAACCGGTGGCGCCGCCGAAGCCGATTACCGTTCCGACGGGCTCGGAAGGCGCCCTGGCAACGGCGATGTCCGGCGCCGCACCCGGTGCGAGCGAAGCGGTGATGCGCAACGCGATCATCTCCAAGGTCAGCTCCACCGCCAAGCTGGACACCGCCAACCAGGTTGCCGGGCGGATGGAGGCGACAGCACACAACGCCGGAAGGATGCAGCCGCAGGCCGACGAGGGGCGGCTCCTGCAGGACGCGCCGCAGCAGGGGATGCAGAACGGTATGCAGATGGTGTCCCAGCTCGGATCGAGCCTCGGGCAGCTGCCTCAGCAGATGATGCAGGGGGTCACCCAGCCGTTCCAGCAACTCAGCCAGCCACTGCAGCAGATGTCGTCACTGTTCGGCGGAATGATGAACGGCGACAAGGGTGCTCAGGTCGGAATGCTCGGTGCGACGCCGTTCTCCAACCATCCCGCGATCGGGGGAACCGGACCCGCGACCGGCGCGGGCCTGATCCGTGCGGCGTCGCTGCCCGGTGCCGGGGGCTCCGCGCCGCAGACGCCGTTGATGGCCGGCCTGGTCGGCTCCGGACAGCAGCCCACCGCCTCGGTGGCGGTAGGTGCCGGGGCGGGTTCGGGCGCCGGCGCCGGCGTGGCCCCGGTCGGGGGCGGCGCGATGGGTGGCGGCGGGCCGATGGGCATGTTGGGCCAGCGCGGAAAGAGCGGCGGTGGCAGCAAGCCCGGGCTGAACGTCCCCGCACCGCTCGAACACGATCTCAGCGAAGACGAGGACGACGAATGGTGAACGTCGCCAACAGACTTGCCGGCCACCTGGGTCGGGAGGGCTCGCCGTAGGCGAGCACGCAGGTAACCGAAGCACAGGTTCAACAGAAAGGTCAGCACATGTCATCGGGTATGCAGGCGGATACCGCGCAACTGGTCGTCGAGGCCGGCAATTTCGACCGGATCTCCGGCGAGTTGACGGGGATCCTGGGCAATGTCGAGGGAACCGCGACGGCCCTCTCGGCCAACATGAGGGGCGGGGCGTCGGGACCGGCGGTGCAGGCCGCGCTGCAGCGGTTCTCCGAAGCCGCCCGTCAGCAGATCGATCTGTTGACGCAGATCTCGGAGAACGTCCACAGCAGCGGCATCGACTACGACGTCCGCGATGACGACATCGCCCAGGGCCTGGCCGCACAGATGTCCCGCGACCTCTGATCCACGACCGAACAGATACGGAGAGCTGATATGTCAATCGAATACAACTTCGCCGGTATCGCCACCGACGCCGACGACATCATGGGAGCGGTGGGCCGCACCGAGGGACTGTTGCAGGACGGCAAGGCCGCGGTGACGCGGCTGGCCGCGGTGTGGGGCGGCACCGCCTCCGAGGCCTACCAGAGCGTTCAGAACCGCTGGGACAACAGCTCCCAGGAGCTGAACATGGCACTGAAGAGCCTGTCGAACGCCATCCGTACGGGCGGCGACGACATGTACATGACCAACGAGGGGAACCGGGGAAAGTTCGTCTGACCACCGAGCACGCCGTGGGCGATCGATTCACCTAGCCGTATCGCCCACGGTGTGCCGCCCGTTCCATCACCGAGAACATTGAGAGGTAACCATGTCGGCCGACTATGACCGGCTCTTCCACTCCCCGGACGCCGTCCAGACGGTCGACGAGGAGCCGAACCGCGAACTGCCACCAGCCGGCCGCGATGGCGTGATGCCCCAGGGCACAGCATCATCCGCTGATGCGCCCTCGTCAGCGCCCGCCGCGCATGCCCGCACGCAGACGGCGTCGGTGCCGCACCAGACCTGGCAGACCGAGAACCCCAGCCAGGTCACCGGTCAACTTCAACCGGTGCCGGCGCACGCGTCCCAGCGCGTCCCGAACAACGGCATGATGCGTACACCGCAGGCTCCGAACGGGGCGCGGCACGAACAGCAGCGGCAAACGCCGCCTCCCGCGCCCCGGACCGCGCCGGCACCGCCGCCGTCGCACTACTACGGGGACAGCGCCGATCAGCGGGTGCCCGCGCAACCTCAGACCGCGTCCGCGGCATCGATGGGCAACCACCGCGCCATCGACGCGCTGGCTCACGTCGGCGTCCGGTCGGTGGTCAAGATGCCGTCGCAACGCGGCTGGCGTCACTGGGTTTACGTGATGACCCGGATCAACCTCGGGCTGTCGCCCGATGAGATCTACGAGCTCGATCTGTTCACCCGGATCCGGCGCAACGCGCGCGATTCCTATCAGATCGGGGTTTTCGGACTCAAGGGCGGAGTCGGCAAGACCGCGGTGACGGTCGCGCTGGGCTCGGCGCTGTCCAGTATCCGCGGTGACCGCATCCTGGCCATCGATGCCGATCCGGACGGTGGCAATCTCGCCGACCGTGCCGGCAGGCAGTCGGCGGCCACCATCGCGGATCTTTTGTCCGACCAAGAACTGCACCGCTACAACGACATTCGCGCCTACACCAGCATGAACGGGTCGAATCTCGAAGTGCTCTCCTCCGAGGAGTACAGCGCCGCGCGGCGGGAGTTCAACGACGACGACTGGCGCTCGGCGACCGACATCGTGTCGCGCTACTACAACCTGGTGCTGGCCGATTGCGGCGCCGGGCTGTTCCAGCCGGGGGCGCGCGGCGTCCTGTCGACGGTGTCGGGGCTGGTGATCGTCGCGAGCGCGTCGATCGACGGTGCGCGTCAGGCCGCGATCACGATGGACTGGTTGCGCCAGAACGGCTACCAGGATCTACTCGGGCGGTCGTGCGTGGTGGTCAACCACGTGACGCCGGGCACGCCGAACATCGACGTCGAAGACCTCGTGCAGCAGTTCGAGCGGCACGTCCCCGCGGGCCGGGTGATCGTGCTGCCGTGGGACAAGCACATCGCCGCGGGCACCGAGATCCAGCTCGATCTGCTCGGAAAAGCGTTCCGCCGCAGGGTGGTCGAACTCGCTGCTGCTCTGTCGGACGACTTCGACAGGCTCGAACGCCGTTGACCGCCACCGCCACCGCCCCGACCACGTCCGGCACCGCGCCGGGCCGCCCGTCGACCACCCGGGTCACGGTGCTGACCGGGCGTCGGATGACGGACCTGGTGCTGCCCTCGGCCGCGCCGATCGAGAGTTACGTCGACGAGACCGTCGCTGTGCTGGGCGAGATCCTGACCGACACCCCGACCGATGTGCTGGCCGGCTTCGACTTCAGGGCGCAGGGGGTCTGGTCGTTCGCCCGGCCGGGTGCTCCGCCGATCAAGCTGACGGAGTCGCTCGACGACGCGGGCGTCGTGGACGGCTCGTTGCTCACCGTCGTGTCGGTCAGCCGCACCGAGCGGTACCGCCCGCTCGTGGAGGACGTGATCGACGCGATCGCGGTGCTCGACGAGACCCCCGAGTTCGACCGCGGTGCCCTGTACCGCTTTGTCGGGCTCGTCTTCCCGCTGGCGGCTCTGCTGCTGACCATCGTGTCGATCCTGTCGTGGGCGTCGACCGGTCACGACTGGTGGTGGTCCGCGGCGCTGGGCGTGCTCGGCGTCGGGCTCATGGGTGGCGGCGCGCTGGCCCAGAGGAGGTTCGGCAACCTCGACATCGCCGAAAGTCTGCTGGTGGCTTCCGCGGTC
Organism: Mycolicibacterium parafortuitum; assembly: GCF_002086815.1. Taxonomy (GTDB): domain Bacteria; phylum Actinomycetota; class Actinomycetes; order Mycobacteriales; family Mycobacteriaceae; genus Mycobacterium; species Mycobacterium parafortuitum. The sequence goes on from NZ_MVID01000004.1 coordinate 343,496, forward strand.
GCGCTCGTGGGCGCCGTCGTGTTGGCGGTGCCGCTGCCGGAAGGGGTGGAATCCCTCGGATCGCCGCAGATCGCCGGCGCCGGAGCACTGGTGTTGCTGATGGTGCTCGCCACCCGCGGTGGCCCCCGGCGCAGAGCGGAGGTGGCGGCCTTCCTCGCCGTGGCGGCCCTCGCGCTGACGATGGCCGCCGTCGCGTTCGGATACGGGTGGAACGCCTGGGTTCCGGCAGGGGCGATCGCGTTCGGGCTGATCGTGGTCACCAACGCGGCGAAGATGACCGTCGCGGTCGCGCGGATCGCGCTGCCGCCCATACCCGCCCCGGGTGAGACGGTCACCAACGACGAGTTGCTCGACCCGGTCGCCACCACCGACGCCTCGGAGGAGTCGGAGACGTGGCAGGCGATCATCGCGTCGGTGCCCGACTCCGCGGCGCGGCTGACCGAGCGCAGCCGACTGGCCAAGCGGTTGCTGATCGGTTTCCTGACCGCCGGAGCGCTGGTCTTGGCGGTCGGCGCGATCTCGATCGTGGTGCAGGGGCACTTCTTCGGGCACAGCATGATCGTCGCCGGCCTGGTGACCGTGCTGTGCGGGTTCCGGTCCCGGCTCTACGCCGATCGCTGGTGTGCGTGGGCGCTGCTGGCGGCGGCCGTGGTGATCCCGTCGGGGGTCATGGTCAGGCTGTGCCTGTGGTACCCGGAGCAGGCCTGGTTGTTCCTGGCGATCTACACCGCGGTGGCCCTGGTGGCCGTCGTCATCGTGGGTGCGACCGATGGGGTGCGGCGGATCTCGCCGGTGACCAAGCGCATCCTCGAACTGCTCGACGGCGCGACGATCGCGGCGGTCATCCCGTTGTTGTTGTGGATCGCGGGCGTGTACGACGTCCTGCGGAACTTCCGATTCTAGGAGGTCGATATGGTCACAGGCGGAACACCGCCGCTCTCGGTTGATCCGGAGCAGCTGGCCGCCGCCGGCGGTGCGATGTCGGCTGCGGCCGGTCAATTGCCTGCCGCCCCAGCGCCCTTCATGCCCGTCGGCACCGATCCGTTGTCGGTGGCGATCATCGGACAGATACCGGCGGTCGAGACCCCGGTCATGACCCAGCTGCCGCTGATCAAGACGGAGGCGAAGACGACCGCGGACAACGTCGTGGATTCGGCCCGGGCCTACGCGGACACCGATCAACGGATCGCGGCTGCGGTCCACGAAGAGCTGCAGAACGCGGGCCGGACACCGCCGGGCGGAGGGTCGGCGAACCCGGCTGCGGGCGGTGGGACCGGTGGCGACGTCATGGGCCAGATGATGGGCCTCCCGATGCAGATGATGGGGGCCGCAGCCGCAGCGCCGCAGGCCGTCTCACAGGCAGGCCAACCACTCATGCAAGGCGTCCAGCAGGGTGGACAACAAATTCAACAGCTGGTGGGCCAGTTCGGCCAGAGCACCGACGGAGGCTCCGAAGCGTTGGCGCAGACATCGGGGACAGCCGGACCTGACGCGCAGCAAGACGACGGCGCGGCCGGCGGCGAACCGAATGCCGAGCGCGCTCCGGAACGCGAAGGCCAGGAACGCGAGAGTGAGCCGCTACGCCCCGGACGGCACCGCGCCCCCGAACCTGACAGCAGGATCGACTTGTGACCGACAAACTTGAGGTCGACACCAGCGAACTCCGTAGGGCCGGTGAGGTGTTCGTCTCCGCCGCCGAGCAGATCGCAGGCCTGCAGCCCGACACCCTCTTGGCTGATGCGGCTGCGGCGGTGCCGCAGCTCAAGACCGCCGCGGCGTGCGTCGCGGCGAAGACCACGGTGGCGACGGAAGTCGCAGGTATCGCAGTCGCCGCTCGCAAATTCGGTGCGGACCTGGTCAGTTCGGCGAACGCGTACGACGCCACCGACGAGGATTCGGCACGCAACGTCGACGGTGTCGAGATTCCCGCGCCACGGTGATCACTGCTGAACCGCTTGGCAGGCTTGGTTTGTCAGCGCTTGCAGCCTGAGCGCGGTGTTGTCGAGATGGATGTCGGGAAGGGCGAAATCCGGCAGCGCGGCGGCGTAGGCCCGACGATACTGCGCGGAGAGGGCGGCGAAGTCCGCGGCGATCAGGTTGCCGCTGAGCAGCCCGAGTAGCTGGGCGCGATCGGCGTTCTGTTCCATCACGCCGGCGACATCGTCGGCCAGTTTCCGCTGTTCCGGGGACCAGTAGCGAGCCGGGACGTTCGGGTCGTGCCGTTCGCGCCACTCGGTGGTGGCCGTGGCGTAGTCGGCCACCATGGTCACCCACTCGGAGCAGAACGGCGACGACTTCGTGATGTACCTCGTCGGGGTGTCGGGATCACCGAGCGGCATGTCGGGCACCGGGGGTGGGCCCGGCACCACCAGCGGGCTGCGGTCCCCTGCGGCGCCGAAATCAATTGCGGCACAGATACCGTTGATCGCTTCAGCGGCGTGGGTGGCGGCCAGGGCCAGGTGGTCGGCTGGCGGACGGTATCGGTCGACCGCGTCGGCGTAGGAACGCCAGTAGGCGATCAGCTGTCCGTAGAGCTCGCGCATGACCCGGTGCGGGGTCGCCTTGGCCAACGGGGCGGTGTTGTCGGCCGCGGCGCGCAGCGCTCTGGCGACCTCGAGATGCTGTTCGCGCTGCGCGGCGGTCCATGCGCTGCCAGGCACCGTCGGGTCGCGCTCCAGCCAGCCGTTGGCCAGTTCGGTCTTGAGGCGCTCGTTGATGGGTTCCCAGTCCGCGCAGGTGGGCTCCCGGGTGAGGAGCGTGACTGGGTCGTCGTCGTGCGCGCTGGCGAACTCTGAGATCTCGGCGGTGGCAGTCGGCGACGGCGGGGGCGCGTCAGGCGGCGGGGGAGATTGGTCGCCGCCGCGGCTGACCCACAAGGTCGTGACCGTGATCAGTATCGCCAGGAGCAGCGCCCCGGAGCCGACGATGCGGTCCTTGCGGTCACTGGACCCGAAGGTGGGTCGGCGAGGTGGCAACGTCATCGGTACCGACGGTACCTACGCGGGCGTGTCGGCGGAAACGGCCTCGTTCATCAGGACGGCGAGGTGCTGCCAGTAGACCCAGTCCGCGATGGCTTGGCGCTGGTCGGCGGGCTCTTCTGCGGTGTGTGCCCGGTGGACGGCGAGTTCCTGGGCGTGGTCGGCGTAGGCGATGAAGGCCTTCAGATGCGCGGTCGAGCGCTTGGGATTGGTGCTCATCAGAGGTTTGGTCACCTCGAACCACAGCCTCGCGCTCTGGTCTGCGGGTGCCTCGAGGTCGGCCGGCGGCGGAGGAAGCAGATCGTTCAGTCCGAAATCGCCTGTGTCCTTGAGTAGTTGAGCCGCACTGGGGGAGATTACCTCAAGCCGATCGCGGCCCTGCATGGTGCCGTTGTCGGGGATGTCCTCCGACGTGAGGACGATCTTGGCGACGCCCGGATCGAAGCTGGCGAACTGCTCCTCGGTCGCGACCACCGCGCGCAGTGGTTGGTCGTGGTGCTGGGCCCAGGCCTGCACCGCCAGGATGGGGTAGGTGGCCCAGCGGGCGCGTTCGGTTGCGGGGACGGATTCGTCGGCGGAGGCCATCCGGATGTGTTCGGGGAGGCGCACGCCTTCGGGGATGTAGGCGAGGCCGTAGCTGTTGGCCACCACGATGGTGCCGTCGGTGGTCACGGCGGTGACCCAGAAGAATCCGAAGTCCATCACGCCGACGTTGAGGGCGGCGGCGATGTGCCGGGCTCGCTGCAACGCATCGCCGCCATTGTTCTTGCGCCGCAGCGCATTGGCGGTCGAGGCGGACAGGATCGCGTCGCGCTCCGCGCGGGCCGCCGACACCGGAATGGGTGCCGCGGCCGCGCCGCCACCGCCGGTCGCCGACATGGGAGCGACGCCGGGGCCCACGGCGCCGGCAGCAGAGCCGGGAACTCCCGGTGGGACAGGCGCCGGTGGGGCGGGTGATGTGGGAGGCCCGAGCGGCACCGGGGGCGCTGGCGGGGGGCCGCCAGGTGCCGATGGCGCGCCAACCGGTGCGGGACCGCCGGAGCTGGAGACGCCGGAAACCGCGCCGCTGGGGGTCGTCCCGGCAGGCGGAGCCGCGGCTGCCGGCTGGCTCGGCGGGGGCGCAGACGTCGGCTGTTGTGCCGGTGCAGACGACGCCAGCGGAGGTGCCTGATTGATCACCTGCTGCAGCGGCGTGGGTTGAGCTTTCCCGGCGCCTGCCGCAGAGGCGTTTGACGGTTGAGCGGTCGAGGCGCCGGTGGACGGTGACGCTGCCGATGGCGAGCCGGACCCCGACGACGAGGGGCCGCTGGGAGACCCGGATGCGCTCGGACTACCCGAGGATGACGGGCCGGATGTGCTGAGTGGGCTTGTGGGCGAGGAAGTCCCGGAAGGGGTGCTCGGGCTTCCCATGCTGCCGGGGGTGGTGGGGGT
>NZ_MVID01000040.1 GCF_002086815.1 Mycolicibacterium parafortuitum
CCGAACGCATCAGCCTCGACCACATCGAAGACGCCTTCCACAAAATGCACGCCGGTGAGGTCCTGCGCTCGGTGGTGGTGTTCTGATGAACGGCGGACCGATCCAGCGGCTGGTCACCAGCGGCACCTTCGAGCTCGACGGCGGCAGCTGGGATGTCGACAACAACATCTGGCTGGTCGGTGACGACAAGGAAGTCATCGTCTTCGACGCCGCGCACACCGCGGACCCGATCATCGAGGCCGTTGGGGGCAGGCACGTGGTCGCGATCGTGTGCACGCACGGCCACAACGACCACATCACGGTCGCCCCGCAGCTGGGCCAGGCGCTCGACGCGCCGGTGCTGCTGCATCCCGCCGACGAGGTGCTGTGGCGAATGACGCACCCGGACAGCGACTTCCGGTCGGTGTCGGACCACGAGACGCTGCGGGTCGCCGGCACCGAGATTCGTGCGCTGCACACCCCGGGGCACTCCCCCGGTTCGGTGTGCTGGCACGCACCGGAACTCAACGCGGTGTTCAGCGGTGACACGCTGTTCCAGGGCGGGCCGGGTGCCACGGGCCGGTCGTTCTCGGATTTCCCGACCATCCTTGAGTCGATCTCCGGCCGGCTGGGCAAGCTGCCCGGCGAGACGGTCGTCTACACCGGACACGGCGATTCGACGACGGTGGGCGACGAGATCGTGCACTACGACGAGTGGGTGGCGCGGGGCCACTAGGCCTGCGGGATCCGGCGTTCCTCGGACTCGAACTCCGGCGCGCGGCGGGCGCGGGGACTACGGTTTGAGAGATGATGGCTGAGTCCAGCATCGTCGTGCGTCCGGAACCCGCCGGCAGCCCGTTCTACAGCGCCGCGTCGCGGCTGCAGGCTTCTGGTCTGGTGCCCGCGATCGCGGTCTTCGAGCGGGCGGCCGCCGCGGTGCCGATCCCCCAGCCTCCGCAGCCGATCGTGATCGCCGACTACGGCGCCGCCGACGGGATGACCTCGCTGCTGCCGGTCGGCGCGGCGATCGCCGTGCTGCGCAAGCGAACCCGGCCCGAGCATTCCGTACTCGTCGCGCACACCGACAGGCCCGACAACGATTTCAGCGCGCTGTTCCACGTCCTGGAGAACGACCCGGACAGCTACCTGCACAAGGACAAGGCGACGTTCGTATCAGCGGTCGGCCGGTCGTTCTACCGCCAGATCATGCCGTCGAACAGCGTCCACCTCGGCTGGAGCGCGTGGGCGGTCGACTGGCTGACCCAGACGCCGTGCAGTGTCGAGGGTCGACTGCAGGTGGCATTCACCTCGGATCAGGCCATCCGCGACGCCTATGCCAAACAGGCGGCCCGGGACTGGCACGAGTTCGTCGCCTTCCGGGGCCGCGAGCTGTGTCCGGGCGGTCGCCTGTTGGTGATGACGCAGGCGCTCGACGAGGACGGCAACGGCGGTCTCCGGCAGATGATGACCGCGATGCTCGACGCGCTCGCCGAGATGGCCGGCGCGGGCGCGCTGACCGGCGACGAACTGGCCCGGATGTGCATCCCGACGGTGGCGCGCGCGGAGGCGGACTTCAGGGCGCCGTTCGCCCCGTCAGGGCGGTTCGAAGGCCTGGAGATCGAACATCTGGAGATCTTCGACGCCGAGGACCGATTTTGGGCCCGGTACCGAATCGACAACGACGCCAAGGCCTTCGGTGAGCGTTGGGCCGGATTCGCGCGCGGCTCGCTGTTCGCCGCGATGACGCAGGCACTCGACGGCGCGGACACCGGTCAGCGCGTCGCGGAGTTCTGCGACGCGCTGGAGAAGGGCGTGGCGGAGCGAATGGCGGCCGCCCCCGAGCAGACGCGGATCCCGCTGGCCCACGTGGTGCTGTACAAGCGGCCGAAAAACTAGCGGATCGTCCCGACCCCGGGGATCAGCGGCAGATCCAGCGCGGTCACCCATCCCGGCGGCAGGTCGTTGACCGCGGGCACCGCGTTCAGGGCCCGCAGCCCGGTGGCGAGGCATCCGGCCGCGGCGGCGTCCCGGCCGGAGCCGTCGGTGAACCGGAACGCGGTCTCCTGGAAGATGCTCGGGGTGCCCTCGATGTCGACGCGGTAGACGTCGTTCTCGTTGCCGGACGGCCAGTCCGGCGCGGCGTCGTTGCCGATGCGGTTGACGTGCTCGAGTTGGATGCGTGTCTCGCCGCGGTACACGCCGTTGATGGTGAACCGGACCGCGGCGACGTTCCCGGGGGCGATGACGCCCTTGGCGGTCTTGCGCTCGTCGGGGGTCACCCACTTCTCCCAGGTGGTGGTGATCTCGTCGAGCATGATGCCCGCGGCGTGGGCGATCATCGGAACCGTTGCGCCCCAAGCGAAGACCAGGATGTCGGGGTTCTCCAACATCGGCCGGAACTCGGGTGGCTTCCCGATGCCCATCTCACGGTCGTAGTCGCCCTCGTAGTTGGTGTAGTCCAACAACTCCGACGCGCGCACCGTGCGGACCTCTGAGCACAACCCCATCAGCGTCATCGGGAACAGGTCGTTGGCGAAACCCGGATCGATACCGGTGGTGAAGCAGGACGACTCGCCGAGTTCGCAGGCGACCGTGATGGGTTCGATCCAGTTCGGCGGGTTCAGGTGCATCGTGGGCCAGATCCACGGGGTCATCGCGGTCGAGCACACGTCGATGCCGGCGCGCAGGAACCGGGAGATCAACTCGATGTTGGCGTCGGCGCGCGCCGCGGTCGGCCCGTAGTGGACCATCGCGTCGGGTTTGAGGTCGATCAGCGCGTCGACGTCGTCGGTCGCGGTCAGGCCGAGGTCCCGGCCGAGCCCGCAGATGTCGCCGACGTCGCGGCCGACCTTGTCGGGGTTACTGACCCCGACACCGACCAGCTCGAAGCCCGGATGCTTGACCACCTCGGCGATCACCATCCGGCCGACGAAGCCGGTCCCCCAGATCACGACCCGTTTCATGTCAGAAGCACCTGCGCAGGCCGCCGGGCTCGCAGATCAGCGGGTACTGGTCGACAGGGATCGGCAGCGGCTGCTTGAACGACAGCGTGAACGGCACCTCGATCATGCCCGGCTGAAGGCCGCACACCCCGGTGTGCAGGATGCGGCGCGTACCCGAGGTCTCGTTGAACGAGACCTCCTCGGTGGTCGGCGCGAAGCTGCCGTCGGGGCACTTCATCCCCTCGCGCTTGTTGGTCGTGAAGGTCCACAGCCCGCCGGTTTGCCGGGCGTCGCCGCCACTCAGACCGGGGGACGGCCCGACGTGCAGCGTGCAGCCAACGGGAAGGTACAGCGGCTCGCGCAGGTCACCGACGACGGGCACGCAGGTCGGGTAGATGGTCCAGACGCCGGTCTGCCCCTCGGAGACGTAGTTGTACTCGCCTTGCATCACGGGGACATCGGCCATCGCGGGAGCGGCCGCCCCGACTCCCAGCCCGACGGAGGCACCGGCCAGTACGGCGACCGCGGCAAGACCGCGCAGCATCTTCATGCCCCGCAGTATTTCAGCCACCGCTGATCAAAGTCACGGCTTTGTCCTGCCGCGGTGTTTTGCGCCTCGAGGCACCGGGTAGAGGACCGACAGCAAGTTCGAGTCCGGGGTGGTAGGCATATGACGAGGACGGCGGTGAGGGCCGCTGTTCTCGTCATATGCGCTTTTCTGCTGACCGTGACGGGGTGTTCGACGGGTCAGCGCGTCGATCTCGGAGAGGGCACGTCGGGGGCGCTGATCGCCGCGATCGCCGGTGAACCGGATCAGCTCGACCCGCACAAGACCACGGCGTACTTCTCATTCGAGGTGCTGGAGAACGTCTTCGACACCCTCGTCGAACCGGACGAGAACCTGCAGATGCAGCCGGCGCTGGCACAGTCCTGGGAGGTCAGCCCGGACCAGCTGACGTGGACGTTCCGGCTGCGGCCGGGCGTGACGTTCCACGACGGTTCCCCGCTGACCGCCGACGACGTCGTGTTCTCCTACCGCCGCATCATCGACGAGCAGCTCGCCAACTCCGACAAGTTCGCGTCGGTGCGTGCCGTGGAGGCGCCAGACCCGGGCACCGTCGTCGTGCGCGTCGACCGTCCGACGCCGAACATGCTGACCAACCTCGGCGGCTTCAAGGGGATGGCGATCGTGTCGCGCGCCAACGTGGAGAGCGGACAGATCGCGACCCACCCGGTGGGCACGGGTCCGTTCAGCTTTCTCGGCCAGAAGAGCGGCGACTCGATCTCGCTGCGCGCGAACCCGGACTACTGGGGTGGGGCGCCCGGCGTGAGCGGAATGACGTTCCGCTTCATCTCCGAGCCGTCGACGGCGCTGTCGGCGCTGCAGGCCGGTGAGGTCGACTGGACGGACTCCGTGCCGCCGCAGCGCGTCGCTCAACTGCGCGACGACGAGTCGCTGGAACTCGCCGTCACACCGAGCAACGACTACTGGTATCTGGCGCTCAACCAGGCGCGCGCCCCGTGGGACGACGTGCGGGTGCGCCAGGCCATCGCGTACGCGATCGACCGCGACGCGATCGTGCAGGCCACCAGCTACGGCACCGCGGCGGTCAACGAGCTCGCGATCCCGCAGGGCAATCCGTGGTTCACGCCGTACGACAGATACCGCGAGGACGGCGAGTCAGGACTGGACACCGCGCGAACACTGTTGCGGGAGGCCGGAACCCAGCCCGGCGATCTCGACATGCTGGTCACCACCGAGTATCCCGAGACCGTCACGGCGGCCCAGATCGTCGCCGACAACCTCGCACCGCTGGGTTTCACGGTCAACATCCGCACCGTGGACTTCGCGACCTGGCTCGACGAACAGAACTCGGGCAACTTCGACATGCTGATGATGGGCTGGCTCGGCAACATCGACCCCGACGACTTCTACTACGCCCAACACCACACCGACGGCACCAGTAATGCGCAGAAGTTCGCGAACCCCGAGGTCGACCGACTGCTCGACGCCGGTCGCGTCGAGACCGACGAGCAGGCCAGGAAGGACGAGTACGCGAAAGCGGCGACGTTGATCGCCGACGAGGTCAGCTACATCTACCTGTACAACCCGTCGGTGATCCAGGCCTGGAACCCGGCGCTGTCGGGCTACGAGGCGCGCCGCGACGGCGCGGTGCGGTTCCGAACCGCGTCGCTGAACCCCGACGGGGAGGCACAGTCGTGATGATCCTGCGCTTCGTCGCGCAGCGGCTGCTGTATTCGGCGGTGGTGATGTTCGGGGTGCTGGTCCTGGTGTTCGCGCTCGTGCACCTGGTGCCCGGTGATCCGGTGCGCATCGCGCTGGGCACCCGCTACACCCCGGAGGCCTACGAAGCCCTGCGCGCCGCAAGCGGTCTGGACCGTCCGCTGATCTCGCAGTTCTTCGGCTACATCGGGTCGGCGCTGACCGGCGATCTCGGGGTCAGCTTCCGCAACGGCGACCCCGTCACCGTCACACTGCTGGAACGCCTTCCGGCCACGCTGTCGCTGGGGTTGACGGGCATCGTGATCGCGCTGGCCGTCGCGCTGCCCGCCGGGGTGTACTCGGCACTGCGCGAAGGCAGGGTCAGCGATGCGATCGTGCGGGTCACCAGCCAGTTCGGGGTGTCGATACCGGACTTCTGGATGGGCATCCTGCTGATCGCGCTGTTCTCCACCACGCTGGGCTGGCTGCCGACCTCGGGCTACCGGCCGCTGTTCGAGGACCCGGCGGGCTGGCTGCGCCACATCATCCTGCCGGGGTTGACCGTGGGGGTCGTCGCCGCGGCGATCATGACCCGCTACGTGCGGTCGGCGGTGCTGGAGGTCGCGTCGATGGGATACGTACGCACCGCGCGCTCGAAAGGTCTCCCACCGCGCGTCGTGACGTTCCGGCACACCGTCCGCAACGCGCTCGTACCGATCCTGACCATCACCGGCATCCAGCTCGCGACCCTGCTCGGCGGCGTGATCGTCGTCGAAGTGGTGTTCGCCTGGCCGGGTTTGGGCCGATTGGTCTACAACGCGGTGGCCGCGCGTGACTACCCGCTGATCCAGGGTGCGGTGCTGCTGATCGCGGCACTGTTCCTCCTGATCAATCTGCTCGTCGACGTGCTGTACGCCGTCGTGGACCCGAGGATCCGACTGGGATGACGACCACCGAACCGGACACCCGCCTGTCGTCGTGGCGCCTCCTCGCCCGCAACCCCGTCACGCTGGTCAGCGCGCTGGCACTGGTCGCGGTCGCGGTCATCGCGGTGACCGCGTCCTGGATCGCGCCGTACGCGGTCAACGACGTCGACGTCCCGAACGCACTTGCGGCGCCCAATGGTTCGCACTGGTTCGGCACCGACGAGCTGGGTCGTGACGTGCTGTCGCGGGTGCTGGTCGCGGTGCAGGCGTCGATGCGGATCGCGGTGGTCAGCGTCGCATTCGCCCTCGTCGTCGGAGTCACGGTCGGGGTGGTCGCGGGATATCGCGGCGGGTGGCTGGACACGGTGCTGATGCGAGTGGTCGACGTGATGTTCGCGTTCCCGGTGCTGCTGCTCGCGCTGGCGGTGGTGGCGATCCTCGGGCCGGGCGTGACGACCACCATCCTGGCGATCGGCATCGTGTACACGCCGATCTTCGCGCGCGTCGCGCGGGCCAGCACCCTCAGTGTCCGGACCGAACCGTATGTGTCGGTGTCACGGGCGATGGGCACCGGCGATCTGTACATTCTGCGGCGCCACATCCTGCCCAACATCGCCGGGCCGCTGATCGTGCAGACCTCGCTGTCGCTGGCGTTCGCGATCCTGTCCGAAGCGGCGTTGTCGTTCCTGGGGTTGGGGATTCAGCCGCCCCAGCCGTCACTGGGCCGGATGATCTTCGATTCGCAGGGCTTCGTCACGATGGCATGGTGGATGGCGGTGTTCCCCGGTGCCGCGATCTTCGTGATCGTGTTGGCGTTCAACCTGTTCGGCGACGGGCTGCGGGACGTGCTGGATCCCAAGCAGCGCACCACGATCGAAGCGCGCAGGCGGGAATCATGACCGTTCTGGGTGTCAAGGATCTCTCGGTGCGCATCGGGTCCCGCACCATCGTCGACGGCGTCTCGTTCGACGTGGACCGCGAGAAGACCGTCGGTATCGTCGGCGAGTCAGGATCAGGCAAGACGATGACGGTGCTGGCCGCCACCGGCCTGCTCGACGCACCCGGGGCGCGGGTCTCCGGTAGCAGCACGCTGGCCGGCGACATCGAGTTGGTCGGCGCCGCACCGAAAGTCCTGCGCAGCGTGCACGGCGCCCGGGTTGGGTTCGTCTTCCAGGATCCGGGCACCTCGCTGAACCCGCTGCTGACCCTGGAACGCCAGATCACCGAATCCCTGCAGACACACCGCAATATGACGCGGCGTGCCGCCACCGAGCGGGCGGTCGAACTTCTCGACGCGGTGGGCCTGCCGGATCCGCAGACCCGGCTGCACGCCTATCCGCATCAGCTGTCCGGTGGGCAGCGCCAGCGGGTGATGATCGCGATCGCGCTGGCCTGTGACCCGGAGCTGCTGATCGCCGACGAACCGACCACGGCCCTCGACGTCACGACGCAGGCGCAGATCATCGAGCTGGTCCGGGCGCTGCAACGGGATTTCGGCACCGCGGTGGTGTGGATCAGCCATGACCTCGGGGTGATCGGTCAGGTCGCCGACGAGGTCACGGTGATACGCGACGGCGTGGCCGTGGAGCAGGCCCCGATCATGGAGGTCTTCGACCATCCCCGCGACGACTACACCCGGGACCTGCTGGCGGCGCGCCCGGTGCTGGAGCGATCCGGTCCCCCGCCGGTGGACGGAGACGAGACGCTGCTCGATGTCGCGGGTCTGGACGTCACGTTCACGACGTCGTCGCCGGTCGGCCGGTCGACGGTGCACGCGGTCAAGGACGTGTCGTTCCGGATTCGGCGCGGCACCACACTCGGATTGGTCGGTGAATCCGGTTCGGGCAAGTCGACGGTCGCGGCGGCGCTGACCGGACTGGTGGCCCCGGACGCCGGCACCGCGACGCTGTCCGGTGATGACGTGCTGCATGTGAAGGGCAAGGGGGCCAGGGAGATTCGTCGGCGGATCGGGATGGTGTTCCAGGATCCGTTCTCCTCGCTGAATCCCCGTGTCCGGGTGGACACGTCGATCGCCGAACCGCTGCTGGTGCACAAGCTGGTCGACGGCAAGGACGCCCGTCGCCGCCGTGTCGGTGAGCTGCTCGATCTGGTCGGACTGCCTGCCGAATTCGCCCAGCGTTACCCGCACGAACTGTCCGGCGGGCAGCGTCAGCGCGTCAGTATCGCGCGGGCGCTGGCCGCCGAACCGGAACTGCTGATCCTCGACGAGGCGACCGCGTCGCTGGACGTCTCGGTGCAGGCCCGCGTGCTGGAGCTGCTGTCGCGGCTGCAGTCGGAGCTGACTCTGACGTACCTGCTGATCGGGCACGACCTCGCGGTGATCCGTCAGCTCAGCCACGAGGTGCTGGTGATGCGGCGCGGGGAGGTCGTCGAGAATCGGCCGGCCGACGAGCTGTTCGCCTCACCCGAGCAGGAGTACACGCGTGAACTGTTGGCCGCCGTCCCGCCGGTGAGACCGCGCGCCGCAGTGTGAGTCCGGTCGGGGCCATGAGAAGGTCATGGGCATGGGACAACTCAGCGGCAAGGTCGCCCTGGTCACGGGCGCGTCGGCAGGATTGGGAGCGGCGACGGCGAAACTGTTCGCCGAACGGGGCGCGACGGTGTTCGGCATCGCGCGGGACACCGCGCGGCTGGCCGAGGTGTTCGCCGACATCCCGGACGGCCGGTACAGCTCGGTCGATGTCACCTCGCCCCAGGCGTGTGCGCAGGCCGTCGCCGAATGCGTGGCCCAGTTCGGCCGCCTCGATGTGCTGGCCAACATCGCCGGATTCCACAAGATGCGCCACACGATTTCGATGACCGACGACGACTGGGCCACGGATCTGTCGGTGAACCTCAACGGCCCGTTCTTCCTGTGCCGCGCCGCGTTGCCGCATCTGCTGGAGTCGGCGGGCAACATCGTCAACGTGGCGTCGATCGCCGGGGTGGAGGGCGAGGTGTACTCGGCCGGCTACTGCGCGGCCAAGCACGGTCTGGTCGGGCTGACGCGGGCGCTGGCGGTCGAGTTCACCAAGGAGAGGTTGCGCGTCAACGCGATCTGCCCGGGCGGTATGCCGACCGCGCAGACCACCGAGTTCGAGGCACCGGAGAACGCGGACTGGGATCTGATCATGCGGATCGCGTCGCCCCGTGGGTTCATGGAGACGGACGATGTCGCCAAGACCATCGCGTTTCTGGCCAGCGACGACGCGGCCGCGGTGCACGGCGCGGTGTACCGGGTGGACAACGGCAAGGGCGCGGGCTAACGGGGTTCGCCCTACCCGAGTGCGGCTTCGAGCTCCGTTGCCCGCCGGAGGTCGTCGGCCAGCTCTGGCCCGCGGGCCCCGGTCGCCCTGGCGCGGGCCAGCAGGTCCCGCGCCACGGCAGGCTCGCCTTGCCGGACAGCCACGTCCGCGCGTAGCACCAGGAGCTTCACCAGCTGGATCACGGTCGGCTCTTCATCGGCCCGACGCAGAGCCCGGTCGAGGACCGTCGCCGCCAAGGCCAGGTCCTGCTTGGCGTTCGCGTACAGCGTGCCCATGTGGATCGCACGGTCGAACGTCCCGCGCGGAAGCGGTCGATGGTGCTGGTTGTCGCTGATCGGCTGGGCCACCTGGATGGTGTTCCCGCCGGGATCGATCACCAGGAACTGCCGCACCCCGTAGCTCATGTCCGCCAACGCCCCGATTCGCGGAATCCCCTGCACGGGAACCGATCCGAAGGCATTCCGCAGTCCCGCGGTGAATTGGCCGTAGAGCAGGTCCACGTCATCCGTCCTGACCAGGCAGGCATGCGTGGAGGACAGCGGATCGTGGTCCTTGTCCCCGTAGAAGTCCAGTTCGATTCCTCCACGCCTGACACTCAGAAACTGGTAGGGCGCCGTCTGCTGAAACGTGATCTCGAATCCCAGCGCGGTGTAGAACTCGGCGATCGACTCGATCGAGCGCGCCATCAGCCGGGGAATCGTCGTCTCGGTCATGCCTCCCGACGGTAGAGACGAACGATCGGGCGCGCACATAGCCCGGCATTCACCCCCGCCCCCGCGAGTTATCCCAATAGCGAATTCATCCACAGGCGGCGACATGGACGGTGCGACCAGCACTCCACACGACTAACGTCGAAAGTGTGTTCGAACAGATCCTGACCGCCGTCGCGGACGCCCGAGGCCCTGGTGCCGGGGTCCGCGCCTGCGCGCGACTGGAGAACGCCGCATGCGCGGCGCGGTTGGGATTCATGGCCGACATGCTCGCCGTCGCCTACGCGGCATCCGGCTCGGCCGACCGCGAGCAGTGGCGTTGCGACAACTGGAGCGCGGTGTGCGCACAGATCGGCGCCGCGCACGCCGTCACCAGCGGGGTGGTCAGCGGACTGCTGATGGACGCGGTCACGCTGCGGGAACGACTGCCCAAGGTGGCGGCGGTGTTCGCCGATGGCCTGATCGCGTACCGGCTGGTCCACATGATCTGCACGCGCACCATGCTGGTGAAGGATGCAGACGCATTGCGCGCGCTGGATTCCGAGCTTGCGGAGGCCCTGCGCACCTGGGGTGCGAAATCGTTCGATCAATCCGAAGACGACGTCGACGCCCTGGTGCTGCTTCATGATCCGCTTGCACTGCGGCGCGGCGAATCCTCCAGTCGCGGCCACCACGTCGACGTAGCCGCGGAGCCGGCCACCGGTACCTCCTACGTGACGGCCACCGTGTCCGCCACCGACGGCGAAGCGTTCGACCGGCGCCTCGATGCACTGGCCCGCACCGTGTGCTCCCGCGACCCCCGCGACCTGGACCAGCGCCGTGCCGCGGCCGTCGGCGCGGTCGGGTTCGGTTGGGACCGTCTGCCCTGCCTGTGCGAGAACGACGACTGCGACGCCGCGGCCAAACCGGCCGCGGGCGGCGTCGTCATCCACGTCGTCGCGCGTCGAGAGGCCTCGGACGCGAATAGTGATGGCGGTCCCTCGGATTCGGACGGTCCGCGCGAGCCCGAGCCCGAGCCCGAGCGGGAGCCGACGCGCGACCTCACCGCGCAGCGCCGCGCGCTGGCAGGCAAGCGTCCGCCGCTACTCCCCCGCCCCTGGCACAGCTTCACGCTGACGGGACTGGTCGGTGCCCTCGAGGACGGCCGGGGTGAGCTCTGCACCGTCGGCCCCGCGACCATCCTCGGCGGTGCGGTCATCCCGGCGCCCGTCGCCGCCCAGGCCGCGATGTATGCCACCGTCAGGGAACTCATCCACCCCGGCCAGGCCCCACCGGAACCGCGATACCGACCATCACGACGACTCGCGGAGTTCGTGCGCTGCCGCGACCAGACGTGCCGGTTCCCGGGCTGCACGAAACCGTCCACCAGCGCCGACATCGACCACACGATCCCGTACCCCTACGGGCCGACGTGTGCGTCGAACCTGGCTTGCCTGTGCCGAGAACATCATCTGCTCAAGACGTTCTGGCCCGGCTGGTCCAGCCGGCAGTACCCGGACGGCAGGATCGTGTGGACCGACCCGGAGGGCATCGTCACGACCACCTACCCGGGAAGCAGGCTGCTCTTTCCCGAACTCTGCGTGCCCACAGCGGAATTCACCAACCGCCGGCCCCCGCTCAAGCACACAGAGGGTCTGACGATGCCGAAGCGCACCACCACCCGCGCGCGGGCGCGCCGTCAGCGCATCGACGACGAACGCCGCAGGAACGCCGACGACCTGAACGGATCAGAGCTTGAACCGCCCGGCGAAACCCCGCAGTGGTAGATCGGCGGAGGTGATGATGCCGGGGCGCGCGGCGACCACCGACTTGATCGACGCCAGCGCGGGCATCCCGGTGACGGTCATCCCGATCGACGCGAAGCTGGCCGGATCCGACAGGTCGACTCCGGGCTTCGGGAAGATCATGTGCTTGTTGTAGATGTTCGGGTCACCCTTGATCTGGGTGATGTAGCAGCCCTTGATATCCCAGCTCGGATCGGTGTGCGGCGTCATCTGCCACTCCAGGTGCGTCTCCACCCGCGCAACCCCGTCGACGATGCCCTGGTATTTGATGTAGTTGCCGCCCAGCGAGCCCTTCGGCAGCTGGTACCAGCCCAGGTCGACGTCCTTGGTGCACGCGCCGAGCTCATAGCTGAACTTCACCTCGTCGAGGGTCAGGTCGAAACAGTCGGCCATCATGTAGACGCTGTCGGCGAACACCCGGGTGTACTTCTCCAGCTTGCCCGGGATCGACGGATCGTCGACCGGCTGGCCGTATCCGACCTCGATCCAGGTGTCCTTGGAATGGTGGCACGACACGTCGACCGATTCGATCGTCGTGATGTTCTCGATCTCGGCGACGTCCGCCGAGCACACCACCCCGAGGATCTGGTTCAGCCCCGGGTTCATCCCGGTGCCGTAGAACGTGGATCCGCCCTTCTCGCAAGCTTCTTGGAGCAGCTGGCTGACCGGCTTACCGGACGGGTGGGGATGGTTGTGGTCGCGGTGCCATCCGGTGATCCAGTCGGCGGTGGTGACGATGTTGATGCCCGCCTCCAGCACCTGGACGTAGAGATCCTCGTCCGGGAACACCCCGTGGAAGGTCACCACGTCGGGTTTGGCGGCGATGATCTCCTCGACCGTGCCGGTCGCGATCACCCCGTTGGGTGCCAGCCCTGCCAGTTCACCGGCGTCACGGCCGACCTTGTCCGGCGAGTAGCAGTGCACGCCGATGAGCTCGAGGTCCGGCTGGTCGGCGATCCTCTTGATCATCTCGGTACCGACGTTGCCGGTCGCGACCTGGAAAACCTTGATCGTCATGGGGAGCCTCTCTAATGGGCGGATCGGGCGGCCAGCTCGGCGGCGCTACCGCCCTTGCCGTCGGGGTAGAACTTCTTGGCCCACTCGCGGATCGCGGTGAACCCCTTCAGTTCCGAGCTCGCCAGCGCCGGCGGGTCGGAGTAGCGCTGATGCGCCCAGATGTCGATGTCCTGACGGAACTGCCGGATCACCTCGAGACCGAACTCCTCGGCCTTGACGCGCGCCCGGTCGGGATTGCGGACCTCACCCTTGGGCTTTCCGATGTAGACCATGAATCGCACATCCGAGGTGGCCTCGTCGACGGGGGTGATCGCCGAGATGGTCCGGTTGTCGATCATCCCCCAGCTCTTCGTCACCGCGATCCCGAGCCCGCCGTTGATCGCCTCGACGCCGCTGCGCACATCCTCGATCTTCTGGCCGTCGTCACCTTCGAACGTGATCGTGAAGTCGACGTAGGAGATCGGATCGTCGAAGTCGTGGCGGGTGAACACCGGCACGATCGGCGTTTGGTGCACGAACTTGAAATGCGCGAAGTCCACCCCGTTTTCGAGGACGTACTGCGGGTGCATCTCCAGGCCCTGCTCGAACAGCCGCTGCTGCGGGTAGTAGTCGTCGGCGGTGGCGTCGGCACCGAAGCTCGCGAAGACGTCCGGCGCGTCGAAGAACGGCTCACGGTTCTCGGTGTCGTGCCAGATGTAGACGCACTCGTTGCGCTCGACCACCGGATAGGTCGTGATCCGCCGCCCCCGGTTGGGCCGGTCCTCGTACGGGATACACACGTTGCGGCCCTGCTGATTCCACTGCCAGCCGTGGAACGGACACTGCAGTACCTCGCCGTGCACGGTGCCGCCGAACCCCAGATGAGCGCCGAGGTGTTCGCAGTACGCGTTCATCACCGTCAGCTGACCGGATTCGGCACGCCAGGCGATCATCTCCTGGCCGAAGTACTTCATCCTGTGCACGTCACCGACGCCGACCTCGTCGGACCAGGCGACCTGGAACCAGCCAGTCGGTTTCATCGACAGGGGCGGTTTGGCCATGCCCCGAACAATAGAACAGCCGATCAAGGAAACATAGTGGGTTCTACGAAAATTTCGGTATCGTCGTGGCCATGGCCGAGACCGCCGCGCGACGTACCAACCGCCGCGGCCAGGCCACGCGCGAGAACATGCTCGAGGCGGCGCTGAAATCGCTGGCATCCGGTGAACCCGGGTCGGTGTCGGCCAATCGCATCGCCAAGGACATCGGCGCGACGTGGGGCGCGGTGCAGTACCAGTTCGGCGACGCGGACGGTTTCTGGGCCGCGGTGCTGCACCGCACCGCCGAACGCCGGGCCGACGTGTTCGCCTCGGTCGACCGGGACGCACCACTGCGCGACCGTGTCGCCGCCATCATCGACACGCTGTACGAGGGCCTGGCGGCGCCTGATTCGCGCGCGATCGAGAACCTGCGGGCCGCGCTGCCCCGCGACCCCGCCGAGCTCGAGCGGCTCTACCCGCAGACCGCGGCCGAGCTGTACTCGTGGGGCCAGTCGTGGTTGCAGATCTGCCGCAACGCATTCGCCGACCTCGGCGTCGACCCCGAGCGGGTGCGAGAGGTCGCCACGCTGATCCCGGGCGCGATGCGCGGGCTGGTGTCCGAACGCCAACTCGGCTCCTTCGCCGACCTCGACGTCGCCCGCCGCGGACTGACCAACGCCCTCGTCGCGTATCTGCAGGCCTAACCCCACACCGACATCAGCGTCACGTAACAGGTCGTGCCGGCCAGGATGCTCAGCAGCGCGCTTGCCCGCCACAGATGCAGACCCGCCGTCACCGCCACGGCGAGCACCAGCCACAGCAGCTGCCTCGTGGTGTCCCCGGCCACGGTCGGCACGGTGTAGACCGCGAGCATCGCCATCACCCCGACCGGCATGTGCACACTCAGATACCGGACGACCCGGCTGTGCCGCAGCGGCGCCAGCACGACGAACGGCAGCGCTCGCAGCGCCCAGGTCACCGCGGCGCTGACCAACACCAGGACCGCGATGTATCCGTTGTCAGGCACGATCGGTCCTGCGCTGCGCCATCATCCGCACCATCAACACCGCGGTGAACGCGGCGAACGCGCAGACCAGCATCTGGCCGGGGGCCACCAGCCACGCCAGGACCGCGCACGCGATCGCGCTGCCCGCTGTCGCCCAGTCCGGCCGCTGCCGGAACGCGTCGATGCCCAGCACCACGAACAGCGCGGTCAGCGCGAAGTCGAGCCCGACCAGCCGCTCGATCGGCAACGCCTCGCCGACCAGGCCGCCCAACGCCGCACCGGTGACCCAGAGCAGATGGAACAGCAGCTGCATCAACAGGATCGGACGCGTGGTCCACGTCTGCGCCTCGGGGCTCACCCCGACGGCGTACGCCTCGTCCGACAGCGTGTAGGTGCTGTAGGCCTTCCCGAGCAGACCACGGACCCGGTGCAGCGGAAACGACAGCGCGTAGAACACGTGGCGCGAGTTCACCACGAACGACGTCAACGCGACCGTCGCGATCGGTGCGGCGGTCGCCGCCAGGTGCACCATCAAGAACTCCAGCGAGCCGGCGTAGATCACCGCGGCGAACACCGGCGCCCACCACCACGCCAGTCCCGCGTGCACGACCAGGAAGCCCAGCGCCATCCCGAGCGGGATGAACGCCAGCCCGATCGGTGCCGACAGCGCGAACACCTGGCGCATCGAAATACCTCCTGTCCGCCGGTCCGGCCGCTAGCTTTCCACGGGTGGACATCTACACCGACTGGCACCGTGACAGCACCACCCTGCGATGGGCCTCCACCACACCGGCCAACGCCGGCGCCGAGGTCGAGGTGTTCACCCGCCGCACCGGCACCCCGGGCGCCCCGCCGCTGGTCTGCGTGCACGGCTTCCCGACGTCGAGCGTCGACTACCACGGCCTCGCTCGTGAGCTGGCCGCCGAGTTCGACATCTACGTGCTGGACTTCCCCGGCTACGGGCTGTCGGGCAAACCGCCGCACCCGTACGTCTACTCGCTCTACGACGACGCCCGATTGCTCGTCCACGCGATCACCGAGTTCTGGCAGCTGCGCGACTTCCGGATGATCACCCACGACCGCGGCAGCAGCGTCGGCATGATCGCGCTCGGCCTGCTCGACGACATCGGGGTGGCGCCGCTGGACGTGTTCCTGACCAACGCGAACATCTTTCTGCCGCTGGCCAATCTGACAGCCTTCCAGGTCGCGCTGCTCGACGAGAACACCGGACGCGCCACCGCGGCGGCCACCACCCCGGAGATGCTCGCCGCGGGACTCGGCGCGACGACGTTCATGCCGCGCCGCACGCCACAGGATCCCGAGATCGCGGCATTGGCAAAGTGTTTCGCGCACGACGACGGCATTCAGGTGCTGCCCGACACGGTGAAGTACCTGCATGAGCGCGCCGCCGACGAAACCGGTTGGCTGCAGCGGCTTTCCACGATCGCGGTGGACACCACGATGATCTGGGGGCTGCACGACGGTGTCGCCCCGCTACGGGTCGCCAACCACGTGTGGCAGACCTACGTCAAACCCAAGCCCGGCCGCAACCGGTACTGGGTGGTCCCCGGGGCCGATCACTACGTGCAGTGCGATGCGCCCGGCGAGATCGCCGAGATCATCCGGCGGACCGCCGCCGGTGGCGACCTCGCGCTGCAGACCCTCGGCGATCGGCCCGACGGCGCCGTGCTGGTGGACCGCTCAGACGGCGATGACCTGTGACGGTGCGGTGCCTTTGATCTCGACCGTGTCGAACGCGTTGGCGATCGCCTGCCGCTGGGCGAAGGTGAGCCCCTGGGCCAGCGCCGCGTCCAGCACGGCGGCCCGCCCGTCGACGAACATCGAGGTGGACGTCAGCCGCTCCAGCGAGTGGTAGAACACCCTGGCCCAGGTGTCGTCGGAGACGTCCGCGGTGGCCGGATCGGTCATCATCAGATACGCCGCATGGCTGAAGATGGTGCTGTTGACGTGTTCGCCGCCGTCGTCGGCCATGCCCGTGTACCGGGTCGAGTACCGGTCGCGGTGCGGTCCGTAGGGCGTCATGATCGATTTCGGGTCCGCCAGGTTGCGGATGACGCCGTTGTCGGAATCCTCGGCGATCAGCCACCGCTCGCGTCCGGTCTTGTTCTCGATGAGCAGCCCGAAGATATCGGCGTAGGCCTCGTTGAGCGCGCCCGGTTCACCGGAGTCGAGCGCGACCTCGCCCTTGCCGACGATGTGGTTGATCACCGCGTGCGCGTACTCGTGGGCGACGATGTCGAGGGCGGCCTGGAAGTAACCCTTGTCGCCGAACGCCATCTGGTTGATGGTCGGATCCCAGAACGCGTTGGCATAGCCCAGCGGTGAGGTGTCCGGCCGGTACTTGATGCTGATGATGACAGGCGCACCCGCGTTGTCGTAGGACTGCCTGCCGAGCACATTGAGGAAGTAGTCGTAGGCCAGCGCGGTGTTGGCATGGGCGGACACCGCGGCCCGGTCCCAGCCGAAGAAGCTGCGCTTGACGATGGTCCCGGGCAGGGTGGGCGCGCCGATCCCGAAGAAACCGTACTTCGTCTTGTACGTGGCGATCATGCGGTTGGAGTCGGCCATCTCGGTGGTGGTGAAGAACCAGATCCGCCGCGACTCGACGGTGATGCTCCGGTTGTTTCCGAGCCAGTCCCGAGCGGTGGCGGTCACGGCGGCGGCCTGCGCGTTCGACACCGCGACGATGACCTCACCGGCCCGCTCGCCGTCGGCGTAGATCAGGAACGTCTTGCCCGACGGTGCCAGTTCCCCGGTGTCGGGAATATGGACCACCACCCGCCACGCGAGCGCGGGCGCGTCGTCGTCCTCGGCAACGGTGTAGATCACCAGAGTGTTGGTGAATTTGCTTGCGGCGATGAAGTTTTCGACGGCCTGCTGGTCGGCCGAACCGAGATAGGCCTGGCCGGCCACCAGACGGATCTCGGTGTCCTCGTCAATCGCCGCGTCGGGTGTGATGTCGAAGTCCTCGCCGAGGCCGCGGTAGTAGTTGAACACGCTGGTCACCTCGCCGTCGGCGTTGGTCACCAGGATCACTTCGCTGCCGAGAACCGGTATGCCGCCGACGGTTTCGGAGAACCGGTAGAAGTGCTCGGCGGTGGCGCCGGAGCCCGCGGTGGTCGTGGTGACGACCGCGCGGTCGGCGAAACCCTCCGAGGCCCCGAGCGCCGATGCCAGCGCGTTGAGGACCGCGGCGGCGTCGTCGGCGTTGACGACGATCTCGTCGGTGATGTGGCCGTCGAGGACCTTGCCGCCGCTGCTGCCGCTGCCGGTGGTGACCACCACGGTCGGGGCGGCGTGCGCGCCGTCGGATGCCGCCGGGATGGTGATGGTCACCTCGGTGGGCCCGGTGATGCCGAGCAGGCCGGCCAGACCGTGCACGCGGAACGGGTTGCCGACGGTGTCGTCGACGCGGATCGTGAACGTGTCGGCCCGACCCGCCGCCGCCGCACCCGGGGTGTAGGTGAACCCGCCGTCGGCGTCGACGCGCACCCGGCCATACGCCGCCGCGCTGGTGACGACGTAGGTCAGCGTGGTGTCGTCGTAGTCCACCGCGTTGAGGTTGCCGGTGATCACGCCGTTCGGATCGGCCCCGGCGATCTCGACGCTGGCGACCGGTCTCTGGTTGTTCCAGGTGTACTGGTGCTGGCGCACGGCGAGCCAGAGGCCCTGGAGCAACGTGGACACCGGCGTCGCGGGCGTCGGCACATCTCCACTGAGGGGACGCACACCGGCCCAGGTCAGGATGTCGGTGACGATCGCCTCCGCGGTCACCGGACGGGCGCTGACCAGGTCGCGCACGGTGGGCTGCGGATCGGGCTTCGCGGCCGCGGGAGTTGATGCCGCGGCCGTTGACACCGCGGCGGCGACGGACACCTTCTCGGTGTCGACATCGGCGGCAGGTGAACCCGTGTCGGAACCGGGGTCGGTATCGGTGACGGAGTCGGGGTCGGCGTCCGCTTTCGCCCGCGGCTTCCTGGACTGCGGCGCCTTGGCGTCGTCCGCCTCGGCCTCGGCAACCTCGGTGGCCTCGTCTGCCTCAACCGCCTCGGCGTCGGCATCCTGGTCGTCGTCTTCGGCGGCGTGTTTGCCCGACGGTTTGGCCGACGCCCGGGTGTCCTCGTCGTCGGAGGTCCGTTCCGGCGTCGACGATGCGGTGTCAGAGCTGTCAGAGGTGTCGGTCGATGCCGACGAATCAGCGTTTGCGCTGGTACTGGCACTCGTGCTGTCGGCCGGGCTCGCGACGGCAACGCCCTGGCCGACCACCATGCCCATGCCGATCCCGGCCAGCACCAGGCCGGAGTACAGGCCGAGCCGCGGAGCGTCCGGTGTGCGCGAATCGGAACACGAGCTCACAATGACCCCCAACGTCGGCTACTGGGGAAGAACCTACCACCTCTCAGCAAACTTTCAGCCGATTCGCCGACACCGGAAAACGGGCGCTAGTCGATCCGCTTGTTCCAGACGACGACGTACACCACCATCGCCGCGACGAGGCCGAGGATGACCCACATGACCAGCAGGATGTCGATCCAGGCGCCCGGCGGCGGGGCCCCGGGGAGAATGTTGCGCAGCGGGACGATCGCGAAGAGCATCGCCGCATACCAGGTCAGGAACGGCATCTGGAACTCCTTCTTCCCGCGGTACACCTTCAGCGATGTGTACAGCGCCAGCGTCGGCAGCAGGATGAGCACCAGGCAGATGCCGATGTCGAACGCCAGTGGACCGAGGGCTCGCCGGAACGTGAGCTGGACGGCCTCGTCCCCTTCGTGCGAATAGGACTGCGGCGACGGCGGAACACTCTCGCTGGAGATGTCCCAGCCCTGGATCGCCGCCTCGATCTCGACGCGCGCCGGCTCGAACTCCCTCTCGTCCCCCTCCCCGACCAGGACGTCGGCGCTGATCGGATCGGTGGTGTAGGAGTCCAGTGGCCAGGTGGTCGGATCCCCGCTGACGTCGATGGTCGTGGACACCTCAGCCGGCGATGCCCCGGCTGGAAAATTCATGTCCCCCAGCGTGTTCCATGGGTAGAGCCGGACCGATAGGTCGGTGTTGAGGACGTCGAGGCGTTGGTCGGTCAGCCCGTCCTCGGGGATGACGAGGACCTTCGCGTCGACCTTGTTGTCCAGCGTCTTGATGCCGGTGATCGTGACCAGCACGACCGTCTCGGAACCGTCGCCGAAGTCCGGACTGTCCAGCTCACGTGCCGAACCCGACAACGACCAGTAGGCGAAAACAGCTCCCGCATACAGGAGCACGACCACGAGAGCGAAAACGACGATCCTGCCGGTACCGCGCTTGACCGGACCCGTTGCAAGCTGTGACATTCGCGAAGTATTACGAACGCGTCAGTTTTAGAGAGCAGTTTCAGCAAATAAGTGGCAGGCGGTAGCGGCGATCCGCGAAACGGCCGGCTCCGCAGACTCTAGGCTGGGTCGGTGACTCTGCTTCTCGGCCCTGTGCTGCGCCACGTCGGCGAGACGACCGCCAACGTGTGGGTGCAGACGGACGCGCCCGCGCTCGTCGAAGTCCTGGGCAGTTCGGCGCGAACGTTCGAGGTGCAGGGCTGCCACTACGCGCTGGTCCATGTCGAGAACCTGACACCGGACTCGATCGTCGAGTACCAGGTGCACATCGACGGCGCGAAGGTCTGGCCCGAACCGGACTCGGAGTTCCCGCCGAGTGTGATCCGCACCCGCGGACCCAGGTCGGCCGACCGGCTCAAGGTGGTGTTCGGCTCCTGCCGCTACCCGAGAACCGACGTCCCGAAGCTCGACAAGAAGCTCGGCCTGGACGCCCTGGACTGCTACGCGGCCCGCCTGACGACACTGCCGGTCGAGGAGTGGCCGGATGCGCTGCTGCTGCTCGGCGACCAGGT
This sequence comes from Mycolicibacterium parafortuitum, assembly GCF_002086815.1. Taxonomy (GTDB): domain Bacteria; phylum Actinomycetota; class Actinomycetes; order Mycobacteriales; family Mycobacteriaceae; genus Mycobacterium; species Mycobacterium parafortuitum. Next base: position 20,773 of record NZ_MVID01000040.1, read on the forward strand.
CTACGCCGACGAACTCACTCCCGAGGCGCGCCGCAACCTGGCCGGGCGCCGCAAGACCAAGAGCCGCCCACCCGACGAGGTGGTCTCGTTCGGCGAATACGAATCCCTGTACCGGCACACCTGGGGTGATCCCGAGATCCGCTGGATCCTGTCGACGCTGCCGACCGCGATGATCTTCGATGACCACGACATCCGCGACGACTGGAACACCTCCGCCGCGTGGCGTGCCGAGGTGAACAAGAACTCGTGGTGGCGGGACCGGATCCACGCCGGACTCGGCTCCTACTGGGTCTATCAGCATCTCGGCAACCTGAGCCCGCAACAACTCGCCGACGACGAGGACTACCAACGGGTGCTGGCCACCGACGGGGACTGCTGGCCGCACCTGGTCGACCTGGCCGACCGCGCCGACTACGAGGTCGACGGCGACAAGGGGCTGCGGTTCAGCTTCCGCTGGGACGTCGGCTGCAGCCGCCTGATCATGGTGGACTCCCGCAATGCCCGCATCCTCGACAACGGTGACCGGAAGATGCTGGGCGACAGGGAGTTCCGCTGGCTGGAGGAACAGGTCGACGACAGTCTCGACACGGTCGACCACCTGCTGATCGGCTCCTCGCTGCCGTGGCTGCTGCCCCCGGCCCTCGGCGACCTGCAGACCATCAACGAGTTCGCCGCCGACCACCCCGGGCTGCGCGGCGTGGTGGCCGAAAAGGTGCGCCAGACCGCCGATCTGGAGCACTGGCCGGCGTTCCTGAAATCGTTCCTGCGGCTGTCCGAACTGATCGAGTCGGCGGCAAACCGCTCCTCGGCAGGCCCGGCCACGGTGTCGGTGCTCTCCGGCGACGTCCACCACAGCTATGCGGCCCGCGCCGACTTCTCCACCAGTCCGTACACCCGGGTGCATCAGTTGGTGTGCTCACCGGTGCACAACTACGTCCCGGCTCCGCTGAAGCCGGTGTTCAAGCTCGTCTGGTCGCCCCGGCTGGGCCGTATCACGCGCCGCTGGGCGCGCCGTTGCGGATCTCCGGCGCTGCCGATGTCGTGGCGCAACCTCAGCGGTCCGGTGTTCGGCAACACCATCGCCAGCTTCAACGCCCACAACCGGATCGCGGAGGTCGTGTTCGAACAGCCCGCCGACGACGGCACGTTGCATCCGGTCTCCACGGTGTCGCTGACCGATTAGTGCACGCCCTCCATCTGCCTGCTGATCCACGGCGCGATCGCGAACACGACGACACCCGCGGCCACCGCGACACCGCCCAGGACACCGAAATACAGTGCCTCGCTGTCGGTGTCGTAGTAGCCAGCGAGCACGCCGGACATGGACGTGCCCAGGCCGACGGAGAAGAAGTACAGCGCCATCATCTGCGCGCGGAACGCGTCGGGGGCCAGCTTCGTGGTGACCGACAACCCGATCGGGGACAGCAGTAGTTCGGAGACCGCGAACACCCCGAGGATCAGAAGCACCGCCAGCGCGGGCACCGCGTCGACCCCGGCGAGCGGCACGAAGCACAGGAATGCCAGGCCCATGCCGATCACGCCGTAGGCGAACTTGCGAGGTGTGGTGGGAGCGCTGTTTCCCCACTGAGTCCACAACAGTGCGAAAACCGGTGAGAGCGCGATGATCCAGATCGGCTCGATCGAGCCGATCCAGTTCGACGGCGCCGTCCAGCCGAAGATCGACCAGTTCATCCGCTCGTCGGAGTACACCGCGAGGACGGTGAAGATCTGCTGGAACAACGACCAGAACACCGCGTTGGCCACGAACAGCGGGATGAACGCGCGTAGTCGGACCCGCTCGGTGTCGGTGACCTTCGGGCTGCGCAGCATCACCGCGAAATACGCGACCGACGCGACGACGATCACCCCGGTGGTGACCTGCGACAGGTTCGCCAGCGTCACCGCCTTCAGCGCGACGGCCGCCCCGATGACCACGGCAACGGCCACCAGGACGCCGATCGCTTTACCGACAGCGCTGCGCGGCAACGGATTCGGCACGTCGCGGCCGTGCTCACCGAGGTTGCGCCGGAACACCACGTACTGGATCAGGCCGAGCGCCATCCCGATCGCGGCGGCACCGAAGCCGAAGTGGAACCCGATGCGGGTCTGCAGTACCCCGGTGATGAGCGGCCCGATGAACGCCCCGAGGTTGATGCCGAGGTAGAACAGCGTGAAGCCGCCGTCGCAGCGCGGGTCGCCCTTCGCGTACAGCGTGCCCAGCAGCGAGGACGCGTTGGCCTTCAGCGCGCCTGAACCCAGCGCGACGAACACCAGTCCGATCCCGACGCCGGCCAGGCCGGGCAGTACGGCCAGCGCGATGTGACCGAGCATCACGATCACCCCGCCGTAGAACACGGTGCGTTCCATGCCGAGGACCCGGTCGGCGATCCACCCGCCCAGGACCGTCGACAGGTACACCAAGCCGCCGTAGGCGCCGACGATGCCCGTCGCGGTGCTCTGCGGCAGCCCGAGGCCGCCGTCGGTCACCGAGTAGTAGAGGTAGTAGCCGAGGATGGTGAGCATCCCGTAGAAGGAGAACCGCTCCCACAGCTCGACTCCGAACAGGTTCGTCAGCCCGATCGGGTGCCCGAACAGCGTCCGGGTGGTGTCTCGCTCAGATATGGCCATGGAGTCACCCTGCACCCCCGGCGGCGCTCTCAGCCAGTCCCAAGGTTCGGCGCTGGGGCTACTCCCCGACCGCCTGGATCCGCCCGCCCGGGTAGGGCAGGTCGATGCCGTGCGTGTCGTAGGCCCGCAGGATCGCGCGGCGCAGCTTGCGCTGCACCGCCCACTGGGCGTTGGGGCGGACCTTCACCGTCATGCGCAACTTGATCAGGTCCGGAGAGAACTCCTGCACCCCCAGCATCTGCGGTTCGCCGAGCACCTTGGCCGCCAACGCGGGATCCGCGACGGCCTCTTCGGCGGCCTGCACCGCGACCTGTTCGGCACGGTCGACATCGGCGGTCAGCGCGACCGGCACCTCGATGCGCGCGACGGCGTACTCCTGGCTCATGTTGCCGACGCGTGCGATCTCGCCGTTGCGGACGTACCAGAGGGTGCCGTCGATGTCGCGGACGGTGGTGATCCGCAGGCCGACGCTCTCCACCTCGCCCACCGCCTCGCCGAGGTCGACGGTGTCACCGACCCCGTACTGGTCCTCCAGCAGCATGAACACCCCGGTGACGAAATCGCGCACCAGGTTCTGCGCCCCGAAGCCGATGGCGAGGCCGACCACGCCTGCCGACGCGATGAACGGGGCGATATTGACGCCCACCACGTTGAGCACGGCGAGCACCACCCACACCAGCAGCACGATCGACACCGTCGACTTCAGCACCGAGCCGATCGTCTGGGCCCGCTGCTGCCTGCGTGCGATCACCTGATCGCTGGTCGCCGACGACGGCACCCGGTCGCGCAGCCTGCGCACCAGCGGCGGAGTGCGGCGCTCACGGGTGGTGGTGGCGCGGTCGATCATGCGGTGCACGACGTAGCGGACGACCAGCGCTACCGCGATGTAGACGGCGATCCTGATCGGGACCTCGATGAGCCAGTGGCGGCTGGTGTCTGTCCATTCGAAAGCCAACAAGGAGACATCCATGTGTTCCCACCATACGGTTTCAGCGGCACTCGACAGGGTGGGAGGATGGCCCGGTGACTGTTGTCCTGGCGCTACGGTGCGCAAACGGGGTTGTGCTGGCGTCTGATTCACAGATCACCGACCCCGGCCGGGGGCTGACCTACCCGGCACAGAAACTGCACCCGCTCGGCGCACACGCGGCGTGGGGCGGCAGCGGCTCCCGCTCGGTGCTGCACGACGTGGAACAGGTGTTCAGCGCCGAACCCGAGGCGATCCTGCAGTCCGAGAACATCGGGCACGCGCTGCAGACCCGGGTGGTCCCGATCTTGAAGCACCACTACGACAATTTCATCGCCGACGTGCCGGGACAGGACACCGGTGGCACCCCGGCGACGTATGTGCTCACCGCCGGCTATGTCGGCGACGAACCGTTCATCGTCGACGTCGACCCCAACGGTCTGATCGGCCATCACGTGGAGACCGGTTTCCAGGCGATCGGCAGCGGCGCGGCGATGGCGCAGCAGGCGCACGCGTTGCTGGCCCATTTCGGGATGTCGAAGCGCGACGTGGAGTACGGCGTGGTGGCCGCGCTGCGGGTGCTCGATGCGCTGGACGCATCCTCACCGAGCGTCGGAGGCCCGATGGACATCTGCCGCATCACCCCCGACGGCGCGACGCACCTCGAACCCGAAGAGGTGGACGAGGTTCGGCGCCGGGTGGATCGCTGGGTGGAACTCGAGCACCGCGCGCTCGACGAGCTTTTCGGTTAGCGGGCGGGATCAGCGACTTCCAGTGCGAGCACCGCGATGTCGTCGCGCTGGTCGAGTTTCGTTGCCAGCGTGGAGATGTCGTCCATGAGGGCGGTCAGGCCGCGGCCGGCGCGCTGCCCGACGAACGCCGCCAGCGCCTCTTCGTCGAAGCGCATCTCGTCCATCCGGGCCTCGATCAGCCCGTCGGTGTAGAACATCAGGATCTGACCGGGCCGCAGCGTCAGCGACGACACTCCGAAGACCGCGTCGGTCAGCGCACCGACGAGCATCCCCTCCTGTGGCCGGACGGCCTCGGGCGCGCCGCCGTCAGACGACACGAGGAGGGCGGGCGGATGCCCACCGGTCGCGAGCGTCACCGAGAACCCCGCGCCGTCCGCCGCGGGTTCGAGGGTCCCGAACACCACGGTGCAGAAACGCCGCGGCGCGACCTCGCGCAGCAGCACCGAATTCAATTCCGCCAGAACGTCAGTCGGGTCGGCGTAGTGCAACGCCGCGGCGCGCAGCGTGTAGCGGATCAGTGACGTAACCACCGCGGCGTCCACGCCGTGCCCGAGAACGTCGCCGATGAAGAACGCCCACCGGTCACCGCCGAGGCTGAACAGGTCGTAGAAGTCGCCGCCGATCTGGCGGGTCGAGATCGGCCGGAAATAGGACGCGGCGGCCAGTCCTTCGATCCGCGGCAGCGACGGTGGCAGCAGCGTGCGCTGCAGCGCGGTCGCGAACTCCTCGATGGCGTCACGGTCGCGTTCGGCGATGCCGCGATCGGCGTTCGCCTGATCGCGTTCGCGCCGCGCCTCGTCGGCGGTGTCGCGCAGCCTGCGCTCGAGGTGGAGAGCGTCGAGCGAAGTCTGGCGCAGCTCAAGCTGATCCATCACCACCGCGGCCAGGTCGGTCAGCACAGCTGCGTGGTCGGCCGACAACCCGCGCGACTGGGTGTCCAGGACCGCGACGGCACCGAGCCGGTGGCCGTCGAACGTCACGATCGGTGCCGCCGCGTAGAACCGGACCCGGTGGTCGGTGAGGAAACCCCCCTGGCTCAGCCGGGGATCAGCGTCGATGACGTCGACATGGCCGGCCGTCGTGACATCCCCGAGCACCGGATCGTCGCGCGCGGACCGGTCGCCCGTGACCTGCACACCGTGCGTCGAGATCAGGCGTACATGGTCGTCGTCGACGATGGACACCACGGCCATCGGTGCGCCCGTCGCCCGGGCGGCGAGTCCGGCGATCCGCCCGAGCACCGTGCCCGGTGCGGCGTCGACGACGCGGTACCGCTGCAGAGCGCGAAGCCGCGTCTGTTCGTCGGTGTCGACGTGTCTGCCGCTGGTGGAAATCGCATCAAGCCCTTGCTCCGACCGCTCTACCAGAGAAGCGGTTCGGCCGGGATCTTTTCAGGCTCTGCCCACGTCAGCAACGCCGTGAGCGAAGTATGTCGAGATCGTCATTTTGCCGGTTCGGCTCGGTGGGTTTCAGGTGCCGGCGACCGCGAGCGCCGTGTGCAGGTCGGCTTCGGTGTCGGCCAGGAATGTCTGCAGGTCCGCCCCGACCATGAACGTCGTCGTGAACTGATGCTGTGCGGCGATCTGCTGCCATGCCGGGGTCTGCACCATCCGCGCCAGGACGTCGCGCCAGTACGCGAGCGCGTACTCCGGCATTCCGGGCGGACCGTACAGGCCGCGCCAGTTGGACAGCGTCACGTCGAGGTTCTGTTCGCGGGCGGTCGGGACGTCCAGGCCGGGCAGCCGCTCCTCGGACAACACCCCGAGGGCCCGCAACTCGCCGGCGCGCACCAGGTCGACGAACTCGCTGACACCGCCGATCGCGACACCGATCTGCCCGTCGAGAAGCGCGTTCGTCTGGTCGCCGCCGCCCTCGAACGGCACGTAGGCGACCGTGGCCGGATCGCCTCCGGAGGCGGCCACCAGCAGGTCGAACGGTGCCTGGTCGTCGGTCGCGGCGGCGACCCGGACCTTCGTGGGATCGGCCTTGACCGCGGTCAGTACGTCGGCGAGAGTCCGGTACGGCGACTGGGCATCGGTGACGACGATGTAGTACTCGGTGATCAGCCGGGCGATCATCGTGACGTCGCGGAATCCGTACGGCGACAGCCCGCGCAGCTGATTCATCATCATCGACAGCGAGGTGACCGACACCTGGTCGTCGCGGCCCCGGTACTGCTCGACCATGGTGGCCAGGAAGTCCGCGCCGATGTTGCCCGGCCTGTTCTCCACCGGCAGCGGCACATCGACCAGCTTCTCCTTCTCCAGCGCTTCGACCACGGCGCGGATGGTGATGTCGAATCCGCTGCCCGGGTTTGCGCCGGCGGTCATCGTGACCGGCCCGGCCGGATACCCGGGCGCGGCATCCGCCTCCCCTGCCCTCTGGAGGCCGGTCAGCAGGAGCGACGCGGCCAGGACCGCCGCGACAACGGATTTCAGCATGAAGTACAGGTACACGGAATCGTCGGCGGGTGGATCCATATTCGGTGATTGCGATGAGTTCCACACCGGCGCGCGGTCAGCATGTCAAAGCCGACGATCAGGAGATTCCACGATGGGCCGCATCGACATCGAACTGTTCGCCACCCTCGACCTCGTCGGGCAGGCACCCGGCGGGCCCGACGAGGATCCGCTGGGTTTCCCGTTCGGCGGGTGGCAGGCCCCGCTGATCGACGAGGTCTGCGGCGAACAGATCGCGGCCGCGTACGAGGGCACCGATGCGCTGCTGCTCGGGCGCCGCACCTATGACATCTTCGCCGCGTACTGGCCGCATCAGCAGGGCGGCCCGGACGACGACATCGCGACGCTGTTCAACGGCGTCCCGAAGTATGTCGCCTCCGTCGGCACACCCGATCTGTCCTGGGCGGGCTCGACGCAGGTGGGCCGCGACCTGGCCGCCGAGGTGCGCGAGATCCGGGAGCGTCACGAGCGGATCAAGGTCGTCGGGAGCCTGAACCTGGTGCAAACGTTGTTGCGGGAGAAGCTGTTCGACGTGATCGACCTGTGGGTGCACCCGATCGTGCTGGGAGTCGGGAAGAAGGTGTTCGACGGCGGCGCGGTCCCGACGAATCTGACGCTGCTCGATCCTCCCGCGGTGAGCCCGAAGGGCACCGTGTACCTGCGGTACGGACGCGCCGACGGCGTCCCGGCGACCGGGGATATGAGCGCGCACGACGCATAGCATTTGCCCACCCTGGGTCCGCGTCTTCGCCAGAGCGCTACAGAAGCGAAAACCGCAAAGCGAACGTCTTCGTATTACGGCTAACGATGGGCAGTTTGACGGGCTGCGAGCTACCATTCGCCCCATGGGGGACAAATTAACGTTTGCGCTGGTCGCGTTTGCCCTGTCGGCCGGCGCGTACCTGGGGTGCGCGCCCGCGCATGCCGCCGACTGCGACTCGAACTACACGGGAGCCTGCGTCCCGATCGCCAGCGACGTCGACTGCGCAGGAGGCAGCGGAAACGGCCCGGCGTACGTCGCGGGTCCGGTGCGCGTCATCGGGTCCGACATCTACAAGCTGGACAGCGACGGCAATGGGATCGGATGCGAATGACGTGCGTCGCGTGAGTGACTGACGCCCACCCGGGTACCAGAGGCCACGAGGAGGCCTCTATGAACATTCACTCGATACTTCGCTCAGCCGAGTCCGCGAGCGCACTCGACCGGCCGGCCGATCGTGCCGCGGACACCGTCGACCGAGTCGTCGGCGGCGGCACCCTCGCATCGGCGCTGCGCGGATCCTGGCTCGGTCACCCGGTGCACCCGCTGCTGATCTTCCTGCCGCTCGGCTCGTGGATGACGGCGGTGCTGTTCGACCTCGGATTCCGGGATCGCACGACGGCGCGCCGACTGCTGGGGATCGGACTGGCCGCGACGCCGCCCACCGCGTGGGCCGGCTGGGCGGATTTCCCGCTGCTCAACCGTGAGCAGCGGCGGGTGGGACTTCTGCACGCGATCGTCAACGGCGCCGGGATCGTCCTGTTCGCGCTCGCCTATCGCGCGCACCGCAAGGAACGCCATCGCCGTGCGACGGTGCTGACCGTCGTCGGTCTGCTCGTCGTCAGCATCGGCGGCGCGCTGGGTGGGCACCTGTCCTACGCCCAGGGCGCCGGCGTGCACCGTTTTCAGGCGCCCCATCACGCCGGCGACCTGGTCGCGTACGCGCGCGGTCACGCAGCCTGACCGCGAACGAAGGACCGCCCGGCGTCACAGGCGGATGAACACGCCCTGATCGCCGTTCCAGACACCCCACGCGCTGAGGTCGGGATTCCAGACGAGGCTCAGTCCGTCAGCCCAGTCGGGCAGGTCGGGCCGCAGCGGCGCATCCAGCGGCGGCACCACCGGCGTCACGACCCATGCCGGGACCGCGGGGAGAAGGATCCGGTCCTGCGGCATCGGGCCACCGTGGCCGGGAGGCGGCAGATAGCCCCGCCCCGGAGGCGCCGGATTACCGGGGCCACCGATGTTGACGCCGGGGCCGGGATTCGGGTTCGGCGCCGGCGGGTCGGCCAGTGCCATGCCGACTCCGAGGCCGAGCCCAGCCAGGCCCAGCGCGCTTACCGTGGCGACGCCTGCCGCGATCTTCTTCATATGCATAACGACCTCCTAGTCGAATCCGAGGCTGTGCCCGTCAGGCAATTCAGCGCTCGCACGTGCGGTGCGCACTCGGCCGTTGCCACGCCCTGCGTCGACAATGGCCGACCCCCGTCCCGCAAGAACTATGGCCATCGCTCTTGAGGCCTAAACACCTATCCGGCAAAAGAATTCGTCTGCACTGATCACAGGGGGTGTACTCGAAAAGCGTCCGGTGTGAGTTTGCTGGCAATCCTCGGATCGGTGTAACGATCATGGATCAGCTATCGATACGGTCGGCTCCTCGTGAGGAACGTGCGCCGATGAATCTGCGCCGAATCGCCGCCTGCAGGGGTAGCCGTCCCGTAAATTGTTGCTAGGCCGGGGCTGGTCGATAGCTGGATGGGGATCGGAATGCACGCGTCAGTACGCGCGGCGCTCGCCGCCGGAGTAGTCGCCATCACGGGTGGCGCGGTGGCGTTCTCGCCGCCGATCCAATCGGTTTCAGAACGGGCGTCGGCGGTCGTCGCCCCGATTTCCTACACCTCCGGCAGCACCCGGATACTTCCGATCGCCGACCGTGAGGTGCTTGCGGCGCTCGTCAAGCCGACATTGCTGACAGGCGATCGTGATTCCGGCACGTTCCTGCCGGCGCTCGAGCCGAACTTGGCGCTGGCCGACGAGCTCGCGCCGGCTGCCACCGACGACGGCGTGACCGTCCAGAACGCCGCGTCGGACGTCATCGAGGCGGTGTACAGCTTCACGCGGTATTGGGCCAACTACGTGTCGATGGACCTCGGCCCGTGGCTGATCAACTGGATACCGTTCGGCTACCTGATCTCCAATCAAATCCAGATCTGGTATCCGAACTTCGTGCTGCCGATCGTCGACAGCTTCGTGTACGACTTCCTGGTTCCGGTGGTCAACGACCCGCTGAACCTCAGCGTCTGGGCGCAGGGCATCGGCGACATGATCAATACCACCGTCACGGGCCTCCGGAACGGCATCACCGCAGAGATCCGGTACATCGTCACTCTCGGCTGGTTGCCGTTCCCGTTGCCGCCGCTGCCGCCGTTCCCGATTCCCGGCGCCTCGCTCGCGACGGCGTCGGCGGACGCCGGTGTGCAACTCGCGACGATCGAGGGCGCCGACAACGCTGCCGAGGACACCGGCACCGGAGGTAGCGGCGATGCTGCGGCGCCCGCCGACGACGCCTCGCCCGCCGAAGTGGACGCGGCAGAACCGGTGTCCCAGAAGCCGACCGTCGTACGCGAGGACGTCGCTGTGGACGAGGACGCGGCTTCCGGAGACGAAGTTTCCGGAGACGAGGCTGCCGAGGGCGCTGCCGAAGAGGACGGTGTCGAAGAAGAGGGTGTCGAAGATGCCGTCGAAGAGGACGTCGTCGACGAGGTCGAGCAGTCCGACGAAGCCGTCGACGAGGGTCAGAACGACACGGCCGACGAGGACGACACCGCCGGCAGTGACACTGCCGGCTCGAACGACAGCGCGGATTCCGGGACCGACACGTCCGCCGGCGACGAATAGCGCGTCGTCGGCCTCACGCCGCATCGCGCAGTAAACAGTCACCGCCCGCCACTGCGGGCATCTGCTCCAGCCGCACACCTGATACGGAACGCTTGATTTCCGGAACTACGCCGTCCAGTATTAGGCGGTGCCCTCCAGCGTGACGACGGCGCCCGTCGTCTCCACCCGGACAACGCAGCGGCGCGGCCGGCCCCGTGACGACCGACTGGACGCCACCATCGTGAATGCGACGATCGCTGAGGTCGGCGCCAAAGGATGGGGCGGCGCCACCATCGAGGGGATCGCCGCCCGCGCCGGCGTCGGACGCGGCACGATCTACCGGCGGTGGCCGAGCAAGACGGAGTTGTTCCAGTACGCCGCGGCCGCAGTCACGCGTCCTGTCGAGGCGCCCGACACCGGCTCCTTCGTCGACGATCTGTTCTCGGCGGTCCTGCCGATCGCTGACATGTTGACTCAACCCGACCTCGCCGCGTTGCTGCCGTCTCTGCTCGCCGAGGCCGCCAACGACGCGTCGATTCGACAAACGCTGCGCACCTTCGTCGCTCGATCGAGGCAACAGGCCATCGAAGCGGTCGAACGCGCGCGCCGACGCGGCGACATCGTGCAGTCGACAGACGCCGAGACGCTGGTGGACATGCTCGCCGGGGCGCTGGTCTATCGGCGGCTACTACTCGGCGAAACGACGGATGCGGCGGCGGTGCGTGTCTTGGTTCGCCAAGCCGTTCAGAGCTGCTCGACATCCGAAGCGATCGAGGAGAATTCATGACCCGAACCCTGGCTGTCGACCTGACCGACCCCGGGCTCTACACCAACGGGTTCCCTCACGATGTCTTCACCGAACTGCGGGCACGGGGGCCGGTGCACCTGCATCCCCCCGTCGAGGGCCGTCTGGGTATTTCGCCGATACCGTTCTGGTCGCTCGTGGCGCATGGCGAAATTCAGCAGGCGAACCGCGATTGGAAGACCTTCGCCGCCTCCGACGGCCCGATGGTGGCACCTGATCCGCTGATGACTTCCGTGCGCTCACTGTTGACGCTGGATCCCCCCGATCATTCCGAAATGCGTCGGATCATCTCCTCGGAATTCACTCCACGTATGGTCGGCAGGCTCGAGCAACTCCTCGCCGATCGCACTGCCCGCATCTTGGAAGCGGCGGCTGGCCGAGGTGCATGCGATTTCGTCCGCGATATCGCCTACCAAGTGCCGATGCACGTGATCGCCGACATCATCGGCATTCCCGAGGACGACCGAGGGTGGATTTTCGAACGCACCGATCACCTTCTCAGAGCTGGTAACCCCTACGGCGAGTTCTCCGAAGACGAGCGGCTCGCGCTGCAGGCCGAGGTTTTCGAGTACGCGCAACGCATCACCGCCGACAAGCGGGCGAACCCGGCCGATGACGTGTGGACCAAGCTGGCGAGTCAGCTCGACGGTTTCGAGCTGGAGGTGTTTTTCCTGATCTTGTCGATCGCCGGCAGCGAAACCACCCGAAACGCCCTGACGATGGGCCTCATCGCGCTGCTGGACCATCCGGATCAACTTGCCGAGCTGCGCGCCGACCCATCGCTGACCGCGACTGCCGCCGACGAGATCCTGCGGTGGTCGAGCCCGGTGCTGATTTTCGGGCGGACGGCGACCTGCGACGTCACCCTCGGAGGACAGGACATCAAAGCCGGTGACCGCGTGGTGTTCTGGCACCCGTCCGGCAACCGCGACGAATCGGTCTTCGAAGATCCGTTCCGGTTCGACATCCACCGCTCCCCCAACCCGCACATCGCCTTCGGCGGTGGCGGCGTGCACTACTGCCTCGGCGCCAATCTCGCCCACAAGGAGATCCGGGTGGTCATCGAGTCCATCGCGGCCGGCTACGACATCGAGCTCACCGGACCCGCCGCATGGACCGGCGCCGGCCCCGTGCACAACGTCGGCATCGGGATCGACTCGCTGCCAGTGCACGTCACCGCGCGCAACTGACGCTGAAATGGGGAGGGCGGGGCTCGAACCCGCGACCAATGGATTCGTTTTTGAACGTTCTTGGACTACGTACGCTGATCCGGTTATTTCCCGGCGGCACATAGGTTTATCCGATCCTGCGAACCTCGTCGAGACGGAGCGATTCTGACCGATTCGACCTACATACTCGCTTTAGGCTCCTAGGACCGAGCCGCAAGAAAACGGCCCGCCTGGTTGGAATCCGAAGAGCATGCCGTCGAACGCGACCGATGACTGGTCGATCAGTTGAACGGCCAGCGACGCCCACCGCCGATCGTCGGGACTTGCGTCGAGCGATCGTTCGCCCGTGCTTCCGTCGTTAGTCGCTCGCGATGACACGCAATTTCATGCCGTATGTTTCGGACAAGAACCGGTCGGTAGCGCCCAGGAGCGCCCGAATATCGTCGCTGGCCTTAGACCTAAGCAGCCCGGGCTGAATGATCGCGACCGTCGCTCGCAAAGTGCGGAAGCGTGACTCTCTTGCAATCGCCGCTAACGTCTCGACTGATCCAGTCATCAATCCAGTCCTCCCTTCTGCTTGACGTTCACGTTCACGTCTTAGCAGCCGCCGCGTGAGTAGTTCTGGCATCGATTTCGCACGGTTCATCTTCATCGCCTGACCGCACACATCGTAAAAATCATCTATCCGAGTCCCGGGGGTCGTTTTCGAGGAGTACTTGCAGTGTGCGAGCAGGATCTCCATGTCCTGGTCGACCCGCCGTATGAGGACTATGTCGGCCATTTCTCCCGACCCGTCATCGTCTATCACGATCTCCCAATCGGCTTCGGCCGACAGCACCGCGATCGATCGATGCTGTATGGAACTTGGATCCCGATCTGCCCCTTGCGATTCGCGCTTGATGTTGACACCAGACCAGTCGAAGGTCTCGATTGCCTCCCGTGGATAGAGTCGCCTATCGCGGTTAGGGTGAAGCAGAAATCCCTGTTCCACCAGAACTAGTTCGTCTTCGAACGTGACGAGAAGTCCGTGCGAAGTCAAGAACGCGGACAAGCTGGTGGCGCCCGCGTTGGTGACGACCTCTCCGTCACCTCCCGTCGCGCAGATAAGCGGCGGTCCGTCGTCCCGAAACTGAAATTCGTAACCCAAGGTCCATCCAGGAGTGACAACTTCGAATGACAGCGGCCCGTCAGTATCGTAGGCGGTGACCCTGAACTCAGTGTCCAGCAAGGGAAATGACTTGTCATCGTGCTTGAGCTGGCGTCGATCACTCATCGTCGCTACCAGTTGGTACGGCCACTCGATCGCCAGCGGCACATACTGTGGCCGCACCGTCGCCGGTTCCGGGAGGAGAAACCCCTGGCATGTTCCCGCTGAAGGAGTCCAGCCAGTTTTAGAGTCCTGTGGCCCGATGTCGGGCGAGAAGGGACGATGAACGTATGGCTGGTCGGAAGCGGAATTCCGCGGAGGACATCGTGCGCAAGCTGCGCCGCGCGGACGAGCTGGCGGCAGAGGGCAAGACCGGCGAGGAGATCGCCGCTGAGCTGGAAGTGTCGGCGGCAACGTTGTACAACTGGCGCCGCTCCTACGGCGGGATGGACACCGACGCCGCCAAAGAGCTCAAAGAGTTGCGCGAGCAGAACGCCCGACTCAAGCGGCTGCTCGCCGAGGCCGAGCTGGTCAAAGACGCGTTGCGGGAGGTCGCGAAGGGAAAATTTTAGGCCCAGCTGCCAAGCGCCGCGCCGTCGACATGCTCACCACCACGATGGGCATGTCGGAACGGTTGGCGTGCAAAGCCGTTGGGCTGGCCCGCTCCACCTGCCGCCGCCTCCCTCTGGCGCAGACCCCGGCAGATCCTGACGCCGATCTACGGGCCTGGTTGCGTTCCTACGCCACCAAACACCCGTGCCACGGGTTCCGCCGCGCCTGGGCGGCGTTGCGCTACGACGAGCGCCGTGAGGTCAACAAGAAGAAGGTCCACCGCCTGTGGCGCGAGGAGGGCCTGCAGGTGCGGGTCCGGAGTCCGCGCAAACGGGCTGGGGTGTCCTCCATTGCGCCGGTCGTGGCCGACGCGCCGAACGTGGTGTGGGCGATCGACTTCCAGTTTGACTCCACGATCGACGGTAAGGCCATCAAGATCGCCTCGATGGTCGATGAACACACCCGGGTCTCGCTGCTCAATATCGTCGAGAGATCGATCACCGCCGAACGACTCGTCGATGAGCTCAAAAAGGTGTTCGCCGCAGCGGGCGGGCCGCCCAAGGTACTCCGGATGGACAATGGTCCGGAGTTCATTTCTCAAGCACTGCAACAGTTCTGCGACGACAGGCTCGGTATGTCGTATATCCGGCCCGGGACGCCGTGGAACAACGGACACATCGAATCGTTCAACAACCGACTCAGGAAGGAGTGCCTCAACCGCAACCACTGGAACACCGTGCTGGAGGCCCGCGTGGTCATCGGCGACTTCAAGGAAGAACACAACCAACGGCACCGACACTCGGCCCTGGGCTACCGCACGCCGGCCGAGTACGCTGCCGTCTGCAGGTGCACCCACACCCCGATGGGCTGCAGCATCAACTGAATCTGGATCACACCAACCCGACTCTAGAAACGGGTGGACTCAGAAACGGGGACTCGCCACCCCGACATTACCGATTCCAATGATATCGACGCATCGGTGATCGCGGGGCCGACCTGACGTACCCAGCGGACCCAGTCGTGGATGTCGTCAGCTTCTTCGTGACTCCATACGCGCCCCTTGCGCGAAGCGCCGAAGCTAACCGACCGGCCGTCGGCGAAGCCGTGCGCGAAAATATTAGTCTTCATTTTCGTGCCGCCTTCGCCCCGCCAGGCATAAAGGACATCATGTCCGACATGCATGGAAAATCGATGCGTCCGACTGACTGAGTCGAGCAAACCTACGTTCGTCGGTACTCGACGACTGACTTTGGCGAGTATGCGGTACAACGTCTCTCCTCGGATGAGGTCAACATTCTCGCCTCCCACTGCCTTTGCGATCTCTTCGTGTGTGGTCGCGTTGTTAGTGCTGTTGACGTATAGGAAACCTGCGGCATCGTCGACGTGGACAACGTACAAGTGATGGACGAGTTCGTTGAAGCTTGCGAAATCGCCCCAGCGCACAGGAGTCGCCTCCCGACTTACCCACCACACCACTTTGTCCCTGTTGTTAATGCCCAGCTGCGTTGTCAACAACTTGTCTTCAAATAGATCGTAAATCTTGTCGGGGTCCCAGATGAGTTCAGTAGATGAGCGATAGGTGACGGTGCTCATCTTGGGATGAATACTTCTCAATGCAATCTCATGAGGTAGGGACCCAAATGACTGCTCGAAATCGGTTCGTTCCTTTTCCTGACCCACGTGATGCTCCGTGAGGTCAGAAATGACCTCGTTCCAGTCGGCGTCTTCCCCGTAAAGGCGACGGAGTCGATCGTCGACACCTGCCACCTGTAGGGGCACAAACGCTGAAGCTTCTCCGAGTCGTCCGCCTCCGGTTCGAGTAAAGCGCCCAATAAACTGCAAGGTCACCGCCAGACTTTTCTGGGGGTCATGAATTGCAGCTACTTTGAGCGCCGGAAGATCATAACCTTCCCCAAGCATGTTGACGCACACAATGATCCGAGTATCACGATCAAGCAGTTGTTGGCGATGACGTCGGCGGGTCGACTCGGCGAAACTGGTATCGAGCCGCAGTGGGTGGAGGTCTGGCGCCAAACGTTCGTAGATCTCAACTACTTGCTTCGCTCGCGCAATCGACGAAACACGAGCCATCAGTAGGTGATCGAAACCGTCGGACAAGTCCCCTCTCAATTGAGAGACGGCAGCTTCCGCGACCGCTAGATCAGGGTCGGCGAGATTCACGACAGAGCGGTAATTTATCCGAGCGAAGTAGCCATTCTCCTGCGCCAGGTGAAGCGGGTAGGTGTAGATCAAGCGGCCAGCGAGGTGCTGGCCGTCCTCGCGGTATGGCGTCGCGGTGAATTGAACGACTTCTTTATTCGCGAATAGGTCCGCCACCGCCCGCCAAGTCGGCGCCGCCACGTGATGGGCTTCATCGACATAGAGCCGCTCACAATGCTGGGCCAACCTGGCTCGGGCGGCGCCGGCGCACCTCGCAAGGATCTGCGCCGTAGCCACCACGACATTCGCATGTTGCATAATCTCGTCAACCTGCGTCTCTGAAACGCCCTGGAAATCCTGGAGGCTCCTGACCTTGGAAACGAGGATGCAGGT
>NZ_MVID01000041.1 GCF_002086815.1 Mycolicibacterium parafortuitum
ACAGAACGCCTCGAGGCACCCCACCCCACAAACCACTAATTCAGCAGACTCCTAGGCACCGGCGATGCCCAACGCGTGGGCGCAGCGCCGGGCAACCTGTTTCAATAAGCTCTGGGCAACCGTGTGCAACGGTTGGTCGACGACGAAACAGCTACCGGCGCCGCGATGCGCGGCACGTGCGTGGGTGACCGCGCGGAGGGCACGAGGTAACGGATATGACGATCACAGAGTCGGGCGGATCCCAGGAAGCCGGCCAGCAGACTTCGGAGGCCGGGCAGGACACGTCAGCCCCGCAGACTCCGTCCGCCCCGCGCCCGAAACCGTCAGCGGCCGCCAGGCCCAAACCCGGACCCGTCCCGCGCCCGGGCGCCCGCCCGGCCGCTCCCGCAGCGGTGGCGCCGCCGGTCACCGCGGTGCCCACCAGCGATCCGCACCGGTTCGGCCGCGTCGATCCCGACGGCACCGTCTGGTTGGTGACCGCCGCGGGTGAGCGCACCATCGGGTCCTGGCAGGCCGGCGACGCCGAGGCGGCGTACGCACACTTCGGCCGCCGGTTCGACGACCTGCAGACCGAGGTGGTGCTGCTGGAGACGCGGCTGGCGTCGGGCTCCGGCGACGCCCGCAAGATCCGGTCGGCGGCCACGTCGCTGGCCGAGACGCTTCCCGAGGCCCACGTGCTCGGCGACGTCGACGCACTCGCGGCCCGGCTGGCCGCGATCATCGAGCAGGCCGACAGCGCGACGCAGGAGGAGAAGGCCCGCCGCGAGGAGATCCGCGCCGCGAACACCGCCCGCAAGGAGGCGCTGGCCGCCGAGGCCGAGGACCTGGCCGCCAACGCGACGCAGTGGAAGGCCGCCGGCGACCGGATGCGGGCGATCCTCGACGAGTGGAAGACGATCACCGGGCTCGACCGCAAGGTCGACGACGCGCTGTGGAAGCGCTACTCGGCGGCCCGCGAGACGTTCAACCGCCGCCGCGGCTCCCACTTCGCCGAACTGGACCGCGAGCGCGCGGGCGCCAAGCAGGCCAAGGAGGCGCTGTGCGAGCGTGCCGAGGAGCTGTGCGATTCCACGGAGTGGGGCCCCACCTCGGGGTTGTTCCGCGATCTGCTGGCCGAGTGGAAGGCCGCGGGCCGGGCGTCCAAGGACGTCGACGATGCGTTGTGGCAGCGGTTCAAGGCCGCCCAGGACAAGTTCTTCTCGGCGCGCAACGCGGCCACCGCCGAACGCGACGCGGAGTTCCGCGCCAACGCCGAGGCCAAGGAAGCTCTGCTGGCCGAGGCCGAGCGGATCGACACCTCCGATCTCGATGCCGCGCGGGCCGCGCTGCGTGTGATCGGCGACAGGTGGGACGCGATCGGGAAGGTGCCGCGGGAGCGTGCCGCCGACCTGGAGCGCAGGCTGCGCGCGGTCGAGAAGAAGATCCGCGACGCCCCGACCGGCGGTGTCGACCCGGAGGCGCAGGCCCGTGCCGACCAGTTCCGCGAGCGCGCTGAACAGTTCGAGCGGCAGGCGGAGAAGGCGGCGGCGGCCGGTAAGACCAAGGATGCCGAGAAGGCGCGCGCCAGCGCCGAGCAGTGGCGTCAGTGGGCCGACGCGGCGGCCGACGCGCTCGGCCGTAAGCGCTGAGCGCTACTTCGGCGCGGCGCCGGGCTTGTCACTGCCCGGGGTGTCACTGCCCGGAATGTCACCGCCGGGCTTGGCGTCCGGGGTGTCGTCGATGAAGGTCTCCAGCAGACCCCTGCCGTGGTTCTCGGCCATGGCGCGACGGCGATGTTCCTCGGCGGCCAGCTGCACCGCCGTGCGCGCCGCGACCACGCGGGCCCAGTAGTAGCTGAGCACGATGACCGTCAGCCAGGCCACGATCAGCCCAACCCCGGGTCCCGGATAGGGCTCGGGCGCGGTCTGCCGCGTCCACAGCGCCAGGATGCCCAGGAACGCCGCGACGGTGCACCCGGCCAGCGAGATCCAGGCCAGCGCCCAACGCCGGGTGAGCAGGGCCAGCATCGAGAAGCCGATACCGAACACGACGGACAGGATCGTGAACACCCGGTGCGGCAGGATGACGCCGTTGTCGGCCGCGACCTGCGAACCGGTCAGCACGTCGAGACCCTTGGCCGAACCGGTGTGCGGCAGCAGCAGCGAGCCCAGCAGCACGAACACCAGTACCGCGATCACCAGCGCCCATGCACCCGGGTCGATCTCGCGGGCCACCCTCTTCTCGGCCGCGTCGATGTCCCTCTTGAAGTTCTCGAACCCGTTCTCCGGACCCCTGTCGCCGCTCATCGCGAGCACCCCGCCGCCACCGGCTCCAGCGCGGGTGCACCGACCGCCGGAATCCCGAGTCCGACGCCCGTCTTGGGCTTGCGCCCGGCCGCGTGGGCGTCCCCGGCACGGGTGCGCCGGTGCTCCACGATGCCGGCATCGGCGATCAGGTGATGCGGCGCCGCACCGGTGACGGTGGTGACGACGATGTCGCCGGGCCGGATCACCTCGGCGTGCGTGCCCGGGGCGAAGTGCACGAGTCTGCCGTCGCGGGCCCGCCCCGACATGCGGGCTGTCGCCGCGTCCTTGCGGCCCTCACCGGTGGCGACCAGAAGTTCGACGCACCGGCCCACCTGAGCCGCGTTCTCTTCGAGGGAGATCCGCTCCTGCAAGTCAATGAGCCGTTGATAGCGTTCGGAGACAACAGCTTTCGGGACCTGATCGGCGAGATCGGCGGCGGGGGTACCGGGCCTCTTCGAGTACTGGAACGTGAACGCGCTCGCGAACCGGGCCGCCTCGACGACGTCGAGGGTCGCCTGGAAGTCCTCTTCGGTCTCGCCGGGGAAGCCGACGATCAGGTCCGTGGTGATCGCGGCGTGCGGGATCGCGGCCCGGACGCGGTCGATGATGCCGAGATAGCGCTCGGCGCGGTAGGACCGGCGCATCGCACGCAGGATCCGGTCCGAGCCGGACTGCAGCGGCATGTGCAGCGTCGGGCACACGTTGGGCGTCTCGGCCATCGCCTCGATCACATCGTCGGTGAACTCGGCCGGGTGCGGGGAGGTGAATCGCACCCGTTCCAGCCCCTCGATGGTGCCGCAGGCGCGCAGCAGCTTCGCGAACGCGCCACGGTCGCGGGGCAAGCGCTCGTGCGGTGCTGCCAGGTCCTCGCGCAAGCGCTCGTCCGCGAACGACACGCCGTACGCGTTCACGTTCTGCCCGAGCAGCGTGATCTCCAGGACCCCCTGGTCCACCAGGGTCTGCACCTCGGCGAGCACGTCGCCGGGGCGGCGGTCGACCTCTTTGCCGCGCAGGGCCGGCACGATGCAGAAGGTGCACATGTTGTTGCAGCCGACCGAGATCGAAACCCAAGCGGCGTAAGCAGATTCGCGGCTGGCCGGCAGTGCCGACGGGAATTCGCGCAGCGCCTCCTCGATCTCGACCTGGGCGACCCGGTTGTGCCGGGCGCGGTCGAGCAGGGCGGGCAGCGAACCGATGTTGTGGGTGCCGAAGACCACGTCGACCCAGGGGGCCTTGCGTAACACCGTGTCCCGGTCCTTCTGCGCCAGGCAGCCGCCGACCGCGATCTGCATGTGCGGGTCGGCGGCCTTTCGCGGCGCGAGGTGGCTGAGATTGCCGTAGAGCTTGTTGTCGGCGTTCTCACGCACCGCGCACGTGTTGAACACGACGATGTCGGCGTCGGCGCCCTCGCCGGCGCGTTGGTATCCGGCCTCCTCCAGCAGGCCCGCGAGCCGTTCGGAGTCGTGCACGTTCATCTGGCAGCCGTAGGTGCGGACCTCGAAGGTGCGCGCGCCCACCTGCTGCATCACCGCGGAAGTCACCGGGCCATTCTACGGAGCGGGGGCCCCTGCCCCGAAATCACACGAATGGGCCGGACGAAATCATGATCGCCGACTATCGGGCGGGGCGAGCGCGCGCTGGGTAAGGTCATCACGCATGGAGAGCCCCAGGGAGTCCCCTGCCGTGCCGATGATCTCTATGAAAGCGGTCAACAAGCACTTCGGCTCACTTCACGTTCTCAAGGACATCAACCTCGATGTCGGCAAGGGCCAGGTCGTCGTTGTGCTCGGGCCGTCGGGTTCGGGCAAGTCGACGCTGTGCCGCACCATCAACCGGCTGGAGACCATCGATTCGGGCACCATCGAGATCGACGGGCGGCAGCTGCCCGCCGAGGGCCGCAAACTCGCGCAGTTGCGCTCCGATGTGGGCATGGTGTTCCAGTCGTTCAACCTGTTCGCGCACAAGACGATCCTGGAGAACGTCACGCTCGCGCCGATGAAGGTGCGCAAGGCATCCAAGGACGAGTCCCGCGAGGCGGCGATGGCGCTGCTGGAGCGCGTCGGGGTGGCCAACCAGGCCGACAAGTATCCGGCCCAGCTCTCCGGCGGGCAGCAGCAGCGCGTCGCGATCGCGCGCTCGCTGGCGATGAACCCCAAGGTCATGTTGTTCGACGAGCCGACCAGCGCGCTGGACCCGGAGATGATCAACGAGGTGCTGGCGGTGATGGCGAATCTGGCCTCCGACGGCATGACCATGCTGGTGGTGACCCACGAGATGGGCTTCGCGCGCCGGGCCGCCAACCGGGTGGTCTTCATGGCCGACGGTGCCGTCGTCGAGGACGCCGAACCTCACGAGTTCTTCGAGAATCCCCAAAGCGACCGCGCCAAGGACTTCCTCGGCAAGATCCTGCACCACTAGCTCAAACCCCCACCCGAGCTCGGCGAAAGGAAACCCACCCAATGTTCCCGAAGTCCATGTCCAAGCGCGTCATCGGTGCTCTCGCCGCGGCGGCTGTGCTGCCGCTCGCGATGACGGCGTGCGGCGGGGGTGACTCCGGAGGTGGAGGCACCGGCGGCGACACGATTGTCATCGGCACCAAGTTCGACCAGCCGGGTCTGGGCCAGAAGAACCCCGACGGCACCATGAGCGGCTTCGACGTCGACGTCGCGACCTATGTCGCCGGTGAGCTCGGCTATGCCCCGGACAAGATCGAGTGGAAGGAATCCCCGTCGGCGCAGCGCGAGAACCTGATCCAGAACGGTCAGGTCAGCTTCATCGCGGCGACCTATTCGATCACCGACGCCCGCAAGGAGAAGGTGTCGTTCGCCGGGCCGTACCTGATCACCGGGCAGAGCCTGCTGGTGCGCGCGGACAACACCGACATCACCGGTGAGGCCTCGCTGGAGAACAACAAGATCCTGTGCTCGGTGTCGGGTTCGACCCCAGCCCAGAAGATCAAGGACAAGTACCAAGGCGTGCAGCTGCAGCAGTACGACACCTACTCGGCGTGCATCGACGCGCTGAAGAACGGCGCGGTGGACGCGGTGACCACCGACGAGGTGATCCTGGCCGGCTACGCCGCGCAGTCCCCGGGTGCGTTCAAGATCGTCGGCGAGCCGTTCTCCGAGGAGCGCTACGGCATCGGCCTGAAGAAGGACGACACCGAGCTGAAGACCAAGATCGACGACGCGCTGCAGAAGATGTTCGACAGCGGCGCCTGGAAAGAAGCGTTCGACAAGAACCTCGGCCCCGCCGGGATCGCCGCACCGGCTCCCCCGGCGCTCGACAAAAACTGAGCCGCGGATAGCCACCGGAGCCGCGCGTGGAGGTATTCACCGAGTATCGCGAGGAGATCTTCGCCGCGTTCTGGACGACAGTCCAGCTCACGGTTCTCTCGGCGATCGGTGCGTTGGTGCTCGGCACGGTGCTGGCCGCGATGCGGCTGGCACCGGTGCCGATGCTCAACTGGATCGGCACGCCTACGTCAACATCGTCCGCAATACCCCGCTGACGCTGATCATCCTGTTCTGCTCGTTCGGGTTGTCGCAGACACTGGGGTTGACGCTGGCCGACCGGCAGTCGGCGACGTTCATCGCCGACAGCGGGTTCCGGCTGGCCGTCCTCGGGTTGACGGTGTACACGGCGTCGTTCGTGTGTGAGACGGTGCGTGCCGGGGTGAACACCATCCCGCTCGGCCAGGCCGAGGCGGCCCGCTCGCTGGGGCTGTCGTTCGGTCAGAACCTTCGGATCGTGTTGCTGCCGCAGGCTTTCCGCGCGGTGGTGATCCCGCTGGGTTCGGTGCTGATCGCGCTGACCAAGAACACCACCATCGCGTCGGCGATCGGTGTCGCCGAGGCGGCGCTGCTGATGAAGGAGATGATCGAGAACACCGCGGCCGTGCTGGTGGTGGGCGGCATCTTCGCGCTCGGGTTCGTGATCCTCACGCTGCCGATGGGGCTGCTGTTCGGGTGGCTGGGCAAGCGATTGGCGGTGGCGCGGTGATGAGCGCTCGCGCGAAGAACGGACCGCCGGTGATGAGCGCTTGCGCGAAGAACGGACAGCGGTAGATGGCAGGCTCAGTTCTCTTCGATGCGCCGGGGCCGCGCGCCATCGTGCGCAACCGGGTGATCACCGTGGTCACCCTCGTCGCGCTCGCCGCGGTGGTCTGGGTGGTGTACTCCCGGCTGAACAGCCGCGGCCAGTTGACGGCCGAGAAGTGGGAACCGTTCCTGACTCCGGACCTGTGGCGCACCTACGTCCTGCCGGGCATCGAGGGCACGCTGACGGCGGCGGCGGTGTCGATCGTGCTGGCGTTGGTGCTCGGTCTGGTGCTCGGCGTCGGGCGGCTGTCGACGCACACCGCGATCCGGTGGGTGTCGTCGGTGGTGGTGGAGTTCTTCCGCGCGGTGCCGGTGCTGATCATGATGATTTTCGCGTACTTCCTGTACGCGTTCTACGACGTGTTCCCGTCCAAGCATCTGGCGCTGGCCGGTGTGATCACCGGTCTGACGCTGTACAACGGGGCGGTCATCGCCGAGATCGTCCGCGCGGGGGTGCACGCGCTGCCGCGCGGCCAGAGCGAGGCCGCCTCGGCACTGGGACTGACGTGGGGTCAGACGATGCGGTCGATCCTGCTCCCGCAGGCCATCACCTCGATGCTTCCGGTGCTGATCTCGCAGCTGGTGGTGGTGCTCAAGGACACCGCGCTCGGTTACCAGATCACGTTCGTCGAGATGGTGCGTCAGGGCACGGTGATCGGGTCGGCCTACGGCAACTACATCCCGGCGCTGATCGTGATCGCGTTGTTGATGATCGCGTTGAACTTCTCGCTGTCGTGGTTCGCGACCTGGATCGAGCGCAGGATGCGCCGCTCCCGCAAGGGCCCGGCCCCGATGGAGGCCGAGCCGCTGGACATGATCCCCGACCGCAGCCGCGGCGTGTGACACCACTGTGATGAACACGGCCGATGACTGAAACCCTGCACGCGTTCGAGATCCTGCCTGACCACACGCTGCGCGAGATGGTCGACCTGATGGTCCGCTTGATCGAAGCCTGCGGCGCCGTGGTCATCATGATCGGCGCACTGGTCGCGATCGTGAAGTTCGCCCTCGCGCTGGGCCGGCGCGATATCAACCAGTTCTCGTCGGTCCGGTTGACGATGGCCCGGTTCCTGGTGCTGGGCTTGGAGTTTCAGCTCGCCGCCGATGTACTGCGCACCGCGATCTCGCCGTCGTTCGAGGAAATCGGCAAGCTGGCCGCGATCGCGACCATCCGGACATTGCTGAACTACTTCCTCAACCGCGAGATCGCCCAGGAGCAGCGCGAGATCGAGGCGGCCAGGAGTTCCCGCGCGCCGTGAGCATCCTCGACACGCTGGCCGGGGCCCTGGTGCTGGTCGGCATCGTGGTGGGGCTCGCCGGCTGGGCGCGGTTCCGACAGCCGTTGGTCGGGCTCGGCGCGATGCTCGAATTCTTCACCGCCGCCGGGCTGGTGCAGCTGACCACCGGGCTGGAGTGGCCGGCGATCGTCGGTGTCGCCGCACTGATCGCGATCCAGTACCTGGTGGTCGCCCGCCTGACCGCGGACCTGACGTCAAACCCGGCGTCGTTCCCGTTCGTTCGCAAGCTCCGTCGTCACCACGTCGACAGCCAGTGACTGGCTGTAGCCGCGGCGGGCCAGCATCCCGACCAGCCGGCGGGTCACCTTGTTCTCCGCGTCCCGGTCCCCCGGGTCACCGAGCTTCTCGCGGCGCAGCTTGTCGCGGACGAGTTGTTCGGCACGGGTGCGTTCTGCGCCCGCGTCGATGTCGGCCAGCGCCGCGTCGATCACCTCGCCGTCGACACCCTTCTTCCGCAACTCAGCGGCCAACGCGCGCTTGCCTTTTCCGGCATTGAGTCGTCGTGACCGCACCCACTGCTCGGCGAAGTCCTCGTCGTCGACGAGACCGACCTGGGTCAGCCGGTCGAGAACCGCGGCGCTGACGTCGTCGGGGTATCCCCGCTTGGCCAGCTGAGCCTCCAGCTCGGCCCGGGTCCTCGCCCGCGCGGTGAGCAGGCGCAGGCACACGGCCCGCGCCTGCTCAGCACGCTTGCCGGACTCGTCGCCCGCCGCTGCGGCGGGGTCAGAAGTCGACGGGAGCGGGAAGAGCGTCATCAGCTGTCTCATCGGTCAGCTGTGCCCCGATACCGAGCTTCTCTTTGATCTTCTTCTCGATCTCGTTGGCCACGTCGGGGTTCTGCAGCATGAAGTTGCGTGCGTTCTCCTTACCCTGGCCGAGCTGCTCGCCGTCGTAGGTGAACCAGGAGCCGGACTTACGGATGAAGCCCTGCTCGACACCCATGTCGATGAGCGAGCCCTCCCGGCTGATGCCGCGGCCGTAGAGGATGTCGAACTCGGCCTGCTTGAACGGCGGCGACACCTTGTTCTTGACGACCTTGACGCGGGTCCGGTTGCCGACCGCGTCGGTACCGTCCTTGAGGGTCTCGATGCGGCGCACGTCCAGGCGCACCGACGCGTAGAACTTCAGCGCCTTACCGCCCGTCGTGGTCTCGGGCGACCCGAACATCACGCCGATCTTCTCGCGCAGCTGGTTGATGAAGATCGCGGTGGTGCCCGAATTGTTCAGCGCACCGGTCATCTTGCGCAGCGCCTGGCTCATCAGGCGGGCCTGCAGACCGACGTGGCTGTCGCCCATCTCGCCCTCGATCTCGGCGCGCGGCACCAGCGCCGCGACCGAGTCGATGACGATGATGTCGATGGCACCCGAGCGCACCAGCATGTCGGCGATCTCCAGCGCCTGCTCACCGGTGTCGGGCTGGGAGACCAGCAGCGCGTCGGTGTCCACGCCGAGCTTCTTGGCGTAATCGGGGTCGAGTGCGTGCTCGGCGTCGATGAACGCGGCGATACCGCCCGCGGCCTGGGCGTTGGCGACGGCGTGCAGCGCGACGGTGGTCTTACCGGAGGATTCCGGACCGTAGATCTCGATGACACGGCCGCGGGGCAATCCGCCGATACCGAGCGCGACGTCGAGGGCGATCGAGCCGGTGGGGATGACCGAGATCGGCGGGCGGACGTCCTCGCCGAGCCGCATCACCGATCCCTTGCCGAAATTCTTGTCGATCTGCGCGAGCGCGAGTTCCAGGGCCTTCTCGCGATCGGGGGCCTGCTGAGCCATGGTGATACCTCTCCGGTAGTCGTTGTTGACCGGTTCTCGGTCGGTTGGCCACGAGGCTAGGTGAGGCCTCCGACAAATCCCGACAAGTCCTTCGTGCGATGTGCGCGGTCGAACTCCACCCACAGTAGACGAACAGGTGTTCGACTCAAGTGGACACGCCGACGGCGCGGAGTTTTGGGTTACGCGGTCGCGGTGCGGATCGTCGCGCGGTGATGGATCGGGGTGTTCACCGACCGGGCGATGAAGCAGTAGTCCCCGACCCGGTGGTGCAACCGTTCGGCCAGTTCGGCGTCCCCGCCGGCGACGATCGTGACCACCGGGTTGAGCGTGACGCTCTCGAACCGCCCTGCCCCGCCGGGTTCTTCGACCATCACCGCGGTGGACCGATCCTCGTACCCGACGACCGTGACGCCCGCCGCGGCGGCCAGGTGCAGGTACCACAGCATGTGGCACTGGGCGATCGACGCGACGTAGAGCTGCTCGGGGTTCCACCGCGCCGGGTCACCGCGGAACGCCGGGTCCGACGACGCGTCGATCGGCGCGCGCCCGTGCGCGCCGACCACGTGGTCGCGGGAGTAGGACCGGACGTCCCTGGTTCCGGCACCCTGGTTTCCCGTCCAGGTCACGGACACCTCGTAGGAGTGCCGGGTCATCGCCGCGCCCTCACCACTGGTCCTTGGGCACGTCGAAATCCGCACAGAGCGCCCGCCACACCGCACGGGGGTCGACGCCGTCCTCGATGGCCTGCGCGGGCGTGCGGCCGCCGATACTGGTGAGCACGTGGTCGACGAGCATCGACGACGCCCGCACCGCACCGAACTGTCCTTCGACGAGTTCCTGGAATTCCGTCAGCCGCACAGGCACAACTTACGCCGGGCCCACCGCGGCGGCGTGGCACACCCGCACCGCATCCGGGTCCGCAGGACCGCCTCTCCGCGCGTCCTGGACGCGCCGCGCACCCCGGTTCTATCGTGAATCAACCGCCACGGAAACGGACCGGCATGCACGAGATGGCGATCACCCTGAGTGTCGTCGATGCCGTCTGTGAACACGCCGCCGGGCGCCGGGTGCACGAAGTCCGGCTGGAGGTGGGTGCGCTGTGCGCAGTGGTGCCGGATTCGATGCAGTTCTGCTTCGAGCTCGCCACCGAGGGCACCGCGGCAGCGGGCGCGCGGCTGGACATCGACGTGCGGCCCGGAACCGGGCACTGCCGAACCTGCGGCGACGACTTCGTCCTGGCGGACCTGATCCTGCTGTGCCGGTGCGGCAGCGCCGACATCGAGGTCACCGCCGGGCGGGACATCCTGATCCGGTCGATGGAAGTGAGCTGACCATGTGCGCGACGTGCGGCTGCGGTGACGACGGAGCAACGGTCACCGTGCCCGGCGCCCCACCCGCTCACCAGCACCCGCACCCGCACCCGCACACCGTCGAGCTCGAGCAGCGCGTGCTGGCCAAGAACGACGGCATCGCCGAACGCAACCGGCAGTGGCTGGCGCACCGCCGGATCACCGCGCTGAACCTGACCAGTTCGCCCGGCGCGGGCAAGACCACCCTGCTGGAGCGCACCGTCCGAGAGCTCGGCGCCCACCATCCGGTCGCCGTCATCGAAGGCGACCAGGAGACGCTGCTGGACGCCGAACGCATCCAGGCGACGGGGGCGCCCGCCGTCCAGATCAACACCGGGGCCGGGTGTCACCTGGACGCCCAGATGATCGCCGACGGACTGGCCGCACTGGCGCCCGCCGAGCACTCGCTGCTGTTCATCGAGAATGTCGGAAACCTTGTGTGCCCGGCCATGTTCGACCTCGGCGAGCAGGCCAAGGTGGTGGTCATCTCGGTCACCGAGGGCACCGACAAACCGCTGAAGTACCCGCACATGTTCGCCGCCGCCGGCCTGGTGCTGATCAACAAATCCGATCTGCTGCCGTACGTCGATTTCGACGTCGAGCTCTGTGCCCGCCACGCGAGGTCGGTCAATCCCGGCGTCGAGGTCCTCGCGGTGTCGGCCAAGACCGGGGAGGGTGCCGCGGACTGGTACCGCTGGATCGAGGCGCAGACCCGGCCGGGACCCCGTTGACAATCGATATCGGAAGCGAGTAAACCGAACTCAGCGGCGCGCAAGTGGGCCGAGCGTCGACTCCGGCGCCGCAGGGGCCTCAGCCCGGCCCCGGAGAGCTGTGGCACATGCCGAGCGAGGCAGCAGTCAAAGCAGAAGAGACGCTGATCCACATTCTGTGGATCAACGCCGGTTTGAGTTGTGACGGCGATTCGGTGGCGCTGACTGCAGCCACCCTCCCGAGCATCGAGGAGATCGCGCTCGGCGCCCTCCCGGGTCTGCCCAGGGTCGCCATTCACTGGCCCTTGATCGACTTCGAATGCGGCCCCAACGGCGGCGCCGACGATTTCCTCGAGTGGTTCTTCAAGGCCGACAGAGGCGAACTGGAGCCGTTCGTGCTGGTCGTCGAGGGTTCCATCCCCAACGAGAAGATCAAGGACGAAGGCTACTGGTGCGGCTTCGGTAACGATCCCGCCACCGGCCAGCCCATCACCACCAGCGAATGGCTGGACCGGCTCACGCCGAAGGCCACCATCGTGGTCGCGGCGGGGACGTGCGCCACCTACGGCGGCATCCACGCGATGGCGGGCAACCCCACCGGCGCGATGGGCGTGCCCGACTACCTCGGCTGGAACTGGAAGTCCAAGGCCGGAGTCCCGATCGTGTGCGTGCCGGGATGCCCGGTGCAGCCGGACAACCTGTCCGAAACGCTGACCTACCTGCTCTACATGGCCACCGACCAGGCGCCGATGATCCCGCTCGACGACGCATTGCGGCCCAAGTGGCTGTTCGGTGCGACGGTTCACGAAGGCTGCGACCGGGGCGGCTACTACGAGCAGGGCGACTTCGCCACCGAGTACGGGTCACCGAAGTGCATCGTGAAACTCGGCTGCTGGGGTCCGGTCGTGAAATGCAATGTGACCAAACGCGGTTGGATGGACGGCGTCGGCGGGTGTCCGAATGTCGGCGGCATCTGCATCGGCTGCACCATGCCCGGCTTCCCGGACAAGTTCATGCCGTTCATGGACGAACCGCCCGGCGGCAAGCTGTCCTCCACGGGCTCCGAGCTCTACGGCTCGGTGATCCGCACCCTGCGCCACATCACCGGCCGCACGCTCGACAAGGAGCCCCACTGGCGGCGCCGGGGCACCGAACTGGCCACCGGCGTCACCCGCACCTGGTGACTGCGGCGGCCCGGGCGTCGCCACAGCTGTTGCACCGCTGAGCATCACAGGAGAGAGAAGTAGGCCGATGACCACGACAACGCCCAAACCGTCCCATTCGGAACGCGAACCCGGCCAACTCGTGGAGATGGCGTGGGATCCGATCACCCGGATCGTCGGCAGTCTCGGCATCTACACCAAGATCGACTTCGAGAACCGGGAAGTGGTGGAGTGCCACAGCACGTCGTCGATCTTCCGCGGCTACTCGATCTTCATGAAGGGCAAGGATCCTCGCGACGCACACTTCATCACCAGCCGGATCTGCGGCATCTGTGGCGACAACCACGCCACGTGTTCGTGTTACGCGCAGAACATGGCCTACGGCGTGCAGCCGCCGCACCTGGGCGAATGGCTGATCAATCTGGGCGAGGCCGCGGAATACATGTTCGACCACAACATCTTCCAGGAGAACCTGGTCGCGGTCGACTACTGCGAGAAGATGGTCGCCGAGACAAATCCCAGCGTGCTGGCCAAGGCCGAGAACACCGCCGCGCCGCACGCCGACATGCACGGCCACCGCACGATCGCCGACATCATGCGGGCGCTCAACCCGTTCACCGGCGAGTTCTACCGGGAGGCGCTGCAGGTCAGCAGGCTGACCCGGGAGATGTTCTGCCTCATGGAAGGTCGCCACGTCCACCCGTCGACGCTGTACCCCGGCGGGGTGGGCACCGTGGCGACCGTGCAGCTGATGACCGACTACATGACGCGGCTGATGCGCTATGTCGAGTTCATGAAGAAGGTCGTCCCGATGCACGACGACCTGTTCGATTTCTTCTACGAGGCGCTGCCCGGATACGAACAGGTGGGCCTGCGCCGCACCCTGCTGGGCTGCTGGGGGTCGTTCCAGGACCCCGAGGTGTGCAACTTCTCCTACCGCGACATGGAGGCCTGGGGCCGCAAGATGTTCGTCACCCCCGGCGTGGTGGTCGACGGCAAGCTGGTCACCACCTCGCTGGTGGACATCAATCTCGGCATCCGGATCCTGTTGGGGCACAGCTTCTATGAGGACTGGACCGACCAGGAGATGTTCGTCAAGACCGATCCGCTGGGCAACCCGGTGGACCGCCGCCACCCGTGGAACCAGCACACCAACCCCAAACCCCAGAAGCGGGATTTCGACGACGGCTACAGCTGGGTGATGTCGCCGCGGTGGTTCGACGGCAAGGACAACCTGGCGCTGGACACCGGCGGTGGCGCGCTGGCCCGGATGTGGTCGACGGCGCTGGCCGGGCTCGTCGACATCGGATACGTGAAATCGACCGGCCGCAGCGTCCAGATCAACCTGCCCAAGACCGCGCTGAAAGGGCCGGTGGAGTTCGAATGGACCATCCCGGTGCACGGCAGCAACACCCTGGAGCGCAACCGGGCCCGCACCTACTTCCAGGCCTACGCCGCGGCGTGCGCACTGCATTTCGCGGAGAAGGCGCTCGTCGAGATCCGGGCCGGGCGGACCAAGACGTGGGAGCGTTTCGAGGTGCCCGACGAGGGCATCGGCTGCGGCTTCACCGAGGCGGTGCGCGGGGTGCTGTCGCACCACATGGTGATCCGCGACGGCAAGATCGCCAACTACCACCCCTATCCGCCGACCCCGTGGAACGCCAGCCCGCGTGACAGCTACGGCACGCCGGGCCCGTACGAGGACGCGGTGCAGGGCCTGCCGATCTTCGAAGAGAACGACCGAGACCACTTCAAGGGCATCGACATCATGCGCACGGTGCGCAGTTTCGACCCGTGCCTGCCGTGCGGGGTGCACATGTACCTCGGCGGGGGTAAGGAACTGGACCTGCTGCACTCCCCCACCCAGTCGGTGACCGGGGAATAGCGCATGGCCCCGCCGACGCCGCGACACGACGACGGCCGGTGGCGCACGGCCGGCGAGCGCATGGAGACGCTGCTCGACGGGATCGGGGCGAGCGGCGCGGCGGCGCGGGAGCGCGCGGAGAACCTGGTCCGCGAGGTGACCGACCTGTACGGCGCCGCGCTCGAGCGGATGACCGACCTGGCAATGACCGCGAAACCCGAACTGGTGCAGGCGTTCGCCGACGACGAGCTGGTCGCCAGTCTGCTCCTGGTGCACGGACTGCACCCGCGCGGTGTCGAGCGCCGGGTCGCCGACGCGCTGGCCGGTGTGCGGCCCTATCTGGGCTCCCACGGCGGGGACGTCTCTCTGCTCGGGGTTTCCGACGGGGTGGTGCGGTTGCAGCTGCTGGGCAGTTGCAAGAGTTGTCCGTCCTCCTCGGTGACGCTGGAACTGGCGGTGCACGACGCGGTCCGCGCGGCGGCGCCGGACATCGAGGCGATCGAGGTCGTGGCGGCCGAGCCCGAGCCGGCATCGGCGACGATCCCGGCGGATTCCCTGATGAGCCGGGTGCGCGCCGCCGGCGGGCCGGCCCGGTGGATCCCGGTCCCGCAACTGGCCGAGCTCGCCGAGGGCGAGGTCGGCGGGTTCCTCGTCGCGGACGCGTCGGCGCTGGCCTGCCGGGTGGGCGGGGTGGTGTTCGCCTACCGCGACCGGTGCCCGGCCTGCACCGGGTCGCTGGCCGGGGCGGGGCTGACCGGCGCGGTGCTGCACTGTGGCCGCTGCGCAGCCGGATTCGACGTGGTGCACGCCGGTTGCGGCGTGGGCGGTGACGGGCATCTGCAGCCCATCCCGGTCCTGGAACGCGACGGCGTGCTCTGCCTGGCGGTGCCCGCGTCCGCGGAGGTGGCCTGATGCCCGGGACGTTCGACGTGCTGACCCGCATCCGCGCCGACCGGGCGGCCGAGCAGCCTGCCGGTGAGCGTTGTGAGATGTGCGCGGAGCAGGTGGGCGCCGAACACGGGCATGTGGTCGACATCGACGGCAGGCGGCTGATGTGCGTCTGCCGGGGCTGCTATCTGCTGTTCACCGACGCGACCGCGACGTTGCGGTATCGCGCCGTGCCGGACCGCTATCTGGCCTTCCCGGACTTCGCGATGGACCGGGCGCTGTGGGAGAGCCTGCAGATCCCGGTCGGCCTGGCGTTCTTCCTGCACAACTCCGCACTGGGCCGCACTGTCGCGCTCTACCCCGGGCCGGCGGGCGCCACCGAGTCGGAGCTGGATCTGCAGGCGTGGAACGATGTTCGCGCCGCCGACCCCCGGGTCGACAATCTGGCTGCCGACACCGAAGCCGTGCTGGTGCGCACCGACGAGCCGCCGGCGCCGCGCGGGTACCTCGTCCCGATCGACGCCTGCTACGAGTTCGTCGGACGGCTGCGCATGCTGTGGAAGGGATTCGACGGCGGCCGGGAGGCCCGGGATTTCGTCGACGGGTTCTTCGCCCTCCTCGACGAACGCGCCGCGGTGGTGCCACGCCCATGACCGAGGTTCGCTTCAGCGTCGTCGACATCGCCCCGGAACCCTATGCGGTGAGTCCGGTCCTGACCGCCCGCATCGGCATCTCCGCCGACGGCCCCGATCCGGTGCACGCCGTCGCGCTGCGCTGCCAGGTCCGGATAGAGCCGTTGCGGCGCACCTACTCCGAGGCCGAGGCGGACGGGCTGACCGATCTGTTCGGCACCCGGGACCGCTGGGCGTCGACTCAGCAGACGTTCCTGTGGCAGCACACGTCGGCGGTCGTGCCCGGGTTCACCGGGGACACCGTCGCCGAACTGCCGCTGGAGTGCACCTACGACTTCGAGGTCAAGGCGGCCAAGTACCTGCTCGCCCTCGACGAGGGCACGGTGCCGCTGCGATTCCTGTTCAGCGGCACCGTCTTCGGGCGGGGCAGCCGGAACTTCAGCGTCCAGCAGGTGCCGTGGGACCGCGAGCAGCGTTTCGACATGCCGGTCGCGGTGTGGCGTGATCTCATCCGGCTGCATTACCCGGGCACCGGCTGGGTGCGCCTGACCCGCGAGGCCATCGACGCGTTGGCCGCCTACCGCTCCGCACGTGGACTGCTCGGTTTCGACGACGCGATCACCGAACTGCTCGCCTCGGCCGCGGAACTGCGATGAACACCGGATGGGACCGGGCCCGCGCCGTCGCCGACGCGGTGCTCTACGAGGGCTACCTGCTCTACCCCTACCGCGCCACCTCGGACAAGAACCGATCCCGTTGGCAGTTCGGCGTTCTCGGCCCGCCGGGGGCCGAGCAAGCGGGCCTCGGCGAGAACGCGTCGCTGAGCGCGCAGATCCTCGTCGCGCCGAACGGTGAGCCGCGGCTGTCCGGGGTGCTGCGTTTCCTGCAACTGCAGCACCGGGCCGTGCAGGAGTACAGCGGCGGCCGCTACCGGGATGTCGACGAACTACGGGCCGGCGCGCACAGGTGGCTGAGCTGGGACGAGGCGGTCGAGTGCGAGATCGCCCTGGATGCCCTGAACGCTGGGGACTTCACCGTGCCCGCGGGCACCGACGTCGAGACCGTCACCGGTGGCAGGTTGGTACGGCAGCGCCACGCGCTGCACGGACGGCTGGTCCTGCGCACCGAGCCCGACGACAACCTGCTCCGGCTGACCGTCGAGGTGCACAACACCGCGGCGCCGGCCACCGACCGGGGCGAGGCGATCGCGACCTCCCTGATCGGGGCGCACCTGCTGCTGGAGGTCACCGGCGGCGAATTCGTCTCGCTGCTCGAACCGCCTGACACCGCGGCCGGCGCCGCCGCGCGGTGCCGTCAGCACCGGTGCTTCCCGGTCCTCGCCGGCCCGCCCGGTGACCACCGCCTGGTACTGGTCTCGCCGATCATCCTCTACGACCATCCCGAGATCGCCGAACAGAGCCGCGGCGACCTCTACGACTCCTGCGAGATCGACGAGATCCTGACCCTGCGGGTGATGACGATGACCGACCAGGAGAAGGCCCAGGCCCGCGCGACCGATCCGCTGGCGGCCCGGATCATCGACCGCTGCGACGCGATGTCGCCGGAGGAGATGCTCGACCTGCACGGCGTGCTGCGCGATCCGCACGCCGGCGCGCCGTCGCCGATCCCGGACATCCCCGCGGGCACGGACTGGTGGGATCCGGAGGCCGACAACGCCGTTCGACCCGAGATGGACTCGGTGCTGGTCGACGGCACCCGGGTGGCCCGGGGCAGCCGGGTCCGGCTGCACCCGTCACGCCGCGCCGACGCCCAGGACCTCTTCTACGCCGACCGGACCGCGCGGGTGGCCTCGGTGCACGCCGACGTCGACGGCGGCACCCACATCGGCGTCGTCCTCGACGACGACCCGGCGGCCGAGCTGCACGACTGGTACGGCCGGTATCTGTACTTCGCCCCGGATGAGGTGGAACCGCTGGCCGGAAGGAGTTCGCCATGGAGGTAATCGGTCGGATCACGGTGGGAGTGCTGGCCGTCGCGGCGGTGGTCGCGGTGCTGATCGGGGTGCAGTCGGTCCCCGATGTGCAGCGCTATCTGAAGATGCGCCGCATGTGAGCTGAGGCAGAACTGACCACGCCACGGATCCTGGTAGCCGGTATCGGCAACATCTTCCTCGGGGACGACGGCTTCGGCCCCGAGGTCATTCGCCACGTCCCGAACCGGCTCGCCGGACCGGCCATCCGGTTGACCGACTACGGCATCCGGGGCATGCACCTGGCCTACGACCTGCTCGGCGACTGGTCGGCGCTGGTGCTCGTCGACGCCGTCCCCGACCGCGGCGCACCCGGCACGCTGCACGTGTTCGAAGTCGAACACGAAACGCTATCCGCCCGTTCCGGTCTGGACGCCCACGCGATGGACCCCGCCGCGGT
Organism: Mycolicibacterium parafortuitum; assembly: GCF_002086815.1. GTDB lineage: Bacteria > Actinomycetota > Actinomycetes > Mycobacteriales > Mycobacteriaceae > Mycobacterium > Mycobacterium parafortuitum. The sequence continues at coordinate 18,456 of NZ_MVID01000041.1, forward strand.
GTTCGCCGGCCTCACCGCGCTCGGCGGGTCGGCCCCGCGCACCGTCGTCGTCGGATGCGAGGTGGCCGTCGTCGAGGACGGGATCGGCCTGTCGGCGCCCGTCGCGGCAGCGGTGCCCGCGGCCGCGCGGATGGTCGAGGACGTGCTGGCCGTGCTGCGCGCGCAGCCTGCCGCGGAGGGCGTCTGACATGTGTCTGGGCATCCCGGGACAGGTCGTCGGCATGGTGGCCGGCTACGGCGACCAGCTCGCGTGGGTCGACGTCGCAGGCCGGCAGCGCAAGGTCAACGTCGGCATGCTCCCCGAGGAACGCTTCGCGCCCGGGGACTGGGTGATCATCCACATGGGGTTCGTGGTCGAGAAGACCGACGCTGACGGTGCGGCGGCGGCGCTGGCGGGTCTGGAGCTGATGGGCCGGGGCGGGCCCGACGAGGACGCGCCGTGACCGGCCGGCGGCGGGTGCGCGTCGACGTGCGCGGTGTCGTGCAGGGCGTGGGGTTCCGGCCCTTCGTCTACACCCGGGCCACCGCGCTGGGGTTGTCCGGCTCGGTGCGCAACGACAGCACCGGGGCCGTCGTCGAACTGGAGGGCGCCGCCCACGACATCGACGCACTTCTGTCCGGCCTGAGCGAGCATCCACCGCCGCTGGCGGTCCTGGACTCCGTTGCAGTGCAGGTCATTCCGATCACCGGTGGCATCGGATTCACGATCGCGGACACGTCGCGCACCAGCGGCGGCCGCACGCTCGCCTCGCCCGACGTCGCGATGTGCGCCGACTGCGCCGCCGAGCTGCGCGACCCCGCGGACCGCCGCTACCGGCACCCGTTCGTCAACTGCACCAACTGCGGCCCGCGGTTCACCATCATCGCCGCGCTGCCCTACGACCGGGCCTCGACCACCATGGCGGACTTCCCGATGTGCCCCGACTGCGTCCGCGAGTACACCGACCCCGCCGACCGCCGGTTCCACGCCCAGCCGGTCTGCTGCCCGCGCTGCGGACCGACGCTGCGCTACCGCGGCAGCGACGGGCACGAGACGCCCTCGGCGGCCGGGTTGCGGGCGGCACGGCGACTGTTGCGCGACGGCGGGGTACTCGCGGTCAAGGGCATCGGCGGGTATCACCTCGCGTGCGATGCGGCCGACCCGACGGCGGTGGCGGTGCTGCGCGCCCGGAAACGCCGGGGCGACAAGCCGTTCGCGGTGATGGTGCCCGATCTGGCCGGTGCGTGCGCCGTCGCCGAGGTCGACGACGCGTCCGCGACGCTGCTGGACAGCCCGGCGCGGCCGATCGTGCTGATGCCTCGCCGGTCGGGTGCCGTGGTAGCCGACGCGGTGGCGCCGGGCAACCCCGATCTCGGAGTGCTGCTGGCCTATACCCCGCTGCACACTCTGCTGTTCGGGATCGACGGTGACGAGCCGGGCCCGCAGGTCCTGGTGATGACGTCGGGCAACCTCGGCGGCGAACCGATCTGCTTCACCGACGGCGATGCGCTGGAACGCCTTTGCGGCCTGGCCGACGGCCTGCTGTGGCACGACCGGGCCATCCTGACCCCGTGTGACGACTCGGTGATGCGCGCCGACTCCCCCGTGCGGCGCTCCCGCGGCTACGCACCGCTGCCGATCGCGCTGCCGGTCGCGGTGCCGCCGACGCTGGCCGTGGGCGCCGACCTGAAGAACACCATGGCGGTCGCCGAGGGCCGGTACGCGTGGCTGAGCCAGCACATCGGCGACATGGACGATCTCGCCACGCTGTCGGCCTTCGACTCCGCGCAGCGGCACCTGGGCCGGCTCACCGGGGTCGAGCCCGAGGTGCTCGTCGCCGACGCGCACCCGCGGTACCGCTCGGCGGCGTGGGCGCAGCGCAACGCCGCGGGCTGCCCGGTGCGCCTCGTGCAGCACCATCACGCACACATCGCCGCGGTGATGGCCGAGCACGGCCGCGACGGCGCGGACCCCGTCCTCGGATTCGCCTTCGACGGAACGGGTTACGGCCCCGACGGGGCGATCTGGGGCGGCGAGCTCCTGCTGGCCGACTACAAGGGCTACCAACGGCTGGCCCGGCTGCGCTACGTCCCGCTGGCCGGCGGTGACGTCAGCGTGCGGCGCCCGTACCGGATGGCGCTGGCGCACCTGTGGGCCGCGGGCCTGCCGTGGACGCCCGACCTGGCGCCGGTGCGGGCCTGTCCCACCGACGAACAACGGGTGCTGCGCCACCAGCTTGAGACGGGCCTGGGCTGCGCGCCGACCTCCAGCATGGGCCGGCTGTTCGACGCGGTGTCCGCACTGGCCGGGGTGCGTCAGGTCGTCGACTACGAGGCGCAGGCCGCGATCGAGCTCGAAGGCCTGGCCCGCGGCAGCGACCCCGGCGGCGCGCGGTACCGGTTCACCGTCGATGGCGCGGACTCCACCGCGCTGATCGACCCCGCGCCAGTGCTCGGCGCGGTGGTCGACGACATCCGCGCCGGGGTGAGCGCGGGGGTGATCGGCGCCCGCTTCCACCGCGCCGTCGCGGTGTTGGTCCTCGATCTCGCCACCGCGCACCCCGGCTACACCGTGGCGCTGTCCGGCGGGGTGTTCCAGAACGCCCTGCTGCTGCGCACCACCCGGACCCTGTTGGTCGACAACGGGTTCGACGTGATCACCCACCGCAAAGTGCCGCCGAACGACGCCGGTATCGCGCTGGGGCAACTACTGGTGGGCAACGCCGTCTGAAAGGAGCAGGCCGATGTGTCTTGCGGTACCGGGCAGGATCGTCAGCATCGAGGAACGGGACGGCACGCTGATGTCGGTCGTCGACTTCGGCGGCGTCCGCAAGGACGTGTGCCTGCAGTACCTCCCCGACGCCGAGATCGGCCAGTACGTGGTGGTGCACGTCGGGTTCGCGCTGCAACGGCTCGACGAGGAGTCGGCGACACGCACCCTGGCCGAGTTCGAACACCTGGGCGTGCTGGCCGAGGAGTTCGGCGACGGCTTCGAGGCCGCCGCCCGGCAGGCCGGCGCCGCCAACCCCGCACGGAACGGATCGGAGGTGACCTCGTGAAGTACCTGGACGAATTCAGCAATCCCGAGCTGGCCAGGCGGCTGATCGACCAGATCACGTCGGCCGCCACCCAGCGCTGGGCGATCATGGAAGTCTGTGGCGGCCAGACACATTCGATCATCCGCCACGGCATCGACCAGCTGCTGCCGGACACCGTCGAGATGATCCACGGGCCGGGCTGCCCGGTCTGCGTCACCCCGCTGGAGGTGATCGACAAGGCACTGGAGATCGCGTCGCGCCCCGAGGTGATCTTCTGTTCGTTCGGCGACATGCTGCGGGTTCCGGGCAGCGAGAAGGACCTGTTCCGCGTCAAGAGTGAGGGCGGCGACGTCCGCGTCGTCTACTCGCCACTGGACGCGCTGACCATCGCCCGCGAACACCCGGACAAGCAGGTGGTGTTCTTCGGCATCGGATTCGAGACCACCGCCCCCGCCAACGCGATGACGGTGTACCAGGCCAGACGGCTCGGCATCGACAACTTCTCGCTGCTCGTCTCGCACGTGCTGGTGCCGCCGGCGATCGCGGCGATCATGGAGTCCCCGTCGTGTCGCGTGCAGGCGTTCCTGGCCGCCGGACACGTGTGCACGGTGATGGGCACCGCCGAATACCCGCCGCTGTGCCAGCAGTACGGGATCCCGATCGTGGTGACCGGGTTCGAACCGCTGGACATCCTCGAAGGTATCCGGCGCACCGTGGTGCAGCTGGAATCCGGCCGCCACGAACTGGAGAACGCGTATCAGCGGGCGGTGCAGGACGACGGCAATCCGGCAGCGAGGGCCATGCTGCTCGACGTGTTCGAGGTGACCGACCGGGCCTGGCGCGGCATCGGCGTGATCCCCGGCAGCGGCTGGCGACTGTCGCAGGCCTACCGCGACTTCGACGCCGAGCAGCGGTTCGCCGTCACCGGCATCCACACCGAGGAGTCCGCGGTGTGCCGGTCCGGCGAGGTGTTGCAGGGCCTGCTCAAACCGCACGAGTGCGCGGCGTTCGGCACCCGGTGCACACCGCGAAACCCACTGGGCGCCACGATGGTCTCCTCGGAGGGCGCCTGCGCGGCGTACTACCTGTACCGGCGGCTCGAGATGACTCATGCCTGAGCCGGAGCCGACCGTGGATCCGGCGGCGTGGGTGTGCCCGGTCGCGCTGCGCGACGCGCCCAACATCGTGATGGGGCACGGCGGCGGCGGTGCGATGTCCGGTGAGCTCATCGAGCAACTGTTCCTGCCGGCGTTCGGGCCCGCGGCCGACGCGGGCCTCGGGGATTCGGCGGTCGTCGACATCGGGGGCGCCCGACTGGCGTTCTCCACCGACTCGTTCGTCGTCAAACCGATGGTGTTCCCGGGCGGCACCATCGGCGATCTCGCGGTCAACGGCACCGTCAACGACCTGGCGATGGCCGGCGCCGTGCCCAAGGTGCTGTCCACGGCGTTCATCCTCGAAGAGGGCACCCCACTCGATGAGCTGGCCCGGATCGCCCAAGCCGTCGGGACCGCGGCGCTGGCCGCGGGGGTGAAACTGGTCACCGGCGACACCAAGGTCGTCGACTCCGGTCACGGCGACGGCGTGTACATCAACACCGCCGGCATCGGGCTGGTCGACGAGCGCACCGACATCCGTCCGCAGCGCGCGCGGACCGGCGATGCGGTGATCGTCAGTGGCGACCTCGGCGTCCACGGGGTCGCCGTGCTGAGCTGCCGCGAAGGGCTGGAGTTCGGCACCACGGTGGCCAGCGACACCGCCCCACTGCACGGTCTGGTGGCCGCGATGATCGCCACCGGCGCCGACCTGCACGCACTGCGCGATCCGACGCGGGGCGGGCTGGCCGCCACCCTCAACGAGATCGCCAGGGCCGCGAAGGTCGGGGTGTCGATCGACGAACGCGCGCTGCCGATTCCGTCGCAGGTGCGCGATGCGTGCAGCATGCTCGGCCTCGATCCGCTCTATGTCGCCAACGAGGGCAAGCTCGTCGCGTTCGTGCCCGCCGCCGACGCCGACCGGGTGCTCACCGCGATGCGCGCGCACCCACTCGGTGCCCGGGCGGCGGTCATCGGCAGCTGCGTCGGCGACCATCCCGGCATGGTGGTGGCCAGGACGGCGCTGGGCGGCACCCGTGTGGTCGACCTGCCCATCGGCGAGCAGCTGCCGCGGATCTGCTGACGTGTCTGCCGCTACCGAACACGCGGCCGGTCGCAGCCGGGAGGGCCACGCGCTCTTCGCGCGATTCGCCTACCCGCCCAACGAACTCGGGTACTGCGGGCCGCAGGACAGCCACGCGCTGCTGGGCGCCGGCGACCAGATAGCCGCGGTAGCACGCGAATTCGACGGCGCGTGGCCGTACCTGCAGGCCATTGCCGACGCGACGGGCACCGCCGATCCGCTCGACGCCGAGGTGGTGCACAGCTACTGGGTGGGCGGCCCGGCGCTGGACGCGGTGGACGCGGCGACGCTGCTGGAGCGGCTCCGGTCGGCGTTCACCGGGCAGGTGACCGGGCTGCTCGGCGACCTCCCCGCGGGGGCACCCGCGTCGGCGCACCACAGCTTCCATGTGCTGGTGGTCTATCCGTGGGTGCGGTTCTTGGACCGCGACCTGGGCACCGCGCTGGGCGTGCTGCAGAACTGCCGGATCCGTTGGGGCACCGTGGTTTCGGTGGACGACGAGCATGTGGTCATGAACTCCCGGCCGCTGGCCCTGGAGGATGGCGACCTGGCGCTGGCAGAGCCCGTCGCCGAACGGGTGCGGTGGCGTCGCGGGACGACGGCGCTGACCACGGCGCCCGAGGCCGGCGACGTCGTCGCCGCCCATTGGGACTGGGTGTGCGGGCCGCTCACCGACGCGGACACGGCGGCGCTGACCACCGCGACGCAGGCCACGCTGGCGCTGGTGAACGCGACCAGAAGCCGATCATGAACTGCGAAGACGTACGACGGGACGGTTTCGGCGAGCACCTCCGGGGAATCCGCCCCGGCGGCATGGCCGCGTACACGGCGGCCGGTGAGGAGTGAGGCGCATGAACGCGAGCGGATCCCGGGACACCGGGTCAGATCAACCGTCGGGCGGACCGGCGAACCGGCCGTCCGGTGCGATCGAGGACGCCGAGTCGGTACCCAGTCACGGCGAACCCGGCGAGAGCGACTTCGAGACAGGCTTCACGACGGACCCGCCGCGTGACGTCCAGCCCGAAGTGCCGCCGTATGCCGGGCGCAAGAAATCGGCCGACTCCGAGTAGGACACCGAGCGGCACTCCACCTCCCCCGGCACCGGGCGCGGCGAGCAGAGAAGCCGACCGAACGCTGGACCGAACTACGCCCGGGCGCCCAACGCGGCATGGCACACCTGTACCGGATCGGCCACCCCCGCAACGCTCGCGCCGGCCCGCCTCGCCGCCTCCCGGTAGCCCGGCGACCCGAGCACCTCCCGCACCGCGGCGGCCAGCGCGTCGGCGGTCAGCGGCCGGACGAGCTGCGCACTACCTTGCCGCACAACGCGATTGGCGATCTCCCACTGGTCTCCCCCGCCCGGGACGACGACCATCGGCACGCCGGCCAGCAGCGACTTGGCCACCGTGCCGTGCCCACCCCCGCAGATCAGCAGGTCCGCCTGGGCCAGCAGCGCGTCCTGACGGCCGAGTCCGACCACCGCCCACGGCGGCACCGCGGCGTCGGCGGCGTCCAGCCGCGACACCACCACCCGCGCCCCCGCCGGCAGCGCGTCGCCGGGCACCAGCGCGCTCAGCGCCACCTCGGCCATCCCGTCGGCGCCCGTGGTCGCGGTCGACGGGGCCACCACGACGACCGGCCCGTCGCCGGCGGGCAGCGTCAGCACCCGGGTCGTCGGCTCGTAGTGCAGCGGACCCACCACGACAGCCTCCGCCGGCCAGTCGGGACGGGGCACCTCCAGCGCCGGCAGCGTCGCGATCAGCCGGCGCGCGGGCCCGGGGTCCTCGGCGGGCAGCCCGATCCCGGCCCGGGCCTCGGCCCGCTGCCGCAACCCGTCACGCCAGGATTTCGCGCTCAGCGCCCGCAGCACGGAGTCCCGCAGCCTGCCCCGCAGCCCGGTGCCCGGCGCCAATCCGCTGCCGATCGGGGGCAGCCCCTTCGACGGGCGGTACAGCGGATGGGTGTTGAGCTCCACCCAGGGCACACCCAGCAGGTCGGCGGCCAGCCCGCCGCACGCGGTGATCGAGTCCGAGACCACCAGATCCGGCGCCAGCCCGGCGATCACGTCGCGGTTGCACACCGCCATCCGCGCCGCCCGGTGATGGATCTTGGCGCCGGCGTCGGCGTCGTCGTCCTCGGCGGTCGGGTCCAGGCCGAGCAGTTCGACCGCGTCCAGGCCTTCACGGCGCGCGGTGTCCAGCCACCGCGTACCGGTCAGCAAGGTCGGAGTATCCCCGGCGGCCAGGAATTTCAGGCACAGGGCAATCGCCGGAAAGGCGTGGCCCGGATCAGGTCCTGCGACCACGGCGACACGCATGCGGGCTACCCTGCCACAGCCTGCGCGGTTAGGCTCGGGCGATATGACCAATGAGGCTTCCGAAGACATCACCCAGGCCCCCGCCACCAGGGCAGGCACAGACGCCAAGGAGATCGTGCGGCGGTTCCTGTTCGCGCTGGAAGCCGACGACATCGACACCGTGGAATCGCTGGCGGCGCCCGAGCTGATCTGGCAGAACGTCGGCCTGCCCAGCATCCGCGGCCGCAGCAGGATCGTGCGGCTGCTGCGGCGGGCTCAGGGCAAGTACGGCTTCGCGGTGAAGTTCCACCGGATCGCCGCCGAGGGCGGCACCGTGCTGACCGAGCGCACCGACGCCATCGTCATTGGACCCCTGCGCCTGCAGTTCTGGGTGTGCGGCGCGTTCGAGGTCAACGACGCCGGCCAGATCACGCTGTGGCGGGACTACTTCGACATGCTGGACTTCCTGCTGAAGGCCCCGGTGCGCGCGGTGGTCGGCATCGCGGTGCCGTCGCTGCGCCCGAAGTTCGGCTGACGCGTCAGGCCCGGCGCAGGTGGCCCAGCTCGTCGAACGCCTGCGCCCAGCCCATCAGCCGGTCGGTGGCCGACTCGAGCTCGTCGCGGTAGCGGCGCTGCGTCATCGGTGAGCTCGACAGCGCACCAGAGTTCGCCGCCGACACCAATTGCGCTGCCGCCGAGACCATCTCGCTGTACTGCCGGGCGCCCTGCTGAAGCTGCGCGGTGAATGCGGCGATGGTCGGAGTGAGATGGGCCCGCGACTGCGGGGACGCCTTGACAGCGTTCTCCATCGACATCACCTCGATGGAGGTGGCGGCCATGGTGGCGGCGGTCCGTTCCGCGGCGACCCGCAGCTCGCCCAGTTCGTCAGTAGGCAACATCGCGCCGCGTTCCATCACCCCGAGCAGGGAGAACAGGCCGCGCTCGGAGGCCTGCAGCGCCGCCATCGGCTCCCGCGCCGCCGAGCCCCAGGGCGGTAACCGGTGCGAGACCCGCTGCGGCGGAAGGGGTTCACGGCGCAACCAGCGGTACCGCAGGAAGGCCAGCGTGGCCAGGAACGCCGCGCCGACCGCGATCGGGGACGGGATGAACAGCGCCCACACCGGGGTGTCCCACGCCGCCACCAACGCGGTCATCGCGATCCAGAACAGCGCGGACACGGTGAAGAACACCGCCAGCCGCAGCGCCCAACGCCGCTTGCGCAACAGTTTGGCGCGCGGATCGGCCGCGGCGCTGAGCCTGTCGGCGAGTACGTTCGACCATTCGGCGGCGGTGTCGACGCCGCGCTGCGTCAGGGAGCGCCACATCTGCGGCCTACTGGTCCGGGTACTCACCACTGCCCTGCCTTCCGTCATGGCTGCATAGCGGTCACTGCGACAGCGGGTTTTCCGGTGTCGGATCGGCGGCCGGGGTGGCCTGGTTCGCGTTCGGCGCCTGGGCCGGGGCCGCGGGCGTCGCGCCGCCGGCGGGCAGCTGCTCGCCGCGCATCGACGCGCGGATCTGTTCCAGGCGCGAATGGCCGGCCATCTGGACGCTGGCCTGCTGGACCTCCATCATCCGGCCCTGCACCGAGTTCTGCGCGAGCTCGGCCTGACCGATGGCGTTGGCGTAGCGGCGTTCGATCTTGTCGCGGACCTCGTCGAGGCTGGGCGTGTTGCCCGGCGCGGCGAGCTCGCTCATCGAGCGCAGCGAGTTGCTCACCTGCTCCTGCATCTTGGCCTGCTCGAGCTGGGACAGCAGCTTGGTGCGCTCGGCGATCTTCTGCTGCAGCATCATCGCGTTCTGCTCGACGGCCTTCTTGGCCTGCCCGGCGGCCTGCAGCGCCTGGTCGTGCAGCCCCTTGAGGTCCTCGACGCTCTGCTCGGCGGTGACCAGCTGCGCGGCGAACGCCTCGGCGGCGTTGTTGTACTCGGTGGCCTTGTTGGCGTCGCCGTTGGCGACGGCCTGATCCGCCAGGGTCAGCGCCTGACGCACGTTGACCTGCAGCTTCTCGATGTCGGCGAGCTGGCGGTTCAGCCGCATCTCCAGCTGGCGCTGGTTGCCGATCACCTGCGCGGCCTGCTGGGTCAGGGCCTGGTGCTGACGCTGCGCCTCCTCGATCGCCTGCTGGATCTGCACCTTCGGGTCGGCGTATTCGTCGACCTTGGAGCTGAACAGCGCCATGAGGTACTTCCACGCCTTGGTGAACGGATTGGCCATGACTTCATTCCGCCTTACGTCTGTCGTCTGTACCGGGATCGGGTGTCCGCGGCCTGTGCAAACCCGGCCGCGGCGCGTGAACCCAACTTAACGGGTCGGCGCATCTCGCCACACCCCGCGGCGGCAACTGTCAGGCCACCGCCATCGACGCGACCTGCGGAATGACGACCTTGGTGGAGACGTCGATGTTCGGGACGCCGACGGGCGCGGCGGCGCGGGACTCCTCGGCCGCGAGTTCGCCGCCGGCTTCGGTGAGCACCCGCGACAGCGGGACCTCGAGCGCGGCGCAGATCGCGTTGAGCAGCTCGCTGGAGGCTTCCTTGCGGCCGCGCTCCACCTCGGACAGGTAACCCAGGCTGACCCGCGCGGAATCCGAGACCTCACGCAGGGTGCGTCCCTGCTCGACCCGGGCGCGACGCAGAACGTCGCCGATCACTTCACGCACCAATGCCGCCATCGCGCGTCCTCCTTGCCTTGACTACGTAGAGCAACGCCCGACGGCGCCGAGATGGTTCCCGAAAACGGAGGGTTCTTTCGCGTTGGGCGCCGGTCACCCCTGCCGGGCGGGGCGCGCGCGCCAGTCCCGGAACGCGGAGACGAAGTAGTCGACGCCGGTCACGACGGTCAGCACGACAGCGACGAGCATGATGACCCACGCGGTGGTCAGCCACGCCCCGGACAACGGCATCACGAACAGCCCGATCGCGACCGCCTGCACCAGGGTCTTGAGTTTGCCTCCCCGGCTGGCCGGGATCACGCCGCGACGCAGCACCACCAACCGCAGCACCGTGACCGCGACCTCACGGACCAGGATCAGCACGGTCACCCACCACGGCAGGTCGCCGAGCACCGACAGCCCGACCAGCGCGGAGCCGATCAGCGCCTTGTCGGCGATCGGATCGGCCAAGGTGCCGAACTCGGTGACCATCCCGTAGCTGCGGGCCAGCGCGCCATCGAAGTGGTCGGTGATGACGGCCACCGCGAAGATGATGAACGCCACTGTTCGCCAATAGGTTTCGTGGCCGTCACCGACGAACATCACAACCAGGAACACCGGTACCAGCAACATCCGGAACGCGGTCAGCGCATTGGCGACGTTGGCGACGCGGGCACGGGGAACCACAGGATCGGTATGTGGTTGGCCCGGCACCGCCACAGAATACTGGTTGCGGCTGCCGATACTCTTCGGAGCATGAGCGCAGATGCGGAGGCCGCCGCCGACGAGTTCGTGGTGCGCCGCGCACGGACCTCGGATGTGCCCGGGATCAAGGCGCTCGTCGACATCTACGCGGGCAGGATCCTGCTGGAGAAGAACCTCGTCACGCTCTACGAGTCCGTCCAGGAGTTCTGGGTGGCCGAACTGGCCGGCGAGGTGATCGGCTGCGGCGCGTTGCACGTGCTGTGGTCGGATCTCGGCGAGGTGCGCACCGTCGCGGTGCATCCGAAGGTGCGCGGCAAGGGTGTCGGGCACGCGGTCGTCGAACGCCTGCTGGAGGTCGCCGCGGAGTTGCGGCTGCAGCGCATCTTCGTGCTCACCTTCGAGGTGGACTTCTTCGCCCGCCACGGTTTCAAGGAGATCGAGGGCACCCCGGTCACCGCGGAGGTGTACGAGGAGATGTGCCGCTCCTACGACACCGGTGTGGCCGAGTTCCTGGACCTGTCCTACGTCAAGCCCAACATCCTCGGCAACACCCGCATGCTGCTGATGCTGTGAGCCGCAGCCTCACCACCGCAGCAACACCAGTTCCGCGCTGACCCCGGGCCCGAGCCCGATCACCAGGCCCAGCGATCCCGGCGGCGGCGGCGCATCGAGGGTGCGGCCCAGGATGTCCAGCACCGACACCGACGACACGTTGCCGACCTCAGCGAGCGAGCGGCGGCTCGGCGCGACGGCGGCATCGGCCAGCTTCAGGCTGTTCTGCACGGCGTCGATGACCTTCGGGCCGCCGGGATGGCACACCCACGCGCTGATCTCCTCGACGGTCAGATCGTGTTCGGCCAGGAACGCCGTCACGGTGCCCGCGAGGTGCCGTTCGACCACGTCGGCGAGTTCTGCGGTGAGCACGATCCGGAACCCGTCGGAAGCCAGCCGCCAACCCAGCATGTCGCCGCTGTCGGGGTAGACCTCGCTGCGCGTGGCGAGGATGCGCGGGCCGCGCCCGCGCCCGGCCACCAGCGCGGCCGCACCGTCCCCGAACAGCCCGGTGACCACCAGGTCTGCCGTGGTGATCCGGGTGGTCGGCCAGCTCAGCGAGCACAGTTCGACCGCGACCAGCGCGGCGTGGTGATCCGGCCAGGCCAGCAGGTAGTCGTGCAACCGGGCCAGCCCGGCGGCTCCGGCGACGCAGCCCAGCCCGAAGATCGGCAGCCGTTTGATGTCCGGACGCAGCCCCAGCCGCGGGATCAGCCGCGCGTCCAGCGACGGCACCGCGACGCCGGTCACCGAGGTCACGATCAGCAGGTCGAGGTCGTCGGGGGCCAGTCCCGACGCCGCCAGCGCGTCGCGCAGCGCGGTCTCGGCGAGATCGGCCGCGGCGTCGATGTAGCGGTCGTTGGCGGCCTCCAGCGCGCTCACCTCCGCGTATTCGGTCAGCGGAAGCACAGTGTGGCGGTGCCCGACCCCGGCGGCGGCGTGCAACCGCTGCAGCGTCGCACGCTCGGCGGGGTCGATGCCGCAGAGTTCGGCGACCTTGGCGGTCAGTTCGGACTGGGTGTGGCGGTGCGGCGGGAACACCGCACGCACGGCCAGGACCGCGCTGCTGTCAGGCCTGGACATAGCCGACCACCATCAGCAGGACGACGTCGACGGCGGCGATGCCGAATGCGGCGGCGAACGGCACCCGCCCGGAGCCGACCGCGGCCACCACCGCGAGCAGGACCGCGACCACGAGCCCGGCCACCGCGACCGCGTGGAATCCCGACGCCACCAGCAGCAGCACCGATGCGGCCAGCAGCAGCACCAGCGCGCTCGCCCGCACCGCGCCGGCACCCCACCGGGCACCCACCCGCTGCGGCAGCCCGGCCACCCCGGTCGCCCGGTCGGCGGCCAGATCGGGCAGCACGTTGACGAAGTGACCGCCCAGGCCGACCAGCGCCGCCGCGGCGGTGGCGTACCAGGTCGGCAGCGGCTGCCCCGGGAGGGTGCTCGCGGCGTACGCGGGCAGCGGCCCGAACCCGAGCAGGTAGAGCAGCCCGGAGGCCGGTGTGGCCTTACCGCCCAGGTTGTAGAGCCACCCGGCGCCGATCACGACGACCAGCAGGATCGCGGTGAGCACGCTGACGGCCAGCGCCATCGCGACAGCCGCGGCCAGCGCGGTCAGCGCCGCGATCCACACCGCCCGCACCCCGATCACCCCGGTGGCCACCGGTTTGTCGGTGCGGCCCGCTGCGGCGTCGCGTGCGGCGTCGAGTGCGTCGTTGGACCACCCGATCGACAACTGGCCGGCCAGCATCGCCGCGACGGCCCACGCCGGTGCGGCGGCGGACGGCGCGGCGGTCGCGGCGAGGACGGCGACAAGTCCCGTGATGGCCAGCGACGGGCCGGGATGTCCGGCCGCGATCAGGGCCCGCGCGCGGCGAGCCGGGACGGGCGTCGTTCGTGTGTGGACCGTGATCGTCGGTCTCCCCTCATGACGCCACCGGACGGCAGAAGCAGGTGAAACGCCGCGCAATGGCCAATTGACATGGTAGTTAAAAGCGGACGGGGAGGTCCGCGAATGAGGCTTTCTTTACGCGGCGCCAACCCCGCCGAGTGGCTGGCGCTGCGCCTCGGCCTGGTCCCGACCGCGGCCGCCGAGGCCTGGGGCGGGATGGCCCTGTCGGCGGTGCTGATCACCGCTGTGCGCACCGGCATCACCGCCCGCCTGGCCGAGGGGCCCGCGTCCGCCGACGAGCTCGCCGCCGAACTGGGCCTCGATCCCGTGCCGACCCGGCTGCTCCTCGACTGCCTGCGCTCCGGCGGCCACGTAAAGGCTCGATCCGGCCGCTACCGGCTCAGCCGGTCGTCACGGCGCTGGCTGGACCCCGCGTCCCGGTTGTCGGTGGCGCAGTACGTGGCGGGCACGTCCGACTACTGGACGTGGTGGTCGGCCCTCGACGAGGTGACGCGCACCGGGCGGCCCGCCGGGCACCACGACGCACCGCCCGACGACGGGTACTGGCACCGCTACATCCACGGGCAGTTCGAGCTCGCCCGGCTCAGCGCCGCCGAGGTGGCGGGCAAGCTGGGCCTCCCTGACGGGGCACGATCGCTGCTCGACATCGGCGGCGGCCACGGCTGGTACTCGGCGGCCCTGTGTGAACGTCATCCCGGGTTGACCGCGACCGTGCTCGACCTGCCCGGCAGCGCGCGGGTCGGCCGCGAGATCATCGCCGCCGCCGGTCTGGCCGGCCGGGTTTCCCACCGCGACGGGGACGCAACCGTCGACGATCTCGGCAGCGGCTACGACGCGGTGCTGTGCTTCAACCTGCTGCACCACCTGACCGCCGAGCAGACGGTCACGCTGTTCGGCCGGATCCGCGACGCGCTCGCGCCGGGCGGCACGTTCGCCGTGATGGACGCGTTCGCCGAACCGCACCGCCGCACCTCGGCGCAGGCCAACGTGCTGGGCCTGTTCGTCTACCTGAGCTCGGGGGCGCAGGTGCATCCCCCGAGCCAGCTGCACGACTGGCTGCGCGAGGCCGGGTTCGGCGCGCCCCGCCGGATCCCGATCCTGCGGATCCCCGGGCAGGCCATGTACATCGTCAAGAAGGACTAGGGCGTGTCTGACAAATGCGGCAGCCAGAGGGTGATGGCGCGTAGGACGGCT
>NZ_MVID01000042.1 GCF_002086815.1 Mycolicibacterium parafortuitum
GACCGACTACTGTCAGACCCGTCCACATTCGTTGCAGCCACCGCTTGAATCCAAGTCGATCTTTTCCTGTGTGGATGCAATCTCGGGGGTGAGGTCGAGCACCCGGTTCACCTGAAATTAATTCGCGGACTTGGCCGTTTAACAAACAGTCTGAACAGAACCCGCGAGATCCGCTCCACGGCTTCGACCCGTATCCAGGGAAGAGCAGGAACCCCGATGAAGTATGTGAAGGTCGCCCTCGGCCTGGCCACCGGTGTGGCCATCGGTCTGGGCTCGGCCGCGCTCGGGCTGGCCGCCCCGTCGGCCGCCGCCCCGGCCGGCCCGGGCAACGCGAACGACACGATCAGCCAGCTGGTGTCGCTCGGCAAGCAGGTGATCGTCGACCGGCTCTCCGACGCCCCGCTGTCGGAGGCGTCTGTGGTGTCCGTGCGTCCGGGCGCCGCGACCCGGCAGATGGCCTGGGATCCGGACCAGATCCGCGGCGGGGAACAGGTGGTCTACGTCGCGGTCCGCTAGCCGGCGGCTGCCGCCACGCGGCCCCCTCCCGTCCCGCCTTTACCGATCGTCACCGAGAAGTCGCTATTTTGTCGGTGAGCCGAGTGCGGTTCCCCAAGCAATCGGAGAGATCGTTGACATATGCGAGTTGACGGGCGGGACGTCGCTGTCTCGGGCAGCCTGCTCCAGCCGCTGACCCGGCGCACCAATGACATCGTCCGGCTGTCCATCGCCGGGGCGTTCCTGGTCGTCGTCGTCACCAGCTCGCTGATCACCCGCTACGAGTGGGAAGCACTGGAGAAATCCATCTCGGGGATCGTCGGGGTGCTCAGCCCGGCGCAGTCCAACACCGTCTACCTGATCTACGGCGTCGCGATCCTGGCGCTGCCGTTCGTCATCCTGATCGGGCTGATCGCGGCCCGGCAGTGGAAGCTGCTCGGCGCCTACGCGGCCGCTGGTGTCATCGCGATCCTGGCGCTGTCGATCACCGGCAACGGCATCGCGGCACCACGCTGGCATTTCGACCTGACCGAGCGGCTCGACACCGTGCTGTCGCAGTTCCTCGACGATCCGCGCTGGATCGCGATGCTCGCCGCGGTGCTGACGGTGTCCGGGCCGTGGCTGCCCGCGCGGTGGCGGCGCTGGTGGTGGGCGCTGCTGCTGGCGTTTGTCCCGATCCACCTGGTGGTCTCGGCGGTGGTGCCGGCCCGCTCGCTGCTCGGGCTGGCCGTCGGCTGGTTCGTCGGCGCGCTGGTGGTCCTGGTCAGCGGCACCCCGGCGCTCGAGGTCCCGCTCGACGGGGCGGTGCGCGCGCTGATCCGGCGCGGCTTCGAGCCGGCGGCGCTGCGCGTGGTGCGCCCGGCGGGCCGGGGCCCGCTGGTGCTGGACGCCGCCTCGGCCGCGTCCGAGGGCACCGAGCCGGAGATCGCGATCGTGGAGCTGTACGGCCCGCACCAACGCGGCGGCGGCTTCCTGCGGCAGTTCTGGGTCAAGCTGCGGCTGCGCGACGACGAGACCGCGCCGATTCAGACGTCGATGCGCCGCGCCGTCGAGCACCGCGCACTGATGGCGCTGGCCGTCGGCAACCTCGGCATGGCGAACACGTCGCCGATCGCGGTGGCCACGCTCGAGCGCGGCTGGACGATCTATGCGCACAAACCCCCCCAGGGCACCCCGCTGGCGCTGTGCTCCGAGGACACCCCGGTCACGCGGGTGTGGGATTCCCTCGGGGTGTTGCACAGCCAGCAGATCTCCCACGGCGATCTGCGCCGCAACAAGATCACCGTCGTCGACGGCACCCCGGTGTTCGGCGGGTTCACCTACGCCGAGTACGGCGCCTCCGAAGCCCATCTGCACACCGACATCGCCCAGCTGCTCGTGACCACCGCCGACCTGTACGGCGCCCCGAAGGCCGTCGCCGCCGCGATCACCGTGTTCGGCAACGACGTGGTGCTGGCCGCGTCGCGGCGGCTCACCAAGGCCGCCGTCCCCAAACGGGTGCGGGACTCGGTGTGGGACGCCAGTTCGGCGATGGCCAAGCTGCGCGACGAGGTGAAGTTCCAGACCGGCGCCGACCAGATCAAGACCGCGACGATCACCCGCTTCACCCGCAACCAGGTGATCCAGATGGTGCTGCTGGTCGCGCTGGTCTACGTCGCGTACCCGTTCATCAGCTCGGCTCCGGTGTTCTTCTCCGAGCTGCGGTCGGCCAACTGGTGGTGGGCGCTGCTCGGGCTGGCGGTGTCGGCGCTGAAGTATGTCGGCGCGGCCGCGGCGCTGTGGGCCTGTGCCGACGGCATGGTGAAGTTCCGGTCGCTGACCGTGATGCAGGTGGCCAATACGTTCGCCGCGACGACGACGCCTGCCGGGGTCGGCGGGCTCGCGCTGAGCACCCGGTTCCTGCAGAAGGGCGGGCTCGGCGCACTGCGCGCCACCACCGCGGTGGCGCTGCAGCAGTCGGTGCAGGTGATCACCCACGTCACGCTGCTGATCCTGTTCTCCGCGGTGGCGGGCGCGTCGGCGAACCTGTCGCGGTTCGTACCGAGTGCGACCGCGCTGTACCTGATCGCCGGTGTGGTGCTCGGCGCGGTCGGGGTGTCGCTGTTCGTGCCGAAGCTGCGGCACTGGCTGGCCACCGCGGTACGCCCGAAGCTCAAAGAGGTGATGGACGACCTCGCGCTGCTGGCGCGCGAACCCAAGCGGCTCGCGCTGATCGTGTTGGGTTGCGCGGCAACCACACTCGGTGCGGCGCTGGCGCTGTGGGCCAGTATCGAGGCGTTCGGCGGCGACGCCAGCTTCGTCACCGTCACGATCGTGACGATGGTCGGCGGCACGCTGGCCTCGGCGGCCCCGACGCCCGGCGGTGTCGGCGCGGTGGAGGCCGCGCTGATCGGTGGCCTGGCCGCGTTCGGTGTCCCGGCCGCCGTCGCGGTGCCCGCGGTGCTGCTGTACCGGATCCTGACCTGCTGGCTGCCGGTGTTCGTCGGCTGGCCGATCATGCGGTGGCTGACCAAGAACGACATGGTTTAGCAGCCGGGTCCGACCGCGCCCGTCGCCAACTCACCGGTAAGAGAAACGCCGCAGTAATCTCACCGAAACCCACGCATGGTTTCCTCTCAACAGACGAAGTTTCCCTCAATGAGATTTCCTGGAGGCTCCATGACGAGTATCGCCGCCCCGACGTTCCTGGTGACATCCGGCTTCTGGCAACAGCTTCCGCAGATGTCGCTCGAAAAGTACCCCGCCACCGAGGGATTCATCGACGATGTGTACGTCAACCCGGGCGGGGTGCCGATGTCCTCGGGTTACTTCGAACTGCGCCACACCGACGCCCCGCTGGACTACTACTACGACTACGACGAGATGAAGGTCGTCCTCGAAGGCGAGTTCCGGCTGGAGAATCCGGACACCGGACAGGTGCAGATCGCCAAGGAGAAGGACGCGATCTTCTTCCCGAAGGGTTCCCGCATCCTCTTCTCCACCCCATCCCGGGCCCTGGCGTTCTACGTCGGCTACCGCTCTTTCGCGCCCTGAAAAGCCCTGTGGCCGAACGCTTCCGGGTTGCCCCGGGATCGGTCACGGCCGTCACGGTGTTCGCCGGCGACCGGGTCGAGGTCGTCGACCAGTACGGCCGCCAACCCGCCGAACTGACGGTGCTGGCCACCGATCCGCGCGCGGTCGCCGACGCGGTCCCCGACGCCATCCCCGACACCGCGGCGTCCGTGCTGCGCCGCCTCGAGCCCGGCCCCGACGAGAACGGTTACGCCGCAGCGCGGATCCTGACCCTTCTGGCCCGTCACCGGGTCGATCAGCAGCGGTCGACGGCGACACGGTTGTTCGGCGAGCACTCCCCCGCCGGATCGCGCGCGGCGTTCCGCGTCGACGCCGACGCCGTCGTGCTGATCGCCGCCCCCGCCGCCCCGATGCTGTTGACGGCCGACGACCCGAACCCGCCGTCGGAGGTCCGTGTCGAGGTGCATCGCGCCGACCCCCGTCGCATCGAGGTGCCCGAGTTGCCGCCGCCGCTGGCCGAACCGCTGTTCGACCTGCGGATCGACGCCGCGACCGCGTCGTCGTACCAGGTGCGCGAAGGTCAGTTCATCCAGGTCATCGACGTCGCCGGACGGCAGTGCTCGGACTTCCTCGCCTTCGACGCGCGTTCCCTCGGCGACGGCAACGAGTTCGGGCTCGACGCCACCACCACCCGCACCATCGGCGGCGGTGCGTACCCGCAGCCCGGCCTGGCCGGCAAGTTCTTCGACTCCCGGGCACGCCCGCTGGTGGAGGTGGTCCGCGACACCGTCGGCCGCCACGACACGTTCGCGCTCGCGTGCACCGCGAAGTACTACGCCGACATGGGCTACCCCGGGCATGTCAACTGCACCGACAACTTCAACGCGGCGCTGTCCCGCTTCGGCGTCGCACCCCGGCAGGGCTGGGCGGCGCTGAACCTGTTCTACAACACCGCGTTCGACGCCCAGCATCAGTTGATCAGCGACGAACCGTGGTCGCGTCCCGGCGATTACGTGCTGTTCCGGGCGTCGGCGGATCTGGTGTGCGCGTCCTCGGCGTGCCCGGACGACATCGATCCCGCAAACGGCTGGGTGCCGACCGACATCCATGTCCGCGTCTACGACTCCACGAGGAGGTTCTCTGTGGCGGTGGGTCACCGGCTGACGCCGGACTCCGAACCCGTGCTCACCAAACCCACCGCGTTCGCGTCCCGCACCGGCGCGCTGACGACGAATGTCACCGAGTACAACGGCTATTGGCTGCCCAACAGCTTCGACAACCACGGCCCGCACCAGGAGTACTGGGCGTGCCGGGAACGTGTCGCGGTGATGGATCTGTCGGCGCTGCGCAAGTTCGAGGTGCTCGGCCCCGACGCCGAGGCGCTGCTGCAGGCCACGGTGACCCGCGACATCCGCCGCCTCTCCCGCGGTCAGGTCGTCTACTCGGCGATGTGTACCGAGTCCGGGGGCGTCGTCGACGACTGCACGGTGCTTCGCCTCGGCGACAACAACTTCCGCTTCATCGGCGGCGACCCGTATGACGGGATCTGGCTTCGCACCCAGGCCGAACGCCTCGGCCTGGACCAGGTGTGGGTCAAGGACTCGACCGACCACATGCACAACCTCGCGGTGCAGGGTCCGTCGAGCCGAGACCTGCTCGCCGACTTGATCTGGAGCCCGCCCGGGCAACCCGCGCTGCGCGACCTCGGCTGGTTCCGCTTCCTGATCGGGCGCCTCGACGGCCCGGACGGGCCGGCACTGGTGGTGTCGCGCACCGGGTACACCGGGGAGCTCGGCTACGAGCTGTGGGTGCATCCCGGTGACGCCGAGACGGTGTGGGACCGAGTCGCAGACGCCGGCCTGCGTTACGGGCTGGCGCCGCTGGGACTCGAGGCGCTGGAGATGCTGCGCGTCGAGGCGGGGCTGGTCGCCGCGGGCCACGAATTCGACGAGCAGACCGACCCGTTCGAGGCGGGCATCGGGTTCACCGTGCCGCTGAAGACCAAGGCCGACGACTTCCTCGGCCGCGACGCCCTCGTGGAACGCAAGGCGCACCCGCAGCGCGTCCTGGTCGGGTTGCGGCTGGACGGCAACGAGACCGCCGCACACGGGGACTGCGTGCACATCGGCCGCACGCAGGTCGGGGTCGTCACGAGCGCGGCCCGCTCACCGGTCCTGCGGGCCAGCATCGCGTTGTGCCGCATCGCCGTCACCCACGCCCAGCCGGGAACCCGCGTCGAGATCGGCAAGCTCGACGGCCACCGCAAGCGAATCCCGGCCACCGTCACCACCATTCCGTTCTACGACCCCGACAAGACCCGCCCGCGGTCATGACGCCCCGAGGAGAGATGATGTCCCGTATCGCCGTGATCGGAGCAGGCCCGTGCGGTCTGGCGCAGCTGCACGCGTTCGAACAGGCCCGCCAGGACGGCATCGACGTCGGCGAGGTGGTGTGCTTCGAGAAGCAGAGCGACTGGGGCGGCCTGTGGAACTACACGTGGCGCACCGGTGTCGACGCGCACGGAGATCCGGTGCACGGCAGCATGTACCGCTATCTGTGGTCCAACGGCCCCAAGGAGTGCCTGGAGTTCTCCGACTACACCTTCGACGAGCATTTCGGCGGGCCGATCCCGTCGTTCCCGCCGCGCGAGGTGCTGTTCGACTACATCGCCGGCCGCGCGAAGAAGAGCAATGTGCGCCAGTTCATCCGGTTCGACACCGCGGTGCGTGAGGTGACGTTCGACGACGCCGCCCAGACCTTCACGCTCACCGTCGAATCGTGGGAGGCCGCCGAATCGTGGGAGGGCACTGAAACGACGCTCAGCACAGAGGTTTTCGACCATGTGATCGTCGCGACGGGGCACTTCTCCACGCCGAACGTGCCGGAGTACCCGGGCTTCGCGACGTTTCCGGGGCGGATCCTGCACTCCCACGACTTCCGCGACGCTGTCGAGTTCGCCGGCAAGAACCTGCTGATCCTCGGCAGCAGCTACTCGGCCGAGGACATCGCGCTGCAGTCCCGCAAGTACGGCGCCGCGTCGGTGACGATCTGCTATCGCAACGCGCCGATGGGGTTCGGCTGGCCGGACGGGATCAGCGAGGTGCCCGCGCTGTCGCACGTCGAGGGCCGCACCGCCCATTTCTGCGACGGCACCAGCCGCGACGTCGACGCGATCATCCTGTGCACCGGCTATCAGCACAACTTCCCGTTCCTGGATCCCGAGTTGCGGCTGGTCACCCCGAACAACCTCTACCCGGGCGGGCTGTACAAGGGCGTGGTGTGGACCGCGAATCCGAAGCTGCTCTACCTCGGGATGCAGGACCAGTTCTACACGTTCAACATGTTCGACGCGCAGGCCTTCGTGGCGCGTGACGTGGTGCTGGGCCGGCTCGCGCTGCCGGACGCCGACGCGATGGCCGCCGACGTCGACGCGTGGCTGGCCAAATACGCCGCGGTCGACAGCGTCGAGGGCCAGATCGATTTCCAGACCGACTACGTGCGCGACCTGATGGCGCTCACCGACTACCCGGACTTCGACCTGGACCTGGTCCGGCAGCACTTCGTCACCTGGGAGCACGACAAGGACGAGAGCATCACCGGCTACCGGGACAAGTCGTTCGCGTCGCCGTGCACCGGCACCGTCGGGCCGACGCCGCACACCACATGGTGGGACGAACTCGACGACAGCCTGGCCCGCTTCCTGCGGCGAGGCTAGCGGGCAGGTTGCGCCGGGGGCAGCGCGGCGACAGCATCGGAGGATGACGCGCGAGGGAAACGTCTCCGAAGCCCGCCCGTCGAGTTCTGGGGACGGTGATTTCGCCGGCCTCGCCCACGCGCGCAGCCGGGTCGACATCCTCGCGGCGCTGCGGACCAGCGCCGAGGGGCTGACCTCTGCCGAGGCCGCGGCCCGGCTGGCCCGGACCGGCCCGAACCGGCTGCCCGCACCCCCGCACCGCTCGCCGGTGATGCTGTTCCTCGCCCAGTTCAACAACGTGTTGATCTACATCCTCGTCGCGGCCGCCGTCCTCAAGGCGATCCTCGGCGACTGGATCGACGCCGCGGTCATCGGCGCGGTCGCGATCATCAACAGCGTCGTCGGCTACCTGCAGGAGGGTAAGGCCGAGAAGGCACTCGACAGCATCCGCGAGATGCTGTCGGTGTCGGCGCGGGTGCTGCGCGACGGCCAGTGGACCAACGTCGACGCCGAATCCGTGGTGCCCGGCGATGTGGTGCGGATCGGCTCCGGTGATCGCGTGCCTGCCGACCTGCGGCTGCTGGAGGTCAACAACCTGCGGGTCGAGGAGTCCGCGCTGACCGGGGAGTCGGTGCCGGCGGCCAAGGACGTCACCCATGTCGAATCCGACGCCGGCCTGGGCGACCGCACGTCGATGGTCTACTCGGGCACCATCGTGGCCGCGGGCACCGGAGTCGGTGTCGCCACCGCCACCGGCACCGCCACCGAGATCGGCCGCATCCAGACGATGATCTCCGAGGTCGAGGGCATCGACACGCCGCTGACCCGCAAGCTGGGGCAGTTCGGCCGCCAGCTGTCGGTGCTGATCCTGGCGATGGCCGCGGCGATGCTGATCATCGGCAGGCTCATCCACCAGTTCACCATCGAGGAGCTGATCTCGGCGGCGATCGGATTCGCGGTGGCCGCCATCCCGGAGGGTCTTCCGGCCGTGGTGACCGTGACGCTGGCGCTCGGCGTGCAGCAGATGGCGCGGCGCAACGCGATCACCCGCAAACTGCCCGCGGTCGAGGCGCTGGGGTCGGTCACGGTGATCTGTTCGGACAAGACGGGGACGCTGACCCGCAACGAGATGACGGCCCGCACCGTGGTGACCACCCGTCACGTCTACGGCGTCACCGGCGCCGGCTACGCCCCGCTCGGCGACATCGAGATCGACGGCGCCGCCGTCGCGCTGGACGACCATCCGGACCTGGGCGCGCTCGTTCACGTGATGGCGCTGTGCAACGACGCCCGGCTCACCGAGGTCGACGGGCACTGGCGGGTGGTCGGGGAACCGACCGAGGGCGCGCTGCGCGCGCTGGCCCACAAGGCCGGGATCGACACGCCGATGCGCCGCATCGACGAGCTCCCGTTCGATTCGGCGCACAAGTTCATGGTCACCCTCGACGAGGACCCGGACGGCGGGCGGTGGCTGCACGTGAAGGGGGCGCCGGACCGGCTGCTCGAACGGTCGGCCACCCAGCTGCGCGGCGGGGTCGCCGAACCGCTCGACACGCCCTTCTGGCACGCGCGAATCGACGAGCTGAGCCGCCGGGGCCTGCGGGTCCTCGCCGCGGCGCGACGCGCCCACCACGGCGGCGACGAGGCCGGCTTCGGCGATGTCGAGGACGGCCTCGAGTTCCTCGGCGTGGTCGGCATCGTCGACCCACCCCGCCCCGAGGCGGTCGACGCGATCGCGAACTGCCACAGCGCCGGTATCCGGGTGAAGATGATCACCGGCGATCACGTCGGCACCGCGAAGGCCATCGCGCACGAGATGGGCATCGTCGAAAGCGCCGACGCCCCGGCCCTGACCGGCTCCGAACTGCAGGCGATGAGTCAACCTCGGCTGCGGGAAGCGGTCGGCGAGGTGGACGTCTACGCGCGTACCAGCCCCGAGCACAAGATCCGCATCGTCAGCGCGCTGCAGGCCGAAGGCCAGGTGGTGGCGATGACGGGCGACGGCGTCAACGACGCACCGGCCCTGACCCGCGCCGACATCGGGGTGGCGATGGGGGTCAAGGGCACCGAGGCCACCAAAGAGGCGGCGGGCATCGTGCTGGCCGACGACAACTTCGCCACCATCGAACGAGCGGTCGAGGAGGGCCGCCGGATCTACGACAACATCCGCAAGTCGGTGCTGTTTCTGTTGCCCGCCAACGGTTCTCAGTCGCTGGTCATCCTGGTGGCGGTGTTGTTCGGGTTCGCGCTGCCGCTGCAGCCGGTGCAGATCCTGTGGGTCAACCTGGTGACCGGGGTGACCTTGGCGCTGGCGCTGGTCTTCGAGAACGCCGAGGACGGCCTGATGTCGCGGCCGCCGCGGCCGGCGGGTCAACCGGTGGTGCGCCTGGCGGATGTGTCGATGATCGCGCTGGTGTCGGTGCTGGTCGCCGGCGCGGCGCTGGCGGTGTACTTCCTCGGGCTGGCCGGCGGCTATCCGCTCCCGGTGGCGCAGACCGCAGCGGTGAACATGCTCGCCCTGGGTCAGCTGGCCTACCTGTTCAACTGCCGGTTCGTGAACTCCACCAGCCTGCGGCCTGCGGTGCTGCGCGGCAATCCGTGGGTGTGGCGGATGGCCGCGGCGCTGCTGGTCCTGCAGCTGGTCTTCATCTACACGCCGTTCATGAACGCGTGGTTCCACTCCGCGCCGATCCCGCTGCTGGGCTGGCTCGTCGGGCTGGCGTTCTCGGTGGTGATCTTCCTGGTGGTCGAGGCCGCCAAGGCCGTCGGGCTGCGGCTGGGCTTCTAGGCCTGGGCTTCTGGCTGCCACCTCGCGAGACCGCCACCAGGGTTGCTGCGCGGGGCGCGGAACTACCCTGGTGGCGGTCTCGCGACTTAAAAGTCGCCGTGAGGTAAACCCGTGACTTGGCCGTCCGCGGTGGGCACTATCCCGCGGTGACCCACGCGATCAAGCTGCACTGGTTCCTTCCGACCTACGGCGACAGCCGGCTGATCGTCGGAGGTGGGCACGGCACCCCGGTCGGCGCGGCGCACGGCGACCGTGACGCGTCCATCGACTACCTCGCCTCGATCGTGCGGGCAGCCGAGACGTTCGGCTTCACCGGTGCGCTGATCCCGACCGGTGCGTGGTGCGAGGACGCGTTCATCACCGCCGCGCTGCTGGCGCGCGAGACCACGTCGCTCGGGTTCCTGGTCGCGTTCCGACCCGGCCTGGTCAGCCCGACGCTGTCGGCGCAGATGGCCGCGACGTTCGCGCGGCACGCGCCGGGCCGGATCCTGCTCAACGTCGTCGTCGGCGGCGAGGCGCACGAGCAGCGCGCGTTCGGCGACCACCTCGACAAGGACGGCCGCTACGCCCGCGCCGACGAATTCCTCGACGTAGTGCGCCGACTGTGGGACGGGCAGACGGTGTCGCTGGACGGCGAGCACATCAAGGTCGAGGACGCATCGCTGGCGACGCTGCCGAATCCGGTGCCGCCGTTGTATTTCGGCGGCAGCTCCGCCGCCGCGGGTCCGGTCGCGGCACGCCACGCCGACGTGTACCTCACCTGGGGGGAGCCGCCGGCCGCGGTGGCCGAGAAGGTGGACTGGATCCGGCGGGCGGCGGCCGCGGAGGGCAGGCAGGTGCGGTTCGGCATCCGGCTGCACGTGATCACCCGCGATACCGCCGACGCGGCGTGGGCCGAGGCCGACCGGCTCGTCGGCGCGCTCGACGAGCAGACCGTGCGCACGGCGCAGGAAGGCTTGAGCCGCAGCCAGTCCGAGGGACAGAAGCGGATGCTCGCGCTGCACGAGGCGCACCGCGAGAACGGCAGCTGGCACGACGCCCGCTCACTGGAGGTCGCACCGAACCTGTGGGCCGGGGTCGGCCTGGTGCGCGGCGGCGCGGGCACCGCGCTGGTCGGCAGTCACACCGAGGTCGCCGAGCGGATCGCCGAGTACGTCGAGGTCGGCATCGACGAGTTCATCTTCTCCGGCTATCCGCACCTGGAGGAGCTCTACTGGCTCGGCGAGGGTGTGGTGCCTCTGCTGCGCGAGCGCGGGCTGTTCGACGCTGACGTGAGATCCGCGGCGCCGACGTCGATCCCGTTCGTCGGGGCAGCCCGGTGACACCGGCGTCGGCGCACGACGCACTCGCCGTCGCCCGCGATCTGGCCGCCGGGTTCGCCACCGACGCCGCGACCCGCGACGCCGACCGCGAGCTGCCGCACGATCAGATCAAGGCGCTCAAGGAATCCGGGCTGCTGGCCCTGTCGGTGCCGCGCGAGTACGGCGGTCTCGATGTATCAGCGACGGTGCTGGCCGAGGTGTTCCGGTTGTTCGCGCACGCCGACCCGTCGCTGTCACAGATTCCGCACTCGCACTTCGTGTTCCTGGAGGCGCTGCGGCTGCAGGGCTCCCCCGACCAGCAACGGTTCTTCTATCAGCGGGTGCTCGACGGCGCGCTGTTCGCCAACGCGCAGTCCGAACGGGGGCCGCACACCGTCGACGTCGACGCCACGACGCTGGTCCAGGGCGCCGACGGCTACACGCTGACGGGCCGCAAGTTCTACTCGACGGGCGCGTTGTTCGCCGACTGGGTGGTCGTGCGCGCCTCCCTGAGCGACGGATCCGGTGCCGTGCCGACCAACAAGACACCGAAGGCCGTCGCGTTCGTGCCGCGCGACGCTGCCGGCCTCGACATCGTCGACGACTGGGACGGCATGGGGCAGCGCACCACCGCGTCCGGGACGGTGACGCTCGACGGCGTCGCGGTGCCCGCCGAGCATGTGGTGCCGTTCTCGCCGATCTTCACCGTGCCGACCACCTACGGGGCGCGGGCTCAGCTATGGCATGCCGCGATCGACGTCGGTATCGCGACCGGCGCGCTGGAGGCCGGTGTCGCGCAGGTCGCGAAGGCCCGGCCGCATTTCGAGGCGGCGGTGACCGCGGCGGTCGACGACCCGACGCTGATCACCGTCGCCGGGGAGCTGACGGTCACGGTGCGCGGAGCGCAGGCCCTGCTGGCCGAGGCGGCGCGCACGCTGGACGCGGCCACGGCGGACCTGACGGAGGATTCGGCGGCCGAGGCCTCGATCGCGGTCGCGGCGGCCAAGGTTGCGGCGGTGCGGGCGTGTCTGGAGGCGTCGACGTCGCTGTTCGAGTTGGGCGGCACCCGCAGCGCGGGGGCCTCGGCCAACCTGTCGCGGTACTGGCGGGACGCGCGGACGCACACGCTGCACGACCCGACGCGGTGGAAGGTGCAGCACATCGGCCGGTACACGCTCTCCGGTACCCGGCCGCCCCGGCACGGCCAGATCTAGCAGGCGACTCCGGCGAAGACGGCGCCGGTGACCAGCGCGATCACCAGCGCGAGCGTGGGCATACCGCTGAAGAGCGCGACCACCACACCGGCGATCGCGGCGATCAGGATCATCATCATCAAGATCGCCAGTGCCCAGTTGACCTGCCCGGGCGCGTGCGCAGCACGGGGCGAGTCGACAGGCTGCGGGACCATTGCACCGTCACCGATTCCAACCATGACACGTCCTCTCTGTGATGACGGACACAAATATAACCTGACGATGACGTAAGTCACATCAAGGATCGCCATGTTGTGATGTAACCGTCAATTTCGAAAGCCCTACTAACAGAATCGATTAGGGCTACTAACCACGAGAACGGGCCTTGGTAGCTTGGCGACCGTGAGGATCGCAGGCCCCATCTCGTCGGTGCCGGCGGCGGCACTGCTGGCGGTACTGCTGGCGTCGTGCACGGCGGCGTCCGAGCCGCCCCGGGCGACGCAACCGGCCGCCCCGTCCGCCTCCGAGTCCGCACCGCTGCCGCCGGAGACGATCCGCCGCCTCACCCCAGTGCCCGACACCCCAGTGCCCAACCCGACAGTGCCCGACACCCCAGTGCCCACCCCACCCGCGGTCCACCCCGTCACCGCCACCGAACTCGGGGACACCTGGCGGCCCGGCTGCCCGGCCGCGCCGGACGAACTTCGGCGCGTGGAGCTCGACTACTGGGGCTTCGACGGGCAGCCTCACCGCGGCGAGCTGGTGGTACACCGCGACCTCACCGACCAGGTCATCGAGGTGTTCGCGGCGCTGCACGAGCTGCGGTATCCGATCGAACGGATGCGCACCGTCGACCACTACCCGGGCGGCGACGACGAGCTGTCGATGCGCGACAACAACACCTCGGCGTTCAACTGCCGCGGCATCCCGGGATCGAGCAGCTGGTCGTGGCATGCGTACGGCCGCGCGATCGACGTCAACCCGAAACTCAACCCGTTTGTCCCGGCCGGCGGCGCCTACGAGCCGGCCAATGCCGGTCTGTGGGTCGACCGCGCCCGCACCGACCCCGGGATGCTGCACGACGGCGACCCCGCGGTGACGGCGTTCACCGACCGCGGCTGGGCGTGGGGCGGGCACTGGCGCAGCCCACTGGACTACCAGCACTTCGAAATGCCCTAGATCCGCGGCCGTTATCGACGATCATGTCAATAAGACGGTCTGGTGCCGTCGCAAGGAAGGATTGCCCGAAACGGCGCAGCGGCGTGCCCGCGCGACGGTGAACCCCCGCAGGGGGTACTTCGTGTCGTTCAATAAAGCATTCCTTCTCCTCGGACGGAGACTGCGCTGCTCGATCGGATCGCCCTCTGGGCACTAGCCGCGCCACGGCGCATCCTGATGGCCGCGGCGGTACTGACCGCCGCGATGGCGGTCTTCGGCCTGCCCGTCGCCAAGGACCTGTCACCGAGCGGATTCTCCGACCCGGGTTCGCAGTCCGCGCACGCCGCGACGCTGCTGACCGACAAGTTCGGCCAGGGCGACGTCCAGATGCTGATCGTGGTGTCATCGCCCGACGGGATCGACGCTCCCCGGGTGCACGACGTCGGCACCGGCATCGTCGACGACCTCAAGACCGACCCGCACGTCGCGGAGGTGTCCTCGCCGTGGTCGGCGCCGCCGGCCGTGGCCGCCGACCTGGTCAGCCGCGACCGCACCGCGGCGCTGATCGTCGCCGGGATCACCGGCACCGAAGCCCAGCAGCAGACCTACGCCAAGGAGATCTCCGACCGGGTCACCCGCGACCGGGACGGCATCGTGGTGCGCACCGGCGGCACCGCGATGGTCAACGTGCAAATCACCGAACAGTCCCAGCGCGATCTGCTGGTGATGGAGGGGCTGGCCATCCCGCTGAGCTTCCTGGTGCTGGTCTGGGTGTTCGGCGGCCTGGTCGCGGCCGCGCTGCCGGTCGCGATCGGCGGGATGGCGATCGTCGGCGCCATGTCCGTGTTACGGCTGGTCACCTACGCCACCGACGTGTCGATCTTCGCGCTGAACCTGGCCACCGCGATGGGGCTGGCACTGGCCATCGACTACACCCTGCTGATCCTGTCGCGCTACCGCGACGAGCTGGCCGCCGGCGCGCCGCGCCCGCAGGCGATCCGGCGCACGATGACGACCGCGGGCCGCACGGTGATCTTCTCGGCGACGACGGTCGCGCTGTCGATGTCGGCGATGGTGCTGTTCCCGATGCACTTCCTGAAATCGTTCGCCTACGCCGGGGTGGCCACCGTCGCGTTCGCGGCCGCCGCGGCGGTCATCGTCACCCCCGCCGCGCTCGCGCTGCTCGGTGACCGGCTGAACTCCCTCGACGTGCACAAGCTGGCCCGCCGCGTGCTGCGCCGGCCCGACCCGCAACCGGTGCCGGTCGAGCAGCGGTTCTGGTACCGCTGCGCCCGGTCGGTGATGCGCCGCGCGTTACCGCTCGGCCTCGTCGTGGTGACGCTGCTGGTGGTGCTCGGCGCCCCCTTCCTCGGGGTGAAGTGGGGCTTCCCCGACGACCGGGTGCTGCCCGCGTCGGCGTCCGCCCATCAGGTCGGCGACCAGCTGCGCACCGAGTTCGCCGACAACACCGACACCAATGTCACCGTCGTGGTGCCCGATGCGGCCGGGCTGACCCCGGCGGACCTGTCCAGCTACGCCGCCGAGCTGTCCCGGGTGCCCGACGTCCCGGCGGTGTCGGCGCCGACCGGCACGTTCGTCGACGGCGCCCAGGCCGGGCCGCCGTCCGCACCTGCCGGTGAACACGACGGCAGCGTGTTCCTGACCGTAACGAGCAACGCGCCGTTGTTCTCCGACGCGTCGGAGACCCAGCTCGACCGGCTGCACGCGGTGCCGGGCCCGGGCGGGCGCGACGTACAGATGACCGGCACCGCGCAGATCAACCGCGACAGCGTCGACGCGATCACCTCGAAGATGCCGTTGGTGCTCGGCCTGATCGCGGTGATCATGTTCGTGCTGCTGTTCCTGCTCACCGGCAGCGTCGTCGTCCCGATCAAAGCCCTTGTGCTGAACATGCTTTCGCTGACCGCGGCGTTCGGTGCGCTGGTGTGGATCTTCCAGGACGGCCACCTGGCCGGGCTCGGGACCACCTCCACGGGCACGCTGGTGGCCAACATGCCGGTGCTGTTGTTCTGCATCGCGTTCGGCCTGTCGATGGACTACGAGGTCTTCCTGGTGGCGCGCATCCGCGAGTTCCGCAACCACGGCCACGACAACGACGAGGCGGTGGCGCTCGGCATCGCCCATACCGGACGCATCATCACCGCCGCGGCCCTGATCATGTCGATCAGTTTTGCCGCGTTGATCGCCGCCAACGTGTCGTTCATGCGGATGTTCGGCCTCGGTCTGACCCTGGCCGTCCTCGTCGACGCGACGCTGGTGCGGATGGTGCTCGTCCCGGCGTTCATGCACCTTATGGGCGGCGTGAACTGGTGGGCACCGAAGTTCCTGCAACGCGTCCACCGCCGCCTCGGCCTCACCGAAGAGCCCGGCCCCACTGCTTCCCCCACCACCGCCGAATCGACAGAGCAGGTCGTCACATGAGTACCAGTGTCATCGCGGGCGTCCAGGGCGCCCTGCCCCCGCACAGATACACCCAGGCCGAGGTCACCGAGGCCTTCCTGGCCGCCCCCGCGTTCGCCGGTGTCGGCGACGTGCTGCGCAGCCTGCACGCCAACGCGAAGGTCGACGCCCGCCACCTGGTGCTGCCACTGGAGCAGTATCCCGATCTGCTGGATTTCGGAGCGGCGAATGACCTGTACATCGAGCACGCCGTCGAACTCGGCTGTGCGGCACTGACCGCCGCGCTCGAGGAGGCCGGCCTGACACCGGCCGACCTCGACATGATCATGACCACGACGGTCACCGGGATCGCGGTGCCGTCGCTGGACGCCCGCATCGCCGGCCTGCTCGGGCTGCGGCCCGACGTCAAGCGGATCCCGTTGTTCGGCCTCGGATGTGTGGCGGGTGCGGCCGGCATCGCCCGCATGCACGACTACCTGCGCGGGGCACCCGGTGAGGTGGCCGCGCTGGTCTCGGTCGAGCTGTGCTCGCTGACCCGGCCGGCACTGGAGCCGACGATCGGCAGCCTGGTCGGCAGCGCGCTGTTCGGCGACGGCGCGGCAGCGGTGATCGCGGTCGGGCCGCAGCGCGCGGACGCGCTGGGCGCGGCCGGGCCCGAGGTGCTCGACACGCGCAGCCGGATGTATCCCGATTCCCTCGACATCATGGGCTGGGCGGTGAACCACAACGGTTTCCAGCTGATCCTGTCACCGGATCTGCCCGAGCTGATCGAACGCTATCTGCCCGACGACATGGCCGGCTTTCTCGGCGACCATGACCTCGCCGTCGGCGACATCGCGACGTGGATCTCGCATCCGGGCGGTCCGAAGGTGATGGAGGCGATCACCGCGGCACTGCATCTCGGCGACGACGCGCTGGAACTGTCCTGGCGTTCGCTCGCCGAGGTCGGCAACCTGTCGTCGTCGTCGGTGCTGCACATCCTGCGCGACACCCGCGCCAAGAATCCCCCGCCCGGCGCGCCCGGGCTGCTGATGGCGATGGGGCCGGGCTTCTGCTCCGAGCTGGTCCTGCTGCGGTGGCGCTGAGGAACCGGCCATGCTCGCCTACACCCTGCTGATCGCCGCGGTCGCGGTCGAACGCGTCGCTGAACTCGTTGTCTCCCAACGCAACCTGAAGTGGAGCCGGGCGCACGGCGGCGTCGAGTTCGGCGCGGGCCACTACCCCGTCATGGTGGTGCTGCACACCGGGCTGCTGGTCGGTTGCCTCCTCGAGGCCGCGCACCGCGAGTTCATCCCGGCACTGGGCTGGTCGATGTTCGCCGTCGCGGTGGCCGCCCAGGTCCTGCGCTGGTGGTGCATCACGACGCTCGGGCACCAGTGGAACACCCGCGTCGTCGTGGTCCCGAACGCCGGGCGCGTCACCCGCGGGCCGTACCGGCTGTTCTCCCACCCGAACTACGTCGCGGTCGTCGCCGAGGGCATCGCGCTGCCGCTGGTGCACTCCGCGTGGATCACCGCGCTGGTGTTCACCGCCGCGAACGCGGTGCTGCTGTGGGTGCGGATCTCGGTGGAGAACAAGGCGCTCGAATCGCTGACGGCATGATCGACCTGGTGGTGGCCGGGGGCGGACCCGCGGGTCTGGCCACCGCCGTGCACGCCGCCAGGGCGGGTCTGCAGACCGTCGTCATCGAGAAGCGCACCGGCCCGATCGACAAGGCGTGCGGCGAGGGGTTGATGCCGCACGCGGTGCGCCACCTCGACGCGCTCGGCGCGCAGCCGTCCGGCCGGGCGCTGCGCGGCATCTCCTACTTCGACCGCCGCCACGCCGTCACCGCGCCGTTCGCCGCGGGCGGCGGGCTCGGGGTGCGCCGCACGACGCTGCACGCGGCGCTGCTCACCGAGGCCGAACGCGCCGGCGTGAAACTCGTGCACGCCAAGGCGGGCCCCGTGACCCAGGACGCGGACTCGGTGAGCGTCAACGGCATCCGCGCCCGCTACCTGGCCGCCGCCGACGGCCTGCACTCTCCGATCCGGTCCGCGCTGGGACTGGAGCTGCCCGCGTCCGGGCCCCGGCGCTGGGGGTTGAAGCGCCATTTCGCCGTGCCGCCGTGGAGCGACTTCGTCGAGGTGTACTGGTCCGATGTACCCGGCGCCGGGGAGGCGTACGTGACCCCGGTGGCCGACGACTGCGTCGGCATCGCGATCCTGACCTCGCGGCGCGGCGGCTTCGACCAGCACCTCGACGCGTTCCCGGCGCTGCGGGAGCGACTCGCCGGGCTGACACACGAAGCCGACCACGCGGCGGGTCCGCTGCGGCAGCGGGTGCGCGGCCGGGTCGCGGGCCGGGTGCTGCTGGTCGGCGACGCGGCAGGCTACGTCGACGCTCTGACCGGCGAGGGTCTCGGGTTGTCGTTCGCGGCGGCCCGGCTGCTCGTCGACTGTGTGAGCGCCGACCGGCCCGGCGACTACGAGGCGCAGTGGCGCCGCGCGACCCGGCGCTACCGGTTGATCACCGCGGCGATGCTGGGCGCCTGCACCTCACCGCTTCGTTCATTCGTCGTGCCCGCGGCCAGCGGCCTCCCGCGGGTGTTCGCCGGAGTGGTCAACCTGATCGGCGACTGACCGGTCGGCGACCGCGGAGCGATCACCGGCGTAGATCGAGATCGCGTTGCGGCCCCGCGCCTTGGCGGCGTACAGCGCCCGGTCGGCTCGGTCGAGCAGTTCGGCCACCACCGCCTCCGGGTCGGTGTCCGCGGTGCGCCACGGCCGCAGCGTCGCGACGCCGACGCTGATGGTCACCTTCCCCGAGTCCGAACCCAGGTGCGGGATGTTGAGCGCCCGGATCGCGGCCGCCAGCCCGCCGGCGAACTCGTGCGGCGCATCGCAACCGGACAGCACCACGGCGAACTCCTCACCGCCGTAGCGCGCGGGCACGCACACCTCGGGGCCGGCGAGGTTCTGCAGGACGTCGGCAACCCGGCGCAGGCATTCGTCGCCGGCCTGGTGGCCGTAGAGGTCGTTGAACGACTTGAAGTGGTCGAGGTCGACGAACAGCGCGGTGACCTGTTCGCCGTCCGCGCGGGCGCGTGACCAGATCTCGGCGGCCCGCTGCGCCAGGCCGCGCCGGTTGGCCAGCCCGGTCAGCGGGTCGGTGTTGGCCATGTCGGTCAGCGAGTCCTGCACCTCGCGTTCCAGGGTCACGTCGCGCAGCACCGCGACGGTCAGCCCGTCGGAGGTGCGCCTGCTGTGCACGACGTACCAGCCCCACTCGCCGTCGCGCTTGCGGATCCGGAACGGCGCCGACGGTCCCGTCTCGGCGGTCTCGGGGAAACCGGCCCGGCTGGCCTGGTCGTCGGGATGCACCTGCGCCAGCCACGCCTCCTTGGTCAGCGGCCCGTCCGGCAGGGCGAGGATCTCGTGACCGGGCGAGGCGCGGCGCAACACGTTGCCGTCGCCGTCGACCACGATCACCACGTCACCGGTCAGTTCGGCGACCAGTTCGTAGGCCTGGTAGCTGGCGTTGTCGAGCACGGCCAGCCGCGTCCGGTCCTCCAGCGCGGCCGCGACCAGCACCACCATCGTGAACGCGCCGAGCACGAACACCTGGGCCGAGATCATCGCCTGCCCGGGACTGTCCAGCGACGCGGCGAACGGACCGTAGCCGGCGAACGTGATGCCCAGCACCAGCGCCGCGCCGACGGCCATCTCGGCGAATGCCGCCGCGATCCCGGACCGGATCAACACCAGCAGCGCCGGCAGCCCGGTCAGGAACACCAGCACGAAGCTGGTCTCGGTGGCCGAGGCCGCACACATCCCGACGGTCGCGGCGGTCATCGCCGCGAACCACAGCACCTCGCTCCAGCTGTGCCTGCGCAGGTAGTGGTCCCAGCGCAGCAGCAGCGGCACCAGGAACGCGATGCCGACGGCCTCGGTCAGGTACCACGCCATCGCCGCGTAGAGCAGGCCCTGGGAGGTCAGCGGGATCTCCTCGTTGAGGAGCAACCCGGCGATCCCGATCGGGGCGGCCAGCAGCGGCGCCAGCAGCACCCCGAACACCAGGAACCGTTGCCATCCGCCCAGCGAGTCGGTGCGCCCGCTGACCCAGTCCCGGTCGCGGTGCAACAGGGCCGCGGCGAACACCGCCGTCGCCATCGTCGACAGCACGCCGAGTTCGGGTGTCAGGTCGAACACGGCGCGCGCCGTGATGATCTGGACGGCGGCGAACGCGGCCAGATACACCGGCCACTGCCTGCGCGGCGCGGTCAGCAGCGCGACCAGTTGCGGTGCGACCGCCGGCCACGCCATCGCATACGACCAGTTCTCGGTGTAGACGAGTCCGCGCACCAGCAGGCACAGCGCGCCGACGGCCAGCGTCCAGCCGATCAGCCGCCACAGGGGCGGGACGGCACCGGCGGGGTCGTCTGCGCTGTGCGCGTCCCCTCGGTCCCGTCCCACAGCCACCCCGACAGTCAACCGCGTCAATATTCGACTCGGCAACCGGCACACGCCGTGCCGGGCCTCGCGCCGTTCACATTCCTGACGCAGTACCGAAACGCGGGGACGCCACAATGACGCGTCCGTACTAGTTTCGACAGTCCACGCCGCCGACGAAGGAGAATCCGTGACCGATGTGGTGAACCCTTCAGTGGTCAACCCTGCAGTCGTGACCCCTGCGGGCAACTCCGTCGAGGTCAACGGCACGCCGGTCGGGCCGACGGGTCAGACCCGCTCAGGCATGACGGCCGACGCGCTGCGCGCTGCCGTCAAGGACCACCTGGTGTACTCGATCGCGCGCCCGGCCGCCGCGCTGACCCCGGAGCACTACTACCGCGCGCTGTCGCTGGCCGTGCGGGACCGGATGCAGAAGCGCTGGATGGCCACCACCCAGGACTGGCTGGACCTGTCGGCGAAGGTCACCTGCTACCTGTCGGCGGAGTTCCTGATGGGTCCGCAGCTGGGCAACAACCTGCTCAACCTCGGCATCGAGAAGCAAGCGCGCGAGGCGCTCTCCGACCTCGGCCAGGACCTCGACGAGATCCTGGCCTGCGAGGGCGAGCCGGGGCTGGGCAACGGCGGGCTCGGCCGGCTCGCCGCGTGCTATCTGGACTCGCTGGCGACCCTGGAGCGGCCGTCGATCGGCTACGGCATCCGCTACGAGTTCGGCATCTTCCGGCAGGAGATCGTCGACGGCTGGCAGGTCGAGAAGACCGACAACTGGCTCGTGCACGGCAACCCGTGGGAGATCGACAAGCCGGACGCCAACTATGTCGTCAACTGGGGCGGGCACACCGAACAGTACGAGGACGTCACCGGCAAGCTGCGGGTGCGCTGGGTGCCGCAGCGGGTGCTGCAGGGCGTCTCCTACGACACCCCGGTGCAGGGCTACGGCGTCAACACGTGCAACACCCTGACGCTGTGGAGCGCGCGGGCCGTGGAGTCGTTCGCGCTGGAGGCGTTCAACACCGGCGACTTCTACAAGGCCGTCGACGAGGAGGTCGTCTCCGAGACGGTCTCGAAGGTGCTGTACCCGAACGACGAGCCCGAGGCCGGGAAGCGACTGCGGTTGCTGCAGCAGTACTTCTTCGTGACGTGCTCGCTGCAGGACATCCTCAACATCCACCTGCAGCGCGCGCACCTGCCGCTGCACACCCTGCCGGACAAGTGGGCGATCCAGCTCAACGACACCCACCCGTCGATCGCGGTCGCCGAGCTGATGCGGCTGCTGATCGACGAGCACCAGCTGGCGTGGGACGACGCGTGGGATCTGACGGTGCGCACGTTCGGCTACACCAACCACACGTTGCTGCCCGAGGCGCTGGAAACCTGGCCGCTGGGCATGTTCGGCGAGGCGCTGCCGCGTCATCTGGAGTTGATCTACGAGATCAACGAACGCTTCCTCGACGAGGTGCGGGATCGCTTCCCCGGCGACGACGACCGGGTGCGCCGGATGTCGCTGATCGGTGAAGAAGGCGGCAAGCGGGTGCGGATGGCGCACCTGGCGACCGTCGGCAGCCACGCCGTCAACGGCGTCGCGGCGCTGCATTCGGAGCTGCTGAAAAGCAGTGTGCTCAAAGACTTCTACGACCTGTGGCCGGAGAAGTTCGGCAACGTGACCAACGGGGTGACGCCGCGGCGGTTCCTCGCGCTGTCCAATCCGGGGCTGCGCGGCCTGCTCGACGAGACGATCGGGCCGGGCTGGTTGACCGACCTGGAACGCCTGCACGGGCTGGAGTCGTTCGTCGACGACCCGGCGTTCCGGGCCCGGTGGCGGGAGGTCAAGCGTGCCAACAAGGCTCGGCTCGCCGAGTACGTGCACTCGGCCACCGGCATCGAACTGGACCCGACGTGGATGTTCGACGTGCAGGTCAAGCGGATCCACGAGTACAAGCGCCAGCACCTGATGGTGCTGTACATCATCGCGCTGTACCTGCGGCTGAAGACCAACCCGGGGCTGACGATCCCGCCGCGGGCGTTCATCTTCGGCGGCAAGGCCGCGCCCGGCTACTTCATGGCCAAGCGGATCATCAAGCTCATCACCGCGGTCGGCGAGACCATCAACGCCGACCCCGAGGTCAACCGCTGCATGAAAGTGGTGTTCCTGCCGAACTTCAACGTCAAGAACGCCCACCTGGTCTATCCGGCGGCGAACCTGTCCGAGCAGATCTCCACGGCGGGCAAGGAGGCCTCGGGCACCGGGAACATGAAGTTCATGATCAACGGCGCGCTGACGATCGGCACGCTCGACGGCGCCAACGTCGAGATCCGCCAGGAGGCCGGTGCCGAGAACTTCTTCCTGTTCGGGCTCACCGAGGGTCAGGTCGAGCGGGTCAAGGCCGAGGGTTACCGTCCGGTGAGCTACATCGAGCGGGATCCGGAACTGGCCGGCGTGCTGGAGTTGATCGCAAGCGGTGAGTTCACCCACGGCGACACCGAGGTGCTGCGCCCGGTCGTCGACAACCTGGTCCACGACGATCCGTTCCTGGTGCTGGCCGACTACCGCTCGTACGTGGACTGCCAGGACGAGGTGTCGCGGGCGTGGCTGGATCTCGACTCGTGGTCGCGGATGTCGATCCGCAACACCGCGCGCAGCGGCAAGTTCTCGTCCGACCGCGCCATCCGGGAGTACTGCGACGAGATCTGGGGTGTCCGGCCGATGTCGGTCGACTTGGACTGATTCACCCGTAGAGGCCGCGCTCCAGCGCGTTGAGCAGGCGCAGCGCCGCGCCGATGTCGTGCTCCTCGCCGGACGCCTCCAGGGCGTCGTCCAGCAGTCTCGCCCAGATCGCCCGCAGGCGTTGCAGATTCGCCGCGGCCAGTTCGGTGGAGTGCAGCACCGCCTGCCGGTTGTCGGCCGGGTCGGCGGTCCGTCGCACCAGCCCCTTGGCCTCCAGATCGCGAAGCGCGCGGCTGAGGTTGCTGCGCTGCAGCCCGGTGCCTGCGGCCACCACACTGGGGCTGACGTCGGGATGGTGGTCGATGTAGCGCAGCACGGTCACCTCGGTCACCGACAGGTCCAGCACGGCCGGGTCCGCGGACGCCTGTGCCTTCACCGCGCGGGCCACGGCCGTCACGAGGTCGGCGAGGTCGGCCAACTGTTCCGCGCGACGGGCGTGCACTCGCCCACGCTAGCGCTTCGGTTTTGGTTCCGGCTTCTGCGGGCCGGCGGGCTCGCCGCCGCCGCGGCCGGTGAAGCGGCCCAGCGTCGAGACCCCCGGCACCGACGACACCGCCCGGTAGACGTCGTTGCCGGTCGCGACCAGCGCCTCGAGCTGGGGCAGGATCGCGTCCATGGTGCGCAGCATCGGTGCGGCCAGCGCGAGATAACGCTCCATCCGGTCGACGGCCTGGTTCAGCCGTTCGGTCGCGGTGGCCAGATTCTCGACCAGGTCGGGGATCTCGGCCGCGAGTTTGAGCGATGCGGGCGGGATCCGCAGCGCGCTGGTGGCGGCGGCCTGCGCGGCCTCGGCCGCCTCCTGCGCGGCGGCCACCAGGTCACCGGGGCTGGGCACTTTCGGTTTCGCCATGTGTCCACCATGACGCACGGCGGGCCGCTGCGCGTCCGGTACGCGCGGCGCGCCCGAAAAGCATTGGCTCGCAGCGCCGCGGCCGTGCCACCCTCGGACCGTGGTCGATGCGTTCGTCGCCGATGGTTTCGTCAGGATTCCCGCGGCCGTGCCGCGCGGGGTCGCCGACGCGGCGCGGGCGCTGCTGTGGGCGCGCCTGCACCGGGATCGCGGACTGGACCCCGACGATCCGGGCTCATGGACGCAGCCGGTGGTGTGGACGGCCGACATGACCGGTGAGGGCCCGTTCGGCGAGCTCTGCCGCAGCCCGGCACTGACCGCGGCACTGGACGACGTGTGCGGGGCCGGTGCGTGGGTACCGCGCGGTGCGCTCGGCAACATCCCGGTGCGGTTCCCGGTGTCCCCGCCCGCCGAGGACCGCGGCTGGCATCTCGACCTGAACACGCAACGGCCCGACGGGACGTGGACGGTCAGCGCGCGGCCGCACACGGTGCTGCTGCTGACGCTGCTGTCCGACGTCGGCGCCGACGACGCACCGACCCGGATCCGCGTCGGCTCTCACCGCGATGCGGCCGCGGCTCTCGGTGACCGCGGGCTTGACGCGGTCGGCGCGGCCGAACTGGTCGAACCGGCCAGCCGGCAGCGGCCCGTCGCGCACGCGACCGGGGCCGCCGGCGACATGTACGTCGTGCACCCGCTCACCGTGCACGCCGCCGACGAGCACCGGGGCGCCACACCGCGGTTCATGGCCCAGGCGCCGGTGCTGCTGCGTGACCCGCGCCGGATCCACGAGGCGGCGTCCGGCGTGACACCGTCTCGATAGCCGCAACGGCTCGATAACAAGCCGGTCACCGCCCCGCGCGTCCCCCGGCGCGCGGCGGCGGCCCTTGTAACTTCGCGCGCGTGACGTTCTTCGCGCGCATCGCCGCCGCGGTGCTCCTGGCCGCAGGCCTGCTGACCGTGGCCGCGCCGCCGAAGTCGGTCGCGTTCTCGCGCGCCGGGCTGCCGATCGAACAGCTCGACGTGCCGTCACCGTCGATGGGCCGCACCATCCGCGTCGAATTCCAGGGCGGCGGGCCACATTCGGTGTTGCTGCTCGACGGTCTGCGCGCGCAGGACGACTACAGCGGCTGGGACATCAACACCGCCGCGTTCGAGTGGTTCCACGAGTCCGGGGTGTCGGTGATCATGCCGGTCGGCGGGCAGTCGAGTTTCTACGCCGACTGGTACCGGCCGGCCAGGAACAACAACGGCACGCTGACCTACAAGTGGGAGACGTTTCTGACCAACGAGTTGCCGACGTGGCTGGCCGCCAACCGGGGTCAGGATCCGTTCGGCAACGCCGTCGTCGGGCTGTCGATGTCGGGCAGCGCGGCGCTGACGATGGCGGCATGGCATCCGCGGCAGTACAAGTTCGCCGCGTCGCTGTCCGGGTATCTGGCGCCGTCGCAGAAGATGTGGCCGTCGCTGATCGACATCGCGATGCAGGACGCGGGCGGGTTCGACTCGTTCGACATGTGGGGTAAGCCCGGGTCGCCGTTGTGGCAGCGGGCCGATCCGATGCTGAACATCAACCGGCTGGTGGCCAACCGCACCGCGCTGTGGGTCTACTGCGGCGACGGGGTCGCATCGGATCTCGACGCCGGCGGTGACCTCGGGGCCAGCATCAGCGCCGGGTTCCTGGAGACCATCACGCTGAACACCAACAAGGAGTTCCGCGACAAGTACCTCGCCGCCGGCGGACGCAACGCGATCTTCAACTTCCCGCCCAACGGCACCCACAGCTGGGGGTACTGGGGTGCGCAGTTGCAGGCGATGAAACCCGACATCGTCCGGCTCCTGAACCCGCCTCCCCCACCGGCCCCGGCTC
>NZ_MVID01000043.1 GCF_002086815.1 Mycolicibacterium parafortuitum
GCACGCTCGGGCGTCCCCGCCGCGACGGAAACAGATCGGCGAACATCTCCTCGGGAAACAACTCACCCCGATGCACGGCCAGGAACGCAAACACGCTCTCGGACTTCAGAAGATGCCCGGCCACCGATTCGGCATCCAACAACTCACGCTGATCATCAGAGCGACCCTGCACCCACCAATCATCCCCAAAACCCCAGGACAACCCCGCCCGGCACGCCGGATTAATTCAGCAGACTCCTAGGCTCTGTCCGGAATTCCCACCGCAGGACGGAGACCACCGATGGCGCAGGCGGACATCGCCGCACTGCTGGCCCTGCTGGCCGCATTGTTCATCGCCGTCGGCGACGTGATCCACCAGCGCACGGCGCACGAGGTGACCGACGAACCGGTCGGTCACCTCGCGCTGTTCCTGCGCCTGCTCAAGGACCGCACATGGTGGCTGGGCAGCGGGATCGCCGCGGGCGGATTCGTCTTCCAGGCGGCGGCGCTGGGGTTCGGTTCGGTGCTGCTGGTCCAGGCACTGCTGGTGACGTCCCTGCTGTTCGCGCTGCCGATCCACGCGCGGCTCGAACACCGACGCGTGACCCGGTGGGAATGGGTGTGGGCGGTGCTGCTGGCCTCGTCGGTCGCTGTGATCGTCACCGTCGGCAACCCCACCGAGGGGTCCTCGCGGGCCTCACTGGAGACCTGGGCCGGGGTCGCGTGCGTGCTCGGCCCGATCCTGGCGCTGTGCCTGTGGGGTGCGCGCCGGTGGTCGGGCCCCGCCGCCGCGGTGTCGATGGGCATCGTCTCGGGCGCGCTGTGGGGCGTGTTCGCAGTGCTGACCAAGGGCGTGGTGCACCGGCTCGACGTGACCAGTCTCGCCGGCGTACTGGAGCTGGCCCGCACCCCGGAGGTGTACGCGTGGGTGATCGTCGCGGTGCTGGGCACCTCCACCCAGCAGGCCGCGTTCCGGGCCGGTGCGCTGACCGCGTCGCTGCCGACGATGACCGTGGTCGAACCGATGGTCGGCTGCATCCTCGGCGTCGTCGTGCTGGGGGAGACGCTCAATCCGGGGGAGACCGGTTGGGTCACCCTGGTCGTCGCGGTGATCGTGATGGTGGTGGCCACCGCGGCCCTGGCCCGCGGCGAGGCGAGCAGCCACGACCCGACGACCGTGTGATTAGTTGGTGACCGTGCTGAGCGCCATTGCGATCGTTCCGTCGGCACCACTGCTCGTCCCGGAACTGGCCTCGTCGGCGGCCGGTGAGACCGAGGATGCGCGGTCCGCCGCGATCGCCGCGGCCGCCGGGCTGCCGTCTCGGTGGATCGCCGTCGGTGTCGCGCAGGACGACGGCGTCTACGGTCCGGCGGCGGCCGGAACGTTCGGCGGCTACGGCGTCGACGTCCGGGTCGCGCTGTCCCCGCAGGCCGCGGGCGCGGACCCGATCGCGCTGCCGCTGTGCGCGCTGATCGCCGGCTGGCTGCGCGGGCAGGCACGCCCGGATGCGACGGTCGAGGTGCACACCTTGCGTGGCGACCTGCCGTCGGCCGCCGCGGTCGACCACGGCAAGGCGCTGCGTGAGCGGCTGGACGCCGACGCCGACGCGGTCGGTGTGCTGATCGTCGCCGACGGGGCCAACACGCTGACCCCGGCCGCGCCCGGGGGCTACGACGAACGCTCCCCGGCCGTCCAGGCCGCGCTCGACGACGCGCTGGCCGCCGGCGACCCGGCGGCGCTGACCCAGCTGCCCGACAGTGTCCTCGGGCGGCCCGCCTACCAGGTGCTGGCCGGGCTCACCGGATCGCGGCCGCAGGGGGCCGAGGAGCTCTACCGCGGTGCCCCGTACGGCGTCGGCTACTTCGTCGGCGTCTGGACGCCATGACCGCGGTGCGTCCGCTGGCGATCGTCGGTCCGACCGGCACCGGCAAGTCGGATCTGGCGCTGGCGGTGGCCGATGCGCTTGCCGGTGATCTGGCGGTCGAGGTGGTCAACGCCGACGCGATGCAGCTCTACCGCGGTATGGACATCGGCACCGCGAAGCTCGCGGTGCACGAACGACACGGCGTGCCGCATCACCAGCTCGACGTTCTCGAGGTCACCGAGACCGCGACCGTGGCCCGCTACCAGCAGGCCGCCGCCGCCGACGTCGAGGCCATCGCCGCG
The DNA here is from genome assembly GCF_002086815.1 of Mycolicibacterium parafortuitum. Lineage (GTDB taxonomy): Bacteria > Actinomycetota > Actinomycetes > Mycobacteriales > Mycobacteriaceae > Mycobacterium > Mycobacterium parafortuitum. The sequence goes on from NZ_MVID01000043.1 coordinate 2,147, forward strand.
CGCGGCGCGCTGCCGGTCGTGGTCGGCGGTTCCATGCTCTATGTGCAGTCGCTGCTGGATCAGTGGTCCTTTCCGGCCACCGACCCGGCGGTGCGGGCACGCTGGGAAGAGCGCCTCGCCGAGGTCGGGGTCGCCGCGCTGCATCGTGAGCTCGCGGCGGTCGACCCGGCCGCCGCGGCGTCGATCCTGCCGACCGACGGCCGCCGCATCGTGCGCGCGCTGGAGGTCGTGGAGCTCACGGGCCGGCCGTTCGCCGCGTCGGCGCCCACCATCGGGGCGCCGCGCTGGGGCACTGCGATCATCGGACTGGACTGGGACACCGCGGTTCTCGACGAACGACTGCAGCGCCGCACCGACCTGATGTTCGAGCGCGGCCTCGTCGAGGAGGTGCAGACGCTGATCGGGTGCGGGCTGCGCGACGGCGTCACCGCGGCGCGCGCGCTCGGCTACGCGCAGGTACTGGCCGACCTGGACGCCGGTGGCGACGGCAGCGCCGCCCGCGAACCCACCTTCATCGGAACCCGCCGCTACGTGCGCAGGCAGCGGTCCTGGTTCCGCCGCGATCACCGCATCCACTGGCTCGACGGCGGGTCGGCCCGCAAGGTCGACGACGTCCTGCGCATCTGGCGCGCCGTATCCTGACCAGGTGGAGTTCGCCAAAGGGCACGGCACGCAGAACGACTTCGTGGTGCTGCCCGATCTGTCCGCAGCGCTGACGCTGACCCCCGGTGCGGTCGCCGCGCTGTGCGACCGCAGGCGCGGGCTCGGCGCCGACGGGCTGCTGCGGGTCACCACCGCGGGCGCCGCGCTGGCCGAGGGCGTGTTCGAGCGGCTGCCCGACGGCGTCGCCGCCGACGACTGGTTCATGGACTACCGCAACGCCGACGGCTCGGTCGCCGAGATGTGCGGCAACGGGGTGCGGGTGTTCGCGCACTACCTGCGCGCCAGCGGTCTGGAGCAGCGCAGCGAGTTCGTCGTCGGCTCCCTGGCCGGTCCGCGGCCGGTCGTGCTGCACTCGGCCGACGACATCACGGCCGAGGTCACCGTCGAGATGGGCAAGGCGAACCAGCACGGCGCCGGCGCTGCGACCGTCGGCGGCCGGACGTTCACCGGGCTCGCGGTCGACGTCGGAAACCCGCACCTGGCGTGCGTCGACGCCACCATGACCGCCGGCGAGCTGACCGCGCTCGACGTCGCGGCGCCGGTGAGCTTCGATGCCGCGCAGTTCCCGGACGGGGTCAACGTGGAGGTGCTCACCGCCCCTCGCGACGGCGCGGTCTCGATGCGGGTGCACGAGCGCGGTGTCGGCGAGACCAGGTCCTGCGGCACCGGCACGGTGGCCGCCGCCGTCGCGGCGCTGGCGCACGAGGGCGTGCAGACCGGCACGCTGCAGGTGCGCATCCCCGGCGGTGAGGTCACCGTCACGATCACCGACGCCAACAGCTATCTGCGCGGCCCGTCGGTGCTGGTGGCCCACGGTGAACTCGCCGACCGGTGGTGGGCGGCGCAGACGTGACGGGAATGGTCGTGATGGCCGCCGCGTTAATCGGGGTGCATGAGAAGTGATGTTCGTGCGAATCTTGATTCGCCTATGACCCATCCCGAAATCCCCGACAACATTCCCAGCGTCGGCGAGCTGGCGCTGGAAGACCGTACCGCGCTGCGCCGCGTCGCCGGGCTGTCCACCGAACTCGACGACGTCTCCGAGGTCGAATACCGCCAGCTGCGCCTCGAGCGCGTGGTGCTGGTCGGCGTCTGGACCGACGGTACCGCCGCCGACGCCGACGAAAGCCTCGCAGAACTGGCCGCCCTGGCCGAGACCGCCGGCTCCGAGGTGCTCGAAGGGCTGATCCAGCGCCGCGACAAACCCGACCCGTCGACCTACATCGGTTCCGGCAAGGCCGTGGAACTGCGCGAGATCGTGCTCGCCACCGGCGCCGACACCGTGATCTGCGACGGTGAACTGAGCCCCGCCCAGCTCAACGCGCTGGAGAAGGTCGTCAAGGTCAAGGTCATCGACCGCACCGCACTGATCCTCGACATCTTCGCCCAGCACGCCACCAGCCGCGAGGGCAAGGCGCAGGTGTCGCTCGCCCAGATGGAGTACATGCTGCCGAGGCTGCGCGGCTGGGGTGAGTCGATGTCGCGTCAGGCAGGCGGCCGCGCCGGTGGTGCGGGCGGCGGCGTGGGTACCCGCGGACCCGGTGAGACGAAGATCGAAACCGACCGGCGCCGGATCCGTGAGCGGATGTCGAAGCTGCGCCGCGAGATTCGTGACATGAAGCAGGTCCGCGACACCCAGCGCAGCCGCAGGCTCGCCAGTGACGTGCCGTCCGTCGCGATCGTCGGTTACACCAACGCCGGCAAGTCCAGTCTGCTCAACGCGCTCACCGGCGCCGGTGTACTGGTGGAGAACGCATTGTTCGCCACCCTCGAACCCACCACGCGCCGTGGCGAACTCGCCGACGGGCGGGAGTTCGTGCTCACCGACACCGTCGGATTCGTGCGGCATCTGCCCACTCAGCTCGTCGAGGCGTTCCGCTCGACACTGGAAGAGGTCGTCGACGCCGAACTGCTGCTGCACGTCGTCGACGGCGCCGACGCCAACCCGCTCGCCCAGATCAACGCGGTACGCACCGTGCTGCGCGAGGTGGCCACCGATTCCGATGCGCCGTTGCCGCCGGAGTTGTTGGTGGTCAACAAGATCGACGCCGCCGACGATCTCGCGGTGGCCCAGCTGCGGCGGGCGTTGCCGGATGCGGTGTTCGTCTCGGCGCACACCGGCGAGGGTCTCGACCGGTTGCAGGCCCGGTTGGCCGAGATGATCGCCCCGCGCGACGCGGTGATCGACGTCACTATCCCGTACAGCAGAGGCGATCTGGTGAACCGTGTGCACGCCGAGGGCCGGGTCGACGCGGTCGAGCACCTGGAGGCGGGCACCCGGATCAAAGCGCGGGTGCCGATCGCGCTGGCGGCCGGTCTGGCCGAGTTCGCGACATTCTGAACAGGGTGAATGCGACGTTCGGACCCCGGTCCGGTAGAGTCGGATGCGATGTCGGCCGTGGACGGCCAACGTAGGTCCCGCATTCAGACCCGCCGACACACCCAACAGCTCTTGTGTGGCGCCATCGCCACCAATGTGTGCGCACTTCCGCTGGACGGACTTCCGTCGCGGCTGCCGGGCACACGCTGCCCGACAAGACCGTGAAAAGACAGGAATCCATCATCTCCACCGAAACCGCCATGCAGGCACCCACGAACACGAAGACCTTCGCCGACCTCGGCGTGCCCGCACCGTTGGTGCGCGCACTGACCGCGCAGGGCATCGCCGCACCGTTCCCGATCCAAGAGGCCACGCTGCCCGACTCGCTGTCCGGGCGTGACGTGCTCGGCCGCGGAAAGACCGGCAGCGGAAAGACTCTCGCGTTCTCCCTCCCGCTGGTGGCCACCCTGTCCGGGGGCCGCCGGCAGGCATCACGGCCCACCGGCCTGGTGCTCGCGCCGACCCGCGAGCTGGCCACCCAGATCACCGCGACGCTGGAACCCCTTGCGGCAGCGGCAGGTCTGCGTGTCACCACCATCTACGGCGGTGTCTCCCAGGGCCGGCAGGTCTCCGCGCTGCGCGCCGGCGTCGACATCGTCGTCGCGTGCCCGGGCCGCCTCGAAGATCTGATGCAGCAGAAGGTGATCAGCCTCGACAACGTCACGGTCACCGTGCTCGACGAGGCCGACCACATGGCCGATCTCGGCTTCCTGCCCGGCGTCACCCGCATCCTGGCCGCGACGCCGAACGGCGGCCAGCGGCTGCTGTTCTCGGCCACCCTGGACAACGGGGTGGACAAGCTGGTGCGGCGATTCCTGAACAACCCGGTGCTGCACTCGGTCAACGAGGCCGCCGAGGCGCCCGCGCAGATGACCCACCATGTGTTCCACGTCGGTGGCGTCCAGGAGAAGAAGGATCTCGTGCACCGGCTCGCATCGGGCACCGGGCGCCGGATCCTGTTCATGCGCACCAAACATCAGGCACGCAAGCTCGCCAAGCAGCTCACCGAGGCCGGTGTGCCGTCGGTGGATCTGCACGGCAACCTGTCCCAGCCGGCCCGTGAGCGCAACCTCGCGGCGTTCTCCAGCGGCGAGGCCCGGGTGCTGGTCGCCACCGACATCGCCGCACGCGGCGTGCATGTCGACAACGTCGAGCTGGTCGTGCACGTCGACCCGCCGATGGAACACAAGGCCTACCTGCACCGGTCCGGCCGGACCGCCCGCGCCGGCAGCGACGGCGACGTCGTCACCGTCGTGCTGCCCGAACAGCGCCGGGACACCCAGGCCCTGCTCCGTAAGGCCGGGATCTCGGTTCGTCCTCGCGACGTCCGCTCCGACTCCCCGGAAGTGGTCGCGCTCGTCGGCGAGATCGCGCCGCTGCGCGCCCCGGCCCCGACGGTCGCGCCCGCGGCCAAGCCGGCCGCGAAGCGTCCCGACCACCACCGCGCTCCTCGTGGCGGACACCAGGACCGCACGTCGCGTGGTCCCCGGCGCCGTCGGCCGCGCCAGGGTGCGCAGGCTCAGCGCGGCGCCAGCACCGGAGGCTGATGCGCCCGCACCGCGGGCGGTTCCGCGGTGTACTTCTCGACCTGCACCAGCACATGGGCGCCGGTGCAGCCGTGGGCCAGTGACGACGTCCCGACGTCGTCGGTGAGCACGTTCGGATTGCCGTGCACGCACATCGAATCCAGGTCCGCGGGATCGGCGGGATCGAACCACGCCCCGGTGGACAACTGCACCACGCGGCGGCGCACGCCGTCGTCGAGGACCACGCCCGCCAGGCAGGCGCCGCGGTCGTTGTACACCCGGACCACATCGCCCGCGGTCACGCCGCGCTCGTGCGCGTCGTGTGGGTTCATCCGGATCGGCTCGCGCCCAGCGACTTTCGAGCTCTGGCTGGCGGCCCCGCCGTCGAGTTGGCTGTGCAGCCGGTTCGCCGGCTGGTTGGCCACCAGGTGCAGCGGATAGTCCGCCGCGCGCCGGCCGCCCAGCCACTCGGTGGGCTCGAACCACCTCGGATGGCCCCTGCAGTCGTCGTATCCGAAGCCGTCGATCTCGGCAGAGAAGATCTCGATCTTGCCGCTCGGTGTGGCGAGCCGATGTGCCGCCGGGTCGGCGCGGAAGTCGGCCAGCAGCGTCAGCCCGTCGTCGGTGGGCAGTCGAACCTGTCCCGCCGCCCAGAACTCGTCGAACGTCGGCACCTCGAAATCGAGTGTGGCCATCCACTTCTCGTAGATGTGGCGTAACCACTGCCAGGACGTACGGCCCTCGGTGAAGACATCCTCGACCCCGAGGTGGCGGGCCAGTGCGGTGAAGGTGTCGTAGTCGTCGCGCGCCTGCGCATACGGTTCGGTCAACCGCGGCATCGCCATCAGCAGCGGGTCGTTGCGTGATCCGGACAAATCGTCGCGCTCGGCGAACGTCGTCGACGGCACAACGATGTCGGCGTGCTTGGCCATCGCCGTCCAGTACGGGTCGTGCACCACCACGGTGTCGGGACGGCACAGCGCCCGTCGCAGCCGGGGCAGGTTCTGGTGGTGGTGGAATGGGTTACCGCCGGCCCAGTACACCAACCGGATGTCCGGGTAGGTGAGCCGAAGGCCGTTGTAGTCGAACGGTTCCCCCGGATGCAGCAGCATGTCGCTGACCGCCGCGACCGGGATGAACGTCGACACCGGGTTGATGCCCTGCGGCAGCCGGGGGAGTGCGCACCGGATCGGGGCCAGCCCCGCTTCGTTCATCGAGCCGTAGCCGTGCCCGAACCCGCCACCGGGCAAGCCGATCTGCCCGAGCATCGCGGCCAACGTCATCGCCATCCATGGCGCCTGTTCGCCGTGGCGGGTCCGCTGCAGCGACCAACTCACCGTCACCAGGGTCCGGCCCGCGGCCATCCTCCGCGCCAGCGCCGTCAGCTCCTCGGCGGTGAGCCCGCACAACGACGCGGCCCACTGCGGGGATTTCGGTGTGCCGTCGTCCAGGCCGAGGAGATAGCGCTCGAAGCGGTCGTATCCGGTGCAGTACGTGGCCAGGAACCGCCGGTCGGCCAGATCCTCGGTGGCCAGGACGTGGGCCAGCGCCAACATGATCGCCACATCGGTGCCCGGCACCGGGGCGTACCAGTCGCACGGGCCTTCGACGTCGTCGCGCAACGGTGAGAACGACACGATGCGACCGCCCCGGTCCCGAAACCTGTTCAGCGCGTGGCGGGCTGGGTGGGCCGTGGTGCCGCCGTCGTTGACCGCGGTGTTCTTCAGCGCCAGGCCGCCGAAACACACCAGCAGATCGGTGTTTTCGACGATCACGTCCCACTGGGTGGACCGCTTGAACAGATCGTCGTGGGTGCCGACGACGCGCGGCATGATCACCCCGGTGGCGCCGAGGCTGTACGAGTGTCGCGAATAGGTGTAGCCGCCAATGCAGTTCAAAAACCGGTGCACCTGGCTCTGGGCGTGGTGGAGCCGGCCGGCGCTCGACCACCCGTAGGAGCCGCCGTAGATCGCCTCGTTGCCATGGTCGTGGGCGACGCGGCGCAGTTCGTCGCCCAGCAGCGAGACCAGTTCGTCCCACGTCACCGCGACGAATTCGTCCGCGCCGCGCCGCGTGGTGGGGCCGGGACCGTCGTCGAGCCAACCGCGGCGCACCGCGGGGGTGGTGATTCGCGACCGGTGCCGGACAGAACCGGGCAGGTTCGCCAGTGCCGGTGACGGATCGGCGTCGCCGGCCCAGGGTCGAACGGAGGCGATGTCGCCTGCGCGGACTGTCGCGGTGAACGCGCCCCAGTGCGTCAGGCTGGTCTGCGAGGGCGCCACGCGGTCGAGTCTACGGACGGTGTCCGGGCACTTTCTTTTGTGATCAGTTCGGCGAGGTGACTTGGTTATCGACGTCAACTGACGCAAAGTGAACGGACGCGGTAGCTTTTCTCAGCCTTTTGCAAGAAAACTTGCACGAGGAACGAAGGACCTGTCACCGACCGCGGGGAGGATGAATGATCCGGCAGCCCAAGCTGCGCCTACGTGTGGTCGGTCGGTTGACCGTCGGGTTGTTGGGGGTGGCCACGGCGCTGCTGCTGGCACCCGCCGCGGTGGCCCAACCCGAGGTCGACGCCAACAACTCCATCACCGCCGCCTGGGAGGCCAGCGGCGGGGACACCGGACCACTCGGTCCCCGAAACGGTGACGTGTACCCGGCCGGCGAGGGCTTCGCGCAGAACTTCGCCGGCGGCAAGATGTTCTTCACCCCCGCCACCGGCGCTCACTTCATGCAGGGCGCGATCCTGGACAAGTACGAATCGCTGGGCGGGCCGGCCGACGGTGATCTGGGCTTCCCGAAGATCGACGAGGGCCCCGGCCGCGCGCCCGACAGCCGCAACAGCACGTTCTCGGCGCCGGACAACCCGGTGATCTTCTGGACCCCGGCGACCGGGGCCAGGGTGGTCCGCGGTGCCATCAACGCGGCATGGGACAAGCTGGGCGGCTCCGCGGGCGCGCTCGGGGTGCCCGCCGAGGACGAGACGTACAACGGCGCCGTCGTGACCCAGAAGTTCACCAACGGCGAGATCTCCTACGACTCGCGCGCCAAGACATTCACCACGGTGCCGCCGGAGCTCGCCGGCCAGTTGGGGGACCTGACGATCCCCGACGATCCGATCGCCGCGATCAACGCCGCACGCCGCGCCGCGGGCGGGCCGCTGGGCCCGCTGGGCGCCGCCGAGGGCGAGCCGTACGAGATCGGCGACGACGGCATGGGCCAGGACTTCGCCAACGGAGCCATCTTCTACAGCCCGGACACGGGCGCCAACGTGGTGACCGGTCAGGTGCTCGCGAAGTACGAGAGCGTCGGCGGTCCCGAGGGCGATCTCGGCTTCCCGGTCACCGGGGAGGAGGACGGCGGACTCGCGCCATCGAGCCGCAAGAGCGAGTTCGCCGCACCCGACAAGCCGGTGATCTTCTGGACCCCGGACCACGGTGCGTTCATCGTGCGCGGACCGATGAACGCGGCATGGGAGAAGCTCGGCGGCGCTACCGGCGAACTCGGCGCCCCGGTCGCCGATCAGGACGAGAGCGGCAACGTGATCTCGCAGCGCTTCAGCGGCGGCGTCATCTCCTGGGACACCTCCAGCAGGAAGTTCAGCACCGAACCCGCCGCGCTGGCCTCACAGCTCAGCGATCTGGAGGTGTCCGGCGCCGAGACGCCCGCCGCGGCCCTGCCGTCGCCGCAGGCCTCGGAGAACTCCGAGAACGCGGGCAGCAAATGGAAGCGGTGGTGGCTGCTGGCGATCGTGCCGCTGGTGCTGTTGGCCGGCCTGGTCGGGCTCGCGCTGTCGCACAAGCGGTCTCGCCCCGGCGACGACGACACGTCCGGCGGTCCGGGGCGCGACGACGAGCCAGCCCCCGCGGGCGACACCGCACGTGGCGGCGGCGACGGTTCCGAGGATGCGTTGTTCGGCGACCGGTACGCCCGTGAGGGTCTGGGATCGTTGAGCGCCGCCTCGTCGTCGTCGGCGTCCTTGCCTGCCGAGGACTTCACGCCCGAGCCGTTGAGCTTCTGGGGTACGCCGGCGCGCAGCGAGGCCGAGTCGGCCGACGGTGACGGCCTCGAGCAGGACGACATCGAGCAGGGCGGCGTCCAGCCGTACGAAGGCGCTGAGGATCCTGATGCCGATCCCGATGCGGTGGACACGGCGCCGACCCGCGTGCTGACGGCCCCCGACGTGCCCGGCGTGTCCGGCGATGGCGAGTTCAGCGATGCCGAGTTCAGCGATGGCGAGTTCTCGGGTGACGCCGAGTTCAGCGATGACGCGGTCTACGCCGAGGAGGTCTCCTACATCGACGTCGAAACGTTCGAGGACGCACCGTCAGAACAGGGCGCCCCGTTCGCCGACGCCGATGCCGATATCGGCACCGATATCGATGCAGATGCCGACCGAGAGCCGATCGTGGCACCGCGCAACGCGGTGACCGACACCGGTCGCCACGCGCGCATCGACATCGACGAACCGACGCCGCTGGGCACCGCGTTGCACATGCCGTTCGACGATCCGAACGAGGTGCCCGAGGGGTATCCCGTCAAGGCTGACACCAAGACCGGCCTGTTCTGGACCCCGGACAGCGCCGACTACGACGAGGCGCCGGTCGAATTGTGGTTCGCCACCGAGGAGATCGCGATCACGAACGGGTTCGTCCGGGGCGAGTGACGCCCGGTCTCAGATCTTGCGGATCACGGTGACGACCTTGCCCAGCACCTGGGCGTCGTTTCCGGGGATCGGGTCGAACGCCGGGTTGTGCGGCATCAGCCAGACCTGACCCTTGGTGCGCTTGAAGGTCTTCACGGTGGCTTCACCGTCGATCATCGCCGCGACGATGTCGCCGTTGTCAGCGACGCTCTGCTGGCGGACGACCACCCAGTCGCCGTCGCAGATCGCCGCGTCGACCATCGATTCGCCGACGACCTTGAGCAGGAACAGCGAACCCTCGCCGACCAGTTCGCGCGGCAGCGGGAACACGTCCTCGACTGCCTCTTCGGCCAGGATCGGGCCGCCGGCGGCGATCCGTCCCAGGACCGGGACGAACGTCGGCTCCGGCAGTGCGTCGGACCCGGCGACGTCGGTGGCCACGATCGGTGTCACCTGCTCGTCGGAGCCGCGCACGTCGACCGCACGCGGCCGGTTGGCGTCGCGCCGCAGGTAGCCCTTGCGTTCCAGGGTGCGCAGCTGGTGTGCGACCGATGAGGTCGATGTCAGGCCGACCGCGTCGCCGATCTCTCGGATGCTCGGCGGATAGCCGCGCTGGGTCACCGAGGCGCGGATCACGTCGAGGATGGTGCGCTGACGCTCCGTCAGGCCGGAATCACGGCCGCGGCCAGCGCCGGGGCCTTCGGTGCTGTCACTGCTGTCGTCGCTCATGTGCCCGAATGTAACCCGGTGGGAACGATTAATCAAACATGTGTTCGAGGCGTGTCGGGCCTCGGCGGGGCGCATGCGAACTCGACCCGGACTTGTCGGTGGCTGCCGCTAGCGTTCGCAACAGTTCGATCACATGTTCTATTCATCGAACACCTGATCGAGTAAAGTTCGAACACAAGAGCGAATGACCCGGAGTGAAAGGCAACGCCATGACCATTCTCGACGATCGCGAAATCTGGAACGAGTTCGAGCGCGCGCCGCTGCAGATCGCGGGCGGGCAGATCCGCCCGGCACGGGCATCGCGGCGTCCGGCCTCCCGACGCCCGGCCGGCGCGGCGGTGCGCCATCGCGGAACCGGGGTCCTGGTGTCTCGGGCCCCGCACCGGCGTCGCCCGATCACCCCGCTGACCACCGTCGCGCTGGCGCTGGTCGCCGGAGCGATCACGCTGTGGCTCGGGCTGATCGCGCAGGTCGGCGGAGCCGCGGCAGGGGAGACGGAGATGCCGGGCCGGCTCGCCGTCGTCCAGGTGCAGAGCGGTGAGTCGCTGCAGCACGTCGCGCGACGGGTGGCGCCCGATGCTCCGGTCGCCGAGGTCGTCTCGCGGATAAGGGAACTGAACCAGCTGGAGACGGCGGCGCTGGACGCTGGCCAGACGCTGATCGCACCCGTGGCCTGAGCTGCCCTCGGTCGAGGAACCAAAGAATCTGCTGCCCAACCACTTCGAGGATGTCGCCGATGAGGTACGCGTTATCGGGTCCGGCTGTCGGCCGCCCGCGGGCGACGCAGGTACGCTCGAAGACGTTCGAGACGGTTGTCTGTCGGCGTGGGGAAGGAGCGGTGATGCACTGTCCGTTCTGCCGTCACCCGGATTCCCGGGTCGTCGACTCCCGCGAAACCGATGAGGGGCAGGCCATCCGCCGGCGCCGGTCCTGCCCGGAGTGCGGTCGCAGGTTCACCACGGTGGAGACCGCGGTGCTCGCGGTGGTCAAGCGCAGCGGCGTGACCGAACCGTTCAGCCGCGAGAAGGTGATCCGCGGGGTGCGCCGCGCATGCCAGGGACGCCAGGTCGACGACGACGCGCTCAATCTGCTCGCCCAGCAGGTCGAGGATGCGGTGCGTGCCACCGGATCCCCGGAAGTGCCGGCCCATGAAGTGGGGCTGGCCATCCTCGGGCCGCTGCGCGATCTCGACGAGGTCGCCTACCTACGATTCGCTTCGGTGTACCGCTCATTCTCCTCGGCCGAGGACTTCGAGCGTGAGATCCAGGCGCTGCGCGCGCACCGCGAGGTATCCGCCCAGAACTGAGCGGGTCAGTCGATCTGCCGCACGCCGTCGTCGACGACGCGGCCCGCGACCTGCACCCAACCCTCCGGGGTCCAGGTCGTCTCGATGATCGAACCCTTTCCCTGCACGATGGTCAGGTCCTGACTGAGGTATTCGGTGATGCGTACCGCCGCCGCCCCGGTCGCCTCGTCCTCGCGGATTCCCAGGCTCGGTGCGAACATCCGGGACCGGATCGTGCCGGCCTCCTTGTCCAGCCAGGTCCACAGGTAATGCTCGGCCCCGTCGTCGTCATAGTCGTCGGGATCGGCGGCGGCGAGCTCGTCGACGGTGGCGACGTCGTGGATCGAGAACGCGGGTGCCCAGTCGGCGCGGGCGCTGACCGAGGTCACCTCGTCGCGGTAGGTGACCTGCACGATGCCGGCCGGCACCTGCAGCGTCTTGATCGGCATCCCGCGGTCCCTGAGCCACCACCCCGCCCCGACCGTCGGATGTCCGGCGAACGGAAGTTCCGTGGTCGGGGTGTGGATGTGCGCCTGGGCGCTGTGCATGCCCTCCCTGGGCAAGGTGATGAAGATGGTTTCGCTGTAGCCCAGGTCGGTGGCGATGCGTTGCCGGTCCCGCGGATCGACGGCGGCCGCGTCCACCACGCCCAGCGGGTTGCCGAATGTGCCGTCCTGGTCAGTGAATACGCGAAGCACCGTCACATCGATGGCCATGCGCCAGATGCTACGTGGCCGGACGTTCGTCCTGGTCAGGTTGCGCTGCGTTCGTCCGAACCCATCGCGTCCAGCACCGCGACGCGGGTGTCGACGTCGCCGGTGATCGTGTTCTCGCTGATGCCGGTGCGCAGCAGGTCACGCAGGAAGTCCTGGTCATAGGCGGCGGGCTCGGTGGAGTCGATGAATTTCTCGACGAGCTCGACGAAGCGGTCCGGGTCGTCGTGGAACGGGAAATGGCCCGAACCCTCGAAGATCTCCAGCTGGGATCCGGGCATCGCGGCGTGCGCCATCTCCGCGTGGCTCATCGGGATCACCGAATCGTGGCTGCCCCAGATCAATTGCACCGGCACCGACTGGGTGAGATAACACCGGTCCAGCATCGTCACCACCTGGCCGCGCCAGTCGACCACCGCGCGCAGCGTGCGGGCGAACGCCGACGACGCCGTCGGCTCGGGCAGGTCGGCGAGGATGCGCAGCATGTCCGGGATATCGCGGCTCACTCCCGACGAGCCCAGCACCGGCGCCCCGAGACGTCCGAGCAGTCGCAGCGCGGGCAGCACCATCGGCAGCCGCAACACCGCCAGCGCCTCACTGCCCAACGGCAACGACGCCACCCGCAGCGCGATGTTGACGTCCTTGGTGACGCCCCCGGCGCCGACCAGGATCAGCCGTTCCACGAGCTGCGGGAACTGGTAGGCGAACTGCATCGCGACCCCGCCGCCGAGGGAGTGCCCGACCACGGTCACGCTGTCGATGCCCAGCACGCTGAGCAGATCCCGCATGCCGTTCGCGTACGCGGCCACCGAATAGTCGGCACGAGGCTTGTCGGACTTGCCGTGGCCGAGAAGGTCTGGGGCGATCACGGTGAACCGTTGTGCCAGCTGCGTCTGCACGCTGCTCCACGTCGTCGAGTTGTCGCCGATGCCGTGGATCAGCAGGATCGCCGGGCCGGACCCGGCGATCCGGAACGCGCGCCGGTATCCGTGGATGGTGCGGTACTGCAGCGTCGGGGTGAGATCCCGCACCGGCTGCAGATTGGGTTTGCGTTCGCTCACCGCGCACGCCCCCGGCTACTCGTCATGTCCGTCAGCCTCGTGGTCGGGCCGGCGCTTCGCCGCAGGACGTCAGACGCCGTCGCGCGGGCTGTCGTCCCCGTCCTTGCGCTTCTTCTCGCCGGCCTGCTGGGCGAGGAATCGCTCGAATTCGGCACCGAGCTCCTCCCCGCTGGGCAGATCCTCGTCGCGCGCGAGCAGAGAGCGATTCTCCTGTGCGGCAACGTAGGCATCGTACTGTCGCTCCAACGCCTCCACCACTTGAGCGACCTCGGGACTGGCGCCGACCTGCTCGTTGATCTTGTCGAACACCGCAGCGGCTGCCGTGGTCAGGTCGGTGGTCGGGATTTCCAGCGAAGCGTTTCGGGCGACCTCGACGAGCAGTGTCTCGGCGGCGGTGGGATAGTCGGTCTGCGCCAGGTAGTGCGGCACGTGCACGGTGAAACCGACCACCTCGTAGCCGTGCTGCGCCATCCGGAACTCCAGCAGATTCGACGCGCTGCCGGGTACCTGGACCTCGCTGATCCACGGCTGGTGCTCGGCGATGAGCTCCTTGTCGTTCGAATGCGCGGTCAGCGTCATCGGCCTGGTGTGGGGCACCGCCATCGGGATCGACCCGAGACCGATGACCCGGCGCACCCCGAGGCGTTCGGCGAGCAGTCGCACCGCGGTGATGAAACGCTCCCACCGCAGGTCGGGCTCCAGTCCCGACAGCAGCAGGAACGGGGTGCCGACGGTGTCGCGCAGCGCGAACAGCTTCAGCTCGGGCTCGTCATAGTGGGTGAAGTGGTCGGTCTTGAACGTCATCAGCGGACGCCGTGACCGGTAGTCGAGCAGCTCGTCGATGGCGAACGACGCCACCAGTTCGGTGTCGAGGGTGTCCTTGAGGTGCTGGCTGGCCAGCCGGATGGCGTGGCCGGCGTCCGAGAAGCCCTCCAGGGCATGGATCAGGACCGGGCCGCGGCCGTCGGGGGCGGACAGCTGCGGGCCGGGGAACTCGAGCTCGTACATACCGGTCTGCTCCGGCTGGTACTGCTGACCGGGATCGTGAACCTCGTCTGCCATCTTTGTCTCCTCGCCTCGACGCGTCCCAGATCTGGTGCTCGACCGGGCCGCGAACCACAAGTGTCGCGCACGGCCCTGACGCGGCCACCGCTGGATGGCGTGTGGTGTCACCCGTGTGTTCGAACGCCCGTACGGAGATGTGAAATTCCGCAGTGGTTCGGCATTCCCCGCCGCAACCGTGCGGAAACAGGCCGCGGGCACGATGGATGTATGCGACGAGCCTTCCGCACCGTACGGCGGCTGATCGCCGGCGCCACGCTGCTGACGGTGCTTGCCGGTTGTGCCGGTCCGCAGACGCCACCGGTGGCACCGTCGCCTGCGCCGCCCACGGCGCAACCTGCCCGGCCCGATCCCCGCGTCGGGGCGCTGTTCATCGGCGACGACGTGCATGTGTGTACCGGCGCGGTGCTGGCGTCGTCGGCGGATGTGATCCTGACCGCCGCGCACTGCGTCGCTGAGGACGTGGACACCACGTTCGTCCCCGGTTACACCGAGGAGGCGGACGCCGACGATGCCGGCAGGTGGCGCGTCGACGCTGTGTACCTGGACCCGCGCTGGGTCACCGACCAGGATCCGGCGGCCGACTTCGCGGTCGTACGGGTCAGCCGCGGCGACGGAGAGCCGCTGGACACCGTCGTCGGCGGCGGGTTCCGGCTGGGTGCCGCGCCCGGGCCGGGACATGAGTTCACCGTGACGGGATACCCGGCCGGTGTCGGGGGCGGGCCCGTCGCCTGCGCGGCCGCGACAGCCGATGCGTACGAAGGATTCCCGGAGCTGCACTGCGACGGGGTGGTCGCGGGATTCTCGGGCGCACCGTGGGTCTCGGGATCCACGGTGTCGGGTCTGGTCGGCGGTCTCGACGGCGGAGGGTGCGTCGACGAGACGTCCTACTCGCCGCCGTTCGGCGAGGCGCTGGACCTGCTGCTGTCGAGGGCCGAGGCCGGCGGGCCCGGTGACACGCCGCCCGACTCGTTCGACGACGGCTGCGCCTGACTCGCCCGCAGAAGTGGCCGCGAGTACGCGTCGCCATCCCCAGATCCGCATTCATCCCCAGTTGCGTGGCACCGCGCAGCGGTCGGGGCGCCGACGTCGGCACCGGTTGCGAGGTTGGCGGTATGTCCTCACCACATCACCCCGGAAATCATCCCGACACCTCGCTCGACTGCCCCGGAGCGCTGATCGCGGCGCTGCCCGCCGTCCTCGGCTTCATACCGGTGGCCTCACTGGTCCTGGTCACCGCCGCCGACGGCGAGCTGGGCGCGGTCCTGCGCGGCGACCTGTCCGAACAGTCGCCGCAGCGGCTCCGTGAGCTCGCCGACCTGGCCGCGGCATCGGGGGCCGAGATCGCGATCGCGGTCGTCGTCGACGGCGAGGGGGCGGGCTGCCCGTCGTGCGTCGACGAGCACCGCGGCCTGACCCGGACGCTGAGCGTCGAATTGTCGCGCCGCGGCGTCGAACTGGCGGCGGCCCACGTCGTCTCCGAGGTGGCGGCCGGGGCGCGCTGGTACTGCGTGGACGGCTGCGGCCGGTCGGGCCTGGTCGACGACCCGACGGCATCGCCGACGGCGCTGGCCGCGGTGCTGGACGGTCGCCGGCTCTACGCCCGGCGCGAGGATCTGGTGGAGGTCGTCGCGACCAGAGACCCCGCGCGCACCGCGCTGCTGGAAACCGTCATCGGGTCCGCACGGCCGCCGGAACGGGTGCGACCGGACTCGGCGGCGCGCCGCGACATCGAACACGCGCTGGCCTGCGCCCGACGCAACGACGCGGGGGAGGCGTTGACCGACGCCGACCTCGGCAGGCTCGCCTGGGCGTTGACCGACACGCGGGTGCGCGACACCCTCTACGCGCTGGCGGTCGGTGACGGTGCGGGTCCGGCCGAGTCGCTGTGGGCGGAGCTCTCGCGCACCCTGCCGGAGCCGTGGCGCGTGGAAGCGCTGGTGTTGCTTGCCTTTTCGGCGTACGCGCGCGGCGACGGCCCGCTCGCGGGCATCTCGCTGGACGCGGCGCTGCGGGGAGCGCCGCACAGGATGGCCGCGATGCTCGACCAGGCGTTGCAGGCCGGGATGCGACCCGAGCAGATCCGGGAACTGGCGACCACCGGTTACCGGCTCGCCAAGCAATTGGGCGTGCAGCTGCCCGCCCGCCGGATGTTCGGGCGGCGGGCGGGTTAGCGAAGCTGGTCTTCGACCCCGTGTTCGTGCTCCGGCTTCCCCCGATCAGAGTTGCAGTCCATGACTCTCAGCGCAGGACCATCACGGTGAGAGATCATCGGTCGTTGACCCGGTAGAGCCGCCAGACCGGCTGATTGTCACCGTCGTTGTGGATCTCAGCCTCTAACGTCGCCACTTCGGCACCGTTTTCATACAGGGTCGGGTAGCGCTGGTTGAGCGCGTCGGCGATGCCGCGACCTTCGTGAGGAACCGTCAACAGATATCGCACACCATTGCCGACGGGGTCGTTGAGAATCTTCACGAAATCGGTGTCCGTAGGCACCACAAAGGTCTCGGGGTTACTCGATGCGGCGACCACGGCAAAGCCGTAGAGGGTGTCGGTCAGGATGGAACTGGGCGGCAAATTCATTTCGTCGATGCGGTCAGCAACCTTGCGTTCGGTCGAGAACGTTGCGGCGATACGACGTTGATCGGCACTGCGGTCGCTGGTGTCCAGCGTCAGGTCGAAGAGCAGAACCTCGAGTGCGTACTCCTGTGGTGCGTGTCGTGGCGACCGCATTGCCCACAACGTGGTCGGCAGACTCAGTGTGAGCGCGATCGCCACTGCGACGTGGGCCGCGCGTGGCCGGCGGGTCCGGGGAACTGGGGGCGCGGCCGGCGCGAAGCGCCCGGGCCGCTTCCACGAGATGACCTCTCCTTCTGGCACAGCCAGCATCGCCAGCGTCGCTGCGAACGGGACAGCGATGATGTAGAAGCGCAGAAATCCGAAGGTGGCACCGTCTGCGTAGGAGAAGGCCTGGAATCCCAGAATGGCGCCGTACATCGCGGTCGGAACAAGCAATACCGTCCAGGACGGGCGGCGCCAGCGCAGGCTCAGTGCGAATCCAGTGATGGGGAACAGGGTGGGAGCCAAGGCGGTGATGCACACCGCGGCGAACGCGAAACCAGATGCCAGGCCTTCGGTGGATCCGCCGCCGGTCTGGCGCAGGATTGCTGTGTTTCCGTACTGGGAGGTGAACTGCGCGAACGCTTCTCCGGTGATCAGCCAGCTGGCCGCTGCCCAGCCGATGAAGGCGAGAAACCCTGGCCCGCTGACGATGAGCAGCCGCAGCAAGGCGCGACGCACCCGTGGCGGTGACGGTGCGCGAAGGTAGGTCGTGATGGCAACGATGAACCCTGCCACGGCGATGCAGGCCACGGCGTCGTAGCGGGTCAGATACGCCATGGCCATCGCGATACCGCCAGCGGTGACCAGATGGTGCACATCGTCGTCGGTGATCCACAGGATCAGCCGTCGCACAGCCCACACGGTGAAGAACAGAAAAGGTGCCTCACTCATCCCGTTCGCGCCGTAGAACACGATCATCGGATTCAGTGCGAAGACCGCCGTCACGATCAGCACGAACATCCGGGGAAGTCCGCGGTCGAAGCCGATACTCGCAATCTGTACGACGGCGCCGGCCATGAACGGCGCGGAGATCAGCGTCCCGGCGAACGCCGATTCGGTGAGCGCTGGCCACCATGGGCTGAACCACACCACAGGCAACTGCAGCAGCGCTGTCAGCGGCGTGAAGATGAAGCCGATGGCGGCTACGTGCGGTTGTCGGCTGAACAGGACGGCTTGAGCGGCCGAGACGCGCGACAGTGAATCGCCGAGAATGTAGCCGTTCTGGACCTGCAGCCAGTAGCCGACGATGGTGTAGGTGATCAGGGCTACCGCGAACAGAACGAACTTAGCCTGCCGATGTGCGGACAGCGTCCTCACTTGGTATCCAGTCCGTGAAAAGTCTTCTCCCAGTACGAAGGCCGCCGGATCAGCTGGTACACGCCCTTGGTGGCGGCAATGCTCATCATGAGCCAGAACAGAGGCACTGTCAGGGCCGGCCCCAGCAGGTCAGGGCGGTCGTCCTCGCACAGCGTGATGAGATTCATGTAGAGAGTCGCGAAGTTGCCCAGCACCAGTGCACAGAGTGCTGGAAAGTAGATGAACCAGGGAAAGACGGCCCCGATGAGGGTCGGTTGGCCCAGGAACCACAGCACGGTGATGAGCCAGAAGATCAGGTTGAGTACCGTGACGATGGGTGTGCCGGCCATGACGAGGTTGAACCGGATGAGGCTGCGTAGTCCGATGGTGCGGTACAGCGCCAGTGGCTGACGCATGTGTACCAGCCAGGTCTGCAGGTATCCCTTGTACCAGCGCGAGCGTTGCCTCACCCAGTTGACCGGGTCGCTGTTTGCCTCTTCCATGGTGCGCGAGTCGATGATCGCAGTGCGGTACCCCGACGCGGCGATGCGCACACCCAGGTCAGCGTCCTCGGTGACATTGAACGGGTCCCAGGAGCCGATCTCGTCGAGTATGCTGCGGCGCAGGTGATTTGAGGTTCCACCGAGGGGGATGGGGCTGTTGCGCCGCATGAAACCGGGCAGCAGGAAGCCGAACCAGAGCGCGTACTCGGCGGTGAACCATCCGGTCAGCACGTTCTGCCTGCCGTTGTGATAGGCCAATTCGGCCTGCACGCAAGCTACGTCGTCGCTGAGCCGGTCAAAGGCGACGGCGACCCGGCGCAGTTGCAGCGATTCCGGTAGGTCCTCCGCGTCGTAGATGGTCACGATGTCGCCGGTTGCGTAGAACAGTCCGAAATTGCAGGCCTTCGGTTTGGTGCGGGGCTCTGCCGGCGGAACCAGCAGGATGGTGATGGCTTCGGACTCCGCGGTCGCCCGCGCGGCGGCAATGGTGGCCGCGTCGTCGGCCTCCAACAACAGCAACACCTGTAACTTGTCGGCGGGATACTCCAGGTTCTTCATCGCGGCGATGAGATTGGCGACCACCTCTGGTTCATCATAGGCGGGCACCAGGACGGTATACATGGGCAGTTGGTCGTCCGGTACTGCTCGGGCTTCCTCGTCGGAGACGATGATGGGCCGCGACGCCAGGCCGTCGCGAAATAGCAAGACCCGATCGACCATCGTGAAAACATAAGTGGCGGTGCATAATCCGACCAGTACCACCGAGGTGGCCATCGGTTTCCAGGCGGCGAAGATGACGAGCGCGAACAGGGTGGCCCACAGCGCCCACCGTTGCCAACCCAGCACCGGGACCGAGGCTGAGCGCATCGGGTCGTCATCGCGCAGACCGTTGATTGCCCGCGACAGCGCGTACTGCTCAAAAGCGACTGTGTCCGCAGGGTCGGGCACCGCTTCGGTACTCACTGGTGTGCACTCTCGGTCGGTAGCTGTGCGGCGACCAGGCCGTGGCCGAACTCGGCCAACATGTCGACATCCTTGAACGCCGGTGCGTCGTTCGTGACCGCGGCGTTGCCGCGCAGCAGAACGGTGACCAGGGTGTCGAGTGTCGGTAGCAGGGCGCCGGTGGGAGAAGGGAACGGCGCATCCGGTTCGTGATTGTCACTGGTGAAGACAGTGACCTGCTGCGCGAACTCGCGGTTGCCCCATGTGAAGTGCAGTGCATCCCAGGAGATCAGGATGTCATCGTCGATGACGTTGACCAGCACGGCGACCACGCCGCCGCCGAGGGGGACGCGGTCCTTATCGTTCAGCCTGATCTGATCGCTCAGCCTGATCTGCGCACCCCGGTACAGCACCCGCGGCGGGTATGTGGTGAAGGAGAACGGACGTGAGCTGCTGACGCTGTCGACGACGATGGCCCGCGGCCGGGACAGCTTGTCCCAGGCGGGGTTTCCGGTATTGGCGACGAACTTCTGTCGGACCAGCACCGCGCCCTCACCGTAGACCTTGCTCACCCAGGGATACCTTTGTGTGTCGGTGAGGTGCCACCCGGCCGGCGCGGCCAAGGGCTTCCCGAACGGGATGTCGTCGAGGCGGGCGTGGGGAACGGGTCCGTCCACCGGGACCGGTGCGACAGCCAGTGCTGCGGCCACGACCGCGACGACGGGCAGGCTCGACCACACCTGGTTGGCGGCCAGCGGTTCAACGGTGCGCTCGAGCATCTCAAAGGACCCGGCCCGTAAGGTTCGCAACAGCAGAGCACCAACCACCACGATGGTCGCCGTCAAAGCTGGGACGGCTTGGAAAGCGAACAGTGGAGCCGACGGCGCCCAGTGGGCCATGCCTGCAAGGAACAGTCCGCCGACGACGGCTGCCGCTATCGCCCCGAAGATCACTCGGCGCGTGGTGCGTCCGACGGCGATACCCGTGGCCACTGCGGCGATGCCGACAGTGACCAGGCCGGCCGCGGTACGAGTTCCGCCGAGCAGCACGACTGAAATGTGGTACGGCAGCACAAACATGGTCGCGCCGAGCAGCCACGCCCACCGGAAGCGGTAGATCGGACGCACGCCGAACAACACGACCGCCGAACTGAGCGCAAAGAACCACAGTGCCACGAGGTCCAGCCGCAGCAGGTGGAAGAACCAGGAGTAGCGCACAAGTAGAACCGCCTGGATCGAGTAGGCGAATACCAGGCCGACGATGCCCACGATGACATCGGTCTCCCGGTCGTGGATCGGCAGTTCGGTACGATCGCGCAACGCGGTCCCGGCGGCGGCCAGCGCACAGGCCGCCGGGACTGAAACGCCCTGGAAATCCTGGAGGCTCCTGACCTTGGAAACGAGGATGCAGGT
>NZ_MVID01000044.1 GCF_002086815.1 Mycolicibacterium parafortuitum
GACCGACTACTGTCAGACCCGTCCACATTCGTTGCAGCCACCGCTTGAATCCAAGCGAGTGCGGGCCTGCCGGAATGCAATTTCGCCGCGGGAGGGGAAGGCGCTAGCGCGGGGTTCCGCCTCCGTCGGCGATGAGGACCTGACCGGTGATGTAGCTGCCCGCATCGGAGGTCAGCAGCAGTGCGGCGCCGACCATCTCGTCGGGCGAGGCCAATCGGCCCATCAGGGTGCCGGCGACCATTCCGTCGATGGCCTCCTTCGGGTTCTTGCGCATCATGTCGGTGTCCACCGGTCCGGGGGCCAGTGCGTTGACGCGGATGCCGTGGTGGACGAACTCGGCGGCCATCGAGCGGGTGAACGACATCATCGCGGCCTTCATCGACGCGTAGATGGACAGCATCGGCGCGAAGATGAACGCGCCGACCGACACCATGTTCAGCACCGCGGCGTGGTCACTGGCCTTCAGATGCGGCAACGCCTCCTGGGTCAGCATCACCGGGCCCTGCAGGTTCACCTCGAAGGATTTGGTCAGCGCGTCGACGGTCATCGTCCCGAACGGCTGCGCGAGCGGGTTGGCGGCGTTGTTGACCAGCACGTCGATGCCGCCGAACTCGGCGACGGTGCGTTCGACGAGCGCGCCGAGGCCGTCGACCTCGCCCAGGTGTGTCGGCACGCCGAGGGCCTGCCCGCCCAAGCCCCGAAGATGCTGGGCCGCCTGTTCACACGCGTCGGCTTTTCGGCTGGCCACCACGACGTTGGCACCGGCGAGCACATAGCCCTCCGCCAGCGCCAGACCGATCCCCCGGGTTCCGCCGGTGACGATCACCGTCCGGCCGGTCATGTCGAACAACCGGTCAAAGGCCGCGCGGTCCATCGAACTCCTTCAGTCTGCGGGAGCGGTCGCCCCCGACATCATCGCGATTGTGGCAGCCAGTGCGGTCTCGCGTGGCTCGACGCGCTCAACCGAGACCGCGTCCCCGCACCGGACCACGCCAGGGGTGACGACCTCGGCGTACGAACCGGCACAGGCGAACTGCCCGAGGACGCCGATCTGGCGAAGCCCGATCGCGGCGATCGCCTTGAGCACCCGCGGGTCCCGCGCCAGCCCCGGCTGGGCCACCGTCGTCATCACACACCGCGCCGTCGGGCCCACCACGTGGATCACCGCCTCGGCACCCAGGTGCAGGTCGCAGCCGAACCAGTCGTCCTCGTCGGCCAGGGCGTCGGCGTCGAGGAGGATGTTGGGCCGCATCCGGCGGGAATCCCACTGCACCTGCGGGTCGGCCTCCGCGAGGCGCGCCAACGTGCTGGTGGTGAGGATGTGCAGGGCGGCCAGGTCGACCAGCGAGCCGGGCGCGGCCAGCCCGATGGGGACCTGCAGGACCTGCTCGGCGGCCGCGGGATCGCCGTCCACCTCGGGGACGACCTCGTCGATGCAGAGACCGTCCTCGACCGTGGTGATCAGCCGGACCTCGCGCCCGAGCAGCGCGCCGACCCGGCGGGCCAACTCGTCGTCGTCATCGGAGACGACCGAACCGTCTGGGAAGGTCACCTCGATCGGCGGGGTCGGCGCACCCGGGGCAGGGTCGTGCAGGTACCGCGCCGAGCAGCCGAGCAGGGCGCCGAAGCGCTTCGGATGTTTGGCGCTGACCAGGCGCTGCGAGTCGATGTCGAAGAAGCCGTAACCCCGGTCGGCGACCACTCCGGACGGCCCCAGCACGACCTCGTCTACTTCTTCGCCCTGCATGGACTTGACGGGGTAGCGCCAGAGGCGATCCACCTGAATCCCGGCCATCGAACGATCCTGGACACCTCGGCTGCCGGCGTCAACGTTATTTGCTGGGACCCATTGCGCGCCATGGCTCGGCAAGTCATCTGTACAGCATGTGGGCGGTTCGGGGCATTTCGTTTTACGGACAAAGTTCGTAGCCGTCACGCGCAAATATCCCATACATCTGACTTGCCAGCTACATGCCACGTCAGAGCACTGATTGACGTCAGGGGTGAATAACTCAGCGAACTCCGGCTTGGTAAAGTAACCTCGCGGTTGTGCGGCGCCGGAGCTGCGCAGACAGCGGAGACGGTGACGCCGCACGACGCGCTTCCGCTGTGCGCTCAGATCGCGATGAGAAATCATCGAGGGGAATCGCGATCTGAGCGCACACTCGTGTCAGCACAATTTGCGCCCGGTACTGAACCGCCGGACCCGGCCCGTCAGCGGGTCTGTGAACTCCAGCGTGTGTGCGAGCAGCCGCAGCGGCGTGGAGAAGTCCGCCGGCGCGACGTCGACGATGTCCGGATAGAGCGGATCGCCGGTGATGGGCAATCCCAGCGTCGCCATGTGCAGCCGAAGCTGATGCGTGCGACCGGTGCGCGGCCGGAGCCGGTAGTCGCCGCCCCCCAGGTCCTCGACGACCGTTTCGGCATTCGGCTCGCCCGGCTCCTCGACGGCCTGCAGGCTGCCCCGGTGTTTGACGATGCGGCTGCGGACCGTGAGGGGGAACTCGTGCGCGCTCGGCGCCGACGAGTGCGCCAGGTAGGTCTTGGCGACCTCACCGCGGGCGAACATCGTCTGATACGCGCCGCGCACCTCGCGGCGGACGGTGAACAGCAACACCCCGGCGGTGAGCCGGTCCAGCCGGTGCGCCGGGCTCAGCTCCGGAAGGCCCAATTCCCGGCGCAGACGCACCAGCGCTGTCTGCGCGACGTGGCGTCCGCGGGGCATCGTCGCCAGAAAGTGCGGCTTGTCGGCGACGACGATGTCGTCGTCGCGGTACAGGACCGGGATGTCGAACGGGACGGGAACCTCTTCGGGCAGTTCGCGATACAGGTAGACGACGGCGCCGGCAGGCAGCACGGTCTGCGCGTCGGCGACGGATCCGTCGGCGCAGAACACCTCCCCGGCAACAACTTTGGCACCGGTACCCCAACGGCGTTCGAACTCGTCGACGAGAAGTCCGCCGTGCACCCGAACCCGCGCGGGGCCGAGGCCGTCACGAACGGGCAACGGGGGCGGTCTCAATTCAGCGGTACCGGCTCGAGGATCTCGGCGCGCGCCTCCGGCGCGGCGGCGCGCAACGCATCGGCGGACTCGTCGTCGGGCTGGGTCTGCGACAGCACCTCCGCCTCCACGCGGGCCAGATAGGTCGACACCTCGCGGTCGACGTCGTCGGCGCTCCAACCCAGAATGGGCGCAACGACTTCGGCGACCTCGCGGGCGCAGTCGACCCCTCGGTGCGGGTATTCGATGGAGATCCGCATACGCCGCGCCAGGATGTCCTCCAGGTGCAGCGCACCTTCGGCCGCCGCGGCGTAGGCGGCTTCGACCTTCAGGTAGACCGGGGCCTCGGTAATCGGGTTCAGCAGCTCGGGGTTGTCCTCGGCGAGCTTGAGCACCTCCCCGATCAGCGAGCCGTAACGGTCGAGCAGGTGCCGCACCCGGTACGGGTGCAATCCGTAATGCGCTCCGACACTTCCGGTTTGGTTGATCAGCGCGAAGTAGCCGTCGGCGCCCATCAACGGGACCTTCTCGGTGATCGACGGGGCCACGCGCGTCGGGATGAACTCGGCGGCGGCGTCGATCGCGTCCTCGGCCATCACCCGGTAGGTGGTGTACTTGCCGCCGGCGATGGCCACCAGGCCCGGGGACGGCACCGCGACAGCGTGCTCGCGGGACAGTTTCGACGTCTCTTCGCTCTCCCCCGCCAGCAGCGGGCGCAGGCCGGCGTAGACCCCGTCGATGTCGTCGTGGGTCAGCGGTGTGGCCAGCACTTTGTTGACGTGGCCGAGGATGTAGTCGATGTCGGCTTTCGTCGCGGCCGGGTGCGCGAGATCGAGATTCCAGTCGGTGTCGGTGGTACCGATGATCCAGTGGGTGCCCCACGGGATGACGAACAGCACCGACTTCTCGGTGCGCAGGATGATCGCGACCTCGCTGACGATGCGGTCTCGGGGCACCACGATGTGCACGCCCTTGGACGCGCGCACCCGAAAACGACCGCGTTCCTTGGACAGTGCCTGGATCTCGTCGGTCCACACGCCGGTCGCGTTGACGACGACGTGGCCGTGCACCTCGGTGACCTGGCCGTCCTCGGAGTCGCGCACCTGCACACCGGTGACACGGTCACCTTCGCGCAGCAGCGCGACGACCTGGGACGAGGTGCGCACGGCCGCGCCGTAGTGCGCGGCGGTGCGCGCGACGGTCATGGTGTGACGGGCGTCGTCGACGACGGTGTCGTAGTAACGGATTCCGCCGATCAGCGAGCTGCGTTTGAGGCCGGGTGACAATCGCAGCGCACCGGCGCGGGTCAGATGCTTTTGCGGCGGAACGGATTTGGCGCCACCGAGCTGGTCGTAGAGGAAGATGCCCGCGGCGATGTAGGGCCGCTCCCACCACCGGTTGGTCAGCGGGAACAGGAACGGCAACGGTTTGACCAGGTGCGGCGCCAGCGTCGTCAGGGACAGCTCCCGCTCGTGCAGGGCCTCGCGCACCAGACCGAACTCGAGCTGCTCGAGGTAGCGCAGCCCGCCGTGGAACATCTTGCTGCTGCGACTGGAGGTGCCCGAGGCGAAATCGCGGGCCTCGACCAGCGCCACCTTCAGGCCGCGGGTGGCGGCGTCCAGGGCGGCGCCCGCGCCGACGATGCCGCCGCCGATGACGATCACATCGAATTGCTCGCTGCCGAGTCGCTGCCACGCGCGGACACGCTCGTCGGGGCCCAGGAACGTCTGCCCGTTGCCCGGCGCGAAGATCGGGTCACTCACGTGGCCGACTCCTTGGTTACTTGTCAGTACGGGTGGTCCCGTCCCAGGTTAGCCGGACGACGATCAAGCGGCGAGGAACGAGCCGCGTTGAGGAGTCCGGCCACATGCCCAGCCGGACGACGATCAAGCGGCGAGGAACGAGCCGCGAGCCTCATACCCCCGGGAGTCCGGATCAATCCAGGTCGTCGTGCGCCATCAGGCGCCGCGCGGCCTCCACGATCGAGCCCGACAGCGACGGGTACACCGACAGCGTCTGCGCCAGATCGGTCACCGAGATGCGGTTCTGCACCGCCAGCGCGATCGGCAGGATCAGCTCGGACGCGATCGGCGCGACCACCACGCCGCCGATCACGACGCCGGTGGCGGGACGGCAGAAGATCTTCACGAAACCGTGCCGTAGCAGCGACATCTTCGCGCGGGCGTTGGTGTTCAGCGGCAGCATCAGGGTCCGCGCCGGGACGCTGCCGTCGTCGATGGCGGTCTGCGGGATCCCGACCGCGGCGATCTCGGGCCGGGTGAACGTCGCCGACGCGACGGTGCGCAACCGGATCGGCGACACTCCTTCGCCGAGCGCGTGATACATCGCGATGCGGCCCTGCATCGCCGCGACCGAAGCCAGCGGCAGCAGACCGGTGCAGTCCCCGGCGGCGTAGATGCCCGCGGCGGGGGTGCGGGACACGCGGTCGACGGGGATGTAGCCGCCCGGGCCGAGCTCGATACCCACCCGCTCCAGCCCGAGGCCCGCGGTGTTGGGCACCGAGCCGACGGTCATCAGCGCGTGGCTGCCCTCGACGACGCGCCCGTCGGCGATCTTGACGGTGACGCCGTCGCCGGTGCGGGTCACCGACTCCGCGCGGGCATTCTTGACCAGCGTGACGCCGCGTTCGTTGAAGACTTCCTCGAGCACCGCTGCGGCGTCGGAGTCCTCGTGCGGCAGGATCTGGTCGCGGCTCGCGACGACGGTGACCGTGACGCCGAGTTCGGTGTAGGCGTTGCAGAACTCCGCACCCGTCACGCCCGACCCGACGATGATCAGGTGCGTCGGCAGTTCGTTGAGCTCGTAGAGCTGCCGCCAGGTCAGGATGCGTTCGCCGTCGGGCACCGCATTGCGCAGCACCCGCGGACTCGCGCCGGTGGCGATCAGCACCACGTCGGCCTTGAGCACGCCGACCTTGCCGTCGTGGGTGGTCACCTTGACCCGGTGGCTGGCCATACCGGCGATGTCGTCGACGAGTTCGCCGCGTCCGCCGATGATCGTGACACCCTGGTGCAGCAGCTGGCTGCCGATGTCGGCCGACTGCGATGCGGCCAGCGTCTTGGCGCGGTTGTTGATCTGCGGCAGCGAGATCTTCGCGTCATCGATGTCGATGTCGAAGCCCATGCCGCCGGCTCGGCGCAGTTCCGTGCGCACCCCGGTGGAGGCGATCAGCGTCTTCGACGGCACGCAGTCATAGAGCACGCACGCTCCGCCCAGCCCGTCGTCGTCGACGACGGTGACCTGTGCGACGTCGCGTCCCCTCGCGGCCGCCACCAGTGCCGCTTCGTAGCCCGCCGGTCCTCCCCCGATGATCACGATGCGCGTTACCACGACTCCAACCTAGGGCACCGGCGCGACGGCGGTTGGCAGCCGTCTCAACACGATGCGTTTAAGCTTCTCGCGTGCCGATCTACGCCGCCTACGGATCGAATATGCATCCGGAGCAGATGCTGCAGCGCGCTCCGCATTCCCCGATGGCCGGGACGGGCTGGTTGCACGGGTGGCGGCTGACGTTCGGCGGCGCGGACATCACGTGGGAGGGCGCACTGGCCACCATCGTCGAGGACCCGACCTCGAAGGTGTTCGTCGTGCTCTACGACGTCACCAAAGAGGATGAGGAGAACCTCGACCGCTGGGAGGGCTCCGAGCTCGGCTTCCACAAGAAGATCCGCTGCCGGGTGGAGCGCACGTCGTCGGACACCGACACCGAGCCGGTGCTGGCGTGGCTGTATGTGCTCGACGCGTGGGAGGGCGGAATCCCGTCGGCGCGCTATCTCGGGGTGATGGCCGACGCCGCCGAGATCGCCGGTGCGCCAGCGGAATATGTGCACGATCTGCGCACCCGTCCGGCCGGCAACGTGGGTCCGGGCTCCTCGACGTAGCGGCGTTCCGGTCGGTCGCGTTGGCCCGCCGAGCGCGCGCGTCTGCTCGCCGACGCGCCGCCTCCACTGGCACGGCGCGCGCCTTCACGCCGCCCGAGCGCGCGCCAACTGCTCGCCGATCCGCGCCACGATCGCGCGGCCGCCGTCCTTGAGGTCGTCGGCGACGATCGGGATCACCGTCAGCCCGACGGCCATCAGCGCCAACTGACGCTGCCGGTCGCGGCGTAACGCGTCTGGGTCGGAGTGCCAGTCGAGCCCGTCGTATTCCGCGACCACGCCCGCGTCCGGCCAGCAGAAATCGGCGCGCCGCAGTTCCCCGTTGCCGTCGACGACCTCGTACTGCAGTTGCGGTGCGGGCAGGGCGCCGTCGAGCATGGCCAGCCGCGCAACGCTCTCGCCGGGCGACTCGGCGCGCTCATCGGCGACCGGTAGCAGGTTGCGCACCACGACGATGCCGCGGCGGCCCTTCTGTTCCAGTGCGGCCCGCCACAGGTCGGCACGGGTGCAGGTGCCGCTACGCAGGGCGGCGTCGAGCGTGGCCAGCGCGCGGGGGCGGCGCAGGCTGCGGGCCACCTCGACCGCCGTCCACGCCGGCGAGGTGACCCGTCGCCCGTCGACGACCACCAGCGGCGCGCCTTCACGGCGGTGCACCACGAGGCCGTCGGCGTCTCGCAGCGCGCATCCGGGCGGGTTGAGCACGTGTAGGTCCCGTGGCTGCTCGGTGTCGAAGCCGTGCATCGCGGCCGCCGTCCCGAGACACACCGCGACCCGCGTGCCGGTGGTGAGGTCCAGGCCGCGCAACCTCAAATCGTCGTCCGGCTCACCGAGGCAGTAGATGCCCTGCCAGATACGTTCCAGCACACCGTT
Source organism: Mycolicibacterium parafortuitum (assembly GCF_002086815.1). GTDB lineage: Bacteria > Actinomycetota > Actinomycetes > Mycobacteriales > Mycobacteriaceae > Mycobacterium > Mycobacterium parafortuitum. The sequence goes on from NZ_MVID01000044.1 coordinate 7,771, forward strand.
GTTGATGAGCTTCTCGAAGCGGCGCCGCGGCAGGTGGGCGAGGATCTGGCCGCTGGTCGCGACGCCGTGCTGGGCGTCGATGAGTGCCAGTAGTTCGTCGTTCATGACGCCGATGCTGTGACGTCACCGGTGTGCCGGAACAGACCTCATCGCCGTACTGGGGATGGGTGCGGATTTGGGGATGACTCGCTCGCGCCGAGCGCGCGCTCAGTGCCGCCCGGGTCGGCGTGTCACTGTTCAGACGCGCGCGCTCGCGGTGCGACCGCAGCCGGTGCGACCGGAGCGGGCCACGGGGACGGGACCGGGCGGGTACGGACCCGCTGCGGCCACCAGAACCAGCGGCCCAGCAGCGCCGCGATCGACGGTGTCATGAACGACCTGATCACCAACGTGTCGAAGATCAGGCCCATGCCGATGGTGGTGCCGACCTGACCGATGATCGTCAGATCGCTGACCGCCATCGTCATCATCGTCAGCGCGAAGACCATGCCCGCCGCCGTCACCACCGAACCGCTGCCGCCCATGGTGCGGATCAGGCCGGTGTGCAGGCCGGCGTGCACCTCTTCCTTCAGGCGCGACACCACCAGCAGGTTGTAGTCCGCCCCGACCGCCAACAGGATGATCACCGCCATCGGTAACACCATCCAGTGCAGCTCGATGCCGACGATGTGCTGCCACACCAGCACCGACAACCCGAACGACGCGCCCAGGGACAGCACCACCGTGCCGACGATCACCGCCGCGGCGATGATCGCGCGCGTCAGGATCAGCATGATGATGAAAATCAGTCCGACAGCGGCGATTCCGGCGATCAGCAGGTCGTAGCGGGTGCCGTCGGCCATGTCCTTGAACGTGGCCGCGGTGCCGCCGAGGTAGATCGTCGACCCTTCCAGCGGCGTGCCCTTGATCGCCTCTTTGGCCGCGGTTTTGAGCTTGTCGATCTTGTCCACACCCGCCGGCGACAGCGGGTCGCCCTCGTGGGCGACGATGAAGCGCACCGCCTTGCCGTTCGGCGAGATGAACTGCTCGATGCCGCTTTGGAAGTCGGCGTTGTTGAACGCTTCCGGGGGCAGATAGAACGTGTCGGCGTTCCACGCGTCGTTGAACGCATCGCCCATCGCCCCGGAGTCGACCTGCATCTCGGCCGCGGCGTCGAGCTGACCCTTGTTGGTCTGCATCTGCGTCAGCATCATGTCGCGCTGCGACTTCATGGTCTCGATCTGCGACGGCATCAGCTTGACGAGCTCCGGCATGATCGCGGCCATGCGCTCGAGGTCCGGAACCAGCTCCTGGGTGTTCTCGGTGAGCAGGTTCGTGCCGTCGATCAGTTCGAACAGCGAGCGCATCGACGAGCACACCGGGATGTTGTAGCAGTGCGGTTCCCAGTGGAAGTAGTTGCGGATCGGGCGGATGAAGTCCTCGAGATCGGCGATGTGATCCCGCAGGTCGGTGATGTCGGCCGCCATGATCTTCGTCTTGGCGACCATGCTGTTGGTGATCTCCGACATCTGACCCATCAGGCTGTGCATCCGCTCCATCACGTTGATGGTGGTCTGCAGTTCCTCGGCCTGGGCCTTCATATCGTCCATGCGGTCGAGCATGTACTTCTCGTTGAGCTGCGACGTGGTGCTCTGCCGGCTCATGATGTACGGGATCGACGTGCTCTTGATCGGCTTACCGTCGGGACGGGTGATGGTCTGCACCCGCCCGATGCCCTCGACCGCGAACAGCGCCTTGGCGATCTTCTCGATCACGATGAAGTCGGCGGAGTTGCGCAGGTCGTGGTCGCTCTCGACCATCAACACCTCGGGGTTGAGCCGCGCCGGCGAGAAATGCCGTTCGGCCGCGGCGTAACCGACGTTGGACTGGATGTCGTCGGGCAGGTAGTTCCGGTCGTTGTAGCTGGTCTGGTAGCCGGGCAGGGCCAGGAGCCCGATCAGTGACACCGCGACGCTGGCCACCAGGACGGCAGCGGGCCAGCGCACCGTGACCGCGCCGACCTTGCGCCAACCCCGCACGCGCATGGCCCGTTTGGGATCCAGCAGACCGAACTTGCTGGCGACGGTGACCAGGCCCGGACCGAACGTCATCGCCACCGCGATCAACACCAGCATGCCCAGCGCCAACGGCACCCCGAGGCTCTGGAAGTACGGCAGTCGGGTGAAGCTCAAACAGAACGTGGCCCCGGCGATCGTCAGGCCCGACCCGACGATGACGTGCGCGGTGCCGCCGAACATCGTGTAGTAGGCCTCTTCGGTGGTGGCGCCGGTGCCCCTGGCCTCCTGGTAGCGGCCGACGAGGAAGATCGCGTAGTCCACCGCGATCGCGATCGCGAGGGTGACCAGCAGGCTGGTCGCGAAGGTGGACAGCCCGATGATGTCGTGGAAGCCGAGGAACGCGACCGCGCCGCGCACGGTCATCAGGCTCAGCCCGACCATCACCAGGATCAGCAGCGTCGTGACGATCGACCGGAAGAACAGCACCAGCATGATCGTGATGACCAGGAACGTCAGCGCCTCGACGAACCGCATGCTGGAGTGCCCGGCGTCCTCCTGTTCGGCCGCCAGTGCCGAGGCCCCGGTGACGTACGCCGCGACGCCGTCTGGCGGTTCGCTCGCGTTGACCAGGTCCTGTACGGCGCGCACCGACTCGTTGGCCAGCGCCTCACCCTGGTTACCCGCGAGGTAGACCTGGAAGTAGGTGGCCTTGCCGTCCGCGCTCTGGGCGCCGGCTGCGGTCAGCGGATCGCTCCAGAGGTCCTGGACGTGTTCGACGTGCCTGGTGTCGGCTTCGAGACTTTCGATCAGATCCGCGTAGTAGGCGCGCGCGTCGTCGCCGAGCGTGTCCTGTCCTTCGAGGACGATCATCACCGAGCTGTTGGACTCGTATTCCTCGAAGACCTTGCCGATGTGCTCCATCGAGATGACGGCGGGCGCTTCGTCCGGGCTCATCGAGACCGAGCGCAGCTTGCCGACCTCTTCGAGCTGCGGCACCGAGACATTCAGGAATGCGGCGATGGCCACCCAGATCAGGATGATCGGAACCGACGCCCGCCGAATTAATTTGGCGATGCCATAAAAATGCGGCTTCGCGGGTCCGTCTTCGCGCAAGCGGCTCATCGGGACTCATGCTCTTCGCGCAAGCGGCTCATCGGGACTCATGCTCTTCGCGCAAGCGGCTCATCGACGCCCGTCCACCTACGACTCCTCCACAGCGCTCACACGAAATCGTTACGGCACGGCCGTATTGCGACCCGAAGAATGCGATTAGTAGAGCTAACCTATCCCACCGGTGGGTGTGTGGCCAACCCTTGCGAACCTCGTGTGGTGCGCCCCGCGATTGGGCGCCGACGTGACGTGAGGCACACCTCATCGGCCGACGAACGCGCGGCCGCTGCCAGATTACGCGGCGTGTCGGTGCGCAGACGCGCGCGCTCGCGGGGCAAGCGAACGTCCCCTACTGAACGGCCGCGCTCTGCTCGACCAGGTTCACCATCAGGCGCACCCCGACGCCGAGCGCGCGCTCGTCGAGATCGAACGTCGGCTGATGCAGGTCGAGCTGCGGGCCCTGCCCGCTCCACACCCCGAGCCGGGCCATGGCGCCCGGAACCTCTTCGAGATACCAGGAGAAGTCCTCGCCGCCGCCGGACTGATGGGTGTCGGCGAGCACGCCCGGCCCGATCGCCTCGATCGCGTGGGTCAGAATGCGGGTGGAGACCTCCTCGTTGACCACCGGCGGCACGCCGCGGCGATACTGCACCACGTGCTCCACGCCCAGCGGCGCGAGAAGCGAGGAGACGGCGTCGGTGACGATGTCCTCCAAGGTCAACCAGGTCTCGCGGCTGGCCGTGCGGATGGTGCCGGACATCGTGCCGGTCTGCGGGATCGCGTTGGCCGCGATGCCGGCATGCACCGAGCCCCACACCATCACCGTGCTGTTGCGGGGGTCGATGCGCCGCGACAGGATCCCGGGCACCCCGGTGATCAGCGTGCCCATCCCGTAGACGAGGTCCCCGGTCAGGTGCGGGCGCGAGGTGTGCCCGCCGGGCGAATGCAACGTGACCTCGATGTGGTCGGCCGCCGACGTGATCGGCCCCGCTTTGGTCGCGACCTGCCCGACCGCCAGGTGCGGGTCGCAGTGCAGCGCGAAGATCCGCGACACCCCGTTGAGCGCGCCGGCCGCGATCGCGTCGAGCGCACCACCGGGCATCAACTCCTCGGCGGCCTGGAACAGCAGCCGTACCCCGACGGGCAGTTCGGGGGCCGAGGCCAGCGCCATCGCCGCGCCGAGCAGCACCGAGGTATGCGCGTCGTGGCCACACGCGTGCGCGACGCCGGCTACCTCCGACGAGAACGGCAGGCCGGTGCGCTCGGCCATCGGCAGCGCGTCCATGTCGGCGCGCAACGCCACCCGCGGGGCGTCATCAGGTCCGAAATCGCACGTCAGGCCCGTCCCGCCGGGCAGCACCTTCGGGTTAAGGCCGGCGTCGGCCAGCACCGACGCGACGAACTGCGTCGTCGTGAACTCCTGCCGTCCCAGCTCCGGGTGCCGGTGGATGTGTCGGCGCCACCCGACGAGGTCGTCGTAGTGGTCGCTCAGCCAGCGGGCGGCGGCGTGCTTCAACACGCTCATGACGCCCGCCTCTGCCACAGCTCCAGCACCCTGCCCCTTTCGACATCCGACTCCGCCAGCGCCACCACCGTGCGCGCCAGCATCGTCGCTCCTTCGATCACCGCGGTGTCCGCGCTGGCGTTGACCGCCGCGGCCGTGAACTGTGGCTGATGGATCGACGCGCCGCCCGCGTCGATACCGACGACCGGGTGGATACCCGGCATCAGCTGCGTCACGTTGCCCATGTCGGTGCTCCCCAGCGGGAAGGACGCCTCCAGCTCGGGCGGCACCGGTGTTCGGCCCAGCCGCACCATCTCGGCGCGGACCGTCTCGGACAGCCACGGGTCCGGCGTCAGTTCGGCGTAGGCAGGGGCGGTCTCGGTGACGACGTGCTCGCAGCCGGTCCCGACCGCACCGGCGGCGAAACAGCCAGCCATCCGGGTTTCCAACTCCCGCAACGACTCCGAGTTCGTCGCACGCATCGTGTAGCGCAGTTCGGCGTGCGCCGGGATCACGTTGGAGGCCTGCCCCCCGTCGGTGACGATGCCGTGCACCATCTGCCCCGGCGCGAGTTGCTGACGCAGCAGCCCGATCGCGACCTGGGTCACGGTGACGGCGTCGGCGGCGTTGACCCCGAGGTGCGGTGCGACCGCGGCGTGCGATTCGCGGCCGGTGTAGGTGATCGTCGCCTCCGACAGCGCCAGCGACCGTGCGGCCGCGATGTCGATCGGCCCGGGGTGCAGCATCACCGCCGCGGCGATGTCGTCGAACGCGCCCGCGTCGAGCATCAGGGCCTTGCCGCCGCCGAGTTCCTCGGCCGGCGTCCCGAGCAGCACGACGGTCAGCCCCAGCGAATCGGCGACCTCGGCCAGCGCGAGCGCGGTGCCGACCGCGGACGCGGCGATGATGTTGTGGCCGCACGCGTGCCCGATCCCGGGCAGCGCGTCATATTCGGCGCACACCCCGATGACCAGCTCGCCGCTGCCGAACACGGCCCGGAACGCGGTGTCCAGGCCTGCGACCTCGGAGATCTCGAATCCGCGCTCGGCGACCAGGGCCTGGGTCTTGGCCCGGCTGCGGTGTTCGTCGAACGCCAATTCGGGTTCGGCGTGGATGGAATGGGACAGCTCGAGCAGATCACCGCGCCGACGGGTCACCGCGTCCTCGACGGATCTCGACGCGGCTGGGCTGGGCATGCAGGCAAGTATCCCACTGTGCAAACCCGCACTAAGCTGCCGCCTGTGGACGATCCGGCAGCGCACGCCCGACAGGCCGCGGACGCGCTGGCCCGGCGCACCGGCGTCGACTCCCACGACGTCGCCGTGGTCCTCGGCTCCGGCTGGGCGCCGGCTGCCGCGCGACTCGGCGACCCGACGGCATCGGTCCCGATGGCCGAGCTTCCTGGGTTCACCCCGCCCAGCGCGCAGGGCCACGGCGGGCAGGTGCTGTCGGTGCGGGTCGGTGCGCATCGGGTTCTGGTGCTGCTGGGGCGAATTCATGCCTATGAGGGTCACGATCTGCGCCACGTCGTGCATCCGGTGCGCACGGCGTGCGCGGCCGGCGTGCACACGGTGGTGCTGACCAACGCCGCGGGCGGATTGCGTCCGGAGTTCACCGTCGGGCAGCCGGTGCTGATCAGCGACCACCTCAACCTGACCGGACGATCGCCGCTGGTGGGAGCCCAGTTCGTCGACCTGGTCGATGCGTACTCGCCGCGGCTGCGCGACCTGGCCCGCAGCATCGATCCGTCGCTGCCCGAAGGCGTCTACGCCGGGTTGCCGGGCCCGCACTACGAGACGCCCGCCGAAATCCGGATGCTGCGGACGCTGGGCGCCGACCTGGTCGGGATGTCGACGGTGCACGAGACCATCGCGGCCCGCGCATGCGGCGCGCAGGTGCTCGGGGTGTCGCTGGTGACCAACCTTGCCGCCGGCATGACGGGGCAACCGTTGAACCACGAGGAAGTCCTGGAGGCCGGCCGTCAATCCGCGACGCGGATGGGTTCGCTGCTGTCCGCGGTGATCGCCGGGCTCTGATCTCGCCGACCGAACCGGCGACCGGCCCACACCACGGCGCGGGCCAGCAACGGTGCGGCGAAGAGCATCAGCAGGATCCGCACCACCTGCGCGGCGATGATGAAGGTGACGTTGGACCCGGTTTCGGCGGCGGTGGCCAGTACCGCGTAAACCCCGCCGGGGCTGGTGGCCAGATAACCCTCCAGCAGCGTCAGCCCGGTGACCCGGGACAGCAGGATGCCCAGCCCCGCCGTCGCGACCCCGATCACGACGATCAGCGCGACCGCGGCGGGCAGCAGACGCCCGACACTGCGCAGCGATTCGCGGGTGAACGCCAGACCGGCCTGCCACCCGATCAGCATGTAACCGGCCTGCACCAGCAGCAGCGGCACCGACAGCCCGAACGACAGCCCGCTGAGCTCCAGCACCACGGTCAGCGCGAGCGGACCCAGCAGTCCCGCGCCGGGCAGCCGGATCAGCCTTCCGCCGATCGAGCCGACCACGATCAGGGCCATCATCAGCGGGATGCTGAAATACCATGGCAACGAATGATTTTCGGTCACCTGCGGTGCCGCCTGGGACCGGTCGGCGTGGTAGATCAGCGTCACCACCACAGGCATCGAAGCCGTCACCAGCCCCACCCGCAGGTACTGCACGACGGCCACCACGCGGTCGTCGCCGCCAAGTTCCCGGGCGATCGCGACCAGCCCGGAGGCGCCCCCGGCGACGAGCGCCAGCGACCCGGTCAGCGGGGTCACGTCCCGGCGCAGACCGAGCAGCGCACCGGCCACGATGCTGAGACCCAGGGTCGCGACGGCGACCGCGAGGACGATGCCCCAGTCACCTCGGAGGGTGGCCACCGCGTCCTGCTGCACCATGGTGCCGATGTAGACGCCGAGCACTCCCTGCGCGGTCACCCCGAGCTTGCGCGGGACCCCGCGCGGCCCGGCGGCGATCAGCGCCCACGCGATGCCCACCACGAGTGCGGCGAACAGCGCCGCCGACGGCACGCCGATCAGCGTCAGCGGGACGGTGACCGCGACCGTCGCCGCGAGCAGGGTCGTCCAGTTCAGTATCAGCCGCCAATTCATCTTGATGCCAAGTATGCTCTTGGCAATTCAAGATCTCAACGAGGAGAAATGTTCCATGAGGCGCAGTCAATACCAAGTTTGGACTTGGTAATGGAGGGTGAGCCGACTCCAGGCGCGGCCACTGAGCTGCGGGAGTCGCTGATGGCGGTGGCGCGGCAGCTGCGGCGGCACCGCCCCGACAACGGGCTCACGCTGAGCCAGATGCAACTGCTCGGAGAGATCAACCGCGCCGGGGTGACGACCCCGGCCGAGCTCGCGACGCGCATGCATGTGCGCGTGCAGTCGCTGACCGATTCACTCAACGAACTGGAGAGCCGAGACCTGATCGCGCGCCGCCCCGACGAGGCGGACCGGCGCAGACAGCTCGTCGAGACCACCGATGACGGGGCGGCGCTGCTGGCCGCCGACCGGGCCGAGCGCGACACCTGGCTGCACCAGACCATGCGCGACAACCTGTCCGAGTTGGAGTGCGACCTGCTGATGCTGGTGGCGCCGATCCTGCGTAAGCTCGCCGAATCCGAACCGCGGTAACGGTGGGCGCCACCGCCGCGCTGAGTGCCGCCGCGCTGAGTGCACGCATTGTGATCGGTTTCCGGCGGATTTCGGACAACAACCGTGCACTCGGTCACCGCCGCGCGCACCCTGGCCGGGCACAATGACGGGATGAGGTCGCCGTGGTCAACCGCAGTGCAGGAGTGGCTGTCCCACGATCCGGATCCGGCGTCGGCCGCCGAACTGGCCGGATGCGACGACGACGAGCTCGCCGACCGGTTCGCGCAGCCGTTGACGTTCGGCACCGCCGGCCTGCGCGGGCCACTGCGGGCAGGACCGAACGGAATGAACCTGGCGGTGGTGATGCGGGCGACGTGGGCGGTGGCCCGGGTGCTCGCCGACCGGTCACTGGCCGGATCACCGGTGGTGGTCGGCTACGACGCGCGACACCGCTCGGCGGAGTTCGGCCGTGCTGCCGCTGAAGTCTTTGCCGCGCAGGGCTTTTCGGTGATGCTGATGCCCTGTGCGGTGCCGACGCCCGCAGTGGCGTTCGCGGTGCGTAACACGGGTGCCGTGGCCGGGGTGCAGATCACGGCGTCGCACAATCCGCCGCAGGACAACGGCTACAAGGTGTACTTTGCGGGCGGTCTGCAGATCGCCTCACCCACCGACCGTGACATCGAGCGGGTGATCGCCTCGGCGCCGCCGGCCGACGAGATTGCGCGCGTGCCCGTCGAACCGTCGGGAGCCGAGGTGTTGCGCGCCTATGTCGAACGCGCCGCGACGGTGCGCCGAGGCGCCGGAACGGCCCGGATCGCGTTGACCCCGATGCACGGAGTGGGCGGCGAGTTCGCCCTGGACGCCTTGGCGCTGGCCGGATTCGACGACGTGCATGTCGTCGAATCGCAGTTCGCCCCGGACCCGGACTTCCCGACCGTCGCGTTCCCGAACCCGGAGGAGTCCGGCGCATCGGATCGGTTGACGGCGCTGGCCGCCGAGGTCGGCGCCGCACTCGCGATCGCGCTGGATCCCGACGCCGACCGCTGCGCCATCGGGGTGCCGACCCCGGATGGCTGGCGGATGTTGTCCGGCGACGAAACAGGCTGGCTGCTCGGCGATTATCTGCTGTCGGGGCGCGACTGCAGAGACGCCGTGGTCGCGAGCACCGTGGTGTCCTCGCGCATGTTGGCCGCGATCGCCGCCGAGCACGGGGCCCGGCACGTCGAAACCTTGACCGGCTTCAAGTGGCTGGCCCGCGCCGACGACGGCCTCGACGCCACATTGGTGTACGCGTACGAGGAAGCGATCGGGCACTGCGTGGATCCTGACGCGGTTCGGGACAAGGACGGCATCAGCGCGGCGGTGCTGGCCGCGGATCTGGTTGTGGCGCTTGGTAACCGCGGTGTGACGGTGCTCGACGCCCTCGACGAACTGGCACGCCGGCACGGTGTGCACAGCACCACCGCCGTCACCCGGAGGGTCGGTTCACCGCGCGAGGCCGCGCAGTTGATGGAGCGGTTGCGCAAGACCCCGCCGCGGGAGGTCGCCGGGTTCGCGGTGACCGTCGAGGATCTGGCGCCGCGCACGGATGCGTTGGTGTTCTCCGGCGGCGACGACACCACCACGGTGCGGGTGGTGATCCGGCCGTCGGGAACCGAGCCGAAACTGAAGTGCTACATCGAGATCCGCTGCCCCGGTGATCTGGCGCCGGCCCGCGACCGGGCCGCCCGAGTCCAGGACGCGGTGGCCGCCGCGGTGCGCGACTGGGCCTGAGGTCAGCGCGGGCCGAACTGGCGATCGCCGGCGTCGCCGAGGCCGGGGACGATATAAGCGATGTCGTTGAGGCCGGAGTCGATCGCCGCGGTGTACAGCCGCAGTTCGGGGGCGACCTTCTCCAGCGTCCTGAGCCCCTCCGGGGCGACCACCACGCAGATCGCCGTGACATCGACCGCGTCGCGCGCGTAGAGCAGCTCCAGCGTGTGCGCCATCGAGCCGCCGGTGGCCAGCATCGGGTCGAGCACGATGACCGGTTGACGACTCAGATCGTCGGGTAGTGACTCCAGGTATGGGGTCGGCTGGTGGGTCTCCTCGTTGCGGGCCACCCCCACGAAGCCGACCCGGGCTTCCGGGATCAGCGCATGTGCCTGGTCGACCATGCCCAGACCTGCCCGCAGCACGGGGACCAGCAGCGGCGGGGTGGAAAGCTTGGTCCCGGCGGTCTCGCACAGCGGGGTGCGCACGGGGATGGTGTCGATCGCGAGCTCGCGGGTGGCCTCGTAGACGAGCATCATCGTCAGGTCCCGCAGCGCGGCGCGGAACCCGGAGTTCTCGGTGCGCTCGTCACGCAGGGTCGTCAACCGTGCCGCGGCCAGCGGGTGATCCACAACGCGCACATCCATGACTGTCGACCTTAGTGGGAACCGTCGCGCGGTTCGCGACGTCATAACGATATGTACGCGCGCCTGTCGGTCGACACCGATCTGGTCCATGGCTACGGCGATGCCTGCGAGCTGCACGCATCCGCTCTCGACGCGGTCTCCGTGCGGTTGCGTGCAGCCGGCAGCGGCTCGGTGCAGACGTTCGGTCCGGTGGGGGCGTCGTTCCTGGCATCGCTGGCCCGCGCGACGGCGGCGGAGGCATCGGGCCTCGCCCGGTTGCGCGGCGTGCTCATGGCGGGCACGGCTGCGGCGGCATCCTCAGCTCGGGACTACGACGCGGCCGACGTCTCCGTGGCGGCGCGACTCCCCGGTGGGCGCTGATGCCGGGGGCGACGGTCGAGGCGCTGGCGGCGCCGATCCGCAGGCTGCAGACATTGGTCGGGCCCGGGTTCTCGGGCGACCCGTCCGCCGATCCGGCATCGGCGCTGCGCGGGGTGCGCCAAATGCTGGACGACATCGCGGGCTCGTCGGGGCAGGCGTGGCGGACGGTGGAGGCGGGCTGGGCGGGCGCGGGCGCCGACGCGGCCGCGGACTTCGCCGCGAGCACCTCGCGGGCGATCGGCGATGCTGCGCAGCGGGCGAGCACGCTCGGGGTGGCCGCCGAGGACGCCGCCGCCGCGGTGGCGAGGGCACATCAGCGGCTGCAGGCGATCGTCGACGAGTTCGAGGCGAAGGCAACCGCATTGGAGCCGCACCTCGATTCCCCGGGGGTCGCTCGCGAACTGCTGACCGCGGCCAGGAACGCCTTGGCCGACGCGATCAGGGTCGTCGAGGAACTGCAGGGTGAGTTGGACAGGCAGGCTCGGGTCGTCGACGCCACGTCACCGGGGGCGGCGCCGGCGACGACGGTGCCGGCGTCCTCGGTGCCGGCGTCTGCGGCGGGCTATGGGCCGGGTGGGGCGGCGCCGGGCGCCGGCCTCGGCGGTGCCGGGATGCCCGCCGGCTTGGGTGGCTTCGGGGATACCGGCGCCGTCGGCGAGATGGCTGCGTTCACCCGTCCGGACGGCACGGAGGTCGCGGATGCGGCGGAGTTCGGCGAGGGTGTCGCCGTGCGACTCCCGGACGGCACCGTGGTGACCGCGCCCAATCCGGTCGCCGCCGACGCCGTCCGGCACGCACTGACCCAGCTGGGCGTCCCGTACCAGTGGGGCGGGACGACACCGGGGGTCGGGTTGGACTGCAGCGGTCTGACGCAATGGGCGTATCAGGAAGCGGGACTGGGCCTTCCACGGCTCGCGCAGGAACAGGATGTCGGCGCCTCGGTGGCCGGGAACGCGGTGTTGCCCGGAGACCTCGCGGTGTGGGACGGACACGTAGCGATGGTCGTGGGCGACGGACTGATGGTAGAAGCCGGCGATCCGGTCAAATTGTCGCCGATCCGGACGGTCAATGCCGGGCAGGGTTTTCAGGGCTTTTGGCGACCCACGGCGTGAGAAGACGGTGCCAGAACACAGTAGGAATTGTTGCCTTGTGAAAGGCATCAGAGCACCTCGCTCACAGCCAACTGCCAGGTTCAATTTCCGTTCGCGCACACTACTTTTGCGCACATTCAGAGCGACTCTCTAATTCGTGAAAATGCTGGACTGCGCGTTCGCGGTGCGATAAATTCCGCAGGTAATTGCACGATTGGGCCTGCACGCGGTCGGGGGCAAGAAATGCCACTTCAGAAGTGCGTGATCGGACCCGACGATGAATCGCATCCGTGGAGATCGGCCGCATCCCTCGCTGTGAGCACTGCGTGGGCTGCGGCCGGCCTTGTGGGGCTGGGCCTCACCTGGGCGACGATGACGGTGGAGCCGGCGGCTCCGCATGTGGCGCTGATGAGCTACACCACCGAGTCTCCCGACGACGACGGAACGGACGGCCAGGACAGCGACCCCATCGACTCCGCTCCGCCTCAGGATGAGGAGGATCCGGAGCCCGAGGAAACCAACACCGACGACCTCGACGACGAGCTCAACGAAGACGGCGACGCGCCGGGTGACGACCCGCCCGACGATTCCGGCGTCGAGACTCCGGATCAGGACACCGACGGCGACGGGTACCCCGACAGCGATGAGGCCGCGGCGGGCAGCGATCCCGGTGACCCGTCGAACTTCCCAGGTTCGGGCGCGGGGGACTCCGATGGTGACGGGTTCAGCGACGACGACGAGAACGCCGCCGGCACCGACCCCTGGAACTCCGGCAACTACCCCGGCTCAGCCGACTGGTACTACGGCGACTCCGACGGCGACGGCTACACCGACGGCGACGAGAGCATCGCCGGCACCAACCCCAACGACTCCTCCGACTACCCCGGCTCCGCCAACATCGACTCCGACGGCGACGGCTACACCGACGCCGACGAAAACGCCGCCGGCACAAGCCCAAACGACGCATCAAGCTACCCAGGGGCACTCGACTACACCGACAGCGACGGCGACGGCCACACCGACGCCGACGAATACGCCAACGGCACCGACCCCTGGAACTCCGGCAACTACCCCGGTTCCGGCGCCAACGACACCGACGGCGACGGCTACACCGACGACCAGGAATACCTCGCCGGCACCGACCCCAACAACTCCTGGAACTACCCCGGCTCAGGCGGAGCCAACTACACCG